>NZ_JAFMZZ010000001.1:1267951-2535902 GCF_017356245.1 Bordetella petrii
AGCATGGACCGCGAACTGCGCGCCGGGGTCGCCGCGGCCATGGCCACCGCAGGCCTGCCGCAGGCGTACCTGCCGGGGCGCAACATGGTGTCGCTGGCGGGCGGCGCGTGGAACGGCGAATCGGGCTACGCGCTGGGCATTTCGCGCGTGTCGTCCAGCGGCAGCTGGGTGATGAAGGCGGCGGCCAATGGCTCGTCGCGCGGCGACATGGGCGCAACGGTGGGAGTGGGGTACCAGTGGTAGCGGGAACGCTCAAATAGCCGGAGGGCGGTTCTTCCCGAGGCAGCCCGGCGCCAGGTCTCTGACTCCCGCGTAGCGGGTGTCAGACACCCAGGGGGAGACGTTCAGTGCCACAGCAGCGCGTTCAGCGCTTCGGCCAGCCGGTTGCGGTAGCGGGGCAGCAGCTGCTGGATGCGCGCCTGGCGGGCGTGCCAGTCGGGCGGTTCTGCCCCGGCCGCCACGCGCGGCGGCGCCCAGACGGCATCGGGAAAATGCCGGTCGCCGCGAAAGCGCGGAATGATGTGCCAGTGCAGGTGCGGCACCATATTGCCCAGCGATGCCAGGTTGACCTTGTCGGGCGCCAGGATGTCGCGCTGCACCTGCTCTACGGCGTAGACGGCGCGCATCAGCAAGTCGCGCCCGTGCGTGGACAGGCTGGTCATCTCCGGCAGGTGGCCGTTCCAGACCACGCGCGTAAAGCCCGGATAGTCGGCATCGGCCACTTCGATGACGCGCAGGTGCGCGCCGCGCCACAGCAGGGCGCCGCCGTCTTCGCGGCACAGCGGGCAGTGGGGGTCGCGCGCGCTCACAGGGTTTTCCGGTACTGGATGAAGCCGGGGCGGTCGGCGATGCGATCGTAAAGCTGCATGGCGGTGTGGTTGGTTTCGTGGGTCAGCCAGTACACGCGGGCGGCATTGACGGCGCGCGCCTGGGCGTACACGTGTTCGATCAGGGCGCGGCCATGGCCGCCGCCACGCACGTCGGGCGCCACGAACAGGTCTTGCAGGTAGCAGTAGTCGCCCGCGGTCCAGCACGACCGGTGCAGCACCCAGTGCACCATGCCCACCGCGCGGCCGTTGTCGTAGGCCAGCGCGGCATGCATGGGTTCGGCCGGATCCAGGAAGCGTTCCCAGGTGGTGCGGGTGACGGCGTCGGCGATATCGACGTTATAGAACGCCTGGTAGCCCTTCCACAAAGGCAGCCAGGCCTCGAAATTGGCGGCGGCCACGGGGCGGATGTCGGCGGGAGATTTCGCGGCGGTTTTCATGGGTGTGTGGGCGGAAGGGGGGTCAGAGAGAATTTTCCAGGGCGTCGACGATGTGCCGCAGCACCTGCACACGTGCATAGCGCTTGTCGTTGGACGGCACCACATGCCACGGCGCCTGGGCCGAATCGGTGCGCGCCAGCATGTCGTTGGCGGCGGCGGCGTATTCGCGCCATTTCTTGCGGTTGCGCCAGTCGTCGGCGGTGATCTTGAAATGCTTGAAAGGCGACTGCTGGCGCTCGCGGAAGCGTTCCAGCTGCACGTCGGGCGTGATGGCCAGCCAGAACTTCAGCACGATGGCGCCATGGCCGGCCAGCTGTTGCTCGAAGTCGTTGATCTCGGCATAGGCGCGGCGCCATTCGGCCGGCCGGGCCAGGCCCTCGACCCGCTCGACCAGCACCCGGCCGTACCAGGAACGGTCGAAGATGGCGATGCGGCCCTGCCGGGGCAGGCGGCGCCAGAAGCGCCACAGATAAGGCCGCGCCAGTTCGTGCGGGGCCGGCACGCTGATGGGGTTGATATCGTATTGCCGCGCGTCCAGCGCGTGGGTGACGCGGCGGATGGTGCCGCCCTTGCCGGCGGCATCCTGCCCTTCGAATACCAGCACCAGGCTGCGCTTGCGGAATGCGCCCGAGCGCGCCGCCTCGGCCAGCCGGCCCTGCAGCAGGCCCAGCACGGATTCGTAGTCGTCTTTGTCGATCCGCGCCTGGTAGTCGATGTCGTCGAGCCGGCGGGCCGGGCGCACCGGCTTGGGCGGCGGCCCGGCAAAGCCGGACACCACCCGCGGCGCGGCGCGCCGGCGCAGCGCCGCCAGCACGGCTTCGCTGCTGCGCACCGCGCGCAGGCGGTCGTCGGCGCTGGGGATGATGGTCCAGGGCGCATGGGCGCCATCGGTCAGGCCGATGGCCAGGCGGCCGGCGTCGCACAGCCGGTGGTATTTCTTGTGCACCTTGCGGTCGGCCCGGGTCACCTGCCAGGCGGTTTCGGGGCTGGCCAGCAGGCGCCGGGTGCGATCGGCCTGGGCCTGGGCCGACAGGTGAAACCACAGTTTGATGATCTGCACGCCCTCGGCCGCCAGCACGGCCTCGAAGCGGCGGATGGCCTCGACATGCGCCTCGACGTGCCGCCGGCGAGGCTTCTTGCGGGCCGCTTCGCGCAGCAGCGGCACATACCAGGACCCGAACACAATGCCGGTGCGGCCCTTGGCCGGCAGTTCGTTCCAGTAGCGCCACATCGGCGGCCGCTCGAGCTCATCGGCCTCGGGCGGCCCGAACGCCATGGTCTTGATGTGGCGCGGGTCCATCCATTCGTTCAGCAGGTTGATGGTGGCCCCCTTGCCGGCCCCGTCGATGCCGGCCACCACCACCAGCAGCGCCCGGTCGGCGCGCTCGAGCCGGCTGTACTGCGCCTTCAGCAGGGCCACGCGCAGGCGCGCTTCATGGGCTTCGTAGGCATCCTTGGACAGTGACGGGTCGGATTTCGCTTCGTCGAACATAAGGGGAGACGCGGTGCCGGGGGATGGAAGCCATAGTGCGGGATAGGTTCGGGAGGCGTCAAGTTTATTGGGCGTTCGGTTTTCGCATGCCACTGATCGAATGCCGAATGAAGCCGCGCAGGGCGGCTTCATTCGGCGGCCCTGCAAACTTTTTCTCTTGTTTTCAGGCGAGCCACCAGAATGCAAGAACCCATTTCGTCCCGGCGGCGTGGCAATTCATTGTTGAAGCCAGTTGTTGCGGCGGGGCGCGGTGGGGGTGGGGCGCCTCGGGGCCGAGCGAGGGAAACCGAAGGAGGCCGCAGGCCGACGAGGTTGACGAAGCGGTGTCGGCTGCGAAGGCGGCCGACCGGCCCCGTGAAGCCCCCCCCACCGCGCCCCGCCGCAACAACGCCTTAAAAAAAGAAGACCACTACCCCGGCGAGAAACCCGTTCACTCGCCAGAAACATCCGCCCCATATCCTTTGAGGCCGTCGAGGTCGAGCACCCGCACCGCCCCGTATTCCACCCTAAGCAGCCCCGCTTCTTCCAGCTTGCCCAGCGCCTGGTTGGCCCGCTGCCGCGATACGCGCGCCAGGTAGCCGACTTCTTCCTGGGTGATGGCCAGCCGCATCCCCATGCCGGGGTACAGCAGGGGGTTGAACAGTTCGGCCAGGCAGCGCGCCACGCGGGCGTCCGGGTCCAGCAGGCGGTCGTATTCAGCCTTGCCGATGAACTGCGCCACGCGCTCGTTCAGCTGGTGCAGCAGATAGCGGTTGAACGGAATGCTGGTGTCCAGCAGCCAGTCGAAGGTGGCCGCCGGCAGACGCGCCACGACCGAATCGCGCAGCGCCACCACATCGTACTTGCGCACCTCGCGCTTGAGCAGCGAGCCCTCGCCGATCCAGCCCCCGGCCGGCACGCCCGTCAGCGAGGCGACCTTGCCTTCGGCATTGCCCACCGATACCTTCACCAGGCCGGCCAGCACCCCGATCCATACCTGTGCGAGTTCGCCCTTGCGTTCTATGATCGTGCCAGCCTGCGCCGATTGCACCGCGATGTCCCGCTCGACGCGCGACTGCTGCGCGTCGGTCAAGACGCGGAACCAGGCCGCGGCAAGGTGCAGGGAATCGGCTAGCTGCATCGGGAATACCCTAAATGTTCCTGGAATGTCGCAATCATGACAGTCGGTCGCAACCCAACCTTATACCTTAACGCTGCCGTATATCGAAAATGAACTGGTCAAGGCCGCCCCGGTGCTCATGCCGCCAGCATGAGCGCCACACGGGGCGGCCCCCGAACCGGAGGAGACAACGTGGCGCACGCACAGCCTGCAACCGGCGTTTCGCCGGCCACGCCCGGCACCTTTCCCGGCCTGCTGCTGCAGCATGCCAGCGTACGCGGGACGCGGCCCGCCATACGCGAGAAAGACCTGGGCATCTGGCAAACCCTGACCTGGAGCGAAGTCGCGCACCATGTCCGGCTGGCCGCGCATGGCCTGGCCTCGCTGGGCATTGCTCCGGGCATGCACGTCGCCGTCATCGGCGAAAACCGCCCGCGCCTGTACATCGCCATGATGGCCGCGCAGGCGCTGGGGGCGATTCCCGTGCCCCTGTACCAGGACGCGGTGGCCCAGGAAATGGTCTACGTGCTGCAAGACGCCGGCATTACCGTGGCCGTGGTCGAAGACCAGGAACAGGTCGACAAGATGCTGGACGTGCGCGACCAGTGCCCGGCCCTGGCCCACGTCATCTACGACGATCCGCGCGGCATGCGCCACTACGCCGACCCCATGCTGCGCTCGTACGAGCAGCTCGAGGCCGCCGGCAGCGAGCACGCGCGGGCCCGGCCCGGTTTTTTCGACCAGGCCGTGGCCGCCGTGCAGCCGCACGATGCCGCCGCCATGTTCTATACGTCGGGCACCACCGGCAAGCCCAAGGGCGTGGTGCTGACCCACCATGCCCTGATCGATCGCGCGGTGGCCGTGGCCGCCATGGAACAGCTTACCGACCAGGAAGACGTGCTGGCCTACCTGCCGCCGGCCTGGATCGGCCAGAACATGTTCTCGTACACCCAGCTGCTGGTCAGCGGGTTCACGGTTAACCATCCCGAATCGCCCGATACCGTGTCGATCGACATGCGCGATATCGGGCCCACCTACTATTTCGCGCCGCCGCGCGTGCTCGAAGGCCTGCTCACGCACGTGATGATCCGCATGGAAGACGCCGGCCGCCTCAAGCGGCTCATGTTCCGCTCCTGCATGAACCTGGCGCGCCGGGTGGGCGTGCGCATCCTCGACGGCGAGCCGGTCGGCGCCTGGGACCGCTTCCGCTATGCGCTGGGCAATGTGCTGGTCTACGGCCCGCTGCGCAACGCCCTGGGCATGAGCCGCGTGCGCGTGGCCTATACGGCGGGCGAAGCCATCGGCCCGGACCTGTTCGTGTTCTACCGGTCCATCGGCATCAACCTGAAGCAGCTGTACGGGTCGACCGAAACCTCGGTGTTCGTGTGCGTGCAGCCCGATGGCCAGGTGCGCGACGACACCGTGGGGCCGCCGGTCAGCGGCGTCGAGATCCGCGTGGCCGACAACGGCGAGATCCTGGTCAAGAGCCCCGGCCTGTTCAAAGAGTATTACCGCAACCCGCAGGCCACCATCGAGGCCCGCGATGCCGACGGCTGGTTCCACACCGGCGACGCGGGCTATCTGGATACCGACGGGCAGTTGAAAATCATCGACCGCGCCAAAGACGTGGGCAAGCTGGCCGACGGCAGCCTGTTCGCGCCCAAGTACCTCGAAAACAAGCTGAAGTTCTTTCCGCACATCAAAGAAGCCGTGGCCTTTGGCGACGGCCGCGACCACGTCTGCGCGTTCATCAACATCGACCTCGAAGCCGTGGGCAACTGGGCCGAGCGCCGCGGCCTGCCCTACGCCGGCTACACCGACCTGGCGGGCAAAGACGAGGTCTACCAGCTGTTGGGCGAGTGCATCGAACAGATCAACGCCGACCTGGCGGGCGACCCGAAATTGTCCGCCTCGCAGATCTCGCGCTTCCTGATCCTGCACAAGGAACTGGACCCCGACGACGACGAACTGACCCGCACCCGCAAGGTGCGCCGCGCCTTCATCGCCCAGAAATACGGGGTGCTGATCGATGCGCTGTTCTCGGACCAGGCATCGCAATACATCGAGACCGAGGTGAAGTTCGAAGACGGACGCACCGGCAAGATTTCCGCCGACCTGAAAATCCGCGCGGCCAGGACTTTCCCTTCCATTACAGCCCGGGCCGCGTAGACATGAGCTCTCCAGACCGCGACCAGCGCATCGGCAAGGTCATGCTCGACCTGCAGAACATTTCCCTGTCGTTCGGCGGGGTAAAGGCGCTGACCGACATTTCGTTCAATGTGCGCGAGCACGAGATCCGCGCCATCATCGGCCCCAACGGCGCCGGCAAGAGCTCGATGCTGAACGTCATCAACGGCGTGTACACGCCGCAGCAGGGCGGCATCGAATTCGAAGGCAGGCGCTACACCCGCATGAACCCGCGCCGCGCCGCCGAGATGGGCATCGCGCGCACCTTCCAGAATCTGGCCCTGTTCAAGGGCATGAGCGTGCTCGACAACATCATGACCGGCCGCAACCTGCGCATGAAATGCGGCCTGCTGGCGCAGGCCCTGCGCTGGGGTCCGGCCGAGCGCGAAGAAATCCGCCACCGCGAGTTCGTCGAGAACATCATCGATTTCCTGGAAATCCAGGCGTATCGCAAGACGCCCGTGGGCCGACTGCCCTACGGCCTGCAAAAGCGCGTCGACCTGGGCCGCGCGCTGGCCATGGAGCCGCGCCTGCTGCTGCTCGACGAGCCCATGGCGGGCATGAACATCGAAGAAAAGCAAGACATGAGCCGCTTCATCCTGGACGTGAACGACGAGTTCGGCACCACCATCGTGCTCATCGAGCACGACATGGGCGTGGTGATGGACATCTCCGACCGTGTGGTGGTGCTGGATTACGGCAAGAAAATCGGCGACGGCAAGCCCGACGAGGTACGCGCCAACGAGGCCGTCATCCAGGCTTACCTGGGCGTGGCGCACTAGAACGCAAGGCGGAAAACAAATGGGATTTTTCCTGGAAACCCTGTTCGGCGGCCTGATGAGCGGCATGCTGTACGCCCTGATCGGCCTGGGCTTCGTGCTGATCTTCAAGGCCTCGGGCGTATTCAACTTCGCCCAGGGCGCCATGGTGCTGGTGGCGGCGCTGTCCATGGCGCGCTTTTCCGAATGGATCCCGGCCTGGCTGGGCTTCGAAAACCTGCTGCTGGCCAATGTGCTGGCGTTCATCGTCAGTGCCGTGCTGATGTTCCTGCTGGCCGTGGCGGTCGAGCGCTTCGTGCTGCGCCACCTGGTCAACCAGGAAGTCACCACGCTGCTGATGGCCACGCTGGGCATCAGCTACTTTCTTGACGGCCTGGGCCAGATCGCCTTCGGCAGTTCGGTCTACAGCATCGACGTGGGCATGCCCAAAGATCCGGCCTTCATCCTGGAATCGATGTTCGAGGGCGGCGTGCTGATCAACCTGGAAGACCTGACCGCCGCCGTGGTGGCCGCCCTGCTGGTGGCCGCGCTGGCGCTGTTCTTCCAGTACACCAGCACCGGCCGGGCGCTGCGTGCGGTGGCCGACGACCACCAGGCCGCGCAGTCCATCGGCATTCCGCTCAACCGCATCTGGGTCATCGTCTGGAGCGTGGCGGGGCTGGTGGCGCTGGTGGCCGGCATTATCTGGGGGTCGAAGTTCGGCGTGCAGTTCACCCTGTCCACCGCCGCCCTGCGCGCGCTGCCGGTGGTGATCCTGGGCGGGCTCACCTCGGTGCCGGGCGCCATCCTGGGCGGCCTGATCATCGGCGTGGGCGAAAAGCTGTCCGAAGTCTACCTGGGCTCGCTGGTGGGCGGCGGCATCGAAATCTGGTTCGCCTATGTGCTGGCGCTCGTGTTCCTGCTGTTCCGTCCGCAAGGGCTGTTCGGCGAGAAAATCATCGACCGGGTCTAAGGGAGCCTGACCATGTTCTATCGCGAAAACGGCCAGTTCAAGACCGGCTATCGCGCCGACCAGCAGATCTTCCCGATCCGCCAGGACCGCCTGTTCATCGGCCTGCTGCTGGCGGTGGCTTTCGTGGCGGTGCCCCTGCTGGCCAGTGACTACCTGCTGCGCGCCATCCTCATTCCGTTCCTGATCCTGGCGCTGGCCGCCGTGGGCCTGAACATCCTGGTGGGCTATTGCGGCCAGATCTCGCTGGGCACCGGCGCCTTCATGGCGGTGGGCGCCTATGCGGCATGGAACTTCGGCGTGCGCTTCCCGGGCATGCCGCTGGTGGTGCAGATTCTGCTGGGCGGCTGCTTCGCCACCCTGGTGGGCGTGCTGTTCGGCATTCCCAGCCTGCGCATCCGCGGCCTGTACCTGGCCGTGGCCACGCTGGCGGCGCAGTTCTTCGTCGACTGGGCGTTCCTGCGCATCGCGTTCTTCACCAATTATTCCTCGTCGGGCAGCGTCTCGGTGCCGCCCCTGACGGCATTCGGCCTGCCGGTGCACACCTCGCTGCAGCGCTACCTGTTCGTGCTGGTGTTCGTGGCGGTGTTCTCGCTGCTGGCCAAGAACCTGGTGCGCGGCGCCATCGGCCGGCAATGGATGGCCATCCGCGACATGGACGTGGCCGCCGCCGTGATCGGCATCCGCCCCATGTACGCCAAGCTCACCGCGTTCGCGGTCAGCTCGTTCATCGTGGGCGTGGCCGGCGCGCTGTGGGGCTATATCCACCTGGGCTCGTGGGAACCTCTGGCCTTCGACCTGGCCCGCTCGTTCCAGCTGCTGTTCATGGTGATCATCGGCGGGCTGGGCTCCATCATGGGCGGCTTCTTCGGCGCGGCGTTCATCGTGCTGGTGCCGGTGGCGCTGACCAACGTGCCGCACTGGCTGGGGCTGCCGCTGTCGGTGGACACCGCCGCGCACATCGAGCACATGGTGTTCGGCGCCCTGATCGTGTTCTTCCTGATCGCCGAGCCGCACGGGCTGGCCCGCCTGTGGAGCATCGGCAAAGAAAAGCTGCGCATCTGGCCTTTCCCCCATTGATTCCCGGCCGCCATGCCGGCATGAGCGGCATGGCGGCCATTTCGTCTACCCGGCTCCAGACCGGGCCAATCCCGGTGTCAATCACACCAAGCAGGAGGTAAATGGAGATGAAGCGTCTTAACCTGAAGTGGGCAGCGGCCATCGTGGCCGCCACCGGCGCCCTGGCCTCGGCCGCCGCGCCGGCGCTGGCGGACGAAGAACAATTCGTTCCGCTCTTGGTGTACCGCACCGGCTCGTTCGCGCCGCTGGGCATCCCGTGGGCCGACGGCAAGCTCGACTACCTGAAACTGGTCAACGCGCGCGACGGCGGCGTCAACGGCGTGAAGATCACGTACGAAGAATGCGAAACCGCCTACGCCACCGACCGCGGCGTGGAATGCTACGAACGCCTGAAGTCCAAGGGCGGCGGCGCGTCGGGCTTCGACACCCAATCCACCGGCGTCACCTTCGCGGTGTCCGACAAGGCCATCGTCGACAAGGTCTCGGTCGAGACCATGGGCTACGGCCTGTCGCAATCGGTGGACGGCACCGTGTTCGAATGGAACTTCCCGCTGCTGGGCACCTACTGGACCGCCGCCGACGTGATGATCCAGGACATCGCCAAGAAAGAAGGCGGCATCGACAAGCTCAAGGGCAAGAAGATCGCCCTGGTCTACCATGACTCGCCCTACGGCAAGGAACCGATCCCGCTGCTGCAGAAGCGCGCCGAGCAGGCGGGCTTCGAGCTGCTGCTGTATCCGGTGACCGCGCCCGGCGTCGAGCAGAAATCCACCTGGCTGCAGATCCGCCAGTCGCGGCCCAGCTACGTGCTGCTGTGGAGCGCCGGCATCATGACGCCCACCGCCATCCGCCAGGCCCAGGCCAGCGGCTACCCGCGCGACAAGATGTACGCCATCTGGTGGGCCGGCTCGGAAGGCGACGTCAAAGACCTGGGCACGGTCGCCAAGGGCTACAACACCATCACCATCCACAACAGCGCGGCGCACGGCAAGGTCTATGACGACCTGAAGAAATACGTGTACGACAAGGGCCAGGGCAGCGATGCCTCGGGCAACACCACGCTGGGCACCATCGCGCACACGCGCGGCATGATGATCTCGATGCTGCAGGTGGAAGCCATCCGCACCGCGCAGGAAAAGTTCGGCAAGGGCAAGCACATGACGCCGGAACAGGTGCGCTGGGGCTTCGAGAACCTGAACATCACCCAGGAACGCCTGAACGAGCTGGGCTTCGGCGACATCATGCGGCCGGTCAAGACCTCGTGCAGCAACCACATGGGCGACGACTGGGCGCGCATCGCGCAGTGGGACGGCAAGCAGTTCAAGGTGGTGTCCGACTGGTACCAGGCCGACAAGTCGGTAACCGGCCCGCTGGTGAAGGAAGCCGCGGCCAAGTACGCCAAAGAGAAGAACATCACGCCCCGCAAGTGCGAAGGCTGATGTGAACCGGCCGCCGGCGCCGCGCGCGCCGGCGGCCACCGCGCGCAGGAACTGCCATGACCGCTGCCACCGCTGTCCAACCCGACCCGATGCTGCTCGATGTGAACGGCATCGAGGTCATCTACAACCACGTCATCCTGGTGCTCAAGGGCGTGTCGCTGCAAGTGCCCGAGGGCCGCATCGTGGCGCTGCTGGGCGCCAACGGCGCCGGCAAGACCACCACGCTGCGCGCGGTGTCGAACCTGCTCAAGGGCGAGCGCGGCGACGTTACCAAGGGCTATATCCAGTACCGGGGCCAGCGCATCGAGAAGCTGTCGCCGGCCGAGCTGGTGCGGCGCGGCGTGGTGCAGGTCATGGAGGGCCGCCATTGCTTCGCCCACCTGACCATCGAAGAAAACCTGCTGACCGGCGCCTACACCCGCGACCTGAACCGCGGCGACACGGCGGCGGCGCTCGAACGCGTTTACCAGTATTTTCCGCGCCTGAAGCAGCGGCGCAGCAGCCAGGCCGGCTACACGTCGGGCGGCGAACAGCAAATGACCGCCATCGGCCGGGCGCTGATGGCCAACCCCAACATGATCCTGCTCGACGAACCGTCGATGGGGCTGGCGCCGCAGATCGTCGAGGAAATCTTCGAGATCGTGCGCGACCTGAACCAGCGCGAGCGGGTCAGCTTTCTGCTCGCCGAGCAGAACACCAACATCGCGCTGCGCTATGCCGACTACGGCTACATCCTGGAAAACGGCCGCGTCATGATGGACGGCGCGGCGGCCGACCTGGGGCGCAACGAAGACGTCAAGGAGTTCTACCTGGGCATTTCCAGCGGCGAGCGCAAGAGCTTTCGCGACAATAAATTCTACCGGCGCCGCAAGCGCTGGCTGGCCTGATTTCCACGGCCCGTATCCCGCCCACCCTGCATCCCGAAGAGTGCGATCTCATGCCTGCGTTTTTTGATGCACTGGAAACCCGCGCACCCGAGCAGCGCGAACGCGACCTGATGGCGGCGCTGCCCGGCGCCTTGACACGCGCCATGGCGGGCGCCGAGGCCATCGCCGAGCAGCTGCGCGGCGTCGATCCGCGCGGCGTGGCCTCGCGCCAGGCCCTGGCCGGCCTGCCGGTGCTGCGCAAGCACGAACTGCTGGAACGCCAGCAGCGCAGCCGCGCGGGCGCCGGCCCGGCCGGCGCCGCCAAGGCTTTCGGCGGGTTCTCCACCATCGGCTGGGGCCAGGCCCTGCGCGTGTTCGCCTCGCCCGGCCCCATCTACGAACCCGAGAGCGCGCGCGCCGATTACTGGCGCTTCGCCCGCGCCCTGTATGCGGCCGGCTTCCGGCCCGGCGAGCTGGCCTACAACTGTTTTTCGTACCATTTCACGCCGGCCGGCTCGATGATGGAAACCGCGGCCCACGCGGTGGGCTGCACGGTGTTTCCGGGCGGCACCGGCCAGACCGAGCAACAGGTGCGCGCCATTGCCGACCTGGCGCCCAGCGGCTACACGGGCACGCCCAGCTTCCTGAAAATCATCCTGGAAAAGGCCGACGAACTGGGCGTGCGGCTGCCGTCGCTGCGGCGCGCGCTGGTGTCGGGCGAGGCCTTCCCGCCGTCGCTGCGCGACTGGCTGGCGGCGCGCGGCATCGACGGCTACCAGGCCTACGGCAGCGCCGACCTGGGCATGATCGCCTTTGAAACCGATGCGCGCGAAGGCCTGGTGGTGGGCGAGGACATCATCCTGGAAATCGTGCGGCCCGGCACCGGCACGCCGGTGCCCGACGGCGAGGTCGGCGAAGTGGTGGTTACCACGCTGAACCCGGATTACCCGCTGGTGCGCTTCGGCACCGGCGACCTGTCGGCCATCATGCCGGGCGCGTCGCCCTGCGGCCGCACCAATATCCGCATCAAGGGCTGGATGGGCCGCGCCGACCAGACCACCAAGGTGCGCGGCATGTTCGTGCACCCGTCGCAGGTGGCCGAGGTGCTGGCGCGCCATCCCGAGATCGGTCGGGCGCGCCTGGTGGTCAGCGGCCAGACCGGCACCGACCGCATGGTGCTGCAGGTCGAGGCGCGCGAGCATTCCGATGCGCTGGCAGGCCGTATTGCCGAATCGGTGCGCGACATCACCAAGCTGCGCGTGGACGTACAGTGGGCCGGCACGGGCAGCCTGCCCAACGACGGCAAGGTTATCGACGACGTGCGGTCGTACGAGTAGCCGGCCAGGTGTCAGGCTCCCGGCAGGGTGCCTGACACCGTGCCGTTGAGACAGTCGCTGCATACTTCGGTGTCTGGCACCTGAGGAGCCAGACACCTGGCCGCGCGTCAGCTCAGGCCGCTGCTGGCCAGGCGCACTGCCAGGGCGGCCATCACGGCGGCGATGATTCCGTCCAGCACGCGCCAGGCGCGCGGGTCGGCGAACCAGGGCGCGAACAGGCGCGAACCTATGCCCAGCACGGCCAGCCACAGCAGGCTGGCGGTCAGGGCGCCGGCGGCGAAGGCCAGGCGCGCGTTGTCGAAGCTGTGCGCCAGCGAGCCCACCACCATGATGTCCAGCCAGAAGTGCGGGTTCAGCAGGGTGAAGCCGGCCGCGCCCAGCAGCGCCGCGCGGCGCGAGGGAACGGCATGCTGTGCCGCCCGCAGGCCGCCCTGGGCGCGCAAGGCGCGGCGTGCCGACTGCAGCGCGTACCACCCCAGGAAGGCCACGCCGAACCACAGGATGGCGTGTGTCAGCCACGGGAACCAGCTGGCCACGGCCTGCAGGCCCCACACGCTGGCGAAGATGAATACCGCGTCGATGGCCGCGCACAGGGCCAGGATGCTGAGCAGGTGCGCGCGCATCAGCCCCTGCCGCAGGATGAACGCGCTTTGCGCGCCCACGACGGCGAACAGCCCCAGGCCGGTGGCGGTGCCACTGGCCCAGGCGGTGAACAGGGCGGGAAATGAAGCGAGCGAGAACATCCTGAAGCAGTCCGGAAAAAAACGGCGCCGCGGCAAACCGCCGCGGCCAGGAACGCATTCTGGCTTGTCTGGTTGATGAAATACAGCTAATTTTATTTAACCTGATTAAGTACAGCTAAATATATGAAAATCGACCATGGCAACCTGCGGGCCCTGGCCGCGGTGGTGCGCGAAGGCAGCTTCGAGCGCGCCGCGGCGGCGCTGAACGTGACGCCGTCGGCCGTGTCGCAGCGGGTGAAGACGCTGGAAGCCCGCATGGGCCGGCTGCTGGTGCAGCGCACGGTGCCGGCCGCCGCCACGCCGGACGGGCAGGTGCTGGTGCAGCTGGCCGAACAGACCGCGCTGCTGGAGCACGACGCGCTGGACCGCCTGGGGCTGGAAGGCGACACGCTGCCGCATGCCAGCCTGGCGGTGGCGGTGAACCACGACAGCCTGGAAACCTGGTTCATGGACGCCGCCCGGCTGTTCGCCGCCCGCACGCGGGCCACGCTGGACCTGCAGTCCGAAGACCAGGACCACACCGCCGCGCTGCTGCGCAACGGCTCGGTGCTGGGCGCGGTGACGGCGCTGGCCGATCCGGTGCAGGGCTGCCGCATCCACGCCCTGGGCAGCATGCGCTATGTGGCCAGCTGCACGCCCGAGTTCCACGCCCGGCACTTCGCCCAGGGAGTCAACGCGCGCACGCTGGCCAGCGCGCCGGTGCTGGTGTTCAACCGCAAAGATGCGCTGCAGGCGCGCTTCGCACGCAAGGTCATGGGCGGCGCGCCGTGGCAGCCGCCGGTGTGGTGGCTGCCCTCGTCGCGCGCTTTCGTGCAGGCCACGCTGGACGGCCTGGGCTGGACCATGAACCCCTTGCCGCTGATCAAGCAGGAACTCGATTCCGGGCGCCTGGTGCCGCTGCGCGCGCGGGCCGCGGAAGACGTGCCGCTCTATTGGCAGCACTGGCGAGTAAACTCGCAGGCTATGGAAGCCTTGACCCAGTCGGTCCTGGCGGCCGCCGGCAGCCTGGTCCGGCGGCGTTAACCAGCCGGGCTCGATCGTGGGCCGGCAGCATCGGAGGTGTCCTCATGAAATTCCGTCAATGGGCGCTGGCAGCGGCGCTGGGCCTGTGCGCCGCCACCTCGGCCTGGGCCGGCGACTACAAGGTCGGCCAGGTCGAGGTCGACGACCTCTGGGTGCGCGCCACGGCGCCGGGCCAGGCCAACGGCGCCGGCTACATGGAAATCGACAATGGCGCCAAGACGGCCGACCGGCTGCTGTCGGTCTCCTCCAACGCGGCAGAGCGGGTCGAACTGCACACGGTGCAAACCGAGAACGGCGTGGCGCGCATGCGCCACCTGCCCGACGGCGTTCCCGTGCCGGCCGACGGCGACGTCAAGTTGGCCCCGGGCGGCTACCACGTGATGTTCCTGAAGCTGAAACAGCCTTTCGCCGAAGGCGCCGAAGTGCCGGCCACGCTGAAGTTCGAGAAAGCCGGCGAAGTCGCCGTGAAGTTCAAGGTCAAGCCCATTGGCCACAATGCCGGCATGCAGCACGGCATGAACATGAAGCACTGAGCCATCGCCGGGTGTCAGGCTCCGCAGGCGCCTGACACTGTACGACCGAGGCAGTCGTGGCACACATCGGTGTCAGGCACCCGCGGAGCCTGACACCCGCCCTTGTCTTCAGCCTTGCGCCGTATAGTCCCGCGCCCCGAAGATGGCGCTGCCCACCCGCACCTCGGTGGCGCCTTCTTCGATGGCGATCTCGAAATCGCCGCTCATGCCCATCGACAGCCGGTCCAGCCGCACGCCGGGAATGGCTTCGTCCCGCAGCCGGTCGCGCAGTTCGCGCAGCGCGCGAAAGCAGGCGCGCACGGCTTCGGTGTCGTCGGACTGCACCGCCAGCGTCATCAGCCCCTGCACCCGCAGCGCCGGGCATTGGTCGGCCACGATGCGCAGGAAGCCGGATACAGCCTGGATGTCCAGGCCCTGCTTGCTGGGCTCGGGCGAGGTCTTCACCTGCACCAGCACGTCAATCGAGCGGCCCTCGGCCTGCAGCCGGCGCTGCAGCGCATAGGCCAGGTCCAGGCGGTCGAGCGACTGCACTTCGGCGGCATCGCGCGCGGCGTCCTTGGCCTTGTTGGTCTGCAGGTGGCCGATCATCACCCATTGGATGCCCAGGTCGGCCAGCGGGCCGGCCTTCTGGCGGATTTCCTGGGTCTTGTTCTCGCCGAAGCGGCGCAGGCCCAGCGCGGCCGCTTCGCGCACCGCCTGCGGCCCGAACGTCTTGCTGACCGGCAGCAGCGCCACGCTGCCCGGCGCGCGGCCGGACCGCGCGCAGGCCGCGTCGATGCGCTGCCGCACCCGGGCCACGCGCGCCGCCATGGAGTCGTCGGAACTCATGCTTGTGGGGGATTCCATACAAAAACGCCATCATAATCGCCGCCCGCGGGCCCGGCCGGCCACAACCGCCGGCCGCGCGTTGACCGCCCCTGGGGGCAGGCATAGAATCAACTGGCATTTGCTTATATTTCAAGGTTTTATGCCGTCCCGCGGCCTGGCACCGCGCCGATGCTCTCTTCCCTTCTTGCCGGCTCCGCCTTCCATCATGTCTTCCGCAGCACCCCGCTACGCCTTCGCCGCCCCCTTCCAGACGCCCGCCGCCTCGCCCATTCGCTCCCTCATGTCGTACGCCATGCGGCCGGGCAGCATTTCCATGGCCGGCGGCTACCCCGCCCAGGAGCTGTTCGACATCGACGGCCTCACCACCGCGTCGAACCAGGTGCTGGCCCGGCTGGGCGCCTGCCTGCAGTATTCCAACATCGACGGGCAGGCCAGCCTGCGCGCCGAGCTGGCGCGCCTTACTGCCGAACGCGGGCTGGCCTGCGACCCCGACACCGAGCTCGCCGTCACCGGCGGTTCGCAGCAGGCGCTGGCGCTGGTCAGCCGGGTGATGCTGCAGCCGGGCGACCACGCCTTCATCGAAAGCCCGGCGTTTCCCAATTCGGTGCAGGCGCTGCGCTACACCGGCGCCACGGTGCACCCGGTGGCCTCCGGCCCGGAAGGCATCGATATCGACGCGCTGGACGACATGGCCGCGCGGCTCAAGCCCAAGGTCGTCTGCGTGGTGGCGTCGTTCTCGAACCCGTGCGGCGCCACCATCAGCCGGCAGCGCCGCCTGCGCCTGCTCGAACTGGCCGTGAAGCACCAGTTCCTGATCGTCGAAGACGACCCCTACGGCGAACTGCGCTTCGCGGGCGAGCAAGTGCCGCCCATTGCCGCGCTGGCCGAGGGCGAGGCGCGCCACTGGGCGGTGTACATCTCGACCATGTCCAAGACCATGGCGCCGGCCCTGCGCATCGGCTGGCTGGTGGCCCCGGCCGAGGTGCGCCGCCGCTGCGTGGGCGCCAAGGCGGCCGACGACATGGCGTCGTCGGCCTGGATACAGGAAGTGGTGGCGCAGTACCTGGCCAACGGCCGCTACCAGCAGCACGTGCCGCGCATCCGCGCCGCCTACGGCGCGCGCTGCGACGCGCTGGCGCAGGCGCTGGTCCAGTACCTGGACGGCCGCGTCACGTTCCGCAAGCCCGAAGGCGGCATGTTCTTCTGGGTGCGCCTGAACGGCGAGGCCGATGCCACGCGGCTGCTGCCCTATGCCATCGAACAGGGCGTGGTCTATGTGCCCGGCAAGGCGTTCTACGCCGACCCGCAGCAGGCCGACCTGAACGCCATGCGCATGTCGTTCGCCACCATGAACGAAGGCCTGATCATCCAGGGCATCGAGCGCCTGGCCCGGGCGCTGGACGCCTGCGAGGCCAATGCGCCGGTGTCGGTGTCGCTGGCGGCCTGAACCGGGCCGCCGCGGCCGCGGCGCGGGCTAGCGCTTGCGCCGGTACAACAGCGATATCTTCGCGAAGGCAATCTGCAGTTCGCGCGTGCCGCCCTGGAACACCACCGGGCGGCCGCGCTGCGTGAACACCACCAGCCGCTTCGAGAACATCAGCGGCACGAACTTGGCGAACTGGATTTCCTGCCAGGCGACTTCGCGCCGGGTGATCCAGGTTTGGCGCAGGCCGGTTTCATCGATGGTGGTGATGGATTTCTGCATGTGCCACGACACCAGCACCAGCCCCAGGAAGCACAGCACCACAATGCCCGTCAGCACGCCGCTGACCTGCCCGGGCGGCAGGCGGATGGCCGATGACACGATCTGCACGCCGATGATGGCCAGGATGATCCAGGCCAGGATGCGCACCCAGTCGGGCCAGGCCTGGCCCGATAGCGGCAGCGGGCCGATTTCGCGCAGCAGCGCGTCGCGTTCGTCCGTGGAAGGAGGGTTGAAGATCGAGTTCATGGCGGACGGGTTCCCCGGTGGCGCAGCGCGGGCAGTCGCCGGATGGCCCTGCCTGGCGCGCATTCTACGTGGCTTTGGCGCTCTGGCGGCGCGTTCAGGCGGCGCGCTTGGCCGCCACCGCATTGCCCGCCCGGCTGCCGCCCTTGCGGTTCAGGTGGGCCGACATCCATTGGCCGATGTCGACCACGGCGTCGAAATCGACCCCGGTATCGATGTCCAGGCCGCGCAGCATGTACAGCACGTCTTCGGTGGCCACGTTGCCGGTGGCGCCCTTGGCGTACGGGCAGCCGCCCAGGCCGGCCACCGACGTGTGGAAGATGCTGATGCCGGTTTCGAGCGCGGCCAGGATGTTGGCCAGGGCCTGGCCGTAGGTGTCGTGGAAATGCCCGGACACGCGGCCCGGGTCGACCACCCGGGTCACCGCCGCCATGACGTCGCGCACGCGCTGCGGCGTGCCCACGCCGATGGTGTCGGCCACGTCGATTTCGTCACAGCCCAGCGCCACATAGCGGCGCGCGACGTCCACCACCGCTTCGATGGGCACTTCGCCCTGGTACGGGCAGCCCAGCGCGCAGCTGATGCTGCCGCGCAGCCGCACGCCCGCGGCGCGCGCGGCCTGGGCCACGGGCTCGAAGCGGGCGATCGATTCGGCGATGGAGCAGTTGATGTTCTTCTGCGAAAACGCTTCGCTGGCCGCGCCGAAGATCACGACCTCGTCGGCCTTGGCCGCCAGCGCGCCTTCCAGGCCCTTCATGTTGGGGGTCAGCACCGAATAGATGACGCCGGGCTTGCGCTCGATGCGCGCCATGACATCGGCGGCGTCGGCCATCTGCGGCACCCATTTGGGCGACACGAACGACGTGGCCTCGATGTTGGGAAAACCGGCGGCGGTCAGGCGGTCGACCAGCTCTACCTTGATATCGGTGGAGATCAGTTCTTTTTCGTTCTGCAGGCCGTCGCGGGGCGAAACCTCGACGATCTTGACGCGGGAGGGCAGCGGCATGTCTCTTCCTGTAGTGATGGGCGCCGCGCCGGAGCGCGCGCGGGAATGCGGATATTCATAATAGTAGCCCTGCCGGGCCGCCGGGCCGCTACTTCAGGCGCTGGAACCGCCCGCCATCGAGCCGGGCCACGCGGCCGGCCAGCTCGAGCTCGAGCAATTGCGCGTTCAGCGCGGCGATGTCGAGCCCGGTGCGCGCTTGCAAGGCATCCAGGTGCAGCGGATCGTAGCCCAGCGCCCGCAGCAGCGGCGTGTCGGCTTCGGCCGGCGCGCCGGCGGCCGGTTCGCCGCGGCGCGGGGCCGGCTGGCCGCCGCCCAGTTCGTCGGTGATGTCTTGCGCGGTTTCGACCAGCTTGGCGCCCTGGCGGATCAGGGCATGGCAGCCGCGCGACAGCGGCGAATGGATCGAGCCCGGGATGGCGAAGACCTCGCGGCCGCTTTCGCCGGCCAGCCGCGCCGTGATCAGCGAGCCGCTCTGGCGCGCGGCCTCGACCACCAGCACCCCGCGCGCCAGCCCCGCCACCAGGCGGTTGCGACGCGGAAAGTGATGCGGCAGCGCGCCCATGCCCAGCGGCAGCTCGGATACCAGGGCGCCCTGCCCGGCAATGCGGTGGGCCAGGTCGCGGTGGCGCGCCGGATACACGCGGTCGATGCCGGTGCCCATGACGGCCACGGTGCCCGCGCCTTCGGGGCCGGCCAGCAGCGCCCCTTCGTGCGCGGCCGCGTCGATGCCCTGCGCCAGGCCGCTGACCACGCACCAGCCATGGCCGGCCAGGTGGCGGGCGAACGCGCGGGCGTTGTCGCAGCCGCCCGGCGTGGCGCTGCGCGCGCCCACCACCGCCAGGGCCGGCAGGCTCAGCCGCGCCGGATCGCCGTTGACATACAGCAGGATGGGCGGGTCGGCGATGGTGAGCAGGCTTTGCGGATAGGCCGGGTCGGCCAGGGTCAGCACGTGGCGCCCGGGCTGGTCGACCCACTGCAGGCTGCGGTCGATTTGGGCCTGCATGTCGGCGGGGGGCGGCGCCGCCAGCTGGCGCGCCAGATCTTGCGGCACGTGGCGGGCCAGGGCCGCGGCGCCCAGGGCGTAGATCTGCTCGGGCAGGCCCAGCGCCGACAGCAGCGGATAGGCGCTGGCGGGGCCCAGCCCGGGCTCCAGCGACAGGCGCAGCCAGGCGGACAGTTCGGCGTGGGAATGCGTAAGCGGCATGGTTCGGACAGGGGCCTTGCGAGGGTCCGCTAGTGTCGCACGGCCCGCGCGCCGCACGGGCGGCGGCGCGACCAAAAGCGCCCGCCCGGGCGGCGCGGCAATGGCCGAATTAGCCGAAAACTATTAGAAATCAAGCTTCTAATGAATTATCATTAAGTCACTAGTGACTATTTAGCTTTTTGCTCGCCATGGCTTTGCTTCCCATCCTTCATTATCCCGATCCGCGCCTGCACAAGAAGGCCAAGCCGGTCGCGGTGGTGGACGACCGTATCCGGAAGCTGGTGCGCGACATGGCCGACACCATGTACGAAGCGCCGGGCGTCGGCCTGGCCGCCACGCAGGTCGACGTGCACGAACGCGTGGTCGTCATCGACGTTTCCGAAGAAGGCAACGAACTGCGCGTGCTGATCAACCCCGAGATCACCTGGAAAAGCGACGAGCGCCAGACTTACGAAGAAGGCTGCCTGTCGGTGCCGGGCATCTACGACGAGGTCGAACGATCGGCGCGCATCCGTTTCAAGGCGCTGGACATCGACGGCAAGCCGTACGAAGCCGACGCGGAAGGGCTGCTGGCCGTGTGCGTGCAGCATGAGCTCGACCACCTCGACGGCAAAGTGTTCGTCGAATACCTGTCCAGCCTGAAGCAGAACCGCATCAAGACCAAGCTGAAGAAGGCCGAGCGCGAAGCGCTGCGAGCCTGATCCCCATGCGCCTGGTTTTTGCCGGAACGCCGGAATTCGCCCGCGTCGCGCTCGACGCCCTGCTGGCCGCAGGCCATGACATCCCGCTGGTGCTGACCCAGCCCGACCGGCCCGCCGGCCGCGGCCTGAAGCTGACGCCCAGCCCGGTCAAGCAGGCCGCCCTGGCGGCCGGCATTGCGGTGGCCCAGCCCCGCAGCCTGCGGCTGGACGGGCGCTACCCCGACGATGCCGCGCAGGCCCAGGCACAGCTGCGGCAGGCGGCGCCCGACATCATGGTGGTGGCCGCCTACGGCCTGATCCTGCCGGCCTGGACCCTGGCGCTGCCGCCGCGCGGCTGCCTGAACATCCACGCCAGCCTGCTGCCGCGCTGGCGCGGCGCCGCCCCCATCCAGCGCGCCATCGAGGCCGGCGACACGCAAACCGGCGTCACCATCATGCAGATGGACGAAGGCCTGGACACCGGCGACATGCTGCTGGAACACCGCGTGCCCATCGGCGCCGCGGACACCGCCGCGCAATTGCACGACGCGCTGGCCGCCGCCGGCGGACAGGCCATTGTGCAGGCCCTGGCGGCCTTGCAGGCGGGCGGCCTGCCGGCGCGGCCGCAGCCGGCCGACGGCGTTACCTATGCCGCCAAGCTGGACAAGGCCGAGGCCGCGCTCGACTGCGCGCAGCCCGCCGCGCAGCTGGCCCGGCGCGTGCGCGCGTTCAACCCGGTGCCCGGCGCCACGCTGCGCCTGCCGGGCCTGGACGATCCGGTCAAGGTATGGCGCGCGCAGGCCCTGGAAGCGCCGGCGGCCGCGGCGCCGGGCAGCGTGCTGCGGGCCGGCGCCGACGGCATCGACATCGCCACCGGCGCGGGCGTGCTGCGCCTGCTCGAACTGCAGAAGGCCGGCGGCAAGCGCCAGCCGGTGGACGTGTTCGTGCGCGGCTGGCAGCTTCCGGGCTGATTGCCAGGTGTCTGACTCCCGCAGGGTGTCGGACACCGTACGATTGAGACGGCTGCGGTTTACAGCGGTGTCAGGCACCTGGCGGAGCCTGACACCTGGGCCAAACGTTGTTTTTCGCCTTAAGGTAGCGCCAGGGGTGTCTGGCGCGGCGTGGCGCCGGTGCGGGCCCTGTGCCCCTCAATACAAAGTGTCGCGCACTCGTCCCGGCAGTGCCCGGTCGTATGCCTGGCCGTCGATGGTGCCGGCGCTCAGGTCGGCCAGCATGCGGCCCGTGCTGGGCAGGCTGGCGCGTTCGATTTGCCGGGCCGGGTCCCACAGCGCCGAGCGCACCAGTGCGCGCGAGCACTGGAAAAACACGGTTTCCACGTCAATGACCAGCACCGAACGCGGCGGCTTGTCGTGCATGGCGAAGCGCGCCAGCAGGGCCGGATCGGTGCTGATGCCGGCGCGCCCGTTCACCCGCAGGGTCTCGCCCACGCCGGGCACCAGGAACAGCAGCGCCACGCGCGGGTCGGCCAGGATGTTGCGCAGGCTGTCGATACGGTTGTTGCCGCGCCGGTCTGGAATCAGCAGGGTCTTGTCGTCGGCCACGGTCACGAAGCCGGCCGGGTCGCCGCGCGGCGACGCGTCCAGTCCGTCGGGCCCCACGGTGGCCAGCACGACGAAGGGCGCCGCCTCGATGAAGGCGCGGTAGTGCGGATGCACGTGGTCCGTTTCCTTCATGACCGAGGCCTGGCTGGGCTGGCCATACAGCGCTTGCAGGGCGGCGGGGTCAGTAATGCGATGGGTGTCGTCGAGGGGCATGCTCAGGCTCGGGTCAGGGCGGCCGGCAGGTCGGCCACGGTCAGGATGATTTCGTCGGGCGCGTGGGTGCGCAGTGCGTCGACGTGGTTGTAGCCCCAGGCGACGGCAGCCGCGCGCACGCCGGCCTTGCGCGCGGCGTCGATGTCGCGCATTTCGTCGCCCACCAGCACGCAGCGCTGCGGCGCCACCCGGTGCCGCGCCAGCAGCCGCTTCAGCTTGGCCGCCTTGCCGAACATGTCGGTGCCGCATTCAAAGTCGTCGAACCATTCGGTGGCCCGCGGCCCCAGCACCCGCTGCACATTGGCAGCCGAATTCGAGCTCACCACCGCCAGCCGCAGGCCGGCGGCGCGCAGCTGCGTCAGCGCCTCGGCCATGCCGCCGAACAGCTGCACGCGCGGATCGACCTCGCGCATCAGCTGGCGCACGTGCGCCATGATGGCCGGCATTTTCCACATGGGAATGCCCAGTATCTTCAGGATGTCGTGCGCGCCGTGGTGGCGCAGCCGGGCCCGTTCTGCCGGGCCCGCCTTGCGAAAGCCGTATTTGTCGGCCACGCCGTCCAGGATGGACTCGAACCAGGGCAGGGTGTCGGCCAGGGTGCCGTCGAAGTCGAATGCCGCCAGGTCGTATTTCAAGCGGTGCCGTCCACCGGGTAGGCATCGCGGTCGGCGCGGCGGATCCAGTGCATGACCGGGGCCAGCGCCTCGATGGGGGGCGCGCTGCCCACCAGGCGCTGCGCGTCGGTCCAGGGGTAGGGCAGCCCCGTCAGCCAGGCGAACACCGCCGGCGCCGTGTCGGGCGGCAGGCTCAGCATGGTTTCGATGGTGATCGTCAGCCGGCGCGCCAGGTGGGGCGTGGACTGGAATTCCCATTCGTAGCTGCCGCAGCCCACGCGCACCTGGCCGCTGGCTTTTTCGGTCATGCCCACGAACCAGTCACAGGTGTAGTCGGACAGCACCGCGTCTTCGCCCGGGTGGGCCAGATAGAAGGTGAACACGTTCTCGTAGGTCTGGCCGAACGTGCGCACCATGGCCTCGGTAATGGCATCGCGGCCGCGCGCTTCGGGCGGGAAGGCGATGGCCTGGGTGCGCAGCGTCATCTTCAGCACCGCGTCGGCGGCGAAGGCGCGCGCCATATAAAGCGGGCGGTTTTCGTCCTTGGCGTGCAGGTAATTGCGCATCAAGGACGCCGTACTGGCTGGGGTGACCGTGGCTGTGGGCATGGCGGAAGTACGCGATGGACGGGGTTCAGTATCAGTGTTCGCCGGGATCGATCCATTTGGACACGGTGGGCGGCTGGTAGGCGGCGTAGCGGTCCAGCAGCGCGGCGGGCTGGCTTTCCACGACCAGCATGGCGCGGTGCTCGGCGCGCATGAACGATTCTTGCACGGCATGATCCAGGAACCCGGCCAGCTGATCGTAGTAGCCGGCGATGTTCAGCAGGCCGCACGGCTTTTCGTGCATGCCCAGCTGGGCCCAGGTCCAGGTCTCGAAAATTTCTTCCAGGGTGCCGGCGCCGCCGGGCAGCGCCACGAAGCCATCGGCCCGTTCGGCCATCATGGTCTTGCGTTCGTGCATGGACTGCACCACATGCAGCTCGGTCAGGCCGGAATGGCCCAGCTCTTTGCGCATCAGCGGCTCGGGAATAATGCCGATGACGCGGCCGCCTTCGGCCATCACGGCATCGGCCACGATGCCCATGATGCCCACGCTGGCGCCGCCATACACCAGTCCGATGTCGCGCCGCACCAGTTCACGGGCCAGCTCGCGCGCGCCGTCGGCGTAGGCGGGGATGCGGCCCCCGTTGGAACCACAATAAACGCAAATATTCTTCAGTGTCATGGTTGGCAGATCAGGGCCCGTTACAAAGTTACAGCGGATTCCGGTCCGGAATGCAGTAACTAGTTTACGCAACTTGGAGACACACCCTGGGCAAGCGGGGCAATGATTGGACACAGCCTGGGCACGGCGGGGCCGATACACTGGGTTGGCAGGCGCCCCGGGCGCCGTAGTCGTCTTGCCCTGCGCAACACACAATAAGGAGCCAGCGATATGCAACATGCCACCCCCCACACCCCGTCCCGCAAGGGCGGCTCGTTCGACATGGACGTGGCCGCGATCCGCGCCAAGGCCCGCCAGGACATCGAGTCCGGCGCCGTTACCGACAGCTACCGGGCCGACCGCGCCGCCGTGCTGAAGCTGCTGAACGAAGCCCTGGCCACCGAAGTGGTCTGTGTGCTGCGCTACAAGCGCCACTATTTCATGGCGCGCGGCCTCAACGCCGAGCCGGTAGCGGCCGAGTTCGCTGAACACGCCGCCGAAGAACTGGGCCACGCCGACCGCATCGCCGAGCGCATTGTGCAGCTGGGCGGCGAACCCAACCTGTCGCCGGTGGGCCTGCTGGACCGCAGCCATTCGGAATATGTCGAAGCCAATACGCTGACCGAGATGATCAAGGAAAACCTGATCGCCGAGCGCATCGCCATCGACAGCTACCGGCAGATGGTCGACTACGTGGGCGACAACGACCCCACCACCCGCCGCCTGCTGGAAGAGATACTGGCCGTCGAGGAAGAGCACGCCGACGATCTGTCGGATTTCCTGGCGAAGAATTGAGGCGGCCAGTGCCGCCAGACTGCCAGGTGTCTAACAGGTGTCAGGCTCCCGCAGGGTGCCTGACACCGTACAACTGAGATGGCTATGGTTTAAGCGGTGTCAGGCACCCTGCGGGAGCCTGACACCTGGGCGGCCTTGTGCTGCAGGGCGTGCGCGGGCCCGCCTCAGACCGCTACGCCGTGCAGGTCGTATTCGTCGGCGGCGGTGACGCGCACGCGCGCCAGGTCGCCCGGCCGCAGCGTGGCCGTGCTGTTGACGTAGACGCAGCCGTCGATCTCGGGCGCGTCGGCGCTGGAGCGGCCCACCGCCCCGTCGGCGTTCACTTCGTCGATCAGCACGTCGATTTCGCGGCCCACGCGGGTTTGCAGGCGGGCGGCCGAGATGGCCTGCTGGTGCGCCATGAAGCGGTCCCAGCGGTCCTGCTTGACGTCGTCGGGCACGGCGCCGGCCAGTTCATTGGCGGGCGCGCCGTTCACCGGCGAATACTGGAAACAGCCGACGCGGTCGAGTTGCGCCTCGCTCATCCAGTCGAGCAGGTACTGGAAGTCTTCTTCGGTTTCGCCCGGGAAGCCCACGATGAAAGTCGAGCGCAGGGTCAGGTCGGGGCATGTTTCGCGCCAGCGCTTGATGCGCGCCAGGGTCTTGTCTTCGAAGGCCGGGCGCTTCATGGCCTTCAGGATGCGCGGGCTGGCGTGCTGGAACGGGATGTCCAAGTAGGGCAGGACCTTGCCCTGCGCCATCAGCGGGATCACTTCGTCGACGTGCGGATACGGGTACACATAGTGCAGGCGCGTCCAGACGCCCAGTTCGGACAAGGCCGCACAGAGCTCGGTCATGCGCGTCTTGACCGGCCGGCCGTTCCAGAAGCCGCTGCGGTATTTCAGGTCGACGCCGTAGGCGCTGGTGTCCTGCGAGATCACCAGCAGCTCTTTCACGCCGGCCTTGACCAGGCGTTCGGCCTCGTTCAGCACATCGCCCACCGGCCGGCTGACCAGGTCGCCGCGCATCGACGGAATGATGCAGAAGCTGCAGCGGTGGTTGCAGCCTTCGGAAATTTTCAGGTAGGCATAGTGGCGCGGCGTCAGCTTGATGCCCTGTGGCGGCACCAGGTCGACGTACGGGTTGTGGTCGGCCTTGGGCGGCGCGGCCTGATGCACCGCGCGCACCACTTCTTCGTACTGCTGCGGGCCGGTCACGGCCAGCACGCTGGGGTGCACGTTGCGGATCACCGATTCTTCGACGCCCATGCAGCCGGTGACGATGACCTTGCCGTTCTCGGCGATGGCCTCGCCGATGGCGTCCAGCGATTCGGCCTTGGCGCTGTCGATGAAGCCACAGGTGTTGACGACCACCACGTCGGCGTCGTCGTATTCGGGCGTGACCTGGTAGCCCTCGGTGCGCAGCTGGGTCAGGATGCGTTCGGAGTCGACCAGGGCTTTCGGACAGCCAAGTGAAATAAATCCCACTTTTGGTGATTTAGATTTGTATGTCATTGATATTAATGAATTTTATTTGGGGCCGAGGCTGATGGCCCCCAAGGGTGTGCAAAAGTTGCCCTAGGCGACAAATAAACTGCGAAATTCTACCGGTTCAAGGCGACTGAGATCCGATCAAGCAAATATGCCGTGGATTTCCCTGCGGTGTGCGCCGATCTTTTCCTTTGGGCGGATACACCCACGTTGGCATTGAAGGTGTCCGTAGGTGCATTCGAGTGGCCGCGGGCTTTTGCCCGCATCTAGGGTAGTGGCTGTGAGCCGCTGTTAGTGACTGGCGGCTGCCGACCCGAAGCGGCGGGCCAAGGCCCTGTGACGATGCTCGTGTAATATTTAGAAACTATCTGCTTTTAGCGAAAGCAAATCGGCAAAACAGTCAGCACCGTACTGCATGCTTTAAACCAACTTAGCATTTCCTCCGTTCATGGCCAGGTTCTTTCCAACGCTCGATCACACGGAATTTTGCAGCCAAGGCGAATTCACCCTCTTTCAGGAACTGGCGGCACTCGACGATGGGTTCACCGTCATTCACTCGCTTCCTTGGCTGCGAGGCAGGACCAAGCGGGTGTACTCGCAGGAGTTGCAGAAGTACCTGCAGGTGTCCTTGGAAAAGAAACATCTGTCCGGAGAGGTAGACTTCGTAATTCTGCATGCGGAGTTGGGCATGCTTTGCATCGAGACGAAATCGGGTCTTTACAAGCCTTCGGGTGTTCGATTCATTCACGAACGTACCGGATACGAAATCGATCCCTTGACTCAGGTCAAGGACAACACTTTCGTCCTCACCGAGATTCTGCAGTCGCGTCAATTGAAGTGCCCGGTCGGCTATGCAGTGCACTTTCCGGACTTCGATCTCGAGAGCCCGCAGATCGCCAGCGCGTACGTGCCGCTCGGCCGGCCGCTCCCCGACGGAATCCTGATCCTACAGAAGCATCGTCGGAACATACCTTTGCGCATCGTACAACTGATGGCGCACTGGAAAACTGCACTGAACTACGGTAACCAGACCAACTTCAGTCGCGAAATCGATCAATTCCTCGACGCTGTCTGGCCGCGGGAAGCGCGGGAGGGGCATCTCGGACGCAAGATCGTCGCGGACGGCGAGTTGTGGCTTCGATTAGACGACAAACAAGCGAATCAAGTGGCCTTGTGCCTCGACTGCGATCGGAGGCTGATCGCAGGTTTCTCGGGCAGTGGCAAGACGCTTATTGCGCGTGCCCTTGCCGAGCAGTTCACGTCTCAGGGCCTCAACGTACTCTTCCTTCTGAAGAATCGTCAGATCACGCAGAAGGTGGCCGCCCAATTGAATCATCTCGGCCAAGCGGTCACAGTTCAAACATTCCATTCCTACTGTGAGTCCCTGGGCATACGGAACAGGGACAGCAGCTCTGGCGAGACCAACTATGACGAGCATCATCTGGCCCTTTGTGGGAAGGTAGATCGCCAGTACGCGGTACTGATCATCGATGAAGCTCAGGCGCTCAACGAGGCCGATCACTTGGCGCTGCACGACCATTTCGCCAATGCACGCAAGTTCGTCTTTGCTGATGAGCTCCAGGTGCTTCCCGGCATCGAGAAGGGCAGCTCCTATCGATTCCTAGAGGACACCTACGGAGAGCAATTCTTCTATCTAGCGACAGTCTATAGAAATCCCGGAGGCATTACTCAGGCGATGGTGGAGATGCGACCGCCACGGCATGAGGTGAGCTGCCCTCGCCCGATCGCCAAAGAGGACTTATCCAGAGGCATTAGCTGGGATGTTTCCAAGAGGATCCAGGCTTTGGCGGCGGAGCTCTCGCGGGCCGGTGTCATGAGGCAGGACATGATCGTGCTGAGTCAGTTCTCCTCGACGCTTATGGGGATTGATGTCTCGCAATCCACAATCTCGGCGTATCGGGGCATGGAGAAGCCCGTCGTCATCGTCGTCGCGGGTATCGACATGGATGACACCACATTGGCTTGCGCTCTCGGGCGGGCAACCACGCGCGCTTACATTATCGTGCCTATCGAACTGATCACCTGCCTGAGCCGCGTGAGGTCGGATTTCCTGCGCAAGGGCTTGGAGACGATCAATCTCGCATCGTTGCTCGAACAGGATGAACGGGATCCGGAACCGCGAATCATCACCAACAAGGTGAAGAAATACGCAGGCTTAGTCGGAAGACACAAGATACTCGGTGAAGGATTCTCCTATGCAAGTCGATGGAGGCGATGGGTCTATGAAGGTGGAGCTACATGGAGCAACCGTGGAGTTCAGCTCTGGGGCTGGTGGCTCTCACTAACGACCTGCCTTCCCATCTCCGGGATCGACCCTGAGCGTAACGAGCCGACTGGGTGCTATCTCAGCCCCTGCCCCGAGTGCCTCACCGTGACTCCGCATGTCGCGAATCGCACATGTATGACTTGCCTGGCCTCGCCATTGGACGAAGCTAGAACCTCTGAGATCGTCCTACAGGCGGCCGAATTGGGCACTGTGCGATCGGGGATTGGGGGGCAATCTCTAATTAAAGTGGCGGCATTGGTCGGCGATTTCCAATTTCCTCGTCCTAATGACGTTGTGCACGGGAAGACTGAAATGCCTGTCCTGTTCCTGGCCACGACAATTGTCGAGTTTCGGATGCGCCAAGGGGCGACAGTTGCCACCAAATCCCAGATGGAGCAGTGGCTGCGAGAGATGTTGGTGGCCGGCGATTTAGATGATTCGATCGAGAGCCTTGCGGGCCGAACAATAAGTAGTCTCTGCGCTCAAAAACTATTACTCCGAATTGGCACCGGCCAATACCGACTAACGGACCTTCAATAGCCTCAGCGGGCGCTTTGAGCCCCAACCTATTTGTTCAAAAGACTGGTAAATCCCACTTTCGGTGGTTGAATTTTGTATGTTATTGAAATAAATAGAAATTCTAGTGGAAGTTCAACACGGGGCTGAGCCCGTTCGTAACATTAAACCCAACGCCACACATAGACCGCCTTGTCCGCCTAAAGGCGCGCCAAAAGGAATTCGCCGACGAGCCCCATAGCTTCGATGGCGGCACGAGCATCGGCGTTAGACGCTGTAGGCACCCACGGACGTCCGTGGCCAGTCCCTTGCTTGTTGCGCAGCAGATTAACGCCACAGGCGAGTTCATACATTGCGCGCTCAATCCTCCGCTGAGGCGGTTCTCCGGGCTGCGCTGTGTCGTGGGGCGTCGCTAAGCCTAGAGCAACGAATGCCTGCCCCAGAAGCGTGGGAAAGTTCGCATGCCCCGGATAGGCACCGAATTTCTGCTGCACAACGTGGGCAGCTATCGCTTCCACAAGATCCTTTCCCGTGCCGATCTCCAGAGCAGCGTCCTCGACGCCCCTCTTGGCACGCCGAACATAAGCTCTCAACGCCGCGGTAAGCGCTGAGCCGGATAGAGCGTCTAGTACCTTGGGGCGTAGATCCCCATCGGCTCCTAGGACGAATCCCTCGGAGTCGAAGGCGGAAATGCAGTTATCGATTGCATGTCTTCCGACGTAATTCGGCGAGCCGTCCCGGAAACCACCATGGCCTCTGACAAGCGAAACGAATGAGATGACAAAGGCGCCACCCGCTTCCGAAGCATGTTCAATGGCCCAATTCAGAACTGCCCGGACTCTTTTCGCTTTTCCGACCACTTGGCCATTACTGTTGGGATCTCCTTGAACTAGCCCGTGTCGCCGAATCAGGCTCTCTAGGTCGGAATGGCTTGGATCGCGCCGTTCCGATTGGGCATCGTCGACGACCTGCGATAGCGCTACGATGATGGTGTCCGTCAATGGGGCGGTACGAGTAGTCACCATGAACTCAAGAATTCAGTATCTAGCTGAAGAGTATAGAGGTTGACCTTTCGCAGCCACTAGTCCCTTCTCCGGGGCTTTGATCAACCGTTTCCAAGGCTCTCTTGATATAGGCGCCTACGATCAGCATCTAGGGCGCGTCGCAAGAAATCCTGAGCTTGGAAGTGCATGGCCGCAAATGCTTTGGATTCGGCAGACATACAAAGCAGAAGAGTCGTGCGCAAGGTTTCGACCACTTGAATTTGGATGTCTTTGGTTTCGGCCGTCCCCAACTTAATTTCTTGCAAGGTGGTCTTCAGGGCTAAGCTGCTAATGGTCGTGCTGTGCACAAACTTGGATAGTTCCGCGAACCGCCCCGATAAGGCGTCAAGCGACGGCTTCAGACATCCGCCGAAAGCTTTGAGCCACGCACAATGCTCGCGTAACTCCTTTAACTCCAGGTAATAGCCGTCCCTGTCTCGAATCCAGCCGTATTCAATCGGATGATCTCGGAAGTAGTAGTGGCGCCAGAAGTTCTCAATCGCGCTTCGCAGGTAGAACCTGGAGGCTCGAGCATCCCCTGTCGCGATCGAGTTCACAAGGTGAACGGCGTCCGATGCTAGCTCACGCAAAAATATGCCCAAGTGCTCTTCTAGGTCCGCAGTCTCGCGCGCCAAAGATACGAAACAAACGGCCAGCTTATGTGCAACGCGGAGCAGCTCCTTCTGTCGCGTAGCATTCTCGGCCCTTGACCGGTCGACGGTTTCCCAATATGCCTTGAAATCTTCAGAAATTTGCCTGTCGATTGGTCGATACGCTGAGGGTGGTGCCGCCATTAGAGATCCTTGATGGCGGTAGACCATCGACCGACAAATCCTCCTGAATTCTTCGCCGTTCTGCGCAAACGCTCGCGGAATTCTGTCTTGGTCTCTGGATCTGATCCGTCATAGTAGGAAGCCAATCGCTTTGCAAATCGGACTCGCGATTCTTTGTCGCGCGGCTGGATGTCAGGTGGCGCAAGAGTCGCGATGTCGGACAGTTTCGGGAACAGCGATTCGTCAAGCAAAAGGCGTTGCATTGCCGATCCGTTGGGCGAACTCTGGGTTGCGACAAGACCCGCATGTGAGCCTTCACCCTGCTGGCCGTGAGCGGAGGGGGGAGTCGGCACGTGCACGTGGCCGGTTTGCTGGGGAAGCTCGTCGTGCAAGTCCACCAGCGCACGTATAGCCCTGCCGACGGCGGACTTTCCATCGTTCCGAAGTTTCAGGGCGGATTCCAGCTGATCTTGGCTGAACTCCGAGGCAAGCTCGGACAAGCGTGCGAGGAGATATAGATAATTTTGACGAGGCGTACCGTTTCTCATAATTCCTCCGCCCGTTTAACGAACTCAGATGCCAAACCGGCCAAATGGTCCTTGAGCTTGTACTTGGTTTTCGCAAATTCCTGCAGTGGCGAATTGTCTTCCACTGCCTCAGCTACGCCTGTTGTCAGCGGAATGTGTTCGTCGAAAACTTCACCCAAGTAATTTACTTTTAGTTGGTTCGAAGTCGCAGTCATAGAATCCGTCCCGCGGACCTGCGTGAGTACCAGTCCCAATCGCGGAAGGTTATGACCAGATCTCTCCTCGTACTCAGTCATTGCGCGCTCGAGCAAGGGAAGACCGAGTACAGACAACGGATCAGGTTTCACCGGAACCAGATATGCGTCAGAAGCCAAGAAGGCGCTATAACTAAATAGGGACGCAGTCGGGGGGCAGTCGATCAGAACGTAGTCGTACTTATCCTTGACCTTTTCCAGGAACACGCGGAGGCGGTTTTCCGTGCCTCGAGGCGCAGCGTCTAATCGGATCAGGTCCAGAATTGACGGCACGATGTCTAGTGAGCAGCCGTTCCCTTCTACAGTGACTATCGTGGTCTTGGCAGTTACTTTGGGAGGAGGTGCGGTGTTCGGTACAGCGAGACCCTGCACGCCATGCCCGTCGGGGACGAAGATGTTCAAGACAGTATGACTGGTCTTCACCCAGTCAAGATACGTCTGTGTTTCGATAACCCATTGAGTGGCATTGAACTGAGGGTCGATGTCAACGAGCAGAACATCGTACTCTTTGGCAAGCTCCCAAGCCAAGCCCACAGCCAAGGTAGTCTTGCCCACTCCGCCTTTCATATTGATCAATGACACTACTTTTGCAGACATAGCTTTCTCCTGTCCGGACGAAATGATACAGGAGCGACGTGTTAGCCGGGACGTCTGCCAATGGTCGAAATCAACACTCCATTCTTCGCGCCGAAGGCGCCTTGGCGTAGGAATCACTGAGGGCGTTCGGCCGCATATTCAACAGGTTGTGTCGGGAACTCTGCTTTGGCAGTTAGTTTATATACGCTAGCTTAAGGCCAGCCCAGCGAAACAAACCCCACGCGCGGGGGATGGTCTTTAGAGTTCATTGATTTTGAAAGGCTTTTCATGAGGTTGCCATGCGTGGCCTTATTGGGGCGAAGAAATGCCCAAAGAGACGGAGCTGACCGCAATTTTAGCCTGCCGGCGCCCCGCGGCGCGGCGCGCGGGGCGGTGCGCGCCGGATTTCGCCAGGCCGGCCCCGGCCTTGGCGATTCCCGCTATCACAGGTCCAGCTGCAAGGGCGGACCATCGGCCGCCGGGGCCGCGCAACAGATCAGGGCATGGCCTTCCGGCACCGTGCATTCCGGACGCCTGGGATAAGCCACCGCGCCTTGCACGATACGCGTGCGGCAGGTGCCGCAGCTGCCGTTGCGGCAGCCGAACTCGGGCGACAGCCCGTGCTGTTCGGCCAGCTCCAGCAGCGAGCCGTCGCCCGGGTTCCATTGCGCCTGCCGGGCGGATCGCCGGAAAAATACCGGCGCCGGCTCGGCCGCAGGCTGCGGGGACGGGGCTTGCGGCTGCGCGCCGGGCTGGTCCTGCCGTACCAGCGACGATCTGCCGAATGCCTCCGCGTGAATCCGGCCGTCAGGTATGTTGAGCGCGCGCAGCGCGTCGTACAGCGATTGCATGAAGGGGGCCGGCCCGCACAGGTAGAAGTCGTAGTCGTCCAGCGGCAGGTGCCTGCGCAGCACGTCGATGTCGATGCGGCCGGCTTCGTCGTAATCGCCGCCGGCCTGTGCGCCGGCCGGGTTGCTGAGCAGACGCACGACGCGGATCGCGCCGCCGCCTTGCGCCTGCAGCGACGCGATTTCCTCGGAAAAGGCGCGCTCGTGCAGGGTGCGCGCCGCATGGAACAGCCAGGTGGGCCGCACGCGCTGCTTGCGCCGGCCTTCATAAACAATGTGGCGCAGCATGGCCAGCATGGGCGTCACGCCGATTCCGGCTGCCAGCAGCACCGCCGGGCGCCCGGCGGCGGGTTCCAGGGTGAAGGCGCCGGCCGGGGCGCGGGCCTGGACGATGTCGCCCACTTTCACATGGCCGTGCAGGTGCTGCGAGGCCGCGCCGTCGCGCTTGACGCTGATGCGGTAGCCCGGGTCGGACGGCGCCACCGACAGGGTGTAGGTGCGCACCACGGGCTTTGCGCGGCCGGGTATCGCCAGGCGGATGGGCAGGAACTGGCCGGCGCGGTGCGCGATGCGCCCGGCGCCGTCGGCCGGTTCCAGGTGGAACGACCGCACGGCGCTGCTTTCGTCGACAATGCGCGCCACGCGGAACGGGCGCCAGCGGTCGGCCAGGGTGGCGGCGCGCCGGCGGCCGGCGGCCTCGTCCCAGTTCCCGGTCAGCAGCGAGCTGGGCGAGGCGCCCGCATCGTCGCGCGCCCAGCGCAGCGGCAGGGCCCGCGCGCGGCGCACAATGGCGTCGGGAAAGAAGCGCCAGAGCCGTTCCGCGCCCTGGAACGCGGCGATGTCGGGAGAATCCACAATGACTTCGGCGCGGCCGCTCATCTGCAGCAGCTCGCCGCTGTCGAAATCGGCAAAGGTCACGCCGGCCCTGGGGTTGGCCATGAAGTTGCCCAGCGTGTTGAAGAACAGGTTGCCCGCGAAATCGGGAATGGTCATGCCGCCGTCGCTGTCCAGGCGCACGAATCCCGGCCTGCCGCCGCGGTGCGAGACATCGACCTGGCGGCCCGCGCCGGGAAGGTCGGCATACGAGGCCACGAAGAACGTGTCGGCACTGGCGATCAGCGCCCGGGCGCGCTCATCCAGGGCATCCAGCACCTGTGGCGGGATGTCTGTCTGCACGGCGGGATCGCGCGTGAAGGCGACGCTGCGCTGCTGGATATAGCGCGGGCAATTGCCGAAGCTGTGTTCCACATCGATGTGGGCGATCTGCCCCTTGGCGTGGCGCAGCACGCCGTTCATGCGGTTGCGCCGGCGCGTGGCCAGGTCGATGCCCAGCAGCCCGATGGCGCTGCCGTCTTCCAGGCCGGCATCGGCCGGGTCGGCGGCTTCGCGGGCCATGGCCACAGTCATGCGACGCGGATCGGGGCAGGCCAGGAAGCCGGGGCGGCCTGCGCGCAGCGTGGCCCACACGGCGCCATCCGGCGCCACGGCGCCGATTGCCACGAAGGGCAGCTGCGCGAAAAATTCACGATGCTGGTCGGGCATATAGTCGCGCACGTAGCGGCGGCCGACGTCATCCATCTTGGCCAGCGCCCCCGCCTGCGATTGCAGGGCGAGTTCGCCGGCGTGCCAGGGCAGGGGCTGCATGGCATCAGGCCGCCAGGCCGACCGGGGTGCGCTGGAATTCCACGAACCCGGGCAGGGCCTCTACGCGAGCCAGCCATTGCCGCACGCGGGCGTAGTCCTGCAAGTCGACGAAACCTTCCGGCGCGCGCGCCGTGTAGCTGTACAGCGCCACGTCGGCAATGGTGGGCTGGCGGCCGGCGATCCACGGGCTGGCGGCCAGCGCATCGTCCATGCGCTTGAGCACCACATGGGCGCGGGCGATGGCCGCCTCGGCATCCAGGGGCGCGGCGAACACGGTCACCAGCCGCGCCGCGGCCGGCCCGAACGCGATGTCCCCGGCCGCCACCGAAAGCCAGCGCTGCACGGCCGCGGCCTGCGCGGGGGTTTCGGGCAGCCAGTCGGTCTTGCCGAATTTCTTGCTCAGGTACACCAGGATGGCGTTCGAGTCGGCCACGACGATATCGCCATCCACCAGCACCGGCACCTGGCCGAAGGCATTGAGCTTCAGGAAGTCGGGCTGTTTGTGGGCGCGCCTGGACAGGTCCACCTCGACCAGCTCGACGGGCTGGCCGATCAGCGACAGGAACAGGCGGGCGCGGTGCGAATGGCCCGAGAGCGGGTGATGGTAGAGCTTCATGGCGGCGTCCTATGGTTGCGGGTTTGACACGTAATGCCGTGCTGAAACAATCATAGGCAGGCTGACAGGCAAGAAAAACGGCCGGTTGCACAAGATATTATTCTTGTTTTTGCAACAATTGGCGCAGGCCAGCCGCGGGGCATGCCTGGCGGCGGGCCGTCAGTTGAGTGATTTGTCGGCGCGCAGGCGGTCGATCGCCAGGTCCAGGAAGGCGCGCACTTTCTGCATGGCGTGGCGGCCTTCGCGGTGGATGACGTGGATCGGCAGCGGCGGCGGCTCGTACTCGGCCAGCACCACGCGCAGCCTGCCGTCCCACAGCTCGCCCGCCACCTGGTAAGACAGTACGCGCGCCAGACCCAGCCCGGCGACGGCGGCGGAAATGGCCGAGTCGTTGGTCGAGGTGGCAAGCCGCGGTGCGATGCGCAGCGGCCTGGGCTCGCCCTGTTCCATGAAGCGCCATTCCGCCAGCGTGTTGACGCCGGTGGTCTGGATCAGGGTGTGCCGCTGCAGGTCGTCGGGGGTGCGGGGGGTGCCGTGCCGCTGCAAATAGGCGGGCGCGGCGCACACGACGCGCCGCACCCGGCCCACCAGAATGGCCTGCAGCGAAGAGCTGGGCAGTTCGCCGATCCGGATGCCCACATCCACCCCTTCGTCGATGAAATTGATATTGCGGTCGACCAGCACACAGTGGACGTCGACTTCGGGATAGCGCTGCAGGTACTCCACCACGATCGGCGTGACGTGGCGCGCGCCGAACAGCACGGGCGCGGTGACCACCAGGCTGCCGCGCGGCGCGGCATGCGTGCCGGCGGCCGCCAGGTCGGCCTCTTCGATTTCGCCCAGGATGCGCTTGCAGTTCTCGAAATAGGCGGTGCCCGTGTCGGTGGGCCGCACCACCCGCGTTGTGCGCGTCAGCAGGCGCACGCCCAGATGGGCCTCGAGCTCGGTGACGACGCGACTGACCACCGACAGCGAAACGTCGAGCTTGCGCGCCGCGGCCGTAAAGCCGCCGCTCTCGACCACGGCGACGAAGGTCTTCATGGCGTGCAGCCGATCCACGCGCGCGCTCCGGATGGTTGGGGGTGCCGGCAGTATATCCAGGCCGCCCGGCGGACGGGCCGGGCGGCGCGGCAGGCTAGGGCCCGCCGCGCCGGTACAGCGCCAGGGTGGCGGCCATGCCGATCAGCGCGCCGCCGCACAGGCGGTTCAGCCAGCGCAGGCCGCCGCGGTTCAGCGCCTGCATCATGCGGGCGCCCAGCAGCGCGTAGGCCAGCATGGCGGCCAGGTTCAGCACCGCCAGCACGGCGGCCAGCGCCAGGTATTGCGGCAGCAGGGGCGCGCGCGGCGCGATGAACTGCGGCAGGAAGGCCGACATGAACAGCAGCGCCTTGGGATTGGTGATGGCCACCACGAAGCTGCGCAGGAACAGGGCGCGCACGCCCGGCGCGGCGGCCTCGCCGCGCGGCAGGGGCATGGCCGCGTCGGTGCGCAGCAGGCGCCAGCCCAGGTAGGCCAGGTAGGCGGCGCCGGCCCACTTCAGCGCCTGGAAGGCCACTTCCGAGGCGGCCAGCAGCACGCCCAGCCCCGAGGCCACCACGGCCACCAGGATCATGTCGGCCATGACCGCGCCCGCCATGCCCCAGCCGGCTGCGCGCACGCCATGGCGCGAACCGTTGCTCATGGCCAGCAGCACGGTGGGACCCGGCGTGGCGATGGTAATGCCCGAGGCCAGGGCGAACAGCAGCAGGGTGGCGAGCGTCATGGCAGGCAAGGCGGCAAAAAGAAGGGGGAAGGGGCGGCGCGCAACGCCAGTGTGGGCCGCCGCGGCGGATTCGTCCAGTCAGCGGCTACCATAGCGGGGTTGCATTGTTGTGTACTGCCCATGCCCCCGCCTTCTGTTCCCCCGGGCCCTGCCGCCGCCCCTTCGTCCCGGCCGGCGCTGTCGGCCGTGCTGCTGGCCGCCGCCGGCGCGCTGCGCGCCGTGGGCGACGGCCGTTCGCTGACCGACGCCCTGGCCGGTGTGCCGCCGGCGCTGCGCCCCGCGGCGCAGGCGGTGTCGTTCCATGCCATGCGCCAGCTGGGCTGGGCCGCCGCCATCGGGCGCGGCCTGGTGCTGCGCTCGCCCGGGCCGCTGTTCGACGCGCTGCTGCAGGCGTCGCTGTCGCTGCTGCGCGCGCCGCAGGGCCAGGACGCGCCCGCCGTGCCCGGCATGCCGGTCTATGCGCCGCACACCGTGGTCAACCAGGCGGTGACGGCCGCCGCCGGCCAGCGCGGCCTGGCCGCCTACAAGGGCCTGCTCAACGCCAGCCTGCGCCGTTTCCTGCGCGAGCGCGCCGAACTCGAGGCGGCCGTGGCCGGCCAGCCCGAAGTGCGCTGGAACCATCCCGCCTGGTGGGTCGATCAGCTCAGCGCCGCGTATCCCGACCAATGGCAGGCCATTTTGGCCGCCGCCAACGTGCCGGCGCCCCTGACCCTGCGCGTCAACACCCGGCGCGCCAGCCGCGAGCAGGCGCGCCAGGCTTTCCAGGCGGCCGGCATCGCCGCCGAGCCGGTGGGCGCGGCCGGCCTGGTGCTGGCCGAGGCCCGTCCGGTGGCGCAGCTGCCCGGTTTTACCGAGGGCTGGTGGTCGGTGCAGGACGCCGCCGCGCAGCTGGCGGCGCCGCTGCTGGCGCCGCGCGACGGGCAGCGCGTGCTGGACGCCTGCGCCGCGCCGGGCGGCAAGACCGCCCACCTGCTCGAACTGGCTGACCTGGACCTGCTGGCGCTGGACGCCGATGCCGGGCGCCTGCAGCGCGTGGAACAGAACCTCGACCGCCTGGGGCTGCGCTCGGATCGCGTGGCCCTGGCCGCCGCCGATGCCGCCGACCTGGACGCCTGGTGGGACGGCCGGCCATTCGATGCGGTGCTGGCCGACGTGCCCTGCACGGCGTCGGGCATCGTGCGCCGCCACCCGGACATCCGCTGGCTGCGTCGCGCGCCCGATGTGGCCCGCACGGCCGCGCTGCAGGCCCGCATCGCCGATGCGCTGTGGCGCACCGTGGCGCCGGGCGGGCGGCTGCTGTATGTCACCTGCTCGGTATTCCCGGCCGAAGGGGCGCGGCAGGCCGAGGCTTTCGCGCGGCGCCATCCCGACGCCCAGCGCCTGGATGCGCCCGGCCAGCTGCTGCCTGTTGCCATCGGCGCAACACCGCAGGCCCAGCACGACGGCTTTTTCTATGCGTTGTTTGCCAAGCAGTCATGAATCGCCAAGAATAGCTATTGGTGCCGCCGGGTTACGAATGTCGATGATTTCTCGCCTATGTAGTGCGCTATTGCTGGCATTTCTGCTGCTTCCCCTGGGGGCGGGCGGGCAGGCGCGCGCCGACGAACCGCGCTTCACGCGCATCGAGCCCGTCATCCGCGACGGCAAGCTGGAAATCGACGCCGAAGTCGATTTGCAGCTCAACGACCAGCTGCGCGACGCGGCCGAGCGCGGGCTGCCGCTGTATTTCACGGCCGATCTCGTCATCAGCCGGTCGCGCTGGTGGTGGTTCGACGACACCGTGGTGGACACCACCCTGACCTGGCGCGTGATCTACAACGCCCTGACCCGCCAGTGGCGGGCCGGCGCCGGCGAACTCAGCCTGCCGGTGGCCTCGCTGGACCAGGCCATGGACATCGTGCGCCACATCCGCGGCTGGCAGCTGATCGATGTTTCCGAGCTGGACTACGGCGTGTCTTATAGCGGCCAGCTGCGCCTGCGGCTCGATACCTCGCAGCTGGCGCGGCCGTTCCAGGTCAATGCGCTCAACAGCAGTTCGTGGTCGCTGGCCACGCCCTGGACCGACTTCTCGTTCTCGCTGGCCGAGCCCCAGGACCCGTCATGAGAATCCTGCTGCGCGTTGCGCTGATCATCGGCGCGATCAGCGGACTGGCCTTGCTGGGCCTGCTGGCCTGGTCCACCGGCAACGCCTCGCGCTTCGCCCGCTACTACGACACGCTGCTGGTTCTGAACGGCATATTCGCGCTGGCGCTGTTCGTGTGGGTGGTGGCCCTGACCACCCGGCTGATGCGGCAGATCCGCCGGCGCCAGTTCGGCGCCCGCCTGACGGCCCGTTTCGCGCTGGCGTTCGCCCTGATTGGGGTGGTGCCCGGGGCGCTGATCTACACCGTGTCGGTGCAGTTCATGTCGCGTTCGATCGAATCCTGGTTCAACGTGCGGGTCGACAGCGCCCTCGAATCCGGCCTGAACCTGGGCCGCGCGGCGCTGGATTCGCTGCTGGCCGACATGGACGCCAAGGCGCGCGCCATGGCGGCCGAGCTTAACAACACCGCCGATCGCGACATTCCGCTGGCGCTGACGCGCCTGCGCGAATCCAGCGGTGTGCAGGACGTCATGGTGTTTACCGGCAGCGGCCGCCTGGTGGCGTTTTCCACCGACCAGTATGGCCAGCTGCTGCCCGAGATGCCGCCCGCCACGGTGCTGAACCAGCTGCGCCTGGGCCGCGGCTATTCGGCCGCCGAGGCCGACGATGCCGGCGTGGCGGGCAGCAAAGACCGCCTGCTGCTGCGCGTGGTCATCCCGCTGAACTCGCCGGCCCGCTTCGACAGCCTGACCTCGCTGCAGTCCGAGCCGCGCTGGCTGCAGCTGCTGCAGCCGGTGCCGGAACCGATCGCCGACAACGCCAACCGCGTGCAGCAGGGGTTCCGCGACTACCAGGAACTGGCCCTGTCGCGGCTGGGCCTGCGCAAGCTGTACGGCATCACCCTGACGCTGTCGCTGCTGCTGGCGGTGTTCGCCGCCATTGCGGTGGCCCTGTCGCTGTCCAAGCGCCTGGTGCGGCCCCTGCTGCGGCTGGCGGCGGGCACGCAGGCGGTGGGCGTGGGCGATTACCGGCCGCTGCCCGAACCGCCCGAGCGCGACGAAGTGGGGCAGCTGACGCGTTCGTTCAACGCCATGACGCGCCAGCTCGACGAGGCGCGCCACATGGTGGAAAGCAACCGCCGGCAGCTCGAGCGTTCCAACGTGTACCTGGAAAGCGTGCTGTCGAACCTGTCGTCGGGGGTGCTGGTGTTCGACGAAGGCTTCCGGGTCACCACGGTCAACCAGGGCGCGCAGTCCATTTTGCAGGCCGATCTGCGTTCGGTCATCGGGCGGCCGCTGGAAACCGTGGACGGCATGCTCGAATTCATCCAGATCGTGCGCCAGGCCTTTGCGCAGCATGCGGCGGTGGGCTCGGAACGGCTGCACTGGCAGCAGCAGTTCGAGATCACGCTGGCGCCGGCGGCCGATTCCGGCGAAGCCCCGCAGCCCCTGACGCTGCTGGCGCGCGGCACGCATTTGCGGGTAGATGGCCGCGGCAACGGCTACCTGGTGGTGTTCGACGACATTACCGAAGTCATCTCGGCCAACCGCACCGTGGCCTGGGGCGAGGTGGCGCGCCGGCTGGCGCACGAAATCAAGAATCCGCTCACGCCCATCCAGCTGTCGGCCGAGCGCCTGGCCATGAAGCTGGCCGACCGCCTGCAGCCGGCCGACCGGCAGATGCTCGAGCGTTCCACCAACACCATCGTCAACCAGGTGGGGTCGCTGAAGCAGATGGTGGACGATTTCCGCGAATATGCCCGCACGCCGCCGGCCGTGATGCAGTCGATCGATTTCAACGCCCTGGTGGCCGACGTGCTGTCGCTGTACGGCTGGGAGCCGGGCGAAAAGACCGCCACGCGCCACGGCGCGCCGGCCCTGAACCTGGATGTCGAGCTCGAGCCCGGCCTGCCCAATATCGAAGGCGACCCTACCCAGCTGCGGCAGGTCATCCACAATCTGCTGTCGAACGCCCGCGATGCCATCGCCGAGCAGGGCGACCAGGGGCGCGTGCGCGTGGCCACGCAGCTGATGGGCGAAGGCGCGCAGCCCGCGGTGCGTTTCACCGTGGCCGACAGCGGGCAGGGGTTTTCACCGAAGGTCATGCAGCGGGCTTTCGAGCCGTATGTCACCACCAAGGCCCACGGGACTGGGTTAGGATTGGCAATTGTGCGCAAAATCATCGAAGAACATGGCGGCAAGATCGATCTTGCCAACCGCAAAGAGGGCGGGGCGCGGGTTTCGATACTGCTGACCCGCCTGGCGTCCAGGCTTGTCGCTATGGACGCGACCGCGCAAGAAAAGGATAATGCGGCTACGCAATAGGTGGATGGTTTATGGCCAGAATTCTGGTGGTTGACGACGAAGTCGGCATTCGCGAACTTTTGTCAGAGATCCTTTACGACGAAGGGCACACGGTCGAACTGGCCGAAAACGCGGCAGAGGCGCGTGCGGCGCGCCTGCGCACGCGCCCCGATCTGGTTCTGCTCGACATCTGGATGCCCGACACCGATGGGGTCAGCCTGCTGAAAGAATGGGGTTCGCAGGGCCTGCTCGACATGCCCGTCATCATGATGAGCGGCCACGCCACCATCGACACCGCGGTCGAGGCCACGCGCATCGGCGCCATGGATTTCCTCGAAAAGCCCATCACGCTGCAGCGCCTGCTCAAAACCATCGCCGCCGGCCTGGCGCGCGGTCGCGCGCCGCATCCGGCGCCTGCCGCCGCGCCGCTGGTCCCGGCCGCGCCGGTGGTGCCGCTCGAAGACGAGCTCGACCCGCCCGCCGCGCTGGCCGCCATGCCGGCCACCGAGGCCGCGCCGCTGGCCAACGGCAGGCTGGGCTCCATCGCCCTCGACCAGCCCCTGCGTGAAGCGCGCGACGAATTCGAGCGTATTTATTTCGAATACCACCTGGCGCGCGAAAACCACAGCATGACGCGCGTCTCCGAGCGCACCGGGCTCGAACGCACCCACCTGTACCGCAAGCTGAAGCAGCTGGGCATCGAATCCGCGCGCAAGCGAGGCACATGAAGATCCTCATCATGGGGGCCGGCCGCGTGGGAACCAGCGTGGCCGAAAACCTGGTGTCCGAGCAGAACGACATCACGGTCATCGACACCAACGTCGATCACCTGCGCTACCTGCAGGAACGCTTCGACCTGCGGGTGGTGCATGGCGACGGCACCCAGGTCGAGATACTGGAGTCCGCCGGCGCCGCCGACGCCGACCTGTTCATTGCCTGTTCGGCCTCCGACGCGGCCAACATGGTGGGCTGCAAGATCGCGCGGCAGCTGTTCAACGTGCCGCGCCGCATCGCCCGCATCCGCATGCCCGATTTCGCCGAACATCCCGAACTCATGGGCGAAGAAGGCTTCTGCATCGACGCCCTGATCAGCCCCGAGCGCAGCGTTACCACCTACCTGCACAGCCTGATCGAATTCCCCGAGGCCCTGCAGGTCGTCGAATTCGCCGATGGCCGCATCAGCGTGGTCACGGTGCGGGTGGGGCACGGCAGCCCCATGGCGCATCACCCGGTGGCGCAGCTGCGCGAAGTGTGGCCCGACGTGGCCGCCCGGGTGGTCGACGTGGTGCGCGACGGCCGGCCCCTGCAGGCCAGCCGCGGCACGGTCATCGCCCCCGGCGACGAGGTCGTGCTGGTGGTCGATTCGCGCCACGCGCGCCGCGCGGTGCGGCAGCTGCGCGAAGCCGAGAAATCCGTGCGCCGCGTCATGATCGCCGGCGGCGGCAACATCGGCCTGCGCCTGGCGCGCCAGCTGGCCGAAGAAAACTACAGCGTGCGCATCATCGAGCGCGACGCCAAGCGCTGCGAGTACCTGGTGGCCGAGCTGCCCGGCAGCGTGCTGGTGCTGCACGGCAGCGGCACCGACGAAGAACTGCTCGACCGCGAAAACATCGGCGACATGGACACCTGGCTGGCCCTGACCAGCGACGACGAAGACAACATCATGTCGTCGCTGCTGGCCAAGCGGATGGGCGCGCGCAAGGTCATCGCCCTGATCAACCGGCAGGCCTATGGCGAACTGATGCAGGGCAGCCATATCGACATCGCCGTGTCGCCGTCGCAGGCCACCATGAGCGAACTGCTGCGCCACGTGCGCCGCGGCGACATCGCCGCCGTGCACCGGCTGCGCCAGGGCGTGGCCGAGGCCATCGAGGCCGTGGCGCACGGCGACCGCAGCAATTCCAAGGTGGTGGGCCGCGCGGTGGGCGACATCCGCCTGCCCAAGGGGGCCAGCATCGGCGCCCTGGCCCGCGGCGACGAAATCCTGATGCCCGACGACGACACCGTCATCCAGACCGACGACCACGTCATCGTGTTCGTGCCTTCGCGCCAGATGATGCCGCGCGTCGAGAAGCTGTTCCAGGTGTCGGCGTCTTTTTTCTGAACTTCCGGACGGGTCCATCCATGCGCCAGACGGCCACGCACGCTAAGCGGATCGCATGAGACGCCTGCTGGCAACCTTTTATGTGGCCGGCCTGACCATGGTCGTGTTCGCGCTCACCATGCTGCTGCCGCTGCTGGTGGCGTACGTGGGCGACGATGCCGGCTTCACCGCCTTCCTCGACGGCTTCCTGCTGGCTTTCGGCGGCGGCGCGGCCGTCTGGCTGGCCACGCGGCGCGGGCGCTGCGAGCTGCACGCGCGCGACGGCTTTCTGCTGGTGTCGGTGGTGTGGGTCAGCCTGCCGCTGCTGGCGGCCATCCCGCTGCTCATCTATTTCGGCCGGGCCGACATCCCGCTGTCGTTCACCGACGCCTACTTCGAAGCCATGTCGGGGCTCACCACCACGGGCGGCACCGTACTCACCAACCTCGACCAGCTGCCGGCGTCCATCAACCTGTGGCGCGCCACCCTGGTCTGGATCGGCGGCCTGGGCATCCTGGTGCTGGCCGTGGCCATCCTGCCGCTGCTGGGCGTGGGCGGCCACCAGGTGGTGCGGGCCGAAACCCCCGGCCCCATGAAAGACGAACGACTCACGCCGCGCATCGCCAGCACGGCCAAGGCCCTGTATGCGGTGTATTTCGGGCTGTCGCTGCTGTGCCTGGTGGCCTACCGCGGGGTGGGGCTGAGCTGGTTCGACGCCTGGTGCCACACGGCCACCACCATGGGCCTGGGCGGGTTTTCCACGCGCGACGAAGGCTTCGTCTATTTCGATTCGGTGTCGGTCGAAGTGGTGGCCATGGTCTTCATGACCCTGGCCGGCATCAACTTCGCCACCCATTTCAGCGCGCTGCGCCAGGGCCGCCTGCGCGCCTACCTGGTGTGCCCGCAGACGATTCCGTACCTGGTCATCATGCTGGGGGCGGGGCTGGCCATCTCGGGCTACCTGTACCTGCGCGGCGTCTACGCCGATCCGCTGCAGGCCCTGCGCTACGGCATGTTCAACACTATTTCGGTGGCCACCACCACGGGCTTCGCCAATGTCGACTACGCCGCCTGGCCGCTGGTGGCGCCGCTGACCATGCTGCTGCTGTCGGGCTTCGTGACCTCGGCGGGCTCTACCGGCGGGGGCATCAAAATGGTGCGGGGGGTGCTGCTGGTCAAGCAGGCGCGCAACGAGCTGGTCACCATGCTGCACCCGCACGCGGTCAGCCCCATCCGCATGGGCGGCCGCCTGGTCGACCAGCGCGTCATGTCTTCGGTGCTGGCGTTCATGGTGGTGTACGGCCTGTCGATCGGCGTGCTGACCAGCCTGATGCTGGTGTCGGGGCTGGAGCCCATTACGGCGTTCTCGGCGGTGATCGCCAGCATCAACAACACCGGCCCGGGGCTGGGGCCCGTGGGGCCGATGGGCAATTTCGCGGTGCTGACCGATTTCCAGACCTGGGTGTGCACCTTCGCGATGCTGATCGGCCGGCTGGAATTGCTGACCGTCATGGTGCTGTTCACGCCGATGTTCTGGCGCAAATAGCCCGCGCGGGGCCTGTCATGGCGGTGGTGTAATATTCAGTGTACTAACAATATAAGGCTTTGTTTCCCATGCCGGAACGAGACAACCACCAGACCAGAAAGACGCGCGGGGCGACCCGGGTTTCCGACAATACGGTGTTCGACCCGGCCAAGCAGGTATTGTGGTCGCGCCCTGGCTACCTGGTGCGCCGGCTGAACCAGATCCACTACGCGCTGTTCTACGAAGAGTGCAAAACGCAGAATGTCACGCCCGTGCAATACGGCGTGCTGACCGCCCTGTCGCTGAGCCCCTGGCTGGACCAGACCGCCATCGGCATGGAACTGGGTCTGGACCGCACCACCACGGCCGACGTGATCAAGCGGCTGCAAGAGCGCGGGCTGGTCGAGCGGCGCGTCAACCCCAACGACAAGCGCTCGCGGCAGGCGGTGATCACCCAGGAAGGGCTGCGCATCATGGGGCTGCTGCAGGGCGGCATGGCGCGGGCGCAGCAACGCCTGCTCGAACCGCTGACGCCGCGCAACCAGGAAATCTTCATGAAGCTGCTCTCGACGCTGGTCGAGGCCAACAACCAATACAGCCGCACGGCGCTCAAATCGTTCTAGGCGCCTGACCCCGCCCGGGCGCCGGGCGCGCCCGCGCCGGCGGGCGTGTGCGCAAGACCTTCCCAGCCGTGCAAAAATCCCTTTTAATTGTCAGTATGCTGACTATAAAATCAGTATACTGAAGTAAATGGCGCCTGCCCGGCCCGCCCGCCAAGCGGGGAAAGCGGGAAAATCATTTGTATATCATCAGTATGCTGAGTAATGGCGGCCCTGGCCATTCATGGCCGCCCGACACCAGGGGAGTAGAGGCATGACTACAGTGCGCAAGATCGCCTTCGAGGAACACTACACGGCGGTCGGCTTTGGCGATTATTCACAGGCGTTCGTGCAGCACCTGGACCCGGACACCGCGGCCGGGCTGGGCGCCCGGCTGACCGATTTCGGCCCCGGCCGGCTGGAACTGATGGACCGGGCCGGGATCGACTATGTCATTCTGTCGCAAACCGGTCCCGGCGTGCAGGGCGAGCGCGACGCGGCGGTGGCCCTGAAACGGGCGCGCGAGAACAACGACTTTCTGGCGGCCCAGGTGGCCCAGCGCCCCGACCGCTACGGCGCCTTCGCCACCCTGCCCATGCACGACGCGGCCACTGCCGCCGCCGAACTGCAGCGCAGCGTCGAACAGCTGGGCTTCAAGGGCGCGCTGGTCAACGGCCACACCAACGGCGTCTACTACGACGACCCCGCCTACGACGTCTTCTGGGAACGCCTGCAGGCGCTGGATGTGCCCCTGTACCTGCACCCCTTCTATGCATATACCGAGCCGCACGCCTACAGCGGCCACCCCGAGCTGGCGGGCGCGACCTGGGGCTGGGGCGTCGAGACCGCCACCCATACCCTGCGCCTGCTGTTCGGCGGCGTGTTCGACCGCTACCCCGGCGTGAAGATCATTCTGGGGCACATGGGCGAGGGCCTGCCGTTCCAGCGCTGGCGCTTCGACAGCCGCTTCGCCGCGTACCCCTACGGCGTGAAGCTGCGGCGCAAGCCGTCCGAATACATCGGCTCGAACGTGCTGATCACCACGTCCGGCGTGTGTTCGCACGCCACCCTGGTGGGGGCGATTGCCGAAATGGGCGCCGAGGCCGTGATGTTCTCCATCGACTACCCCTATGAGTCCACCGAGCTGGCGGTGGAGTTCATCGAAACCGCCCCGCTGGACGCGGCCACGCTCGAGCTGGTCTGCCGCGGCAATGCCCAGCGCCTGTTCAAGCTCTGATTCGACGCCTTGGAGGATGACATGCAGAAGACTTACCGCATCGGCCAGATCGTGCCGAGCTCCAACACCACGATGGAAACCGAGATTCCGGCCATGCTGACCGCGCGCCAGCAGATCCGGCCCGAACGCTTCACCTTCCATTCCAGCCGCATGCGCATGAAGAAAGTGGTGAAAGAAGAGCTGGCGGCCATGGATGCCGAGTCCGACCGCTGCGCGGTGGAACTGAGCGACGCGCGCGTGGACGTGCTGGGCTACGCCTGCCTGGTGGCCATCATGGCCATGGGACACGGCTACCACCGCGTATCCGAGCAGCGCCTGCAGGCGCACACCGCGGCCAACGGCGCCGATGCGCCCGTCATCACCAGCGCCGGCGCCCTGGTCGGCGCGCTGCAGGTGATCGGCGCCAGGCGCATTGTGGTGGTGGCGCCGTACATGAAGCCGCTGACCGAGCTGGTGGTGGACTACATCCGCCATGAAGGCTACGACGTGGCCGACTATCGCGCGCTCGAGATCCCCGACAACCTGGACGTGGGGCGGCACGACCCGGCCCGGCTGCCCGGCATCGTGGCGCAGATGGACACGAGCGGCGTCGACGCCATCGTGCTGTCGGCCTGCGTGCAGATGCCGTCGCTGGCCGCCGTGGCCAAGGTCGAGGCGCTGACCGGCAAGCCGGTGGTCACCGCCGCCATCGCCACCACCTACGCCATGCTCAAGGCGCTGGACCTGGAGCCTGTCGTGCCGGGCGCCGGCGCCCTGCTGTCGGGCGCCTACTAAGGAGGACAGACGACATGAGCACCCTGCAATACGGCGCGCACGTGCACGCCAACGGCATCCGCCAGCACTACCTGCGCTACGGCGGCGACGGCGCCGCCCGCGCGGAGCGGGACCCGGTGATCATCGTGCCGGGCATTACCAGCCCGGCCGCGACCTGGGGTTTCGTGGGCGAGCGCTTCGGCCAGGCTTTCGATACCTATGTTCTGGATGTGCGCGGCCGCGGCCTGTCGCAGGCCTCGGACAGCCTGGACTACAGCCTGGACGCGCAGGCGGCCGACGTCATTGCCCTGGCCGGGGCGCTGGGCCTGAAGCGCTACAGCCTGGTCGGGCATTCCATGGGCGCGCGCATCGGGATCCGCGCGGCCCGCCAGGCGCCGGCCGGGCTGGCCCGGCTGGTCATGGTCGATCCGCCCGTGTCGGGGCCGGGCCGGCGCGCCTATCCGTCGCAACTGCCCTGGTATGTCGATTCCATGGCCCAGGCGCGCCACGGCATGGATGCACAGGCCATGCGCGCCTTCTGCCCCACCTGGACCGAAGACCAGCTGCGCCTGCGCGCCCAGTGGCTGCACACCTGCGACGAGCGCGCGGTGATCGCCAGCTTCGAGGGCTTTCATGCCGACGATATCCACGTCGACCTGCCGGACCTGCGCGCGCCGGGGCTGCTGATCACGGCCGAGCGCGGCGACGTGGTGCGCGACGACGATGTGGCCGAGATCCGCCGCCTGGCGCCCGGCGTGGCGCACGTGCGGGTGGCCGGCGCCGGCCACATGATTCCGTGGGACAACGAGGCGGGCTTTTACGCCGCGTTCGGCGATTTCCTGGGCGCCGCCCTTTGACTGGGAGCCAACCATGCCTGTAAGCGATCATGAAATGATCAGTGCCTGGAAACAGGTGCTGACCCTGTCCAGGCTGCAAGCCGGCCAGACGGTCACCATCCTGACCAGCGCCGCCACCCATCCGCAGAACCTGTCCGCGGCCCTGATCGCCGCCCAGTCGATGGGCGCGGTGGTCAACCGGCTGGACCTGCCGCCCGTCAACGGCGACAAGGCGCTCAGCCGCGATTCGCTGGCCTACCTGGGCACCACCCCGCTGACCGGCAACCAGGCCGCCATCGCCGCCCTGAAAGCCAGCGACCTGGTGCTGGACCTGATGACGCTGCTGTTTTCACCCGAGCAGCACGAGATCCTGCAGACCGGAACCAGGATACTGCTGGCGGTCGAGCCGCCCGAGGTGCTGGCGCGCCTGGTGCCCACCGAGGCCGACCGCACGCGCGTCAAGCGCGCCGCCGGGCGCCTGTCGCAGGCGCGCGAGATGACGGTGGTGTCGGATGCCGGCACCGACCTGCGCTGCCCGCTGGGCGAATTTCCGGCCATCAGCGAGTACGGCTTCGTCGACGAGCCCGGCCGCTGGGACCACTGGCCCAGCGGATTCGTGCTGACCTTTCCGAACGAGGGCGGCGCCAGCGGCACCATTGTGCTCGATCGCGGCGACATCCTGCTGCCGCAGAAGTGCTACGTGGCCGAGCCGGTGCGCCTGACGGTGGAAAACGGCTATGCCACCCGCATCGAGGGCGGCGTGGACGCCGAGCTGCTCAGCGAATATGTGGCGTCGTTCAACGACCCCGAGGCCTATGCCATTTCACATATCGGCTGGGGCCTGCAGCCGCGCGCGCACTGGACCACCCTGGGCCTGTACGACCGCGAGGCCACCATCGGCATGGACGCGCGCGCCTACGAGGGCAATTTCCTGTTCTCGCTAGGCCCCAACAACGAGGCGGGCGGCAAGCGCACCACCACCTGCCACATCGACATCCCGCTGCGCCGCTGCACCGTCAGGCTCGACGGCGTGGACGTGGTGGCGCGCGGCAAGGTGCTGGACGGGGGCGAGGCATGAGCGTGGACAGGGAAGTCGGCACGTATCGCCGCCAGGGATTCGGCGCGGCGCTGGAGCTGAAGGCGCCCGTGGGCCTGTTGATCGTCGATTTCGTCAATGGATTCGCCGACCCGGCCGTGTTCGGCGGCGGCAATATCGCGCCGGCCATTGCGTGCACCGTGCCGCTGCTGCGGCATGCCCGCGCGCGAGGATGGGCGGTGGCGCACAGTCGCATCGTGTACGCCGACGACGACGCCGACCACAATATTTTCAGCCTGAAGGTGCCGGGCATGCTGACCTTGAAAGAAGCCAGCCACGCCAGCGCCATCGTGCCCGAACTGGCGCCGCAGGGCGGCGAACTGGTGGTGCGCAAGACCGTGCCCTCGGCCTTTTTCGGCACCGGGTTGTCGGCCTGGCTGGCGCAGCGCGGCGTGCAGACCCTGGCAGTGGCCGGCGCGGTCACCAGCGGCTGCGTGCGCGCCAGCGTGGTCGACGCCATGTCGTACGGCCTGCGGCCGCTGGTCGTATCCGACTGCGTGGGCGACCGCGCCCAGGCGCCGCACGAGGCCAGCCTGTTCGACATGGAACAGAAATACGCCGCGGTCATGCCGCGCGACCAGGCGCTGGCGGCGCTGGACAGCCTGTAGGAGTCCGCTGAGGCAGAAACAGGTGTCTGACTCCCGCAAGGGTGTCAGACACCGTACGACTGAGACGGCTGCGGCCTACAGCGGTGTCAGGCACCTGGCGGAGCCTGACACCTGGGTGTCTCAAACGGGATACACCAGGTCGTTGGCCAGGATGGCGGTGTCGTACACCACCTGCCTTTCCCGCAGCTTCAAGGCGCCTTCCACCCGCGCGTAGCGGTCGTGGAACACGCCGGCCAGGTGCAGGGTGGACGGCCCTTCCACCAGGGTCTGCAGCAGCAGGAAGCTGGCGGTGGCGATGACTTCGCCGTGTTCTGTTTCCTGCGTGACCCGGGTGTTGCCCAGCACGTGCAGCATGTGGCGTGGCGCGAACATCTGGGTGCGCGCGATCGCCACCGCGCGGTCGTGCATCATGTCGCGCCCTTCGGCATACACCAGGCCCACGGGCAGGCCGCGTTCGGCGTTTTCGCGGGCGGTGACCCGGTACAGCGCGTCTTCGGTGAAGAATTCCGGCCAGCGTTCGACCTGGCCGCCGTCCAGCACGGCGCAATAGTCGGCGTTGAATTCCTCGATCTCGAGCTTCAGCGCGATGGCGCGCGCGGGATCGATGCGGCGTTCGGGATAGGCAAGCGGCAGGCTCATCATGCGTGCTCCACCGAAAAGCCCATGACCTGGCGGTAATAGGCGTACATCGAGCGGATGGCGGCTTCGGAGATCAGCGTGTCCGAGGTGCCCAGCTTGCCCGACTCCAGTTTCAGCACATTGGTGCCGGTGCTGGCGCGCCGCACCCCTTCCTGCACGAATTTCATGGCTTCGTTGTCCTCCAGGCCCAAAAAGCCGGCCGGCCCCATCAGGTTGCCCTGGCGCAGCCGGTGGCGCTCCATCTCGGGCGTGTCGTCGGCGTAGCCGAACATGGTCCATTGCATGATCATGCTGTCGGGTCCGTTGGGCACGATCTGCCGCACGCCCAAGGTGTTCATCTCGCGCTGCACGATCAGGTTCGGCCAGACGGTCTGCATGGTGACCGACCAGGGTGAATCGAATTCCTTCACGAATTCCAGGAAGCGGTCGTCGCGCAGCGACAGCCCGTCGTGGAACGAGCGCATTTCTTTCTTGTTCTCGTCGCTGACCTTGGCGTATTTGTCTTCGCTCTTGGCCGAGGCCATGGTGCCGTGCCGCCCGTGCACCGTATCGACCAGCATGGCCGATTTGTTGCCGGCCACCAGCAGGCCGAACACCACCAGGAACGAATGCAGCAGCGTGGCGTGATAGGGGTCCTTCAGGTTCTCGTGGTACATCTTCCAGTTGCAGGGCAGTTCATTGCGGTAATAGCCCAGCACCTTCAGCGGCTTGCCCGGGAACACCGTGTCGAAGTCGGCCAGGATCTCCGGTGTCAGGTATTGCTCGATCGGTTCGGTCTGGTCCGAGTACGAGGCGAAAATCACGCCATGGCGGGTGGTCACGCGCAGCTTGCGCAGGCCGTGCTCTTCGTTGCGGAAGTCCCTGGGCATGCCGCCCGCGCGGTTCACGCCGCGCTTGAACGGAATGCCCTGCAGGTTGCCTTTCAAGTCGTACGACCACTGGTGGTACGGGCACACGAACTCCTTCGCATTGCCCTGGCTGTGGCGGCAGAATTCGGCGCCGCGGTGCGCGCAGCGGTTCTCGAACACATTCACCGAGCCGTCTTCGGCGCGCGACACCACCACCGGCGTCGGCCCCACATAAGAGCGCTTGTAGTCGCCTGGCTCGGGAATTTCGGCTTCCAGCGCCACGTAGTTCCAGGTGTCGCCATGGAAGATGGCGTCGATTTCTTTCTCGTACACGGCCGAACTGGTGTAGACCCAGTCGGGAATGGCGTGCAGGGCATCCGCGGGCCAGATGCAGTCTTCCAGGGCGGCATCCTTGGCCGCCAGGGTGCGGCCGATGACGGTTTGCGATTGATACATGGAACGGGCTCCAGTCCAGACGTAAGAAGAAGGGTCAGGCGCCGGCGGCCGCGGCCTGGCAGGCCTTGACCAGCGGCTTGAGCGGCTCGGCCGCGTCGGCGAAGCGCAGGGGGTCGATCGGCAGCCCGCGCTCGAACAGCACCCGCAGCTGCCGCAGGTCGCCGCCGGCATTGACGGCAATGCCGTGCACCGGCACCCCGTCGCGCTGGCCGATCCAGACGAAGCGCGGGGCCTCGTCGGCGGGGTCGGCGTGGCCGCGGCAGGCGTAGGCCAGCCCGGGCTGCGGCATGCCCAGTATCTGCACATTGCAGCCGTACTGGTCGGTCCAGAACCACGGATAGGCGGGTTCGGGTCGCGGCAGGCCCAGCAGGCCCGCCGCGGCGGCGCGCGCCTGCTCGTTGGCGTTCTGCCACGACTCCAGCCTCAGGCTGGCGCCCAGCGCCGCGCGGTGCTGGGTGGCGCAATCGCCCGCCGCATAGACATGCGGGTCGCTGGTGCGGCAGGCGGCGTCGACCTGGATGCCGCCGGTGCCGGCGTCGATGGCCAGCCCGGCCGCGCGCGCCAGGTCTACGGAAGGCACCAGCCCGATGGCGACCACCAGCACGTCGGCGCGCAGCCCGGTGCCGTCTTCCAGGGTGATCCGGGCCGGCGCGCCGGGCTCGATGCGCTGCACCCGGCAGCCCAGGTGCAGCGCGACGCCGGCCTGCCGCGCGCGCGCGGCCAGCCAGCCGGAAAAGGCCTCGGGCAGGGCGCGTTCGAGCAGGCGCGGCGCGGTTTCCAGCAGGGTGACTTGCGCGCCCAGCGCGCGCGCCGTCGACGCGACCTCCAGCCCCAGAAAGCCGCCGCCCACCACCACGACCGCCGCGCCGGGACGCAGCGCCCGCCGCAGCGCGGCCGCGTCATCCAGGGTGCGGATGTAGTGCACGCCCGCCGTGCCGCGCGGCAGCGCGGGCAGTTCGCGCGCCTGGCCGCCGGTGGCCAGCAGGCAGCGGTCATAGTGCAGGCTGCGTCCATCGGCCAGGCGCAGCGCGCGGGCGGCGGGGTCCAGCGCCCGCACCGGCGTGCCGGTGATCAGCCGCACGTCGCGCGCGCGGTAAAAATCGGCCGGGTGCACAGCGGTGGCCGCGGCGGCGGCCTCGTCCTGCAGCACTGCCTTGGACAGCGGCGGGCGCTCATAGGGCGGGTGGGGTTCCTGGCCGACCAGTGTCAGCGTGCCCGTGTAGCCCAGTTCGCGCAGCGTGGCGGCCGCCACGGCGCCGGCCTGTCCGGCGCCAGCGATCACAATGGACGAGGGGGTTTCCATGCCGGTCTCTTGGTGTGGACGGATCAGCCGTCGAGGTCGACCAGGATGTCGCCGTTGTCGACCCTGACCGGATAGACGCGGATATCGCTGGTGGCGGGGGCGCACATGGCGCGGCCGGTGCGGATGTCGAACCTGGCCTGGTGCAGCGGGCATTCGATGCAGCCGTCTTCCAGAAAGCCATCCGACAGCAGCGCGTAGGCGTGCGTACAGACGTTGTCGGACACGAAGAACTCGCCGTCGCTGCGATACAGGGCAAGCTGCGCCTGCGCAACCGAGACCGGCAGGATCTCGTCGTCGTCTTCCAGTTGGTCGGTGGTGGCGATCTTGGTCCAGGTCATGGCGATTTATATATTCAGTGTGCTGAGTAAATATGCACAGTGTACTGCCTATAAATTGGAAATCGGGCTTAGGGATTTCCCGAAGCGGGGAGGCCGCCGCGGCTGGCCGGGGCCGGCCTTGGCGCGCGTGTGTCCGTTGCGGCGAAAGCCGCGCAAATAAAGGCGCTGCGGCGCATTGAATGGTTAGCCGGAAAGGCCGGCATCGGGCCTGGAAAAGCACGGCGTCGTTGCGGGAAATGCCTCGTTGACACTCAAAAAATCTATCAGTATGCTGAATAAAACGTCAGCATACTGCTTTTTTTAACGTGGCCTTGACCCTGAACAAACCGCGCGCAAGCGCGGCCGGCCAGGCCCCGCGGTAGCGGCGGTTCGTGTTTGTGCAAGCCTTCTTTTTCTTTATAAGCCGGCAGGCATCCAGAAACTCGCCGGTGTCACCACAGACCGTTCTTCGGAACGATTATCGGAAAGACCAGGAGCTATTCATGCAACGACGCCGTTTTCTTGCCCAAGCCGCCGGCGCCGCCGGCGCCGGGCTGGCCTCTGCCAGCCTGCCCGCGCTGGCGCAAAGCAGTCCGGCCGTGCGCTGGCGCATGTCGACCAGCTGGCCCAGAAGCCTGGACACCATCTACGGCTCGGCCGATGAACTCTGCCAGCGCGTGTCGCAGCTTACCGACGGCAAGTTCGAGATCCGCGCGTTTCCGGGCGGCGAGCTGGTGCCGTCGCCGCAGAACATGGATGCGGTCAGCAACGGCACGGTGGAATGCAACCACGTGCTCAGCACCATGTTCGTGGGCAAGAACACCGCGCTGACGTTCGACACCGGCCTGTCGTTCGGCCTGAACGCGCGCCAGCACAATGCCTGGATCCACTACGGCGGCGGCCTGCAGCAGCTGCGCAAGCTGTACAAGAAGTACAACATCGTCAACCACGTCTGTGGCAACGTCGGCGTGCAGATGGGCGGCTGGTACCGCAAAGAGATCAATTCGGTGGCCGACCTGCAGGGGCTCAGCATGCGCATCGGCGGCATCGGCGGCATGGTGCTGTCCAAGCTGGGCGCGGTGCCGCAGCAGATTCCGCCGGGCGACATCTACCCCGCGCTGGAAAAAGGCACCATCGACGCGGCCGAATGGATCGGCCCCTATGACGACGAAAAGCTGGGCTTCAACAAGGTGGCGCCGTTCTATTACTCGCCGGGCTGGTTCGAGGGCAGCGCATCGATCACCACCATGGTCAACGACAAGGCGTGGGACGCCCTGCCGCCCGCGTACCAGGCGGCATTCGAATGCGCCTGCGGCGAGCAGACCATGAAAATGCTGGCCAACTACGACGCCCGCAACCCCCTGGCGCTGCGCAAGCTGATCGCCGGGGGCGCCAAGCTGCGCTTCTTCCCCAAAGAAGTAATGGATGCGGTATACAAGGCTTCGCAAGAGCTGTGGGTGGAACTGTCCGAGAAAAACCCCGATTTCAAGGCGATCTATCCCGACTGGAAGAAATTCCAGGCCGACGAGGCCAGCTGGTTCCGCGTGGCCGAAAACGCACTGGACAACTACACGTTTGCGGCGGTGACGCGATCCCATTCCAAGTAGTCCCGATCCACCACAAAGGATGCTGATGAACACAGAAACCGCCGGCCATGCGGCACCGGCCGGCGCGCGCCAGGGTGTGGGCGCGCGCGTGCCGCGCAAGGAAGATGCGCGCCACTTGCAGGGCAAGGGCAATTTCGTGGCCGACATGGCCATGCCGGGCCTGTGCGAAGTGGCGTTTCTGCGCAGTCCGCTGGCCCATGCCCGCATCGGCGCGGTGCGCGTGCCCGGCGAAGTGGCCGGCAGCGTAGTGCTGCGCGACATGATGTCCGACGCGCGCGACATCGTGGCCGATTCGACGCTGCCCACTTACCAGTCGTCCAGCCAGCCGCCGCTGGCTTCGGGCAAGGTGCGGTTCGTCGGCGAACCCGTGGCCATGGCGTTCGCGCCCACCCGCGCCGAGGCCGAAGACTGCGCCGAACTGGTCGAGGTCGACTACGACGACCTGCCGGTCTATGCCGACGTGGCCAGCGCCCAGGCCGCCGCCACCGAACTGCTGCACGGGCACTGGCGCGACAATGTCTTCGTCACGCTGAATGTGGACAAGGATTTCGAGGCCAACGCCGCCCGCGCCGACCTGGTCGTGCGGCGCAAGATCAACCTGGCCCGGCAATGCATGGTGCCGATGGAAGGCAAGGCCGTGCTGGCGTACTGGGACCACCAGGCCGACCAGCTGGTGGTGGTCAGCGCCACCCAGGTGCCGCACATGATCCGCAGCATCCTGGCCCAGTGCCTGGACCTGGACCAGGGCCGGGTGCGCGTCATCTCGCCCGACGTGGGCGGCGCGTTCGGCTACAAGTGCGTGCTGCAGCAGGAAGAGCTGTGCGTGGCGTGGCTGGCCAAAACCTACAAGCGGCCGTTCCGCTTTATTGAAGACCGCCGCGAGCACCTGACCGCGGGCGCCAATTCGCGCGAGCACTATTACGAAATGGCCGCCTATATAGACAAGCGCGGCAAGCTGCTGGCGCTGGATGCGCAGATCACCATCGACGGCGGCGCCTATTCGGTATGGCCGTTCACCATCGGCCTGGAGCCCGGCCAGGCCATCGGCAACCTGCCGGGGCCGTACGGATTCAAGGGTTACCGCTGCGTGACCCGCTGTGTGGCTACCAACAAGCCCGGCTTCGTTCCGTACCGGGGCGTGGCCCGCACCGGCGTGTGCTTCGCCATCGAGCTCACCATGAACGCCATTGCCCGCGAAGTGGGCCGCGAGCCCTGGGAAGTGCGCCTGGAAAACCTGGTCCAGCCCGAGCAGATGCCCTATGTCAACGTCACCAACAAGCACCTGGACAGCGGCGACTATCCGGCCAGCCTGCGCAAGGCGCTGGAAATGATCGATGCGCCGGCGGTGCGCGCGCGCCAGGCCGCGGGCGAACCCGACGGCCGGCTGATCGGCCTGGGCGTGGCCACCTACACCGAACAGGCGGCCCACGGCACGTCGGTGTTCGCGGCCTGGGGCACGCCGGTGATCCCCGGCTACGACCAGGCCACGGTGCGCGTCACGCCCGATGGCGGCCTGGAGGTGCGCGTGGGCGTGCATTCGCACGGCCAGGGCATGGAAACCACTTTCGCCCAGATCGCGCACGAAATCCTGGGCATCGATGTCGCGCGCATCAAGGTCCTGCACGGCGACACCGGGCAGACGCCGTTTTCCACCGGCACCTACGCCTCGCGCTCGCTGGTGATGTCGGGGGGCGCGGTGTCGCAGGCCTGCAAGCGCCTGCTGCCGCGCATGACGCACATTGCCGCGCACCTGCTGCAGGCGGATCCGGCCGAGGTGGCGCTGCAGGATGGCTGTTACCGCGCCGCCGGCCGGTCGGTGGCCAGCAGCGAGGTGGCCGATGCCTGGTACCTGCGGCCGCATCTGCTGCCGGCCGATGTGGATCCGGCCGGCCTGGAGGTGCACGTGGGCTACAAGCCCAAGGTCGACACCGGCTGTTTCACCTACGCCAGCCAGGCCGCCGTGGTGGCCGTGGACCCGGGCACGGGCGCGGTCGAGATCCTGGACTACGTGGTCGTGGAAGACTGCGGCACCATGATCAACCCCATGGTGGTCGAAGGCCAGACCATCGGCGGCGTGGCGCAGGGCATCGGCACGGCCTTCCTGGAAGAAGTGCCCTACGACGGCAACGGCCAGCCGCTGGCCTCGACGCTGGCCGACTACATGCTGCCCGGCGCCACCGAAGTGCCCAACCTGCGTCTGCATCATTTCGAGACCCCGTCGCCGCACACCGAGTTCGGCGCCAAGGGCATGGGTGAAGGCGGCGCCATTGCCCCGCCGGCCGTGCTGTTCGGCGCGGTCAACGATGCGCTGGGGCGCCTGGGCGCGGCCGAGCTGGCGCAGACGCCGTTGACGCCTGTGCGGGTGCTGGCCGCCATCGCCGCCGCGGAGGCCGCATGAAAGCCGCCCGCTTTGAGTATGTGCGCGCCGAATCCGTGGCGCAGGCCGTCGGCCTGCTGCGCGAGCATGCCGGCAGCGCCAAGCTGATGGCCGGCGGGCAGTCGCTGGGGCCGATGCTGAACCTGCGCCTGGCGCGTCCCGCCGTGGTGGTGGATATTGCCGGGCTGGCCGAGCTGCGCACCGTTACCGAACAGGACGGACGCCTGCGCATCGGGGCGGGCGTGACGCACGCCGAGATCGAAGACGGCGTGCATCCGCTGCTGCGCGGTTCGACATTGCAGCAGGTGGCCGGCGGCATCGCCTACCGCGCCATCCGCAATCGCGGCACGCTGGGCGGCAGCCTGGCGCATGCCGATCCGGCCGCCGACTGGGTGCTGGTCATGGCGGCGCTGGGCGCCGAGCTCGAGATAGCGGGGCCGGCCGGCGTGCGCCGCGTGGCGGCGAGCGAATTCATGCAGGGCGCCTACACCACCGCCGTCGGTGAAGACGAGCTGATCGCCGCGGTGCATGTGCCGCGCCACACCGCGCAGGCGCGCTGGGGCTATTACAAGTTCTGCCGCAAGACGGGCGAGTTCGCCGAGGCCAGCTGCGCGGCCTGGTTCGACCCGGCCGCCAAGGTGGCGCGCGTGGCAGTGGGTGCGCTGGACGGCGCGCCGGCCCTGCTGCCGGCGCTGGCGGCCGAAGCGGCGCAATCCGGCGCGGCGCCGGCCGACCCCCAGCGCATTCTGGACGAGCTGGCCGCCGTCATGCCCGACAAAGACCCGCTGCACCGCCGGCTGCATGCCACCGCGGTGGCGCGCAGCCTGGCGCAGGCCCTGGCCGCATAGGAATACACATGGCTCAAGTTTCATTGCAAATCAACGGCAAGCGGGTGTGCCACGAAGCGCCCGCCCGCATGCACCTGGGCGATTTTCTGCGCGACCAGGCCCGCCTGACCGGCACGCACTTGGGCTGTGAGCACGGCGTCTGCGGCGCCTGCACGGTGCTGCTGGACGGCCAGCCGGTGCGTTCGTGCATCGCCTACGCGGCGGCCTGCGAAGGCCGGCATGTGACCACCATCGAGGGCTATGACGATGATCCGGTCATGGCCCGCCTGCGGCCGGCCTTCACGCGGCACCATGCCCTGCAGTGCGGCTACTGCACTCCCGGCATGCTGGCCACGGCGCGCGACATCGTGCTGCGCCTGCCCGACGCCGACGAGGCCCGCGTGCGCGTCGAGCTGTCGGGCAACCTGTGCCGCTGCACCGGCTACATGGGCATCGTGGCGGCGGTGATGTCGGTGCTGGCCGATTTGCGCGCCCGGCCGGATGCCGCCGTGCAGTCCCTGCGCGAGGCGCTGGCGCAGGGGCGCGGCGCCGCGCCGGCCGCGCCCGCGGCCCGGCCGGCGGCTTTCCAGGCCTTTGCGCCCGTGGCCGCGCCGCCCGTGCCCGCCGGCGCGGCACCGGCCGCTGCCGCGCCGGACGCCGCGGCGCCCGCGCGGCCCGCCGGCAAGGGCAACCGCATCGAAGGCGGATTCCAGGTGCCGTTTCCGCCCGAGCAGGTCTGGGCTTTCATGGTCGACCTGCCCGCCGTGGCGGCCTGCCTGCCGGGCGCGGCCATCCAGGAACACGAGGGCGACCGCGTCAAGGGCAAGATAGCCATCAAGTTCGGGCCGATGGCGGCGGCCTTCAATGGCGCGGCGCGGCTCGAACGCGATGACGCCGCCCGGCGCGCCGTGTTCCGCGGCGCCGGCCAGGACACGCTCAGCCAGTCGCGCGCCACCGGCGACATCGCCTACCGGGTGCGGGGGCTGGACGACGGGCAGACGCGCGTCGACGTCGACCTGGAATACACCCTGCAGGGGCCGTTGGCGCAGTTCTCGCGTTCGGGGCTGGTGCAGGATTTCGTGCGCCGCATGATCGCCGATTTCGGCAAGAACGTCGGCGCGCGCCTGGGCGCCGGCGCGGGCGACGGCCCGCCGGCGCAGGCCGAATTCAACGCGGTGGGCATGTTCTTCAGTGTGTTGTGGATGCGTATCCGGCGCTGGTTCGGCCGCGCCGGCTAAGCGCGGCGCTTGGCCGGCGCCATGCAGATACAGGGGGAAAAACGATGAACTTGCGGATGGCAATGATGGGGCGCCGCCTTGCGGCGGCCGCGGCCGGCCTGGCTGCCGCGCTGGCCTGCCAGGCGGCCGCCGCCCAGGCGCTGGAGCCCTTGAAGGTGCGGCTGGACTGGACGCCCTGGGGCGTGCAGGCCGCATTCCACCTGGCGCAGCACAAGGGCTGGTACAAGCAGGCCGGCCTGGACGTCACCCTGGAAGACGGCAACGGCTCGGTTACCACGGTGCAGATCGTCGGCTCGGGCGACAGCTTCGATCTGGGCCACGCGGCCCTGGCATCGATGATGATCGCCCGCGACAAGGGCCTGCCGGTGAAGGCGGTGGCCGTGTTCGCGCGGCACAGCGACATCGGCCTGCTGGTGCCGGCCGATTCCGGCATCACCGGCCCGGCGCAGCTCAAGGGCAAGAAGGTGGCCTACACCGCCGGATCGCTGGAGGCGCCGTTCATCGACGCATTCCTGGCGCGCGGCAAGCTGGCCAAGAGCGACATCGACCTGGTCAATGTCGACGCCGCCGGCAAGGCCTCCACCTATGCCGTGGGCCGCGCCGATGCCGCGTTCTCGACCATTCCGTTCTTTTTGCCGGTGGTTTCGCAGAACCGGCCGTCGAAGGCGGTGCGTTTTGCCGATTTCGGCCTGGACATGCCCAGCTTCGGCCTGTTCGCCAATGAGCAGAAGCTGGCCGAACGCGGCGAGGCCATCGGGCGCTTTGCCAGTGTCAGCGCGCGCGCCTGGGAATACATCTACGCCGGCCACCAGGACGAGGCCGTGGCCGCCATTCTGGCCGAGCGCCCGCAGGCGCGCCTGGATCCGCGCGTGCTGCGCGGCCAGATCGACGCGCTGCGCGACTACTTCGGCACGCCGGCGGCGGGCCGGCGCCTGGGCGCGCCCGTGCCGGCCGACTGGGTCCAGGCGGTGCGCACCCTGTCTTCGGTGGGACTGGTGCGCGCCGACGCCGATCCTGCCGGATTCTACGTGCCCGACCTGGTCCAGCCACAGCGCTACGACGCCATGGTGCGGCCATGACGCAATGGGCCGTGGCGGCGCGCGAAGTCGGCAAGCAGTACCCGGGCGAGCGCGGCGTGCGCGCGCTGGATACGGTGTCGCTGCAGTTGCCGCCGGGGCGCTTTCTCAGCATCCTGGGGCCCAGCGGCTGCGGCAAAAGCACGTTCCTGCGCTGCGTGGCCGGCCTGGAAACCATTACCCAGGGCGAGCTGCAGGTCGAGGGCCGCACCGTGCAGGGGCCACCCGACGGCGTGGGCATGGTGTTCCAGCGCGACGCGCTGCTGGACTGGCGCAGTATCCGCCGCAACGTGCTGCTGCCCATCGAGTTCGCCCGCAAGCCGGTGTCCGCCTATGCCGGCAAGGTGCGCGAGCTGCTGGCGCTGACCGGGCTGCAGGATTTCGCCGAATGCTATCCGCATGAGCTGTCCGGCGGCATGCGCCAGCGCGCCGCCATCTGCCGCGCGCTGGTCGACGACCCGCGCCTGCTGCTGATGGACGAACCGTTCGGCGCCCTGGACGCCCTGACGCGCGACCAGATGAACGTCGAACTGCAGCGCATCTGGATGAACATCGGCAACACCGTGCTGTTCGTCACCCACGGCATTGCCGAAGCCGTGTTCCTGGGCGATGCGGTGATGGTGTTTTCGCCGCGCCCGGGGCGCGTGGTCGAGACCATCGCCATCGACCTGCCGCGCCCGCGTCCGCTGGCCCTGCGCGAAACCCCCGAGTTCGGCCGCTACGTCAGCCATATCCGCGGCCTGTTCCAGCAGATGGGGCTGATCGATGAAGGAGTGCGCACCGCATGAGCCGCGTATCCCGGCAACTATTGCATGGCGCGGCCGGGCTGGCCTCGCTGCTGTTGTTCCTGGCGCTGTGGGAAGTGCTGGCGCGCGCGCTGCACGTGCGCCCCATCATGCTGCCGCTGCCGTCGCAGATCGGCGCCGAACTGGCGGCCGACTGGCGCTGGTACGCCGGGCATGCCTGGTACACCCTGCTGACCACGCTGGGCGGGTTCGCCGCCGCCGTGGTGGGCGGCGTGCTGACCGCGGTGCTGCTGGTGGGCTCGCGCTGGTTCGAAAGCATCTGCTATCCGCTGATCGTGGCGCTGAACAGCGTGCCCAAGGTGGCGGTGGCGCCGCTGTTCGTGATCTGGCTGGGCACCGGCGCCGAGCCCAAGATCGCCATCGCGTTCCTGATCGCGGTGTTCGCCATCGTGGTCGACACCGTGCATGGTCTGAAATCGGTGCCGCAGGACATCCTGGACCTGGGCCGGGTGCTGAAGGGATCGCGGCGCGATTTCTTCTTCAAGGTGCGGCCGCCCGCGGCGCTGCCGTCCATCGTCACCGGCATGAAGGTGGCCATTTCGCTGGCGCTGGTGGGCGCCATCGTGGGCGAGTTCGTGTCGTCGCAGCGCGGCCTGGGCTACGTCATCATGAGCGCGCAGGGCACGTTCGATACGGTGCGCGTCTTCGGCGCGCTGTTCGTGCTGGCGCTGATGGGCATGGCGCTGTTCGGGCTGCTGGCCTGGGTCGAGCGCAAGGCCACGCCCTGGCGCCGCCACGACGCCGGGCATTGAAAATCACAAGGGGAATCGCATGCATGCATTGCTGGCCGTATCGCGCGGCATAGACGCGCTGAATCTGCGGGTTGGCCGGGCTGTCACGTGGATCACGCTGCTGGTGGTGCTGGTCAGCGCCGGCAACGCGGTGGTCCGCAAGGTGTTCGAGATGAGCTCGAACGCGTGGCTGGAGCTGCAGTGGTACATGTTTGGTGCCATGTTCCTGCTGACGGCGGGCTATACCCTGCTCAAGAACGAACACGTGCGGGTCGACATCCTGTCGTCGCGGCTGTCCAAGCGCAAGCAGATCTACATCGAGNTCAACGTGACCAATCGTACCCACGTTCACGTGCGGCTTGGTACGTTCAAACTTGCCTTTTGCCATGATCTCTATCCTTTGACTTTCAAGGAAACTGGGATGATTTGCCGCGCCCCCGGATCACGGAGACGCGGCGACGGTTATTTACTTGGCCCGAGCGGCGATGACTTCGTCAGCGACGTTCTTGGGGGCCTCGGAGTAATGCTTGAATTCCATCGTGTACGTGGCACGACCTTGCGTCAGCGAGCGCAGGTTGGTGGCGTAACCGAACATCTCGGCCAGGGGAACCTCGGCCTTGATGGTCTTGCCGCCGCCGACCATGTCTTCCATGCCCTGCACCATGCCGCGCCGCGAGGACAGATCGCCCATCACGGTACCAGCGTAGTCTTCGGGCGTTTCGACTTCAACGGCCATCATGGGCTCGAGCAGCACGGGGCTGGCCTTGCGCATGCCGTCCTTGAAGGCCATCGAAGCGGCCATCTTGAACGCGTTTTCGTTCGAGTCGACGTCGTGGTACGAACCGAAGAACAGCGTAGCCTTGACGTCCACGACCGGGTAACCGGCCAGGATGCCGGCAGGCAGGGTTTCCTGGATGCCCTTGTCGACCGCGGGGATGTACTCGCGCGGCACCACGCCGCCCTTGATGGCATCCACGAATTCGTAGCCGCCGCCCGGCTCGAGCGGTTCGAGCTTGAGCACCACGTGGCCGTACTGGCCGCGGCCGCCCGACTGCTTGACGAACTTGCCTTCGACTTCTTCGCAGGTCTTGCGGATGGTTTCGCGGTAGGCCACTTGCGGCTTGCCGACGTTGGCTTCCACGCCGAACTCGCGCTTCATGCGGTCGACCAGGATTTCCAGGTGCAGCTCGCCCATGCCCGAGATGATGGTCTGGCCGGACTCTTCGTCGCTGCGCACGCGGAACGACGGGTCTTCCTGGGCCAGGCGCGACAGGGCCAGGCCCATCTTTTCCTGGTCGGCCTTCGACTTGGGCTCGACGGCCTGCGAAATCACGGGCTCGGGGAACTCCATGCGCTCGAGCAGGATGTGCGAATCCACATCGCACAGCGTTTCGCCGGTGGTGACGTCTTTCAGGCCCACCACGGCGGCGATGTCGCCCGCCAGAACTTCCTTGATTTCTTCGCGGTTGTTGGCGTGCATCTGCAGCAGACGGCCCACGCGCTCTTTCTTGCCCTTGATGGGGTTGTAGACGGTGTCGCCCGACTTCAGGACGCCCGAATACACGCGCACGAACGTGAGCTGGCCCACGAAGGGGTCGCTCATCAGCTTGAACGCCAGCGCCGACATCTTTTCGCTGTCGTCGGCCTTGCGCGAGATCTCGTTGCCTTCGTCATCCTGGCCAGCCACCGGCGGGATGTCGATCGGCGAGGGCAGGTAGTCGATGACCGCGTCCAGCATGCGCTGCACGCCCTTGTTCTTGAAGGCGGTACCGCACAGCATGGGCTGGATCTCGCCGGCGATGGTGCGCTGGCGGATCGCGGTGTTGATCTCGGCTTCGTCGAGCGAACCCGTTTCGAGGTACTTGTTCATCAGTTCCTCGGTGGATTCGGCGGCGGCCTCGACCAGCTTTTCATGCCATTCGTTGGCAGCGCCTTCGAGCTCGGCCGGGATGTCGACGTAGTCGAACTTGGTGCCCTGGCTGGCTTCGTCCCAGATGATGGCTTTCATCTTGACCAGGTCGATGACGCCCTTGAAGGCGTCTTCGGCGCCGATCGGGATCACGATGGGCACGGGGTTGGCGCGCAGGCGCGTCTTCAGTTGGTCGTAGACCTTGAAGAAGTTGGCGCCGGTACGGTCCATCTTGTTGACGAAGGCCAGGCGCGGCACGCCGTACTTGTTGGCCTGGCGCCACACGGTTTCGGACTGCGGCTGAACGCCGCCCACGGCGCAATACACCATGCAGGCGCCGTCGAGCACGCGCATGGAACGTTCGACTTCGATGGTGAAGTCCACGTGTCCCGGGGTGTCGATGATGTTGATGCGGTGTTCGGGATAGTTGCCGGCCATGCCGCGCCAAAACGCCGTCGTGGCGGCCGACGTGATGGTGATGCCGCGCTCTTGCTCTTGCTCCATCCAGTCCATGGTGGCTGCGCCATCATGCACTTCGCCAATCTTGTGGTTGACGCCGGTGTAGAACAGGATGCGTTCGGTCGTGGTGGTTTTCCCTGCATCGATGTGCGCAGAGATACCAATGTTGCGATAGCGCTCGATCGGGGTTTTGCGGGCCATGGTGGGTTGATCCTTAAATTACCAGCGGAAATGGCTGAAGGCCTTGTTGGCCTCGGCCATCTTGTGCGTGTCTTCGCGTTTCTTCATCGCGGCGCCGCGGCCTTCCGAGGCGTCGATCAGTTCGCCAGCCAGGCGCAGATCCATCGATTTTTCGCCGCGCTTCTTGGCGGCTTCGCGCAGCCAGCGCATGGCCAAGGCCAGGCGGCGCACGGGGCGCACTTCAACCGGCACTTGGTAGTTGGCACCGCCCACGCGGCGGCTTTTCACTTCGACGATCGGCTTGATGTTGTTGATCGCCAGGCTGAAAACTTCGATCGGCTCTTTGCCGGTCTTGGTTTGCACTTGCTCGAGCGCGCCATAGACGATGCGCTCGGCGACGGCCTTCTTGCCGTCCAGCATGACGACGTTCATGAACTTGGCGAGCTCGACGCTGCCGAACTTGGGATCGGGCAGGATCTCGCGCTTGGGTACTTCGCGACGACGGGGCATGTTGCTTCCTTGTGTCAGTTCAGTTGAACCGCGCCACCTGGCACGGCCACGGCCGCCCATCGGGACGGCCCCTTACGTACCGCGCACTGCTTCTTGAAGAAGGCCGACGCGGTCGCACTGTAGCCGCGCGGATGCGCGGCCGGGTACTGCAAAACTACGGTTGAAGCGCCTATCAGGCCTTCTTCGGGCGCTTGGCGCCGTACTTCGAGCGAGCCTGCTTGCGGTCTTTCACGCCTTGCAGGTCGAGCGAGCCACGCACGATGTGGTAGCGCACACCCGGAAGGTCTTTCACACGGCCGCCGCGCACCAGCACCACCGAGTGCTCTTGCAGGTTGTGGCCTTCGCCGCCAATGTACGAAATGACTTCGTAGCCATTGGTGAGGCGCACCTTGGCGACCTTGCGCAGGGCGGAGTTCGGCTTCTTGGGGGTGGTGGTGTACACGCGGGTGCACACGCCGCGACGCTGCGGGCAGTTTTCGAGCGCGGGGCTCTTGCTCTTGATGACGCTGACTTCGCGCGGCTTGCGCACGAGCTGGCTAATGGTAGGCATGACCTTTTAAATCCCTTTTACGTACCACTGGTAAGTACTTTATGTACTCGTGTCCCTGGTGGATTGCCCTGGCATGGGCCGGTACACCAGCGAGAGGCAGTTCACGCAAAACCGCCTCAAACGTTCCTTACGTAAAAGAGCGGGTCTTGCAGACAAAAACGCACAAAGACCGGCAGCCTGCGGGCCATACAGGGCTTACAACACCCCGCAACGCCCATTTTGGCTGGCTTCTTTATGCGCAAATAAAGCAGTAAGCCCGTCAGCATACCCCAGAACCCCGGGCATGTCAAAGCCGGATCAGGGCACGGACTCAGGCCGACGCGCCTGCCGCCGGGCGCTACTGGTTGGCGAACAGGTAGCCGCTGCCGTACACCGTGCGGATGGGCAGGATGACGCCGGCCACTTCGGCCTTGCGGCGCAAGCGGCTGACGATGACGTCGATGCTGCGCGCCCCGCCGGTGCGGCCCGCGTTGCTGTCGGCCTCGAGCTGCTGGTTGAGCTCGGCGCGGCCGACCGCGCGTCCGGTTACATCAAGTAACGTCCGTACCACCAGGCGCTCGTTGGCCGACAGCGAAATCGCCACCCCGGACGGCGACATCAGCGTCCAGCTCTGGTCGCGCAATTCCCAGCGGCCGGCCGTGTCGGCAACGCTTTCGGCGTTATCGGCTTCTGCGGGCATGCGTCCCGGCAGGCGGCGCGCCAACGCCAGCAGCACGCAGGCCAGTTCGCGGTTGTCGACCGGATCGGGCAGGCAGATGTCGGCCCCGCTTTGCAGGCAGCGCAGACGGCTTTCGACGCCGAGCGCCGCGCCGATCACGACGATGCCCAATGCCGGCGAGGCGCGCAGGCGCGACAGCAGCGCATAGCCGATCTCGCCGAGTTCTCCGATATCGAGCACCACGGCATCGTATTGGTCGTCGCCGAGCAGCTTGAACAGCTCGAGCGGCGTGCCGCAGCCGTCTGCGGCGATGCCTGCCTGCAACATCGTCGTGACCGAGTGTCCACGGATTGTTGCGTCGGGCACCATGATGAGTACTTTTAATTGCTTCATAGCATTGTCCCGGAAGCTATCGCCTGGTGCGCAACGCCTTGAGCTGCGGGCATTTCACGCGGCGACATATCTGAGACAGTGTGACGTCGTCTTGCACGAAGTCGTAGTCAATCTTTGTCAACTTGACATTGTTTGACGTTCACAATGTTGCGGGATTCAAGAACTCGCAACTGCGAGTTATTATCGCAGTGCAGTATCGCCTCGCAGGCCTCGCGCCAGCCTGAATTCTGGGGCGGCAAGCGCACTATTCAAATAAAGAATTCACTATGCAGATAGCCTCGCTGGAAGACGACCTTGACCAGGCACGGCATATCCAGCAGGTTCTGGATTCTGCCGGCTATACCTGCCACAGCTATCAGCGCAGCCGCGACTTGCTGGCCGCCCTGCGCGGCCAGTCGTTCGACCTCATCATGCTCGACTGGCAGGTGCCCGACATGGACGGCGACGAAGTGCTGCGGCGCCTGCGCACCACGCTGGGCATGCAGGTTCCCATCATTTTTGTCACCAGCCGCAGCCAGGAAGCCGACCTGGTGCAAGGCCTGCAGGCGGGCGCCGACGATTATGTCGCCAAGCCGCTGCGGCCGGCCGAATTGCTGGCGCGCGTCGCGGCACTGCTGCGCCGCAGCCAGGCGGCGCAGCCCGATCATGCGCCGTTCTCGGTGGCCTCGTACCGCATCGACCCCGCCGCCCGCACGATTGCGCTGCACGACACCGCCATTACCCTGGCGCCAAAAGAATTCGAACTTGCCCAATTGTTCTTTCGCAATGTGGGCCGCCTGCTGTCGCGCGATGTACTGGCCGAAAGCGTATGGAACCGCGAAATTCCCGCGACGTCGCGCACGCTGGACACGCACTTGTCCAATATCCGCCAGAAGCTGCAATTGCGCCCCGAGAATGGCGTGCGGCTGGCGTCGTCGTATGCGCTGGGCTACCGGCTTGAAACCGTGAACAACGGCGCTGCCCCGGACAAGGCATAGCTCTGTCCCCACAGGAGACTCTGTACATGATCCCGCGTTTCACGCGCATATTCCTCTGCTTTTGCGCGGCCCTGGCCAGCCCGCTGGCGTCGGCCCAGCCGGCTGGGGCGCTGGGCGACGATTTCATCTATCGCATCCGCCAGGGCGACACGCTGATCCACCTGGCCGGCACGTACACGCGCAACGATGCAAACTGGAGCGTCCTGCAGCGCCTGAACGCCGTGGACGACCCTTATCGCCTGATCATCGGCCGGGAACTGCGCATTCCGCTCGCCATGATCCCCGAAGTGCCGGCACAGACCACGGTGGTGCACGTAAGCGGCGCGGCCAGCATGGATGGCCAGCCGCTGCGCACGGGCATGCCGGTGGCCGAAGGCTCGACCATCACCACATCGTCCAACGGATTTGTCACCCTGCAGCTGGCCGACGGCACCAAAGTCACGCTGCCGCAGGATGGCGCCACGCACCTGGAACGGCTGCGCCAGTTCGAAGGCAACGCGCTGACGGATTCGATCCTGCGGGTGCAGCGCGGCGTCGTGGATTCGAATGTCGCACCCGCCGGCCAGGGCGTGGGCCGCTTCGAGGTGCGCACGCCGGTGGCGGTCACGGGCGTGCGCGGCACCCGGTTCCGTGTGCAGGCCGGCGCGCAAGGCGCGCGCAGCGAAGTCATCGAAGGCAGTGTGCGGCTGCAGCCGCACGCGCGCGACAGCGCGCCGGGCCGCCCGGTTGCCGTGTCCACCGGCTACGGCGCCTCGATCGGCGCCGACGGCGTACTGTCCGGCATCCGGCCGCTGTTGCCCGCGCCGCAGGTCGGCGCGCCGCAGCGCGCCGGCTCGGGCCAATGGACGGCACCCGTGGCGCCGGTGCCGGGCGCCGTGGCCTACCTGGTGCAGGTATCGCGCGATGCCGAAGGCCTGGAACTGATCTCGTCCAGGCGGTTCGACAGCACCGACATCCGCTTTGCGGCGCCGGGCGCCGGCACTTACTATGTGGCGGTGCGCGCCATCGATGCCGCTGGCCTGGAGGGCCGTGATGGCCGCCTGACATTCGAAGGCGCCAATGTCCTGATGACCGTCTCGGGCCTGCCGGTCTCATTGTCCGACGGCGGCGTCGTTACACTGGCCGACTACTGAGTACATTCCCGCCCGCCATGGCTGACAGCCGCCGCACCTTCCCACACTCGCGGCTGCTGCTGACCCTGGCGCTGGCCGCCCTTGCGGCCCTGCTGGGATCGTTCAACGGCCTGGGGCGCATCGACCAGATCATCTACGACCGGGCCATCTCGCTGGCCGGCCGGCCGGCGCCGTCAGACGTGCTGATGGTCACGATCGACGACCAGTCGCTGGCCGTGCTGGGCCGCTGGCCGTGGCCGCGCACCCTGCATGCAGCGCTGCTCGACCGCCTGCAGGGCGCCCGCGCCGTGGGGCTGGACATCATGTTTGCCGAAGCCGACCAGTACCGCCCCGAGGACGACCGCATCCTGGCCGATGCCATCCGCCGGAACGGGCATGTGGTACTGCCGGTGGTACTGGACAATCTCGAGCGGCCCGCGCATGCAGACCTGCCCCTGGCGCCGCTGGCCGAAGCCGCCGCCGGCCTGGGCTACATCAATATAGAGCTGGACGACGATGGCGTGGCGCGGCGCGCCATCTGGACGCGCGAGGTGAACGGCGTGCCATGGAACCATTTCGCGCTGGCCATGCTGCAGGCCGGCGGCCAGGAGGCCCAGGCGCGCGCCTTCCTGCAGCAGGTGCCCCGCCGCGCCTCGCTCATTCCGTACGCCGGCCCGCCCGGACATTTCCGGGTGGTGTCCTATTTGTCCGTGCTGCGCGGCGACCTGGCGCCTTCAGACATCAAGGACAAGTATGTGCTGGTGGGCGCCTGGGCAACGGGCATGGGCGACATATTCCCCGCGCCGGTATCGCATCGCGCCAGCGGCATCTCGGGCGTCGAAATCATGAGCAACCTGCTTCAGTCGGCTCGCGAAGGCCGGGTGTTGCAGATGGCCCAGGCCTGGCAGACCGCGCTGGCCAGCGCGATCCCCGTGCTGCTGCTGTGCCTGGCGCTGCCGCGCCTGTCGCCGCGCCAGGCTGTGCTGTGCAGCGCGGCGCTGCTGGCCGCCATGCTGGCTGCCGCTCTCGCGGCGTTGTACTGGGCCGACATCTGGCTGCCGCCGACCGCCGCGCTGCTGGGCGTGGCGGCCTGTTATCCGCTTTGGAGCTGGCGCAGCCAGGAAGCCGCGCTGCGCTACATGGACGGCGAGATGGCCCGCCTGCGCAAGGAGTATCCGCCCGTCATGGACGAGGCCGGCCCGCAGGCTGGCCGGATCAGCCGCTCGCTGGACCAGCATATCGACGAGCTCGACCACACGCTGAGCCGGGTGCGCAACCTGCGGCGTTTCTTGCTCGACGGCCTGGACGGCATGCCCGACGCGACGCTGGTCATCGACCAGGCCGGCAAGCTGCAGTACCGCAACCGCCCGGCCGTGATGTATTTCCTGAATCTCAGCATCCGGCCGCCGCGCATCGGGCATGCCCTGGCGCCCGCACTGGAACAGGCGTTCGGCGAACCGTCCACCCGCCAGCTGGTACACCAGGCGCTGCGCGTGCCGGGCGATGACGACGCCCCCCAGGGCGCAGCCTCGCGGGTCAGCATCGAGGTTCGCGATCGCGCCGGGCAGGATCTGCTGCTTCGATGCGCGCTTGTGCATACGGCGCAGGGCGCCAACGCCGGGCTGGTGGTGACCTTGAGCGACATCACCACCATCCGCCAGGCCGAGCGGCAGCGCGAAGAAACGCTGCGCTTCATCTCGCACGACATGCGGGCGCCACAGAATTCGATACTGGCGCTGGTGGCGCTGAACCAGGCCGGCGATACCGACAGCCCGCCGAATGAAGCGTTGTCGCGCATTGCGCACCTGGCCAACCGCACACTGCTGCTGGTCGACGACTTCATCCAGCTCACCCGTGCCGAGTCCATGGATATCGCGCACGCCAAGCTGGATCTCGCCGACCTGCTGCGCGAGGCGGCCGACGAATTCTGGGCCGCGGCCCAGGCGCGCCGCATTACGCTGGATGTACATGCCCCGGCGGCCGCGCTGGCCTATGGCGACCAGACCCTGATCATGCGCGCCGTCTGCAACCTACTGGACAACGCCATCAAGTACAGCCCGGACGGCAGCCGGATACAGTTGCGCGTGCAGGCCGCGGCGGAGCTGTGGAATGTCGAGATCGAGGACGCCGGGCCCGGCATCGCGCCGGAAGACCAGGCGCGCCTGTTCCAGCCCTTTTTTCGTACCGGCGAGGCGCACCGCTCCAGCACGGGTGGCGCCGGCCTGGGGCTGGCATTCGTGCGCACGGTGGCGCTGCGCCACGGCGGGCAGATTGCCGTGCACAGCCAGCGTGGCGCGGGCGCCCGGTTTACCTTGAGCCTGCCGATGGCCCTGGACGACGACGCCTACGAAGCGTAAAGCCGGCGCCCGTGGGCACAAGCCGACGATATCAACGGAATATGTGCGTAATCATGGCGGGCTTGCCCGCCTTGACTTCCAGCGTCGTCCGATAGGGCGGCTGTGCAGTATTGCGGATGGTGACGGAATACCTGCCGGGGGCCAGGCGCAGGGTCTTCAGTGGCGGCGTCACGCCGCGCGACACGCCATTGACCACGATTTCACCCCAGGGGCGCACGTTGATGCTGACTCGCACCGGCGGGGGCGGCGGCGCAGCCTCGGCCTCGGCGGACGACTCAGTCGGGGCGCCATCGGTGCTTGGCCCCGCCAGCAGCGCGGTAGCGTCGGCATTTTCGGCGGGATAGCCCGTCTGCCATTCCGCCAGCGGTGCGGGAATCGCCGCGGCTGGCGTGGGGGCTGCGGGAGCGCTTGGTTCCGGCTTGGGCGGGGCTGCAGCCGGAGCCGGTGTTTCGACAGGCACCGGCGCCTGCGCTACGGCAGACTCAGAGTGAGTAATTACTCCGTCCGGGGTCTCCGTCAACCGGCCCCACCAATAGGCGGACACTCCCAGAGTGGCGATGCCCAGCAGAATCGCCTGCACGAACGACCGGAAACTGCTGCGGCGCGGCGCGCTCGGCGCCTCGGCGGCCACCGCGGGGGCGGCCGACTGGGTCGCCTGGGGAGCCGGCCGGGACGCCTGGGGCGGGGGCGGCAGGGCCAGCAGCTGGGCGAACGCCTGCACCGTCTGGGGCCGGTCGGCCGGCATGATTGCCAGCCCCGCGTCGATGGCGGCCAGAAAGCCGGCGTCGTATTTGGACAGGCCCATCGCGGCCAGGGGGCGATAGGTTTCAGCGACCCGCCGTTCGGGGGCCGCCGGTGGACGCTGGCCGGTGATCAGCGAATAGGCGACGGCACTCAGGGCATAGATGTCTGTCCAGGGGCCGCGCGGCCATTCTGCTGCTTCGGTGTACAGCTCGAACGGCGCGTAGCCGGGCGTCAGGGCCGGCGATTCGCCAGGCCGGGGATAGCCGGACAATGCCATCAAGTGGGCCCGGCCAGCCTCGTCCATGCCTACCGAATGGACCGAGATATCGCCGCAGATGCGTTCTTCCTGGTGCAGATCGTCGAGCACCGGAATGAGTTCGGCAATAATGCGCTGAATGCGCGCCTGCGGCACGCCGCCGGCAGTAGTCGCCGCAATGGCGCTGAGCGGACGATGGGCAAGAGGCGCGGCGCCGGCAAAGGGCCCGCGCGGCGAAGAAAAGCCGGCGGAGGAAAACATGGCCAATTTAAGCTGGAAATAAGCGGTAAATCATTACGCCTGTATGACGGCGTTCGATTCTGGCGCAAGCGCGATGCTGAGTTTACTGGAGTTACTTTTAATAACTTAACCTAGCAGTAAGACGCATAATTACTGCGCCGCAGCATGCGCTATTAGCTCGTACAACGGATATTATCCGAGCATCCTTCCCGGGTTCATTTCACAATGGCTACGCCGGGAACAGGATGTGACTCTTATTCCTCCACAGGCACAGGCTCAACCGCTCATGAAGACTCGCGCTTTCTTGCCCTATTTGCTTTGCCTTATGGTGTTCCTTGGCGGTTGCTCCAGTGTGGGCTCCGGCTTCGAAGGCCCACCGTCGCAGGCCGCCCAGGATACGATGGCTCAGGTCCGGCAGCAGTATGCCGCCGGGCAGTACGGCACGGTAATCCGCACCGTCGCCACGTCCGGCGATATCGCCACGGCGCCGAAATCGTTGCGCATCGAGGCCTACAAGCTGCAGGCCTTCAGTTACTGCGTACGCAATTACGCGCAATTGTGCGAAGACACCTTCGTACGTATTTTGCAATTGGATTCAGCGTTCACGCTGGCGCCCAACGAAGCCGGCCATCCGCAATGGGGGCCCGTATTCAAGGCTGCCCAGGCGCGCGCAGGCAGCTGACCCAACGAGCCCGCAACCGGGCGCACGAAAAAACGGCCGCTGATTGCTCAGCGGCCGTTTTGCATGGGGCCCGCCACTGCTGCGGCAGGCCCCGCCGGGGCATGAAGGTATCGCTTATTCGGCGGGACCTTCCTGGCCGGCGTCGGACTGCGGCGCATCGGCATCGACGGTAACCGGCGCATCCTCGAACGGATTGGCCAGTTGCCGCGCGGCTTCGCGCTCGGCGGCTTCCAGGGCTTCCTTGTCCTTGCGGGCAATGTGATAGGCCAGGCCGGTACCCGCCGGAATCAGGCGGCCGACGATGACGTTTTCCTTCAGCCCGCGCAGGTCGTCGCGCTTGCCCATGATGGCGGCTTCGGTCAGGACACGCGTGGTTTCCTGGAACGAAGCAGCCGAGATGAACGAGTCGGTCGACAGCGATGCCTTGGTAATGCCCAGCAGCACGTTGTCATACGTGGCGGGACGCTTGTCTTCGGCGGTGACGCGGTCGTTCTCGTTCAGCAGCTCGGAACGCTCGACCTGCTCGCCCGGGATGAACTCGGTGTCGCCCGCGTCGACGATGTTCACACGGCGCAGCATCTGGCGAACAATCACTTCGATGTGCTTGTCGTTGATCTTCACGCCTTGCAGACGATAGACGTCCTGGACTTCGTCGACGATGTAGGTCGCCAGCTTCTCGATGCCCTGCAGGCGCAGGATATCGTGCGGATCGGCCGGGCCGTCGACGATCATTTCACCCTTGTTCACCACCTGGCCGTCGTGCACCAGCACCTGCTTTTCCTTGGGAATCAGGAACTCGTGGCTGACGCCTTCCAGGTCGGTGATGACCAGGCGCTGCTTGCCCTTGGTGTCCTTGCCGAACGACACGGTGCCCGTCACGTCGGCCAGCATGCCGGCGTCCTTGGGCGAACGCGCTTCGAACAGCTCGGCCACGCGCGGCAGACCGCCGGTGATGTCGCGGGTCTTTTGCGATTCTTGCGGAATACGCGCCAGCACCTCGCCCACCGACACCTGCTGACCATCGCGCACGGTGATCAGCGCGCCGACCGGGAACGAGATGTTCACCGAGTGATCCGTGCCGGCGATCTTGACGTCTTCGCCGTTTTCGTTGACCAGCTTGATCTGCGGACGGGTGATCGTTTTGCCGCTGCGGGTCTTGGGCGTGATCACCACCAGGGTCGACAGGCCGGTGATCTCGTCGAGCTGCTTGGCCACGGTGACGCCTTCTTCGATATTCTCGAAGCGCACCGCGCCGCCGTACTCGGACACGATCGGGCGGGTCAGCGGATCCCAGGTCGCCAGACGGGTGCCGGCCTTGACGGCTTCGCCGTCGCCAACCAGCACGGTGGCGCCGTACGGGATCTTGTGGCGTTCGCGTTCGCGGCCATTGTCGTCGAAGATCGCCAGTTCGCCCGAGCGCGAGATCGCCACGCGTTCGCCCTTGGCGTTGGTGACATACCGCATGGTGCTGGCAAAGCCCACCTTGCCGGTGGACTTGGTCTCGACTGCGCTGGCCAGGGCCGAACGCGACGCCGCGCCACCGATGTGGAAGGTACGCATGGTGAGCTGCGTGCCCGGTTCACCGATGGACTGGGCGGCGATGACACCGACGGCTTCGCCCACGTTGACGTGCGAACCGCGGCCGAGGTCGCGGCCGTAGCAATGCGCGCACAGGCCATGGCGGGTTTCGCAGGTAAGGGGCGTGCGCACCTTCACTTCGTCGACGCCGATGCGGTCGATCAGGTCGACCAGGTCTTCGTCGAGCAGCGTGCCGGCGGCAATGGCCGTTTCCTGCGTATCCGGATCGACCACGTCGATGGCGGCCACGCGGCCCAGGATGCGGTCGCGCAGCGGTTCGATGACTTCACCGCCTTCGACCAGCGCCTTCATGGCGTAGCCCTGGGTGGTGCCGCAATCGTCTTCGGTGATGACCAGGTCTTGCGTCACGTCGACCAGGCGGCGGGTCAGGTAGCCCGAGTTCGCCGTCTTCAGCGCGGTATCGGCCAGGCCTTTACGCGCGCCGTGGGTCGAGATGAAGTACTGCAGAACGTTCAGGCCTTCGCGGAAGTTCGCGGTAATGGGCGTCTCGATGATGGAGCCGTCCGGCTTGGCCATCAGGCCGCGCATGCCGGCCAGCTGGCGGATCTGGGCAGCCGAACCGCGGGCGCCCGAGTCGGCCATCATGTAGATCGAGTTGAACGATTCCTGGCGCACTTCTTCGCCGTGGCGGTTGACCACCGGCTCGGTGGCCAGCTGTTCCATCATCGCCTTGCCGACCTTGTCGCTGGCCTTGCCCCAGATGTCGACCACGTTGTTGTAGCGCTCTTGCGACGTGACCAGGCCCGACGAGTACTGCTTGTCGATTTCCTTCACTTCGCGGCTGGCCTCGGACAGGATGCCTTCCTTGGCCTTGGGGATCAGCATGTCGCCCATGGCGATCGAGATGCCGCCGCGGGTGGCCAGGCGGAAGCCCGACTGCATCAGCTTGTCGGCGAAGATCACCGTGTCGCGCAGGCCGCAGCGGCGGAACGACTGGTTGATCAGGCGCGAGATTTCCTTCTTCTTCAGGGCCTTGTTCAGCACCGTGAAGGGCAGGCCCTTGGGCAGGATTTCCGACAGCAGCGCGCGGCCGACCGTGGTTTCGTGGCGGCGCAGCACCGGCTGGAATTCGCCGTTGTCGTCGCGTTCGTATTCGGTCAGGCGCACGGTGATGCGCGACTGCAGCTCGACTTCGCCGTTGTCGTAGGCGCGCTGCACTTCGGCCACATCGGTGAAGAAAATGCCTTCGCCCTTGCCGTTGATGCGTTCGCGGGTCGTGTAGTACAGGCCCAGCACGATGTCCTGCGAGGGCACGATGGACGGTTCGCCGTTGGCCGGGAACAGCACGTTGTTCGAGGCCAGCATCAGGGTGCGCGCTTCCAGCTGCGCTTCCAGCGACAGCGGCACGTGCACGGCCATCTGGTCGCCGTCGAAGTCGGCGTTGAACGCCGCGCAAACCAGCGGGTGCAGCTGGATGGCCTTGCCTTCGATCAGCACCGGCTCGAACGCCTGGATACCCAGGCGGTGCAGGGTGGGCGCCCGGTTCAGCATGACCGGGTGTTCGCGGATGACTTCTTCCAGAATGTCCCACACCACCGGTTCCTGGCTTTCGACCAGTTTCTTGGCGGCCTTGATGGTGGTGGCCAGGCCCATCATTTCAAGACGATTGAAAATGAAGGGCTTGAACAGTTCCAGCGCCATCAGCTTGGGCAGGCCGCACTGGTGCAGCTTGAGCTGCGGGCCCACCACGATGACCGAACGGCCCGAGTAGTCGACGCGCTTGCCCAGCAGGTTCTGGCGGAAGCGGCCGCTCTTGCCCTTGATCATGTCGGCCAGCGACTTCAGCTGGCGCTTGTTGGCGCCAGTCATGGCCTTGCCGCGGCGGCCGTTGTCGAGCAGCGAGTCGACGGCTTCCTGCAGCATGCGCTTTTCGTTGCGCAGAATGATTTCCGGCGCCTTGAGTTCGAGCAGGCGCTTCAACCGGTTGTTGCGGTTGATGACGCGGCGGTACAGGTCGTTGAGGTCGGACGTGGCGAAGCGGCCGCCATCGAGCGGCACCAGCGGACGCAGGTCCGGGGGCAGCACGGGCAGCACTTCCATGACCATCCATTCGGCCTTGATGCCCGATTTCTGGAAGCCTTCCAGCACCTTCAGGCGCTTGGAGATCTTCTTGATCTTGGCTTCCGAGCTGGTGGCCTTGAGCTCGCCGCGCAGCGTTTCCACTTCGCGGTCGATGTCGATGGTGCGCAGCAGTTCGCGCACGGCCTCGGCGCCCATCAGGGCACGGAAGTCGTCACCGTACTCTTCGGTCTTGGCCAGGAAGTCGTCGTCGGACATGATCTGGCCGCGCTTGAGCGGCGTCATGCCGGGCTCGATGACGCACCAGGCCTCGAAGTACAGCACGCGCTCGATGTCGCGCAGCGTCATGTCCAGCACCATGCCCAGGCGCGACGGCAGGCTCTTCAGGAACCAGATGTGCGCAACCGGGCTGGCCAGCTCGATATGGCCCATGCGCTCGCGGCGCACCTTGGCCACCGTGACTTCGACGCCGCACTTTTCGCAGATCACGCCGCGATGCTTCAGGCGCTTGTACTTGCCGCACAGGCACTCGTAGTCTTTGATCGGGCCGAAGATCTTCGAGCAGAACAGGCCATCGCGTTCAGGCTTGAACGTACGATAGTTGATGGTTTCGGGCTTGCGGACTTCGCCGTAGGACCACGAACGGATTTTCTCGGGCGAGGCGATGCCGATCTTGATGGCATCGAACTGCTCGTCTTGCGAGACTTGTTTGAAGAGGTCGAGTAGCGCTTTCATCAGTTACGCTCCAAATCCATGTCCAGGGCCAACGAGCGGATTTCCTTGACCAGCACGTTGAACGATTCCGGCATGCCGGCATCGATGACGTGGTCGCCCTTGACGATGTTTTCGTATACCTTGGTACGGCCGGTGATGTCGTCGGATTTCACCGTCAGCATTTCCTGCAGGGTGTAGGCGGCGCCGTAGGCTTCCAGCGCCCACACTTCCATTTCCCCGAAACGCTGGCCGCCGAACTGCGCCTTGCCGCCCAGCGGCTGCTGGGTCACCAGCGAGTACGGGCCGGTGGAACGCGCGTGCATCTTGTCGTCGACCAGGTGGTGCAGCTTCAGGTAGTGCATGTAGCCCACCGTGACCGGGCGCTCGAATTTCTCGCCGGTGCGGCCGTCGAACAGCCATGCCTGGGTGCGCGAATCGGTCAGCTGCATGCGCTTGGCAACCTCGTCGGGGTAGGCCAGCTCGAGCATCTTGCCGATTTCTTCCTCGGTGGCGCCGTCGAACACCGGCGTCGCGAACGGCACGCCGTTCTTGAGGTTCTGCGCCAGTTCCATGACTTCGTCGTCGGTCAGGGTGTCGACCTGCGCGCCGGTGCCGGTGGTGTTGTACACCTTGTCCAGGTAGGCGCGCACGTTCTTCACCTGTGCCGTGCGTTCGTCGCGCAGCATGTCGGCGATGCGATGGCCCACGCCCTTGGCGGCCCAGCCCAGATGCACTTCGAGTACCTGCCCGACGTTCATCCGGGAAGGCACGCCCAGCGGGTTCAGCACGATGTCGGCAGGCGTGCCGTCGGCCATGTGGGGCATGTCTTCGACCGGCGTGATACGCGAGACGACGCCCTTGTTGCCGTGACGGCCGGCCATCTTGTCGCCAGGCTGCAGGCGGCGCTTGACGGCCAGGTACACCTTGATCATCTTGAGCACGCCCGGGGGCAGCTCGTCGCCTTGCGTGAGCTTCTTGCGCTTTTCTTCGAACGCCAGGTCGAACTGGTGGCGCTTCTGCTCGAGCGATTCCTTGGCTTGTTCCAGCACCACGGCGTGGGGCTCGTCGGCCAGGCGGATGTCGAACCACTGCCAGCGGTCGAGGTCGGCCAGATACGCCTTGGTGATCGTGGCGCCCTTGGCCAGCTTGCGCGGGCCGCCGTTGACCGTCTTGTTCACCAGCAGCTTCTCGATACGGTCGAACTGGTCGTTCTCGACGATGCGCAGCTGGTCGTTCAGGTCCTGGCGGTAGCGGCGCAGTTCATCGTCGATGATGGACTGGGCGCGCTTGTCGCGCACGATGCCTTCGCGCGTGAACACCTGCACGTCGATGACGGTGCCCACCATGCCCGAAGGCACGCGCAGCGAGGTGTCTTTAACATCGGAGGCCTTCTCGCCGAAGATGGCGCGCAGCAGCTTTTCTTCCGGCGTCAGCTGGGTCTCGCCCTTGGGCGTGACCTTGCCGACCAGCACGTCGTCGGCGGTGACTTCGGCGCCGATGTAGACGATGCCCGAATCATCCAGGCGGTTGAGCTGGGTTTCGGCCAGGTTGCTGATGTCGCGCGTGATTTCCTCGGGTCCGAGCTTGGTGTCGCGCGCCACCACCGTCAGTTCCTCGATGTGGATCGAGGTGTAGCGGTCGTCGGCCACGACTTTTTCCGAGATCAGGATCGAGTCTTCGAAGTTGTAGCCGTTCCAGGGCATGAACGCGATCAGCATGTTCTGCCCCAGCGCCAGCTCGCCCAGGTCGGTGGACGCGCCATCGGCCAGCACATCGCCCTTGGCGACCTTGTCGCCGCGCTTCACGATGGGACGCTGGTTGATGTTGGTGTTCTGGTTGGAACGGGTGTACTTGATCAGGTTGTAGATGTCGACGCCCACTTCGCCGGCGACGTTCTCGTCGTCGTTGACGCGGATAACGACACGCTCGGCGTCGACGTGGTCGACCACGCCGCCGCGCAGCGCCTGCACGGTGGTGCCCGAGTCGACCGCCACGGTGCGTTCGACGCCGGTACCTACCACGGGCTTTTCAGGACGCAGGCAAGGCACGGCCTGGCGCTGCATGTTGGCGCCCATCAGCGCGCGGTTGGCGTCATCGTGCTCAAGGAACGGGATCAGCGATGCCGCCACCGAGACGATCTGCGACGGCGCCACGTCCATGTAGTGCACGTTGGCCGGCGCGGTCAGCATGGTTTCGCCCGCTTCGCGGCAAGCCACCAGGTCGTCGACGAAACGGCCTTCGTCATCGAGCGCGGCGTTGGCCTGCGCGATGACGTAGTTGCTTTCTTCGATGGCCGACAGGTAGTCGATCTGGTCGCTGACCTTGCCGTCGATGATCTTGCGGTAAGGCGTTTCCAGGAAGCCGTACTCGTTCAGGCGGGCATACAGCGCCATGGAGTTGATCAGGCCGATGTTCGGGCCTTCCGGCGTTTCGATCGGGCAGACGCGGCCGTAGTGCGTGGGATGCACGTCGCGCACTTCGAAGCCGGCGCGCTCGCGGGTCAGGCCGCCCGGGCCCAGTGCGGAAACACGGCGCTTGTGCGTGATTTCCGACAGCGGGTTGGTCTGGTCCATGAACTGCGACAGCTGGCTCGAGCCGAAGAACTCCTTGATGGCGGCCGAGATCGGCTTGGAGTTGATCAGGTCGTGCGGCATCAGGTTTTCGGTCTCGGCCTGGCCCAGGCGCTCCTTCACGGCGCGCTCGACCCGCACCAGGCCGGCGCGGAACTGGTTCTCGGCCAGTTCGCCCACGCAGCGCACGCGGCGGTTGCCCAGGTGATCGATGTCGTCGATCTGGCCACGGCCGTTGCGCAGCTCGACCAGCACCTTGATGGTTTCAAGGATGTCTTCGTTGGTGAGCGTCATGGGGCCGGTGATGTCTTCACCACGGCCCAGGCGGCTGTTGACCTTCATGCGGCCCACGCGCGACAGATCGTAGGTTTCTTCGCTGTAGAACAGGCGCTGGAACAGCGCTTCGACGGCGTCTTCGGTGGGCGGTTCGCCGGGGCGCATCATGCGGTAGATGGCCACGCGCGCGGCCATCTGGTCGGCGGTTTCGTCGGTGCGCAGCGTTTGCGAGATGTACGGACCGCGATCCAGGTCGTTGGTGTACAGCGTCTGGATGTCGCGCACGTTGGCCGCGCGCAAGGCGCTCAGCACGCTTTCGGTGATCTCGTCGTTGGCGTGCGCCACCACTTCGCCGGTGTCGGCGTCGACGATGTTCTTGGCCAGCACGCGGCCGTACAGGAACTCTTCGGGCACCGAGATGCGCTGGATGTTGGCGTTGGCCATGTCGCGCAGATGCTTGGCATTGATGCGCTTGTCTTTTTCGACGATGACATTGCCGTCACGGCCGGCGATGTCGAAGCGGGCCATCTCGCCCTTCCAGCGCTCGGGCACGAACTCGATCATGCCGCCTTCGCTCTTGAGTTCGAAGTTGTCGAAGTCGAAGAAGTGCGCCAGGATGGATTCGGGCGTCATGCCGATGGCTTTCAGCAGGATCGTCACGGGCATCTTGCGGCGACGGTCGACACGGAAGAACAGCACGTCTTTCGGGTCGAATTCGAAGTCCAGCCACGAGCCGCGGTAGGGAATCACGCGGGCCGAGAACAGCAGCTTGCCCGAGCTGTGGGTCTTGCCGCGATCGTGTTCGAAGAACACGCCGGGCGAGCGGTGCAGCTGCGACACGATGACGCGTTCGGTGCCGTTGATGACGAACGAACCGGTGCCCGTCATGAGCGGAATTTCGCCCATGTAGACTTCCTGTTCTTTCACTTCCTTGATGGTCGGCTTGCTGACTTCGCGGTCGAGCAGCACCAGGCGCACTTTGGCGCGCAGCGGCGACGCGTAGGTCAGGCCACGTTGTTGGCATTCCTTGACATCGAACACCGGTTCGCCCAGCACATAGCTGACGAACTCCAAGCGCGCCATTCCGTTATGGCTGACAATCGGGAAAATCGACGAGAACGCCGCCTGCAGACCGTCGCTTGCGCGCTCGGACGGAACAGTATCCGCCTGCAGGAAAGTTAGGTAGGATTGAAGCTGAGTCGCCAGCAGGAAAGGAACGTTTTGAACGTCTTCACGCTTGGCGAAGCTTTTGCGGATGCGCTTTTTTTCGGTGTACGAGTAAGGCATGAGCACTCCGACTCGAGGTTGCATGGGCCGTCAACCACGGCCCCAGGTGATACGACTCCAGAAAACCCCTCTGCAAAGGGCACCCCGGCAGTAGGGGTTTCCTGGAAACGCAAAAGCCCGGGGACGGCAAACTGCACTGTCCCCGGGCAGTTGACGCAAGGTCTTACTTGACTTCGACCTTGGCGCCAGCTTCTTCCAGCTTCTTCTTGGCGGCTTCGGCGTCAGCCTTGGCGATGCCTTCCTTGACGGGCTTCGGCGCGCCGTCGACCAGGTCCTTGGCTTCCTTCAGACCCAGGCCGGTCAGTTCGCGCACGGCCTTGATGACGCTCACCTTGTTGGCGCCGGCTTCAGCCAGCACAACGGTGAATTCGGTCTGCTCTTCAGCAGCGGCAGCACCGCCACCCGCAGCGGGGGCAGCCACGGCCACAGCGGCGGCAGCAGCCGACACGCCAAATTTTTCTTCCATTTCCTTGATCAGCTCGGACAGTTCGAGCACGGTCATGCCAGCGATGGCGTCAAGGATTTCAGCTTTGCTAAGTGCCATTTTTCAGAACTCCAGAATTGGATAAATGCCAGGTTGGGTGTCGCTCGGTCGTTCAGCGAATTCCGCGGGCGGTGGCTTACGCCGCCGCCTTCTGGTCGCGCACGGCAGCAAGGCCGCGGGCGAACTTGGTGGGAACTTCGTTGAGCGTACGCACGAATTGCGCGATGGGGGCTTGCATGGTGCCCAGCAGTTTCGACAGCAACTCTTCGCGCGAGGGCATGGTGGCCAGGGCCTTCACGCCTTCTTGGTTCAACAGGTTGTTGGGCAGCGAGCCCGCCTTGATGACCAGCTTGTCGTTGCTTTTCGCGAAACCTGCGAGGACCTTGGCCGCCGAAACCGGATCTTCGCTGATGCCATAGATCAGCGGACCGGTCAGTTGCTCGGACAACGGCTCGAAAGCCGTGCCGGCAACCGCACGACGGGCCAGCGTGTTCTTCAGAACACGCAGGTACACGCCCGATTCACGCGCAGTTTTGCGCAGTACGGTGACAGAGGCGACGTCCAGACCACGATACTCGGCGATAACAATCGATTGGGCCTTGGCAACAGCTGCCGAGACTTCCTCGATTACCACCGCTTTCTCTTGACGATTGAGACTCACGGTTTGAACACTCCATCAAAAGACGCCTGGGGCCTTGCGGCCTTGCGCGTCAACCGAATGCGGCGCCTGGTTGAGTTCTTCGGGTAAAGAAATCTTCCTGGGGACGCCGTCTACGCTGGATCCGGACTGGGATAGCTCCGGGATTAAGCGGGGCGCCGGCGATACGGCTGCCGGTGCCCTGCTCCAGCGGTCTTTGACAGCAGCATCCGGAAATCCGGATGCGGCCCAAAGTTCGTTATTGCCCGCGGCCGATCAGTTGGCCGAGAGCGAAGCCACTTCAATGCGCGCGCCGCCGCCCATGGTGGACGAGACAGCGAGCTTGCGCAGGTAAATACCCTTGGCGGCAGCGGGACGGGCCTTTTGCAGGGCGTCGACCAGCGCGGCCAGGTTGGTTTGCAACTGTTCCACGCCGAACGAGGCGCGGCCGATGGTGGCGTGAATGATGCCGGCCTTGTCGGTGCGGTACTGGACCTGACCGGCCTTGGCGTTTTTCACGGCGGTGGCGACGTCAGGGGTGACGGTGCCGACCTTGGGGTTGGGCATCAGGCCACGGGGACCCAGGACCTGGCCCAGGGCGCCCACGACACGCATCGTGTCGGGCGAGGCGATGACCACGTCGAAATCGATCTGGCCGCCCTTGATGCGGTCAGCCAGGTCGTCCAGGCCGACGATGTCGGCGCCGGCGGCGCGCGCGGCTTCGGCCTTGTCGCCCTGGGCGAACACGGCCACGCGGACGCTCTTGCCGGTACCGGCGGGCAGCACCACGGAGCCGCGAACCAGTTGGTCGGACTTCTTGGGGTCGATGCCCAGCTGCACGGCCACGTCGATGGACTCATCGAACTTGGCGGTGGCGGTTTCCTTGACCAGGGTCAGGGCTTCGGACACGGGATACAGCTTCGTGCGGTCGATTTTCTTGGCGATGGCGGCGGCGCGCTTGCTCAGTTTTGCCATGATCAGATCCCCTCAACCGTGATGCCCATGCTGCGGGCGCTGCCAGCGATCGTGCGAACGGCGGCGTCCAGGTCGGCCGCGGTCAGATCGGGTTCTTTGGTCTTGGCGATTTCTTCAGCCTGGGCGCGCGTCAGCGTGCCGACCTTGTCGGTGTGCGGCTTGGCCGAGCCCTTCTGCACGCCGGCGGCCTTCTTGATGAGGACCGTCGCGGGCGGGGTCTTCATGATGAAGGTGAAGCTCTTGTCGGCGAAGGCGGTGATCACCACCGGAATCGGCAGACCGGGCTCCATGCCCTGGGTCTTGGCGTTGAACGCCTTGCAGAATTCCATGATGTTCAGGCCACGCTGACCCAGCGCCGGGCCAATCGGGGGGGAGGGGTTCGCCTTACCAGCCGGCACTTGCAGCTTGATAAAGCCGACGATCTTCTTCGCCATGCTTTGCTCCTTGCGGGTTCAAACGCTCGCCGCGCTGTGCGGCGGGCTCCCCGGGGTTGAAAATCAGGTCTTCTCGACCTGGCTGAAATCGAGCTCGACGGGCGTGGCGCGGCCAAAAATGGTGACCGACACACGCACCTTGCTCTTTTCGTAATTGACTTCTTCGACGTTGCCGTTGAAGTCTGCAAACGGACCTTCTTTCACGCGCACCATCTCGCCCACTTCGAACAGGATCTTGGGGCGGGGCTTTTCGACCCCCTCTTCCATCTGGGAGAGGATCTTCTCGACTTCTTTTTCGGAAATCGGGGTGGGGCGGTTGCCCGAGCCACCCAGGAAGCCGGTGACGCGGTTGGTGTTCTTGACCAGGTGCCAGGTTTCGTCGGTGAGATCCATCTCGACCAGGACGTAGCCCGGGAAAATGCGGCGCTCGCTGATGGACTTCTGGCCGCCCTTCATTTCGACGACTTCTTCGGAAGGCACCAGGATGCGGCCGAACGACGTCTGCAGGCCCGCGCGCTCGATGCGCTCGTTCAAGGCCTTGTGGACGCTTTTTTCCATGCCCGAGTACACATGGACGACATACCAGCGTTTACTCATTCGGCGTCCTTATTTCCAGCCCAGCAGCAGGCCGTAGAGTATCCATTCGATGCCCTTGTCGAGCACCCACATCAGCAGCCCCATGATTGCGACGAAGGCAAATACTATGCCCGTCATCTGGGTGGTTTCCTTGCGGGTAGGCCAGGAAACCCGCTTGGCTTCGTTGTACGATTCGTTGGCGAAGCTCAGGGTGCGGCGGCCGGGTTCGCTGAACCAGGCAATGATGGCGGCAATGACCAGCCCGCCGATGAACACACCGATGCGGGCGGCCATGGGCTGGGCGCTGAGCATCGAAAAGCCCACGATGCCAGCAATGACAACAAGCACAGCCAACCCGAGCTTGATCCGGTCGGCGGTGCTGGTTACGGTTTCTACGCTGGTATTAGACATTTTGCGACGCGAGCCGGCCTGGATTGCGCGGCTTGCGGTGATCTCCCGGCGAATTTAAGAGCGAGCGGGGTTGACAACGAACTGGGCCTGGTCGGCCATGACCTTGGCCATCAATATTTTGGCCACTAATGTGGCAGGGGCAGTAGGAATCGAACCTACAACCTTCGGTTTTGGAGACCGACGCTCTGCCAATTGAGCTATACCCCTAAAACGCTTGCAAGCGATGCATGGCAACTTGCGGAACCATACATAGTACTACTTTTTTGACAAACATGGGAAGCGGGCCCGAAATGGGCCGGCTTCCCGTGCAAAACGCCGGATTTAGGCGATGATTTTGGCGACGACGCCGGCGCCGACGGTACGGCCGCCTTCACGGATGGCGAAGCGCAGGCCTTCTTCCATGGCGATCGGCGCCAGCAGCTTGACCGTCATCGACACGTTGTCGCCCGGCAGCACCATTTCCTTGTCCTTGGGCAGCTCGATCGANACCAGGGCTCGATCCTGCTGGTGGTGTACACGGCATTTTCGGAAGCCGTCAATGAAGGCCTGTGGCACGACACCCCCGTGCCCGCGCTGCTGGGTCTGGTGCTGGGCTGCGTGGTGCTGCTGGCATTGGCCCTGCTGGGCTGCGTGGCCCTGGGCCGGCTGTTCAAGTTCAACCTCGAAGACCGCATCACCCTGCTGTTCGGCGGGTCCAAGAAAAGCCTGGCCAGCGGCATTCCCATGGCCCAGGTGATCTTCGCCGGCCAGGCCGTGGGCGCCATCGTGCTGCCGCTGATGGTGTTCCACCAGATCCAGCTGATGGTCTGCGCCGTGCTGGCCGCCCGCTATGCCAGGCGGCCGCACTGACCGGCCGCGCGGCGCTCACCCCGCCATCAGCTTGCGCCAGCCTTCGGGCCCCAGCCGGCGCAGCGTGTCGATATTCTTTTCGTAAATCTCGGCGGGGTCGCCGAATGCCTCGACCGCCCGGTCGATGCTCTCTTCGCGCAGCAGGTGCAGGATGGGGTGCGGCGACCGGTTGGTGTAGTTGTCGATGTCGTCGGGCCCGGTGTCGGCGAACTGGAACGCCGGATGGAACGTGGCCACCTGCAGCTCGCCCACCAGCCGCATGCGCTTGAGCAGGCGGTCGGACAGATCGGCGAAATCGTTGAACTCGTAGAAGTCGTCCAGCGCGTCCGGCAGAATCAGCAGCGTGGTGTCGATCTGGTCGGGGTCGGCCTGCGACAGCAACAGCAATTCGTCTTCCAGGTCGGCCAGCACGCCTTCGGCTTCGGTGGCGTCGCTGGCCGCATAGCGGACTTGCTGCTTGACCTGCACCGCCTTGGCGAACGGGCACAGGTTCAGGCCGATGACGGCCCGCTCCACCCACAGGCGGGTGTCGTCGATGATGCGCTGGTAGGCGCCGGCGGTGTGGATCATGTGCGTCGTCAGGCCGGCATGGCCGCCATGGTTTGCGCCACCGCGGCGGTAAGCCGCTTGCCGTAGGGCACGTGCAGGAATTCATTGGGACCGTGGGCGTTCGAGCGCGGACCCAGCACCCCGCAGACCATGAACTGGGCCTTCGGAAAGCCCTGCTGCAGCAGGCTCATCAGGGGTATGGTGCCGCCCTGCCCGATATAGCCGCAGGGCGCGTCGTAGTACTGCCGCGACGCCGCATCCAGCGCCTGGGTCAGCCAGGGCGCCGAGGCGGGCGCATTCCAGCCGGTGGCGGCGCCCTGGTTGGCATGGAAAATGACCTTGGCGTTATAGGGCGAATCGACTTCGAGCAGCTGCTTGATTTCCTGCGAGGCCGCCACCGCGTCGATGAGCGGCGGCAGGCGCAGCGACAGCTTGAACGCCGTGCGCGGGCGCAGCACGTTGCCGGCGCTGGACAGCGGCGGCAGGCCTTCGGCCCCCGTGACCGACAGCGTGGGCCGCCAGGTGCGGTTCAGCAGCGCCTCTTCGGGCTGGGTGGTCATGGGCAGCACGAAGCCGCCGTCGGCCCCGCAGCTCCAGGGAAAGCGGCGCCAGACCTCGTCGCCCAGGATGCGGGCGGTTTCGCGCACCTGCTCGCGGCGCTCGGCGGGAATTTCGCAGTGCAGGCTCTGCGGCAGCAAGCAGCCGCTGGCGCTGTCTTCCAGGCGGTCGAGCAAATGGCGCAGGATGCGGAAGCTGGACGGCACCACGCCGCTGGAATCGCCCGAATGCACGCCTTCGTCGAGCACCTGCACCTCGAGCGTGCCGGCCACCATGCCGCGCAGCGAGGTGGTCATCCAGAGCTGGTCGTAGTTGCCGGCGCCCGAATCCAGGCAGACCACTAGCGCGACATTGCCCAGGCGGTCGCGCAGCGCATCGACATAAGGCAGCAGGTCGTAGCTGCCCGATTCTTCACAGGTCTCGACGATGCCCACGCAGCGCGGGCGCGGAATGCCCTGCGCGTCCAGCGCCATGATGGCGGTCAGCGAGGCATAGATGGCATAGCCGTCGTCGGCGCCGCCGCGCCCGTAAAGCTTGCCGTCTTCGTACTTGGGCGTCCAGGGGCCCAGGTCGGAGCGCCAGCCCGAAAACTCGGGCTGCTTGTCCAGGTGCCCGTACAGCAGCACGGTATCGCCGTTGTCGGCGCGCGTGGCGGGCGCGTCGAAGAAGATGACCGGCGTGCGGCCCGGCAGGCGCACGACCTCGAGCTTCAGGCCCGCCACCTTGCGCGACTCGACCCATTGCGCCGCGTCGCGCACCACGCGTTCGATATAGCCGTTCTTTTCCCAGTCGGCGTCGAACCCCGGGCTCTTGGCCGGCACGGCGATGTAGTCGGTCAGCGCGGGAACGATCTCGTCATCCCACTGGCGGTCGACAAAGGCCTGCAGGGCATCGGGATCGAGGGTGGGCGGCAGTGCGTCGTCGGGAATGCGGGCGTTCATGGCACGGTCCTGTCGAAGGGGGCGAAAGCTTGATTTTATGCCTGTGCCCATGAAAATGGGGCGGCTGGCCGCCGCCCCATCGAGCTTGCCGCCCGTTGCGCAGCCGCCTACCCCACCCACACCCGCGCATTGCGGAACATGCGCATCCAGGGGCTGTAGGCGCCCGTGCTGTCGGCCGCGCCCCACTTCTGCGGCGCCCACGACATCATCACGTTGCGCGTGACGCGCTCGGGGTGCGGCATGATGACGGTGAAGCGGCCGTCGGCGGTGGTTACCGAAGTCTGGCCGCCAGGGCTGCCGTTCGGGTTGAACGGATAGGCTTCGGTGGCCTTGCCGTAGTTGTCGATGTAGCGCGCGGCCACCAGCACTTTGCCGGCATCGCCCTGCTGGGCATAGTTGGCGTAGCCTTCGCCATGCGCCACGGCCACCGGCACGCGCGTGCCCGCCATGCCGGCGAAGAAAATCGAGGGCGAGTCGGCGATCTCGACCAGCGACAGGCGCGCCTCGTATTTTTCGGACTGGTTGCGGGTGAAGCGCGGCCAATGGTCCGCGCCCGGGATCATGGGCGCCAGCGCGGCCATCATCTGGCAGCCGTTGCACACGCCCAGCGCAAAGGTGTCGGAACGGGCGAAATAAGTGGCGAACTGGTCGGACAGCCGGCTGTTGAAGCGTATGGTGCGGGCCCAGCCTTCGCCCGCGCCCAGCACGTCGCCATAGCTGAAGCCGCCCACCGCCACCAGGCCCTGCATGGCGCTGAGGTCGATGCGGCCGGCCAGCAGGTCGGTCATGTGCACATCGATGGCATCGAAGCCCGCCGTGTCGAAGGCCCAGGCCATTTCGACCTGGCTGTTGCAGCCCTGCTCGCGCAGGATGGCCACGCGCGGGCGCTTGCCGGTGGCGATGAACGGGGCCGCGATGTCTTCTTGCGGATCGAACGCCACGCGCGGCGCCAGGCCGGGATCGGCGGCGTCGTTCCAGGTGTCGAACTCGGCCTGCGCGCAGGCAGGGTTGTCGCGGCGCGCCATGATGCGGTAGCTGACTTCGCTCCAGGCGCGGCCCAGGCCGGCGCGCGGTTCGCTCCAGACCTTCTTGCCGTCGCGGAAGAATTCCACGGTGTCGGCGTCGTTCAGCCCGCCGATCACGTGCGCATGCTTCGACAGGCCCGCGCCGCGCAGCACCTGCATGACGGCGTCGCGCTGCGCCGCCGGCACCTGGATCACGGCGCCGGCCTCTTCCGAGAACAGCGCCTTCAGCGTGAGCTCGTCGCGCTGCACAGCCACCTGTTCGGGACGGATTTTGTAGTCGCCCCAGTCGGCCGTGTCCGGGTCGAAGGTGAGCATGTCGAGGTTGACCGAAATGCCGGTGCGCCCGGCGAAGGCCATCTCGCACAACGTGGCGAACAGGCCGCCGTCGGAACGGTCGTGGTAGGCCAGCAGCACGCCGGCCTCGGCCAGGGTGCGGATGGTGATGAAGAAGGCGCGCAAGTCTTGCGGCGCGTCGATGTCGGGCACGCTGGTGCCCACCTGGTTGTAGGCCTGCGCCAGGATCGACCCGCCCATGCGGTGGCGGCCGCGGCCCAGGTCGATGACGATCAGCACGCTGTCGCCCGCGTCGGTGCGCAGCTGCGGCGTCAGGCTGGCGCGCGCGTCGCCCACCGGCGCGAAAGCGGTGACGATGAGCGACACCGGCGCCACCACCTGGCGCGTTTCGCCGTCGTGCTCCCAGGTGGTTTTCATGGACAGGGAATCCTTGCCCACGGGAATCGACAGGCCGGTGGCCTGGCACAGCTCGCTGACCGCGGCCACGGTGTCGTACAGCGCGGCGTCCTGGCCGTCGACCCCGCAGGCCGCCATCCAGTTGGCCGACAGCTTGATGTCTTCCAGTCGCGAAACATCGGCGGCGGCCAGGTTGGTCAGGGCCTCGGCCACGGCCATGCGGCCCGACGCCGGGGCGTCGAGCACCGCCAGCGGGGTGCGCTCGCCCATGGCCATGGCTTCGCCGCGGAAGCCCTCGTAGTCGGCCAGGGTCACGGCGCAATCGGCCACCGGCACCTGCCAGGGGCCCACCATCTGGTCACGGCTGGACAACCCGCCCACGGTGCGGTCGCCGATGGTGATCAGGAACGATTTGTTGGCCACCGTGGGATGGCGCAGCACACGATAAGCGGCGTCGGTAAGGTCGATGCCGACCAGGTCCAGCGCCTGCGACACGCCAGGCTGGCGCCGCACGTCGCGCGTCATGCGCGGCGGCTTGCCCAGGATGACGTCGATGGGCACGTCGACCGGGCGGGTGCCGGCATTGCCGGCCGGCGCCTCGGCGTCCAGGCCGGGCAGGCCCTCGCCGTCGACCACGCGCAGCTGGCGCGATTCGGTCGCCACGCCCACCACCGCGTACGGGCAGCGTTCGCGCCGCGCGATGGCGTCAAAGCGCTCGAGGTCTTGCGGCAGAATGGACAGCACGTAGCGCTCTTGCGATTCGTTGCTCCAGATCTCGGCCGGCGACAGGCCGGACTCTTCCAGCGGCACGCGCTTGAGGTCGAACACGGCGCCGCGCCCCGCATCATTCACCAGCTCGGGAAAGGCGTTGGACAAGCCGCCCGCGCCCACGTCGTGGATGGCCAGGATGGGGTTGCCCTGCCCTTGCTGCCAGCAGCGGTCGATGACCTCCTGGGCGCGGCGCTCGATTTCGGGGTTGCCGCGCTGCACGGAATCGAAATCGAGCTCGGCCGAGTTGCTGCCCATGCTGATGCTGGAAGCCGCGCCGCCGCCCATGCCGATGCGGAAACCCGGACCGCCCAGCTGGATCAGCAGCGCGCCGGGCGGAATGGTTTCTTTGTGCGTGAGTTCGGCGTCGATGCTGCCCAGCCCGCCGGCGATCATGATGGGCTTGTGGTAGCCCCAGCGCGTGCCGCCGGCGCTTTGCTCGTAGGTGCGGAAGTAGCCCAGCAGATTGGGGCGCCCGAACTCATTGTTGAAGGCCGCGCCGCCGATGGGGCCGTCGATCATGATGGAAAGGGGCGAGGCGATGCGCGCCGGCAGGCCGTGGTGGTCGGTTTCCCACGGCTGCGGGGCGTCGGGAAAGCGCAGGTGCGACACGGTAAAGCCCGTAAGGCCGGCCTTGGGCTTGGAGCCGCGCCCGGTTGCGCCTTCGTCGCGGATCTCGCCGCCCGCGCCGGTGGCGGCGCCCGGGAACGGCGCAATGGCGGTGGGATGGTTGTGCGTTTCAACCTTCATCAGCGTATGCACGGTGGCGTCGCGGCGCACGTAGCGCGCGGCGTCGCCGCCCTGCCCGCCCGCCTGCGGCACGCCGGCCTGGAAGCGCTGGGCGGCGCCGCCTTCCATGACGGCGGCGTTGTCGGAATAGGCCACCACCGTGCCGGCCGGCTGCGCCTTGTGCGTGGCGCGGATCATGCCGAACAGGGTTTCGGACTGCGGCTGGCCGTCGATGACCCACTGCGCGTTGAAGATCTTGTGGCGGCAGTGCTCGCTGTTGGCCTGGGCGAACATCATCAGCTCGACGTCGGTGGGATCGCGGCCCAGGCTGGTGAAAGACTGCGCCAGGTAGTCGATTTCGTCTTCGGACAGCGCCAGGCCCAGCGTGGTGTTGGCCTCGACCAGCGCGTCGCGGCCGTGCTGCTGGACTGCCACGGTGCGCATGGGCTTGCCGGCCAGCGGCTGGAACAGCGCCTGGCCGTCGAAGTCGGCCCCCACCACGGTCTCGGTCATGCGATCGTGCAGGCAGTCCGCCGCGCGCGCCAGCATGGCGTCGTCGAACGACTTGGCGCCCAGCAGGCCGCGTTCGGGCACCAGGAAATAGCGTACGCCGCGCTCGATGCGGCGCACCGCCGCCAGGCCGCAGTTGTGGGCGATGTCGGTGGCCTTGCTGGCCCATGGCGATATCGTGCCCAGGCGCGGGATGACCAGCAGCGCCAGGCTCTTGGCGGGCGCCTCGCCGGCTGGCTCGGTGCCGTAGTCGAGCAGTTGCGCCAGGTGCCCCTGCTGGCTGTCATCCAGGGCGGTGTCGGTGCAGACGAAATGTTCGTAGCGAGCGGAAACGTCGGCAATGGGCAAGCCGGCTTCCCGAAGCTGCGCCAGCAGGCGTTCGCGGCGGAAGGCAGAAAGGACGGAAGAACCGGGCAAATGCTGGACGAGAGACACGATGCGGGCGCCGTTTGAAAGTAAGAAGAGGCAAAACCGGGATTTTACCGTTTTAGGGATTTCCCCGAGCGCCAGCCCGCCAAACCCGCGGGATGAGCCGGGCGCCGTTACCGCGCCCCGGGGTTACAAAGTCACTGAGCCTGTTTGATCGCCGGTTTATTGCAACGCAAAAATCGACTTCCAGCCATTGGATCTGCCCCAAAATAGCCTGGAACAGAGCATTTTCAGGAAAATTTTCCGTGCCGCAGCATGTTGCAAAAGCCCTTCATCCGCGGGAAAACACGCACTAACGCCCCGTCCACCCAACGGTAGGATGCTGCGATTCCGATGATTCGGCCGGCAGGCCGGTCGCGGCACGCAGGCAACAAGCAGCAGCCCAGGGGAGAACGGCGGTACCAGCCGCCAACCGGAAGGCCGGACAAAAGAATCCGGCCTCCAGCACGGACGCCGGCATGGCGTCCGTGTTTTTTTCCGTCAGCCCTGCTCCGGATACCGCACCTCGAGGATATCCAGTTCTTCGACGCCGCCCGGCGTGCGCAGCACCACGGTGTCGCCTTCGCGCGCCTTGATCAGCGCGCGCGCCACCGGCGAGATCCAGCTGATCCTGCCGGCCAGCGGCTCGGCTTCATCCACGCCCACGATGGTGACCTCATGGGTGTCGCCGGCCTTGTCCAGGTAGGCGACGGTCGCACCGAAGAATACTTGATCGCGGTTGGGCTGCACGGCCGGATCGACCACTTCGGCGATGTCGAGCCGCTTGGTCAGGAACCGCATGCGGCGGTCGATTTCACGCAGGCGCTTCTTGCCGTAAAGATAATCGCCATTCTCGGAACGGTCACCATTGGAGGCGGCCCAGGACACCACCTGCACCACGGCCGGGCGCTCGACATTCATCAGCTGCGCCAGTTCGTCGCGCAGGCGCGCGTAGCCGGCGGGGGTCATGTAGTTGCGGGTGCCGGCCGGCAATGCCTGCGCTTCGGGCAGGTCATCGTCGTCGTCGCGATCCGACTCTTTGACAAAAGCCTTGTTCATGGCAGTACTAGAACCAGTCGTGCCAGACTGGCTTCAAATCGTCGGGCAGCGCAGGCAGGCTGCCCAGGTCGGCGCGGCTTTCTTGCGGGCTGTGGAAGTCGGACCCGCGCGAGGCCAGAAAGCCGTAGCGCCGCGCCACTCCGGCGTAATGCCGGGCTTCGTCGGGCGTATGGCTGCCGGTGGTGACTTCGATGCCCACGCCGCCGCATTGCAGGAATTCGTCGAACAGCGCATTGAACTGCAGCGGCGAATACTTGTAGCGGCCCGGGTGGGCGATCACGGCGCGCCCGCCGGCCGCGCAGATCCAGCCCACGGCGTCGGCCAGCGCGGCCCATTGCATGGGCACGTGGCCGGGGCAGTCGTCGCCCAGATATTTGTTGAATACGGTCTGCACATCGGGGCAATAGCCCGCCTGCACCAGGTAGCGCGCAAAATGCGTGCGGCTGACCAGTTCGGGGTTGCCGGCAAACGGCAAGGCGCCTTCGTAGGCCCCCGGCATGCCCATGTCGGCCAGCCGCTGGCCCATGCGGCGCGCGCGTTCGGCGCGGCCGGCCCGGGTGTCGCGCAGGCCGCGCACCAGGGCCGCGTCGCCGGCATCGAAACCCAGGCCCACGATATGCACGGTTTGCCCCGCCCAGGTCACCGAGATCTCGGTACCGGTGATAAAGCGCATGCCCAGTTCGCGGGCGGCGTCGCCAGCCTGCGCCAGGCCGCCCACTTCGTCGTGGTCGGTCAGCGCCCAGACATTCACGCCGTTGGCGTGCGCGCGCCGCGCCACCTCGGCCGGCGGCAGCACGCCGTCGGACACAGTGGAATGGCAATGCAGATCGACGTTCAGGGCGGCAGTTTGCATTTGTCTATTGTACGGCCGCCGCGCCGCACGGGAAGCCGCCGTCAGGCCTCGGGGCGGCCCAGCAGGAAGCGGGCCACCGGCTCGACCTGGGCCTCGTCCATGAGGGTGGGCGCATGCCCCACCCCGGCCACCTCGAGCAGGCTGGCGCGCGCGTTGCGCGCCAGCATTTCCGCCGCCGTGGCCTCGGTCAGCAAATCCGACTGCGCGCCGCGCAAAATCAGGACCGGGCAATCCAGCGCCTCGTACGAGCGCCACAGGATCTGCTCGCCCGCGGAATAGGCCTCGGCCGTCTGGGATGCCAGCGGCAGCGCCAGGTTCAGGTCGTAGTGCTTGACCCATTTGCCGCCGCGGTCGACATAAACATGGCGCGTCAGCGCTTCCCATTGCGCATCGCTATGCGGCCCGAATGGCGCGGACACCTGCCGCACCGCGTCCACGGCCTGCGCGAAGGTGTCGAATTCGGCCTGCTGGCCGACATACTGGCTGATGCGGCCCAGCGCCGCGGGATCGAGCCGCGGCCCGACATCGTTGAGCACCATGCTCTCCAGGCGGATGTCCTGACTGGCAGGCCAGGCGCCGGCATGCGGCTGCGCGGCATGCGCCAGCCGCGCATAGGCGGCGGCGCCCGCCAGCGCCAGGCCGATCAGCCCGCCCATCGAGGTGCCCACCCAGGCCAGCGAACCCGGCCGCAAGCGGGCAATCAGCGTCACCATGTCCGACACGTATTGCGGCACGGTGTAGAAGGCCGGCGCGGACAGCCAGTCGGAGCCGCCGCGCCCCACCACGTCGGGGCACACCACGCGGAAATCGCCGGCCAGGCGCCGCGCCAGGTTATCGAAATCGCGCCCCGTGCGCGTCAGGCCGTGCACGCATAACAGGACCCGTTCGTTGCCGGGATCGCCCCATTCGGTGTAGGCCATGCGATGCAGGCCAGCCGGGCTGGCGCACGTGACGAAATCGAATCGAGGTTCCAGCATGAAGGCTCCGGACGCTGTGCCACAAAGAGCCCACATGTTATAGCAGCCATGTCACGGCGCCGCCCGATGCCAGTAGCGCCGCGCGGCCAGCGCTTCGGGCGCGGCCGCCAGGCCCGCGGGGCCGGATGCGGCGATGACGGCGCCGTGCCTGTCGGTGCGCCAGAACATCGCGCCGGCGCGCTGCCAGCGCGCCTGCACCTGCGGCGCCGGATGGCGGAAGCGGTTCAGGCGCCCGGCCTGCGCGATTACGTGCGTGGCGCCGGCGGCCTCGACCAGCGCGGCGCTGGACGAGGTCGCCGAACCGTGATGCGGCGCCATCACCACGTCCACGCGCGGCAGCCCCGGCGCCAGCTTGCGTTCCTGGGCCGCCCCGATGTCGCCCGGCAGCAGCGCCGCGTGCGCCCTGCCCTGCAGCAGCAGCACGCAGCTCTGGGCATTGCCCTGGCCGCGGCGCGCCGGCGCTTCGCGCGCGGGATGCAGGAAGCGGAATGCCACGCCATCTACCTGCCAGGCCTGGCCGGCATGGCAGCGCCGCACAGACAGCGGCAGCGCCGCCGCGCCGCCGGCATCCGCCTGCCGGCGCAACAGCGCCGGCAAATCGAACGAGGCATAGGCCCCCTGCACCGGCACAGCCGCCAGGACACTGGACAGGCCGCCGGCATGGTCCAGGTCGGCGTGCGACACCACCAGGCCATCCAGGCGCCGATAGCCGCGCGCGCGCAGATAGGGCGCCACGACACGGGCGCCCGCATCGGTGGCCTCGCCATGGCGCGGGCCGGTGTCGAACAGCCATGCCTGGGTGGCCGTTTCGATCACCACGGCGCTGCCCTGCCCCACGTCGAGGGCGGTCAGGGTCCAGTACCCGGGCGCCGGCCGTTCGGGCCGCCAGCACAGCATGGGCAGCATCAGCAGCCAGCCCGCGCCGCGCGCCGGCCAGCCCGGCGGCTGCAGGGCCCACGCTACGCCGGCCAAGGCCAGCCCCAGCAGCGCCCATGGCGCGGCGGCCACATCGACGACCGCCCAGCGCGCGGAGCCTATCCAGGCCACCGGCACCATGGTCCAATCGAAAATCGCATGCCCCAGCACGCCGCAAGCGTGCGCCAGGACGTCCAGGCCGGGCACCACCCCGAAAGCCGCGCACAGCAGCGCCAATGGCGTCACCAGAAAACTGACCACGGGAATCGCGAACGCGTTGGCCAGCGGCGAACCCAGCGAGACCTGATGCAACAGGTGCGCCAGCAAGGGCACCAGGCCGAGCGTGATGGCCATCTGCACCCGGCCGAACTCGCCCAGCAAGACAGCCAGGCGGGACCGCCACCCGGGCCGCCGCAGCGCCGGGCCAGCCGAGGCGGCCGCGCGCAGCAGAACCGCCACCGCGCCGAACGACAGCCAGAAGCCGGGCGCCAGTGTCGCCCAGGGGTCGAGCGCCACCACGGCCGCGGCGGCAAGCGCCAGGATGCGCGCGGGCGACAACGGCAGGCGCGCCATGGCGGCCAGCGCCACCACCGCCAGCATGAAGAAGGTGCGGCGCGCGGGCACGCCCCAGCCGGCCAGCAGGCAGTACAGCAGCGCCACGCCCAGCGCCGCCGCCGCGCCCGCGACTTGGGCGGGCAGCCTCTCGGGCAGGCGGATGCCGCGCCAGCGCCCCCGCCGCCAGGCGAATGCAGCCAGGGCGCCGCCCAGGCCAGCGATCAGCGTGACATGCATGCCGCTGATCGACACCAGGTGCGTGATGCCGCTGCGGTTGAAAATCTGCCAGTCTTCGCGGGCCACGCCGGCCTGGTCGCCCATGGCCAGCGCGATCAGCACAGGAGCATAGCGGCGCTCGCCCAGGGCCTGCCGCATGCCCTGGCGCACGTGGTGGCGCAGCCGCTCGATGGCCACGCCGGCGCTCGAGCGCGGCTCGTCGCGCAGCAGCCGGGGCACACCGCGCACCGTGGCGACTGCGCGCACGCCCAGCGCGAACAGCCGCGCCTCGGCATCATGGCCATGCGGGTTGCGGGCGCCATGCGGATGGCGCAGCACCAGCGCCATGCGCCATACCTGCCCCGGCAGCAAGTCGGGCAGGCGGCCTCCCGGCGGCGCATACCAGGACACGGCAATCCGGGCGGGGATGCCCGCCGGGCGCGCGGCGGCTTCAGTGTCGGCCAGGAAACGCCACTGCCTGGCGTCGCCCTGCGGCAGATCGGCAACGCGCACGATCAGCCGGCTGACAACATCGTGATGAGCGGGCGCCAGGGCGTCGTCGAGCCGCGTCTGGCCATGCCAGACGGCCCAGGCCATGCCCAGGCCGGCGCCCAGCCAGGCGGCCGCCACCCAGCGCGCCGGACCGCGCCGCCGGCGGCATGTGGCCACCACGCAGCACGGCGCCAATGCCGCGGCCCAGGGCCACAGCCAGCCGGCGGCCGGCAGCGCCGGCAGGTGCTGCACGGCGGCGGTGCCGGCCACCACGCCCAGCAGGAACAGACGCCCGACGATATTCGCCTCCGCAAAGCGCACAGCGTAGGCGGCAGCCCGCCCTGCGCGGCGTGCGGTGAACGGAAATATCCTTGCGTTATGTCCGCAGGCGCGGCAGCACGCGATGGGCGGCGGCCGTGGTGGCCCGGGCGATCTCGGCGGCGTCGACGCCGCGCAACTCGGCCAGCACCTGGGCGATGCGGGGCAGCTGGCCCGGATCGTTGCGCCGCTGGGGCGCGTACAGCCAGGCCGGCGGGATGTCGGGCGCGTCGGTTTCCAGCACCAGGCTGTCCAGCCCCACATCGGTGGCATGGCGCCGTATCTGCAGGGCGCGCGGGTACGTCATGGCGCCGCCCAGGCCCAGCGCAAAGCCGCGCTCGACGAAGGCCCGCGCCTGCTGGGCGCTGCCGTTGAAGGCGTGGGCGATGCCGCCGCGCACGCCAGGGCGGCGCCGCAGATACTTCAGCAGTATGTCCTGCGAGCGCCGCACATGCAGCAGCACCGGCAGGCCGAACTCGGCGGCCAGCGCAAGCTGCGCATCGTAGAAGCGCTCCTGGCGCGCGCGCGGCTCGCCCGCGGCCAGTTCCGGCACGAAGAAATCCAGGCCGATTTCGCCGATGGCGACAAAGCGCGGGTCGTCCAGGGCATCGATCACGGCCTCGCGCAACGCGCCCAGGTCGTCGTCATGGGCGCGCGACACGTACAGCGGGTGGATGCCCAGCGCGTAGGCGCCGCCTTCGACCTGCTGCGCCAGGCCGCGCACCACGGCGAAATTGCCGCGCTCGACCGCCGGTATCACGATGCCCCGCACCCCGGCCGCAGCGGCGCGGCGCGCCACGCCCAGGCGGTCGGCATCGAATTCGGCGGCGTCGAGATGGCAGTGCGTATCGATCAGCATGGCATGTCAGGCGGGCCGCGGCGCCGGGGCGCTACCCCGAAACCAGTTGCCCGCGTTCCATGAGCAGTTGGCGGTCGGCCAGCGCGGCCAGTTCGGCATCGTGGGTAACGATGGCAAACGCCGTGCCCGATTCGCGGTTTACCTGGGTAAGCAGCTCGAACATCTTGTGCGCGGTGCCGCGGTCCAGGTTGCCGGTGGGTTCGTCGGCCAGCACGCAGGCCGGCCGGGTGACCAGCGCGCGCGCCAGCGCCACGCGCTGGCGTTCGCCGCCCGACAGCTGGCCGGGAAAATGCCCTTCGCGCTGGGCCAGGCCCACCAGCGCCAGCACCTTGCGCGCCGCCTCGCGCGCCGTGTCGCGCTGCTCGCGGCGCACGATCAGCGGCATGGCGACATTGTCCAGCGCCGAGAATTCGGGCAGCAAATGATGGAACTGGTAGACAAAGCCCAGGCTGCGATTGCGCAAGGCGCTTTTCTGGCCTTCGGACAGGCCCGCGGCGGCGATGCCGTCCACCGTGACCTCGCCCTGGCTGGGCACGTCCAGCAGGCCCAGGATATGCAGCAGGGTGCTCTTGCCCGAGCCCGACGCCCCTACGATGGCCACCATCTCGCCGCGCTCGACGGTCAGGCTGACGTCGTCCAGCACCTGGATGCGCGCCGGGCCTTCATCATAGATTTTCACCAGGTTGCGGGCCTGCAGCGCCGCGGTGGCGCCGGCCGGGGTCGACAGGGCATCAGTCATGGCGCAGCACCTGGGCGGGTTGCAGGCGCGAGGCGCGCCAGCTGGGATACAAAGTGGCCAGCAGCGACAGCACCAGCGAGGTCACGCCGATGGTAATGATGTCGCCCGACTGCGGATCCGACGGCAGCTCGCTGATGAAGTAGATCTCGCGCGGCAGGAAATGCACGCCCAGCAGGCTTTCGATGAACGGCACGATGACGTCCACGTTATAGGCGATCAGCATCCCGCCCAGCACGCCCAGCACGGTGCCCACCACCCCGATCAGCGCGCCCTGCACCAGGAAAATGCGCGCCACTTCGCCGGGGCCCGCGCCCAGCGTGCGCAGGATGGCGATGTCCGACTGCTTGTCTTTCACGGCCATGACCAGCGACGACAGCAGGTTGAACGCCGCCACCGCCACGATCAGCGCCAGGATCAGGAACATCATGCGTTTTTCAGTTTGCACCGCCGCGAACCAGGTGCGGTTGTTGCGCGACCAGTCGCTGGCCATTACGTAGGGCGGCAGCGTCTTGGACAGCTCGGCCGCCACCTGCGGGGCGCGCTGCATGTCCTGTACGCGCAGGCGCACGCCAGCGGTGCCGCTGTCGCGGAATACCCGCGCGGCATCCTGGGCGTCGACGAACGCCAGGCTGGAATCGTATTCGTAGTGGCCGGACGTGAACGTGCCCACCACCGTGAACTGCCGCATGCGCGGCGTGAAGCCCGCCGGGCTGATGGAGCCCTGCGGGGCCAGCATCAGCAGCGTGTCGCCCACCTGCACGCCCAGCCCGTCGGCCAGATCGCTGCCCAGCACCACGCCAAAGCCGCCCGGCTTCAGGTCGGACAGCTTGCCGGTGGTCATCTGGCGCGGAATATCGGATACCTTGCCTTCGGTGGCCGGATCGATGCCCCGCACCTGCACGCCCCGCAGCGCCTGGCCGCGCGCCAGCATGGCCTGGGCGGCCACGAAAGGCGCGGCCCCCTTGACTTCGGGATTGCGCTCGGCCGCGTCGGCGAATTGCCGCCACTGTTCGAGCACCCGCTCGGGCACGGCGCCGGGAATGTACAGCTCGATGTGCGGCAGCACCGACAGCATGCGGTCGCGCACTTCTTTCTGGAAACCGTTCATGACCGACAGCACCACGATCAGGGCCGCCACGCCCAGCGCGATGCCCGCCATCGAGGTGGCGGCAATGAACGAAATGAAGCGGTCGCGGCGGCCGCGTCGCTGGCGGATGCGGGCCATGCCCGCATAGCGGGCGCCGATCCAGAGTTCGTAAGGTATTTTCAGCACCCAGGCATTATGGCATTAACCGGCCCGCCATCCGGCCGGCAGCCTGAGACTACAATCGGCGCCATGCTCATCGTCATCCCGGGCGCCTTGCCGCCCCTGCCTGTCGCCGCCGAACTGGCGCGGCTGCTGCCGCAGCGCGCGCCGCTGCTGCACGAATGGCTGCAGGCCGCCACAGCCCGGGTGGAAGGCTTCGATGCGCGCGCCCAGGGCTGCACGCCATTCGAGGCCTGGCAGCTGGCGCAGGCCGGCTACCATCCCGCCGCGGGCACGCCTGTCGGCGCCGGCCTGGGCCCGTTGCGCGCCGGCCCGGCCGCGGCCGACGGCCAGCCGGTCTGGCTGGCCGAACTGGCCCACCTGGCGCTGGGCACCGACCAGGCCACCCTGCTCGATCCCGAACACATGGACATGCGCGCCGAAGAAGCCGACGCGCTGGTGCAGACCGCGCGGCCCAGCATCGAGTCGGCCGGTTTCGCCGTGCAGCCCCTGTCGCCGCGGCGCTGGCGGCTGCGCCTGCCCGAGGGGCTGGCGCCCCCCACGGCCAGCCCCGCCGCCGTGGCGGGCCAGCCGCTGCGCGACTGGTGGAGCCAGGACCCCGCCATGCGCCCATGGCGCCGCCTGCTCAATGAAATCCAGATGGCCTGGCACGAACACCCGGCCAACGAGGCCCGCGCCGCGCGCGGCGCAGCCCCGGTCAACGCCCTGTGGCTCTATGGCGGCGCGGCGGGCTGGCCGGCCCGGCCCGCCCAGCCCGCCCGGGTGGCCGACGAACTCGACGCGCCGCACCGCGCCGGCGATTGGGCAGCCTGGCTCGACGCCCTGGCCGGCCTCGAACAGCGCCATCTGCGGCCGCTGCTGGCGCCCTCTGCGCGGCTGCCCAGCCAGCCCGTGCAATTGATCCTGCTGGGCGCCGACCGGCGCGCCACGCTGTCCCTGCAACCGCGCGGCCGCCTGCTGGCCTGGCTGCCCGCGCCCAAGAAAAACTGGAATACCTGGTGGTCTCGCCCCGTCTGACAGTCCGTACGACCAACTCCGATGCGCGCCGCATCCTGGAAGCCGCGGGCATCCACCCGCTGCTGGCCCGGCTGTGGGCCGCGCGCGGCGTCACGCACCCCGACCAGACCCGCCTGGCCTGGCCCGCGCTGCTGCCGCCGGCCGGGCTGACGCACGTCGACCATGCCGCCGGCATCCTGGCCGACGCCATCGCCCAGGGCAAGCGGCTGCTGATCGTGGCCGACTACGATTGCGACGGCGCCACCGCCTGCGCCGTGGGCCTGCGGGCGCTGCGCGCCTTCGGCGCCGACGTCGATTTCCTGGTGCCCAACCGCTTCGAAACCGGCTATGGGCTGTCGCCCGCCGTGGTCGACCTGGCCTGCGCCCACCACGCCGGCAAGCCCGACCTGATCATTACCGTGGACAACGGCATCGCCAGCGTCGAAGGCGTGGCCGCCGCCAATGCGGCCGGCATCGGCGTGGTGGTCACCGATCACCACCTGCCCGGCGACACGCTGCCCGACGCGCTCGCCATCGTCAATCCGAACCAGCCGGGCTGCGGCTTCCCGTCCAAGAACCTGGCCGGCGTGGGCGTCATTTTCTACCTGATGCTGGCCCTGCGCGCCGAGCTGCGCCGCCGCGGCACTTACGCGCCCGACGGCGGGCCGCGCCTGGACGCACTGTCCGACCTGGTCGCGCTGGGCACCGTGGCCGACGTGGTCAAGCTCGATGCCAACAACCGGCTGCTGGTCACCCAGGGCCTGCAGCGCATGCGCACCGGCCGCATGCAGCCGGGCCTGCGGGCTTTGTTCGCCGTGGCTGCGCGCGAGCCGCGCAGCGCCTGCGGCTTCGACCTCGGCTTCGCGCTGGGGCCGCGCATCAACGCGGCCGGCCGGCTGGCCGACATGAGCCTGGGCATCGCCTGCCTGACCACCGACGACGAGGCGCAGGCCCTCGACATGGCCCGCCAGCTCGACCAGATCAACCGCGAGCGGCGCGGCATCGAAGCCGAGATGCGCGAGCAGGCCATGGCCGCCATGGAAGCGGCCGGCAGCGCGGACGGCGCGACGGTCTGCGTATTCGACCCGGGCTGGCACCAGGGCGTGGTCGGCCTGGTGGCCTCGCGCCTGAAAGAAAAGTACTGGCGCCCCACCCTGGCCTTCGCGCCGGCCGGCGACGACGAAATCCGCGGCTCGGGCCGGTCGATTCCCGACGTGCACTTGCGCGATGTGCTCGATCTGGTGTCCAAGCGCCACCCGGGCCTGATCCGCAAGTTCGGCGGCCATGCCATGGCGGCCGGCCTGACGCTGGGACGCGACGACTTCCCCGTCTTCGGGCCGGCCTTCGACGCGGCCGTGCGCGAGCTCACCGGCCGCGACCGGTTCGAACCGCTGCTGGAAACCGACGGCTCGCTGGAATCGGGCTATGCCAACGCCGACGTGGCCACCCTGCTGCAGCAGCAGGTCTGGGGCGCGGGCTTCGCCGCACCGCTGTTCCTGGATGAATTCATCGTGCGCAGCCAGCGCCTGGTGGGCGAAAAACACCTCAAGCTGTCGCTGGAGCGCGGCCACCAGCGCTTCGACGCCATCTGGTTCGGCCACGACCAATCGCTGCCCGAGCACATCCAGGCCGCCTACCGGCTCGAGCCCAATGTCTGGAACGGCATGGTGTCGGCCCAGCTCGTCATCGAGCACGCCGCGTAATCCACGCTAAAATGCCGGGTTTCGCACTAATAGCCACCAGGAAGCACCATGGAAGCCGAACGCCAGAACCAGCTCGCCGCCCGCCTTGCCGACTACGCGCAGCGCGAGCAGGCGCTACGGGGGTATCTTTGACTACGATCTGAAGGCCGAACGCCTGCAGGTCGTCAACGCCGAGCTCGAAGACCCGGCCGTCTGGAACGACCCCAAGCACGCCCAAGACCTGGGCCGTGAAAAAAAATCCCTCGAAGACGTCGTCACCACGCTAACCGCGCTGCACAGCGGCGTGGCCGACTCGCTCGAACTGTTCGAGCTGGCGTCGGCCGATGACGACGACGCCACCCTCGAATCCATCGAAGGCGACGCCGACGGCTTCCAGCAGCAGCTCGAAGGCCTGGAATTCCGCCGGATGTTCTCCAACCCGGCCGATCCGCTGAACTGCTTCCTCGACATCCAGGCCGGCGCCGGCGGCACCGAAGCGCAAGACTGGGCGTCGATGCTGTTGCGGCAATACCTGAAGTACGCCGAGCGCAAGGGTTTCAAGGCCGAAGTCCTGGAAGAATCCGAAGGCGAAGTGGCGGGCATCAAGTCGGCCACCATCAAGCTCGAAGGCGACTACGCCTTCGGCTACCTGCGCACCGAAACCGGCGTGCACCGCCTGGTGCGCAAGAGCCCGTTCGACTCCTCCGGCGGGCGGCACACCTCGTTCGCCAGCGTGTTCGTGTATCCCGAAGTCGACGACTCGTTCGAAATCGAGGTCAACCCGGCCGACCTGCGGGTCGACACCTACCGCGCCAGCGGCGCGGGCGGGCAGCACATCAACAAGACCGACTCGGCCGTGCGCCTGACCCACCTGCCCACCGGCATCGTGGTGCAGTGCCAGAACGACCGCTCCCAGCACCGCAACCGCGCCGAGGCGATGCAAATGCTGAAGTCCAAGCTGTACGAGCTCGAAATGCGCAACCGCATGGCCGAACAGCAGAAACTCGAAGACTCCAAGACCGACGTGGGCTGGGGCCACCAGATCCGCTCATACGTGCTCGACCAGAGCCGCATCAAAGACCTGCGCACCAACGTCGAAATCTCCAATACCCAGAAGGTCCTCGACGGCGACCTGGATTCCTTCATCCAGGCCAGCCTGAAGCAAGGCGTGTGATCCCGCGGGCGCCCCTGCCGGCGCCCTCACTTGAACCTGAAGAGGCAAGCGCATGACCGACACGATCGCAATCCTCACCGGCGCCTCGCGCGGCATTGGCGCGGCGCTGGCCCGCGGCCTGGCCCGGCCCGGCACCCGGCTGGTCACCCTGGCCCGCCGCGCCGACCCGGATCTGGCCGCGCACGCCCAGGCCCAGGGCGCCGAGCTGGAGCAGATCCAGGTCGACCTGTCCGACCTGCAGGCGGCGGCGCAGGTGGCCCAGCGCATCGGCGCGGCCCTGCCGCGCGACGCCCGCCGCTACCTGCTGATCAACAACGCCGGCACCGTGCAGCCCGTGGCCGCCGCCCAGGCGCTGGCCGACGGCCCCGCCATCGCCGCGGCGTTCAACCTGAATGTGTCCGCCGTCATGCTGCTCACCGCGCATTTCGCGGCGGCCGTCCAGGGCCTGCAAGCCGAACGCCGGGTGCTGAACATCTCGTCGGGCGCCGGCCGCAATCCCAATGCCGGCTGGGGCGTGTACTGCGCCACCAAGGCCGCGCTCGACATGTATACCCGCGTGTTCAACCAGGAACAGGGCGCCGCCGGCGTGCGCGCCGTGGCCCTGGCGCCCGGCATCGTCGACACCGGCATGCAGGAAACCATCCGCGCCAGCGACCCGGCCAGCTTCCCCGCGCTGGCCAAATTCCAGGAATTTCACGCCACCGGCAAACTGGCCGCGCCCGCCGCCGTGGCGGCCCGCATCCTGTCCTACCTCGACCGCGACGACTTCGGCACCACCGAAATCGACGACATCCGCAATTACGACTGACCCACCATGACCGACCACTCGCCCGCCCCGGCCGCCCAGGATGAAAACCGCTTGATCGCCGAACGGCGCGCCAAGCTGTCCAAACTGCGCGAAGCCGGCGTTGCGTATCCCAACGACTTCGTCCCGGATGCGCACGCCGCCGACCTGCATCGCCAATATGGCGAACAAGACCAGGAAGCCCTGGCCGCCGCCGGCGCGCAGGTCAAAGTCGCGGGCCGCATGATGCTCAAGCGCGTGATGGGCAAGGCCAGCTTCGCCACCGTGCAAGACGGCAGCGGCCGCATCCAGATCTACCTCGACCGCGGCACCCTGGGCGACGAGGCCTATGCCGCGTTCAAGCAGTGGGACATCGGCGACATCATCGCCATCGAGGGGTCGGTATTCAAGACCAACAAAGGCGAGCTCTCGGTGCACGCCGCCACGGCGCGCCTGCTGTCGAAGTCGCTGCGCCCCCTGCCCGACAAGTTCCACGGCGTGGCCGACCAGGAACTGCGCTACCGCCAACGCTACGTCGACCTCATCATGACCGAGGCCACGCGCCGCACCTTCGAGGCGCGCAGCAAGGCCGTGGGCAGCATCCGCCAGGTCATGCTCGACGCCGGCTTCCTCGAAGTCGAAACGCCCATGCTGCACCCCATTCCGGGCGGCGCTGCGGCCAAGCCGTTCGTCACGCACCACAATGCGCTCGACATGGAAATGTTCCTGCGCATCGCTCCCGAGCTCTACCTGAAGCGGCTGATCGTGGGCGGGTTCGAGCGCGTCTTCGAGATCAACCGCAACTTCCGCAACGAAGGCGTCAGCCCGCGGCACAACCCCGAATTCACCATGATGGAGTTCTACGCAGCCTACGCGGACTACCGCTGGCTGATGGACTTCACCGAACACGTCCTGCGCCAGGCGGCCATTGCCGCCACCGGCAGCGCGGTGCTCACCTACCAGGAACGCGAACTCGACCTGTCGCGGCCGTTCGATCGCCTGACCATCTGCGAAGCCATCCTGAAATACGCCCCGGGCTATACCCAGGCCCAGCTCGACGACGCCGATTTCGTGCGCGCCGAGCTGAAGAAGCTGGGCGCCGACGTCGCCGGTCCGGTGCTGGCGCGCGCCGGCCTGGGCGCCCTGCAGCTTGCCCTGTTCGAAGAAACCGCCGAAGCCCGGCTCTGGAACCCCACCTACATCATCGATTACCCGGTCGAGGTCTCGCCGCTGGCCCGCGCCTCGGACACGCGCCCCGGCATCACCGAGCGCTTCGAGCTCTTCATGACCGGCCGTGAAATCGCCAACGGCTTCTCCGAGCTGAACGACCCCGAAGACCAGGCCGAGCGCTTCCGCGCCCAGGTCGAGGCCAAGGACGCCGGCGACGAAGAAGCCATGTATTTCGACGCCGACTACATCCGCGCCCTTGAATACGGCATGCCGCCCACCGGCGGTTGCGGCATCGGCATCGATCGCCTGGTCATGCTGCTGACCGACAGCCCCAGCATCCGCGACGTCATCCTGTTCCCGCACCTGCGGCGCGAAGACTGACACACGAGGCCGGCCACGATGCTCGTCAAGCTGCTGGTCATCGTCGTCTTCATCGTGCTGCTGATGTACGTGGTGCTGCCCAAGCGCCGCGCGGTGCCGGCGCCGGCGCGGGCCGGCAGGCTGACCGTCACGCTGCTGGCCTGCGCCGGCGTGCTGCTGTTCATCCTGGCGCTGTTCTGCGCCCTGCTCTGGCTGGGCGGCATATCGGGCGCGGTCGCGGGCGCCGGCGACGTGCTGGGCGGCACCGGCCTGCTGCGCATCGCCGGCCTGTTGCTGGTATTGTCGATTGTGTGCGCGATCGCCGCGCTGATGAAACGGCCGCGCTGAGCGCGCGGCCGCGGGCGCCTCAAGCGCCGCGCAACTCCATGGCCTGGGCCCAGCGCCTTGCCACCGACGGCGACGTGGCGCACACCGCCGATCTGGTCACCACCCGCACCGCGCGCTCGAGCAGCTGGATATCGGCTTCGTGCTGGCGCGCCACATGCGGATCTTCAAAGAAGATCACCCGCTGGCATTGATGTTCCAGCACCAGTTCGGCGATCTGGGCGTCGCCGCCCAGCGGCCCGCTCAGGTAGCGCTGCACCCAGGGCTGGCCTGCCGGCCAGCCGCGCGACCAGGCCATCTCGTTCAGGCGCGCGCCGGTGGTGCCGGTGGCCACGCGCCGCGCAAACTGCGACAGCAGGTCGAAGTGATCGGACGCGAACGCCACCATCTGGTCTTTGAGCGCGTCGTGCGAAATCAGCGCCAGGGTCTGGCGGTCGAAATCGAACAGACGCGCCACCGACGCATCGGGCGCCAGCCTGGCATGCAACCGCTCGACTTCCATCCATTCGATGGCGCCCGCCAGCGTCGAAATAAAGGGGCGCCCGTGCGTTATGCACTGGCGCTTCAGCGCCAGTGCCTCGGGAAATATGGACGACGGATCGACCGGATCGATCAGGTAGATGGCGCCATCGAACGGCGCGTCGCCGTCACGACCCTCGGTGACCCGCGCCACCAGCTTCATCAGGCCGCCTTCGCGGCCATACGGATAGCGAATCAGGCCCGGATAGCCCTGCAGCATGCCCTCGCGCACGATGGCGTCATGGGTGCGCCCCACCGTATGCAGCTGGATGCCCAGTTCGCGGATTGCCGGAGAGCTGGCCCGCAGCCACTCGAACAGCACCGCATCGGGCGTTTCGTGATGCAGGCGGTTGGCCGCCAGGCCGAAGCGCAGGCGCGCGGAGCTGGCCATGGCTCAAGCCGCCTCGTCGATCCAGGCCATCTGGATGGCCTCGAGGATTTTTTCTCCGCTGCGGGCGGGATCGTCGTCGAAGCCGGGCAAGGCAATGACCCACTCGCGCAATTGCATAAAGCGCACTGTGTTCGGGTCCACGTCAGGATGCGCATCGACCAGCGCGGCGGCAATGTCGTATGTGTCGACCCACTTCATCAGTGTTCCTCTTTGGCGTGGTTGATGGTGTACTTAGGAATCTCGACGGTCAGGTCGGCATCGGCCACCAGGGCCTGGCACGACAGGCGCGATGTCGAGCTGAGGCCCCAGGCCTTGTCCAGCAGGTCTTCTTCGTCGTCGGTGGCGTCGTCCAGCGAATTGAAGCCTTCGCGCACGATGACATGACAGGTCGTGCAGGCGCACGACAGTTCACAGGCATGCTCGATCTCGATGTGGTTGTCGAGCAGCACGCGGCAGATGGATGTTCCGCGCGGCGCGTCTTCGATCACGGCGCCTTCGGGGCACACGTCCGGATGAGGCAGTACAGTCAGTTTGGGCATTCTTTCGGGCGGTTCGATCAGGCGATTTCGTCCAGTTTACGGCCGGCCAGGGCCGCGCGGATGCCGCGGTCCATGCGCCGGGCGGCAAAGTCTTCCGTGGCCGCCGACAGGGCCTGCACGGCAGCGTGCACAGCCTCGGTATCGTCGGCGTCCTGGGCGGCGGCGGCCGCCTGCAGGCGCTCGTCGACCAGGCGGCGCTCATCGGCGTCGAGCAGGTCGCCGTCGGCCGCCAGCGCCGCGCGCACCGATTCGACCAGCTGGCGCGCCTCGACCTGCTGCTCGCGCAGCATGCGGGCCCGCGCGTCGCTGTCGGCCTGCGCCACGCTGTCGGCCAGCATGCGCGTGATTTCATCGTCGGACAGGCCGTACGAAGGCTTGACCGACACGGCCGCCTCGACGCCGGTGCTTTGTTCACGGGCCGTGACGCTGAGCAGGCCGTCGGCATCCACCTGGAAAGTCACGCGGATGCGCGCCGCCCCCGCCACCATTGGTGGAATGCCGCGCAGTTCGAAGCGCGCCAGCGAACGGCAGTCGGACACCAGCTCGCGCTCGCCCTGCACCACGTGCACGCTCATGGCGCCCTGGCCGTCTTTGAACGTGGTGAACTCCTGCGCGCGCGCCACCGGAATGGTGCTGTTGCGGGGAATGATGCGCTCGACCAGCCCGCCCATGGTTTCCAGGCCCAGCGATAGCGGAATGACATCCAGCAGCAGCCAGTCTTCGCCAGGCAGGCGATTGCCCGCCAGCAGGTTGGCCTGCAAGGCGGCGCCCAGCGCCACCACCTGGTCGGGGTCCAGGTCGACCAGCGGCTCGGTGCCGAACAGCTCGCCCACGGCCCGGCGGATCACCGGCATGCGCGTGGCGCCGCCCACCATCACCACGCCGTTGATGTCGGCAATCGCCAGCCCGGCGTCGCGCAGCGCGGTCCGGGCCCGGTCGAGGGTGCGGCGCACCAGCGGCTCGGCCAGTTGTTCGAATTGCGCCTGCGTCAGGGTCAGGTCGAGTTCGCGGCCATCCTGCAGTGCGGCGCGCAGCGGCGCGGAAGGCGCCTGCGACAGCGCTTCGCGGGCGGCACGCGCCGCCACCAGCACCGTGCGCCGGTCGGCCGGCGCCAGCGGCGCCTCGCCCAGCGAGGCGCGTGCGAATTCGCTGATGGCCCAGTCGAAATCGTCGCCGCCCAGCGCCGTATCGCCGCCCGTGGCGACGACCTCGAACACGCCCTTGGTCAGGCGCAGGATGGACACGTCGAAGGTGCCGCCGCCCAGGTCGTAGACGGCGTAAACGCCTTCGGCAGCCTGGTCCAGCCCGTAGGCAATGGCGGCGGCCGTGGGCTCGTTGAGCAGGCGCAGCACATTCAGGCCCGCCAGCCGCGCGGCGTCGCGCGTGGCCTGGCGCTGCGCATCGTCGAAATAGGCGGGCACGGTGATGACGGCGCCGACCAGATCGTCGCCCAGCACGTCTTCGGCGCGCTGGCGCAGCACCGCCAGGATCTGCGCCGAGACTTCCACCGGGCTGAGCTCGCCCTGCACGGTGCGCAGCCGCACCATGCCGGGCGCATCGACGAACTCGTACGGCGCCCCGCTGGCAAGCGCCTCGTCCAGCGAGCGCCCCATGAAGCGCTTGACCGACACCACGGTATTGAAGGGGTCGGCAGCCTGCTGCGCCAGCGCCTGCCGGCCGATGGCCACCTTGCCGTCTGCGAAATAACGCACCGCGGACGGCAGCAGCGGCTGCCCCTCGGCATCGGGCAGCACTTCCGGCGTGCTGCTGCGCACCGCGGCCACCAGGGAATTGGTCGTGCCCAGGTCGATGCCCACCGCCAGCTTGCGCTGGTGCGGCGCGGGCGATTCGCCGGGCTCGGAAATCTGCAATAAGGCCATGATTATGCTTCGGGTCGTAAAGCGGAGTAGCGGCGCGGCATGGAGCTGGCGCGCCGGGCTAGCCGGCCGGGCTGGCAGCCGCCAGCTCTTGCGCCAGTTTTTCGACAAACATCCATTCGCGCACCTTCTTGCCGGCGGCGGCGTAGTCGTGGCGCTGGTCGAGCAGCGTGGTCAGGGTGTCGTGCATCTGCCGGCGCGCGTCGCCGAGCTCGGCCTGCAGTTCGGCAAACACGGCGGCATCGTCGCGCGCGTCGTCCAGCATTTCGCGCCACTGCATCTGCTGCATCAGGAAAGCCGGTTCCATGGCGGTGTTGCTTTCGGTTTGCAAGTCCACCCCCGCCTGCTCGCACAGATAGCGCGCCCGCAACAGCGGGTCGCGCAGCTGCCGGTAGGCTTCGTTGGCGCGCGCCGACCATTGCATGGCGACGCGGCGCTCGGCCGGGCTGGCGGTGGCATAGCGGTCGGGATGCACCTGGGCCGCCACGGCCCGCCAGGCGCGTTCGAGCGCCTGGGCATCGATATCGAACCGCGCGGGCAGGCCGAACAGGCTGAAATGGTCGTCCGCGGCCAAAACCTACACCGTGAACGACTCGCCGCAGCCGCAGGTCGCCTTTTCGTTGGGGTTGCGGAACTTGAAACCTTCGTTCAGGCCTTCGCGCGCGTAGTCGAGCTCGGTGCCGTCCAGGTAGGCGAAACTCTTGGGGTCTACGAATACCTTGACGCCAAAGCTCTCGAAGACCATGTCTTCGGGCGTGGGATCATCCACGTACTCGAGCTTGTAGGCCATGCCCGAGCATCCAGTGGTGCGCACGCCCAGCCGCAGGCCCACGCCCTTGCCGCGCTTTTGCAGGTAGCGTCCGATGTGCGAAGCCGCCTGTTGGGTCAGGGTAACGGACATATCAGTTCGCCGCCGCGACCGCCACGGTTTCGGCCTGGGCATCGGCCGGCGCCGCGTGCTTGTCCTTGTAGTCTTGCACCGCCGCCTTGATGGCGTCTTCGGCCAGGATCGAGCAGTGGATTTTCACGGGCGGCAGGGCCAGTTCTTCGGCGATCTGGGTATTGCGGATGTTCAGCGCTTCGTCCAGCGTCTTGCCCTTGACCCATTCGGTAACCAGCGAGCTCGACGCGATGGCCGAGCCGCAGCCGTAGGTCTTGAAGCGCGCGTCTTCGATGACGCCCGACTCGCTGACCTTGATCTGCAGCTTCATCACGTCGCCGCAAGCCGGCGCGCCGACCATGCCGGTACCCACCGATTCGTCGCCCTTGTCGAACGAGCCGACGTTGCGCGGGTTTTCGTAGTGATCCAGAACTTTGTTGCTGTATGCCATGATGTTTCTCCTGTGTCGGTCGCGCGGGCGCTCAGTGGGCGGCCCACTGCACGGTGTTCAGGTCGATGCCTGCCTGGGCCATTTCCCACAGCGGCGACATGTCGCGCAGTTTGCCCACGCGGCTCTTGATCAAGTCGATGGTGAAGTCGATTTCCTGTTCGGTGGTGAACCGGCCCAGGGTAAAGCGGATGGAGCTGTGCGCCAGTTCGTCGTTGCGCCCCAGGGCGCGCAGCACATACGAAGGCTCGAGGCTGGCCGAAGTGCAGGCCGAGCCGCTGGAAACGGCCAGTTCCTTGATGGCCATGATCAGCGATTCGCCTTCCACGTAGTTGAAACTGACGTTCAGGTTGTGCGGCACGCGCTGTTCAAGGCTGCCGTTCAGGTAGGTTTCCTCGATTTGCGACAGGCCCGCCCACAGGCGGTCGCGCAGCATGCGGATGCGCTCGTTCTCGGTGCCCATTTCTTCGCGGGCCAGCCGGAAGGCCTCGCCCATGCCGACGATCTGGTGCGTGGCCAGCGTGCCCGAACGGAAGCCGCGCTCGTGGCCGCCGCCGTGCATCTGCGCCTCGATGCGCACGCGCGGCTTGCGCCGCACATACAGCGCGCCGATACCCTTGGGGCCGTACGTCTTGTGGGCCGAGAACGACATCAGGTCGACCTTGAGCTTCTGCAGGTCGATCTCGACCTTGCCCGTGGCCTGCGCCGCGTCGACATGGAACACAATGCCTTTTTCGCGGCAGATTTCGCCCAGGGTTTCGACGTCCTGGATGACGCCGATTTCGTTGTTCACCAGCATCACCGACACCAGGATGGTATCGGGGCGCAGCGCCGCCTTGAAGGCGTCCAGGTCGATCAGGCCGTCGTCGCGTACATCCAGATAGGTCACCTCGAAGCCCTGGCGCTCGAGCTCGCGACAGGTGTCCAGCACCGCCTTGTGCTCGGTCTTGACCGTGATGATGTGCTTGCCGCGCTCGGCGTAGAAATTGGCGGCGCCCTTGATGGCCAGGTTGTCGGATTCGGTGGCGCCGGAGGTCCAGATGATTTCGCGCGGGTCGGCATTGACCAGCTTGGCGACTTCCTGGCGGGCATTCTCGACGGCGTCTTCGGCTTCCCAGCCGAAAGCATGGCTGCGCGACGCGGGATTGCCGAAATTGTCGTACAGCCAGGGCACCATTTTCTCGACCACGCGCGGGTCGACTGGCGTGGTGGCGGAATAATCGAGATAGATCGGGCGGGTGGTCATGGGTTGCTACTCCTGCTTATACGGTGGCGTCGGCGGCGATGGCCGGGGTAGAGGCCGAGGGGGAGCCGGCAGCGCCCCGCTCCACGCGCACGGCGGTGCAGCCCTGCGCCGCCTGGGTGGCTTCCTGCAACTGGCGCAGCCGCTGCTGGTCGACCAGATCTTGCAGGGACACGGAATCCAGGTAATCGACCATCTTGCGGTTCAGGGTGGTCCAGAGCTCGTGCGTCATGCATTTGCCCGACTTGCCGTCTTTGCCGCTGGTGCAATCGTGCTTGCCGCCGCAATTGGTGGCGTCCAGGGGTTCGTCAACCGCGAAGATGATGTCGGCGACCGTGACATTGCGGGCCAACCGGGCCAGCGAGTAGCCGCCGCCGGGGCCGCGCACGCTGTCGACCAGTTCGTGCCGGCGCAGCTTGCCGAACAGCTGCTCCAGGTAAGAAAGCGAAATATTCTGACGCTGGCTGATTGCCGCGAGAGTCACCGGACCGCTGTGCTGCCGCATGGCCAGGTCGATCATCGCGGTGACCGCGAACCGCCCTTTCGTAGTGAGCCGCATGGTGGATTCCTGTTAAAACCGGCAGGCCACCCGGCTGGGCAACCAATACCTGAGTAATTGCCTCAAGTATAGCAAATTCCCGAGTAAATTGCTAAGCCATCGCAGTCGCAAAAAACCGCGCCGTAGCGCGGTTTTTCAAGGCCTGATCGGGCCGGGGCCGGCGGGATCAGGCCGCCTGGTACTGCGTGGCCCGCTTGCGGACCAGCTCAAGAACACCCTGACAGGCGTCTTCCAGGTAGTCGAGCACCTTGCCGAAGCCTTCGGGGCCGCCGTAGTAGGGATCGGGCACCGTGGCTTCTTCGAATTCGTTGGCAAAGCGCATCAGCAGCATCAGCTTGTGCTGGTAGGCCTTGGGGCATTGTTGCTGCAGCGCGGAAAGGTTGTCCCAGTCCATGGCCAGGATGAGATCGAACTCGCGGAAGTCGTCGGCCGTTACCTGGCGGGCTTCGCAATGGTTGATCTCGTAGCCGCGCTTGCGGGCGGCGGCCTGGGCGCGAGCATCGGGCGCTTCACCAATATGGTAGGCATGCGTGCCTGCGGAATCCACGCGCACGACATCGCTCAAACCGGCATCGTTCACCAAATGGCGAAAAACGCCCTCCGCGCTTGGCGAGCGACAGATATTACCCATGCAAACGAAAAGTACCTTGGTCATCATGGGTGTAAGTCTGAGGGAAAACCCGGAATATAGCAAGTTTTTTTTGCAATTGCGCAAGCGTGTGCAGCGGTTTTGTGAAGATTATTTTTGTCTATTCAATCAATAGCTTAAGACAATAATTGCAAGTACTACATAAGCTATTTCAAGGCCACGCGGTAACAAATCCGCCGCTTTGACCGCAATGCAGCACCCGGGCGGTTTCGCCCCCTGCCCGCGCTAGGCCGCGCCGTCCAGCAGCACGCGTTGCTTGAGTGCGTTGAGCGCATCGCGCGCCGCCGCGGCCTGCTCGAATTCCAGGTTGCGGGCATGGTCGGTCATGAGCTTTTCCAGACGGCGGATTTCGCGGGCCACCGATTTTTCGTCGGCCAGCACCTCGGGGGCGATCGCGGATTCCAGAGTATCGTGGCGCGCCGGGGCGACGATGCCGTCGATGAGCTCGCGCACCGCCTTGTTGACGCCGCGCGCGGTAATGCCGTGGTCGGCATTGAACTGCAGCTGCTTGTTGCGCCGCCTTTCGGTTTCGTCCATGGCCCGCCGCATCGAGGCGGTGATGGCGTCGGCGTACAGAATGGCATGGCCGTTCAGGTTGCGCGCGGCCCGGCCGATGGTCTGGATCAGGCTGCGCTCGGAACGCAGGAAGCCTTCTTTGTCGGCATCCAGAATGGCCACCAGCGATACTTCGGGGATATCCAGGCCTTCGCGCAGCAGGTTGATGCCCACCAGCACATCGAAAGTGCCCAGACGCAGGTCGCGGATGATCTCGACGCGTTCGACCGTGTCGATGTCGGAGTGCAGGTAGCGCACCCGCACGCCATGCTCGGCCAGGAAGTCGGTCAGGTCTTCGGCCATGCGCTTGGTCAGCGTGGTGACCAGGACACGTTCCTGGGCCGCCACGCGCAGCTTGATCTCGCCCAGCAGGTCATCGACCTGCGTGCGGGCCGGCCGCACTTCGACCTGCGGGTCGACCAGGCCGGTGGGCCGCACCACCTGCTCGACCACGTTGTCGGAATGCTCTTGCTCATAGGCCGCCGGCGTGGCCGACACGAACACGCACTGGCGCATGCGCGCCTCGAATTCCTCGAGGCGCAGCGGCCGGTTGTCCAGCGCCGACGGCAGCCGGAAGCCGTACTGCACCAGGGTTTCCTTGCGGGCCCGGTCGCCGCGGTACATGCCGCCCAGCTGGCCCATTGTGACGTGGCTTTCGTCGATGAACATCAGCGCGTCGGCCGGCAGGTAATCGATGAGCGTGGGGGGCGGCTCGCCCGGCGCGGCGCCGGACAGGTGGCGCGAATAGTTTTCGATGCCCTTGCAGAAGCCCAGCTCTTGCAGCATTTCGAGGTCGAAGCGGGTGCGCTGCTCGAGGCGCTGCGCCTCGACCAGCTTGCCTTCGGCCGTAAGCAGCTTCAGGCGGCCGCGCAGTTCTTCCTTGATGGTCTCGATGGCGCGCAGCACGGTGTCGCGCGGGGTGACGTAGTGCGACCCCGGATAGACGGTGAAGCGCGGCACTTTCTGGCGGACCCGGCCGGTAAGCGGGTCGAACAGCTCGAGCGATTCGATTTCGTCGTCGAACAGTGTCAGGCGCAGTGCCAGCTCGGGGCTTTCGGCCGGGAAGATGTCGAGCGTTTCGCCGCGCACCCGGAACGTGCCGCGGGCGAAATCGGCGTCGTTGCGCGTGTACTGCATGGCCACCAGCCGCGCCAGCACCTCGCGCCGCGAAATACGGTCGCCCGCGCGCAGGATCAGCACCATGGCATGGTAATCGCCGGGGTTGCCGATACCGTAGATGCACGACACCGTGCCCACAATGATGGTGTCGCGGCGCTCGAGCAGGCTTTTGGTGGCCGACAGCCGCATCTGCTCGATGTGCTCGTTGATGGACGAGTCTTTCTCGATGAACAGGTCGCGGGTGGGGACGTAGGCTTCGGGCTGGTAGTAGTCGTAGTAAGAAACGAAATACTCGACCGCGTTCTTGGGAAAGAATTCGCGCATTTCCGCGTACAACTGCGCCGCCAGCGTCTTGTTGGGCGCCAGCACCAGGGCCGGCCGGCCCAGCCGGGCGATGATGTTGGCCATGGTGTAAGTTTTGCCCGAGCCCGTCACCCCCAGCAAAGTCTGGTACATGAGGCCGTCGCGCATGCCCTGGGCCAGGCCCTCGATGGCGGTGGGCTGGTCGCCCGCCGGCGGGTACGGCTGGTACAAGTGAAAGGGGCTGTCGGGAAAATCGACGAATCCAGGAGCGGTCATGCTAGACTGTCTCAGGGTAAACCCCCCATTATCCACAGCACGCCCCCCTGCGTCCACATACCCTTACCGAACCCCCATGAGCTCTCTTTTCGATTCCGTCGAACTTGCGCCGCGCGACCCCATCCTGGGATTGAACGAACAATACAACGCCGATACCCGCCCCGGTAAAGTCAACCTGGGCGTGGGGGTGTATTACGACGATGCCGGCCGCATTCCCCTGCTGGCGGCCGTGCGCAAGGCCGAGATCGCCCGCGTCGAAGCCGCCGCCGCGCGCGGCTACCTGCCCATCGAAGGCATCGCCGGATACAACAAGGGAGCCCAGACCCTGCTGCTGGGAGCCGATTCGCCCCTGGCCGCCGAAGGCCGCGTGCTTACCGCCCAGGCCCTGGGCGGCACCGGCGCCCTGAAAATCGGCGCCGACTTCCTACGCCAGCTGCTGCCCCAGTCCAAGGTGCTGATCAGCAACCCCAGCTGGGAAAACCACCGCGCCCTGTTCGAGCGCGCCGGCTTCCCGGTTGAAACCTACGCTTACTACGACGCCGCCACTCACGGGCTCGACTTCCAGGGCATGCTGGCCTCGCTGCAGGCCGCCCCGGCGCAGACCATCGTGGTACTGCATGCGTGCTGCCACAACCCCACCGGGGTCGATCCCACCGCCGAGCAGTGGCAACAGATCGCGCAGGTGGTCAAGGCCCGCAACCTGGTGCCGTTCCTGGACATCGCCTACCAGGGCTTCGGCGCCGGCCTGCAAGAAGACGCCGCCGTGGTGCGCATGTTCGCCGACCTCGGCCTCACCATGCTGATCAGTTCGTCGTTCTCCAAGTCGTTCTCGCTGTACGGCGAACGCGTGGGCGCGCTGACCGTGGTCGCCGGCAACCAGGACGAAGCCAAGCGCGTTCTCAGCCAGCTCAAGCGCGTCATCCGCACCAACTACTCCAACCCGCCCACCCATGGCGGCACGGTCGTGTCCACGGTGCTCAATACGCCCGAACTCTACGCCCTGTGGGAACAAGAGCTCGCCGGCATGCGCGACCGCATCCGCCTGATGCGCCAGCAGCTGGTCGACAAAATCAAGGCGGCGGGCGCCACGCAAGACTTCGGCTTCGTGCTGCAGCAGCGCGGCATGTTCTCGTATTCCGGCCTGACCTCGGCCCAGGTCGACGTACTGCGCGAGCAGCACGGCATCTATGCGGTATCCAGCGGCCGCATCTGCGTGGCCGCCCTGAACAGCGGCAACATCGACACCGTCGCCAAGGCCATCGCCGCCGTCATCAAGCAGTAAGGCCAGGCCACCGCCGGCAACAGGGCCCCTCCGCAAGAGGGGCTTTTTCTTTTCTTGCGCGTCGCGCGGCCCCATGTCCGGCGCGAACGGCCCTTGCTTTTTTACGCCGCGTCGTCCAGAATCCATGCTGTATATCCATACAGCACGCTTTCCGGATCATCGCCATGGCCAGCAAACTCACCGACCGCCAGCAGGAAATCCTGGATCTCATCCGGCTGACGGTAGCGCGCACCGGGTTCCCGCCCACCCGCGCCGAAATCGCCCGGGCGCTGGGATTCCGTTCCCCCAACGCCGCGGAAGACCACCTGAAGGCCCTGGCCCGCAAGGGCGCCATCGAACTCACGGCCGGGGCCTCGCGCGGCATCCGCCTGAAAGATTCCGGCGAAGCCGGCCAGTCCGGCGCCGAAGCCCCCTCTTCCGCCATCGCCGGCATGGCCGACGCCATCGGCCGTCTGTTGTTGCCGCTGGTCGGGCGGGTGGCGGCGGGCAGCCCTATCCTGGCGGCCGAACACGTCGAACGCGAAGTCGGCGTCGACGCCGGCCTGTTCGCACAAACACCCGATTACCTGCTGAAGGTGCGCGGCATGAGCATGCGCGACGCCGGCATTCTCGAAGGCGACCTGCTGGCGGTCAAGCGTGCGGCCGAGGCCCGCAACGGGCAGATCGTCGTCGCCCGCCTGGGCGACGAGGTCACCGTGAAGCGCCTGCAGCGCCACCAAGGCCGCATCGAACTGCTGCCCGAAAACCCCGACTTCTCGCCCATCATCGTCGACGGCACCCAGGAATTCGCCCTGGAAGGCATCGCCGTGGGCCTGATCCGCACGCAGGCGCTGCACTAGTTGCCGGCGGGCTGGCCCGCGGGCAGCACCCGCCGGGTCGCCCGCCAGAACAGCAGCGCCGCCAGGCTGACCGCGGCGCCCAGCAGGCACACGCCCTGCCATCCGGCGCGCGAATACACCGCGGTAGTGCCGATTGCGCCCAGTCCGCTGCCCACCGCGTAGAACAGCATGTAAAGCCCCACCAGCCGGCCATGCGCCTCGGGCTGGATGCGAAAAATCAGGCTCTGGTTGGTAACGTGCAAGGCCTGGCCGCCCAGGTCCAGCAATATGATGCCGGCCACCAGCGCCCACAGCGACCACTCCATCAGCGACAGCGGCCCCCAGGCCAGCAGCAGCGCCGCCAGCGCCGCGCCGCTGGTGCGCTGGCCGTGGCCCTGGTCCGCCCAGTGCCCGGCGCGCGCGGCGGCCAGCGCGCCCACGGCCCCCGCCAGGCCGAAGGCGCCAATGGCCGTGTGCGTAAAGCCATAAGGGGGCGCGCTCAAGGGCAGCACCAGCGCGCTCCAGAAGATGTTGAATGCCGCGAACATCAGCAGCGCAAGCATGCCTCGCACCTGCAGCACCCGTTCCCGCCGCAGCAGGCCCAGCATCGAGGCGATCAGGCGCGGATAGCTCATCGAACCGCGGGCCACGGCCAGGGCCGGCAGCCGCCGCCACAGCGGCAGGCCGATCGCCAGCATCAGTATGGCGGCACAGAAGTACACGCCGCGCCAGCCGGCCAGATCGCTGACGCCGCCGGCGAATACCCGCGCCAGCAGCAAACCCATGAACACGCCGCCTTGCGCGGCGCCCACCACCCGCCCCTGCTCACCGGGCGCCGCGGCGCTGGCCGCGTAGGCAATCAGCCCCTGGGTCATCGCCGTGCCCAGCAGGCCCACACCAAGCATGCCGGCCAGCAGCCAGGAGGCGGACTGCGCCATGCCCACCGCCACCAGCATCGCCGCCAACGCCACCAATTGCGCCGCCATCAAGCGGCGCCGGTCCACCCGGTCGCTCAATGGCACCAGCAATAGCAGGGCTAGCGCGCAGCCGGCCTGCGTTGCGGTAACCACGCCGCCGACGGCCGCGTAGCTGATGCCGAAATCGCGCGCCAGCGCATCCAGCAATGGCTGCGCGTAGTACACATTGGCCACGCTCAGGCCGCTGGCCAGGGCAAACAGCAGCACCAGGCTGCGCGGCATGGCCGCCGGCTCGGCCGCCTGGCGCGGCGGGGCGGGTGAAATCACAGGGCAAGCGGCTTCCATTATCCCGATCCATCCAATCTAGTTTCAAAACAAAACTGATTGAATGCTAGGGCATGCAGTTTTAAAATGCAACCGATAATCATGGCCCCCCACCCACAAGGAACCCGCATGCCGCGCCGCAAATCCCTGAACAATCAGCCCTGCCCTGTCGCCCGCAGCGTCGACCTGATCGGCGACCGGTGGTCGCTGCTGATTGTTCGCGACGCCTTCGACGGCATGCGCCGCTTCGGCGATTTCCAGCGCAACCTGGGCGTGGCTCGCAACATTCTGTCGGATCGCCTGCGCAAGCTGGTGGATGCGGGCATCCTGACGACCCAGACGGCCTCGGACGGCAGCGCCTACCAGGAATATGTGCTTACCGCGCAAGGACAAAGCCTGTTTCCTGTCGTGCTGGCATTGCGGCAATGGGGTGAGCAGCACCTGTTCCGGCCCGGCGAGCGCCATTCGGTGCTGATCGACAGGAACACGGGCAAGCCCGTCCCTTTCATGGCGCCGCGGGCCGGCGACGGCGGCACGCTGGCGCCGGCGTCCACCGAAGTGCGAAAAGTGCCGTAGCGGGCCGCCGGGCCTGCTGCGGCCCAAACAAAAGGGGCGTCTTGCGACGCCCCTTTGCACTGCATGCCCGCGAACGGGCCTGCGGCCTCAGTGCTTGAACACCGGGTCGCCCGGCGAACCGGCCTCGGCGGGCTTGGCCACCAGGGCTTCCTTCACGGCCTCGTCCTCGGCCAGGGGCTCGGGCTGGCGTTCCAGCGCCAGCTCAAGCACCTTGTCGATCCAGCGCACGGGCACGATTTCCAGGTGGTTCTTGACGTTGTCCGGGATTTCGGCCAGGTCTTTGACGTTTTCCTCGGGGATCAGCACCGTCTTGATACCGCCGCGATGCGCCGCCAGCAGCTTTTCTTTCAGGCCGCCGATGGGCAGCACCTCGCCGCGCAGCGTGATCTCGCCCGTCATGGCGACGTCGGCGCGCACCGGAATGCGCGACAGGGCCGACACCATGGCCGTGGTAATGGCGATACCCGCCGACGGGCCGTCTTTGGGCGTGGCGCCCTCGGGCACGTGCACGTGCATGTCGTGCTTCTCGAACACGCTGTCGGCAAAACCCAGGCGGCGCGCCCGCGAGCGCACCACGGTGCGGGCGGCCTCGACCGATTCTTTCATCACGTCGCCCAACGACCCGGTGCGCTGGATGGTTCCTTTGCCCGGCATGTCGGCCACTTCGATGGTAAGCAGATCGCCGCCCACTTCGGTCCAGGCCAGGCCCGTGACCTGGCCAATCTGGTTTTCTTTCTCGGCCATGCCGAAGGTGTAGCGCCGCACGCCCAGGTAGTCGCTGAGATTCTCGGCATTGACATGCACCGGCGCGGCCGCCTGCACCGGCCGGCCTTCGGCCTTGGCCTTGTCGGCCTGCGCCAGCAGTTCCTTGACGACCTTGCGGCAGATCTTGCCGACCTCGCGCTCGAGCGCGCGCACGCCCGCTTCACGGGTGTAATAGCGCACGATGTCGCGCAACGCCGAATCGTCGACCGTAAGCTCGGACTCTTTCACGCCGTTGTTCTTCATCAGCTTGGGCAGCAGATGGTCGCGGCCGATGTGGATTTTCTCGTCTTCGGTGTAGCCCGACAGACGGATCACTTCCATCCGGTCGAGCAGCGCCGGCGGAATGTTGAGCGTGTTGCTGGTGGCCACGAACATCACGTCGGACAGGTCGAAATCGACCTCGATGTAGTGGTCCTGGAAGGTGTGGTTCTGTTCGGGGTCGAGCACTTCGAGCAGCGCCGAAGAAGGATCGCCGCGGAAATCCATGCCCAGTTTGTCGATCTCGTCGAGCAGGAACAGCGGGTTGCGCACGGCGACCTTGCTCATGTTCTGCAGGATCTTGCCCGGCATCGAGCCGATGTAGGTGCGGCGATGCCCGCGGATCTCGGCTTCGTCGCGCACGCCGCCCAGCGCCATGCGCACGAACTTGCGATTCGTGGCGCGCGCGATGGACTGGCCGAGCGAGGTCTTGCCCACGCCCGGGGGGCCCACCAGGCACAGGATGGGCGCCTTGACCTTGTCGACGCGCTGCTGCACGGCCAGGTATTCCAGGATGCGTTCCTTGACCTTTTCCAGCCCGTAGTGATCGTCGTCGAGCACTTTCTCGGCGTTGCCGATGGAATTGTTGATCTTGCTCTTTTTCTTCCAGGGAAGATTGATGAGCGTATCGATGTAGTTGCGCACCACCGTGGCTTCGGCGGACATGGGCGACATCAGCTTGAGCTTCTTGAGCTCGGCATCGGCCTTCTTGCGCGCCTCTTTGGGCATGTGCGCGGCGATGATCTTCTTTTCGAGCTCTTCGATGTCGGCGCCCTCTTCGCCTTCGCCCAGCTCTTTCTGGATGGCCTTGACCTGTTCGTTCAGGTAGTAGTCGCGCTGGCTCTTCTCCATCTGCTTCTTGACGCGGCCGCGGATGCGCTTCTCGACCTGGAGAATGTCGATCTCGGTTTCCAGCTGAGTCAGCAGGCCTTCCAGGCGCTCGGAAGTGCCCAGGATCTCGAGCATCTTCTGCTTCTGCTCGAGCTTGAGCGGCAGATGCGCGGCGATGGTGTCGGCCAGCCGGCCGGCGTCATCGATGCCCGCCAGCGAGGTCAGGATCTCGGGCGGGATCTTCTTATTGAGTTTGACGTACTGCTCGAACTGGGCAACGATGGCGCGGCGCAGCGCTTCGGTTTCAGACCCCTGCATGGCATCGGGTTCCACGGGGGTTACCTGGCACACGAAGTGCGACTCGGCATCGTCGATGCTGTCGATGCGGGCGCGCTGGGTGCCCTCGACCAGCACCTTCACGGTGCCGTCGGGCAGTTTCAGCATTTGCAGAATGCCGGCCACGCAGCCGATTTCATACACATCTTCGGGCGTGGGGTCGTCTTTGCCGGCGGATTTCTGCGCCACCAGCATGATGCTCTTGCCCGCTTCCATGGCCACTTCCAGCGCCTTGATCGAGCGCGGGCGGCCTACGAACAGCGGGATGACCATGTGCGGGAACACCACCACGTCGCGCAGTGGCAGCAGCGGCAGATCAATGGGTTCGGAAGGCAGGGTCTGGCTGGCAGACATAAAGGATTCCTTGGTGAGACTCGGCGTATCGGTACCGGATAGGAGGGGGACAGGACCCTTTTATCCGTATAGGTTACGTCTGATATGGGAACGATAGCCGAAAAATCAAGCCGTCGGCGCCCGGACGGCCGGCCAAGGCAAAAAAACCCGTTACAGAACGGGTTTTTTGCTTTGTTTTCAGGCAGCTGCGCCGCGTACCTGGTTGCGCGCCGGCTTGTCGGGCGCGGCCGCCTCGTCGGCGTAGATGAGCAGCGGCTTGCCGTCGCTGTCGATGACGTTTTCGTCCAGCACCACCCTGCTGACGTTGCCCTGGGAAGGCAGGTCGTACATGGTGTCGAGCAGCGCGGCCTCGATGATGGAGCGCAGGCCCCGCGCGCCGGTCTTGCGCTTGAGCGCCTTGCGGGCAATGGCCTTCAGGGCGCCCGGGCGCACGTCGAGCTCGGCGCCTTCCATGGCGAACAGCTTCTGGAACTGCTTGATCAGGGAGTTCTTGGGCTCGGTCAGGATCTGGACCAGCGCCGCCTCATCGAGTTCGTCAAGGGTGGCCACGACCGGCAGGCGGCCGACCAGCTCGGGGATGAGGCCGAACTTGATCAGGTCTTCGGGCTCGACCTCGCTGAACAGCTCGCCCACCCCGCGTTCGGACTTGGCGCGCACCGACGCCGAAAACCCGATGCCGGATTTCTCGGTGCGGTCGCGGATGACCTTTTCCAGCCCGTCGAAGGCGCCGCCCACGATGAACAGGATGTTGGTGGTGTCGACCTGGACGAAATCCTGGTTGGGATGCTTGCGGCCGCCCTGGGGCGGCACCGAGGCCACCGTGCCCTCGATGAGCTTGAGCAGCGCCTGCTGCACTCCTTCGCCGGACACGTCGCGGGTAATGGAGGGGTTGTCGGACTTGCGCGAGATCTTGTCGATTTCGTCGATGTAGATGATGGCGCGCTGGGCCTTTTCGACTTCGTAGTTGCAGTTCTGCAGCAGCTTCTGGATGATGTTTTCGACGTCTTCACCCACGTAACCGGCTTCGGTCAGGGTGGTGGCGTCGGCCATCACGAAGGGCACGTTCAGCATGCGCGCCAGCGTCTGGGCCAGCAGGGTCTTGCCCGAGCCGGTGGGGCCGATGAGCATGATGTTGCTCTTGGAGAGCTCGACCTCGTCGCCCTTGATCTCGCCGTGGCGGATGCGCTTGTAATGGTTGTAGACAGCCACCGCCAGCATGCGCTTGGGCAGGCTCTGGCCGATGACGTACTGGTCCAGGAACGTCTTGATTTCAGACGGCGTGGGCAGTTCGGACCTTATGGCCGCGCGCGCGGTTGCCTGCGCTTCTTCGCGGATGATGTCATTGCAGAGGTCGATGCACTCATCGCAGATGAACACCGACGGCCCCGCGATCAGCTTGCGGACTTCGTGCTGGCTTTTATTGCAGAACGAGCAATGCAGCACTTTTGCGTCGGCCGATCCCTTTTTGTCAGGCATATGTGTTTCGTATCTCTGGTGAGAATGCGCCAGCTCTTGGCCGGCCGGCGCATTCAACGCTTACTCGGACGTGACGGAACCGCACAGGCCCGGGGTGTTGCCTTCGCTTACCCCTCGGAACGGGATGCGAGAACCTTGTCCACCAGACCATACGATACCGCATCTTCGGCCGACATGAAGTTGTCACGCTCGGTGTCTACGGCGATGCGCTCGACGGGCTGGCCGGTGTTCTCGGCCAGGATGCGGTTCAGGCGCTCGCGCAGGTCCAGGATCTCGCGAGCCTGGATCTGGATATCGGAGGCCTGCCCCTGGGCGCCGCCCGACGGCTGGTGGATCATGATGCGCGAGTTGGGCAGCGTGAAACGCTTGCCCTTCTTGCCCGCGGCCAGCAGGAAAGCCCCCATGCTGGCAGCCAGGCCCGTGCACAGGGTGGAGACGTCGGGCTTGACGAACTGCATGGTGTCGAAGATGGCCATCCCCGCGTACACCGACCCGCCCGGCGAGTTGATGTACAGCGAGATGTCCTTGTCAGGATTTTCCGATTCCAGGAACAGCAGCTGCGCCACGATCAGGTTGGCCGTGTTGTCGTTGACCGGGCCGACCAGGAAAATGAGCCGCTCGCGCAGCAGGCGCGAATAGATGTCGTAGGCGCGTTCGCCGCGCCCCGACTGCTCGATGACCATGGGGATGTAGCCCAGCCCCGTCGGCGTGACCGATGCCCCGCCGTACATTGACGCATAGAAATCGGTAAAACGCTGCATATGCTTACGCCATCCCCATCAGCTGATCGAAAGGCACCTGCTCTTCGGTGACCTTGGACTTGTCGAGCACGTGCTGCACCACGTTGTCTTCGAGCACGATGGCTTCGATTTCGGCGCGGCGCTGGCGGTCGGTAAGGTAGTAGCTGACCACCTGGGCAGGCTGCTCGTAGTTTTGCGCGAACTCTTCGATGCGGGCGCGCACCTGTTCGGGCTTGGCCTGCAGTTGCGCCTGCTTGACCAGCTCGGACACCAGCAGGCCCAGGCGCACGCGGCGCTCGGACTCGGTGGAGAAGGCTTCGGCGGGAATGGGCACCGACTCGGCGTTGGGCACGCCGCGCTGCTTGAGCTCTTCGCGGGCAGCCTGGACGCGGTTCTGCACGTCGCTGTCGACCAGGGCCTTGGGCACGTCGAACTTGCCGGCCTCGACCAGGGCGTCCATGACGCTGGCCTTGGTGCGGCCCTGCGTGCGGGCCTTGGCTTCGCGCTCGATGTTGGCGCGGATGTCGGCCTTGAGCTTTTCGACGTCGCCTTCGGCCTGGCCGAGCGACTTGGCGAATTCGGCGTTGACTTCGGGCAGCACGCCTTCGGCGACTTCTTTGACGGTGATGGTGAATTCGGCGGTCTTGCCGGCGACTTCCTTGCCTTGGTAGTCGTCGGGGAACTTGAGCGGGAACACCTTGGTTTCACCGGCCTTCAGGCCGCTGGCGGCGGCTTCGAACTCGGGCAGCATGCGGCCCTGACCCAGCACGAACGGGAAGTTCTCGGCCTTGCCGCCTTCGAAGGGCACGCCGTCGATGGTGCCGGCGAAATCGAGGGTGACGCGGTCGCCATCCTGGGCGGCGCGGCCTTCGCGGGCTTCGTAGTTGGCGCGCTGCTTGCGCAGCACGTCGAGCGTCTGCTGCACTTCGGCGTCGGTCACGGCGGTTTCGTAGCGCGTGACGGCCAGCGCGGAGAGGTCGGGCACGGCCACTTCGGGATAGACCTCGAAGGTGGCGGTGAAAGCCAGCGTGTCGTCCGCGACGCCTTCGGTCTTGGGCTCGAGCGTGGGCGCGCCGGCCACGCGCAGCTTGGCGCCGTCGACGGCCTGTTCAAAGGCACGGCCGACCTGGCCGTTGATGACGTCGTAGCGGATGCCGGGGCCATGGCTGCGCTCGAGCATGGCCAGCGGCGCCTTGCCGGGACGGAACCCGGGCACTTTGGCCGTGCGGGCAACGCGCTTCAGTTGCGCCTGGACTTCCTTTTCGACGTCGGCCACGGAAACCGCCAGATCGACACGGCGTTCCAGGCCAGAGAGGGTTTCAACCACAGGCTGCATCAAATTTTCCGAAAGTAAGTGAACGAACAAGTAAACAGCGCATTTTACCGGAAAGTTCAAGGCCCCTGCGCAAGCAGGGCGCCGGTCCTGGGGAAGTCCCCAAGGCCGGCGCCCCGCGGGAACCGCTGCGGCGCTTATTTGGCCGCGGCGATCCGGTCTTCGATGTGCTTGGCGCGCTTGGTCGAGGACGGATGGGAGCTCATCATGTCGCTCTTGCCGCCATCGAGTTCGGCCAGTTTCTGGAATGCCGTGACCAGGCCGCGGGTGTTGAGTTTCCTGGCCTGCAGCATGTCGAACGAATAGTCGTCGGCGGCGCTTTCCTGCGATTGCGAGAACTGCGCATTGATGAACTTTTCGGTCAGGTCGCCCAGCTGCGATGCGCTGAGCGCCGCCACCGCGTTGCCGCCCGCCGCGCCGGCCGCGTCGCGCGCCGCCGAGACGGTGTAGGCCGTCTGCATGGCCTTCTTGGAATGGCCCAGCGCCACGTGGCCGATTTCGTGGCCGATGACGCCCTGCAGCTCATCGTCGGTCATCATGTCCATCAGGCCGCTGTAGACGCGGATGCAACCATTGGCCATGGCCCAGGCATTGACGTCGGACGTGATGTAGACCTTGTAGTTGGCCGGCTGGCCGTTGACGGTGCCGCCCAGCGCCTTGGCGAGCTTCTGCAGGCGCGCATCGTACTTGCTGCCGCGCTTGGCGACTTTTTCCTGCTTGTCGCTTTCCGCGCAAGACTTGTCGGACAAGGTCTTGATATCGGCATCGCTCAGGGTGGCCGCCTGGACGACCTTGCTGCCCGCGCCGATCAGCCCGCCGATGTCCAGGGCGTGCGACGCAGAATATGGGGCCAGAACCAGGGCGAGCGCGGCCGCGCCGTGACGCATCTTCATTGGTGTTATCTCCGATGTACCGCTCGACACGAGCGGGGCGCGGCAATTCTATAGACGCCAGGTGATCAGCCCCCGTTTTTCGTACATAAACTCGCAAATGCGAAATTTTTTTACATGTTGCCGCCTGTTTTGCAGCGCCAGGACGACAAAACGCCCCCGCCGGCACATGGCCGGCGAGGGCGCCACCAAGACGGGACGGCCGGGCTGGCCGGCGCGTCAGGCCGTGACTTTGATGTTCTTGGCGCTGGGGCCCTTGGGACCCTGTCCTACTTCGAACGTCACGCGCTGGTTTTCCTGCAGCGATTTATAGCCTTCGCTGCTGATTTCCGAATAATGCGCGAAAAGATCTTTGCTGCCGTCATCAGGCGTGATGAAGCCGTAGCCCTTTTCGGCGTTGAACCACTTGACGATGCCTGTTGCCATGAATGTGTCCTTCACCTTCGAGTAGCGATTGCTCGCGGGGCGCCAGATGATCAAGGATGGGGACACGCAACTGGGTACCAGTAACGGCGACAGGTGTAACGACCGCGTCGCTTGAAGATCTCGCTTGCCCAGTGTATGGGGGAATCTCGAAAGTCGTCAAACCTTAATAAAACATGCCGCCGGCCCGGGACAGGCGGCGCGGCAATAAAAAAAGCCCCCGAAGGGGCTTTTTCAAAGAGCCAGGGCTTACAGCACCTGGATCTTGGTCGCTTGCGGACCCTTGGGACCATTCGCCGTCACGAAGCTGACGCGCTGATTCTCTTCCAGGGACTTGAAGCCGTTGGCCTGGATTTCCGAGAAGTGCGCGAACAGATCCTTGCCGCCCGCTTCCGGGGTGATGAAGCCGTAGCCTTTTTCCGAGTTGAACCACTTAACAACGCCGGTTTCCATACTGTATTTCCTAGAGATAATGGGCAAAACGCCCGGGGGTCACGAATCAATCAAGGAGGGGACAGTAGAACAATAACTCTGGCCGGAAAAGGCACTGCACTGAACGAAAATCGCAACGCTTGAGATCGTGTGCCGTCACTATCGTTAGGTTCCCCTCACAAGTCAACATAATCCTCAAAAATACGTGCCAATAATGCAACAAAGCGCAACGGCAGCCGGCTGATTCCGGAACTATTCGGGCGCGGCGGGGTCTTGCGCGCGCACGGATCGCTCAGGAATCGAGCGGCAGGCCCAGCAGATCGAGGGCCGCGTTATAGGCGTCGTCGTGGGCGCACAAGAACACGGCCACATCGCCGGGATTGAGGTTTTCCAGCACCTGGTCGACCTGCTCCTGGGCGGTATCGACAGCGTCCACCGCCGTGACATGGATCTCGGCGCCGGCCTCGACCTTTTCGCGCGGCACGATATCGGCGACGGCTTCCAGGTCGGACACGCCGCTGACCACGTAGGCGTCGACGCGCTCGCCGTCCAGCGTGGTTTCCAGGGCGACTCCGCCGGCAATGGCGGCGATTTGGCGGCTGATGATTTCCATGATCGGGGCATCCTTTGGGTGCGCGGGGACGCGACTATAACAGCCCCGGCCCGGCGGCGCAGGCACTGCTGTTATGGTGTGTACTGGCGATATGAAACCGGAGGGCCATAGCCATGCAACGAGATTTTGATCTGGTGGTAACCATACTGGGTGAATTGCGCGACGCCGACACCGCCTCGCTGTCGCGGGCGGACATCGAAGCCGCCGTGCGCGCCAGCATGCCGGATGCGCCGCCGGTGGCCTTGATTGCGCATCACCTGGACATCCTGGCCGACGCCGGCCTGATCGCGCCGGACGGCAGCCCGGCGGGCGCGGCGTGGCGCCTGACCTGGAAAGGCCACGACGCGCTCGACCAGCAGGATGAGGACGAAGACGACGAAGAAGAGGACGAAGACGACGAGGACGATTGAAAACGCGGATCAGGCCTGCCCGGCGGATGCGTGCCGCCGCCGGCGCCACACCTTGCGCGACACCAGGGTGGCGGCGGTGCCGATGACCAGCGAGAACATGAAGGCGGCCACCGCCAGCAAGGCCACGATGTCGCCCAGCCCGGCGCGGGTCGCCAGGTAGCCGACCACGGCCAGCACGGCCAGCGCCAGGGCGGCCACGCCGGCCAGGCTGCGCCCGATGGCGGCGCAGCGGCCCAGCAGTGCTCCGCCCACCAGGGCAACCGCGACAATGGCGGCCATGGCCCAGAAGAGGTTCTCGTAATGTTGCAAGGCGGCCGTCCGCTAGTGTGCGCCGGATGGAGCGCCGCCCGCGCTCAGGCGGGGCGGCAGTGAACTGGTGCGAAGGGCGGGACTCGAACCCGCACACCTGTTACGGCGTCAGGACCTAAACCTGGTGCGTCTACCAATTTCGCCACCTTCGCAAAGCCAAGCCCGGTATTGTAGCTTGCTTGCTAAAATCGTGCGCCATGAACCCGCGTCTTGATGCCCTGCATCCCTATCCCTTCACGAAACTGCGCGCGCTGCTCGAATCGGCCGGCCCCGCGCCGGACGGGCTGGCGCCGATCGATTTGTCGATCGGCGAGCCCAAGCACGCCGCCCCCGCCTGCGTGGCGCAGGCGCTGCGCGGCAATCTCGCGGGCCTGTCGGTGTACCCGGCCACCAAGGGCGAGCCCGCGCTGCGCGCGGCCATTTCGCAGTGGCTGGCGCGGCGCTACAGCATCCCCGCCCCCGATGCCGACACGCAAGTGCTGCCCGTGCTGGGCTCGCGCGAGGCGCTGTTCGCCTTCGCCCAGACCGTTGTCGACTCCAGCGCCGGCCAGCCGCTGGTGGTATGCCCGAATCCGTTCTACCAGATCTATGAAGGCGCGGCGCTGCTGGCCGGCGCCCAGCCCTATTACGTCAACGCCGACCCGGCGCGCAATTTCGGCTGCGACTGGCAGAGCGTGCCCGCCGACGTCTGGCAGCGCACCCAGCTGGTCTTCGTGTGCTCGCCGGGCAATCCGGCCGGCAACGTCATGCCGCTGGACGACTGGCGCGCCCTGTTCGCGCTGTCCGACCGCCACGGCTTCGCCATCGCCTCCGACGAGTGCTATTCCGAGATCTATTTCGACGAAGGCGATGCGCCGCTGGGCGCGCTGCAGGCCGCCCGCCGCCTGGGACGCGACGACTACAGGAACCTGGTGGTGTTCTCCAGCCTGTCCAAACGCTCGAACGTGCCCGGGCTGCGCTCGGGCTTCGTGGCGGGCGACGCCGCCCTGATGGCGCGCTTCCTGCTGTACCGTACGTATCACGGCAGCGCCATGAGCCCCATCGTGTCGGCGGCCAGCATCGCCGCCTGGAACGACGAAGACCACGTGCGCGAGAACCGCGCCCTGTACCGCGAAAAATTCGCCGCGGTCGCGCCGCTGCTGCAGCCCGTGCTCGATGTCGAGTACCCGCAAGCGTCGTTTTACCTGTGGGTGCCCGTGTCCGGCCCGGATACGGCGTTTGCCCGCGATCTCTACGCCCGCACCGGCGTGACCGTCCTGCCCGGCAGTTTCCTGGCGCGCGAAGCGCACGGCGCCAATCCCGGCCAGGGCCGCATCCGTATCGCGCTGGTGGCGCCGCTGGCGCAATGCGTCGAAGCCGCCGGCCGCATTGCCCAGTTTGCCCGCACTACGCTTTGATCAACCTTTTTGAATAGCTGAGCCGTCATGACTCTCGACCTGCAGACCACCATCGAAAACGCCTGGGAAAACCGGGCCAATCTGTCGCCCGTCGACGCTACCGCTGAAGTGCGCGAAGCGGTCGAACAAACCATTGCCGCGCTGGACCTGGGCCGCCTGCGCGTGGCCGAGAAAACCGAGGCCGGCTGGATCGTGCACCAGTGGATCAAGAAGGCCGTGCTGCTGTCGTTCCGCCTGCAGGACAACGCCATCATGGGCCAGGCGCCCTTGCAGTTCTACGACAAGGTGCCCCTGAAGTTCGCCGAGTACGGCGAAACCGCCTTCCAGCACGGCGGCTACCGCGTCGTGCCGCCGGCCGTGGCGCGCCGCGGCGCCTTCATCGCCCGCAACGTGGTGCTGATGCCGTCGTACGTGAACATCGGCGCCTATGTCGACGAAGGCACCATGGTCGACACCTGGGCCACCGTGGGCTCGTGCGCGCAGATCGGCAAGAACGTGCACCTGTCGGGCGGCGTGGGCATCGGCGGCGTGCTCGAGCCGCTGCAGGCCAACCCCACCATCATCGAAGACAACTGCTTCATCGGCGCGCGCTCGGAAGTCGTCGAGGGCGTGGTCGTCGAAGAAAACTCGGTGCTGGCCATGGGCGTGTTCCTGTCGCAAAGCACCAAGATCTACGATCGCGCCACCGGCAAGGTGACCTACGGCCGCGTGCCGTCGGGCTCGGTGGTGGTGCCCGGTTCGCTGCCCTCCGAAGACGGTTCGCACAGCCTGGCCTGCGCCGTGATCGTCAAGCGCGTCGACGCCCAGACACGCGCCAAGACCAGCATCAACGACCTGCTGAGGGCTTGATGACCGCCGACAGCGCCGTACTCGCGCTTGTGCGCGAGCTGATCGCCCGCCCTTCCGTCACGCCCGACGACGTCGATTGCCAGCTGCTGCTGGCGCAGCGCCTCGAGCATGCCGGCTTCCGCTGCGAGACCATCGCGCGCGGCGACGTCACCAACCTGTGGGCCCGGCGCGGCAGCGCCGGCCCGCTGGTGGTGTTTGCCGGCCACACCGACGTGGTGCCGCCCGGCCCGCGCGACAAATGGGACAGCGATCCGTTCGTGCCCACCGAGCGCGACGGCTTCCTGTACGGCCGCGGCGCGGCCGACATGAAGAGCTCCATCGCCGCCTTCGTGGTGGCGGCCGAGGAATTCACCGCGGCCCATCCCGGCCATGAAGGCTCGATCGCCCTGCTCATCACTTCCGACGAAGAAGGCCCGGCGGTCGACGGCACGGTCATCGTCTGCAACGAACTGCAGGCGCGCGGCGAGCAGCTCGACTACTGCATCGTGGGCGAGCCGACCTCGGGCGATGCGCTGGGCGACACCTGCAAGAACGGCCGGCGCGGCTCGCTGTCGGGCCGCCTGACCGTCAAGGGCATCCAGGGCCACGTGGCCTATCCGCACCTGGCGCGCAATCCGGTGCACCAGCTGGCGCCCGCCCTGGCCGAGATGGCCGCCACCGAATGGGACCGCGGCAACGAATACTTCCCGCCCACCACCTTCCAGGTGTCGAACCTGCGGGCCGGCACAGGCGCCACCAACGTGGTGCCGGGCGAGGCCGTGGTGCTGTTCAACTTCCGCTTCTCGACGGCCAGCACGCCCGACGGCCTGAAGCAGCGCGTGCATGCGCTGCTCGACAAGCATGGCCTGGAATACGAGCTGGACTGGGAACTGGGCGGCGAGCCCTTCCTGACCCCGCGCGGCCCGCTGACCGACGCGCTGGTCGACGCCATCCGCACCGAAACCGGCGTGGCGGCGGAGCTCTCGACCACCGGCGGCACTTCCGACGGCCGCTTCATCGCCAAGATCTGTCCGCAGGTCATCGAGTTCGGCCCGTGCAACGCCACCATCCACAAGGTGAACGAGCGCATCGAGCTGGCCTCGCTGGACCCCTTGAAGAACATCTACCGGCGTACTCTCGAAAACCTGTTGTTGCCGCGCTGACCCGCCATGCCTTCATCTTCCCGCTCTGAACTGCAGACGCTGCGCGACCTGATCCGCTATGGCGTGTCGCGCCTGCGCGAGTCCGGCGTCGCACTGGGCCACGGCAGCGACAATGCCTGGGACGAGGCCGTCTACCTGGCGCTGCACGCGCTGCACCTGCCGCTGGACACGCTCGATCCTTTCCTGGACGCCCGCGTCCTGCCGGACGAGCGCGCGCGCGTGCTCGACCTGTTCGACCGGCGCGTGGCCCAGCGCCTGCCGGCCGCCTACCTGACCCAGGAAGCCTGGCTGTGTGGCCACCGCTTTTACGTCGATACGCGCGTCATCGTGCCGCGTTCGCCCATTGCCGAGCTGCTGGAGCAGGGCCTGGCGCCCTGGGTCGAGCCCGAATCGGTGCAGGCGGTGCTGGACATGTGCACGGGCTCTGGCTGCCTGGCTATCCTGGCGGCGCTGGCCTTCCCCGACGCCCGCGTCGATGCGGTGGACGTCTCGCCCGATGCGCTGGACGTGGCGCGCCGCAACGTGGCCGACTACAGCCTGCAAGACCGCCTGGCGCTGCACCGCAGCGACCTTTTCGACCAATTGCCGGCCTGCGCGTATGACGTCATCGTGTGCAATCCGCCCTACGTGAACAGCGCGTCGATGGCGGCCCTGCCCGACGAGTACCGCCATGAGCCCAGCCTGGCGCTGGCCGGGGGCACCGACGGCATGGACCTGGTGCGGCGCATCCTGGCCGCCGCGCCCGGCTACCTGGCCCCCCAGGGCGTGCTGGTTCTGGAAATCGGCCATGAGCGCCCGCACTTCGAGGCGGCCTTTCCGCAGCTGCAGCCTGTGTGGCTGGATACCGAGGCCGCCAGCGACCAGATCCTGCTGCTGGCCCGCGAACAACTGGCCCAGGACCCTACTCTTCCGTGATACGAGCTTCTGGATTGACCCTGCGCCGCGGCACCAAGGTGCTGCTCGACGGCGCGGACTTCGTCGTGCATCCCGGCGAACGCGTCGGCATCGTCGGCAAGAACGGCGCCGGCAAATCGTCGCTGTTCGCCTTGCTGACCGGCGCGCTGGACGTCGACGCCGGCAATATCGACCTGCCGGCCGGCTGGCGCATTGCCAGCGTGCAGCAAGAACTGGCCGCAGACGCACAGCCGGCGCGCGAGTTCGTGATCGATGGCGACACCCATCTGCGGCGACTGCAGGCCCAGCGCGCGGCCCTGCGCGACGACCAGGGCACGCAGATCGCCGAGGCCGAGTCCGCGCTGGTCGAGGCCGGCGCCTGGAGCGCCGCCTCGCGCGCCGAGCAGTTGCTGGCCGGCCTGGGCTTCAAGCCGCACGAATGGATGCAGCCGGTGGCCAGCTTCTCGGGCGGCTGGCGCATGCGCCTGGCGCTTGCCCGCGCGCTGATGGCCCCGTCCGACCTGCTGCTGCTCGACGAGCCCACCAACCACCTCGACCTGGACGCGATGCTGTGGCTGGAAAAATGGCTGGCCGCCTATCCCGGCACGGTGCTGCTGATTTCGCACGACACCGAATTCCTGGATGCCGTGGCGCGCGCCGTCCTGCATTTCGACCACGGCAAGCTGGTGCGGTACCGCGGCGGCTACCAGGATTTCCTGACCCAGCGCGCCGAACGCCTGCGCCAGACCAGCCTGGCGCACGAACGGCAGGCGCGCGAAGCGGCGCGGTTGCAGGGCTTCATCGACCGCTTCAAGGCCAAGGCCAGCAAGGCCAAGCAGGCACAAAGCCGGGTCAAGGCGCTGGCGCGCATGGAAGCCCTGGCGCCGCTGCACGCCGAAGCCGGCATCGACATCCGCATTCCGTCGCCCGACCATATGCCCGATCCGCTGCTGGCGCTGGAACACCTGTCGGCCGGCTATACCGACGCGGCCGGCCAGGACGTGCCCATTCTGCGCGATGTGACGCTGATGGTGCGCGCGGGCAGCCGGATCGGCGTGTTGGGCGCCAACGGCGCCGGCAAGAGCACGCTGATCAAGACCCTGGCCGAAGAACTGCCGGCGCAGGCGGGCGAACGGCGCGCCTCGCGCGGCCTGGCCATCGGCTACTTCCACCAGCACCAGCTCGACATGCTGGACCTGGACGCCACGCCCCTGGCCCACCTGGCGCGCCTGGCGCCCGATGCGCGCGAACAGGAACTGCGCAATTACCTGGGGGGCTTCGGTTTTTCGGGCGACGCCGCCACCGGCCTGGTGGGGCCGATGTCGGGCGGCGAGAAGGCCCGCCTGGCGCTGGCGCTGATCGTATGGCAAAAACCCAACCTGCTGCTGCTGGACGAGCCCAGCAACCACCTTGACGTCGAAACTCGCGAGGCGCTGGCCGCGGCCCTGGCGGAATTTTCCGGCAGCATGCTGCTGGTGTCGCACGACCGCCATCTGCTGCGCACCACCGTCGACAGTTTCTGGGTGGTGGCCGACGGCGCCGTGCACGAGTTCGACGGCGACCTGGAAGACTACCGGGACTGGCTGGCGGCGCGCAATGCCGAAGAAAAGGCGGCCGATGCCGCCGCCCGCGACCCCGCAAGCGCGGCCGAGGCGGTCAACCGCAAGGCGCAACGGCGGCTCGAGGCCGAACAGCGCCAGCGCCTGGCCACCCTGCGTAAGCCGTTGGAAACTGAACTGGCCAAGGTCGAGTCCGGCATGGAAAAAACCCGCGCCACCCTGCAGAAGCTGGACGACATCATCGCCGACGCCGACCTGTATTCCGATGCGCGCCGCGCCGAACGCCAGCAGGTCATGGCCGAGCACGGCGAACTGGGCAAGCGCATGCAGTCGCTCGAAGAGCGCTGGCTGGAACTGCAGGAAGCGCTGGAAAACATCCAGTAGGTTCGCTTACTCCCCGAACACTTCGACGATCATCTGGCGCAGCCACTGGTTGGCGGCCTCGCGGTGGCTGCGCGCATGCCAGAACACATTGATGACCGATTCGGGAATCTTCACCGGACAGGCCGCGGCCATGAGGCCGAACGGTTCGCAGACACAGTCGGCGAACCGTTGCGGCACCACGGCGATCATGTCGGTGCTTTGCAGCACCGGCCCCACCGCCATGAAATGCGGAACGGTCAGCCGTACGCGGCGGGCGATGGCCGCACGCTGCATGATCTCGTCCACCACGCCGTGGCCCGTGCCTTCGGCCAGAATGGCCACGTGCTCGGCCGCCCGGAACTGGCGCAATGACACGGCGCCGCGCGCCAGCGGATGGCCGCGCCGGAACAGGCAGACATAGGGCTGGCGGAACAGCCGGCGCTGGAAGAATCCGCCCTTGAGCGCCGGCAGGAAGCCCATGGCCAGGTCGATGCGGCCGCGCTCCATCTCGTCTTTCACATCCAGCGAAGTAGTGCGCGCCGTGCGGATGGTGACGCCGGGCGCGAGCTCGGCCAGATGGCGCATCAGGCGGGGCAGGAAGTAGGTTTCGCCCACGTCGCTGACGCCGATGACAAAGCCGCGCCGGCTGCTGGCCGGATCGAAGGCGGCACGCGCGTTGAGGGTATCGCGGATGGCGTCGAGCGCGCCTGCCAGGGGGTCGGCCAGCGCATCCGCATAGGGCGTGGGCACCATGCCGCGCGATGTGCGCAGGAACAGCTCGTCGCCCAGCAGGCGGCGCAGCCGGTTCAGCGCGTTGCTGACTCCGGGCTGCGATACCCCCAGGCTGGCCGCGGCGCCCGAGACACTGCCCTGCTTGAGCAATTCGTCGAAAACCACCAGCAGGTTCAAGTCGACGTCTTTCAGGTTCATGCCTGTCTCCACCATTATTGATTTTGGTGATTTTGCCTATTCATTGAATTCTATTTATTAATTCGGCGGCGCGCACGATGATGGCGGCAAAACACCATGAAACGGAGAGACATCATGCCCGCCCGCGCCTTGCCGCCCATCGCCCCGACCTGTTGCCGGAGCACCCCATGAACCCGAGCGCGCCGCCCGAGGCCCGCGTGGCCTGGCCGGACAACGGTTCCAGCCGGATCCCGTTCGGCGTTTATACCGATGCGTCCCTGCATGCGCGCGAAATGCAGCGCTTTTTCTACCAGGGGCACTGGAACTATGTCGGCCTCGAGGCCGAGATCCCCCGGCCCGGCGACTTCAAGCGCACCGCCATCGGCGAACGGTCGGTCATCCTGGTGCGCGACGCGGACGGCGCGGTGCGCGTGCTGGAGAACCTGTGCGCCCATCGGGGCGTGCAATTCTGCCGCGAGCGGGCCGGCCACCGCAGCGAGTTCGTGTGTCCGTACCACCAATGGAACTACGACCTGCAGGGCCGGCTGATCGGCGTGCCGCTGCGGCGCGGCGTCAAGCAGGACGGGCGGGTCAACGGCGGCATGCCGCCGGATTTCGATCCGGCCGAGCACGGCCTGAACCAGCTGGCCGTGGCCTGCCGGCACGGCGTGGTGTTCGCCTCGTTTGACCACCAGGTCGAGCCGCTGGAAGCGTTCCTGGGCCCGGACATCCTGCATTATTTCGACCGCGTGTTCGACGGCCGCGAACTGGTGGTGCACGGCTACAGCCGCCAGCGCATCGGCGGCAACTGGAAGCTGATGCAGGAGAACATCAAAGACCCCTACCATCCCGGGCTGCTGCATACCTGGTTCGTCACGTTCGGCCTGTGGCGCGCCGACAACCGGGCGCAGCTGAAAATGGATTCGCACTTCCGCCACGCCGCCATGATCTCCACCCGCGGCCAGGGCGGCCAGAAAAGCTCGGTGACGCAGGGCGTGGCCAGTTTCAAAGAGCAGATGCAGCTGCACGACGACCGGTTCCTGGACATCGTGCCCGAACCCTGGTGGAACGGCCCCACGGCAGTATTGATGACGCTGTTTCCCAGCCTGATCATCCAGCAGCAGGTGAACTCGCTGTCGACGCGCCACATCCAGCCGGTGGGCCACGATGCCTTCGATTTTGTCTGGACCCATTTCGGCTTTGCCGACGACACGCCCGAGATGACGCGCCGCCGGCTGCGCCAGGCCAATCTGTTCGGCCCGGCCGGGTTCGTGTCGGCCGACGACGGCGAGGTCATCGAACTGTCGCAGGCGGGATTCGGGCAAAGGCCCCGGCACCGCGCGCTGGCCGAACTGGGCGGGCGTACGGTGGAAAATACCGAACATATGGTGACCGAGACGCTGATACGCGGCATGTACGCGTACTGGCGGCGCGTCATGGAGGCCTGACGGCATGGTCGACTTCCAGACTTACCAGGCGCTGCTGCGCCTTTACACCGATTACGCCGCCGCGCTGGATGCCGGTCAATGGCAGCAATGGCCGGAATTCTTCACAGACGCATGCTCGTACCGCATCGTGCCGCGCGAAAACCACGAGCGCGGCTTCCCGCTGGCCACCCTGGCTTTTGAAAGCAAGGGCATGCTGCAGGACCGGGTCTACGCCATCAGCGAGACGATTTTCCACGACCCGTACTACCAGCGCCATGTCATCGGTGCCCCCCGCATCTTATCGGCCAACGGCGAGCAGATCGAATCCGAGGCCAGCTATGCGGTGTTTCGCACCAAGCCCAGCCAGCCCACCACGGTGTTCAATGTGGGACGCTACCTGGACGTCATCCAGCACACGCCGCAGGGCCTGAAGTTCGCATCGCGGCAATGCATCTTCGACAGCGAGCTGATTCCCAATTCATTGATTTATCCGCTATAGGGCCGAACCATGCCGCACGCGAGGACACACCCATGACGACTGCCTGCTGGACCGAGGCCTTGCCGCACAGCGAACTTGCTGCCGACGATGTCACGCCCTGCGAGGCCGGCGGCCGCGAACTGGCCCTGTATGCCGTGGGCGACGCCGTGTATGCCACCGACAACCTCTGTACCCACGGCCTGGCCCGGCTGTGCGACGGTTTCCTGGAGGGCCATGAGATCGAATGCCCTCTGCATCAGGGACGTTTCGATGTGCGCGACGGCAAGGCGCTGTGCGCGCCGTTGAAGCAGGATATCCGCAGCTATCCGGTAAAGATCGAGAACGGGACGGTCTACGTGCAGCTGTGAAAACGCCGCGCGCGGATCAGGAATAAGGCCGTTCGCGCCGCAGGCGCTGATGGTCGACCACCGTATCGATGATGGCCCGCAGGATCGTGACCGCCAGGTCGGGCGGCACGCCCGCATCGATGGCCAGGTGGCGGATGCGGTCGAGCTGCTGCGCGGCCCGCTGGGGGTCGGCCGGGTCCAGGCCGCTGGCCTGTTTCAGTTCGCCGATCATGTCGGTGCAGCGAAAGCGCACGCCGAGCAGCAGCATGATCTGCTGGTCGATTTCATCGATTTCGGCGCGCAGCGCCGCCAGTTCGGATTGTGTCGCCTCGCTGCTGCTCATGGTGTTCATTCCTGGATGATGTCCAGCTTGGCAATGCCCAGCGCCAGTGTCTTGGCGCCGACGTCGCGAAACTGGATCTGCGCCTGGGCGTCCTGGCCGGATCCGCTCAAGCCGATGATGGTGCCGTCGCCGAACCTGGCATGCCGCACACCCTGGCCGATACGATACTGCCGATCGCCCACCATGACACCGCTGGTAACGCCGCGCGGCACCCGCGGCGCGATGATGCCGGTGGGCCGGCGTCCGAAGGCGTCGCCCCGCCCGCTCCAGGCGGCCGACTCGCCGAAGCCCGCATGCGCGTGGGCGGCGCCCGCCCGCGGAGTCAGCCATTTCAGGTGCTGCTCGGGAATTTCATCGAGAAAGCGCGAGCGCATGGCATAGCGCGTCTGGCCATGCAGCATGCGGCTTTGCGCCAGGCTGAGATACAGGCGCTGGCGCGCCCGCGTGATCGCCACATACATCAGGCGCCGTTCTTCTTCCAGGCCGGAAGGTTCGAGGATGCTGTTTTCATGGGGAAACAGGCCTTCTTCCAGCCCCGTGATGAACACGGCATCGAACTCCAGCCCCTTGGCCGCGTGCACCGTCATCAGCTGGACGGCGTCCTGGCCGGCCTGGGCCTGGTTGTCGCCGGCCTCGAGCGCGGCATGCGCCAGGAAAGCCGCCAGCGGCGTCAGGCCGTCGGGCGGCACGTCGGCGCCCAGGTCGGGCACCTGCCCGGCGGGCAGGCCATCGAAGTTTTCTTCCGAGGCGAACACCGCCGCGGCGGTGATGAGCTCGTTGAGGTTTTCCAGGCGTTCGGCGCCTTCGCGTTCGGTCTTGTAGTGAGCCACCAGGCCGCTGGCCTCGAGCATGTGCTCGACCAGTTCGGGCAGGGGCAGCTCGCGCGTGTCGTGGGCCATGCGGCCGATCAGCTGGGCGAACTGGGCCAGATTGGCGCCGCCCTTGCCCGCCACGCGCGCCACGGCGCCGGCCAGGCTGGTGTCTTGCGCACGGGCCGCGTCGGTAAGCTGTTCGAGCGTGCGCGCGCCGATGCCGCGCGTGGGGAAATTCACCACCCGCATCCAGGACGTATCGTCGTCGGGGTTGGCCATCAGGCGCAGATACGCCAGCGCGTGCTTGATTTCCTGGCGTTCGAAAAAGCGCAGCCCGCCGTACACCTTGTAGGGAATGCCGGCCGAAAACAGCGCATGCTCGAGCACGCGCGACTGGGCGTTGCTGCGGTACAGCACGGCAATCTCGCGGCGCAGGCTGCCTTCGTTGATCAGCGAGCGCACCTCGTCGACCAGCCATTGCGCCTCGATGCCGTCGGAAGGCTGCTCGATGACGCGCACGGGCTCGCCTTCGCCCTGTTCGGTCCAGAGGTTCTTGCCCAGCCGCCCGCTGTTGTGGCCGATGAGCGCGTTGGCCGAATCCAGGATGTGGCCGTACGACCGATAGTTCTGCTCGAGCCGGATGACCGTGCCGCGCGCATATTCGCGCTCGAAATCGGCCATATTGCCGACATTGGCGCCACGGAACGCATAGATGGACTGATCGTCGTCGCCCACCGCGAAGATGGACGCCCCGCCGCCGGCCAGCAGCCTCAGCCATTTGTACTGCAGGGTGTTGGTGTCCTGGAACTCGTCGACCAGGATATGCCGGAAGCGCCGCTGGTAGTGTTCGCGCACCGGCGCGTTGCGCGTCAGCAGCTCGTGCGCGCGCAGCAGCAGTTCGGCGAAATCGACCACGCCTTCGCGCTGGCACTGGGCCTCGTACAGCTGGTAGATCTCGACCAGGCGGCGGCGGTGGCTGTCGTGGACTTCGACGTCGCCGGGACGCAGGCCGTCTTCCTTGGCGCCGTTGATGAACCGCTGCACATCGCGCGGCGGGTATTTTTCATCGTCGATGCCGTTGGCCTTGAGCAGGCGCTTGATGGCGGCCAGCTGGTCGGTGGTGTCGAGAATCTGGAAGGTTTGCGGCAGGCCCGCGTCGCGGTGATGGGCGCGCAGCATGCGGTTGCACAACCCGTGAAACGTGCCGATCCAGAGGCCGCGCGTATCGATGGGCAGCATGGCCGACATGCGCGCCAGCATCTCGCGCGCCGCCTTGTTGGTGAAGGTGACTGCCAACAGCCCAAATGGACTGGCCTGGCCGGTTTGAATCAGCCAGGCCATGCGGGTGGTGAGAACCCGGGTCTTGCCGCTGCCCGCCCCGGCCAGGACCAGGGCATGCTGCGGTTCGAGCGTTACAGCGGCGCGTTGTTCAGGGTTGAGCTGCTCTAGCATCATGCCGCGTAGCGGCTCAGGCGAAGGGCGAACTGTTCGAGCCCGGCGATGCCGCTTTGCTGGGCGCGCTGGCACCAGGCCTGCAGGTCATGCAGCAGCTGCTCGCTGCTGGCGCTGGAGCTTTCCCACAGGCGGCCCAGTTCGCGGCGCATCTGCACCAGCGTGGACAGCGACTGGTTCTGCGCGATGGCCTGGTCGACCTCGGCGCGCTGCTCGGGCTGCAGGACATCTTCGTTGCTGTGCAGCCAGCGGCGCACGCGCTGCAGGCGCGACACGGCATCGCCCTGTGCGGGCTTGAGCTTGTCGAGTTCTTCGCGCACGGTCGTCTTGACGATGTCGGCGTAGCGGGCCATGACTTCGTAGCGGTGCGTGATGACGCCCTGCAGGGTGCGCAGATCGATGGCCTTGGCGCTGGATTCGAGCTTGAGCTTGGGCGCGACCTTCTTGATCTTGGCCAGGCCGAAGAACTTCAGCACGCTGATGTAGCACCAGCCGATGTCGAATTCGTACCACTTGGCCGAGAACTTGGCCGAGGTGCCATGGGCATGGTGGTTGTTGTGCAGCTCTTCGCCGCCGATGACGATGCCCCACGGGAACACGTTGGTGCTGGTATCGGGGCTGTTGTAGTTGCGGTAGCCCCAGTAGTGGCCGATGCCGTTGACCACGCCGGCCGCCCAGAACGGGATCCAGGCCATCTGCACGGCCCACACGGTGAGGCCGATGGCGCCGAACAGGGCGACGTCGATGGCCAGCATGATCATCACGCCCATCAGGCTGTGCTTGGAATACAGGTTGCGCTCGAGCCAGTCGTCGGGGGTGCCGTGGCCGAACTTGGCCATGGTTTCCTTGTTGGCCGATTCAAGGCGGTACAGCTCGGCGCCGCGGAACAGCACTTTCCAGATGCCGAACAGCATGGGCGAATGGGGGTCGCCCTCTTTTTCGCACTTGGCGTGGTGCTTGCGGTGGATGGCAACCCATTCCTTCGTGACCATGCCCGTGGTCATCCAGAGCCAGAACCGGAAGAAATGCATGACTGCCGGATGCAGGTCCAGCCCACGGTGCGCTTGGCTGCGGTGCAGGAAGACCGTGACCGACACGATGGTGACGTGCGTCAGCGCCAGCGTGTACAGGACGATCTGCCACCAGGTAGCCTGGGTAAAGCCCCCGGAAAGGAAGGAGAGGAATTGATCCATATAGCTTTTTGCGAGCCTCGCTTGAAGAATGGCAGGCAGTTTAGCCTACCTGGTTTGCTTATGACAGCTTGTTTGCAAAATAGTTTTCAATGACAAATCAAGGACTAAGCCCGCATATCGACACGTTTTGGCTGGCAGAATGTGGCCTTTTCCTGACTTGTTACCCCAGTAGGGGCACCGTACCCATGATACTGCCGCAGGTCGGCCGAGCAATCTGGCCCCTTTTTTTCTCATGTCTGGGCGTTACAGCCGCGGCGGCGGCCGATATCTCGGCGCAGACTGCCGTCGGGCAGGACGTGCTGCTGGCCAGCTATTACGAAATCCGCCCGGCGGACTGCCTGGCGCTGCGGCCGCCGCGCGTGCAGATCACCACCCCGCCGCGCCTGGGCAAGGCGACTGTCGTACATATCCAACAGCAACCCGTGCAGGCGGGCGGACGCTGCGCGACGATGGCCGTGCCGGTGGCCCAGGTACGCTACCGGGCGCGCCAGCCCGGCACGGACACCCTGGCCTGGCAGGTGCGCTACCAGACGCGCGGCGCCGCCCTGCAGCAGGTCAGCGCCGACGTGCGGGTGCTGCCGGCCCGCCCTGCCCGCTAGGACTGCGCCAGTTCGTCCGGCTGGCCGGCGGCCGCGCCGTCCGCCGGGGCCGCCTCTGCAACCTCGGCCGGCTCGGGCGCTCCGGCCGCTGCCGCCGCGCCGGCGGTTTCGCCGGCCGGCCTGGCGGCGTTCTTCTTGCGCTCGAACACCGCCGCGAAGAAACCGTCGGTGCCGTGCACGTCGGGACGCAGCTGCACGTAAGGCCCTTCCAGCTGCAGGTCCGGGCACCGGCTTTCGAGCAAGGCGGCGCCGTCGATCAATTCGAAATCGGGATGCGTGGCCAGGAACTGCTCGGCCTGCGCCGCGTTTTCTTCGTCCAGCAGGCTGCAGGTGGCATAGACCAGCCGCCCGCCCGGCGCCACGCAGCGCGCGGCGCTGTTCAGGATGCGCGCCTGCAGAGCGCACAATTCGGCCAGGGCCTCGGGATGCTGGCGCCATTTCAGGTCGGGATTGCGGCGCAGCGTGCCGATACCGCTGCACGGCGCATCGACCAGCACGCGCTGGGCCTTGCCGGCCAGCCGCTTGACCCGCGTGTCGTTCTCGCCGTCGATGGCCACCGGCACCACATTGGACAGGCCGCTGCGCGCAAAGCGCGGCTTGGCCCGGGCCAGGCGGGCGGCCGAGACGTCGAAGGCGTACAGGCGCCCGGTGGAGCGCATCAGCGCCCCCAGCAGCAGGGACTTGCCGCCCGCGCCGGCGCAGAAGTCGATGATCATTTCACCGCGCCGCGGCCCCACCAGCAGCGCCAGCAGCTGGCTGCCTTCGTCCTGCACTTCGAGGCTGCCGTTTTCGAACTGCGGCCAACGGTTGACCGCCGGACGGCCCGCCAGCCGGATGCCCCACGGGGAATGCGGGGTGGGCTGGGGATCGAAGCGCGCCGCCGGACTGTCGACCAGGGCTGCCAGCGCGGCATCGCGCTCGGCCTTGAGCGGGTTGACCCGCAAATCCAGCGGCGCGGGCCGGTTCAATGCCGCCATCAGCGCGTCCGGGTCATCCAGGCGCCCCAGGCGCTCGTCCAGCCAGTCCGGCATGCTGGCGCGCACCGCGCGCGGCAGCGTGGCCGGGTCGATGCGGCCGACGCGCTGCAGCCATTCGTCTTCGGCGGGGTCCAGCCCGTCGCGCAGGGCGGCGGCGCCCAGCGTCGCCGCCAGGCCCAGAATGGCCAGGCGCCGCGACGCCGCCCCGCTGCCGCTTTCGGACAGCTGCCGGTAGCGGCGCAGGTGCCGCAGTACGTCGTAGACGGCCTCGGCGACTTCGCCCCGGTCGCGGCCACCCAGGGCCGGATGGGCACGCAGCCAGTGCGACAGCGCGGCATCGGCGGGATAGCGCCACTGCAGGATTTCGCCCAGCACGCGCTGGACCTGGTCGATGCGGATGACCGCCGGCGGCGTGCGCGGCTGCGTGGCCGGCCTGCCGGCCGGCGCGCGGCGGGAATCGCCCCGCGCATCGGGCCGCCGCGCGGCGGGCGAACCGGCGCTGCGCGGCCGGGAAGTGGAATTCTTGCTCATGATGTTTCCAATCGAAGCCGGGGCATCCGCCCCGGCCAGTCAGACTACCGAAGGTGCGGCGGGCGGCCTCAGGCCGCACCGCCCCCCATGAACAGGCGCTGCGGCTCGCCCTGGACTTCGACGCGCTGGTCGGGCGTCAGGCGCACCCGCCCTTCGGCCAGCCAGCGCACCGCCGCGGGATAGGCCTGGTGTTCGACCTGCAGCACGCGTTCGGCCAGGGTTTCAGGCGTGTCGCCCCCCAGGACCGGCACGCAGCCTTGCGCGATGATAGGCCCGTGGTCGAGCACGGGGGTGACGAAATGCACGGTGCAGCCATGCAGGCGCACGCCGGTGGCCAGCGCCTGGGCATGCGTGTGCAGGCCCGGGAACATGGGCAACAGCGACGGATGGATATTCACCAGCCGGCCGGCGTAGTGGTTGACGAAGGCCGGCGTCAGCACGCGCATGAACCCGGCCAGCAGCACGTAATCGGGCCGGTACTGGTCGATTTCGCCGGCCAGCGCCGTGTCAAAGGCCTCGCGGCTGGGGAAATCTTTGTGGTACAGCGCCCCGGTGGCGATGCCCTGCTCGCGCGCCCACTGCAGCCCGGCCGCGTCGGGCCGGCTGGAAATGACCGCGCAGACCTCGGCGGGCCAGGCCTGGCCGCGGCAAGCCCGCACCAGGGCCTGCATATTGCTGCCCCGGCCCGATATCAGGATGACCAGGCGGCACGAAGAGGGAGGAGATTCGGGCAAGATGAGATATTCCAAAGGCGAGCCAACCCAAAATTGTAAACTCTCGGTCGTGAAAACCTCGCTGCACCTCTACCGATCCGCGCCGCCACCCGGGCGGCGCATGCCCTGCGCGCTGACCATCGGCAATTTCGATGGGGTCCACCGCGGCCACCAGGCCATCCTGGCCCGCGTACGGCAAGCCGCCCGCGAGCGCGGCCTGCTGCCCACCGTCATGACCTTCGAGCCGCACCCGCGCGAATACTTCGCCACCCTGAACCAGCGGCCCGAACTGGCGCCCACGCGCATTTCGGGCCTGCGCGACAAGCTCGAGGCGCTGGCCTGCCAGGGCATGTCCCAGGTGGTGATCGAGCGCTTCAATGCGCGCCTGGCCGACATGTCGGCCAACGCCTTCATCGAAGACCTGCTGGTGGCCGGCCTGCAGACGCGCTGGCTGCTGGTGGGCGAAGATTTCCGGTTCGGCCGCAAACGCAGCGGCGACATCGACCTGCTGCGCGAAGCCGGCATGGTGCACGGCTTCGAGGTGCAGACCCTGGCCGACATCACCGATCGCCACGGCCACCGGGTGTCGAGCTCGGAAGTGCGCACCGCGCTGGCGGTGGGCGACCTGGCGCGGGCGCAGGACTTGCTGGGCCGCCCGTTCCAGATCAGCGGCCACGTCATCCATGGCCAGAAACTGGGCCGCGCGCTGGGTTTTCCCACGCTGAACCTGCGGGTGGCGCCGCGCTGCGCCGCCCGTTCCGGTATCTATGTGGTGCGGACCCACGGCCTGGACGCGCAGCCGCGCCCGGCGGTGGCCAGCCTGGGCGTGCGCCCCACCATCGAAGACCACGGACGCGTGCTGCTCGAGGCCCACGTGCTCGACGGGCCCGTCGACGCATACGGTAAACTCGTGCGAGTCGAGTTCCTGCACAAACTGCGGGACGAAGAAAAGTTTCCCGATCTCCCATCCCTGACTGCCGCCATCGCCGAAGACGCGCGAAACGCGCGCGCCTATTTTGCCGTTCATGGACTATAAAAAAACCCTCAACCTGCCCGATACCTCTTTCCCCATGCGGGGCGACCTCGCCAGGCGCGAACCCGCCTGGGTTGCCCAATGGGAAGAAAACCACGTGTATCAGGCCATCCGCGCGGCCAGCCGCGGGCGGCCGCGCTTCGTGCTGCACGACGGGCCACCGTATGCCAACGGCGACATCCATATCGGCCATGCGGTCAACAAGATCCTGAAAGACATCATCGTCAAGAGCCGCAACATGGCCGGCTACGACGCGCACTATGTGCCGGGCTGGGACTGCCACGGCATGCCGATCGAGATCCAGATCGAGAAAAAATTCGGCAAGCACTTGCCCGTGACCGAAGTGCAGGCCAAGGCGCGCGCCTACGCGCTGGAACAGATCGACCGGCAACGCAAAGACTTCAAGCGCCTGGGCGTACTGGGCGAATGGGACCGCCCCTACCTGACCATGAACTTCAGCAATGAAGCCAATGAGATCCGGGCGCTGGGCGGCATCCTGCAAAAGGGCTATGTATTCCGCGGCCTGAAGCCGGTGAACTGGTGTTTCGACTGCGGCTCGGCGCTGGCCGAAGCCGAGGTGGAATACGCCGACCGCGTCGACCCGGCCGTGGACGTGGCATTCCCGTTCGCCGACAAGGCGGGCCTGGCGGCCGCCTTCGGCCTGGACGCGGTCGATGACGGCGCGGTGGTCATCTGGACCACCACGCCCTGGACCATCCCGGCCAACCAGGCGCTGAACGTGCACCCCGAACTGGAATACGCGCTGGTGCGCGTGACGCCGGCGCCGGCCCATGGCCCCCTGCTGCTGCTGGCGCGCGAGCGCGTCGAGGCCTGCCTGAAGGCCTGGGGCCTGGAAGGCGAGATCATCGCCACCGCCCCCGGCGCCGCGCTGTCCGGCCTGCGCTTCCATCATCCGCTGGCCGCCGCCGATGCCGGCTATGCCCGCACCTCGCCGATATACCTGGGCGATTACGTGACGCTGGACGCCGGCACCGGCGTGGTGCATTCGGCCCCCGCCTACGGTATTGAAGACTTCGTGTCGTGCAAGGCGCACGGGCTGGTCGACGACGACATCCTGAATCCCGTGCTGGGCGACGGCAAGTACGCCGACAGCCTGCCGCTGTTCGGCGGGCTGTCGATCTGGGACGCCAACCCGCGCATCGTCGAAGCCCTGAAGGCGGCCGGCTCGCTGATGGACGTGCAAAAGCTGTCGCACAGCTACATGCACTGCTGGCGCCACAAGACGCCGGTCATCTATCGCGCCACCAGTCAGTGGTTCGCCGGCATGGACGTCGAGCCGGCCGATGGCGGTCCCACGCTGCGCGAAAGCGCCCTGGCCGGCATCGACGCCACCGCGTTCTACCCGTCGTGGGGCCGGGCGCGCCTGCATGCCATGATCGCCAACCGGCCCGACTGGACCCTGTCGCGCCAGCGCCAGTGGGGCGTGCCGATGGCCTTCTTCGTGCACAAAGAAACCGGCGCGCTGCATCCGCGCACCGCCGAATTGCTCGAACAGGTGGCCCAGCGCGTTGAACAGCACGGCATCGAGGCCTGGCAATCGCTCGACCCGCGCGAGCTCCTGGGCGACGAAGCCGACCAATACGAAAAGAACCGCGACACGCTCGACGTCTGGTTCGACTCGGGCACCACGCACGCCACCGTGCTGGGCGGCAAAGACCAGGCGCTGGGCGGCTCGCACGGCGCCGAACTGGCCTGGCCGGCCGACCTGTACCTGGAAGGCTCGGACCAGCACCGCGGCTGGTTCCACTCATCGCTGCTGACCGGCTGCATGCTGTACGGCCAGCCTCCGTACAAGGCGCTGCTGACGCACGGCTTCGTGGTCGACGGCCAGGGCCGCAAGATGAGCAAATCGGTGGGCAACGTGATCGCCCCGCAGAAAGTGTCCGATTCGCTGGGCGCGGAAATCCTGCGCCTGTGGGTGGCGTCCACCGATTATTCGGGCGAGCTGTCGATCTCCGACGAAATCCTCAAGCGGGTGGTCGAAGGCTACCGGCGCATCCGCAACACGCTGCGCTTCCTGCTGGCCAACCTGGCCGACTTCGACGCGGTCAACCAGGCGGTGCCCTACGGCGAGCTGTTTGAAATCGACCGCTACGCGCTGACCATGACCGCGCAGATGCAGGCCGAAGTGCTGGCCCACTACGAACGCTACGACTTCCACCCCGCCGTGTCGCGCCTGCAGACCTTCTGCTCTGAAGACCTGGGCGCGTTCTACCTGGATATCCTCAAAGACCGCCTGTACACCACTGCCGCCGGCAGCCTGGCGCGGCGCTCGGCCCAGACCGCCCTGCTCGACATCACCCAGGCGCTGCTCAAGCTGATGGCGCCAGTGCTGTCGTTCACCGCCGAAGAAGCCTGGCAGGTGCTGGCGGGCTCGGCCCTGCAGCACCAGGCCGACGTCTCGCGCGCCACGATATTCACCGAGGTCTATCACGCCCTGCCGCCCTATGCCGATGCCGACGCGCTGGCCGCCAAATGGGCGCGCCTGCGCGCCATCCGCGCCGAGGTGCAGCGCAAGCTCGAAGAAGTGCGCACGGCGGGCGGCATCGGTTCGTCGCTGCAGGCGGAAGTCGACCTGTACGCCGGCGGCGACGACCGCGCGCTGCTGGCCAGCCTGGGCGACGACCTGCGCTTCGTGCTGATCGTCTCGCGCGCCACCGTCCACCAGGGCGAAGGCGAGCTGCGGGTCGAGATCGCGCCGTCGGCGCACAAGAAGTGCGAACGCTGCTGGCACTGGCGCCTGGACGTGGGCAGCGACCCCGACCACCCCGAGATCTGCGGCCGCTGCGCAGCCAACCTGTTCGGCTCCGGCGAACCGCGCGACAAGGCCTGACACCATGTCCGCCGCTTCCGCCGGCAATGCCGCCGCAACGGGCCGCTCGCCGCGCATCGGGCGCTGGCTGGCCCTGGCCGCGCTGCTGATCATTCTCGACCAGGCCACCAAGCTGTATTTCGACGCCAGTTTCACTTACGGCCAGCGCGTCAACATACTGCCGGTGTTCGACTTCACACTGGTGTACAACCGCGGCGCGGCCTTCAGCTTCCTGGCATCGGAAGCCGGCTGGCAGCGCTGGTTCTTCACGGCGCTGGGCATCGTGGCGTCGGGGGTCATCGTCTGGCTGCTGCGCCGCCACGCCGGCCAGGCGCGCTTCTGCCTGGCGCTGTCGCTGATCCTGGGTGGCGCGCTGGGCAATGTGATCGACCGCATGGCATATGGCCACGTCATCGATTTCCTGCTTTTCTACTGGAAAGACTGGCAGTATCCGGCATTCAACCTGGCCGACGTGGGCATCACCTGCGGCGCCATCCTGCTGGTGCTGGACGAGCTGCTGCGCGCCCGCCGGTCGCGCAGCGCTTAAAATTGCCCTGTTCCCTTCACCGCCACTGACGGCGCCCCGCGCGCCGGCCCGCCATGCTCGATCTTGCACGCAAACGCATTGTTCTCGGCCTGACCGGCGGTATCGCCTGCTACAAGATCGCCGAGCTGGTACGGCGCCTGACTGAACAGGGCGCCGTGGTCGACGTGGTAATGACGCAGGCGGCCACGCATTTCATCACCCCGGTCACCATGCAGGCCCTGTCGGGCCGCCCGGTATACCTGGATGCCTGGGATGCCCGCATCGACAACAACATGGCGCACATCGAGCTGACGCGCGGCGCCGATGCCGTGCTGGTGGCGCCCGCCAGCGCCGACTTCATGGCCAAGCTGGCGCACGGCCTGGCCGACGACCTGCTGTCCACGCTGTGCCTGGCGCGCGCCTGCCCGCTGCTGGTCGCGCCCGCCATGAACCGCGAAATGTGGGCCAACCCGGCCACCCAGCGCAATGTGGCGCAGCTGCGGGCCGATGGCATCGCCGTGCTCGGCCCCGCCTCGGGCGAACAGGCCTGTGGCGAAACCGGCGATGGCCGCATGCTCGAAGCGCATGAACTGCTGGCCGACCTGATCGCCTTCTTCCAGCCCAAAGTGCTGGCCGGACGCCATGTGCTGCTGACCGCCGGCCCCACCTCCGAACCGGTGGACCCGGTGCGCGTGCTGAGCAACCGCTCTTCCGGCAAGACCGGCTACGCGCTGGCGCGCGCGGCGCGCGAAGCCGGCGCCCGCGTCACCCTGATAACGGGCGCCACCGCCCTGCCCATGCCGCGCGGCGTTACCGCGCTGCCCGTTACTACGGCCCGCCAGATGCACGATGCGGTCATGGCCAACGCCCATGATGCCGATGTCTTCATTGCCGTGGCCGCGGTGGCCGACTGGCGCGTGAAGAACGTCAGCAGCCAGAAACTGAAGAAAACCACGGAAGGCGGCGGCGCGCCGGTGCTCGAGTTCGAGCCCAATCCCGACATCCTGGCCGAAGTCGCGAAACTGCCGGGCGGCCCCTGGTGCGTGGGCTTTGCCGCCGAGACCGAGAAACTGGCCGAGCATGCCGAGGCCAAGCGGCTGCGCAAGGGCATTCCGCTGCTGGTGGGCAATCTGGCCCACAAGGTGATGGACGCCGATTCCACCGAACTGGTGCTGTTCGATGCCAACGGCGCGCATCCGCTGCCGGCGGGCTCGAAACTGGACGCGGCACGCCGGCTGATCGCCGAGATCGCGGCGCGCCTGCCGTAACAGGCAGCTGGCTTACCGCTTACCCGGCCGCCGGGCTGAGCCGCGCATCGGCCGGGCCCCCGCCCTTGATCAGCCGTGCCAGCAGGGCCACCACGGCCAGGGTCAGCAGAATGCGTCCGACCAGGATGATCCAGATATCTGCGCCCAGCGTCAGCAACAGGGCCGTGTCTTCGATCAGCGAATGCGACAGGGATATCCAGGCCAGCGCCAGGAACCGCGTACGCGCCGGCAACTGGTTCTTGTCGGCTTCTTCGATGATCAGCGCCCCGCCATAGCTCAGGCCCAGCAGCACGCCCACGGTGGTCACCGGCGCCACGCGCGCGTCCAGCCCCGACACGCGCAGCAGCGGCATCAGCATGGCGGTGATGGCGCGAGTCAGGCCGGTGCGTTCGAAGATGTCCAGCAGCACCAGCAGGGCCACGATGACCCCGTAAGTGAACAGCAGCGACACGGCCGTGCCGCGCAGCCAGTCCAGCACCCCGCTGCCCTGGGCGTCGGCGGCCAGCGCCGAGCTCTGCAGCCAGCCCAGCGATACCGGCTCTTGCAGCCACCCGCCCCAGCGGCAGGCCCAGGCAACCGCGCCCGCGTACAGGATGGCCGCGCCCACCCGCAAGGCGGCCGTGGCCCAGAAACTGGCCCCGGCGCGGCGCACGATGGCCTGCTCCACCGGCAGCCCGTGGGCGAACAGCACCATGGCGCACAAGGCGCTGAGCTGCGCCACATTGAGATCCAGCTGGGGAGCCAGCCCGATCAGCGCCCCGATGGCGCCGTAGACTCCGACGCATACACCGGCCACCCAGATCATGCCGGCCTCGGGCGGCAGATCCAGCCAGGCCATGGCCGGCGCAATGGCCTGGCCAAGCACATCGATCCAGCCCAGCCATTGCCCCGCCTGCACCAGCGCCATGACCGGCAGCATGATCTTGATCAGGACCCAGAACAGCCGGCGGCTGCGGCGCAACAGATTCAACAGATACGGCATGGCTATTTGTAGGTAGCAAAACGGGAAGAGAAAAGAACCGCCAGCATAGGTCAGGCGGCTCGAAATAGGCATGCATATTCTTGTGCAAAACGACGTTTTATTGTGCTAATTTGGTGTTTTCACACATAAAAAGTGCGCCATGGAACTGGATAGCCTGGACCACCGCATTCTGGCCCAGTTACAACGCGACGCCGACCTGTCCAACACCGCCCTGGCCGGCCGCATCGGGCTGTCGCCATCCGCCTGCCTGCGCCGCGTCGAACGGCTGAAAAAACACGGGGTCATCCGCCGCATCGTGGCCGTGGTGGACCCGGCCCAGGTAGCCCGTGGACTGTCGGCCATCGTCACGATAGAGTTTGCCCGCCACGGGGCCGCGCACCGCCAGGAATTCCTGGCGCGGGTGCGCAGCGAAGCCGCGGTCACGCAGTGCTATGCCGTCACCGGCGACGTCAGCTGCGTGCTGATCGCGCACATGCGCGACATGGACGACTACCTGGCACTGGCCGAGCGGCTGTTCGAGCACGACGACAACGTGCAGGCGTTCTACACCCACATCGTGATGCAGACCATCAAGCACGAGCCCGGCATCCGCCTGTAGCGCTACGGCGTCAACTCCGGCCGGGTGGCGTGGACGGCCCAATCGGCCAGGGGCAAAGGCATTGCGCTATTGAAGATGCGCGCCAGCAGCAGCTGCATCTGCGGCCAGCCGCCGCGCCGGCTGGGCCAGCGGTGCGGGGTGACGGCCCGCCAGGCGCCATCGCCGCCGCGTTCGGCCATGACAAAACGAAAGGTGTAATAGCCGGCCACGCCCATGCGCAGATCGGTAACCACCAGCGAATCGCCCAGCACGTCGTAGCGCAGCCAGTCGTTGGTGAACCAGCGCAGGCGTTCGTGCAGCGCGACGCCATCCAGGATGCCGCGCTGCTCCAGGTGCAGCGGCAAGGCGAGCATTTCGGGCGGATCGCGATCGAACCAGCCGCTGACGGCTTCGTAATACTGGCCCTGGCCGTCCTTGGCGATCACGCGCCACAGCAGCGTGTTGAACGGCATGGGCGTGGCCAGCAGCGCGGCAGGCTGCACCCCCTGCTGGCGCAGCGCCTGCGCCACCCGCTGTTCGGCATGCCAGCGCCCCGCCAGCGACACGCCCAGGTATGCCGTGCTGAACAGCAGCGCCGCGGCCAGCGCCAGCCGGGCCCGCCGCGTGCAGCCGAACAGCGCCGCGCCCAGCACGGCCGCCGCCAGCGGCAGCGTGTAGACGGGATCGATGATGAACACTGCCGACCAGCTTTCGGGAATGCGCGGCAAGGGCCAGAACAGCTGGGTACCGTAGACGGTGAACGCATCCAGCACCGGATGGGTGACCAGCACCAGGAACAGCGTGAGGAACAGGCGCGCCCCGCTGTAAGGCGCGTGCGGCCATTTCTTGCGCACCAGCCAGGCCAGGACGGCGGCCAGCGCGGTCAGCACGAATACCGAGTGGGAAAAGCCGCGGTGGTAGGTCATCAGAGACACCGGATCCGGGTAGTGCATCAGCACGTCCAGATCCGGCAGCGTGGCCAGCAGGCCGCCGTACAGCAGGGCCTTGCGGCCCTGGCTGCGGCCCAGCAGCGTGCCCTGGATGCCGGCGCCCAGCACCGCTTGTGTCAGTGAATCCATGTGGCGAGGGAGATTTCCGCGATGAACGATGAAGGCGCCGCGGCATCCTGCGCGGCGGCAGGCGTTAAGATACCGCATCGGCCGTCCGGCCGGCTTTCACAGGACGCTACCCATGGCCCTCGATGGCGAACCCAAAGACGGCGATTTCGTGCGCTATATCGAAATGCTGAATCGCCAGGCGGGCGGCTCGCCCGGCCAGGTGCCGCCGCGCCAGCGGGGTGTGCCGCGCGGCGGCCGGCGCGGCGCCGCGCAGCCGGCCGACGCCGCGGGCGCCCCCGCGCCGGCCGCGCCCGGCAGCCCCGCCGAGCCTGCCGCCGCGCCGCCCACCCTGGCCGCCCGCACCGGCCAGCGCCGCATCGCCCTGGGCCTGACGATAGCCGGCATGTTCGCGCTGTGGCATGCCGTAAGCATGCTGGTCGCGGCCCTGGACCGCGATACCGTCGACATTGACGACCTGATCCCGGTGATCTTCCTGGCGGTGTGCGCGTTCATGCTGTTCAAGGGCGGCAGCCGCCTGCGCTCGGCGCAAACCCGCGCCCCGCTGCCCAAACTGCCGCCGCTGTCCACCCTGCCCGGCGGCAAGAAGCGCCAGGCCTGATCCGGGCCGGGCCGGCGCCGCTTGGTGCTAACATTTCCGGCCCATGGCGGCCACGCCTACAGATATTGCGGAGCGAACGTGAGCAACACCCCGGCCGGATTGAACGAAGCCCAGGCGGCAACCATGCTGAAACTGCAGGACCGCCTCAACAGCATCATCAACCCCCAATGGATCAGCGGCGGTTCGCGCTTCCTGCGCGCCGCGTTCGTCGAATCCGCCGAAGCGCTCGAGCACCATGGCTGGAAATGGTGGAAGAAGCAGACCATCGACCTGCCGCAGGTGCAAATGGAACTGGTCGACATCCTGCATTTCTACTTGTCGCACACACTGGTATCGGCGGGCGGCTCGGCCGCCGATGCGGCGCTGCTGCTGGTGGCCGACCTGGCCTCGCCCGACGCGATCGCGCTCGACGGCCGCACGTATCGCCTGACCGAACTCGACGTGCCGGAACTGCTCGAACTGATCGGCGGCCTGGCCGTCTGCGGCCGCGCCAGCTACAAGACGCTGGAATGCACCATGGCGCGCTGCGAGCTGTCGTGGAACGATGCCTTTACGCAGTACGTGTCCAAGAACGTACTGAACATCTTCCGCCAGGAAAACGGCTACAAGGCCGGCACCTACGTGAAAATGTGGCACGGCGAAGAAGACAACGTGGTGCTGGCGCGCCTGATGTCGGACCTGGACCCGGCCCGCCCCGATTTCGCCGAAGCCCTGCACGCCGGCCTGGCGCGGGCGTACGCACAGGCGCGCTGAACCGCCGCTTCGCCGCAGGGTGCCAGGCACCCTGCCCTATGCCGCCTCGATCACCGATTGCAGGAACTGCTGCGTGCGTTCCTCGCGCGGGCTGGCGAACAGCACGCTGGATTCCGCGTCTTCGACGATATTGCCCTGGTCGAAGAACAGCGTGCGGTCCGAGCTGCGCTCGGCGAAACCCATCTGGTGGGTGACGATGATCATGGTCATGGTGCGCTTGGCCGCCAGGTCGCGCAGAATCTGCAGGATGCCGCCCACCAGTTCCGGGTCCAGCGCCGAGGTCACCTCGTCGAACAGCATGATCTCGGGGTGCATCGCCAGGGCCCGGGCAATGCCCACGCGCTGCTTCTGCCCGCCCGACAGCTGCGCCGGATAGGCATCCAGCTTGTCGCCCAGGCCCACCAGTTCGAGGTATTCGCGCGCGCGCTGCGAGGCCTCGCCGCGCGGCACGCCGCCCACGTAGATGGGCGCTTCCATCACGTTGCCCAGTGCGGTCTTGTGCGGAAACAGGTTGAAGTGCTGGAACACCATGCCGATCTTGCCGCGCACACGCCGCACGTGCGCCGAATTGGGCCCCATGGCGCGGCCCTGCGCATCGGCCCACATGGACTCGCCATCGATCAGGATCTCGCCGCTGGTAGGCCGGTCCAGCGTCATCAGCAGGCGCAGCAGGGTCGATTTACCCGAGCCCGACGGGCCGATGATGGATACGGTCTGCCCCGCCGGGATATCCAGGTCGATGCCGCGCAGCACCTCGAGTTCGCCGTAGCGTTTGCACAGGTTGGTCAGGCGTATGCTTGCGCTCATCGTGAGCCTCCGAATTTTTTCAGCCATGCTTCCAGGCGGCGCACGCCCCAGGCCGCGATCAGGCTCAGCAGCAGGAACAGCAGGCCCACCAGGGTCAGCGGCTCGGTATAGCGGAAGGTGGCCGATCCAATGATCTTGCTCTGCTGCAGCAGTTCGACCACGGTAATGGCCGACAGCAGCGGCGTGTCTTTGAACATCGCCACCAGGTAGTTGCCCAGCGCCGGCACGACGGGCGGGATGGCCTGCGGCAGCACCACGCCCACCGCCGTGCGCCAGGGCGACATGTTCAGGGCCGTGGCGGCCTCCAGCTGGCCGCGCGGCACCGACTCGATGCCGGCGCGATAGACCTCGGCGCAGTAGGCCGCGTAGTGCACGCCCAGCGCCAGGATGCCGGTCGCCAGCGGCGACATCTGCACGCCGCTTTGTGGCAGCACATAGAACAGAAAATACATCTGCACCAGCAGCGGCGTGCTGCGCACGAACTCGATCAGCACGGCCACCGGCGCGGATATCCAGCGCATGTGCGCGCGCCGCAGCATGGCCAGCACCAGGCCCAGCACCACGGCGAGCAGCATGCCCAGCACCGTCGCCTGCACCGTGATGATCAGCGCCGAACCCAGCGCCGGCAGGATTTTCCAGGCGAAGGCCCAGTCGAAAATCGGACTCATCGGACCCGGAACCTCCGCTCGAGCAGGCGGATGCCCGCCGTGATGACCAGCGCCACGGCGAAGTACAGCAGCAGCAGCAGAATGAAAACCTCAGTGGTGCGCAGGGTTTCGGCGCGCAGCATCTGGCCGCGGAAGGTCAGGTCGGTAATGGTGATCAGCGACACCAGCGCCGTATTCTTCAGCAGCTCGATCAGCAGGTTGCCGGCCGGCGGCAGCATGGCGGGGAATGCCTGCGGCAGCACGATGCGCCGCATGCTCTGCACCGACGTCATGTTCAGCGCCACGGCGGCCTCGCGCTGGCCCGGCGCCACCGCCAGGATGGCGCCGCGCACCACCTCGGCGCCATAGGCGCCGGCATTGGCGGCCAGCACCACGATGCCCACCGTGACCGCCGGCAGCTTCAGGCCGAACAGCGGCAGCACGTAATAGAACCAGAACAACTGCACCAGGGCCGAGGTGCCGCGGAACACCTCTACATAGGCCAGCGCGGGCCAGCTGACCCAGCGGTGCGGCGACAGCCGCGCCAGCCCCGCGGCCAGCGCCAGCGGCACCGCCAGCAAGGCCGCCCCGATGGTGATGCGCAGCGTCATCGACAAACCGTCGAGCAGCGGCGGCAGCAGCGTCGCGAACCCCTCTATCGAAATAGCCACGCGTTACTGGCCGTTCGCCGCGCACAGCTTGGCCGCGGTGACGTCGCCCGGCAGTTCCGCCTTGGTGAAGCCGAACGGCTCGACCACCTTGGCGTGCTCTTCGGTGCCGATGAACTTGGCCAGCTCGGCATTGAAGGCATCGACAAAGGCCTGGTCATCCTTGCGGAAGGCAAACGCGCCGTAGCCGCGCACGCTCTTGCCATCGATGACCGGGTCGGTGAACGGCTCGGCCTTTTCCAGATCGCCCGCGGCGGTCTTCTTCATCAGGTCGTTGATGGTCATGGCGGTGGCCGCGTATGCGTCGGCCCGGCCGGCCTGGACGCCGGACAAGGCGCTGACCACATCGGGGAACACCACCACGCGGTCGACCGGGATGTCCATCTTGCTGGCATATTCGCCCTCGATGGCGCCCACGACCACGCCCAGCCTGGCGTCGTCTTTCTTGGCGATGTCTTCGTAGCTGTGCAGGCTCTTGGGATTGCCCTTCTGCACCAGGAATGCCTCGCCCACGCCGTAGGTGGGGTTCGAGAACGCCACTTGCTGGCAGCGTTCGGGCGTGACATACATGCCCGCGGCAATAATGTCGAAGCGCTTGGCCTGCAGGCCGGGAATCAGCGAGCCGAACTCGGTCAGCACCCCTTCCACTTCGTTGATGCCCATGCGCTTGAGCACCACGCGGGCAATTTCCACGGCTTCGCCGGTGATCTCGTTCTTGCCGCTGTCCATATAGGCATAAGGGGCTTCGTTGGCATAGCCGATGCGGATTTTGCCGGCGGCCTTGGCGGCTTCCAGCGTGCTTTGCGCGGCGGGCGGCGGGTTGCTGGCGGCGGACTGCTTGGCCGCCTGCTCATCGGATCCGGAATCGTTGCATGCCGCCATCAATCCGAGACTCAGCGCCAGTACGGCCCATTTCGTCGTGTTCAGAATGCGTGTCATGCGCCACTCCCTATCAAAATATTTATGCACAGAATTAATTCACGCGAAATAGTACGTCAATTAATCATTTCAGCACAAAGTATATAGCGATAAAAAAAGCAGGCCTGTGGCCTGCCCGCGAAGTCCGCGTATCGCGGCGGGACGGGCGCGGCGGCTGGATCAGCGGCCCGCGCCCGGTGTAACGCTGCTGTTACTGAGCGTAGGAAAAGCGTCCGTTGCGTATCACGCCCATGACCCGCGCCCGCTCGTCGAAGCCCTGGTGGTCGGTCTTGGAGATATTCAGCACGCCGTTGGGCACGACCAGGTCGTGGGTGTTTTCGATGGCGTCGCGCAGCGCCGCCCGGAACTCGGGCGTACCCGGCTTGGCCCCGGTCTTGAGCGCACGGCCCACCGCCGAATCGAGCAGCATCCAGGCCCCATAGGCATCGCCGGCGAACTGGGTCAGCGAATGCGGGCCATGCTGGGCCTCGTACTTGTCGGCAAAAGCCACGGCAACCTTCTTGACCGGATTGCTGTCGGGCAGCTCGCGCGCCACCACCCCCGGGCCGGTGGGAAACAGCGTGCCTTCGACGTCTTTGCCGCCCACTTGCAGGAATTCGAGCGTGCCGATGCCGTGGGTCTGGTAGATGGGCCCCTTGTAGCCGCGCTCGACCAGGGTTTTCTGCGGCAAGGCGGCCGGCGTGCCCGAGCCGGCGATCAGCACCGCGTCGGGCTTGGCGGCAATGGCCTTGAGCACCTGCCCCATGACCGAGGCGTCGTTGCGCTGGAAGCGTTCGTGCGCCACCAGCTTGATGTCGCTGCCGGCGGCCTGGCTGAACTCGTTCCACCAGCTGTCGCCGTACGAATCGGCGAAGCCGATGAAGGCGACTGTCTTGATGCCCTTGCTGCGCATGTCCTGCACCAGGGCCGTGGCCATCAGCGAATCATTCTGCGGCATCTTGAAAGCCCAGCGGCGCTTGGGGTCGTCGGGCGGCTCGACAATGACGGCCGAGGCCGCCAGGGCCACCATGGGCGTGCCTGTCTCGGCCAGCACGTCCAGGCCGGCCAGCGCCGCCGCGGTGATATTGGGGCCGACGATGGCGTCGACCTTGTCTTCGGACGTGAGCTTGCGCAGGTTCTTCACGGCCCGGCTGACGTCGGTGCCGTCGTCGAGCACGATGTAGCGCGCCGGCTGGCCGCCCAGCGTGGCGGGCCACAGCCGCAGGGCATTGCTGGTCTGGATGCCGATGGCGGCAGCCGGCCCGGTGGTCGAGACGTCGATTCCGATCACGACTTCGGCGCGGGCCGACCAGGACAGCATCGGCAGGATGGTGGCGGCAATGGCAGCCAGGCGTAGCAGCGGAGTGGGCATGGCGGTGGTCCGGCAGAGTGGTGGAGAAAAACGCGCCGCGGTGGCGCAAGGCGCTATTTTGCCCCAGACGCGGCCGGTCCGGGCTGCGCATGCGCCTCGTAGGCCATGGCCGCCAGAGTCAAGTCTTCCAGCGCGCTGCCCACCGCCTTGAATACGGTGATCTGGCCGTCGTCGCGGCGGCCCGGCGCGCGGCCCGCGATCAGGTCGGCCAGCGTTCCCTTGATGTCTTCTCGGGCCAACACGCCGGCCTGGAAGGCCGCCAGCAGGTCGCCGGCCTTGGTGGGCGCTTCGTCGGTGTCCACATAGACCTCGGCGCCGGCAAAGCAGGCCGGGTCGGTTTCTTTCATGTCGGGCTTGAAGCTGCCGATCAGGTCCAGGTGGGTGCCGGGCCGCAGCCAGGCGCCGCGCACCAGCGGCTCGGTCGACAAGGTGGCGCAGCTGACAATGTCGGCCTGGCGCACGGCGGATTCCAGCGAATCGACCGCCTGCGCCTCGAAGCCCTGCCGCGCCAGCGACTCGGCCAGCGCCCGGGCGCCGGCCGGACGCACGTTCCAGACCAGCACGCGTTCAATGGGCCGGACGGCGCGCATGGCGGGCGCCAGCAGCCCGGCGATGCGCCCCGACCCCACGATCAGCAGCACCCGCGCATCCTGGCGCGCCAGGTACGACGCGCCCAGCGCCGCCGCGCCGGCCGTGCGGAACACGGTGACGACATCGCCGTCGACCTGTGCCAGCGGCACCCCGGTGCGCGCGCTGTACAGCGTGTAAATGGCATGCAGGCCGGGCAGCCCCTGGCGCGTGTTCTCGGGAAAAATATTGATGACCTTCACGCCGAAATAGCCCTGCTCGTTCCAGGCCGGCATGATCAGCGTCGTGCCGTGCGCGCCGCCCGACTCGATGGCATGCACGTGCCGCGGCGGCACCGTGGCGCCGGCGCGAAACGCCGCGCGCAGCGCCGCGATCACCGCGGGAAACGCCAGGGCGCGGCGGGTGTGGTCGGTATCGATGACAAGCATTCAGGGGCCTCCGGTAAGGCCCCATTATCGCTGGCCGCGCGCATAACAAAATGCCAGCCGCGAGACTGGCATTTTGCCTGGCTGCAGAAAGGCCAGTTCAGCGGCGCCGGGGGTCGTGATAGGCCGAAATCGTGGGATGGATCTGGCGAGCCTCGTCCATGCCATGCAGTATTTCGCCCACCGACTCCAGGAAGCTGGTGACGCGCCGCTGAAAACGGCGCCACGCACCCGGCGCCCCGCCTGCCGGCTTGCCCGGCTTCGCGGCCCTGCTGGTGGAATCTTCCATGACCTACTCCTTGAGAAGAATGAAAGGGAACCACACGAATCCATCTTAGATCTGAAATTGCTGCCCCACAACATAAATTGATGGATCAGATAATTCGTTGCCAATTACGCACAGTCCTTGCTATCCGTCCGATGCTCACAGCCGTGTCGCCCATAGCGGCAAAATATTTGTGCATTGCAACACAAAACACGGAAACCAGAGACCCCACCGGGCGCAAGGACGCCCCGCGGATCCGGCCCGGCCCCGCCTACTATCTGCAATCCGCGGCGAACCCGGCCCACAAGGCCGCCCGCCGCTTTCCTGGAGCCCCGCATGCCGCAAAGCAATACCACCAACCGCCGCATCGTCCTGGCCGCCCATCCGCGCGGCCTGCCCTCGACGCGGGATTTCCGCCTGGAACATACCGATGTGCCGCGCGCGCAGGACGGCCAGGTGCTGCTGCGCACCCTGTGCCTGTCGCTGGACCCCTATATGCGCAACCTGATGGACGAAACCGGGCCGGTGTATGCCCCCGCCGTGCCGCTGGGCGAGCCCATGGTGGGCGGCACGGTCAGCCGCGTGGTCGTTTCGCGCCATCCCCGCTTCCAGGCCGGCGACCTGGTGCTGGCCAATGCCGGCTGGCAGGACTACGCCCTGTCAGACGGACAGGATCTGCTGCCGCTGGGCGATATGGAACGGCCCTCATTGGCGCTGGGCGGCCTGGGCATGCCGGCCTTCACCGCCTACGTCGGCCTGCTGGACATCGGCCAGCCCCAGCCGGGCCAGACCGTGGCGGTGGGCGCGGCCACCGGCGCGGTGGGCTCCGTGGTGGGGCAGATCGCCAAATTGAAGGGCGCGCGCGTGGTGGGCATTGCCGGCGGCGCCGACAAATGCCGCTATGCCGTCGAGGAGCTGGGCTTCGATGCCTGCCTGGACCGCCGCGACCCGCAACTGGCCGGCCGGCTGGCGGCCGCCTGCCCCGGCGGCATCGATGTCTACTTCGAGAACGTGGGCGGCGCGGTGTTCGATGCCGTGCTGCCCTTGCTGAATATCGGCGCGCGCGTGCCGGTGTGCGGCATCATCGCGCATTACAACGATCCGGTTCCGCCCGCCGGCGCCGACCGGCTGCCGGCCGCCATGGCCGCCGTGCTGCAAAAGCGCATCCGCGTGCAGGGCTTCATTATCCTGGACCACTACGCCGAACGCTACGAGGCGTTCCGGCAGGACATGGGCGCCTGGATCGAGGCGGGCCGCGTCAAGCTGCGGGAAGACCGGGTCGCGGGGCTGGAACAGGCTCCGGCGGCCTTCATCGGGCTGCTCGAAGGACGCAACTTCGGCAAACTGGTCGTGGACGTGGCCGCCTGAGCGGCCCGCGCCCACAGGCCGGAATCAGCCCTGTCCGAGCAGGTCCAGGTCGACCGGCAGCGCGCGGTTCAGGGCCGTGGCCACCTTGACCCGCAGGTCGTTGCTGTGGGCGCGGCGGATTTCCCGCTTGACGTCGAGCAGCTGCTGCGGGTGCATCGAGAATTCGGTCAGGCCCAGGCCCAGCAGCAGCCGCGTCAGCCGCGCGTCGCCCGCCATCTCGCCGCATACGGCCACCGGCTTGCCGACCCGCGCGCCCGCATTGATGGTATTGGCCACCAGGCGCAGCACCGCGGGATGCAGCGGATCGTACAGGCCGGCCACGTCGTGGTCGCCGCGATCGATAGCCAGGGTGTACTGGATGAGGTCGTTGGTGCCGATGGAAAGAAAATCCAGCGCCTGGGCAAACGGCTCGATGGCGATGGCGATGGCCGGCACTTCGACCATGGCCCCCACTTCAAGGCGTTCGGCATAGGCATGGCCGCCGGCATCGAGCTCGCGGCGCGCGGACTCGATGGCGGCCAGGGCGGCCGTGACCTCGTGCATGTGCGTCACCATGGGCAGCAGCAGGCGCACGTGGCCGTGCGCCGACGCCCGCAGGATGGCCCGCAGCTGGGTGGCGAACATCTCGGGGCGGGCCAGGCAATAGCGGATGGCGCGCTGCCCCAGCGCCGGATTGGTGGCCACCGTGGCCTCGTCGTCGAGCGTCTTGTCGGCGCCGATATCCAGAGTGCGTATCGTGACCGGGCGGCCGCCCATGACCCGGACCACCGCCGCATAGGCCTGGTATTGCTCTTCTTCGTCGGGCAGCGACTGCCGCCCCATGAACAGGAATTCGCTGCGGAACAGCCCGATGCCCTGCGCGCCCGCGGCCAGGGCCGCGGCGGCTTCGTCGGGAAGCTCGATATTGGCGTTGAGCACGATATCGATGCCGTCCAGAGTAACGGCGCGTTCGTCGCGCAGCAGGGCCAGCTCGGCGCGTTCGGCCAGGTAGGCCACCTGGCGGTCGCGGTATTCCTGCAGCATGACCGGCCCGGGATTGACCAGCACCACGCCGGCGGCGCCGTCGACCACCAGGGTGTCGCCGTCGCGCACCAGTTCGCGCACATTGCCCAGCGCCACCACCGCGGGCACGCCCATGCTGCGCGCCACGATGGCGGTGTGCGAGGTGGGCCCGCCCAGGTCGGTGACGAACGCCGCGAAACGCCCGCCGCGCAGGCGCAGCATGTCGGCCGGCGAAATATCGTGCGCCACGACGACCAGGGGGTCGTCGCCGTCGAGGGTGCCGGCGTCGGGCAGCATGGCCGTGCTGCCCGACAGCACTTGCAGCACGCGCTCGATGACCTGGCGGACATCGGCGCCGCGCTCGCGCAGGTATTCGTCTTCCATGGCGTCGAACTGCTCGCCCAGGATCTGGCCCTGCGCGGCCAGCGCCCATTCGGCGTTGTAGTGGCGTTCGGCGATCAGCGCGCGGGTCTGCTCGGCCAGCAGCGGATCGGCCAGCAGCAGGCGGTGCACATTCAGCATGGCGCCCAGTTCGCGCGGCGCGTCGGCCGGCAGGGTATCGGCCATTTGCAGCAGGTCGTCCTGGGCGCGGGCCAGCGCCTGGGTCAGGCGCTCGCTTTCGGCCGCGACATCGTCGGCGGCGATGCGGTAATGCGCCACTTCGAGCGAGGCGGCGCCCATGACCACCGCGCGGCCGATGGCGTATCCGCGCGCCACGCCCTTGCCGTGCAGCGCCACCACCGGGCCTGGCGGACCGGCTGGCGCCGGGGCGGGATCGGAAGGCTTGCTATTCGTGCTCACCGAATTTGCTGTCGAACAGGTTCTGGATTTCGGAAAGCGCCTGGTCGGCATCGCCGCCCGAGGCTTCCAGCCTGACAGTGACGCCCTGCCCGGCTGCCAGCATCATTACCCCCATGATGCTCTTGGCGTTGACGCGCTGGGCGCCGCGCGAGATGAAGATTTCGCTGCCGAACTTGCTGGCCAGCTGCGTCAGCTTGGCGGCCGCACGCGCATGCAGGCCCAGCTTGTTGGAAATGATGATGTCAGAAATAGGCATAGAAATTAGGTAAACACAGCCCGGCATGGCCATTCCCGCCGCGGCATCCGCATGCCGCCGTGGGGCCCATGCCATGCACCGACATAATAGGGCAAAAACCGGCGCGGAAAACGGCGGATCAGTCTACCCGCAAACAGCCCTGCACGCCGCCCGCCAGCGCCTTCTCGCGAGTTTCGGCCAGGCTGCGCTCGCGCGAGGTCAGGGCGCGCAGCAGCATCGATGTGTTCAGGCCGGCGACCAGGCCGCATTGCGTGCCCTGCGCCTGGGCATCGGCCACCGCCCGCTTGGCGATGTTGGCCGGCGTGGCGCCGATGAGATCGGTCAGCACCAGCACGCCGCCGCCCGTATCGGCGGCCAGGATGTCGCGGAGCACGGCGGGCGCGCGGCTGTCGGGGGATTCGTCGGGCTGGATATCGTGCACGGCCATCTGCCCGGCCGCTTCGCCCAGCACGTGTTCGGCGAATTCGCGCATGGCTTCGCCCAGCGGCGCGTGCACGACGATGACTATGCCGGTCATGGCCCGCCCTTACGCCGCCGCGCGTTCCAGGGCCTGCGCAAACATGCCCGCCACGTCGAAGCCGGTTTGCTCGGCGATCTCGACAAAACAGGTGGGGCTGGTGACGTTGACCTCGGTGACGTAGTCGCCGATCACGTCCAGGCCCACCAGCAGCAGCCCGCGCGCGGCCAGCCTGGGGGCCACGGCGGCGGCGATTTCGCGGTCGCGCTCGGACAGCGGCTGCGCCACGCCGCGCCCGCCGGCGGCCAGGTTGCCGCGGGTTTCGCCCGCCAGGGGAATGCGCGCCAGGGAGTAAGGCACGGCCTCGCCGCCGATCAGCAGGATGCGCTTGTCGCCCTGGACGATTTCGGGAATGTAGCGCTGCGCCATGATGGTGCGCGTGCCGTCTTCGGTCAGGGTTTCCAGGATGGCGTTCAGGTTGGGCTCGACCGCCTGCAGGCGGAAAATGCCCGTGCCGCCCATGCCGTCGAGCGGCTTGACGATGACGTCCTGGTGATGCGCGTGGAACGCCTTGATGCGCGCCATGTCGCGCGTGACCAGCGTGGGAGCGGCCAGCTCGGAGAATTCGGTGATGGCCAGCTTTTCGGGATGGTTGCGGATCGCCGCGGCGTCATTGAATACCCTGGCCCCCTGCGCCTGGGCGTATTCGAGCATGTGCGTCGAATAGACGTATTCCATGTCGAAGGGCGGGTCTTTGCGCATCAGCACCGCGCCGAAGCGCGACAGCGGGACATCCTGCGCGGCGCCGGCATCGCGCCACCAGTCGTGGCCGTGCAGGTCGGCGCCGTCCACCAGCTCGATATCGGTGGCGCGGGCCTGCACCACCCCGGCGTCGATGAACAGGTCGCCCTGCATTGCCACGCTGAGCGTGTGGCCGCGCGCGGCCAGCGCGCGCATCATGGCGACCGAACTATCCTTGTAGGCCTTCAGGCGCGGCAAGGGATCGATTACGAATAAGACATGCATGGTATGGACATCCCGGTCGCGCGCCGTGCCGGGCACCAGCGCGCCAAACCGACATCGTAGCGTAAATGGCCACCCCGCGCCGGCCGCCTGCCGGCATGGACGGCCGGGCTACGGCGCGGCCGTCCATGCACGGGCGGGAAAATCAGCCGGCGGCGTCGGCCTTGCCCGGCGTGCTCTTCTTGCGGGGGGCCAGCACCATGACCATCTGGCGCCCTTCCAGCTTGGGCATGGCCTCGACCTGGGCCAGTTCGGTCAGGTCGTCGCGCACGCGCTCGAGCACGCGCATGCCAAGTTCCTGGTGAGCCATTTCCCGGCCCCGGAACCGCAGCGTGACCTTGGCCTTGTCGCCCTCTTCCAGGAAGCGGCGCAGGTTGCGCAGCTTGACCTGGTAGTCGCCTTCGTCGGTGGCGGGACGGAATTTCACTTCCTTGACCTGGATGACCTTCTGCTTGGCGCGGGCTTCGGCTTGGCGTTTCTGTTCCTGGTACTTGAACTTGCCGTAGTCCATCAGGCGGCAGACCGGGGGATCGGCGTTGGGCGCGATTTCGACCAGGTCCACATCGGCTTGTTCGGAAAGACGGAACGCGTCGGCCAGCTTGACGATGCCCAGCTGCTCTCCGTCCAGACCTATCAGGCGCACCTCGGGAACGCGGATTTCACCGTTGATGCGATTGGCTTTTTCAGTGGCGATGTTGACGACTCCTAAAAGATTTAAGTGGCACTGCTTTCGGGTTGAACGACATCCCGGCGGGCGGCGACGTCTTCGGCCAGGCGGGCGGCGAAGTCTTCGAGCGCGATGACGCCGAGATCAAGCCCCCCCAGGCCGCGAACGGCAACCGTCCCGTTCTGCTTTTCTTTGTCACCCACGACAAGGATGTACGGCACCTTTTGCAGGCTATGCTCGCGGATTTTACGAGTGATTTTTTCACCACGCAAATCCGACTGCACCCTAAAGCCTTGTTTTTTCAGGGTTTGTGTGATTTGCGCAGCATAATCGGCCGAAGGCTCGGAAATGCAGCACACCACGGCCTGCACCGGCGCCAGCCAAGGCGGCATTGCGCCGGCATGGTTTTCGATGAGCATGCCGATGAAACGCTCGAGCGAACCCAGGATGGCCCGGTGCAGCATGACCGGGGCGCGGCGCTGGTCCTGGGCGTCGACGTACTCGGCGCCCAGCCGCACCGGCATGGAGAAATCGACCTGCACGGTGCCGCATTGCCAGTGCCGGCCGATTGCATCTTTCAGCGTGTATTCGATCTTGGGGCCGTAGAAGGCGCCCTCGCCCGGCGAAATCTCGAACTCGCAGCCGGTGCGCCGCAGGCTTTCCATCAGGGCGGTTTCGGCCTTGTCCCAGATTTCGTCGCTGCCGATGCGCTTTTCGGGCCGCGTGGCCACCTTGTACAGCACGTCGTTGAAGCCGAAATCACGGTAAACCTTCTGCAGCAGCGCGGTGAAGTCGGCGCACTCGTCCTGCAGCTGGTCTTCGGTACAGAAAATATGGCCGTCGTCTTGTGTGAAGCCGCGCACGCGCATCATGCCGTGCAGCGAGCCGGACGGCTCATTGCGGTGGCACTGGCCGAACTCGCCGTAGCGCAGCGGCAGTTCGCGGTACGAGTGCAGCCCCGCGTTGAAAATCTGCACGTGGCCCGGGCAGTTCATGGGCTTGAGCCCGTAAACACGGTTCTCGGACTCGGTCGTGAACATGTTTTCGCGGTAGTTGTCCCAGTGGCCGGTTTTCTTCCAGAGCGACAAGTCGAGGATCTGCGGCGCTTTCACTTCCTGGTAGCCGTTATCGTTGTACACGCCGCGCATGTACTGTTCGACCTGCTGCCACAGCGCCCAGCCCTTGGGGTGCCAGAAGATCAGGCCGGGGGCCTCGTCCTGGAAATGGAACAGGTCGAGGTCGCGGCCGATCTTGCGGTGGTCGCGGCGCTCGGCCTCTTCGAGCATGTGCAGGTAGGCGTCCTGGTCGTCTTTGGTGGCCCAGGCCGTGCCGTAGATGCGCTGGAGCATCTCGTTGTTGCTGTCGCCGCGCCAGTAGGCGCCGGCCACCTTCATCAGCTTGAAGACCTTGAGCTTGCCCGTGGACGGCACGTGCGGCCCGCGGCAGAGGTCGATGAAATTGCCCTCGCGGTACAGGCTGAGCGTTTCATTGGCGGGAATCGACGCAATGATCTCGGCCTTGTAGTCTTCGCCGATGCTCTTGAAATAGGCCACGGCATCGTCGCGGGTCCATTCTTCGCGCGTGACGGTTTCGTCTTTGCGCGCGAGCTCGGTCATTTTCTTTTCGATGGCGGCCAGGTCTTCGGGCGTAAAGGGCCGCTTGTACGAGAAGTCGTAATAGAAGCCGTTGTCGATGACCGGCCCGATGGTGACCTGCGCATCGGGAAACAGTTCTTTGACGGCATAGGCCAGCAAGTGCGCGGTGGAATGGCGGATCAGGTCGAGCCCGTCGGCGTCTTTGGCGGTGACGATGGCCAACTGCGCGTCGTGCTCGAGGCGGTAGCTGGTGTCGACCAGCCGGGGCTCGCCGCCGGGCGCCGTGACGCGGCCGCCCAGCGCGGCCTTGGCCAGCCCGGTGCCGATGGACTGCGCGACTTCGGCGACCGTGACCGGCCCCGGAAACTGACGCTGCGAACCATCGGGCAAAGTGATCTGTACCATCGAGGAATTCCTGGGGAAGAAACGACAAACGCGGCTGTCCGCCGCGTTCCGTTTGGTTGCTTGCTTGGGGACTGCCGTCTGCCTGACATGCGGAACCCGACGCTTGATAAAACTAACGCGACATGGGGCGGAAGTTTCCGGTCGTAGTTCGTGTCGGGCGAGGAATCATGCTGAAGGGCCGTGGTGGGCCGGCACGCAACCCTGCGCGCCGATCGTCAAAGATTGTAGCATCCCCCGCGCCCGCCGTCCGGGCCGCCGGCCTTTCGGCAATTACCCCAGGCAGCATCTGAAATATCGGACAGCGGACATGTCCTATTTATCCGACACTTTCCCCCTTGATCCGTCTGACCTGGGTACCCTCCGATGACTGCGCCCGAACGCGCGCCGCCCCGCCATCCGCCATGATCACGTCTCCGTTTACGGCTGCCAGCCCCACCGATCCGGCCACCCTGCCCCAGGCCGCGGGACGTCGCTACCTGCTGCTTTCCGGCGCCAGCGACCGCGTGCGCATCGCCATCCTCGACGACCACCCCGTCATCACGCTGGGCGTGGCGGCCTATCTCAGGTCGCAGCCCGACTTCGAAATCGTGCATGCCGAGACCACCTCCGAAGCGCTGGCCGCCAGCCTGAAGCGCCAGCCCTGCGACGTGGCGGTGGTCGACTTCTACCTGCCGCGCCAGCCCTGGGACGGCATGGACTTCATCCGTCGCCTGCGCCGTCAGCACCCGCACATGGCCGTCATCACGTTTTCGGCCGGCGCCGCCGCCGAAACCGAATACGCCGCCTTCCGGGCCGGCGCCACCGGCTACCTGCCCAAGTCCGCCTCGATGCCGATGCTGGTGGAAATGATCCGCGCCGCGCACAGCCGCGGCAACCCGTGCGGCTTCATCACGTACAAGAACGGCGCCCTGCGCGTGGCGTCGCCGCGCCACCCCGACACCCGCCTGACCGCCGCCGAAATCGAAGTGCTGCGCCAGATCGCCCAGGGGCTGTCGGTAACGCAAATAGCGGCCCGCCTGCTGCGCAGCAAGAAAACCATCAGCACCCACAAGCGGCGCGCCATGAAAAAGCTGGGGCTGGCCGACGACCTGGCGCTGGCGCTGTACTTGAACGAAAAATTCGATAACAAGGCAGGGCCCTGACACCCATGCCCCACATCGACACCCTGCTGCCGCTGTACCCTGACACCGCCACCCGCCGCACCCTGCTCGAACAGGCCCTGGATCAAACCCGCAGCGACCTGGCAGACACGCGGCATGCCATCCGCGCACGCAACCACGCCGCCGCCCGCCAGTATGTGCATCGCGCCAAGGGCACGGTCAGCTTTCTGGGCAGCGGCAACGCCCTGCCCGCCTTCGACCGGCTTACCGAAGCCCTGCGGGCCCGCGACGAACCCGGCATCGAACAGGCATACGCCCTGGTCGAAACCGCACTGCTCGAACTCGAAGCCGCGCTGCGGGCCCGCCTGGACGCGCTGCCGGACGCCCCGCCAGCCTCCCGTCGAGGCTGAGTTTTCATTTCACCGTTACACATCGAGGTGCGCGCGCATCTGGGCCTCGAACCATTCCAGGAATACCGTCAGGCGCCGCGCGCGCTGGCGCCGGTGCGGATAAAGCAGTGTTACCGGCATAGCGGGCGCGCGGCAATCCGGCATGACCTCTACCAGCGCGCCGGCGGCCAGCAAGTGCTGCACGTCGAAGCGCGGTATCTGGATCAGACCCAGCCCCGCCAGGCTGCAGGCGATGTAGTTCTCGACATTGTCCACCACCACCCGGCTGGGCAGCGGCACGGACTGCACGCCGCCGCGCACGGCATATTCCCAGGCCGCCTCGCGGCCCGGCGCCGATGGCGCGTAGCCGACAGCCCAGTGGCCGCTGCGCAGGTCGCCGGGCTGGCGCGGCTCGCCGAATTCCCGCAAATAGGCCGGGCTGGCGCAGTTGACCAGGGCAACATGGCCCAGCGGCCTGGCCACCAGGCTGCTGTCGCGCAGCGCACCGACCCGCACCACGCAATCGACGCCTTCGCGTATCAAATCGATGGTGCGGTCGGTAGAGCCCAGGCTGACCTGCAAGCGGGGATGGCGGCGCAGCAGGCCCGGCAGCATCGGCGCGATCAGGCGGCGGGCAATGCGGCTGGGCGCATCGACATTGAGGCGGCCGGAAACCTGCCGCTGGCCCGACTGGAACAGCTGGTCGATGTCCTCGACTTCGGCCAGCAGCGAGCGGATGCGTTCCAGCAACTGCATGCCGTCCGCAGTGACGCGCACCTGGCGGGTCGTGCGGTGCAGCAGCCGGGCCCCGACCTGGGCCTCGAGCTGCTGAACCGCCGCCGACACCGAGGCGCGCGGCAGCCCCAGCGCATTCGCCGCCTTGATGAAACTGCCCATCTCCGCCACCTGCGCGAAGACGCGGTATTGCTCGAACCTGTCCATGCGGCAGGCGGGCTCAGTTGCGGCGCGGGGCCGGCAGCGCGCCGGACATCGGCACGGACAGCCCGACGCCGGACAGAATCAGGAACCCGCTGCGCATGGGATCTCCTTATTTGGTGGTGTAGCCGCCATTGATCAGGATGGTCTGGCCGGTCATCCACCAGGTATCGCTGACCAGATGGCGGATGAACGGCACAACGTCTTCGATGTGAGTCAGGCCGGTGGGAGAAAACGCCGACAGCGCGGCGGCGGTCTTGTGATACGCCACGGCTTCGTCGCTTTCGGCCGGATAGAAGAAAGGCGTGTCCATGGGGCCCGGCCCCACTGCATTGACCGAGATGCCGCGCGCGCCGAATTCCTTGGCCGCCGCACGGGTGTAGTGCTCGACCGGCGCCTTGGTGCCCGCATAGGCGGCATAGAACGGCGTGAACGCGCCCAGCAGCGACGTCACCAGGGTCACGATCTTGCCATTGTCGTTGACGTGCCTGCCCGCTTCTTTCAGGAAGAAGAACGCCGACTTGCTGTTGATGGCCGCCATCTCGTCGTATTCGGCCTCGGTGATTTCCGTGAACGGCTTCTTGAGCACTTTGCCGACGGTATTGATGGCGATGTCGGGCCGCCCGACCGCGGCGGCCGTGTCGGCAAACAGCTTTTCAACCGCGCCGGCGGTGGTCAGGTCGGCCTGCAGGGCCACGCCCCGTGCGCCGCTGGCCTGCACCGCGGCCACCGTGGCCTCGGCGGCGTCGCGGGAGGACGCGCTGTTGTAGTGGACGGCAACGGCCCGCGCGCCATGTTCGGCGAGATCGCGGGCGATCAGGCCGCCCAGGTTCTTCGCGCCGCCGGCAATGAGCGCCACCTTGCCGTTGATGGAATGGTCAGCCATGGGAAAGCTCCTTCGTGCATCGATGGGAGTCTCAGCTTAGAAGGATCGGCGCTGCGGGATAAATGCGCGCCGCCTGGATAGATTATCCAGGAAAACCGCCCAATCGGCGCCGTGGGCTGCAAAAGAAAAAGCCGCCTGACCTTGGGGCCGGGGCGGCTGTCTTGGCGGCATGAGAGCCGCCTGCGCAAGCTTTGATTGGGTGATTCTTTCGGTAATTCTGGTAGGCGGTATTGGAATCGAACCAACGACCTCTACGATGTCAACGTAGCGCTCTAACCATCTGAGCTAACCGCCTGCAAAGAAGAAAGATTATATATGGCTTTTATTGGCCACGCAAGCTGTCGTCGGCCAGGCGCACGGCTTCGAGCAGGGCGCGGATCTTGTCTGGCGACTTCTCGCCCGGCGCGGTTTCGACGCCGGAACTGACATCGACCGCCCAGGGGCGGCAGGCTTCGATGGCGGGCCCGACATTGGCGGCGTTCAGCCCACCCGACAGAATGACCGGGCGCGCGGCGGCATCCGCCCGCACAGCGGCCAGCAAGGCGTGGTCGAAGGCCTGGCCGCTGCCGCCGTAGCCGGCGCTGTAGCTGTCGAACAGCCAGCCCGCCGCCTTGCCGTAGGCGCGGCAGGCGGCCGCCAGGCCTTCGGGGGTATCCAGGCCCGGCGCGCCGGCGCGGAACGCGCGCAGGAAGCGCGTGCCGTAACGCGCGCAGTCGGACGCGGATTCGTCGCCGTGGAACTGCAGCAGGTCGGGGCCGACCTGGTCCAGCACGGCCTGCACGTCGGCCGGGGCGGGATTGACGAACAAGGCCACGACGTCGACAAAGGCCGGCACGGCGCGGCGCAGTTGCGCCGCCCGGGCCGGCGGCACGTAGCGCTTGCTGCCCGGATAGAACACGAAACCGATCGCGTCCGCCCCGGCCTGCACGGCCGAGGCGATGTCTGCTTCGCGGGTAAGACCGCAGATCTTGACGCGAGTACGCATGGCGTTTTACTTGAATGCCGCGGCCGGGTCGGCCGCATCGTTGCCATATATGTTAGTACCGTAAGTGGTTTCGATCTCGATCTTGACGGTGCTGGGGTCGACGGTGGACATGCCGGCCTTGTAGTGCATGACGATGCCGGGGAAGACCATAACGGCGATCACCATGGCCAGCTGGATCACGATGAACGGCACCGAGCCCCAGTAGATCTGGCCGGTGGTCACCGGCTCGNCGCGGCGGTGGAAGCGGCGCGCGCGGGCGAGCAGGGCAAGGGCTTTGCGGTGGTGGCGGGCGAGGTGCGCTCGCTGGCGCAGCGCAGCGCGCAGGCGGCCAAAGAGATCAAGGTGCTGATCGAGGATTCGGTAAGCAAGGTGGGCACGGGCTCGCAGCAGGTGGAGCGTGCGGGGGCGACGATGCAGGAGATCGTGGCCTCGGTCAAGCGAGTGACGGACATCATGGGCGAGATTTCGGCGGCCTCGGAAGAGCAGTCGGGGGGTATCGACCAGGTGAACCGGGCGGTGTCGCAGATGGACGAGGTGACGCAGCAGAACGCGGCGCTGGTGGAAGAGGCGGCCGCGGCGGCAGGTTCGCTGCAGGAGCAGGCGCAGCGGCTGGCCGAGGCGGTATCGGTGTTCAAGATCAACGCGGGCGAAGTCATCGAAGTGCCGGCCCAGCAGCTGACTGCCCGGCACGCCCCGCGCGTGGCCGAGCCGGCGCGCCAGCCGGACGCGGCCGTCCGCGAACCCGAGCCGGCGCCGCCCGCGGCTGCGCCGCGCCAACTGACGGGCATGACGGCGCAGGCGCCCGCCGCTGCCGCGCCCCGTGCGGCGCGCAGCGCACGCCGCGCCGAGCCGGCCGCCAGCCCGGCTGGCGCCGCGGCGCCAGCCGTTGCGCGGCGGGCCGCGGCCACCCAGCAGCCAACTGAAGGCGCCAGCGCGGCGCGTCCGGCGCGCCGCCCGGCGCCTGCCGCCGCGGCGCCGGTCTCTGCCGCGCCGGCGGGCCGCCGCGCGATGCCGGCGGACGACGATTGGGAATCTTTTTGATGCGCCGGCGCGCCGGCGCGGATGGATGCTGAGCATGGGCTTGCGATCGATACTGGCGGTGCTGGGGGTGGCGTGGCTGCTGGCGGGCTGCGCGACGTCCGGGCGCAATTTCGATCCGGGCCAGCTGTCCAGGCTGACGCCCGGCGAATCGACGCTGGAAGAAGCCTCTTACGCCCTGGGGGCCGCGCCGGCCATGCTGTACGGCCAGAGCGACGGCGGCACGCTGGCGCTGTGGTCGTTCAAGGCCACGTTCGTGACCGACGGCTTGTACAGCCGCAAGCAGGCGATGCTGCAGTTCGGCCCCGACGGCAGGCTGGTGCGCCTGGTGGATACCACCAACGTCCTGCTCGAGCCCTGGGAGCGCCGCAAGCTGCTGGGGCCCGCGCCGGCGCGGCTGGATGGTCCGGCGGGCGCGCCATGGGTGCCGGTGCCGCAGGCGCCGGCGCAATAACGGGCATGGCGCAGTCAGCCAGGGCCGATAGGTTGCCGGCATGTGCCGGCAGTGAACGAGTTTCAGAATATTCCTGAAAGACGGGGGAGAGCGATGGAAGCGACTTTCGACACCGGCGCCAAGCCGGCCAAGGGCAAGAAGCGGGCGCGGGCGCCCAAACAGAAGCGTTCCTGGAAGATCCGCGATGCGCGGGTCGGCACGCTGCTGCTGGTAGTGATGGCGTTCTTTGCGCTGCTGATCGCCGCGGTGGGCGTGCTGGCGGCGTATTTCCTGCAGAGCAACTACGAGTCGATCCGCAAGATCAACGACCTGACCGATCGCGCCAAGCAGGTCGAGATCATCAACAGCGACATGCTGCGCTCGCGCGTGGACCTGATGGTGGCGGCGCGCTACCTGCAGGAATCGGGCTGGGGCAGCGGCGAAAATTCGGCCAAGGAAGCCAAGACGGCGCTGGACGCCGCCACCACGCGGCTGGACGGCGTGCGCAAGCGCTTTTCGGATTTCCAGCAGAACATGCTGGAAGACGACGCCGGGCGCCGCCTGTCGATGGACCTGGTGCGCCGCTATCGCGCGTATATCGATGACGGCGTCGACACCATGGTCGAGGCGCTGCGCAGCGAAGACTATTCCACTTTCTACATGGTGAACAACGAATACGGCACGCCGCGCAGCGCGACGTTCATCGAGGCCATTGCCAAGTTCACCGGCTACATCCAGGAACAGCAGGACGCCAATATCGCCGCGGCCCAGACCAACTTCGAACGCGCCGTCATGGCGGTGGGCGTGGCCGTGGTGCTGGCCCTGCTGCTGATGCTGGTGGCGCGCGTGGTATTCGGCCGCCTGGTGGTGCGTCCGCTGGTGGATGCCGGCCAGCATTTCGACAAGATCGCGGCGGGCGACCTGACGGCGCGGGTGGAAGTGCGCAACAGCAACGAGATTGGCCAGCTGTTCGCGGCGCTCAAGCGCATGCAGGAGAATCTGGCGCGCACGGTGTCGCAGGTGCGCCGCGGGGTGGACGAGATCAACGTGGGCTCGCGCGAAATCTCGGCGGGCAACACGGACCTGAGCAGCCGCACCGAGCAGCAGGCGGCGTCGCTGGAAGAGACGGCGGCGTCGATGGAAGAGCTGGCCTCGACGGTCAAGCAGAATGCGGACAACGCGCGCCAGGCGAATCAGCTGGCGGCCAGCGCCTCGGATGTGGCCGAGCGCGGCGGCGCGGCGGTGTCGGAGGTGGTGAGCACGATGGAGGGGATCTCGGCGAGTTCGCGCAAGATTTCCGAGATTGTGTCGGTGATCGACGGTATCGCGTTCCAGACGAACATACTGGCGCTGAACGCGNTGCGGATGGCATGGGTTCTGGGGCCAACGTCGAAGCGGCTCGGGCCGCGTTGCATGCCATCGTCGGTTGCGCAGGGGCGGCAGGGGGTGGTGCGGATTGCGCCTCCGGGGCGCTGGGCGCGGGCGCGAGTTCGATATTGAATTCGCTGCTTGCGCGGACGAGTTCCGACAATCTGTCCGGCGAGCAGAAGGAAGCGCACGCGAATCTGATTTCTGGCCTGGTGGGGGCGGTTGCCTTGGGGGCGGGCGCCGATGCGGTCACGGCGATGGTGAGCGCGCGGACCGAGACCGAGAACAATTATCTGACCGCGAGTGAAGTCAAGGGCATGATGGGCGCGCTGGCGCAATGCCGGGTAGCGGCGGATGCCGAGGCGTGCCGGGGGGAAGTGAAGGAGAAATACGAGCAACTGAGCGTAGCGCGAGGCGGGGCCGGGCTTTATGGATGCAAGGCCGATGGCGAAGCGGCATGCAATGCGCAGTTGACGGAGAACCAGGCGGGCTCGAAGGCGCTGGAGATGCTGGAGGGTTTCGGGTGGACGGCCGAGGAATACGCGGTCATTGACAGCCTGATCGAGCTGAACTGGAATGACGAGCGGGCCAGTTACCATGCGTGGCAGCAGGCGTTCTATCAGGAGGCCGGGGCGCCGGTACCGATTGGGGTGGGGATAGCGGTTGGCGCTGCGATCAAGGCGGAGGCTGCGGCGGCGAAGGCTGAGGCGCTGGCGGGTGCACATACTACATCCGGCAAGGCAATCGTAGTCGACAGCAAAGGCAATGCCTTGATTGGCGACTGGTCTGCAACCAAAAAGCTAACGTCCCCCGAAAACGCACTCGCTCATTGGACGAAACACGGGTCTGAATTTCCGGAGTATTCGAACGCTTCTCAATATATAGAAGGCGCACAGAATTTTGTTAGCAATCCACCGACTAATGTTCTTACAAAGACGCGAGCAAATGGGGATATGTTGCTCTATGATCCGGCATCAAACATATTTGCGGTGAAGGCTTCGGACGGAGCGCCTAGGACGATGTTCCGTCCAACCGATGGGGTGAACTATTGGAATAAGCAATGACTAATTTACTGCCATGCCCATGCTGTGAATCATTAGTGCTTTCGCAGTATGGCGAATACGAGATATGCCCTATCTGCAATTGGGAGGATGATCCCGTGCAATCGGCGGATCATGATTATTCAGGTGGAGCGAATGCTCTTAGCCTGAATCAGGCTCGACAAGAATGGAAGATCAAAGGCATTCAAGAATAATCTAACTCTGTAGAGGGGATGGGCTGCGGCGACTGAGGGGCGGGTCGGTATCGGCCAACGCCGGCGCGGGCGAGATGCACAGCGAGTACGACTCGGTGACCCAGCAGGCCGGCCTGTGGGCCGGCGACGGCGGGTTCCAGGTGAGGGTGGGCGACAACACCACGCTGGCGGGCGGCGTGATCGCCAGCAGCCAGCAGGCGGTGGCCGACGCGCTGAACAGCTTGTCGACCGGCACGCTGGTAGTGCGAGACATCGAGAACCGGGCCGACTACAGCGCCAGCCAGGTAGCCGTCGGCGGGGGCGTGAATTTCGGCGGTGGCGGCAACGACCTGGGCACCACCAAGGACAACGAAGTCGCGGGCGGAGCCACCAAGGAGCACGGCACCTCGGTGCCCAGCACCGGCGGGGGGCTGGGCCTGGGCATGCCGGTAGTGGCCGCGGCCAATGGCGACGCCAGTTCGACCACGCAAAGCGCCATCAGCGACGGCGCGATCGAGATCCGTGACGAAGCGGGACAGAAAGCGCTGACAGGGCAGACGGCAGACCAGGCCGTGGCGTCGGTGAACTGGGACACATCNTCCGGCGCCGCGTCAATCTGGTCGTAGCCACGGGCCTCACCGCCAAACTTGTTCGACAGCACGGTCGTGATCGCCGCCGTCAACGTCGTTTTGCCGTGGTCAACGTGACCAATCGTACCCACGTNGCGCGCCCGGGCCCGGCCCCGAGGCGCCCCGGCCGTGCCCCGCACCGGCCGCAAGCTCCAATGATGTCAAATCGCCGCGCTGCTGGAACGAGCGGAGTGCTTGGCCTTTTTGGGGCGCGACTTGGAAAAGAAAAAAATCTTGCGGGGCCGCTCCAAACGGCCGCCCAGCGCGGCCGTTTGGAGCATCCGTGGGCAGCATGCCTAGGGTGTTGGATGTATGTGCGCAGCGTGAAGCAAGCACGGCCTTCAACAGCTAATGCCCGAATGGTTATTTCAGCCGCGCAGGGCGGCTGAAATAACCGGCCCTGCACGCTTTTCCTCTTCAAGGACGGCCCTTCCTACAACGTGCAAGAACGAACCCCGTCCCCGCGTCGGGTCATCAATCTTTATCGCAGTCTGGCCGTGGGGCGGGGCTGCCGGGGGCGCCTCGGGGCCGAACCCGGGCGCGCGGGGCGCCCGGACGGCACCGTGAAGCCCGCGGCAGCCCCGCCCCACGGCCAGGCGTCAAAAGAAAGCACATCCCCACGCAGCAGACAAAGTCCCCCGCACAGCCGTCTCCATCACCGTACGAGCGCCTTCAATGCCAGCCGGATTCCCTCGGACACGTCCGTGCCCTCCGGCAGCTTCTTCAGCGCAGCCTGGGATTCCTTGTCCGAATACCCCAGGGCCAGCAGCGCGTTCAGGATGTCTGCCTGGCTGTCGGGCACCGCGTGCGCGCTGGCGCCGATGTCGGCGCCCAGTTTGCCGCGCATTTCCAGCAGCAGGCGCTCGGCGGTTTTCTTGCCGATGCCGGGCACGCGCGTCAGGCGGCCCGACTCTTGCAGCGTGATGGCCTGCGCCAGGTCGCCCACCGACAGGCCCGACAGCACCGCCAGCGCGGTGCGCGCGCCGATGCCGCTGACCTTGATCAGCTCGCGGAAAGCGCCGCGTTCGGCGGCGGTGGCGAAGCCGTACAGAATGTGCGCGTCTTCGCGCACCGTCAGGTGGGTATGCAGGGTGACCCGCGCGCCGAGTTCGGGCAGCGCATACAAGGTGCTCATGGGCACCTCGATGTCATAGCCCAGGCCATTGACGTCCACGCAGATGGTGGGCGGCAGTTTCTCGATCAGGGTTCCGGTGATGCGTCCGATCATGGTGCGGGTGCCGACAAGTAAGGGAAGGGCGCGCCGCGCGCGCCTGCCGGCATTCTAAACGCTGTGCCGCGCCGAGGGGGTCAGCCGACCAGGCGGCCGCCGCGCAGGCGCGCCCCGCTGCCCAGGCCGGCGGCGGCCGACAGGTTGCCCAGCCGGGCCTGCAGCGGCCCGACATGCGCATGGCAGATGGCGCAGGCCAGCGCGTCGGCCGAGTCGGGCGCCGGCATGCCGTCCAGCGACAGCAGGCGCTGCACCATCATCTGTACTTGCTCTTTGGCCGCGCGGCCGGTGCCCACCACGGCTTTCTTGATTTGCAGCGCGGTGTATTCGTGCACCGCCAGCTGGCTGTCGGCCAGCGCGCACAGCGCCGCGCCGCGCGCCTGGCCCAGCAGCAGGGTCGAGGCCGGATTGGTGTTCAGGAAGACGATTTCCAGCGCGGCTACGTCGGGGCGGGTGTCGCGCGCCACCTGGCGCAGATTGTCCAGGATGACTTTCAGGCGTTCCGGCAGCGCCAGCGCCGGCGGCACCACGATGGTGCCGCTGGCCACATAGCGCAGCCGCATGCCTTCGGCATCGATCACACCGAAACCGGTGCGGCGCAGGCCTGGGTCGATGCCGAGAACGCGCATCAGTGGCGGAAGTGGCGGGTGCCGGTCAGCACCATGGCGATGCCGTGCTCGTCGGCCGCGGCGATGACTTCCTCATCGCGCATGCTGCCGCCGGGCTGGATCACGCAGGTGGCGCCGGCCGCCACCACCACGTCCAGGCCGTCGCGGAACGGGAAGAACGCATCCGACGCCACGGCCGAGCCCTGCAATGTCAGCCCGGCGTTCTCGGCCTTGATGGAGGCGATGCGGGCCGAGTCGACACGGCTCATCTGGCCGGCGCCCACGCCCAGCGTCATGCCGCCGCCGGCGAACACAATGGCGTTGGACTTGACGTACTTGGCCACTTTCCAGGCAAAGGCCAGGTCGTTCATTTCCTGGTCGGTGGGCTGGCGCTTGGTCACGACCTTCAGCGCGTCGCGCGGCACGCTGTACGAATCCGGCGTCTGCACCAGCCAGCCGCCGCCCACGCGCTTGATGTCGAATTCGTTGTGGCCCGTGCCGGCCGGGATTTCCAGCACCCGCACATTCTTCTTGGCCGCCAGGACGGCCAGCGCGGCGCCATCGTAGCCCGGCGCCAGCAGCACTTCCAGGAACTGGCCGCTGACCGCTTCGGCGGTGGCCGCGTCGACCGGGCGGTTGAAGGCGATGATGCCGCCGAAGGCCGAAGTGGGGTCGGTCTTGAAGGCCTGCTGGTAGGCGTGCAGCGTGTCTTGCGCCACGGCCACTCCGCAGGGGTTGGCGTGCTTGACGATGACGCAGGCCGGCGTGTCGAAGCTGCGCACGCACTCCCAGGCGGCGTCGGCGTCGGCGATGTTGTTGTACGACAGTTCCTTGCCCTGCAGCTGGCGGTAATTGCCCAGCAGGCCGGCGGGACGCTGCGCGTCGACATAAAACGCGGCCCGCTGGTGCGGGTTTTCGCCGTAGCGCAGGGCCTGTGCCTGGTGCACCTGCAGCGTCAGCGTGCCCGGCCAGTCGTGGCGCGCGGGCGCGGCATCCTGCGCCGGGGCCGGCTCGGCCAGGCTGGTCAGGTAGCTGGCGATGGCGCCGTCGTAGGCGGCCGTGTGGGCGTAGGCCTTGGTGGCCAGCGCCAGGCGCAGCGCGTACGAGGTGGCCCCGCCCTGGTCCATTTCGGACAGCACGCGGGAATAGTCGGCGGGGTCGATCACCACCGTCACGCCGCCGGCATCGGTGCCGTGGTTCTTGGCCGCGGCGCGCAGCATCGCCGGGCCGCCGATGTCGATGTTCTCGACCGCGTCGGCAAACGAGCAGTCCGCGCGGGCGATGGTTTCGCGAAACGGGTACAGGTTCACCACCAGCATGTCGATGCGGTCGATGCCGTGCCGCGCGATGGTGTCCATGTGCTCGGCGCTGTCGCGGCGCGCCAGCAGGCCGCCGTGGATCTTGGGGTGCAGCGTCTTGACGCGGCCGTCGAGAATCTCGGGCGAGCCCGTGTGGGCGGCGACTTCGGTCACGTCCAGGCCGGCGTCGGCCAGCAGGCGGGCGGTGCCGCCGGTGGACAGCAGGCGCACGCCGCGCGCGGCCAGCGCGCGGGCGAATTCGACGATGCCGGTCTTGTCGGACACCGAGAGCAGGGCAGTTTCGATTTTCATGTTGGGACGGCTGAGATGAAGGAAAGCGGTCGGAAGCGCGGGGCGCGCTCAGGGCTGGATGTTGTGCGCCTGGAGTTTCTTGCGCAGGGTGTTGCGTGTGATGCCCAGCATTTCAGATGCGCGCGACTGGTTGCCGCCGGAGCGTTGCAGGGCGACTTCGAGCACCGGGCGCTCGACGCACCGCATCACCATGTCCCACATGTCGTGGGGCTCGGATTCACCCAGGTCTTCGAAATAGCGCTCCAGGCTGGCGCGCACGCAGTCTTCCAGGACATCTTTCTTGCTCATGTGTACAGATTTTATAGTTGGAGGTGGGTGGCGGATCACGCCGCCAGCAGGGGCTGCGCGACGGTGGCCGGGGATGCCGGGCCGCCGCGCATGAGTTCATTGAACCATTCGGACACCGCCCGCCACTGGTCGCGGGTGTTGTCGATGAGGTTCATGCGGTCGCGGAACGCATCCGCGCCCGGCAGGCCGTCGATGTACCAGCCGATGTGCTTGCGCGCCGAGCGCACGCCGGTGTGCTCGCCGTAAAAGCGGTAATGGTCGTCCAGGTGCTCGAGCAGCAGATCGCGCATTTCTTCGTGGGAAGGGGGCGCCAGCGTGTCGCCCGTGCGCAGGTAGTGGTCGATTTCGCGGAAGATCCAGGGCCGGCCCTGGGCCGCCCGGCCGATCATGACCGCATCGGCGCCAGTGTAATCCAGGACGCGGCGCGCCTTGCTGGGGCTGTCGATGTCGCCGTTGGCGATGACCGGGATGGACAGCTCGGCCTTGACTGCCCGGATGGTGTCGTATTCGGCCGTGCCCGCGTACAGGTCGGCGCGGGTGCGGCCATGCAGGGCCAGGGCGGCGATGCCGGCTTCTTGCGCCCGGCGCGCCACGCGCAGCGCGTTGCGGTGTTCGGGGTCCCAGCCGGTGCGGGTTTTCAGGGTAACGGGCACGCCCAGCGGGACGCAGGCGGCCACCACGGCGTCGAGAATGCGCGCGACCAGGTCTTCGTCGCGCAGCAGGGCCGAGCCCGACGCCAGGTTGCACACCTTTTTCACCGGGCAACCCATGTTGATGTCGATGATGCGCGCGCCCCGGGCGGCATTGAAGGCGGCGGCCTCGGCCATCATGGCCGGGTCGGCCCCGGCGATCTGCACTGCCACCGGGGCGATTTCGCCGTCGTGGTTCAGGCGGCGCGAGGTCTTGACGCTGTCCCACAGGCGCGGGTTGCTGGCCGCCATTTCGGACACCGCGTGCCCGGCCCCCAGCCGCTTGCACAGCTGGCGGAAAGGCCGGTCGGTCACCCCCGCCATGGGGGCGACCAGCACGTTGTTGGGAAGGGTCCAGGGGCCGATGCGCATGGGCGGATTTTACCCGCCTTCATGTGGCCCCATATTGACTGGCGGCGCGCGCGGTCTAGTTGCGCAGCCCCTGCAGCAGGTGGCGCGCCAGCGGCGCGCGCAGCGGCGCCGCCAGGTCCAGGGCCAGCAGCCCCAGCCCGCAGGCATGCTCGACCGGCGCCAGGCCGGTGGCGAACGCGCGCGGCATCAGGTCGGTCAGGCCGGCGGTAATCCAGCGGTCGGCGCGGCGCGCCTGGGCGAAGGCGGCCAGCGCGGCGGCCGGGCTGGCCGCGGGGCTGGCCAGCCAGTCGGCCAGCCCCTGGGCCAGGCGGGCCGCGTCGCGCAGCCCCAGGTTCAGGCCCTGGCCGGCCACGGGATGCAGGGTTTGCGCGGCGTTGCCGATGGCCGCCAGGCGGCCCTGGGTGAGCGTGCGCCGGGCGTTGAGGGCCAGCGGGAAAACGTGCCGCGGCGCCTGGCTGGACAAGCGCCCCAGTCGGGTGCCGAACGCGGTGCTCAGCGCTTCCGAGAAGGCGGTGTTGTCCAGCTGCGCCAGTTCGGCGGCGCGCGCCGGCGCGCTGCACCACACCACGGAATAGGCCTGCGCCTGGTGCGGATGCGGCAGCAGCGCCAGCGGGCCCTGGTTGGTGAAGCGTTCCCAGGCCCAGCCCGGCCGGGGCAGGGCGGCCTGCGCGCTGGTGATGACGGCATGCTGGCCGTACTCGCGGCGCAGGTCGTTGCCGCCGCTGCCATCGGACAGCACCGCGACGCCGCAGCGCAATTCGGCTTCGCCCTGCCGGACGGTGACGCCCTGGCCATCCTGGCCCTGCACCCGGGCCGGCGGCCCGTGCAGCACGGTCACGCCGCTGGCCTGCACGTGCTCGTGCAGCGCGGCGTGCAATTCGGCATACGACACGGTGCTGCCCAGCCGCGGCACCTGGAAATCGCCGCACTGGATCAGCGTGCTGCCCAGCCGGCCGCGCTGCGACACATGCACGGTGCGGATGTCGGCGGCGCGCCCGGGCCAGGCCTGCAGCGATTCAAGCAGCACGCGGCTGCCGTGGTTCAGCGCCAGCACGCGCGGATCGGCGGACGGCGCGGCCGCCCCCGGCGCCGGCGCGGCCCCGGCCAGCAGCGCGATGCGCTCCGGCCGCGCGGCATGGCGGGCCAGCAGCAGCGCCAGCACGCGGCCGACCGGGCCGGCGCCCAGGATGGCGATATCGTAAGCAGGCTGAGTCATGCCGAAATTCTACCGTCCACTACAATCGCCGACATTCCCGTCCCTTGCCTTCCCATGCCGCCAGCCTCGTCCACTTTGCCCGCTTCCGCCACCCGCCCGCGCAACAAGCTCGTGCTGGGCCTGCTGGCCTGCCTGCTGGGATGGCTGGGGGCGCATTGGTGGTACCTGGGCCGCCGCTACGCCTGGCTGGTCACGCTGGCGGCCGTGCTGTGCCTGGCCGCGGCATCGCAGTTTCCGGTGTGGTACGACAACCCCGCGTTCTTCGTGGTGTTCATTCCCATGATCGACGGCTTCATTGAAGGCGTGGTGTTCAGCCTGATGCCGGACGAAAAATTCGACCGCCTTTACAACCCCGTCCACGGGCGCATCACGCATACCGGCTGGGGGCCGGTGCTGGTGGCGCTGATGGGAACGCTGGTGGGGGCGATAGCCGGCATGTTCGCCATCGCGATGGTGGTGGTGTACACCTGGACGGCCATGGGCTGGCTCGACGGCTACGTGTTCTAGCCGCTGTCATTCGCGCATCAGGGCCTCGATTTCGCGCGCGTCCACCGGCACGCCGCGGGTGATCAGCTCGCAGCCTTCCTGGGTGATCAGCGCGTCGTCTTCGATGCGGATGCCGATGTCGTGGAACCGGCTGGGCACGTCATCGGCGGCGCGCACATAAATGCCGGGCTCGATGGTCAGCACCATGCCCGGCTCCAGGTTGCGCCACGGCCGGTCTTCGCCCGTGCCCGCGCCGCCGCGGTAGTCGCCCGCGTCGTGCACGTCCAGCCCCAGCCAGTGCCCGGTGCGGTGCATGTAGTAGCGGGTATAGGCGCCTGACTCGATCACGCCGTCCAGCGATCCCTGCAGCAGGCCCTCGTCGAGCATGCCCTGCGCCAGCACGCGCACCGCGGCTTCGTGGGCGTCGTTCCAGCTGCGGCCCGGCGCCGTCGCGGCGACAGCGGCGGCCTGCGCGGCCGCGGTCAGGTCGTACAGCGCGCGCTGCGGCCCGCTGAAATGGCCATTGACCGGAAACGTGCGGGTGATGTCCGACGCGTAGCTGTCGACTTCGCAACCCGCGTCGATCAGCACCAGCTCGCCGTCGCGCAGCACCGTGTCGCCGGCGGCATAGTGCAGCACGCAGGCATTGGCGCCGGCCGCCACGATGCTGGGATACGCCGGCGCCTGCGCGCCATGGCGGCGGAATTCATACAGCAGCTCGGCTTCCAGCTCGTATTCGCGCTGCCCGGCGCGCGCGGCCCGCATGGCGCGCGCATGGGCGCCGGCCGAAATGCGCGCGGCCTGGCGCATGGCGGCGATTTCGCTGGCGTCTTTTACCAGCCGCATGCCGGCCAGCAGCGGCCGCAGGTCGTGCACGCGCGCCGGCGGCTGGCGCCGGCCGCGGCCTTGCTGCTCGGCTTCGGCCTGCCAGCGGCGCAGCTTGCGCTCGACCGGCCCGGCCGCCGCGAACGAACGGTACAGCACCGGCTGGTCCAGCAGCAGGGCGGGCATCAGTTCGTCGAGTTCGTCGATGGCGTGCGCATCGTCCATGCCGTAGCGTTCGAGCGCGGCCTCGGGCCCGCACCGGTAGCCTTCCCATATTTCCTGTTCGGGATGCCGGGCGCGGCAGAACAGAATGGCCCGGTCGAAGGCGCCCGCCACCAGCACCAGCCAGGCCTCGGGCTCGGTAAAGCCGGTCAGGTAGTAGAAATCGCTGTCGTGGCGGTACGGGTATTCGGTATCGCGGTTGCGCACCGCATGCGGTGCGGTGGCCAGCACGGCGATGCCGCCGCCGGCCGCGCGCAGGTGGTCGAGCACGCGGCGGCGCCGGTCGGCGAAGGGGGCAATGTCGGTGGCGGGCAGGCTCATGGCGGGGCGGGCTTTCCGGGGGGCGGCAACAGGCCTACTTTACCTTGGCAGCGTCCTGGCGGGGGGGCTTTGCGCCTGCTACAATCCGGGCCACTGTCATTGGGGAGTAGCCATCCTTTGAATCCCCAAAGGAGTCAGCGTCAACAAACTTGGTGGTCTTGCACCCCATGGCGCTGACGGTTCCCGCGCGGCGGCATTGCCCGCCGCTCCGGGCCAGCCAGGCGAGACCTTTGGCCGCGATGCGTTCACGCCAGCCGGGCGAGCCGCATCGTCGCGCCATGGGTATCTGCTCGTCCGGCTATGCGTCATGCTGCTCACCCTGTTCCTGTTCTTCCTGTCCGCGCTGGTCATCTACTTTGCCTGCGAATACTTCGTCAACGGCATCGAATGGGTCGGCCATCGCCTGAAGCTGGGCGCCACCGCCGTCGGCACCGTGCTGGCCGCTTTCGGCACGGCGCTGCCCGAAAGCGCGGTTACCTTCATGGCGGTGGTGTTCGGCACCACCCCTGAACAGAAAGACATCGGCGTGGGCGCCGCCATGGGCGGGCCGCTGGTGCTGGCCACCCTGGCCTACGCGGTGGTAGGGCTGGCGCTGTGGCGCGGCGGGCGCAGCGCCGCCCGCATCAATGCCGACCAGAAGCGGCTGGCGCGCGACCAGGCGTGGTTCATGGGCGTATTCGTGGTCAAGGTCGGCCTGGGGCTGCTGGCCTTCGCCTGGAAGCCCTGGCTGGGCCTGCTGTTCCTGGGTGTCTACGGGCTGTACGTCAAGCGCGAGCTGTCCAACGATGAAGAATGCCTGGACTGCGACGAGCTCGAGCCCCTGAAGCTGCGCCCGCGCGACGACAACCCGTCGATGGCGTGGGCCTGTATCCAGACGGCGCTGGCGCTGGCGGTGATCGCCGGCGCCTCGCACGTGTTCGTGCGCCAGATCGAGCTGCTGGGCATCGCCATGGGCGCCTCGCCCCATATCGCGGCGCTGCTGCTGGCGCCGGTGGCCACCGAGCTGCCCGAGATCATGAACGCCCTGATCTGGGTGCGCCAGGGCAAAGAGCGTCTGGCATTGGCCAATATTTCCGGCGCCATGATGATCCAGGCCACCATCCCCAGCGCGCTGGGCATTTTCATGACGCCCTGGCTGCTCGACGGCCCCCTGGTGGCAGCCGGCCTGTTCACGCTGCTGTCGATCTCGCTGCTGTGGCTGCGCTTCCGCCGCGCCGGCATGAGCGTGCCGGTGCTGTCGACGGTGGGCGGCTTCTACGGCCTGTTCGCCCTGTACCTGGGCTGGCACTTCGCGCGCTGAGGCTGGCGTGTCGCGTATCTGGCGACAAAACCGGGAAAACCCTTGTTGTCGGTCAAAAAATCACGTAAAATCAACATGTTTACATCATACGGAGTTGCTCTGTGAATACCGATTCCGGCGACAGTAGTCGATCTTGCATCGACGTCGCTGCCTGACAGGATCCACGCAGAAACTCCATCTGCCGCATCCTGCCAGTGCAGGGTGCGGTATGCGGCGGCAAGTTCTTTGCTGCCATCGTCCCGCCAAACCGCCAGAACCGTAGCTGTGCCTTCGCAGCCCGCGTCGGTGCGCGCCTGTCTTGCGCCGCCGCTTGCTGCCGGGAAGGCGCGCGCGCATTCGCAGCAGCGCTCCCCTGCTTCAGGGAGGTTGCCATGCGTTTATTCGACCTGTTCATGCGCCGCGCCGGGGTGGACCGCGGCGCGCTCAACCGCCGTCCGGGCACATCGCGCCTGACCATCGAGTGTCCGCGCGACGCCCTGGGCGCCGTCCGCAAGCAGATATGCCTGGATTTCGGGGCCGCCGGCCTCGACGTGGCGCAGTTCCAGATCGATTCCGGCCGCGATGCCGATTTCGCCTCTGCCTGCATTACCGTCAATTGCCCGCCCGAGCTGCGGCCCGAGCTCATGTCGCAGGCACGGCGCTTGCGCGCCAACCCGGCCGTGCGCCACCTGCATTTCGGCACGTCGGCCCGCGCCTGACTACCCGCCGCGCCATCCTGGCGCGGCTCTACTACAATGCCATCCCGGGCCCGCGGCCCGCATTTCGTCAGATTTTCCGGATTTTCGGCATGGATCGGCTCGGTTGGCTCGTCCCGTGGGAATTCTCCCCGACCCTGGTGGCTGCCTTCCTGGCGGCCATTGCGCTGTTCTTGCGCGGCCAGCGCGTGCACCGGGTCAATGGCGCGCGCCAGTTCTTGTTCTGGGCCGGCATGGTGCTGCTGTACCTGTCGCTGCATACCCGGCTCGACTACTACGCCGAGCGCATGTTCTTCATCCACCGCATCCAGCACCTGGTGCTGCATCACTTGGGGCCGCTGCTGGTCATGGCCGCGTTCCCGGGTTCGGTGATGCGCGCCGGCCTGCCCATGGCCTGGCGGGTGCGGCTGCGCGATTTCCTGCGCACCGGCGGCGGGCGCGCCCTGGTGGGCGTGCTGACCAATAAATACCTGGTGCCGACCCTGTTCGTGTTCCTGGTGCTGGTCTGGCTGATCCCGTCGGTGCAGTTCTATTCCATGCTCGACTGGCGCCTGTACCGGCTGATGAACTGGTCGGTGGTGATCAGCGGTTTCATGTACTGGAACCTGATTCTCGACCGGCGGCCCAGCCCGCCGGCCGCCATGAGCCCCGGCGGCCGGGTGCTGTCGCCCATTCTCACCATGGCCCCGCAGATGGTGGCCGGCGCCGTCATCGCCTTCACCGAATCCGACATCTACCCGCTGTTCGAGCTCTGCGGCCGCGCCATTGCCATGTCGGCGCAAACCGACCAGACCATCGGCGGCCTGACCATGTGGATTCCCGCCGCCATGGTGGAAGTCTTCGGTTTGCTGGTGGCGCTGGGCACCCTGATGCGCCTGTCTGGCAAGGGCCGCCTGCGGCCCGAAGACCGCCAGGCGCGGGCCAGCGCGCGCGAACGCGAACGCGCCGCCAAGGCGGGGCAGGCCGTGGCCAGCCCCTGAACGCCGCGGCGGCCTACGCCACCAGCCCGTGGTACTTGCGGCCCAGGGCCACGGTGGCCTGGAACATGCCCGCCTTGCTGCCGCAGTCGTAGCGCTGCCCCGCATAGCGGTGCGCAAACACCGGCCGCGCGCCCATCAGGGCGGCAATGCCGTCGGTCAGCTGGATTTCATTGCCGGCCCCGATCTGCGTGGCGCGCAGGTGGTCGAAGATCTCGGGTTCGAGCACGTAGCGGCCCACCACCGCCAGGGTGGACGGGGCCTCTTCGGGCGCCGGCTTTTCAACAATGTGCGTGATGCGGGCGGTGCGGTCGTTGATCGGGCGCGCCGCCACGATGCCGTATTTGCGCGTGTCTTCGCGGGGCACGTCCTGCACGCCCAGCACGCTGGCGTCTTGGGCGTACGAGGCGTCGATAAGCTGTTTCAGCACCGGGGTGTCGGCGTCGATCAGGTCGTCGGCCAGCAGTACGGCGAAGGGTTCGCTGCCGACCGCGGGGGCGGCCGTCAGCACGGCATGGCCCAGCCCCAGCGGCGCCGCCTGGCGGATGTACAGGCAATTGACATGCGCCGGCAGAATGCCGCGCACCATGGCCAGCAGCTCATGCTTGCCCTTGCTTTCCAGGTCGGCTTCCAGTTCGGGGGCGGAGTCGAAGTGGTCTTCGATGGCGCGCTTGTTGCGCCCGGTAACGAAGATCAGATCGGTGATGCCGGCCGCCACGGCCTCTTCCACGGCGTACTGGATCAGGGGCTTGTCGACCACCGGCAGCATTTCCTTGGGCATGGCCTTGGTGGCAGGCAGAAAACGGGTGCCCATTCCTGCGACAGGAAAAACGGCTTTGCGGATTGGGCGCATGAGGACCTCTGGTGGAAAATTGATCGAACCGGCAAACTTTTGCCGGCGGTCGCTATCATATTGCCATGAACCGCAGGCATACGATATTCAGGTATCCCATTGTGCAGCGCGGGCTGGCCGGCGCCCTGAGCCTGGCCCTGGCCCTGCCCGTTGCGCCGGCCCTGGCCCAGCCCGTGGGCCTGCCCTCGATGGGCGCGGCCTCGTCGGCCGACTTGTCGCCCGCGCTGGAACGCCAGCTGGGCGAGGCTATCATGGCCCAGGGCAGGCGCGACCCCACCTACATCAATGATCCCGAACTTACCCAGTACCTGACCACCATGGGGCGCAAGCTGGCCGCCTATTCGCCCGGCACGGTACCCGATGTCGAGATGTTCGGGGTGCGGGACCCCGAAATCAACGCCTTTGCCATGCCCGGGGGCTTCATCGGGGTCAACAGCGGCCTGATCGTCTCGTCCACCAGCGAATCCGAGCTGGCCTCGGTGCTGGCCCACGAAATCGGCCACGTCGTGCAGCGCCACATTGCCCGTGGCATGACCCAGCAAAGCCAGAACAGCGTGGTCATGATGGCCAGCATGGCGGCCGCCCTGCTGGCGGCGCTGGCGGGCGGGAGCGGCAACCTGGCCATGGGGGTGGCGGCCTTCGGCCAGGCCGCCGCCATCAACCGGCAACTGGGCTTCTCGCGCGATGCCGAGCGCGAAGCCGACCGCGCCGGGTTCCAGATGCTGACCCGGGCCGGCTACGACCCCAACGGCATGGTGCGCATGTTTTCGCGCCTGATGAACGCCTCGCGCCTGAACGAAGGCATGGGCGGCGGCGCATGGGCCAGCACCCACCCCCTGTCGATCGAGCGGATGTCGGATATCCAGAACCGCGCCCGCAGCCTGCCGGCCGAGCGCCACGCCGACAGCGACGACTTCTGGTACATACGGGCCAAAATGCGCGTCATCCAGGGGCGCGACGCGGTCAGCCTGCGCACGTCCGGGCAGCAATTGCAGGACGAGGCGCGCACGCTTACCGGCGTGCGCCAGTCGGCGGCCTACTATGGACTGGCGCTGCAGGCCTTCCAGCGCAACAGCCTGGACGAAGCCCAGCGCTATCTCGACCAGGCCAGCGCCGGGCACAGCAGCCCGCAGCTGGCGCGGCTGGGCATCGACCTGGCGGCCGCCCGCAAAGACAGCGCCCAGGCGCTGTCGCTGGCCTCGGCCGCCATCAAGCGCTGGCCGCAGCAGCGCGCCCTGGGCATTGCCTATGCCCAGGCCCTGCAGGGCGTCGGCCGCCACGCCGACGCGCAGGCCTACCTGCGCGACCGCATCAAGCAGTGGGGCGACGACGAGCCCGGCCTGTACCAGATGCTGGCGCAAAGCGAAGAGCACAACGGGCAGCCGGTGCAGGCGCGCCGCGACATGGCCCGCTATTACGTGCTGACCGGCGCCTACGCGGCCGCCGAATCCCAGCTGCAGCAGGCGCGCGGCCTGTCCAAGGATTTCTACGAACAATCGCAGATCGACGTGCAGATCCGCGAAGTGAAAGACAAACTGGCCGCCGAACGCGACCTGCTGGAACGCTTCAAGGGATAGGCGGCCTGCGTGGCGGGCCGGGTCGGGCCAGGTGTCAGGCTCCGCAGGTGCCTGACACCGTTCTATTGAGATGGTCGCTGGCCTTATTGTCCGGTTTCGAAGAAACGTCCCAGGCGCTGCGGCAGCCAGCCCAGGTGGGCCGGGAACGGGCCGGTGGGAAAGCCGGCGTGTCCGCCTTCGGCCGGCTGGTGCAGCAGCACGTGGCCCGAGCATTCGCGCGGCGTGGGCAGGGCGCTTTCGGGCAGGAAAGGGTCGTTGCGCGCGTTCAGCACCAGCGTGGGCACGGCGATGCTGGTCAGCCACGGCTTGCTCGACGCGCGGGTCCAGTAGTCGAGCGCATTGCGAAAACCATGCATCGGGGCCGTGTAGGCATCGTCGAAGTCGCGCAGGTCGCGCGCGTGGGCGATGCGCATGACATCGATGGCGCCCGGGAAGCGCCGCGCCTTTTCCAGCACCTTGTGCTTCATGGTTTTCAGGAAATGCGCGCTGTACAGGCGGCGGTTGATGAACCCGCGCGACAGGGTCGTGCCGCCGGCCACCAGGTCCAGCGGCACAGATACCCCGGCGCACGCCGCCAGCCACGATACATTGCCGCCTTGCTCGCCCAGGTACTTGAGCAGCGCGTTGCCGCCCAGCGATACGCCCACGGCGTGCCAGCGCGCGTGCGGGATGCGGGCGCGCACGGTGTCGAGCATGAAGCCCACTTCGGTGGAGTCGCCCGAATAATAGGCGCGCGCCAGCCGGTTGGGCGTGCCCGAGCAGCCGCGAAAGTGCGCCACCGCCACGATCCAGCCGCGCGCCCGGAAATGATGGGCGATGGACTGCGCATAGCGGCTGGTGCTGCCGCCTTCCAGCCCGTGCAGCAACAGCAGCGCGGGCGTATCGGGGGTTTGCGGCAGCGATGGCCAGTCGGCGTCGGTGATCCAGCGGGCGGCGGCGGTCTTGCCGGCGACCACGGGGGCGGCGCTGTCGATGGGATGCCCGTCGGCGCGCTTGTGCGGAAACAGCCCCGGCCCGGTCCAGTCGATGTCGATGAAATCGGTATCGGGCGTGTCCACGCGCTGGCGCACGAACGCGATGTGATGATGCTGGGCCACGAAGGCGGCATAGATCGTCTGGCTATGGCAACCGGGCAGCCAGGCGGGAACGGGACAGGGCGAGGTATCGAGTCGGGCGGAGGCCAAGCGATGCACCCGGATCAGTGCAGCCGGTCGGGCATGTCGTGCAGGTCGAGTACCCCGGCATCGGCGGGCGCCGGCGATGCGTGGTGCGCGACCATGCGCCACCCGGTCGGCCCCTTGTGATAGATGTTGGTGGCATAGCAGTTGGCGTACTGCGTGCTGCCGCGCGTGCGCACGGCCACCTGTTCGACCAGCGTGTGCACCGAGCACATCATGCTTTGCATGACCAGCGGGCGCAGCGGCCGGATGTGCAGCGGCCCCGCCGCCAGCGTCTGTTGCCAGGATTCCTGCACGGCCGTATGGCCGACCGCGCGCAGCCCGCCCGGATGGATGCAGACGACTTCCTCGTCGTCGGCCCAGATCTGCATCAGGCGGACGGTATCGGCTTGCTCGAGCGCTTCGTAGAACGCTTGCTCGGCTTCTTCAGGCGTGGCGAACATGGGGCGGTCAGTGGCCGTGGACGACGGTGCCGGGCTTCAGGCGGTATTCGGCGCCGCAGTAGGCGCAGCGCGCCGAACCGGAATGGGTGATGTCGAGGAACACGCGCGGGTGCATGCTCCAGAGGGGCGCCTTGGGGCCGGGGCAGTACACGGGCAGGTCTTCGGCGCCGATTTCGATGGTTTCGTGCGTGGGCGCGGCGGCAGGGGCGGCGGCGGTCATGGGGTTTCCTGGAAAAAGCGTAGGGTGGAAGAAAGCGGCGGATCAGACCGGGGTGAGCCAGTGCGCATACTTGGTGTTGCGCCCGCTGACCAGGTCGAAGAACGCCGTTTGCAGTTTTTCGGTGACCGGCCCGCGCCGGCCCGCGCCGATCTTGCGGTTGTCGACTTCGCGGATGGGGGTGACCTCGGCGGCGGTGCCCGTGAAAAAGGCTTCGTCGGCGATGTAGATGTCGTCGCGCGTCAGGCGCTTGGTAACCACGGGTATGCCCAGGTCGGCGGCCAGCGCGTGCACGGTGGAACGCGTGATGCCGGTCAGGGCCGAGGCGATCTCGGGTTCGCACAGCACGCCGTCTTTGACGATGAAGACGTTCTCGCCCGCGCCTTCGGCCACGAAGCCTTCGGTGTCGAGCAGCAGGGCTTCGTCGTAGCCGTCTTGCAGGGCTTCGGCATTGGCGATGATGGAATTGGCGTAGGTGGTGGCCACCTTGGCGCGCGGCATGGTGACATTGACGTGCTGGCGCGCGTACGACGACACCTTCACGCGGATGCCCTGCGCCAGGGCTTCTTCGCCCAGGTAGGCGCCCCAGGGCCAGGCCGCGATGGCCACGTGCACCTTGGCGCCCTTGGGCGACACGCCCATTTTTTCCGAGCCGTAGAACACCAGCGGGCGCAGATAGCAGGATTCGAGCTGGTTGGCCCGCACGACCTCGCACTGGGCGGCGTTGAGCGTGTCGGGGTCGAACGGCATGGGGATTTGATAGATGTGCGCCGAATTGCACAGCCGCCGGGTGTGGTCCTGCAGGCGGAAGATGGCGGTGCCGGCGTCGGTTTTGTAGGCGCGCACACCTTCGAACACCGACAGGCCGTAATGCAGGGAGTGGGTCAGCACGTGCGTGGTGGCGTCGCGCCATGGCACGAGCTTGCCGTCGTACCAGATGAAACCGTCACGGTCCGCCATCGACATGGTATTCCCCCCTTGAAAGAGGCGCCTATTGTATCAAGCAGCAAGGGTACAATGCCGCGTTTCAGCGCCAGGGCCGCGGGCGGCGCCCCGGACTGGCGCCGCGCCGGACGAGCTGGCGTGCATGTATGTGCCTTCTTTGATGAATTCCATGCCGTCCAGTTCCATTTGCCAGGGGGCGCCAGGTGCCCGCTGACTCTGCCGCCATGCCCGAAGATGCCCGCCTGGCGCGCCAGGAACGCATCGATGCGTTCCGCCAGGGCGTGCATGCCCTGATGCCGGCCCTGATCGCCACCGGCACCTGGGGCCTGGTCACCGGGGTGGCCATGGTCAAGTCGGGCCTGACCGAGTCCATGGCCCTGGCCATGACCCTGCTGCTGTACGCCGGGTCGGCCCAGCTGACCTCGCTGCCGCTGATCGCCAGCGGCGCCCCGCTGTGGTTGATCTTCATGGCCGGCAGCGTGGTCAACCTGCGCTTCATCATCTTCGGCGCCGCCCTGCATCCGTATTTCCGCCATTTGTCGTGGCCGCGCCGCCTGGGGCTGGGGTATTTCACCACCGACATGGGCTTCGTGCTGTTCATGCCGCGCTTCGGCGACGCCGCCGAGCGGGGCACGCGCGAGCAGCTTTGGTATTTCCTGGGCACCATCGCCCCGGGCTGGGTGGTCTGGCAGACCTCGTCGATTGCCGGCATCTACCTGGGCACGCTGGTGCCCACCGCCTGGTCGCTCGATTTCGCCGCGGTGCTGGCGCTGCTGGCCATTACCGTGCCGCTGGCCAATTCCAGGCCCATGCTGGTGTCCATGCTGGCCGCGGGGCTGACCGCCTGGGTCGGCCAGCTGCTGCCCCTGCGGCTGGGTCTGGCGGCCGCCGTGATCGTCGGCATCCTGGCCGGCATCGCCGCCGAACGCTATTTCCACAAGGCGGCCCGCCCATGAGCTTCTGGCCTTCGGAAATCTACGTCTATTCCGCCATTCTGCTGCTGGCGCTGTGCAGCGTGCTGACCCGGGCGGGTTTCATGCTGTTCGGCGACTACGTGCCGCTGCCCGACGGCGTGCGCCGCGCCCTGCGCTATGCGCCGGCGGCGGCCCTGACCGCCATCATCGTGCCCGACCTGCTGCCCTGGAAAGCCGGGGCGGGGCCGGCGTTCGATTACCGCCTGGTGGCGGCCACGGTGGCGGTGGTGGTGTTCCTGCGCACCCGCAGCGCGGTGCTGGTCATCGTGGCGGGCATGCTGGTGCTGTGGACGCTGCGCTGGCTGGCCGGCTAGGCGTCCGGGCCGGCTGCGCTAAAATAAAGTTATCCACAGCAATCCGGGCTTGGCAGCATACTCGTTTTGTTCTTTTTCATGGCCCCCGGCATCTGCCCATCCTGATGACTGACTCCAATACATCCGCAGCCCCCAGCACCGACGCGCCCACCTCGACTTTCGCCGACTTCGGACTGCACCCGCAACTGCTCCAGTCGGTTGCCGACACCGGATACACCACCCCCACGCCGATCCAGGCCCAGGCCTTGCCGGCGGTGATGGCCGGGCGCGATGTCATGGGCGCGGCGCAAACCGGCACCGGCAAGACGGCGGCCTTCACGCTGCCCATCCTGCATCGCCTGATGCCGCTGGCCAATACCAGCGCATCGCCGGCGCGGCATCCGGTGCGCACGCTCATTCTCACCCCCACGCGCGAGCTGGCCGACCAGGTCTACGAAAGCGTCAAGCGCTACAGCAAGCACACGCCGCTGCGTTCGGCGGTGGTGTTCGGCGGGGTGGATATCGGGCCCCAGAAAGACGCGCTGCGGCGCGGCTGCGAAATCCTGGTCGCCACGCCGGGGCGCCTGCTCGACCACGTCGAGCAAAAAACCGTCAACCTGGGCCAGGTGGGCATCCTGGTGCTGGACGAGGCCGACCGCATGCTCGACATGGGCTTCCTGCCCGACCTCGACCGCATCGTCCGTCTGTTGCCGGCGCAGCGCCAGGGGCTGCTGTTCTCGGCCACCTTCAGCAACGAAATCCGCAAGCTGGGCCGCAGCTACCTGAACCAGCCGGTCGAAATCGAAGTCGCCGCGCGCAATGCCACGGCCGACACGGTCACCCAGATCGCCTACCAGATGCCCAGCGACGCCAAGCGCGCCGCGGTGGTGCACCTGGTGAAGTCGCGCGGGCTGAAGCAGGTGATCGTGTTCTCGAACACCAAGATCGGCACGGCGCGCCTGGCGCGCGAACTCGAACGCGACGGCGTGCGGGCCGAATCCATCCACGGCGACAAAAGCCAGGCCGACCGCATGAAGGCGCTGGATGCCTTCAAGGCCGGCGAGCTCGAAGTGCTGGTGGCCACCGACGTGGCCGCCCGCGGCCTGGACGTGGCCGGCGTGCCCTGCGTCATCAATTACGACCTGCCGCACAACGCCGAAGACTACGTGCACCGCATCGGCCGCACCGGCCGCGCGGGCGCCTCGGGCGAAGCCATCGCGCTGTTCACGGCCGATGAAACCCGCTACCTGCAAGACATCGAAAAGCTGACCAAGCGGCCGGTGCCGCGCGGCACGCTGGACGTGCCCCAGGACCTGGTGGCGCGCAGCCACACGCGCGATACGCGCGAGCCCCGCGGCCGCGGCCGCGAGCGGCGCGGGCCGTCGCAGGCTTACGGCGCGCCGCGCCAGCCGGTGGACGATTTCTTCTACAAGCCCTACGAGCCGGCCGCGCCCACCGCCGGTCAGGCCGACTCTCAGCCCGAATCGCGCCCGGCCGCGTCGAAGCGCCAGGTGGCGGTGCTGCTGGGCGGCAGCCGCAAGCCCTGAGCCTGAACCGCCGCGCCCGCTAGCCGGCCAGCAGCGCCGGTACGTCGGGCAGGCCGGTAGCCACCGCGGGGCTGTCGGGCCCCAGACTGTCCAGCAGCCGTTCCAGGTGGCCGATATGCGGCAGCATCGGGCCATAGAACACCACGCGCGACCCCGCCTGCACCAGCAGCGTGGGAAAGTTCTCGACATCTTCGTCGCCGAGCAGGTCGGGGTGGTCTTCGATATCGATCCAGGCGTACACCCGCCCGGGCTGGGCATCGGCCAGGGCCGCCAGCCGCGGGCGGTATTGCCCGCAGGTATCGCACCATGCGGCGCAGAAGCAGGCCACCAGCCAGGTGTCGGGGCCGCCTTCGGCCAGGGCGGCGCGCAGCGCGGGGGTGTCGGGTCCGGGAACGAGCAGGGGCATGGCATCAAATCGCAGCGTATTTGAGACTATGATACCCGGCATGTCTTCCGACGGGTTTGCCACATGATTCCTCCCCGCCCCGATTACGCGGTGCCCACGCCGGCCCGCGCCGCCGCGGCAGGCGCGGCCGGCGTTGCCCAGGCGTTCAAGCGCGCGCTGGTGTCGCAGTGCCATCCCAACATGCTGTTCGCGGTACTGCTGCCGTTCGTCATTGCCCTGCTGGGCGCGTTGCTGCTGGTGTGGCTGTTCTGGACGCCGCTGACCGAATGGCTGAACCTGCAGGCCTCGCAATGGCAGGTGGTCAACAACGTCGACGCCTGGCTGGTGGGCATCGGCCTGTTTTCCATCAAGCTGTATTTCATCCCCGTCATTGCCGCGGCCATCCTGCTGCCCATATCGGGCATCCTGGGGCTGGCCATCGCCGCCGTGTTCGTCATGCCGCTGGTGCTGCGCCACGTCGGCGCGCGCGAGTACGCCGGGGTGGCGCGCCAGGGGCGCAACGCCACGGCCTACAGCGTCTGGAACGCTATCTGGGTCAGCGTGATTTTCGCGGCGGGCTGGGTTCTGACCCTGCCGTTCTGGCTGATCCCGCCCATGGCGGTGATTCTGTCGATTTTCTGGTGGGCCTTCGCGTTCTCGCGCATGCTGCGCGTCGACGCCATTGTCGAGCACGCCAGCCCGGCCGAGCGGCGCATCCTGCTCGAACGCCATAACACCGGTTTCTGGATCATCGGCCTGGTCTGCGCCCTGTTGAACCTGCTGCCGCCGGCCTGGATCATCCTGCCCGTGTATTCGGGCCTGGTGTATGCCCATTACGGGCTCGAAGCCCTGCGGCGCCTGCGCCAGGAACGCGTCATCGAAGCCTGACCCCGCCACTTATCTGGATCCCCATGGCTGCCTCTTCTTCCCGCCGCATCGGCCTGATCATCGTGGGCGATGAAATCCTGTCCGGCCGCCGCCAGGACAAGCACTTCGCCAAGATCGTCGAACTGCTGGCCGCGCGCGGCCTGCAGCTGGCGCGCGCCGAAATCCTGCCCGACGACCGCGCCGCGCTGACCGCCGCCCTGCGCCGCAGCTTCGCGTCCGGCGATATCGTGCTGTCGTGCGGCGGCATCGGCGCCACGCCCGACGATCACACCCGGCAGGCCGCCGCGGCCGCGCTCGGCGTGCCGCTGCAACTGCATCCCGATGCCGAGCAGGCCATCGCGCTGCGCGTGGCCGAGATGGTGGCCAAGGGGCAGGGCTCGGCCGACATGAGCACCCCCGAAAACCAGCACCGCTTGCAGATGGGCATGTTCCCCGCCGGCAGCGAGATCGTGCCCAACCCCTATAACCGCATCCCGGGCTTCTTCATCCACGACCACACCTTCGTGCCCGGCTTCCCGGTCATGGCCTGGCCCATGATCGAATGGACGCTCGATACCCGCTATGCCTCGCTGCATCACCACGTGGCGCATGTCGAGCATTCGTTCCTGGTGTTCGGCATTCCCGAATCGCGCATCGCGCCGGTCATGCAGGCCATCGAGCAGCGCTGGGGCGCGGTGCGCGCCTTCAGCCTGCCCAGCGTGGGCGAAGCCGGCGGGCCGCCGCACATCGAACTGGGCGTCAAGGGCGACCCCGACGAAGCCGCCCAGGCACTGGCCTTCCTGCAGCAAGAAGCGCAACGGCTGGGCGGCCGGCTGGCGCCCTGATCCCGCCCGCCCCGGGAAGCCGGGTCGGCCCGGGTTGCCAAATCGGCCGCAAGATTTCACAATACGGGAAGTCGGCCCCATGGTGCGCTGCGGCATCCGCCGCGATGCCAGGGGGCGCACCCGTTACCCGCGCTAATCGATCATCGTGACTTCCACTATGTCAGCCATCGTGCCGGGCTCGGACAGCGAGCATGCCCCGGGCCAGTCTCCTATTGCCATCCAGGTCATCGAGCGCGCCATGCGCCTGCTCGACGCCCTGGCTGCCCACCCCGACCCGGTCACCCTGAAAGAGCTGTCCGCCACCACCGGCCTGCACGCGTCCACGGCGCACCGCATTCTCAATGACCTGGTCGTGGGGCGCTATGTCGAGCGCGTCGACAACGGCCTGTACCAGCTGGGCATGCGCCTGCTCGAGCTCGGCTCGCTGGTGAAAGGGCGCCTGAACGTGCGCGAAGCCGCCATTTCGGCCATGCGCTCGCTGCACAAGCTCACCGGCCAGACCATCAACCTGTCGGTGCAGCAGGGCGACGAAATCGTCTACATCGACCGCGCCTGGAGCGAGCGGTCCGGCATGCAGGTGGTGCGCGCCATCGGCGGGCGGGCGCCGCTGCATCTCACGTCCACCGGCAAGCTGTTCCTGTCCACCATCGACAGCCGCCAGGTGCGGGCCTATGCGCTGCGCACCGGGCTGGCCGGGCACACCCGCAACAGCCTTACCGAGCTCGAGCGCCTCGAGCGCGAACTGGCCCTGGTGCGCCGCCACGGCTACGCGCGCGACAACGAAGAACTCGAAATGGGCGTGCGCTGCATCGCGGCCGGCATTTTCGACGACACCGGCAAGCTGGTGGCCGGCCTGTCGATCTCGGCGCCGTCCGAGCGCCTGCAAGACGAATGGATCCAGGCGCTGGTCGAATCCGCCCGCAACATTTCCGAAGCCCTGGGCTACGAGCCCACGGTGACCGCCAACCATACCGGCAAGGGGCTGGCGCCGCACGCGGTGCGTACGTAACGTTCCCCCCCGAAGCGCTGCGCGCTTCCCCCCCAGGGGGGCGACGCTGGCGGACCGGCGGAGCCGGATCCGCGGCGTCCCCGATCTGGCCGCATCTGTTTTCATTGCTGCAACGCGGTACAGCAATGAACAACACCCAATAAAAAACCCCTGGCAAGCCAGGGGTCGCAGGGGCCCGAAGGCCGGTGTTGTTGGTTTTATTGTTTCGGTACGCCAGCCTTCTTGAACAGCTCGGCCCATTGCGGCACTTGCTGCTTGACCTTGGCTTCGAGCGCCTTCGGGTTGGCTTCGTCGTTCAGCACTTCCGCGCCCAGGCCCGCCATGCGTTCCTTGAACTTGGGGTCGGCCAGGCCGGCCTGCAGGGCCTTGACCAGCTTGTCGACCACCGGCTTGGGCGTGCCCTTCGGTACCCACATGCCGTGCCAGATGCCCACTTGGAAGCCCTTGAAGCCCGATTCATCCATGGTGGGCAGGTCGGGCAGGGTGGGCACGCGCTTCAGGCTGGTGACGGCATAGGCCTTCACCTTGTGGCTGGTGATGTACTGGGTGGTATTGGTGGTCTGGTCGCACAGCATGTCGACCTGCTTGCCCAGCAGATCGTTCATGGCCGGGCCGGTGCCCTTGTAGGGGACGGTAAGCAGGTCGACCCCCAGGGCGTCGACCAGCATGGTGCCGCACAGGTGGCTGGCGGCGCCGATGCCTGCGTTGGCCAGCGAAACCTTGTCTTTGTTGGCCTTGACGTACTCGACCAGTTCTTTGATGTTGTTGGGCGGGAAGTCTTCGCGGGCGATGACGGTCATGGGGACGTCGACCACCAGGCCCACCGGCTCGAAGCTCTTGAAGGGATCGTAGCCAGGGTTCTTGTACAGCGACGGCGCGGTGGTGAATCCCAGGTGCATCAGCAGTACGGTGTAGCCGTCGGGGTCGGCGCGCGCCACGAACGAGCTGCCGATGGTGCCGCCCGCGCCGGTCTTGTTTTCGACCACTACGGACTGGCCCAGGGTGGGCCGCATGGCTTCGGCCAGCGAGCGCGCCACGTTGTCGGTGGGGCCGCCCGCCGAGAACGGCACCACCATATTGATGGCCCGTTCCGGGTATTCAGCCTGGGCGGCGCCGGCTGCGAACAGAGCGCCGGCGGCCAGCAATGCCGAAAGCGTACGGGGGATGAATGTCATGGGGTCTCCTGTGCCGCGGGGTGCGCGGCGGTGTTTTCACTAGGGCTGACGAAGCTTTCTTGGAGTGTCATCAGCTGGTCGTCAGTGTAGAAAACAATGGGTGGTCCGTCACCGGGTATTTCCCCCGATCCTGCGGCGCCCGGATCATAGTTTGTTGCGATGCATCAAAAGTGCTTGACAGCCGGCTGCGGGTCCGTAAAATGGAGTTTGTGCAGTGCAACAAACGCGCCGGCGATAGCTTGCAACATCCGTTCCCGAGCACGTTTCCATCCCTCGCAAAGCATCGTTATCCGCCGGCACGCCCCCGGCTCCCCTACCGGAGATCCTCATGACCGCCATTCCGCAACAAGTTCTGGACCGCCAGAAATCCGCCCTGAATACCCTGGTTGCCACCCAGGCCACGCTGTTCGCCGGCTTCGAAAAGCTGGTCGACCTGAACCTTAAGGTCGTCAAGGCCACGCTGGACGAAGTGGCCCAGACCTCGCAGCAGGCCATCACCGTCAAAGACTCCCAGGAAGCCGCCGCGTTCGCCACCGCCCTGGTGCAGCCGGGCGCCGAAAAGGCCCTGGCCTACGGCAAGCATGTGTATGACATCGTTGCCGGCGTGCAAGGCGAACTGGCCAAGCTGGCCGAAGTGCAGATCGCCGAAGGCCAGCAGCAAGTGGCCGACGCCGTCGAGCAGTTCTCGAAAAACGCCCCCACCGGCTCGGAAAGCGCCGTGGCGCTGCTGAAGTCGTCGCTGGCCACCGCCAACGGCGCCTACGAATCGCTGACCAAGGCCGCCAAGCAGGCCGCCGAAGTCGCCGAATCGAACCTGAACGCCGCCGCCAACGCCACGTTCAAGGCCGCCACCGACGCCGCCGAGGCTGCCACCAAGTCGACCCGCGGCCGCCGCGCTGCCTGACGGCCTCGCGGGGCTGTTGCAGCCGAGCAGACTGTAGTACTGTTGAGTGACAGAGCAGAGCTGGAATTAGCCACCCCACGGGGTGGCTTTTTTTTTCGGCCCTTTTTTGATGGGTATCAGGCCGCAGCGCCGATGGCGCTGACGCATTCGCCCACCAGCGCCGGCCCGCGGTAGATCAGGCCGGTATACAGCTGCACCGCGTTGGCGCCCGCGTCGATTTTTTCGCGGGCCTGGCGGCCCGCCAGGATGCCGCCCACGCCGATGATGGCCGCATCCGGCCCCATGCGCTGGCGCAGGCGCGCAATAACGGCCAGCGACAACGCATGCACCGGCGCGCCCGACAGGCCGCCGGCCTCGTTGGCGTGGGGCTGCCCGGCCACGGCGTCGCGCGACAGAGTGGTATTGGTGGCGATGACGCCGTCCACGCCGTAGCGCGGCAGGATATCGGCGATGGCGTCGATCTGCGCTTCGGTCAGGTCGGGGGCGATTTTCACGGCCAGCGGCACGTGGCGCTGGTGGCGGTCGGCCAGTTCGGCGCGCTTGTCGCGCAATTGCGCCAGCAGGGCCGACAATTCATCGCCGCCCTGCAGGGCCCGCAGGTTCTGCGTGTTGGGCGACGAGATGTTCACGGTGACGTAGTCGGCGTGCGGGTACACGCCTTCCAGCCCCAGCAGGTAGTCGTCGGCCGCGCGTTCGATGGGAGTGTCGGCGTTCTTGCCGATATTCAACCCCAGCACGCCGCCCTGCGCGCGCCACTGGCTGCGCCGCACATTGGCGATGAAAGCGTCCAGCCCCTGGTTGTTGAAGCCCAGGCGGTTGATCAGCGCCTGGGCGCGCGGCAGGCGGAACATGCGGGGCTTGGGGTTGCCCGGCTGGGCCCGCGGGGTGACCGTGCCCACTTCGACGAAACCGAAGCCCAGGTTGCCCAGGGCATCGATATGGGCGCCGTTCTTGTCCAGGCCGGCCGCCAGCCCCACCGGGTTATCCAGCGCCAGGCCCATCAGGGTGGCGGGCGCCTGCGGGCGGGCGCGCAGCAGCCTGCGGGTGGCGCCGCAATCGTAGGCGCGCTGCAGCCCGGCCAGCGTGACTTCGTGGGCGGTTTCCGCGTCCATGGCAAACAGGGCCGGACGCGCCAGGGGATAGGCTTGGAACAGGATGGACATGGGGCGCAATTGTAGCCAGTTTGCGCCGCCGCGGGCCTTCAGGGCATGTCGGGCGGCGGTTCTTGCCAGGCACCGTCCAGGTGCAGCTGCAGTGGCCGGAACCCGGACTTGTAGGCCATCTTGCGGCTGTCGCGGATCCAGTAGCCCAGGTACAGCCAGGGCAGATTGAGGATGCGGCACTGCTCGATCTGCCACAGCACATTGTAGGTGCCCAGGCTGCCGCGCGCGGCCGGATCGTAGAACGTGTACACCGACGAGAGGCCGTCGTCGAGCACGTCGATGATCGACACCATGGCCAGGGCGCCTTCGGCATCGCGGAACTCGACCAGGCGGGTGTTGACACGGCTGGTCAGCAGGAACTGGGCATATTGCGTGCGGCTGTCGTCGTCCATGCCGCCGCCGGGATGGCGGCCCTGCTGGTAGCGGGTGTACAGGTCGTAGTGCTCGGGCGACCAGGCCAGCTCGGCCACGAAGGCGCGCAGCCCCTGGTGGCCGCGCCATGCGCGGCGCTGGCTGCGGTTGGGGGCGAAGCGGGCGGTGTCGACGCGCACCGGCACACAGGCCCGGCAGTTGTCGCAATGGGGGCGGTACGTGAACAGCCCGCTGCGGCGGAAGCCTTGTTCGACCAGTTGCGAATAGGCGCCCGCATTGATCAGATGGCCGGGCGCGGCCACCTGCGAGCGCGCCTGGCGCCCGGGCAGGTAGCTGCAGGGGTACGGCGCAGTGGAATAGAACTGCAGGGTGGCGAAAGGAAGTTCTTTGAGCTGGCTCATGGGCGGCCCGCCCGGAAATCGGGCCCGGCAGGCATGGCTACATCTTAACGCCGAAGCGGGTCAGGACAACAACCGCGAGGCCCAGGCCGGGTGCAGCCGGCCCTGGCTGTCCAGGCGCCCCGTCTGCCAGGCGGGCGGGGGCCCCGCCACGGCGCGGCGCACGTGCTCGACGAAGCGGGCGCGCGGCACCGGCCGGGCCCCCAGGCTGGCCAGGTGGCGCGTCTGCTGCTGGCAGTCGATCCATTCGACGCCGGCCCGGCGCAGGAACGCCACCAGGTAGGCCAGCGCCACTTTCGAGGCGTCGGGCGCGCGCGTGAACATCGATTCGCCGAAGAACATGCGGCCCAGGCTGATGCCATACAGGCCGCCCGCCAGTTCGCCATCGATCCAGGTTTCGACACTGTGCGCCGCGCCCGCGGCATGCCAGGCTCGGTAGGCCTGCCGCATGTCGGCGGTGATCCAGGTGCCGGCCTGTCCGTCGCGCGGCGCGGCGCATTGCGCCACCACTGTGTCGAACTCGGTGTCGACGCGCACTTGCAGGCGCGGCAGCAGGCCGGATTCTTCGCGCGCGACCTGGCGCAGCAGCTTGCGCAATGAGTGCGAGGGCGCGAAGTCGGCGCAGGCCAGCACCATGCGCGGATCGGGGCTCCACCACAGGATGGGTTCGCCTTCGCCGTACCAGGGAAAGATGCCGTTCGAATAGGCCGCCGCCAGGCGCTCCAGCGACAGGTCGGCGCCCGCCGCCAGCAGGCCGGCCGGATCGGACAGCGCCTGCTCGGCCGGCGGAAACGGCGTGTCGGGGGATAGCCAGGGCAACTTCAAGATTCAGCGGTGCGATTCGAGGGTGTAGTGATGGGTGCCGAAGCTGCCGCGCCGGCGATCTTCCAGGAACTGTTTCAGGGTGGTGGCCACCGTGCGGAAAGACAGGTCTTCCCAGGGAATGTCGGCCTCGTCGTAATAGCGCGCTTCCAGGCTTTCGGGGCCGGGATCGAGCTCGGGGCCCAGCGCCTGCGCCAGGTAGAACAGGTGTACCTGCTCGATCTGCGGTACGTCAATGATGGTGAACAACTGGCCCAGTTCGATGCGCGCGCCCGATTCTTCCAGGGTTTCGCGGGCCGCGCCCTGGGCAGTGCTTTCGCCCAGTTCCATGAAGCCCGCCGGCAGCGTCCAGGTGTCGTAGCGCGGTTCGATGGCGCGCCGGCACAGCAGGATGCGGTTTTCCCAGACCGGCACCGTGCCCACCACCATGCGCGGGTTCTGGTAATGAATGGCGCCGCAGTGGTCACAGACGTCGCGCTCGCGATTGTCGCCATCCGGCACCCGGCGATTGATGGGGGTGCCGCACTGGCTGCAGAAGCGTGCCCGGCGCGGGGCTGGAAAATACGTCGGAGGCGATTGGGCGGTCATGGCGTCGATTCTAACGGCAGTCGGCCCGCCCGTTGCGCGGCGCGCGGAGTCAGCGCCGCGGATTCGCCACGAAGGCCAGACGGGCCGGGATATCGCACCGTGCGACCTCGAGATGCAGCGGGGCGGGGGCGGGCAGGGCGGGATGCGTGACGGGCAGGTTGCCGGGGGCCGATTCCAGCGCATCCGTCAGCGGCCGGCCGTGCGCGTCGCGCAATTGATCCAGCAGCGCCGGCAGTTCGCGGCCTTCGACCATGGCCGGGCCCACGTCGGCCTGCGCATAAAGGCGTCCCGTGTCGTCCAGCCACCAGGCCGACACCGCCCGCACCGGCAGGCCCGTATGGGTGGCCAGCCCGACCCCGTCGTCGGCGCGGCGCAGCAGATAGGGCGCGGCGTCCAGCCGCACATACACGCGTTGCGGACCATTCTGGAAATACCAGCGGCCCTGGCTGTCGCTTTCGTAATTGCGGCCGATGAATTCCAGGATCTGGGTGTTCTCGATGGATTCGCCAGGCCCGCCGCCGGCGGCGTCGCCCTGCGGATGCAGGCGCCAACGCCCGCGCTCGTCCAGCGACAGCCAGCCGTGCACGGCCGGCACATCGGGCCATTTGGCCAGGGCTGCTTTGACGGAAGAATCCATGTGGAAGGCAAAAGAATGCCGCAAGGCGGTCGGCCCGCGTTCGACCTGCTATTTAACCAGAACGGCCTGCAGCCGGCGGCGCCGCTACACGCTGGTGGCCGCTTCGCGCGCCATGGCGGGCCAGCCCAGCGTGGCGCCGCGCGAAATGGCGGCATACACGGCCTCGGTGCGGTTGTGCACATGCAGGCGCTGGTACACGGTTTCGGCGTGCACCTTGGCGGTGGTGACGGCAATATTCAAATCGCGCCCGATCGCTTTCAAGGTATAGCCGCGCGCAAGCAGCACCAGCACTTCGTATTGGCGCGGGGTCAGCCCCAGCGCCTGGCCTTCCTGGTGCCGGAAGGGAAGTTCATGCGGCGACGGACAGGCGGCGTCGCTGTCCGCCGTCGCCCGGCCGGGCGCGTCCTGCTCTTCGAACGGCGGCTTGTCGATATCCGGCGCGGGAAAGAACATGCCGCCGGCCAGCACCAGCCTGATCGAGGCCTGCAGCATGTCGGCGGGCGCATCGCTGGGCACGCAGCCCACGACGCCCGGCGGCAGGCCATGCGGCCAGGGGGCGAATCCGCGGCTGCTGGCCAGCAGCAGAATGGCCTTGGGCATGTATGTCAGCTTGGCCATGGTCACGGTCTGGTAAACGTCGTCCAGGTTCAGCACTGACAGCAGCATCAGTTCATATCCCTGGTCGCGCCACGGCTCGCTGGGCATGTCAAGGTAGGCGGAGCTGTCGACACGCCAGCCGGGAACGGCCTGCGAGGTTGCCTGCAGAATGCCCTGCCGGATCGACGGCCGCGATTCGATGATGATGATGGTCGACACGTTTGCTTCTCCCTTGGTGGTCCCTTCGCCCTGTTCTAGTTGTTGACGGGGGGGGCACGCCAGAAGCGGTGACGATGGAGAAATCGGCAGCAGGCAGGTGGCTGCCCTGCCTGCTGCGGCACGACCGGAAGTTGATCCCGGTTTGTGAAAAAATTTAACGCCAAATAACAAGCTGTGCAAGGATTTTGCTACATAAACGCATCAATTTATCTTTAATAATCACTGAATCCAGCAATTTAATTGCACCGGTTGGGGCTTTGCGCCCCAATTCAGCGGAAATGTGTCGAAGCGCTCGGCAAAGCACGATGCCCGCAGGCTGTAGCCGGACCGCGGCAGCCATTGGTCCAGCAGGTTCCCGTAAAGCGCCAGGATCCCGTCGGCCGTGCATTGGGCTTCGCAGGTGGCGATACGGCCGCCGGGCAGGGTGATTTCGAAGGCGTCCTTGGGCTTGGGCCCGAAGCCGGGTGGCACCTGCACGCCGCAGTAATAGCGCATGAACGGCGTGGGCACGAACATCGGCGTGTCGTAGGTCAGGCCAAAGAAGGGGCCGGTGAGCAGGTCCGACCGCAGATGGGCGAACAGCCGGTGAAAGTCATTCCAGCAGGCGTGCTTCTGGCTGGACATGCCTTCGTAGCGCACCGCCCAGAAGCGGGTGGGCGGCAGTTCGCGCACGGCAACCCGGGCCGGGCTGGCCGGTGGATGCGGAGAATCGGCGGCCAGCCTGCCTGGCTCGTTCATTTTCGCAATGTAGCGGGCATGCGCCAGCCGGAACTGGCAGGGCGATATTCCCCAATAGCGCGTGAAGGCCCGCGTGAAAGCCTGCTGGCTCGAGAAGCCCATGTCGATCGCAATCGAAAAAGGCGGCTGGCGCGTATGCGCGACCATCAGGGCGCAGCGCCCCATCAGGTTGCGATGGATGTAATCCCGCGGGGAATGCTGGAAGTCTTTCAGGAACAGGCGGGTCAGGTGAAAACGGCTTAGCCGGATTTCCTGTGCCAGTTCTTGTATGAGCGCGTCATGGACGCAGTGCTCGGTTGATTCGTGCAGGATTTTTTGTTCGATCTGCGTTATGCAGTATTGAATGCGAGGGTCCATGGGACTAGTTCCTTTCGCTGGTGGCCAGCGCCCGCTCCTGGTTCTTGCAGATTCCGCCGCGGGACCATGCAAGGCCAAACTTCAAAAAAAAATTTGAAAAATCACAAACTGTAAATTTTGTGAGTCGGAACTGCCTAGAATGAAAACCGTGCAGACAAGCGCGAAGGGGAGCAGGAAGGCAATTTCGAATAGCGTCCGGGCAGACGTGGAAATTGCAAGGATTAGTCAGAAGATTGCGGCAGTGGTTTTCACGACTGGATTATGCGGCGAACTGAGTAAGTATTAAATAGGCCGTTGGTAGTAGATGGGTGGTGCGCAGGCGCGCACCGGCGGGGGCCGAATTTAAAACACTGTTGCCGATTGCTGGCTTGGCATTTTCAGCCGAGCGGGGGAGCTGTTTGTCCGCGATTTCTGAAATAACAGGATCGGCAGGTTTTCGTAGCGGATTTCCAGTATCGAAAAAGCCATTTTCATATGGAAAAAAGATATTCCCGGCATTGCGGTCTTATTGAAAAAGCGGCAGCGGCGCAATTCCGGATAACCGGGTTGGACCGCCTCGAGACGGATTCTCGAGATATCAGGAGGCATACATCATGAAGAAAGCACTATTGGCAGTGGCCCTGGCCGTCAGCTCTGTGGGCATGGCGCACGCGGCGGGTTTTGCGATCGGCGTCTTCGGCGGAACCGGCACGTCCACCTCGGGCACGCAAGGCGGTTCGCAGGCGTCCAGCAGCAGCGGTTCGCTCGGTTTCGGCGCGGCCCTGCAGGGCACCACGGCCACCAGTTCGACCAGCGCCAATTCCGGCGTTTCGTTGACCCCGCAAGGCACCAACACCTATGCCAACGGCACCAGCGTCAACCAGTCGGTGGGCGGTGGCTACACGGCCGGGTTCGCGGTCGGCGGAACCTCGGGCATGGCCGGAGGTGAATACACCAGCGGCGCCACCGGCAACGTCGGCAACATCGGTTTCGGCGGCTGGAGCTGGTAAGCCATCTGTCCGAGCCGATACCTGTCGTGTGGGGAAGAGCGGTCTTCCCCACACGTGGGAGAACTCTCATGAAACCCGTGCTGTGCCTGGCTTTCCTGGTTTTCGGGGCTTGCGTTGCGCCGCCGCGCCAGGCGGCGTCCGGCCCGGCGGCGCTCGCGCCGGCCGCCGCGGTGTCGCCGGCGCCGGTCTGCCGGCCCGACGCAGATCTGGAAATGACGCAGTTCGCCGCCACGTTTCCGGCGATGGCGCCGGCCGAAAAGGACTTTTCTCTGGCCAGCGGCGACCCGCCAGACTGCCGCGCGCCAGGCGGCAGCGGTTTCACGAGCTTCATCGCGCGGGTGCATGCCGGCGGCGACTACCGGTTCCGCGACTACTGGCTGGCCGGCGCCCGCCTGCTGCCCAGTTATCCCGACGCCGGCAGTCCGGCATTTTTGCCGCCCGGCTGGCACTGGATAGAACTCGATCGATAAACCCGATTTTTAATAGGCGGCTATATCCGGGGATTATCCCGGCTGCTCAGCGCAGCCCGTGGCACGGCCTCGGAATAGTGTATTGGCGAAGGGCAGTTACATTCTTGCGCGGCTAATTAAAAGGCCGGGCAGGAATAGGCCATCTCAGGAGCGCTGGTCATGGACGAGAAACTTGACGAAGAAATCAAGCGGTGGACGGTCAGGCGCAAGAGCGTGCTGGTCATGGATATTATCCAGGGCAGAACCAGTGTGCGCGAGGCCAGCGAGGCTTTTGATTTGCCGGTGCCCGAGATAGAGCGCTGGGTCGAAGAAGGAAAGCGCGGCCTGGAAAATGCGTTGAGATCCAACCCTTTGAATGTAAAGGAATTTTATGAAAAACAGATCAAGGCCCTGCAGCAGGCCTATGGCGAAGCCATGCTCGAGCTGCGGGTCAGGGGCAAGCAGAACGGGCCACCGGCTGATGATGAGAAATGACGATCTGTCCGGCTTGGCAGGGCCACCCGCGGTGATTTTCACCAGAATATCGGAAGCGGGACGCGCAGTGGCGCGCATCAGGCTGGACGAGTATTGAAATCAGGTTGTTTCTTGGAATAAGCCGTCGAGATTTATTTTTAATAAATAATCAGTAGAACCTCACAAAGTGGCAAAACCCGGTTTTAGCGTAACCATACAATGAATTGCCCGTATTCGCGTGGTTACAAGGATTTTGAATAAAACGATTATGTGGCGGGTATCCCTGCTGACAGCATAGGGTGGCTTCATTCCAGGAGAATAATCATGAAACGCCTATTATTTGTGATATTGGCCTTATGCAGCGCCGGTGCGCAGGGCCAGACCATTACGACGGGCGCCGACGCGGCCTCGAACGCAACCGGCAGCGCCAGCTCCAATTCCCAGTCGGGCACTGCCCAGGTGGGCGTGTCGGCCCAGATGGGCATGGGCAACATCACTTTCGAAGGGTCTTCCCAGCGCGAGCACCAGAGTGTTTCCACCACGCCCAATGTCTACATCGCCCCCAGCATGTTCGGCGGCGCCAACAATTGCGGCCAGAGCAATACCATGGGCGTGGGCGTAACCGGGTTCGGCATAGGCGGGTCGGTGGCAAGCGAAAGCTCTGCCTGTAACGCCCGCGAAGACACGGCCACCGCCTACAAGCTGGGCTACAAAGAGGTGGCCGACATGAGATTCTTCTGCTTCGGCGAAGACGAGAACCGGCTGGCCTGGGAAGCCACGGGCCACACCTGCCCGGCGACGGCCAAGCCTGTTTCCCAGCGGCCCCAGGATACTTCGGTCGCGGCGGCGCCCAGCAGCGCCAGCTATGGACCCGTGTCGAACTACATCGAGCCGTGACGCGGGGGCAAAAGAAAAAGGCTCTCGGTAACGAGAGCCTTCGTTTTTGCAGCGTTGTTCTTTCTGGAGGCGCAAGCCGGAATCGAACCGACGTACACGGATTTGCAATCCGCTGCATAACCACTCTGCCATTGCGCCAGGGCATGTTCTGCCAAGCCCGCCATTGTACAGGAATTAAGCCGCTTGTGTCGTATGCGGCGGCCCGGCTCGCCGGGTGCGCATCCTTGTGTAGCGCGGCATGCCGCAATAAAAAAGCCCCGGCGACGGGGCTTTTTTTCATGCCGGGCAACTGGATGCCAGTGCCTGCATGCTGAATCTGGAGCGGGAGACGAGTCTCGAACTCGCGACCTCAACCTTGGCAAGGTTGCGCTCTACCAACTGAGCTACTCCCGCGTATCTGGTTGCCTGGCGTGTTGTGAAGGTGCTGTGAAGCACATTCAGCGCGTGGCCACCAAAGACAAAAATTATATCATTGTTTTTTGCGCCTTGCCATCGGCCGGCCATCCTAGGCCAACGGCAGGGCTTTCGGGCCGGGGGCGGCGAGTATAGAGTGGGCACGTATCCCCATGCATTCCGCCGCCGCGCCCGGCGTCGGCTGTCACACAATGGCCCTGAACCCCGCTGTTTCCATTCCTGTCGCCGCGCTGGTGTATGGCAAATCGTCGCGCGGCGCCGATGCCTTGCTGGCCGATTTCGCCCGCGACCTGCTGGCGCAGGGCCGGCGGCTGCACGGGCTGCTGCAGCACGAAACCTTGCCGCCCGATGGCGGCCGGCCGCAGCGCCGGCTGCGCGATGTGCGTTCGGGGCGCCTGTACGGCCTGTCGCAAGACCTGGGCCCCGGCTCGCGCGCGTGCAGCCTGGATTCCGGCGCGCTGGCGGCTGCCAGCCATGTGCTGCGCGAAGCCCTGCAAACCCGCGCCGAACTGGTCATTGTCAACCGCTATGGCGCCACCGAAGCCGCCGGCGGCGGCTTCGCCCAGGAAATGCTGGCCCTGATGAGCGACGGCATTCCCCTGGTTACCGTGGTGTCGGCGGCGCTGCTGCCCGACTGGCGCCGCTTCACCGGTCAGGCGGGCCTGGAATTGCCGGTGGCCCGCGCGCCTTTGCAGGCCTGGTTCGAGCAAGTGGCCGCGCCCCATCATGCGGCCCGCAGCGGGGGCGCCCCGGCATGACGCTGGCAGATATTGATTTCGCGCAGCGTTACCGCCAGCACCTGGCGGCGGCGCGCGGCCAACCCAAGCCGCCGCAGGCCTGGGACCGGCGCGCCGGCGAACTGGGGCCGCGCGCCCCGCGCAGCCGCTATGCGGACGATTTCATTGCCCGCATGCAACTGGACGGCGCGCGCACGCTGCTCGACGTAGGCTGCGGCGCCGGCACGCTGGCTCTGCCGCTGGCGGCGCGGCTGCAGCAGGTGGTGGGCCTGGATTACAGCGCGGGCATGCTCGACGCGCTGGCGCGCAACGCGCAGGCGCAGGGGGTGGGCAATATCCAGCCCCTGCTGCGCGCCTGGGAAGACGACTGGTCCGATGTGCCGGTGTGCGACATCGTGGTGGCCTCGCGCTCCACCGCGGTCGAAGACATGGCGGGGGCCCTGGCCAAGCTGCACGCCAAGGCCCGCCTGCGCGTTTACCTTACCCACCTGGCGGGCGGCCATTTCATCGACCCCGCGATCCAGCAGGTGCTGGGCCGCACGCGGCCCGCCATGCCCGGCTACATCTACGTGATCAATATCCTGCATGGCATGGGCATCCAGCCTTCGCTGGACTACATCAGCGTGCCCAGCCAACTGGCGGCCGCGCCCGATTTCGACGACTATGCGCGCCGCGTGGCCCGCTCGATGGGCGGGCTGGACGACGACGAGCGCGGGCGCCTGCAGGCCTGGTACCGCCGCGCCTCGCCGCAGGAACGCGTCGGCGCGCCGCTGCGCTGGGCATTCATCCACTGGCAGAAAGACGGCGCCTAGCCGCCTGGCGCTTCAGCCGTCCGGCGGCATGGGCGCTGGCCCAGCGCGTGCGGCCGGCTGTCAGCGCGCGCCCGCCTGCTGCGCCGTCTGGCCGAACAAAATCTTCTTTCCTTCTTCGGTCACGGCCGGCCGGTTCGTATAAGGGTCGCCCTGGGCATAGGCGCGCACCGTGGCGGGACGCTCGCGCACCGTGTCGAACCAGCGCCGCAAATGCGGGAAGTCGTCCAGGTTCTGCTGCTGCTTTTTCCACGGCACGATCCACGGATACGATGCCATGTCGGCGATGCTGTAGTCCTTGCCCGCGACAAAGGGCTGCTCCGCCAGGCGCCGGTCCAGCACGCCGTACAGCCGGTTGGTTTCCTTGACATAGCGCTCGATGGCATAGGGCAGCGGCTCGGGCGCATAGAGCCCGAAATGATGGTTCTGGCCGGCCATCGGCCCCAGGCCGCCCACCTGCCAGAACAGCCATTCCAGCACCGCCTTGCGGCCGCGCGCGCCGGCCGGCAGGAACTGCCCGGTTTTCTCGGCCAGGTACAGCAGGATGGCGCCCGATTCAAACACGGTGACCGGCTCGCCGCCGTCGGCGGGCGCCGTATCGATAATGGCCGGCATGCGGTTGTTGGGCGAGAACGCCAGGAACTCGGGCTTGAACTGGTCGCCCGCGCTGATGTCGACCGGATGGATACGGTACGGCAGGCCCGCTTCTTCCAGGAACAGGGTGATTTTGTGCCCATTGGGCGTGGGCCAGTAGTACAGCTCGATCATGGCGTTTCCTTGCAGGAGTGGAGCAGTTTATTTTAGAACGATTGATTTAAAATGAACAGCATCCGCCCGGGCCGGCGCAAGCCGGCTGCCTTCAGGCGATGTCGCCGATTTCGCGGCGGATCAGGTCGGCAATGGTGCGCTGCCGGGCCGCCGGCATGCGGTCGAGAATGCACGACACGCTGACCGCCAGGCGCGGATAGCCCGAGCGGTCGCGCAGCGCCACGCCCACGCCCAGCACGCCCGGCACCGCCGCGTTGCCTACCGCGGCCCAGCCGCGGCCGCGCGTGGCCTCGACCAGCAGCCGCATGTGCGCCACCGTCATGTGCCCGTACGAGCGCAGCGCCTCGCGGTTCTGCTGCATCAGGGCTTCGGCCTCGTCGGCGGGCAGGGCGGCCAGCAGCGCCAGGCCCGCCGCGCCCACCCCCAGCGGCTGGCGATGGCCGATGGTCACGGCCAGCACCTGCACCGGGTAGCTGCCGATTTCGCGGTGCAGGCACAGCGAGTCGGAACCGACCCGGCAAATCAGGAACGAAGAATCGCCGGTGTGGCCGCTGATGCGCCGCATGGCGGGCGCCAGCTGCGCCACGGACAGCGTCTGTTCGTCCACCGGATGCGTCCCGGTCGAGGCCGCGCGATAGCGCCCGGTTTGCGGGTCGCGCACGGCATAGCCCTCTTCGGCCAATACCGAAATGTAGCGATACACACTGGTGCGCTGCATGGCCAGGGCCCGCGCGATGCCGGCGATATCCAGGCCTTCCGGGGTCCGCCGCAGCGCCGCCAGAATGTGCAGGCCGCGCCGCAGGGTGCGGGCGCCGTGGTCGCCATGGTCTGGGTTGTTCATTATTTGGACAGCCTGTCTTCCTGAGTAGATACGCAAGGCTGATGATATCTCTGACGCAGCGGGAATGCGCGTCCAAATAATGAACAACCGATAGGAGACTCACATGCATTCTGTTATGCGACGTTTTGTGCGGCCGGCGGCGCTGCTGCTGGCCGGCCTGGGCCTGGTCCCGGCCGCCCGGGCGGCGGCCGATTATCCGCAGCGCCCGGTGACCCTGGTGGTGGGCTATGCCGCTGGCGGCGCGACCGATATCGTGGCGCGCCTGATCGCCAAGTCGCTGTCGGATTCCCTGGGCCAGCCGGTGGTGGTGGAAAACCGCACCGGCGCCAACAGCAACATTGGCGCCGAAGTCGTGGCCCGCGCCAAGCCCGACGGCTACACCCTGTACATCGGCTCGATCGCGAACACCATCAACCGCACCCTGTACGAAAAGCTCAACTACGATTTCAAGAAAGACTTCACGCCGGTGGCGCTGCTGGCCACCATCCCCAATATCCTGGTGGTCCATCCCAAGCTGCCGATCCATTCGGTGCAAGAGTACGTGGCCTACGCCAAGAAGCATCCCGGCAAGCTGACCTGCGCGTCGTCGGGCAGCGGTTCGTCCATCCACCTGTCGTGCGAAATCTTCAAGATGGCCACCGGCACCGACATCCTGCATGTGCCGTACCGGGGCAGCGGCCCGGCGGTGGCCGACCTGCTGGGCGGCCAGGTGGATTCGATGTTCGACAACCTGCCGTCGTCGCTGCCGCACGTGCAGGCGGGCAAGCTGCGCGCCCTGGGCGTCACGGCGCCGCAGCGCGTGCCGTTCGCGCCCGACGTGCCCACGCTGGCGGAATCGGGCCTGCCCGGCTTTTCGGTGCAATCGTGGTTCGCGGTCATGGCGCCGGCCGGCACGCCCGGGCCCATCGTGGCCCGGCTGAACCAGGCCATCAACCAGGGCCTGGCCGGCGACACCCTGACCCAGGCCTACAAAGCGGCCGGCTTCCTGCTGCCGGCCACGCCGAATACGCCCGCCACTTTGCAAAGCTTCATCGACAGCGAAATCGAAAAGTGGGGCAAGGTCGTGACCCAGGCCGGCCTCAAAGTGCAATAGTAGAACCAGGAGCCGTTCGTGTATCCCATTGATTTTTTCCTTCGGGCCGCCGCCCGTTTCAGCGACCGCGTCGCGCTGGACACGCCCCAGGGCGCCTGGACCTACGGCCGGCTGCGCAGCGAGGTGCAGGCGCTGGCCGCCGCCCTGCAGGCGCTCGACCCGGCTCCGCAAAGCCGGGTGGCGGTCTGCGCCGGCAATACAGCGCAGCACGTGGTGGCGCTGCTGGCGGTGATTGCTTCGGGCAAGATCTGGGTGCCGTTGAACTACCGCAGCACCGCGCCGGAAATCGGCCGCATCATCGATGCGACCGAGCCCGGCATCGTGATCACCGACCGCACCGGCGACGCCCTGGTGGACGCCGGTAGGGCGGCGCACATCCGCCTGGATGAGGCCGCCGGCGGGCACACGCTGGCCGGCCTGCTGCAAGCCTATGCCGGCCGCGAGCCGGTGCGCTGCGAGCCAGGCACCGACGCGGTGCAGGCAATCAAGTTCACCGGCGGCACGACCGGCCTGCCCAAGGGGGTGATGCAGCCCTACCGGGCCTGGACCGCGGTCATCGTCAACCAGATCCAGGCCTGGCGGCTGACCAGCGAAGACCGCTATGTCGTGGCCGCGCCCGTCACGCATGGCACGTCCACCTATCTGCTGCCCGTGCTGGCGCAGGGCGGCACCCATGTGTTCCTGGATGAAGCATCGCCGGCGGCGATCACGGCCGCCTTCCGCGAACGCGGCGGCACGCTGGCTTTCATGCCGCCCACGCTGATCTACATGATCATGGCGCAGCCCGGCGTCTCGCGCGCCGACTTTCCGCGCCTGCGCAACCTGATCTACGGCGGCGCGCCCATGCCCGTGGAAAAATTCGAGCAGGTGCGCGCGTTCTTCGGCCCGGTGGTGGGCGCCACCTACGGCCAGACCGAATCCCCGCAGATCGTCACGGCCATTACGCCGGCCGAGCTGGCCGACCCGGCCAACCTGGGGTCGGTGGGCAGCGCCACCTGGTTTTCCGAATTCGCCATCATGGACCGCGACGGCCGCTGCCTGCCGGCCGGGCAGGCGGGCGAGGTGGTGGTGCGCGGCGACCTGGTCATGGCCGGCTACTGGCGGCTGCCCGAAAAAACCGCCGAAACCATCGTCGACGGCTGGCTGCATACCGGCGACGTGGGCGTGGTGGACCAGCGCGGCTACCTGACCATCAAAGACCGCCTGCGCGACGTCATCATCACCGGCGGCTTCAATGTGTATCCGGTCGACGTCGAGAACGCGCTGGCCCGCCATCCCGCCGTGTATGAATGCTCGGTGTTCGGCGTTCCGGACGATAAATGGGGCGAGGCCGTGCAGGCCGCCGTGCAATTCCATGGCGGCGCGTCCGCCGAGCCGCAGGAACTGATGATGTTCGTGCGCGACCGGCTGGGCCCCGTGCACACGCCCAAGCGCATCCATGTTTTCGAGAACCTGCCGCGCTCGTCCGTCGGCAAGGTGCTGAAGAACGCCGTCCGGGATTCTGTCATCAAGGAGACCACATGAACCGCCCCGTTACCCGCCTGTGCGCCCACCACCTCGAGGGCATGTCGTATCGCGACGCCGATCTGGTCGAAGAGCTGATCGGCAAGAAGACCTTCACCGAAGTGATGTTCGCGCAGATCATCGGCCGCGATGCGCGCCCGGTCGATCTGCGCGTGGTCGATGCCGTGCTGATCACCCTGATGGAGCACGGCCTGACGCCCAGCGCCATTGCCACGCGCGTGGTGTACATGAGTGCCCCGGAAAACCTGCAGGGCGCGGTGGCCGCCGGCCTGATGGCCGTGGGCAGCAGCTTCGTGGGCACCATGGAAAACTGCTCGCTGCTGCTCGACCGCATTCTCAAGGCCGACGACGCGCAGGCCGAAGCGCGCGCCATCGTGCAGGCGCACCGCGACAGCAAGAAGCCGCTGCCCGGCTTCGGGCATCACCTGCACAAGCCCGACGATCCGCGCTCGATCAAGTTGCTGGCGCTGGCCCGCGCCGAGCCCGACCTGGCGGGCAAGTGGCTGGACGCGCTGGAACTGCTGGCCCGCACCGTCGACAGCGTGTATGGGCGGCACATCACCATCAACGCCACCGGCGCGGTGGCGGCGCTGCTGGGCGAAATCGGCATCCCCACCCAGCTGATGCGCGGTTTCGCGGTCATATCGCGCGCCGCCGGCCTGGTGTCGCACGTCGCCGAAGAACAGCAGTGCCCCGCGGGCCGCTTCATCTGGGAAACCATCGACCGCGAGATTCCCTATGTGGGCGCGGGCAAGTCGGCGCGCGGCCGGCAGGAGGGCTGACGATGGGTGTCCCGCACACCGCAGCGCCCGTCGCGCTGGTCACCGGCGGCAGCGCCGGCATCGGCCGGGCTGTGATCGAACGCCTGCTGCAGGACGGCTATGAAGTCGTCAATTTCGATCTGAAGGCGCCTGCTGCCACTCTGCCGGGCGAGACGCATGTGGCGGTCGACCTGTGCAGCGCCGATGCCACGCGCCAGGCCGTGGCCGCGCTGGCGGCCGAGCGCGATGTGCTGTACCTGGTGAACAACGCGGGCACGGTGCGCCCGGCATTGCTCGAACACGCCTCGCCGGATGACCTGGCCTTCGTGATGGCGCTGAATATCCAGGCCCCCATGCTGCTGATGCAAGGCCTGCTGCCTGCCATGCGTCGCCGCCAATTCGGCCGCGTGGTCAATATCTCCAGCCGCGCGGCGCTGGGCAAGGCCGAGCGCACCGTGTACGCCGCCAGCAAGGCCGGTCTGCTGGGCATGACGCGTACCTGGGCGCTGGAAATGGCCGGCGACGGCATCACGGTCAATGCGGTCGGCCCCGGGCCGATCGCCACCGAACTGTTTGAACGGGTCAATCCGCCGGGCGCGCCGCAGACCGAGAAGATCCGCGCCGCGATCCCGGTGCGGCGCATGGGCACACCCGCCGACATCGCGCATGCCGTGGCCTCGCTGCTGGACGAGCGCGCAGGCTTCATCACGGGGCAGGTGCTGTACGTGTGCGGCGGCATGACGGTCGGCCTGGGGAGCGCGGCATGAACAACAGCCTCGACATCGACGCTCTGCAGGCGCTATTGCCGGCCGCCAGCGGTCGGCTGGCCGGCAAAGTGGCGCTGGTTGCCGGCGGCGGGTCCAGCGGTCCGGGGTGGAGCATCGGCAAGGCCAGCTGCGCCACGCTGGCCCGCCACGGCGCGGCGGTCTGCGTGCTGGACGCCAGCCTCGACGCGGCGCAGGATGCGCTGGCCGCGGTGCAGGCGCTGGGCGGGCAGGGCCTGGCCCTGCAGGCCGACGTGGCCGACCCCGGCGCCATGGAACAGGCCGTGCAGGCCGTCATGGCCCGCTACGGCAGGCTGGACATCCTGCAGGCCAATGCCGGCATCGGCAAGGTGGGCGGCCCCGAAGGCATCGCGCTGGCCGACTGGGAACGCATCCAGAAAGTAAATGTCGACAGCCTGGTCATCGCCAGCCGGCTGGTGCTGCCCATCATGCGCGGGCAGGGCGGCGGCGCCATCGTGGCCGTGTCGTCGGTAGCGGGCCTGCGCTACCTGGGCTACCCGCACCTGGCCTACAACGTCACCAAGGCCGCGGTGATCCATTTCGCGCGCATGATCGCGCAGCAGTATGCCGCGCAAGGCATCCGCGCCAATACCGTGGTGCCCGGCCTGATCGACACGCCGCGCGTGCGCACTACGGTGGCCCGCATGTTCTCGGCCGACGACTTCGAGCAGGCCCGCGCCGCGCGCGACCGGCAGGTTCCCATGGGGCGCATGGGTACGCCGTGGGAAGTGGCCAATGCGGTGGCTTTCCTGGCTTCCGACGAAGCGGCCTACATCACGGGCACGGAACTGGTGGTGGACGGGGGGCTTATCGGAAAGTACGCCTGAGCGCGCGGCGCGCGGCTGCGCGCCGGGTTCGACTTCGTTATGAATTGGAGTTTGCTCAATTCTGTTGCCATTTTTGCAGAGCCTGCGCGGGTGACAGAATTTCAAATCCCCAGTCGGCGGGTGGCAGCTCCAGTAAATCCCTGTCGCCACTTACTAGCCATTCCGCCTTGCCATGTAGGGCGGTATGGAGAAATACATCGTCATCGGGATCACGGCTGTGCGTTGGCCTGGGCGCCGTGGGCAGATCAATCCATTGAGCCGCCGCAGCGAAGTCATGCAATAGCAGGCTGCGGCGATCAATGTCCAGATAACGGTCAAATTTTGGACGCCAGAGCCTGGTTTCCAGTTCCGCGAAGGTCTCTCGCGAAAACACCAACGTAGCATGTTGCAGAAGGCAATCCACGATCCGAGCGGGAGCAGAGCAGGGGGATAGCGCAGCACTTATCAGGACGTTGGTATCGACGACTGCGCGTTCAATCCTCATCGGCCAAAAGCTGTTCCAGCTTCTCGTCTGTCAAGCCTTTGGCTGTTGCTTCTTCGGCACTTTGCTTCAATGTGCGCCGCAGTCGATCTGCATAGAACTCGCGCATTGCACGGTAGTCCTCCGCAGAAACCATGACACCGACGACACGGTTGCGCCGCGTGACCTGGATTGGCTCTCGCTGTACCCGGTCTATCAGTTCGCCGAATCGAGTTTTTGCCTCATTGGCAGTAAAAGTTTGCATTTTGGACTCCTCGAACAAGTCTACTTTGTCAGCTTACCTCAATCGTTCGATTCGTTCAATTCGGTTGAATAGGTCGATTTGCTGCCATGCTGATCCAGCTGTCAAATACTGGCGAGAGAGGCGGACGGCGGCACTGTGTGGCCTGGTAGAGGAATGAGATATGGTTGGAGCGTTCCTGGGCCATCGGGGCGAAGTGGGACTATTGCGTTATAGATTTGGATCCCTTGAACTTGCAGCATGTTTAGCTGACTCAATGTATGCGCTGACTTCTGTTGTAGTTCATCAGGAAGCAGCTCGACAGAGAACGATTCCAGTGCTCTTGGTATAGCCCTTGCGAGAAATATAAAAGTTGCCAAAGCGTCACTGATGCTCGCACGATAGCCGATAGGGCAGTGCCAGCCGCTGAGATGGAATCTGCAGTCATATAGTCCTTAAGCACTACCATGCGCTCCTACGGATCACCAGCAACTTAACAATGTCATGAATGGAGGCATCAGGCGTACATGCCGTCTTCTGCATGTCACTCGCACTCGTACAAAGAAAAGCATCCTGGGCCATCGAGTCTAAGGGGGCACATGGTGCCCATTCGAAATCAGGAAATGCTACCGATATCCATGGTCGTTCCCAGACATCAGAGCCGGAAAGAGACAATAAAAATGGACTAAAGGGAACGGGCTGCTGGTTGAATCCGCAGGATACCGGTGGAATTCCGGTTGGAAACGAAAAAAGGAGCCGAAGCTCCTTTTTGGCGTGCCATGGCGTGCTTGTGAAGCCCCATGGAAAGAATCCTGGAGCGGGAGACGAGTCTCGAACTCGCGACCTCAACCTTGGCAAGGTTGCGCTCTACCAACTGAGCTACTCCCGCGTGGCCGGGCCCGGTCAAAGCAGTGGGCCGATCAGCGAAGACCGGCATCATAGCGGTTTTCCAAGCCGTGTGCAAACCATTGACGGCCTGCCGTTAATATGTGGGCTCTTGTCCTTTGCAACCCTGCTTTCTTACATGCCGGATCCTTCCCGGGCCTTGCCCGACACCCTGGTCCCCGCCGCCCACGACCTCACCCCGCTCAACACGCTGGGGCTGGCCTCGCGCGCCGCGGCTTTTGTCAGCCTGCAGTCGCTTTCCCAGCTCGACGCCCTGTCGACGCTGGCCGGGCGCTATCCCGGCCTGCTGGTGCTGGGCGGCGGCAGCAACCTGGTGTTGCCGCCGCGGGTCGACAGCCTGGTGGCGCACGTGGCAATGCGGGGCGTGCGCCTGCTCGAGGCCCGGCCCGATGCCTGGATCATCGAAGCCGGCGCGGGCGAGAACTGGCACGGCTTTGTGTCGGCCTGCGTGGCCAACGGCTGGGACGGCCTGGAAAACCTGGCCCTGATCCCGGGCACCGTGGGCGCCGCGCCGGTGCAGAATATCGGCGCCTATGGGGTCGAACTGGCCGACCGCTTCCTGGGCCTGACCGCCTGGAACGTGCGGCAGCGCCGCCTGGTCGACATGGATGCCGCCGCCTGCCGTTATGCCTATCGCGACAGCGTGTTCAAGCACGATGCGCCGGGCGCCTGGATCATCGTGGCGGTGCGTTTCGCGCTGCCGCGGCCCTGGCGGCCGGTGCTGGACTATCCCGACCTGCAGCGCCAGGCCGCACTGGCGGGGGGCACGCCCACGGCCCGCGCCGTGTTCGATGCCGTGTGCGGCATCCGCCGCGCCAAGCTGCCCGATCCGGCCGTCATCGGCAACGCGGGCAGTTTTTTCAAGAATCCGCTGGTCGATGCCGCCGCGCGGGACGCGCTGGCCGCGCGCTATCCGGGGCTGGTGTCGTATCCCCAGCCGGGCGGCCGCTACAAGCTGGCCGCCGGCTGGCTGATCGACCAGTGCGGCTGGAAGGGCAGGCACTTGGGCCCGGCCGGCGTGCACGACCGGCAGGCGCTGGTGCTGGTGAACCGGGGCGGGGCCGCGGCGGCCGACATCCTGGCCCTGGCCGCCGCCATTCAGCGCGACGTGGCGGCCCGTTACCAGGTGGCGCTGGAGCCCGAGCCGGTGGTGTGGCGCGACGCGGCGCCCGGCGCATAGCCGGCGGGCGCCGCGCCGGATGCCGCGGGCCGGCTACAGCTCCAGCACGGCCTGCATGTCGAACAGGCCGTTGTGGCGGTCTTGCAGGAAGCGCGCGGCGCGCAGGGCGCCTTCGGCGTAGGTGGCGCGGCTGCCCGAGCGGTGCGTGATCTCGATGCGCTCGCCCGTGCCGCAAAAATACACAGTGTGGTCGCCCACGATATCGCCGCCCCGCACCACCGAAAAGCCGATGGTGCCCGGCTTGCGCACCCCGGTGTCGCCGTGGCGGGTCCAGGTGGCCACGTCGGGCAGGGCCACGTTCCAGGCCGAGGCGATGGTCTCGCCCATTTTCAGGGCCGTGCCGGACGGCGCATCGACCTTGTTGCGATGGTGCGCCTCGAACACTTCGACGTCGTAGCCTGAATTCAGGATGCTTGCGGCCACTTCCAGCAGCTTCAGGGTGGCATTGACCCCCACGCTCATGTTGGGGGCGAACACGATGGCGGTTTTCTGCGCGGCCACCTCGATGGCGGCGCGGCCATTGTCATCGAAACCCGTGGTGCCGATGACCATGCGCGTGCCGTGCCGGACGCAGGCCTGCAGGTGTTGCAGCGTGGCTTCGGGGCGCGTGAAGTCGACCAGGCAGTCGGCCCCGGCCAGCACGTCGAGCTGGTCGGTGATGGCCACGCCGGTGTCGCGCCCCAGGAAGGCGCCGGCGTCCTGGCCGATGGCGTCGGCGCCGGCGCGGTCCAGGGCGGCTGCCAGTGTCAGGTCGGGGCTGTTCAGCACGGCTTCGATCAGCATGCGGCCCATACGGCCGCCGGCGCCGGCAATAGCGATACGCATCGTGGTTCCTTTCAGCGCAGAGGCTCGGCGCCGCCGCCCGGTTGCCCGATGCTGCTGGGCGGCAGGGCGTCGGGCGAATTCAGTCGCAGTTCGCGCCGCCCTGGCGAGGGGGCGGCGGGCTGCGCGGCAGGGTTCTGGGTGTCGGACGCGTCTGGTTGCGCGCCCCCCATGTCGGGCGCCGGCACCGGCTGGGCGTCGATGGTCGGCTGGGCATTGCTTGCCGGCTGCACGCCTCCCGGCGGCGTGCCCAGCGCGGGCAGCTGAGCCGGATCGGCCGGCTCTGGCGCGGTGGTGCCGTCCATGCCGGCGGCGTCCTGGCGGGCGGTGTCGGCGTCGATCTGCTCGTCGGCCTTTTCCTGGGCCGGCTTGCCCTCGGCATCGAGCTGGAACGGCTGCAGTTCCGGCTGTTCGTCACCGCTCCAGCGCACCAGGCGGTCGTTGTCGAACCAGACGGTGAATTTGCGTTCTTGCGGCTTGCCGTAACCCGGCTTGAAGAAATAGGGGTAATCCCAGCGATCGGCGTGCAGCACGCTGGTCAGGGTGGGGCTGCCCAGGGCAAAGCGCACTTGTTCGCGCGTCATGCCCGGCTGCAGCAGGGCGACCTGCTCTTGGGTGATCCAGTTGCCCTGCTGCACGGGCGCCTTGTACGGGAAGCCCCATTTGTCGGACGTGCAGCCCGCCAGGGCGGCCGTAACCGCGGCCGCCGCGAGCAGGGTTTTCAGGAACCGGGTCGGAATACGTGCAATCATGGACTCCAAGCGCCCCTATCTGTGATTTAAAGCCAGTAAAACCGTTATCATAAAGGTTTCATATTGCGGTAGCTCCGCGGGCAGCGCAAAAAGGCGGTACGTTGCCGAGAGGGGCCCCGTGATTCTGCCCATGCCACACCGCGGACGGAGAGCGATTACACCATGACCACCGACCAAAGCGAATTGAAGAACATGGGTTTGAAGGCGACTTTCCCGCGCCTGAAAATTCTGGATATCTTCCGTAAAGCCGACCAGCGCCATCTCAGCGCCGAAGACGTTTATCGCGCCCTCATCGGCGAAAACGTCGAAATCGGCCTGGCCACCGTTTACCGCGTACTGACCCAGTTCGAGCAGGCCGGCATTCTCAGCCGCAGCCAGTTCGACAGCGGCAAGGCGGTATTCGAGCTCAACGATGGCGACCACCACGACCACCTCATCTGCACCAATTGCGGCAAGGTGGTCGAGTTTTCGGATCCCGACATCGAAAAGCGCCAGCACAAGGTTGCCAAAGACAACGGCTTTGCCCTGGAAAGCCACGCCATGGTGCTGTACGGCATCTGCAGCGACTGCCAGAAAACCCGTTAGGCCTTTTGTTGTGGCGGCGGCGGCCGCGCCGCCGTGTCCGGAAAACCCCGGAACGCCTAGCGCGACGGCTCGGCCAGCCCGCCCAGCATCTCGCGCGCGTGTTCGCGCGTAGTGGCGGTGATCTTGATGCCGCCCAGCATGCGCGCGATTTCTTCTACACGCTCGCCCGCGTCCAGTTCGGCAATATGCGACCGGGTGGCGCCGGCGGTTTCCGTCTTGCTGACCCGGTACTGCGCCGTGCCGCAGGCCGCCACTTGCGGCAGGTGCGTCACGCACAGCACCTGGTGGCGTTCGCCCAGTTCGCGCAGCAGCTTGCCCACCACTTCGGCCACCGCGCCGCCCACCCCGCTGTCGACTTCATCGAAAATCAGCGTGGGCACGCGCGCCGCGCGGCTGGCGATGACCGACAGCGCCAGTGAAATGCGCGACAGTTCGCCGCCCGATGCCACCTTGCCCAGCGGCCGCGGCGAGGTGCCGGCGTGGCCGGCCACCAGGAACTCGACGTGGTCGCTGCCGTGGGCCGACGCGGCGGCCCGCGACACCACGGGCTCGAAACGGCCGCCCTGCATGGCCAGCGTCTGCATGGCCTGGGTGACCTGCTTGCCCAGGCTCTTGGCCACTTTGGCGCGCGCGGCCGACAGCTTGCCGGCGGCCGTCTCGTACTGGGCGGCGGCGGCGTCGGCGCGGGCGCGCAATGCATCGATGTCGGCCGCCGCCTGCAGGTCGGCCAGTTGCGCGTGCACGGCGTCGCGCAGGGCCGGCAGGGCTTCGGGCTCGGCCTTGAATTTGCGGGCGGTTTCAAACACCGCGCTCATGCGGGTGTCGACCTCGGCCAGCCGCTGCGGGTCGAGTTCGACGCGGCTGACATAGTTGTTCAGGTCGGACACGGCCTCGGACACCGCGATGCGCGCCGATTCGAGTTCGTCGGCCACGCCCTGCAGCGCCGGATCGTGGCGCAGCATCTGCTGCAGCCGGTGCTGCGCGGCATTCAGGCGGTGGCCGGCGGAATCGTCTTCGCCATCGAGGGCTTCGAGTATTTGCCCGGCGCCGTCGAGCAGGGCCTGGGCGTGCGCCAGACGCGACTGTTCGGCCTGCAGGGCGTCCCATTCGTCGGGCTGCAGGGCCAGCTGGCCCAGCTCATCGGCCTGCCACTGCAGGCGCTCGCGCTCGGCCGCCAGGCCGGCCGCGTCTTTTTCGGCCAGTTCGAGCTGGCGGGCCAGCGTGCGCCAGTCTTTCCAGGCCTGCGCGACCGCCTGGCGCAGTTCGCCGTGGCCGCCATGCGCGTCGAGCAGGTCGCGCTGCGCATCGGCGCGCATCAGGCTCTGGTGGGCGTGCTGGCCGTGGATGTCGACCAGGCTGTCGCCCAGTTCGCGCAATTGCGCCAGGGTGGCCGGCATGCCATTGATGTAGCCGCGGCTGCGGCCCTGGGCGTCGACCACGCGGCGCAGCGCCAGTTCGCCGCCGGCATCGAGATCGCGCTCGGCCAGCCAGGGGCGCAGCGTATCGGGGGCCTCGAACAGGGCCGTGATGTCGGCGCGCGCGGCGCCTTCGCGCAGCACGCCGACGTCGGCGCGTTCGCCCAGCGCCAGCGCCAGCGCGTCGATCAGGATCGACTTGCCGGCGCCCGTTTCGCCGGAAAACACGGTAAAGCCGGCGCCGAAATGGATTTCGGCCTGCTCGACAATGACGAAATCGCGGATATGCAGGGTGCGCAGCATGGCCGGTGCCGTTATTCCACGCTGTCGGATGCCTGCGGCATCAGGTTCCAGTGCAGCTTGCGGCGCAGGGTCGAGAAGAAACTGTAGCCCTCGGGGTGCACGAAGCGGATGGTGTGCGGCGCGCGCTGCACCGAGATGCGGTCGCCCGGCTGCAGGTCGGACCAGGTCTGCATGTCGAAATGCACGCTGGCGCCGACTTCGACGCGGCCGATGGCGGTAAGCGTCATGTTCAGCACGCCGCCGCCCGGAATGACGATGGGCCGGTTCGACAGTGTCTGGGGCGCCACCGGCACCAGCACCATGGCGTCGAGGCCGGGGTGCAGGATGGGGCCGTTGGCCGACAGCGCGTACGCGGTGGATCCGGTCGGGGTGGCGATGATCAGGCCGTCGGCGCGCTGGGCGTACATGAAGGCGCCGTCGAGCTCGACCCGCACTTCGATCATGCCGCCGCGGCCGGCCCGGTTCAGCACCACGTCGTTGAGCGCCGGCGCCGTATACATGAGCTGGTCGCCGCGCCAGACGCTGCCCACCAGCAGCATGCGGTCTTCGGCCTGGTAATTGCCTTCGATGACCCGCGCCAGGGCATTGTGCGCTTCTTGCAGCGGCACGTCGGTGATGAAGCCCAGCCGTCCGTGGTTGATGCCGACCAGCGGCACGCCGTAGGGCGCCAGCGTGCGGGCGGCGCCCAGCACGGTGCCGTCGCCGCCCATCACCACCGCCAGCGACGCGGTGGAGCCGATTTCCTGCAGGCTGGCCACCGGGTATTCATGCACGCCGGTATTGCTGGCGGTATCGGCCTCGACCAGCACGCGGCGCCCGGCCTGCACCAGCATGTGCGCCAGGGCGCGCAGCGGCGCGTCCAGGCCGGTATCCTGGTGTCTGCCAATCAGGGCGACGATGGGAAAGTGCATGGCGAAAGAGAGCGAATAATCGAAGGGAACAGCAGATTCGGCGATTATATGGGGCCGCATGTTCGGCCGCTGGACAAAAATCGCCCATTTCCAAAAGTTTCCCTACAATAGCCTATATGGATGATCGTGCACGCGCCTTGCTGAAAGCGTTGATTGAACGCCACATCGCCGACGGACAACCGGTCGGTTCGCGCACGCTTTCCAAGGTATTCGACCTGTCGCCGGCCACTATCCGCAACGTCATGGCCGACCTCGAAGACCTCGGCCTGATCCACAGCCCGCATACCTCGGCCGGGCGCGTTCCCACCCCGCGCGGCTACCGCATGTTCGTCGATTCGCTGCTGGCGGTGCAGCCCTTCGAATTCCAGCCCCGGCAGTTCAGCGAAGCCGCCCTGACGGCCACCGAGCCGTCGCGGGCTGTCAGCGCGGCCGCCGCGCTGCTGTCGAACCTGACGCAGTTCGCGGGCGTGGTGCTCACGCCCAAGCGCGCCCAGGTGTTCCGCCAGATCGAATTCATCCGGCTGTCGGGCAAGCGCGTGCTGCTCATCATCGTCACCCCCGATGGCGACGTGCAGAACCGCATCCTGTCGGTGCAGCGCGACTACTCCGAAGCCGAGCTGATCGAGGCGGGCAACTTCTTCAATGTCCATTTCGCCGGCAAGTCGTTCGACGCCGTGCGCCGCACCCTGACCACCGAACTGGCGCAGCTGCGCGAAGACATCTCGCGCCTGATGCAGGCCGCGGTCGAGGCCGGCGCCGAGGCCGCCGAAGACGGCGACGACGTGATCATCTCGGGCGAACGCAAACTGCTCGACGTGACTGACATCGCGTCCGACATGGACCGCCTGCGCAAGATGTTCTCGCTGTTCGAACACAAAACCGACCTGCTGCAGCTGCTGGACATCTCCAGCCGCGCCCAGGGCGTGCAAATCTATATCGGCGGCGATTCGCAATTGCTGCCCATGGAAGAGGTTTCGGTCATCACCGCGCCCTACGGCGTCGACGGCAGGGTGATCGGCACCCTGGGGGTCATCGGCCCCACCCGCATGGCATACGAGCGCGTCATTCCCATCGTCGACATCACCGCGCGGCTGCTTTCCAACGCGTTCAGCCACAACCAATAAATCTGTAGCGGGCCGGCCTTCTTTTCGCGGAGAGGGCGCCCAGAGGGGTGTTTTGTGTTTCTTCGCCTGTTCAAGTATTTGTGGCCCGAGCGCTACCTGCCCGAACCCAGCCAGGCGGACCCCTTCGACGACGACCCGCCCCCGCGCGCGGCCGGCCCCGTCGGCGTGCTGCTGGTCAACCTGGGCACGCCCGACAGCGCCACGCCGCGCGACATCCGCCGCTATCTGGCGGATTTCCTGTCCGACCGGCGGGTCATTGAAATTCCCCGCTACCTGTGGTGGCCCATTCTGCACGGCATGGTGCTGGCGCGGCGGCCGCGCCGCCTGCAGCCGCGCTATGCCGGCATCTGGATGGACGAGGGTTCGCCGCTGCTGGTCTACAGCCGCAGGCAGGCCGAGGGCGTGCAGCGGGCGCTGGCCGAACGCGGCCACGCGGTGCAGGTCGAGCTGGCCATGCGCTACGGCGAGCCTTCCATCGCCCAGGCCATCGAGCGGCTGCGCCAGCGAGGCTGCCAGCACATTCTTACCGTGCCGCTGTATCCGCAGTACGCGGCCAGCACCACCGCCACCGTGGTCGACGCGGTGGCCGCGTATGCCGGGCGCCTGCGCGACCAGCCCGAGCTGCGATTCATCAAGCGCTTCCACGATGACCCCGGCTACCTGGACGCCCTGGCCGGCCGCATTTCCAGCTACTGGCAGGCCCATGGCCGGCCGCAGAAACTGGTCATGAGCTTTCACGGCCTGCCCCGCTATTCCATCGAGCTGGGGGATCCGTACTACCGCGATTGCCTTGAAACCGCGCGCCTGCTGCGCGAGCGCCTGGGGTTGTCGCCCGAGCAATCCGAAGTCACGTTCCAGAGCCGCTTCGGCGCCGCGCGCTGGCTCGAGCCCTATACCGAACCCACCCTGAAGGCCCTGGCGGCCCAAGGTGTTACCGAGGTCGACGTGGTGTGTCCCGGTTTCCTGGCCGATTGCCTAGAAACGCTGGAAGAAATCAGCCAGGAATGCCGCGATGCGTTCCTGGCCGCGGGCGGGCGCCAGTTTCGCTACATTCCGGCCCTGAACGATGACCCCGCGTGGGCCGAAGCCCTGGCCCGCCTGGCCGACAAACACTTACAAGGCTGGCCCACACGCGCCGCGCCGGGGCCTTACACTGGGTGAAAGGGCATCCGCCGAGGCGGGCGCCAGCGGCCCGGCGGGCCGCCCCCTGATCGACCTTTGCAGGAGACAGCGCATGAATACCACCGCGAAACCCGGCGTGGGCACATCTTCGGCACCTGGACATACCGATCTGAAAGAAGATCCCATCGAACGCGAGCTCGATGAAGCCCTGGAAGACACCTTCCCGGCCAGCGACCCTATCGCCGTCACGCCCGAAGAAGCGCCGCAGCGCGACCCCGATGCCGCCGTCGACGAGGCGCTTGAAGACACCTTCCCGGCCAGCGACCCGCCGGCCCCGGTGCGGCCCGGCAAGGGTTAGGGCAGTCCGTTCCGCCGTCCGCCTCTTGAAATCACCGGATCGGCCCCCATTATCGGGGCCGACGCTATTGTTTTTTGGAGGAAATCCCCATGACGGCATCCCAAGAGCCTGTCGATCAAGCCCCCGAGTCTGACGAACCGGCCGCGGCCATGCCCGCCACTGTTGAAGCGCTGCAGGCCGAGCTGGCCGCCGTGCGCGCCGAACTCGAGGCTGCCCAGGCCACGGTTGCCGCGCAGCAGGATCAGGTGCTGCGCGCCCGGGCCGATACCGAAAACGTGCGCCGCCGCGCGCAGGAAGACGTGTCCAAGGCGCGCAAATTCGGCATCGAATCGTTCGCCGAAAGCCTGGTTCCCGTCAAAGACAGCCTGGAAGCGGCGCTGGCGCAGCCCGACCAGACCGTCGACGCCCTGCGCGAAGGCGTCGAAGTCACCCTGAAGCAACTGGCCGGCGCCTTCGAGCGCAATCTGCTGAAAGAAATCGCCCCGGCGCAGGGCGACAAGTTCGATCCCCACCTGCACCAGGCCATTTCGTCGGTTCCGTCCGACCAGCCCGCCAATACGGTGGCGCAACTGCTGCAGAAGGGCTATGCCATTGCCGACCGCACCCTGCGGCCCGCCCTGGTCATGGTGTCCGCCGGCCAGGGGTAAGCGCCATGTCCGGCCCCACCTCGTTCGATCCGGCGCAGGTTTTCGACGTATTCGCCATGCGCACGGTCGGCACGGCCGATTTCGACCAGGCCGTGGTCGACGCGCCGGGCGACGACCTGCGCTGTGTATTCCTGTGGGGCCAGGATTGTTACAATTGTAATTTGTTCAAGCAGGCCGCCTTGCTGCACCGGCAGGCGCTGCTTGACCTGGGGCTGACCTGGTTCCAGGCCGATGTCTACGCCGACGAGGCACTGGGGCGGCGCTTTTCGCTGCATGGCGTGCCCACCTTCGTGCTGTACCGCGGCGGCAGGCGCCTGGGCCGCATTACCGGCTGGCCGGGGTTGCCGCGCTTTACCGAAGCCATCGGCCGGCTCTTGAAAAACCCCTCTGGCAGCCCCAGTTAGGCTAAGACCCATTTTTATCCCTGTATTCACGGATCTACATCAAGGTATTCCACCATGAGCAAAATCATCGGCATCGACTTGGGCACGACCAACAGCTGCGTGGCTGTCATGGACGGCGGCCAGGTCAAGATCATCGAAAACGCCGAAGGCGCCCGCACCACGCCCTCCATCGTCGCCTACATGGACGACGGCGAAACCCTGGTGGGCGCGCCGGCCAAGCGCCAGGCGGTCACCAACCCCAAGAACACCCTGTACGCGGTCAAGCGCCTGATCGGACGCAAGTTCGACGAAAAGGCCGTGCAGAAAGACATCGACCTGATGCCCTACAGCATCGTCAAGGCCGACAACGGCGACGCCTGGGTGGAAGCGCGCGGCAAGAAAATCGCGCCTCCCCAAGTGTCGGCCGACGTGCTGCGCAAAATGAAGAAAACCGCCGAGGACTACCTGGGCGAAGAAGTCACCGAGGCCGTGATCACGGTGCCGGCGTACTTCAATGACAGCCAGCGCCAGGCCACCAAAGACGCCGGCCGCATCGCCGGCCTGGAAGTCAAGCGCATCATCAACGAGCCCACCGCGGCCGCGCTGGCGTTCGGCCTGGACAAGTCCGAAAAGGGCGACCGCAAGATCGCCGTCTATGACCTGGGCGGCGGCACGTTCGACGTGTCCATCATCGAGATCGCCGACGTCGACGGCGAGAAGCAGTTCGAAGTGCTGTCGACCAACGGCGATACGTTCCTGGGCGGCGAAGACTTCGACCAGCGCATCATCGACTACATCATCGGCGAGTTCAAGAAAGAGCAGGGCGTCGACCTGTCCAAAGACGTCCTGGCCCTGCAGCGCCTGAAAGAAGCGGCCGAAAAGGCCAAGATCGAGCTCTCGTCCAGCCAGCAGACCGAGATCAACCTGCCGTACATCACGGCCGATGCGTCCGGTCCGAAGCACCTGAACCTGAAGGTCACGCGCGCCAAACTGGAAGCGCTGGTCGAAGAACTGATCGAGCGCACCATCGACCCCTGCCGCGTGGCCATCAAGGACGCCGGCGTGAAGGTCTCCGAGATCGACGACGTGATCCTGGTCGGCGGCATGACCCGCATGCCCAAGGTCCAGGAGAAGGTCAAGGAATTTTTCGGCAAGGATCCGCGCAAGGACGTCAACCCCGACGAGGCCGTGGCCGCTGGCGCCGCCATTCAAGGCTCGGTGCTGTCGGGCGAGCGCAAAGACGTGCTGCTGCTCGACGTCACGCCGCTGTCGCTGGGTATTGAAACCCTGGGCGGCGTCATGACCAAGATGATCCAGAAGAACACCACGATCCCGACGCGCTTCTCGCAGACGTTCTCCACGGCCGACGACAACCAGCCGGCCGTGACGATCAAGGTATTCCAGGGCGAGCGCGAAATCGCCGCGGGCAACAAGAGCCTGGGCGAATTCAACCTCGAGGGCATCCCGCCGGCGCCGCGCGGCCTGCCGCAGATCGAAGTCACGTTCGACATCGACGCCAACGGCATCCTGCACGTGTCCGCCAAGGACAAGGGCACCGGCAAGGAAAACAAGATCACCATCAAGGCCAATTCCGGCTTGTCGGAAGACGAGATCCAGCGCATGGTCAAGGATGCCGAGGCCAACGCCGAGGAAGACCACCGTGTCGCCGAGCTGGCCCAGGCCCGCAACCAGGCCGATGCGCTGGTGCATGCCACCCGCAAGTCGCTGACCGAATATGGCGAGAAGCTCGAGGTTTCTGAAAAAGAAGCCATCGAAGGCGCCATCAAGGAACTGGAAGATGTGCTGAAAGACGGCGACAAGGCCGCCATCGACGCCAAGGTCGAAGCCCTGTCCACGGCCTCGCAGAAACTGGGCGAGAAGATGTACGCCGACATGCAGGCGTCGCAGGCTGCCCAGCAGCAGGCCGCCGACGAGGCCAAGCCGGTGGACGAGAACGTGGTCGATGCCGACTTCAAGGAAGTCAAGCGCGATCAGTAATGGCCATTAACGCCTGAATGACGCCCGGAGCCGGAATTTTCGGCTGCCGGGCGGATTCGTTTCAGTACCTACAAGCTTATGGCTCTCTCCGGGCCCATCCATTATGGCAAAACGCGATTACTACGAAGTCCTGGGCGTGGCAAAGAACGCAACGGACGATGAACTGAAAAAGGCCTATCGGAAGCTGGCCATGAAGCATCATCCGGACCGCAATCCGGACAACAAAGAGGCTGAAGAAAAGTTCAAGGAAATCAAGGAAGCCTATGAAGTCCTGGGCGACGAGCAGAAGCGCGCCGCCTACGACCGCTATGGCCATGCGGGGGTCGACCCCAACGCGGCCGGCATGGGGGGCGCGGGCATGGGCGGCGGCTTCGCCGATGCCTTTGGCGACATCTTCGGCGAGATCTTCGGCGGCGCGGGCGGCCGGCGCGGCGGCGGTGCGCAGGTGTACCGCGGCGCCGACCTGAAGTACGCGCTGGAAATCACGCTGGAGCAGGCGGCGCACGGTTTCGATACCGAAATCCGCGTGCCCAGCTGGGAACATTGCGACACTTGCCATGGCAGCGGCGCCAAGCCCGGCACTTCGCCCAAGACCTGCCGCACCTGCGGCGGTTCGGGGGCAGTGCGCATGCAGCAGGGGTTCTTCAGCGTGCAGCAGACCTGCCCCACTTGCCACGGCACCGGCAAAGAGATCACCGATCCGTGCCCGTCCTGCGATGGGGTGGGGCGCATCCGCCGCAACAAGACCCTGCAGGTGAAGATTCCCGCCGGCATCGACGACGGCATGCGCATCCGCTCCAGCGGCAATGGCGAGCCGGGCATCAACGGCGGCCCTTCGGGCGACCTGTACGTCGAGATCCACATCAAGCCGCACAAGATCTTCCAGCGCGACAGCGACGACCTGCACTGCGAGCTGACCATTCCGTTCACCACGGCGGCCCTGGGCGGCGAGCTGCAGGTGCCCACGCTGGGCGGCAAGGCCGAGATCTCCATTCCCGAGGGCACGCAGTCCGGCAAGACTTTCCGCCTGCGCGGCAAGGGCATCCGCGGCGTGCGCGCCAGCTATCCGGGCGACCTGTACTGCCATGTGGTGGTCGAAACCCCGGTGCGGCTCAGCGACGAGCAAAAGGCCATTCTGCGCCAGTTCGAAACGTCGCTGAGCGACGGCGGCGACCGCCATTCGCCGCAAAGCAAGTCCTGGACCGATCGCGTGAAGGAATTCTTCAGCTGATCGCCGGCCCGCAACGAAAAACCCCCTGCCGCACACACGGCAGGGGGTTTTTTTTGCAGCTTGCCGGCCCTGGGAAGGGCCTGTCCTATCAGTTGGCAACCGGGGGATAGTCCAGTTCGCCGAAGGTGTACTGGCCGTTGGCCTTGGCTTCGGCCAGTTCGGCGCGAACCTGCTCGCGGGTCTTGCCGGCGGCGGTGGACACCTGGACAGCCGGGTAGTCTTCTTCGCCGAAGGTGACCAGGCCGGCGGCCTTGGCCTGGGCCAGTTCGGCCTGCACCTGGGCGCGGGTCGGCGCGTTGGCGTCAGCCTGGCCGTACACACCCTGGAAGGGCACGTTGTTGGGTTCGATGTTGGGCGACGCGGCGTAAGCGCCGGCGCTCAGCAGGCCCATCGAAACAAAGAGAGCAGTAGCTAGGGTTTTCATGATAAGACCTCCATTCGTCTGTTGATCTGGGACTGAATCCGGCGGCCTTCCGTCGTGGTTCGTTGTGTTTCCCGATGACTGAATTCTGCGCGCATCCGAACCTGGGATAAACCCTGATTTTTTGAAAATATTTTTCCATTTTCCGGTGTAATAAGCAGGTTCATGGGGGTTATATCGGAATGATGGCCGCCTTTCCCATCAGGACCCGGGCGGGGATCGCCGCGACCGGCCCCAAAAAAAACCGGCCCCTGGGGCCGGTCTGGGCGGCAACGAAGGGCTGCCTAAGGGGCGGCTTTCTTCGGGGCGGCATCCTGCGGAGCGGCCTTTTCTGGCGGGGGTTGCCGCGGCGCCGCCTTGTTCGGGGACGCGAAGTCGCCCGCCACGGCCGTGCTGAAGGCCGCCGGCTGCAAGTGCCCGCGCAGGGCCGCATTGACGGTATCGGGCGTCAGGGCGGCAATCTTGCGGTCCATGTCGGCCGACCATTCGAAGCTGCGGCCGCGCTTCAGGTAGTTGATCCAGGTCGAGGCCAGCACGCTGTCCTGGGCGCGGGCCAGCTTGCGGTAGTTGAGCAGGGCGGCGATGCCGTCTTTGACTTCTTCGGCGGAGAAGCCGTCTTTCAGCGCCCGGGCCAGCTCTTCGTCTATGGCTTTTTCAAGCCGTGCGCGGTTCTGCGGCGCATAGATGGCATAGATGGTCCAGCTGGCCGTGGGCTCGAACGACGACACCGACAGATTGCTGCGCACGTTGTACGACAGCCCGTCGGTTTCGCGCACGCGGTTCCACAGGCGCGATGTCTCGGAGGTGCCCAGCAGGAAATTGGCCAGGTACAGCGCCGGGAAGTCGGCGTCGGTGTCCTGCAGCTTCAGCGGCATGCGCGAGATATAGAACGCGTTGGCCTTGTCGGGGGTTTCGATGCTGAAGCGCTGCGCCTTGATGGCCCGGTAGGGGTCGGACAGGCGGGTATAGGCCGGCGCCTGCTGCCAGCCTTTCAGGCCGGTGGTCAGGGCCTGCTTGACCGCGTCGGCGTTGAAATCGCCCACGGCCGAGAACTTGATGTGGCCGGCGCCGTAGTAGCGGTCGTGGAAAGCGGCCAGCGCGTCGCGGTCGAGCTTGCCCGCGTCGGCCAGGGCTTCTTCGAAAGTGGGTACATAGCGCACATCGTCGGCCGGCCACGGGTTGTCCTGGCGCGCCAGCGCGCGCGAGGCCAGGGCGGTGGGCTCGGTCATGCTGCTGCGGATCGAGGTGAGCGCCTGGCGCTGGTATTCCTCGACCTGGTCTTTGGGGAAGTTGGCGTGGCGCACCACGTCCAGCACCAGGGCGACCAGTTCGGGCAGGTGCTCGCCCGCGGCCGACATGGCCACCGTGAGATCGGTGCCCGACCCGTCGAATTCGACCTGGGCCTGCAGGGCATCGAAGCGGTCCTGGATGTCCTGGCGCGACAGCTTGGCGGTGCCGCGCTCGAGCAGATCGGCCACGGCGGCGGCGTTGACGCGCTGGCCGCGCAGGCTGTCGGCGTCGCCGAACTGCACCAGCAGCTCGGCCTGCACGCGGCCGCCGCGGGTGGCCTTGGGCAGCAGGGCCAGCTGCACGGGGCCGTTGGGCAGATCGAGCTGGCTGCGCTGGGTGAGCTTGTCGATGTTGGCGGGCGACGGGTCGAAGGCCTCGGCCTGCTTGAAATCGGGGTCGCCCTGGTAGTCTTTCAGCAGGCCGGCCAGGTCGGGGCGCTGCGCCAGCGGCGCGCGCTGGGGTTTTTCGGTGGGAATGTAGCGGCCTTCGGTGCGGTTGCTGGCCACCAGGTAGGTGGCGGCCACGCGCTGCACGTCTTCGAGTTTGGCGTCGCGCACCCGGTCGCGCTGCAGGAAGAACAGGCGCCAGTCGCCGCCGGCGATGGCCTCGGACAGCGCCACGCCGATTTTTTCGGGATCGGAATACACCTGCTGCCAGGCGGTCAGCCACTTGCTGCGGGCGCGCTCGAGCTCTTCGGCGGTAAACGGCTTGTCGCCCAGCGACTCCAGGGTCGAGGTCAGGGTTTGCAGCGCCTTGTCCTGGTCCATGCCGGGCTGCAGCTGCGCGCCGAACATGGCCACGCCGGGGTCGAGCTGGTCCATGGTGAAACCGAACACGTCGGCCGCCTGCTTGGTGGGCACCAGGGCATGGTACAGGCGGCCCGAGGGCGTGTCGGCCAGGATGGTGGTGGCCAGGTCGAACGGCGCGTAATCGGGGCTGCCGGCCGCCGGAATGTGGTACATGGCCGCCACCAGCGGGATGCCGCCCGCGCGGCGCAGGGTGATGGCGCGTTCGCCGTCTTGTACGGGCTCGACGGTGTATTCGGGCGGCAGCTTGCGCTGCGGCCGGGGCAGCTTGCCCAGGGTGGCGCGGATGGCTTCCAGGGTGGTTTGCGGGTCGAACTTGCCGGCCACGATCAGCACGGCGTTGTCGGGCTGGTAATACTCATGATAGAAGGCCCGCAACTGCCCGACATCGACATTTTCGACATCGGAGCGCGCGCCGATGGTGCTTTTGCCGTAGTTGTGCCATTGGTAGGCGGTGGCCTGCATTTTCTGCATCAGCACCCGGAAAGGGTTGTTTTCGCCGCTTTCCATTTCATTGCGCACCACGGTCATCTCGGAATCGAGATCTTCCTTGGCGATCAGCGAGTTGACCATGGCGTCGGCCTGCCAGCCCAGGTACCACTTCAGCGTGTCGGGGTTGGCGGCAAAGCTGGCAAAGTAGTTGGTGCGGTCGGCCGAAGTCGAGCCGTTGGCCTGCAGGCCGCGCCGCGAGAATTCGGCCAGCGCGTTGCGGGTGGTGGGGGTGGCCTTGAACAGCATGTGTTCCAGCAGGTGCGCCATGCCGGTCTGGCCGTAGTTTTCCTGGCGCGAGCCCACCAGGTACGTCATGTTGACCGTGGTGGTGGGTTTGGACGCGTCGGGCGCCAGCAGCACGCGCAGCCCGTTCGGCAGCCGGTATTCGGTGATGCCCTCGACCGAGGCAACCTCGGAAACCCCCGCCGGCACCGGCGCGGCGCCGGCCTGGAAGGCCAGGAAAGAGGTGATCAGCAGGGCGTTCAGGCGGGCGGGCAGCCCCGAAAGCGAAAAGCGCATGGCGAGTATCCGTGTTACGGGAGGATGTCGTTGGAGTGTATACGCCCCGGATGGTTCCTATTTGGCGCCGCGCCCGGCGCGGGTGTAACCTGTTGGAAACAGGGCTGTTCCAGACAGACGGGATGCGCGACGGCCTGCAGCGGGTCTCCCGTCTTGCGCCTTTCCGGCCTCTCCGCGGCCGGGGTGTGTCGTTCGCGCGTTCGCTGCCGGCATTGCGCCGGCCAACCTGACCGGAGGAACGACGGCCATGCTGACCAATCTTGTCACGCGCGCCCTGTCCCAGCTCGTGGGCGCGCCGCTTAGCCAAGACCGCATCAAGGGGCGATTCCGCTACGCTTATGCCAGCGACGACGGGCAATTCGTGGCGATACTGGCCCATGATCTGACCACCTATGTGGTGGATGTGCCGGCCGAGCGCTATTTCGCCGAATGCGGCGGCTCGCCGCGCGGCTTTGCGGGGCATGTGCTCGAAATGGAAGGGGTTGCCACGCAACCGCGCCAGCGGACGGCCGCCAATGAGCTGTTCGACCTGGACATGGACAGCGACGACATTCCCTGGCGCCGCTGTCCGGGGCCGCAGGCGCATTTTGCCGTGCAAGAGCGGCGCATGGCCTGAGCCGCCCGCGCAGGCCGGAAGGGCGGCCGGCGCGCCGCGCGCGGCGTCGCTACAATGCGCGCCATGGATTCCGATTCTGCCCGCCCGTCCGGCGCCACTCTGATCGAATGCACGCATGCGCGCCATGCCGGTGCCATTCTGGCCATCTTCAACGACGCCATCGGCACGTCCACGGCCCTGTACGAATATCAGCCGCGCACGCCCGCGACGATGCAGGCCTGGTTCCAGGCCAAGCAGGCGGGCGGCTTCCCGGTCATCGGCTTCGAAAACGCGGACGGCGAGCTGATGGGCTTTGCCAGCTATGGCGCGTTCCGCGCCTACCCGGCCAACAAGTACACGGTCGAGCACTCGGTGTACATCGATGCCCGCTTCCGTGGCCGCGGCCTGGCCGAGGCGCTGATGCGCATCCTGATCGCGCGTGCGCGCGACCGCCAGCTGCACGTGCTGGTGGGCGGCATCGACGCCGCCAACACCGCCAGCATCCGCCTGCACGAAAAGCTGGGCTTCGAGCATGCCGGCACGATCCGCCACGCGGGTTTCAAGTTCGGCCGCTGGCTGGACCTGGCGTTCTATCAATTGATATTGGACACGCCGGCCGAGCCCGCCGACGGCTGAAGCCGCCGGCGCGGGCAGCCGTTATTTCGACAGCAGGCGCATGGCCTGTTCCAGGCCCGCCACGGTAACGGGGTACATGCGCTGCTGCATGATGTCGCGCAGCAGCGCAATGGACTGGCGGTATTGCCACGACGCCGTGGGCTCGGGATTGAGCCAGACGGCCTTGGGCCAGGCATCCAGCAGCCGGCGCAGCCACACCGCGCCCGGCTCTTTGTTGTAGTGCTCTACCGAGCCGCCGGGCTGCAGGATCTCGTACGGGCTCATGGTGGCGTCGCCCACGATGATCAGCCGCCAGTCGGGGTTGTACTTGCGCAGCACATCCCAGGTGTCGAAGCGCTCGTTCTGGCGCCGGCTGTTGCTTTGCCACAGGCTTTCGTACGGGCAGTTGTGGAAGTAATAGACATCCAGGTTGCGGAATTCGCTGCGGGCCGCCGAAAACAGTTCTTCGACCCGGGCGATGTGGTCGTCCATGCTGCCGCCCACGTCCAGCAGCATCAGCACCTTGACTGTGTTGTGGCGCTCGGGCACCAGGCGCAAGTCCAGGTGGCCGGCATTGCGCGCCGTGCTGGCGATGGTGTCGTCCAGGTCCAGTTCGAGTTCGGCGCCTTCGCGCGCGAAACGCCGCAGGCGCCGCAGCGCCACCTTGAAATTGCGGATGCCGAGTTCGAGCCGGTCGTCGTAGTCGCGGAACTGGCGCATGTCCCACACCTTGACCGCGCTGCGGTTGCCGGCCGAATCGCCGCCCACCCGGATGCCTTCGGGGTGGTAGCCGCTGTTGCCGAACGGCGAGGTGCCGCCGGTGCCTATCCATTTGCTGCCGCCGGCGTGGCGCTCTTTCTGTTCTTCCAGCCGCTGCTTGAACAGTTCCATCAGCTTGTCCCAGCCGTGCCGCTCGATGGCGGCTTTTTCTTCGGGGGTCAGGCTTTTTTCGAACTGCTTGATCAGCCAGTCGATGGGAATGTCCTTGCCGGCGGGCAGGGCGGCCTCGATGCCCCGGTAGTAGGCGCCGAAGGCCGCGTCGTAGCGGTCGTACAGCGATTCGTCCTTGACCAGCGCGGCGCGCGCCAGGTAATAGAAGCTGTCCAGCGTAGGCGCCATGACGTCGTGGCGCAAGGCGTCGAGCAGGGTCAGGTATTCCTTGACCGAGACCGGCAGCTTGTGGGCGCGCAGGTGGTAGAAGAAATCGGTCAGCATGGCGGCGGGGGCCGGGCGCTCAGCGGCGGGCGTTGCCGCGGGTCATGGCGGCCAGGCGTTCCAGCAGCTGCACGTCCTGCTCGTTCTTGAGCAGGGCGCCGGCCATCATCGGCACCGAGGCGGCCGCGTGGGCGTCGATCTGCTCCGCCGTGGCGCCTTCGGCCAGCAGCAGGCGCAGCCAGTCCAGCAATTCGGAGGTGGACGGTTTTTTCTTCAGGCCCGGCGCATCGCGCAGCGCGAAGAAGGTATCCAGCGCGGCCCGCAGCACGTCCTGCTTCAGGTCGGGAAAATGCACCGCCACGATGTCGCGCATGGTTTCGCGCTCGGGAAAGCGGATGTAGTGGAAAAAGCAGCGCCGCAGGAACGCGTCGGGCAGGTCTTTTTCATTGTTCGACGTAATGATCACCAGCGGCCGGTGGCGCGCCGCGATGGTCTGGCGCGTTTCGTACACATGGAATTCCATGCGGTCGAGTTCGCGCAGCAGGTCGTTGGGAAACTCGATGTCGGCCTTGTCGATTTCGTCGATCAGCAGCACCACCGGCTCCGGCGCTTCGAACGCCTGCCACAGCGTGCCCTGCACGATGTAGTTGCGGATGTCGCGGACTTTTTCGTCGCCCAGTTGCGAGTCGCGCAGGCGCGATACGGCATCGTATTCGTACAGGCCCTGGTGCGCCTTGGTGGTGGACTTGATATGCCATTGCAGCAGCGGCCGGCCCAGCGCCAGCGCGACTTCTTCGGCCAGCATGGTCTTGCCCGTGCCCGGTTCGCCCTTGATGAGCAGCGGGCGCTGCAGGGTCAGGGCGGCGTTGACGGCCAGTTTGAGATCGTCGGTGGCAACGTAGCGTTCGGTTCCGTCGAAGCGGGGGGCGGCAGGACTCTGGGCAGCGGGCATGGGCGGTGGCGGGAAAGATACGCGCGGGCAAACCGCGCAGGGGTTGGCATGGCTTGGCAACAATTATCGTACAATCGCAGGGTTTTGTTAGCCGGGCGCAGATCCGGCGCTCATCCTTAGCCCAGTTTTCAGCCTTACCAAGAGCCATTCCAATGAAGTTGAGAACCTCTCTGTCCGCGCTGGCCATGGTTGCGTCCTGTTCGGTCGCCGGTCAGGCGGCTGCTGCCGATGCAGCGCCGGTCGGCAATGCCCAGAACGCCCGAGACAAAATCTCCATGTGCATCGGTTGCCATGGCATCAAGGGCTACAAAGCCAGTTTCCCCGAGCTGTACCACGTTCCGATGATCGCTGGGCAAAACGCCAAGTACATCGAAGCGGCCCTCAACGAGTACAAGAAAGGCGCGCGTAGCCATCCCACCATGGATGCCATCGCCGGCAGCCTCAGCGACCAGGACATCGCCGACCTGGCCGCGTACTACTCCAATCTCAAGTGATGCGAGGGCCCATCATGAAACGCTATACGCTGACCCTCGCGGGCGCCATCCTGGCTGTTGCCGGCGGCGCCGCGCAGGCGCAAGACCTGGCCGCCGGCAAGGCGGTGTTCGACAAGTTCAACTGCGCGTCGTGCCACGGCGCCGACGCCAAGACGCCGGTCGACCCGGCCTACCCGATCCTGGCCGGCCAGCATGCCGACTATCTCGAGCAGGCGCTGAAGTCGTACAAGCGAGGCGCCGCCGGCGCCCCGGCCTCGTCGAACGTGCGCAAGAACCCCATCATGGGCGCGTTCGCCGTGCAGCTGTCCGACCAGGACATCGAGAACGTCACCGCCTGGCTGGCCTCGCAGTCCAGCGACCTGGGCGTGCGCAAGTAAACCGCCGCGCGGCCTGCAGGCAAGAAAAAACGCCCCGCGGGGCGTTTTTTCTTGCCTGCGGCCAAGGGCCGGGCCGGCCCCCGCTAGCGTTCCGCGCGCTGGCGGATCAGCTCGATATAGGCATCGCTGTCGAGCGGCGTGCCCAGCCGCTGGGCTTCCCAGACCACCTGGCCCAGGCATTCCATGATTTCGTGCGCCGCCTGGTGGGCGTCGCCGCGGTTGACCAGCCGCTGGTAGGCCGCGCGGATGCCGCGCGGATGGTCGATGGACAGCTGCTCGGCGATGGCCAGGTGCATCGACAGGTGCAGGAACGGGTTGGTGCGGCCCTGCTCGACCGGGTATTCGGCCGTCATGGCCTCGGGGTGTTCGAGGTCGCCGTGGTACTCGGGGTGCTCGATGACCCAGTCCAGCGCCATGGACTCCAGCGGCGTCAGGACCTCGCCGGCGCGGTGCTTGCGCCAGGTCTCGATGAAGAACTCGCGGACTTGGTCGCGGGAAGGGTTGAACATGGGGGCTGCGGCAGGTATACGGATGACAGGCCTTCATTTTACGCCCCTGCGCCGCCCCCGCCGGACGCGGCGCCCCAATGCGAGCTAGAATTGGGGGTTGTCCGCCATCCGGCCCGGTAGCTTCGGGGGTTTCCCGCCTGCGTCCGCGCCCCGGTCAGGCGTGCGCGCAAAACCACCCGGAGCAACTGGAGCATTCATGTCCTACCAACATATCAAGGTTCCCGCAGGGGGCCAGAAAATCACGGTCAACGCCGATTTTTCGCTGAACGTGCCCGACCAGGCCATCGTTCCGTACATCGAAGGTGATGGCACGGGCGCCGACATCACGCCCGTCATGATCAAGGTCGTGGACGCTGCCGTGCAGAAGGCCTACGGCGGCAAGCGCAAGATCCACTGGATGGAAGTCTATGCCGGCGAGAAGGCCACCAAGGTGTACGGCCCCGATGTCTGGCTGCCCGAAGAAACCCTCGACGTGGTGAAAGACTACGTGGTGTCGATCAAGGGCCCCCTGACCACCCCGGTGGGCGGCGGCATCCGTTCGTTGAACGTGGCCCTGCGCCAGCAGCTCGACCTGTACGTCTGCCTGCGCCCGGTTCGCTACTTCAAGGGCGTGCCTTCGCCCGTGCGCGAACCTGAAAAGACCGACATGGTCATCTTCCGCGAGAACTCCGAAGACATCTACGCCGGCATCGAATACCAGGCCGAAACCGAGCAGGCCAAGGAACTGATCCAGTACCTGCAGACCAAGCTGGGCGTGAAGAAAATCCGTTTCCCGAACACCTCGTCGATCGGCATCAAGCCGGTGTCGCGCGAAGGCACCGAGCGCCTGGTCCGCAAGGCCATGCAGTACGCCATCGACAACGACCGCGCTTCGGTCACGCTGGTGCACAAGGGCAACATCATGAAGTTCACCGAAGGTGGCTTCCGTGACTGGGGCTACGAGCTGGCCCAGAAAGAATTCGGCGCCCAGCTGATCGACGGCGGCCCGTGGTGCAAGTTCAAGAATCCCAAGACGGGCCGCGAAATCATCGTCAAGGATTCCATCGCCGACGCCTTCCTGCAGCAGATCCTGCTGCGCCCGGCCGAATACGATGTCATCGCCACGCTGAACCTGAACGGCGACTACATCTCCGACGCCCTGGCCGCGCAGGTCGGCGGCATCGGCATCGCCCCGGGCGCCAACCTGTCCGACTCGGTGGCCATGTTCGAAGCCACCCACGGCACGGCGCCCAAGTATGCCGGCAAAGACTACGTCAACCCGGGTTCCGAGATCCTGTCGGCCGAAATGATGCTGCGCCACATGGGCTGGACCGAAGCCGCCGACCTCATCATTTCCAGCATGGAAAAATCCATCCTGTCCAAGCAGGTCACGTACGACTTCGCGCGCCTGCTCGAAGGCGCCACCCAGGTGTCGTGCTCGGGTTTCGGCCAGGTAATGATCGACAATATGTAATTCCGGCGGCGGCATCGCCCGCCTGTCGCTAAAAAGCCGCCCTCGGGCGGCTTTTTTTTAAATGCGCGGGTTGCAACGCATGGACAAATATTGCCCGGATGTATTAAAAGCAATACCAACATTTGCGCGTGCAGATAATCACAAAAATGCGCGCATCTGCTGGCCAGGGTTGCCGCGCGGGCCTGCGGCACGGTGCAACGTCTTGCGCTCTGTTGTTAAAGCGCCATATATCCAGTGTTCATGAAAGTGTATTAAGTAACTTAATGTACTGTGCCGATATTTCTCTTCATAGGAAAATGGTGAGGTTCGCCCGGCCGCTGGAAATTTTTTGATTCCTTGTGTAGTTCCTCGTTTTGGTGGAAACACCAGCATTCCCTAACGTATGGGTTCGAACTGTCTCCGCGGGTGGAGACAGACGGCTTTCACTCTTGATCGGGATGAGGAAATGAAACTAACAAAAACCTTGCTCGCCGGCGCAATTCTCGCCGGTATCGGCGGCACCGCGTACGCTGAAACGTCGGTGACCTTGTACGGCTTGATTGACGTCGGGATCACCTACCAGCGCGGCAAGGTCGGTACCGAAGACGCCAACCGCGGCCAGTATGGTGGTGACTACCAATCCCGCATCGGCATGACCGACGGCATCCAGAGCGGCTCGCGCTGGGGCCTGCGCGGCACCGAAGACCTGGGCGATGGCCTGTCGGCGGTGTTCGTGCTGGAAAGCGGTTTTGGCGCCAGCAACGGCAACAGCAAGCAGGGCGACCGCCTGTTCGGCCGTCAAGCCACCATCGGCCTGAACCACGAATCGTTCGGCCGCCTCGATCTGGGCCGCCAAACCAACATCGCGTCGAAGTACTTCGCCGACATCGATCCGTTCTCGCTCAGCTACCTGAACTCGACCATGGGTTCGGCGTTCAGCGCGGCCAACACGGTTCGCTATGACAATATGGTGATGTACCAGACCCCCAGCTGGAGCGGCTTCCAGGGTGGCATCGGGTACTCGTTCTCGACCGATGACGTCGAAGGCCCGACCGGCTTCGAAGAAGACGACAACAACCGCGCCATCACGGCCGGTGTGCGCTACGTGGGCGGTCCGCTGCAAGTGGCCTTCACGTATGACCAGCAATTCCGCGCGCCCAGCCAGCCGCAACCCCAGCAGTTCATTCTGGGCGCGGCCTACGACTTCGAAGTGCTGAAGCTGTCGCTGGCCTATGGCCGCACCAAGGACGGCGTGTTCGTCGGCCAGGACTTCGACCTGATGGGCGGCGCTGTCAACCCCAACACGCCCGCCAAGGGCCTGGGCAATACCAACGACCGCTTCACCTGGGACGGCCTGAAGGTCAATTCGTACCTGGTCGGCGTAAGCGCGCCCATCGGCGGCGCCAGCAACGTGTTCGCCTCGTGGCAGCGCGCCGATCCGAACAAGGGTCTGGAAAACATGGACATCTACAGCGTGGGCTACACCTACGACCTGTCCAAGCGGACCAACCTGTATGCGGTGGGCTCGTATGCCGACGGCGCTGCCTTCGTCGAAGGCAACAAGATGACGACGGTCGGCGTCGGTCTGCGTCACCGCTTCTGATCAGGGTACGGGTTGCCCTTTTCCGAGCGGAGTCGGGGCACCTTGTTCTTGGCCATCCACACTGTGGGTGGCCTTTTTTTATGGCCGCGCATCCTCGGCGTAAGCCGGCCCGCCGCGTTCGGCGATACGCCGGCGGTTCATGGCCAGCGCCTGGGGCGTGGGCGTCCAGTCGCCCCACAAGGCGGCGGGAATGTCGGCGTGCACCTCGGCCAGCGGGGCCAGGAAGGCCGGCTGGTAGCCGCGTCTTTGCATCTCGCGCACGAGTTCGCCATGGCGCCTGGCCAGATACCCTAGCCGGGTGTAGAAAAACAGCAGGTGCCCCTTGCCCAGAGTGTAGTCGGTGGGACTGGACACCGGGCCGCGCTCGCAGGCCTTGCGGGCCAGGGCGAAAACCCGCGGCAGCTCGCGATATTCGGCCACCAGGTGCTGGCGAGTAAGTTCTTCAACCGGAACGCAGTTGATGCGGGTCATAGACTATGTATACAGGCGTACAAGCCGCCATTTTAGGTGGCGGAGCCAGTGGGCTCGGCGGTTTGCACCATATTGGTGCATTCAATCACATGTTTCGGCGCCGCCTTAGGGCATTCCCCTAGTGTGACAATCCCGTTCCTGGTGCAGAATCCTGTTCCATGCAGGTGAGGAGACAAACAGCCCTGCATGGGCGACCGGCGGCACCGGTATAACAAACTGGCAGTACCCAATAAAAGCAAAATGCACAACGGCTGGCACCATTTCGTGCCGGCCGTTGTCGCTTACAAGGCTCGCTTTTGTGCATAAAGGCTTCAAGCGGCGCGTAACCGGATAATAATCACGCATGCCGGCTCCCCGCACCCCGACACCCCCTGCCGCACGGCGTTACTGGCGGCGCAATCTGGTCCTGATCGCTGTTCTCACGGTCTGCTGGGCCACGCTGACCTTCCTGCCGGCCTTTTTTGCCCGCAAGCTGATGTTCGATTTCATCGGCTGGCCGTTCGCCTTCTGGATGGCGGCCTATGGGGCGCCGCTGTCGTACCTGGTGCTGATAGCCATCTATGCCCGCCTGATGAACCGCGCCGACCGGCGCGCCCGCCGTGAAGGCGAGCGGGGCGATTGATGCCATTTACCGGCGACAACCCCCGTGAATTCGAGATCCGGCTGCGCCGCATCTATGTGCTGTACACGGCCGGCTTTGCCCTGCTGATCGTGCTGCTGGCGCTGGCCGAAGTGGCGGGCATGGCCCGCAACTGGATCGGCTACGTGTTCCTGCTGGTCACCGTCAGCCTGTACGCCGGCATCGGCATTGTCTGCCGCACGTCCGACCAGGTCGAATACTACGTGGCGGGGCGGCGCGTGCCGGCCTTCTACAACGGCATGGCCACCGCCGCCGACTGGATGTCGGTGGCCTCGTTCATCGGCGTGGCCGGCACGCTGTACCTGACCGGCTACGGCGGCCTGGCCTACATCATGGGCTGGACCGGCGGCTATGTACTGGTGGCGCTGCTGCTGGCGCCGTACCTGCGCAAGTTCGGCCAGTACACCATTCCCGATTTCATGGGCGCGCGCTATGGCGGCAACCTGGCCCGGCTGGCGGGCGTGGCCTGCGCGGTGCTGTGCTCGTTCACGTACCTGGTGGCGCAGATCTACGGCGTGGGCATCATCACCACGCGCATGACGGGCATTTCGTTCGAGCTGGGCATTTTCGTGGCCCTGGGCGGCATGCTGGTGTGCTCTTTCCTGGGCGGCATGCGGGCGGTCACCTGGACCCAGGTGGGGCAGTACATCATTCTGGTGGTGGCCTACCTGGTGCCGGTGATATGGCTGTCGGTAAAGCATACGGGCATGCCGCTGCCGCAATTGTCGGCCGGCACGGTGCTGCAGCAGGTGACCGAGCGCGAAGCCCAGCTGGGCAAAGACGTGTCCGAACTGCAGGTGCGCCAGTTGTGGAAGGCCCGCGCCGATGAAATGACCCAGCGCCTGCAGGCCCTGCCGGAATCCTGGCAGCAGGAAAAAGACAGGCTGCGCAACCGGCTGGCGAAAATGACCGCGGCCGACGCGCCCATGGTCGAAATACGCACGCTGGAGCGCGAGCTCGAGGCGTATCCCGCCAGCGTCGAACAGGCCCGCGTGGCGTGGTCGCAGGCGCGCGCCGTCTACGAGGCGCGCGGCTCGCCGCCGGTGCCGCATGCCGAGCCGTTTCCCGCCAAAGACCCGCAAGAGCGCCAGGAGATGCGGGTCAATTTCCTGGCGCTGGTGCTGTGCCTGATGCTGGGCACGGCCGGCATGCCGCACATCCTGATGCGCTCGTACACCACCCCGTCGGTGATCGAGGCGCGCCGCTCGGTGTGCTGGTCGTTGCTGTTCATCCTGCTGCTGTATTTCATGGCGCCGGCGCTGGCATTGCTGGTCAAGTACGAGGTCTATACCCAGGTGGTGGGCACCGATTTCGCCGCGCTGCCCAACTGGGTGCATGCCTGGAGCGCGGTCGACATCAATTTGCTGGACTTGCTGGACGTCAACCGCGACGGCACGGTGCAGCTGGGCGAGATCAGCATGGGCGCCGACGTGGTGGTGCTGGCCATGCCCGAGATCGGCGGCCTGCCATATGTGGTGTCGGGCCTGGTGGCGGCCGGTGGGCTGGCGGCCGCGCTGTCCACGGCCGACGGCCTGCTGCTGACCTTGTCCAATTCGCTGTCGCACGACATGTGGTACCGGCTGGTATCGCCGCGCATGTCGGCCGCGCGCCGCGTGATGGTGTCCAAGATACTGCTGCTGGCAGTGGCGTTCGGGGCGGCCTGGGTGGCGGCCCGCAAGCCGGCCGACATTCTTTTCATGGTGTCGGCGGCATTTTCCTTTGCCGCCTCGTCGTTCTTCCCGGCGCTGGTAATGGGCATATTCTGGCGCCGCGCCAACAAATGGGGCGCCACGCTGGGCATGCTGGCGGGCCTGATGATGACCTTCGGCTACATGGCGCACACGCATCCATGGCTGCGCGAATGGGTGTTCGGCGTGGACCGCGGCCAGCCGGTGGAGCTGTGGTGGGGCATCCAGCCCATCGCGGCCGGCGTGTTCGGCGCGCCAGTGGCCTTTTTGACGATTATCGTGGTGTCGCTGCTGACGCCGCCGCCCGACCGGGCCACGGCCATGCTGGTGCAGTACCTGCGCGAGCCCGACGGCCCGCCGCCGCCGCTGCCGTGATCAGTGTCCGACCGATTTCGAAAACACGTTCATGACCACCACGCCGGCGATGATCAGCGCGATGCCCAGCAGGGCGGGGGTGTCGAGGTGCTGCTTGAAGAACACCGCGCCCACCAGCGAGATCAGCACGATGCCCACGCCCGACCAGATCGCGTAGGCGATGCCCACCGGGATTTCGCGCAGCGTCAGCGCCAGAAAGTAGAAGGCCACGGCGTAGCCGGCCACCGTGACCAGCGAAGGCAGCAGCCGGGTGAAGCCCTCGGCGCTTTTCAGGGCGCTGGTGGCCACGATCTCGGCCACGATGGCAATGCCCAGGTATACCCATTTCATGGGCGCCCCGTGCCGGTCTGGCGCAGCAGCACCAGCAGGGCGCCGGCGCCGCCTTCGCGTTCGGGCGCCTGCGAAAACGCCATGACATCGGCTTTTTGCACCAGCCAGGTGCGCACCTTGTCTTTCAGCACGGGTTCGAGCCCCTGCGAGCCGTAGCCCTTGCCGTGCACGATGCGCACGCAGCGGATGCCGTGTTCCAGGCATTCGTCCAGGAACGACAGCACTGCGTGGCGGGCCTGTTCGACCCGCAGGCCGTGCAGGTCGAGCTCGGCGCCGGCCGGCCACTGGCCGCGGCGCAGGTTGCGCGCGGTGTCGGGCGCGGCATCGGCGCGCACGAACGCGGTGCCGCCTTCGGACAGCAGATGCGCCACGTCGCCGCCGTCGGAGACACCGGCATCGGCGCGCGCCGCGCTTTCGCCCACCGCGGCCGCGCGGCGCATGGCCACGGCGGCGCTGGCCGGCGCCGCGGCGGGCGGCGGGGGCGGCCGGCGGCCGGTGTGCTTGAGCGGGGTGACCGCCTGGGTGGCGCGGCGAAAGGCGTCGGGGTCGTCGGCCGGGCTGGCCGGCGCGGCGGCCTTTCGGGCGGCCTGTTCGGCCTGTGCCTGTGCCTGGGCCTGGCGGGCGGCCTGGTGCAGGCGCTTCAGGTCGGCCAGGCCGCTTTTAGTGCTGCGCATTCTCCAGCCACCGTTGCGCGTCCAGGGCGGCCATGCAGCCCGTGCCGGCGCTGGTGATGGCCTGGCGGTAGACGTGGTCCTGCACGTCGCCGGCGGCGAACACGCCGGGCACCGAGGTCATGGTGGCCATGCCCGACAGGCCGCTTTTGGTGATGATGTAGCCGTCTTTCATGTCGAGCTGGCCTTCGAAGATGCCGGTATTGGGCTGGTGGCCGATGGCGATGAAGGCGCCGGTGGCGGCCAGGTCTTCGGTGGCGCCGGTGTCGGTGTGGCGCACCCGCACGCCCGTGACGCCGCTGTCGTCGCCCAGGACTTCTTCCAGGGTATGGAACAGCTTCAGTTCCATATTGCCGTTGTTGACCTTGTCCATCAGCTTGTCGACCAGGATGGGCTCGGCGCGGAATTTGTCGCGGCGGTGGATCAGCGTGACTTTGCGGCAGATATTGGACAGGTACAGGGCTTCTTCCACGGCCGTGTTGCCGCCGCCCACCACCACGACGTCCTGGTTCTTGTAGAAGAACCCGTCGCAGGTGGCGCAGCCCGACACGCCGCGGCCCATGAAGGCCTCTTCAGAGGGCAGGCCCAGGTACTTGGCCGAGGCGCCGGTGGCGATGATGAGGGAGTCGCAGGTGTACAGGTTGCCCGTGTCGCCGGTCAGGGTGAAAGGGCGCTGCGACAAATCCACTTTGGCGATATGGTCGAAAATGATGTCGGTATTGAAGCGCTCGGCGTGCTGCTGGAAGCGCTGCATCAGTTCGGGGCCCTGGACGCCGCTGGCGTCGGCCGGCCAGTTGTCGACGTCGGTGGTGGTCATGAGCTGGCCGCCCTGGGCCAGACCTGTAACAAGTACGGGGGCCAGATTGGCGCGCGCCGCATAGACGGCAGCCGTGTAACCGGCGGGGCCGGATCCGAGTATCAAAACTTTAGCGTGTTTGGGCGTGGACATAGGTAAGTATCTTTAGAGGGATGCCCAATTATAATGAGCCGCATGCCGCGTATTTCAACTGCTTCCCCGCGCGCCTCGCGCAACACCCGAAACGGCCCTTCGCCGCTGCAGACGCGAATCTCTGCCTTGCTGCGCGAAGCCCGCTGGATCCTGTTCGCCGCCCTGGCCGCCTGGCTGACCCTGGTGCTGGCCACCTGGTCGCCCGCCGACCCGGGCTGGTCGCATTCCGTGCCCGGCGGCGTCATCCATAACCGGGGCGGCACCCTGGGCGCCTACCTGTCCGACATTCTTCTGTACCTGTTCGGCTATTCCGCCTGGTGGTGGGTCGTGCTGCTGCTGCACCGCGTGCGCGCCGGCTACCGCCGCCTGGCCAGCCACCTGCGCGCCTCCGACGGCAAGCAGCCCGAAGTCCTGCCGCGCGTGCACTGGGAAGAGGGCATCGGCTTCTTCCTGGTGCTGGTGGGCTCGCTGGGCATCGAGGCGCTGCGCCTGTACAGCTGGGGCATGCACCTGCCGGGCGGCACCGACGGCGAAAGCGGCGCGGGCGGCGTCATCGGCCAGATGCTGGCCGGCGCGCTGGCCGAGGGCGTGGGCTTCACCGGCGGCACGCTGGCGCTGCTGGTCATGCTGGCGGTGGGCCTGAGCCTGTTCTTCTCGTTCTCGTGGCTGCATGTGGCCGAACGGGTCGGCGCCTGGCTCGAAGGCCTGCTGCGGCGCGTGCGCGATTCGTACACCGCCCGCCAGGACCGCAAGGTCGGCGAGGTGGCCAAGGCGGTGCGCACCGAACAGGTCGAGGCCAAGCACGAAAAGCTTACCCACGAACAACCCGTGCGCATCGAACCGGCCATTACCGTGGTGCCGCGCTCCGACCGGGTCGAAAAAGAAAAGCAGCAGACGCTGTTCGCCCCGCCCGCCGGCGAAGGCGACCTGCCTGCCATCGGCCTGCTGGACGCGCCCGCGGCCAACCAGGAAACCGTCTCGGCCGAAACCATCGAATTCACTTCGCGCCTGATCGAAAAGAAACTGGCCGATTTCGGCGTGAACGTCACCGTGGTGGCGGCGCAGGCCGGGCCGGTGATCACCCGCTACGAAATCGAGCCCGCCACGGGCGTGAAGGGCAGCCAGATCGTCAACCTGGCCAAAGACCTGGCGCGCGCGCTCAGCCTGGTCAGCATCCGGGTGGTGGAAACCATTCCCGGCAAGAACCTCATGGGCCTGGAACTGCCCAACCCGCGCCGCCAGATGGTCAAGCTGTCCGAGATCCTGGGCTCGCAAACCTACCACGCCAGCCATTCGGTGGTGACCATGGCGCTGGGCAAGGACATCGCCGGCAACCCGGTGGTGGCCGACCTGGCCAAGATGCCCCACTTGCTGGTGGCCGGCACCACCGGCTCGGGCAAGTCGGTCGGGATCAACGCCATGATCCTGTCGCTGCTGTACAAGGCCGGCGCGGCCGACACGCGACTGATCCTGATCGACCCCAAGATGCTCGAAATGAGCGTCTACGAAGGCATCCCGCACCTGCTGGCGCCGGTGGTCACCGACATGCGCCATGCCGCCAACGCCCTGAACTGGTGCGTGGGCGAAATGGAAAAGCGCTACCGCCTGATGAGCAAGATGGGCGTGCGCAACCTGGCCGGCTACAACTCCAAGATCCGCGACGCCATCAAGCGCGAAGAGCCCATTCCCAATCCGTTCTCGCTGACGCCCGACCAGCCCGAGCCGCTGGCGCCGCTGCCCACCATCGTGGTGGTCATCGACGAACTGGCCGACCTGATGATGGTGGTGGGCAAGAAAATCGAAGAGCTCATCGCCCGCCTGGCGCAGAAGGCGCGCGCCGCCGGCATCCACCTGATCCTGGCCACCCAGCGGCCCAGCGTGGACGTCATCACCGGCCTGATCAAGGCCAACATCCCGACGCGCATCGCGTTCCAGGTATCGTCCAAGATCGACTCGCGCACCATTCTCGACCAGATGGGCGCCGAAACCCTGCTGGGCCAGGGCGACATGCTGTACATGCCGCCCGGCACCGGCCTGCCGGTGCGGGTGCACGGCGCCTTTGTCAGCGATGAAGAAGTGCACCGCGTGGTCGAACACCTGAAGTCGCAGGGCGAGCCCAACTATGTCGACGGCCTGCTCGAAGGCGCGCTGGAAGGCGAAACCGGCGACGGCGTGGGCAGCGTTACCGGCATGACCGATTCCGAAAGCGATCCCATGTACGACCAGGCCTGCGAAGTGGTGCTGAAGCATCGCCGCGCCTCGATTTCGCTGGTGCAGCGCCATTTGCGCATTGGTTACAACCGTGCCGCACGGTTACTCGAGCAAATGGAGCAATCGGGTATGGTGTCGGCAATGCAATCCAACGGCAACCGCGAAATCCTGGTGCCGTCCAAAGAGGAAGCCTGATGCCTGGTCTACGCCGGCTGGCCGCCGCGGCCGCGCTGCTGGTGCTGTGCCCGATGGCCGCCCTGGCGGCCGACGCCCGCACGCAGCTGAAGTCTTTCGTGGCCGAAATCAAGAGCGCCACGGGCAGTTTTACCCAGTCCACCACCGGGCCGCAGGGCCGCGCGCAGCGGCCGCAAAGCGGCACCTTCGCCTTCCAGCGGCCGGGCAAGTTCAAGTGGGCGGTCAGCCAGCCTTATGAACAGCTGGTGGTGTCCGACGGGCAGCAGCTGTACCAGTACGATCCCGACCTGGCCCAGGTAACCTCGCGCAAGGTCGATCAGGCCATCGGCACCTCGCCGGCGGCCATCCTGTTCGGTTCGGGCAACCTCGAACAGGCTTTCCAGGTGACGCCGCTGCCGGCGCGCGACGGGCTGGAATGGCTGCGCGCCAAGCCGCGCAACGCCGACGCCGGTTTTGCGCAGGTCGATATCGGCATGAAAGGCAACTTGCCCGTGCGCGTGGAACTGCTGGACGCCTTTGGCCAGACCACGCGGGTCGAGCTGTCCGATATCCAGGCCAATCCCGCGCTGCCCGCCGGTGAATTCCGCTTCACGCCGCCGGCGGGAGTCGACGTCGTCAAGATGTAGCGTCGGGCGCCTGCAAATGCAGCAGGCCGTCCACCGCGATTACCCCATCCTGGCGCACGAATAGCGGGTTGATTTCCGCTTCGGCCACCCGCGCGCCGCGCACCCGCGCCAGCCGCGAGAAGGCCACGATGGCATCGGCCAGGGCGTCGCAATCGCCGCGCGGCAGGCCGCGAAAGCCGCGTATCAGCTGTGTGGCGCGCACTGCTTCAATCATTTCCATGGCCTGCCGGCGAGTGACCGGCGCCAGCCGCACGGCCACGTCGGGCGACAGCTCGGCCGCCACGCCGCCGGCGCCCAGAACCACCACCGGCCCCACCAGCGGGTCGTGCCGGTAGCCCAGGATCAGTTCGAGCAGCTTGCTTTGCATCTGCTGGACCAGGACGCCATCCAGCCGCGCCTGCGGCATGCGGCGGCGGACTTCGGCCAGCATTTCGCCCGCCTGTCGCCGCAGATCGGCGGCGTCGCGGATGCCGATGCGCACGCCGCCCGCATCGGTCTTGTGCGGAATGTCGCGCGACGCGATCTTCAGCGCCACCGGGTAGTCCAGGTCGTGGTCCGGGTTGTCGGCGGGCACCTGGCGCATGGCGGCCACGGGCACGCCCAGGCTGGCGAACACCTGGCCGGCTTCGTACTCGGTCAGCGCGCCCGCGGCCGGCAGCCCGGCGGGCCAGTCGAAGGCGGGGCCGTCGCCGGCGGGGCATGCCGCCGCCGGGCGGCGCAGGAACAGCGCCAGGGCCTCGGCGCAGGATTCGGGCGTGCGGAAGCCGGCAATGCCTTCGCGCTGCAGAACCTGCAGCGACGCCATGGCCTCGGGCGCCAGGAACGCCGCGACCGGCTTGCCGTCGGGCTTGCGGGCGCGCACCAGCGGCTGCACCGCCACTTCGGGGTGGAACTGCGCCGACGATCCGGCCACGCTGAGCACGGCATCGCACCAGTCGGAAACCAGCAACTGCTCGAGCAGGTCCTGGTACTGCGCGCTGGTGGCCGCCAGCGTCAGGTCGATGATGGGCGCCTGGCGCACGCGCAGGCCGCGTTCGGCCATGTGGGCCACGAACGCGTCCGGCGGCGTGGCCGCCACCAGGCCGCGCATGCCCAGGTTGTCGACCACTGTGGCCGCGCCGCCGCCCGTGGTGGTAATGACCGCGACGCGCGGGGCGCGCGGCGGCGGCGGGGCGTGGCGGCCGTAGCGCAAGGCCAGCGGCACGATTTCGTACAAGGTTTCCAGGGATTCCACGCGCAGCACGCCGTGCGCGCGCAGAAAGGCATCCACGGCGGCGTCATTGCCCGCCATGGCGCCCGTATGCGACTGCGCCAGCGCGTCGCCCTGGGCCGAGCGCCCCAGTTTGTAGGCGATGACCGGCTTGCCGGCCGCCTGCGCCGCCTGCAGCGCGCGCCCCAGCACGGGCGCGTCGCGCAGCGTTTCCAGGAACAGCAGGATGGCGCCGGTCTGGCCGTCTTCGCTCAGGGCCTGGACCACTTCGCCGACGCTGATGTCGCATTCGTTGCCGACCGACACCGACTTGGCGAAGCCGAACCCGCGCGCGCTGGCGCGCGACAGCAGCGAGCCCATCATCGAGCCGCTTTGCGAGACGATGCTGATGGCGCCCTGGCTCAGGTGGTCGGATTCGAATACCGCATTGACCGAGATGATGGCGCCGCTGTGGATGTTGGCCAGGCCGATGCTGTTGGGGCCCAGCAGCCGCACGCCCAGTTCGCGGGCGCGGGCCACCAGGGCGTCCTGCGCGGCGCGTCCGGCCGCGCCGGTTTCGCCGAAGCCGTCGCTGTAGATGGTGGCCACCTTGGCGCCGGCGCGCGCGCAGCCTTCGAGCTGTTCGGCCACTTTCGGGCCGGGCACCATGATGAACACATGGTCTACCGGCTGCGGCAGCGCGGCCAGGTCGGGATAGGCGGGTTCACCCAGGATCTCGGCGCGGCCGGCATTGATGGGAAAAATGCGGCCGCCATAGCCGTGCTTGCGCATGAAGCGCAGCGGCCGGGCGGTGTTCTTGGCGGGATCGCCGGAAGCGCCGACTAGCGCGATGGCCTGGGGGGCGAGCAATGCTTGGGCAAAAGTACCGTTCTGCATGGGCAACTTCGAAAAAGAGAATGGGGTTACACCGGCTGGTGCAGCTGCAGGTCGCGCACCGCCAGCGATTCCAGGCGCCAGGCCTGTTCGCGCAATTGCCGCGTGCGGGCCTGGCCCAGTACGGGGGCGACCAGTTCATTGAATTTGTCGTTCAGGTCCGCATCGCTGAGCGGCGCCTCGGGGTCGCCTTTCCGATACGGGGCGTAGTGGCGGTGCGTGGCGCCGTCACGCGTGCGGATGGCCACCCGCGCGGCCCGCCGGCCGGGAAATGCGGCCGTCAGTTCAGGATCGGCGCGCAACTGGATGCGCGCCATCAGGCTGCGCAGGCCAGGTTCGGCCAGGCGCGCCGGCTCGAAGGCGTCCAGCCGCACCGATCCGTAGGCCAGGGCGTGGGCCACCACATAGAACAGGCTGAATTTTCCTTCGAACGGCGTGCGCGGATCGGCGTTGCCGGTGACATCCAGCGTAGTCTGGTAGGCGTCGACCTCGATGGCCTCGATGTCGGCCGGTGTCAGCCCATGCGCGGCGCGCAGCGCCAGCGCCGCGTCGATGGCGGCGAAGGTGTGGCCGCAGCAGCCGTGGTTTTTCTGGGTGATCTGCAGGATGTTGTAGCGTTCGCCCAGCGCCTGGGTGGCCTTGCTCCAGTCGGGGTGGTCGGCCAGGGCGGCGCCGAAGCCCACCGGGCCGTCCAGCATGCCGGCCGCGCCGGTCAGCCCATGGGCGGCGCCCAGCCCGGCGCGCACGCCGACGCTGGCGGCATTGCCGGCGTGCAGCGCCTTGGTCATGGCGTCGGAACGGAAGGCCTGCTGCAGGCCGGCGGCGAAACTGGCCGCCGTGGCCAGGGCGTGGCGCATGGCGTTTGCGTTGCCGGGCGCCGCGAGCGCGGCGGTGGCGGCGGCCGCGCCGAAACAGCCTACCGTGCCGGTGGTGTGGAAGTACCGGTAGTGCGAAGGCTGCACTGCCGCGCCGATGCGCGTGGAAATCTCGTAGCCCACCACAATGGCATTGAGCAGCGCGGCGCCGCTGGCGTCCTGTTCTTCGGCCACCGCCAGGGCGGCGGCAATGACCGGGCAGCCCGGGTGATAGATCGCGTCGCGGAAAATATCGTCGAATTCCACGGCATGCGACACGCTGCCGTTGATCCAGGCCGCCGTGGGGCTGAAGGCGGTGGTGCCGCAGCCCGGCAGACTGGAGCGCCCCGATCCCAGTTCGGGCCGGTGCGCGGCCAGCAGCTGGGCGCAGGGCGCCGTGCGGGTGCCGGGATACAGGGCGGAAAACCAGTCCACCAAGGCCCGCTTGGCATGGTGGGTGACATCGGCGGGCAGGTCGCGCACGCTGTCGCGCGCCCCGTAGTGGGCCAGTTGGTCGAGAATCATGCGCTGTCTCCGGAATGCCTGGCCGGCCCTGCTGCGGATGGCGGGCAGCCGTCATGTGCAGACTACTGTAGCGGCCGGCGCCGGCGCGTGGCATGAAAAAAAAGAAACGCCTGCTATGCCGATTTTTCACACCGCGCGGGGCGTGCCGTTCCTAAGATGCTTTTCCAGGAACGCGGCGCCCCGGATTGCCCGGCGCTGCGCGCCTGCCGATTTCAAAATGAGGAGACAAGATTGAAACTGCACTTCAGCGCGCGGACCGCCGCGGCCCTGTTGACCCTGGCCGGGCTGGCCGGCCCGGCGGCGGCCGCCGACCCCGCCGCCGACTATCCCGCGCGCCCCATTACCCTGCTGGTGGGTTTCCCGGCCGGCGGTCCGTCGGACACGGCGGCGCGCATCCTGGCCAGCCGGCTCGAACACGAACTGCCGGGCGCGCGCGTGGTGGTGGAAAACCGCGGCGGCGCCAATGGCACCCTGGCGGCCGCCGCGCTGACCAAGGCGCCTGCCGACGGCTATACACTGTTCCTGGTCACCAAGAGCCACGTCAACACCAAGTGGCTGTACCGCCATCTGCCGTTCGATCCGGCTAGCGACTTCCAGCCTGTGGCGCTGCTGCTGACCATGCCGAATGTGCTGGTGGTGGGGCCTTCCATCGATGCGCCCGACTACCAGGCGTTTGCCGCCGATGCGCGCAAGCACCCCGACGACTACACCGTATTCTCTACCGGCAACGGCTCCGACCCGCACCTGGCGGCGGCGGAGTTCCAGGAAAAAACCGGGTTGAAGTTCCGCCACATTCCGTACAAGGGCGGGGCGCAGGGCATGGTGGACATGCTGAGCGGCCGGGTGGACCTGTCGTTCGCCACGCTGGGCACGGTCATGAGTTATCTGGGCGACAGCGGCAGCAAGGTGCGAGCGCTGGCGCTGGGCGGCGCGCAGCGCGATCCGCTGCTGCCCGACGTGCCGACCTTCGGCGAAGTGGGAGTGGCCGGTTTCGAACCGATCGCCTGGTATGGCGTGATGGCGCCAGTGGGCACGCCGCGGCCGATTCTGGAAAAACTCAACCACGCCATCAACCATGGCATGAATCAGCCCGAAGGCACTGCCCTGCTGCACAAGATGGGCGCATCGCCCGCCAATGCCTCGATCGAAGCGTTCACCGCCCTGTACCAGAAAGACATCAAGACCAACGGCGAACTGATCCGGCACCTGGGCGTGACGCTGGACTGAGGCCCGCGCGATGAACCGGGCCGGATCGATGGCAGCGGCGCTAGGCGGGCTGCGACAGGAACTGCAGCAGCTCGGCCACGACCGGGCTCAGGCTGTCGGGGTCGCGCACTGCCACGAAGAAGTGGCGGGTGGCCCATTCATCGCGCAGGCGCAGCAGCACCAGCCCCATGCCGCCCAGGTAGTTGGCGGCGATGCGTTCGGGCACGATGCCGATGCCCAGCCCTTCGCGGATCATGCGGCAGCGCGTCTCGAAGTTCGACACCTGCAGCTTGACCGTGGGCGGGCGCGTGACGGTCTGGCCGATGTAGGCCAGGAACTGGTCCAGCGAATGGCGCGGAAAATAGCCCAGCAGATCGTAGTCCAGCGCCTCTTCCAGGAACAGTTCGCCGCGCCCGGCCAGCGGGTGGCCGATGGGCACCACCAGGCCGACGCGGTCGCTGGCGAAGGGCTGCGACGTGACGCCGGTGGCGGGGTGGTCGGCATGGTAAATGCCGATGTCCACCGAACCATCGATCAGCAGGCGCGGGATGTCATAGCTGTGGGCCTCGAGCAGGTCGACGCTGACGTAGTCGCGCAGCGACAGGAAGCGCCCCATGCGGTCGGGCAGGAACTGCAGAATGGTCGACGGGTTGGCGGCCAGCCGTACCTTGGCCTGCCCGTCGGCCGAATAGACTTTCACGGCCGATTCGGCCAGCTGCACGGCGCGCAGAATGGCCTTGGCGCGCTGGTACAGCAGCGTGCCGGCCGGTGTGGGCTCGACGCCGCGCCCATGGCGCTGCAGCAGGGTGCGCTGCAGGTGGCGCTCGAGCTCGGCCACGCGCTTGCTGGCGGCCGAGGTCACCAGGTTGGCGCGTTCGGCCGCTTTCGACAGGCTTTTTTCTTCTACCGCGGCCACAAACGCCTCGAGGGCGGGGATATCCATGCCTTTCATCGGGAATCTCGCTGCTGCGCCGGCGGCCATGGCCGCCGGCCGGGGTCCAACCGCTTTTATCATGGCCGCACGGCGCTTGGAAAGCGCATGGCGCGGGCACTGACTTTTACTAGGTAGCCACATCTATGGATTTCAACCTGAACCCGGAATACCAAGCCTATGCCGATTCGGTGCGGCGATTCGCGCGCGAGCGCCTGGCCGACGGCGCGCTGGCGCGCGCGCACGCCGATACGTATCCATGGGAAACCGCCCGCCTGCTGGCCGACAATGGCTTCCTGGGCATTGCCTTTCCCGAGGCCGACGGCGGGCAGGGCGGCACGCTGATGCACGCCGTGCTGGCCATCCAGGAAATCGCCCTGGTGTGCCCGCGCAGCGCCGACATCGTGCAGGCGGGCAATTTCGGGCCGATACGCACTTTTGTCGAATACGCCACGCCCGAGCAGAAGGCCCGCTTTTTGCCCGACCTGCTGGGCGGGCGCAAGCTGATCTCGCTGGGCATGACCGAGCCGCAGGCCGGGTCCGCGGTCACCGAGCTGTCTACCACTGCCACGCGCGACGGCGATGAAGTGGTCATCAACGGCAGCAAGATCTTTTCCACGCACAGCCCCGAGGCCGGCGTATTTTTGGTGTACGTGCGCTTCGGCCCGGGCACGGGTGGCATCGGCTCGGTGCTGATCGAGCGCGGCACGCCCGGCTTCACCGTGGGGCAGCCGTCGCGCTTCATGAACGGCGAGCATTGGGCGCAGCTGTACTTCGACGGCGCGCGCATCCCGGCCTCGCAGATCCTGCTGGGGCCGGGCGGCTTCAAGAAGCAGATATCGGGCTTCAACGTCGAGCGCCTGGGCAATGCCTCGCGTTCGCTGGCGCTGGGCCGCCACGCCTTCAACCTGGCGCGCGAGCATGCCCTGATCCGCAAGCAGTTCGGCCGTGAACTGTGCGAATTCCAGGGGCTGCAATGGAAGTTCGCCGATATGTGGATGAAGCTGGAGCAGGCGCAGCTGCTGCTGTACAAGGCCGCCCTGGAGGGCGAGCAGGGCCTGCCCAGCGCCCAGAGCACCGCCATGGCCAAGCTGGCCTGCAACGAGGCCGGCTGGTTCGCCGCCAACGAGGCCATGCAGGTCATGGGCGGCATGGGGTTCAGCCAGGAATCCCTGGTAGAGTACTGCGTACGCCGCACGCGCGGCTGGATGATCGCCGGGGGTTCCATCGAGATGCTGAAAAACCGAATCGCGGAAGGGGTGTTCGAACGCAGTTTCCCGCAGCGGCCGCCCAAGGCCGCATGATGAGCGGGCAGCCTGCGCAAGCGTCCGTGCATCCCGAAATCGCCCGGCTCGACGCCCTGGCCGAGCCTGTCGATATCGCCGTCGGCCCGGCCGGCACCGTGCGCTGGCACCGCCTGGGCCAGGGCGACCCGCTGGTGCTGCTGCATGGCGGGCACGGCAGCTGGCTGCACTGGCTGCGCAACATCGAGCCCCTGGCGCGGCATCGCACAGTGTGGGTGCCCGACATGCCGGGCTACCTGGATTCATCCAACGTGCCGGCGCCATCCGGGGCCGACGAACTGGTGCCCCTGGTCGACATGCTGCAGGCCGCGCTGGACCGGGCCGTGGGGCCCGATACGGCCATCGACCTGGCAGGGTTCTCGTTCGGCGGGCTGGTGGCGTCGCGGCTGGCCGCGCAGCGCCCGCACGTGCGCCGGCTGGCCCTGCTGGGGTCGGGCGGACACGGCATGCCGCGCCCCCGCGCGCTCGACATGCGGCAGTGGCGCAAAGCCGAATCGGCGGCGCAGCGGCGCGACATGCTGCGCCACAATCTCAACCAGCTGATGCTGTACCGGCACGAGCCCGACGAGCTGGCGCTGGACATACACGAAATCAGCTGCATGGCCACGCGCTTTCGCAGCCGCACGGCATCGCAGGGCGACGGCATGGTGCAGGCCCTGCGCCGCTACGGCGGCCCGGTGCTGCTGGTGTGGGGCGAGCACGATGTCACCGCCGCGGCGCGCCAGGTGGCGCCCGCCATCGCCGCGGCCGGGCCGCGGCGCGAGTGGCGCGTCGTGCCCGCGGCCGGGCATTGGGTGCAGTACGAAGGCGCCGCGGTGGTCAACGACCTGCTGCCGCGCTGGTTCGACGGCCTGCCCCTGCCTTAGGCTTGCCGGCGGGGCCGGGCGCTACGGCTTCTTGTAGGCCACGCAGTCCACTTCGACCTTGGCGTCGACCACCAGCCGCGATTCCACGCAGGCCCGCGCCGGCGGATGCTCGCCGAAGGCTTCCTTGAATACCTTGTTGAAAGCGGCGAAATCGCGCGGGTCGTCCAGCCAGACGCCGCAGCGCACCACGTGCTCGGGGCCGTAGCCGGCTTCGCGCAGGATCGCCAGCACATTGCCGATGGCGACGCGCGACTGGGCCACGATGCCGCCGTCCACCACTTCGCCGTCCTGCATGGGCACCTGGCCCGATACATACAGCCAGCCGTCGGCCTGCACGGCGCGCGCGAAGGGCATGTGCTGGCCGCCCTGGCCGGTGCCGCCGGCCACGCCATAGCGGATGATGCCGTTGGCGTCGGCGGTGGGGGGGATGCTCATGGCTGCTCCTGGGATGGGGAAAAAAAAGCGTTGAAGCCCGCGCGCAAGTCGCCGCCGCGCGGCAGCCAGCGGCCGGCGCGCGCGCCGGTCAGGCGCCCGGCCCGGTACGACAGCGCGCCATTGACCCACACCGCGGCAATGCCGTCGGCCGGCTGCTGCGGGTCGGCATAGGTGGCGCGGTCGGCCACGCGGGCCGGGTCGAACAGCACCAGGTCGGCGTGATGGCCGGCGCGCACCAGTCCGCGCTCTTGCAGGCCGAAGCGCGCCGCCGACAGGCCGGTCATCTTGTGCACTGCCTGCGCCAGCGGGAACAGGCCCAGCTCGCGGCTGTAGTGGCCCAGCACGCGCGGAAACGCGCCCCACAGGCGAGGATGCGGCAGCGGGTCGTTCGGCAGGCCGTCCGAGCCCACCATGGTCAGGCGGTGCGCCAGGATGCGGCGCACGTCGTCTTCGTGCATGCCGTGGTACACCGCGCCGGCCGGCTGCAGGCGGCGCGCGGCCTCGCGCAGCGGCACCTTCCATTGCGCGGCGATGTCGGCCAGCTTGCGGCCCGCCATGGCGGGGTGCGGGTCGGACCAGGTAATGTCGATGTCGAACTCGCCGGTCACCTGCTTCAGATCCAGCGTGGACGAACTGGCCGAATAGGGATAGCAGTCGCAGCCCACCGGCAGGTAGCGCCCGGCGGTGTCCAGGCTGGCCAGCACTTCGCCGCTGCGGCCCCAGTTGCCGGCGCCGGCGCATTTCAGGTGCGACACGATCACCGGCACGCGCGCGTGCGCGGCGATATCGTAGGCCTCTTGCATGGCCTCGAGTATCTCGGCGAATTCAGAGCGCAGGTGCGTGGTGTACAGCGCGCCGTGGGCATCGAGCTCTTCGGCCAGCGCCTGCACCTCGGCAGTGTCGGCATGCTGGGCCGAGGCATAGGCCAGCCCGGTGCTCAGGCCGATGGCGCCGTGGCGCAGCGCGTCGCGCAGCTGCGCGCGCATGGCGGCGACCTCGGCATCGGTGGCGCGCCGGTCCAGGCGGTCCATGTGGTTGCTGCGCAGCGCCGTGTGGCCCACCAGCGCCGCCACGTTCACGGTCGGCCGGGCGGCGTCCACCGCTTGCGTGTAGTCGGCAAAAGAGGGGTATGCGAACGCGTCGCGGCCGCCCAGCAGATTCATCGGGTCGGGCGGTTCGCCGCGCAGGGTCACCGGCGCGGCGCTGATGCCGCAGTTGCCCACCACCACGGTCGTCACGCCCTGTGACAGCTTGGGCAGCATGTCGGGCGTGCGGATCACATTGGTGTCGTCGTGGGTGTGCACATCGATGAAGCCCGGCGCCAGCGCCAGGCCCGCCCCGTCGATGTGTTCGCGCGCGGCGGCGCCCCGCAGCCGGCCCAGGGCGGCGATGCGGCCATCGGCCACGGCCACGTCGGCCTGGAAGCCGGCCGCGCCGCTGCCGTCCAGCACCAGCGCGCCGCCGATCAGGGTGTCGTACATCGGGTCAGTCTCCCAGCGGCAGGCGGTTGGGCCCGCCGCGGTACTCGTCCAGCGCCAGCTTGATGCGGCGCAGCCGTTCCTGCGTGGCCTCTTGCCGGGCCAGCGCCAGCTCGGTGGCCAGGATGTCGATGGCCAGCAGCATGGCATAGCGCGACGACGACGGCTTGTAGATGAAATCGGTCTCGGCGGTGTGGATGGGCAGGACCACGTCGGCCAGCTCGGCCAGCGGCGAGGCCGGATCGGTCAGGGTGACCATGCGCGCGCCGTATTGCTTGACGATGCGCGCGCCGGCCAGGATCTCGGGCGTCAGGCCCGAAGTCGACAGCACCACCACCACATCGCGCTCGTCCAGCGTGGCCGCCACCATGCGCAGCAGCACGGCATCGCTGTAGGCCGCCACCGCGTAGCCCAGCCGCACCAGGCGCGACTGCAGTTCCTGCGACAGCACGGCCGAGGCGCCGCCCATGCCGAACACATAGGTCATGCGCGCGTCGCGCACGATGCCGGCGGCCTGTTCGAACAGCGCCTCGGAAAACCGCGGCAGGTGCGCGCGCAGCGTGGCCTCGATGTCGGCGTACAGGCGCGCGTAGAAGGTGCTTTCTTCGGGCGTGGACGGATCCAGGAAGCGTTCGCCCACCGCGCTGGCCTGCGCCAGCTTCAGCTTCAGGTCGCGCGTGTCGTCGCAGCCCACCGAGCGCGCAAAGCGTGAGATGGTGGCGATGCTGACGCCCGCCTTGCCGGCCAGCTGGTCCACCGTGGCGCCGGCCGCGGCCGCGATGTCGTCCAGGATGGCGTCGGCCACTTTGCGTTCGGTGGCGCTCAGGGTGTCGCGGCGGCTGCGTATCTGGTAGACGATGTCGCGCGGGGTGGGCATGCCGGAGGCTCCGTTGCCGTGCCGGTTGGGGGGTGTCCGGGTAGGGGGGGTCATAAGCTGATCTCGTCCAGGCGCGCACAGGCGGCATGATGCCCGCCGCCCAGGTCGCGGGCCGCGGGCACGGCCGCCGCGCAGATTTCGGCGGCATGCGGGCAGCGGGTGCGGAACACGCAGCCCGACGGCGGGTCGACCGGGCTGGGAATCTCGCCCTTGAGCAGGATACGCGAACGCGGCGCGCGCGGATCGGGCACCGGCGCGGCCGACAGCAGGGCGCGGGTGTACGGGTGGCGCGGCTGATCGTATACGCGCCGCGTGGGCCCGCGCTCCATCACGCGGCCCAGGTACATCACCACCACTTCGTCGCACAGGTAGTCCACCACCGCCAAGTCGTGCGCCACGAACAGCATGGTCAGCCCCAGGTCGCGCTGCAGGTCCTGCAACAGGTTCAGCACCTGGGCCTGCACCGACACGTCCAGCGCCGACACCGGCTCGTCGGCCACGATGAAATCGGGCTCCACCGCCAGGGCGCGGGCAATGCCGATGCGCTGGCGCTGCCCGCCCGAGAATTCGTGGGGATAGCGGCCGCGGTGATCGGCGTGCAGGCCCACCCGTTCGAGCAGTTCGCCGATGCGGGCGGCGCGGCGCCCCTGCGCCAGGCCATGGGTGTCCAGCGCTTCGCCCAGGATCTCGGCCACGGTCATGCGCGGGTTCAGGCTGGCATACGGGTCCTGGAACACGATCTGCATGCGCCGCCGCCAGGGCAGCATGCGGGCTTCGTTCAGCCCGGTGATGTCGGTGCCGTCGAACAGAATGCGCCCGGCCGTGGGCGCGAACAGGCGCAGCAGGGCGCGCCCCGTGGTGGTCTTGCCCGAGCCCGATTCGCCCACCAGCCCCACGATGGCCTTGCGCGGCACGTCGAAACTCACGTCCTCGACGGCGCGCACCACCTGGCCGAGGCGCGCGGCGCCGGTCGGGAAGTGCACAGTCAGGCCCTGCACGCGCAGCAGCGGCTCGGCGGATACGGTGTCGGTCATTGCGGCGTTACCTTGATACAGCGGGCCAGGTGCGCGTCGCGCACCGCGGCCAGTTCCGGGACGGCGCGCGTGCAGGCCGGCTCGGCCAGCGCGCAGCGCGGCGCAAAAGTGCAGCCGGGCGGCAGGTCCAGCACGCTGGGCACATTGCCGGGAATGGGCTGCAGCCGCTGGCGCGACGCCAGCAGGGCGGCGGTAGGGATGCACGACAGCAGCCCGCGGGTATACGGATGCGTGGGCCGCTCGAACAGTTCATGCACGCCGGCGTCCTCGACCACGCGGCCGGCGTACATCACCGCCACGCGATGCGCGATTTCCGCCACCACGCCCAGGTTGTGCGTCACGAACAGAATGCTCATGCCGGATTCGGCCTGCAGGCGCCGCAGCAGGTCCAGGATCTGCGCCTGCACGGTCACGTCCAGCGCGGTGGTGGGCTCGTCGGCGATCAGCACCGAGGGGTTGCAGGCCAGGGCCAGCGCGATCATCACCCGCTGGCGCATGCCGCCCGACATCTGGTGCGGATACTCATGAACGCGGCGCGCCGCCGCCGGGATCTCGACCCGTTCCAGCATGTCGCGGGCGCGCTGCAGCGCCGCGGCGCGCGAGCCGCCCTCGTGCTGCAGCACGGCTTCGGCGATCTGGTCGCCCACCGTGTACAGCGGGTTCAGGCTGGTCATGGGTTCCTGGAAGATCATGGCGATCTCGGCGCCGCGGATGCGCCGCAGCGTCGCGACCGGCGCGCGGGCCAGGTCGTGCGTGGCGCCGCGGCGGTCGCGGAAACGGATGCTGCCGGCTTCGATGCGGCCGGCCGGCTTGGGCAGCAGGCCCATGATCGACAGGCTGGTCACCGATTTGCCCGAGCCCGATTCGCCCACGATGGCCAGGGTCTCGCCGCGCGCCAGGTCGAAGGTGACGCCGTCCACCGATCTGGCCACGCCGTCGCGGCTGTGGAACCAGGTTTTCAACCCGTCCACCGCCAGGATGATGTCTCGTTGGCTTGCGCCCATGTCTACAGCTCCTTGCGCAGGCGCGGGTCCAGCACGTCGCGCAGGCCGTCGCCCACCAGCTGCAGCGACAGCACCGACAGGACGATGGCGATGCCGGGAAACACCATGATCCAGTCGGCCGACCCCATGTACTGCTGGCCCGCGTTGATCATGGTGCCCCAGGTCGGGATGTCGGGCGATACGCCCACGCCCAGGAACGACAGCCCGGCTTCGGCCAGGATGGCGTAGGCGAAGATGAAGGTGCCCTGCACCAGGATGGGCGAAACCAGGTTGCGCAGCACATGCACGGTGACGATGCGCCGCGTCGGCACGCCCAGCGCCCGGGCGGCCTCGACGAACGGCAGCTCGCGGATCACCAGGGTGGAAGCGCGCACGATGCGGGCCAGGCGCGGCGCGTACACGATGCCCAGCGCGATGACCACGTTCAGCAGCGACGGCCCCAGCGCCGCCACCAGCGCGATCGCCAGCAGGATGTCGGGGAAGGCCATCATCGCGTCGATCAGCCGCGACACCACTTTGTCGGCGCCGCGGAAGAACCCCGCCACCAGGCCCAGCGCGATGCCCAACACCCCCGACAGCAGCACCACCAGGAAGCCCACCAGCAGCGATAGCCGTCCGCCGTGGATGACACGGCTGAACACGTCGCGGCCGAAGTCGTCGGTGCCGAACCAGTGCACGGCGCTGGGCGCCTGCAGGCGGCTCATGATGGACAGCTTGTACGGGTCGAACGGACTGATCCAGGGCGCCAATGCCGCCGCCGCCACCAGCACCGCCAGCACGATCAGGCTGGCCAGCACTGTCTTGCGCGCCACCAGCAGGCGCAGGACCTGCCAGCGCTCGGCGCCGGGCCCGGAAGTGATTGCAATTGCCATTTAGTAGCGCACCCGCGGATCGACCAGCAGGTACAGCAGGTCGATGAAAAGATTGATCAGGACATAGATGGCGGCAATCACCAGCAGCGCGCCCTGGATGACCGGGTAATCGCGCCGCAGCACCGCCGACACCACCAGGCTGCCGACGCCGGGCAGGCCGAACACGGTCTCGGTGACCACCGCGCCGCTGACCAGCAGGGCGGTGGTCAGGCCCAGCACGGTCAGGATCGGGATCAGCGCATTGCGCGCCGCGTGCTTCAGAATCACCTTGCGCTCGGGCAGGCCCTTGGCGCGCGCGGTGCGCACGTAGTCGTCGCGCAGCACGTCCAGCATGCTGGCGCGGATGAAGCGGGTGATCAGCGCCGAGTTCACCAGCCCCAGCACGATGGCCGGCAGCACCAGGTGCGACAGCCGCGTGGCGATGCTGGCGTCCGGCCCGCCGTAGCCCGCCACCGGCAGCCAGCCCAGCTTCACCGAGAAAATCTGCATCAGCAGCAGCCCCAGCCAGAAACTGGGCACGCTGGACGTGAACATGGAAAACGTCACCACCGACTGGTCCAGCGCCGTGCCGCGCCGCACCGCCGACAAAATGCCCACCGGCAGGGCGATGGCGCTGGCGATGGCCAGCGACATCAGTGTCAGCCAGAAGGTCGGCTCGGCGCGGTCGGCCAGCGCGGCCAGCACCGGCTTGTCCAGGAAGATCGACTGACCCAGGTCGCCGCGCGCCAGCTGGCCCAGCCAGGTGGCGTACTGCATGGGCAGGGGCTGGTCCAGCCCCAGGCGCGCGCGCAGGGTGTCGATGTCCTGCTGGCTGGCCTGCGGGCCCAGCATCACGGCCGCCGGGTCGCCCGGGGTCAGGCGCAGGATCACGAACACGATGGTGGCCACCAGGAACATCACGGCCACCAGCCCCACCAGGCGGTTCAACAGATAGCGCAGCACGGTCGCTTCCTTTCAGGTTGGCGCGCGGGCGCTACTTGGCGGCCTTCCAGGCATTCCAGAAGTACGGCCATGGCGAGGGCTGCACGCCTTGCAGGGCGGGCGATTTCGCGGCCAGCGAATTGAAGTCGCCCACCTTGATGAAAGGCACTTCGTCGAACACCGCCTGCTGCACGTCGGCCCAGCGCTTGATGCGTTCTTCGGGGCTGCCCGCCTGGTTGAAGGCGTCCAGCACCTGGTTGCGGCGCGGCGTGTCCCACCAGCCCGGCGAGTCCTTGGACGGAAAGTCGATCAGCGCCGGCTCGGGCAGGAACGGGCTGTGGGTAATGAAGATGTCCCACAGGGCCGGGTCCTGGCGGCGCTGCGTCAGCGTGGCCCAGTCCACCACCTGCATGTCCACCTTGAAGCCGGCCGCCTTCAGGTATTCGGCCGCCACCAGCGCCATCTTGTAGTGGAACTCGTACTGCTGGCTGGTCAGGATGCGGATCGTGCGGTCCTGCACCTTGGCTTCGTCCAGCAGCTTCTTGGCGCCGGCCGCGTCGCCCTGGTTGTAGACTTTGCCGCCCAGGCGGGTGGCCCATGGGTAGCCCTGCGGATACAGGTCGCCGTTCAGGCTGTAGAAGTCCTTGTTGCCGAAGGCCGCGTACAGCATGTCTTCTTCATTCAGCGCCAGCTGCACGGCGCGCCGCGCGGGCAGGCTGGACATGATGCCCTGCCTGGTGTTGAGCACCAGGCGCGGCCAGCCGAACGGCTTGAGCAGCAGCGGGTCCGAACGGCCGTTCTGCAGCTTGGCGATCGATTCCACCGGCAGCGCGTCCACGTAGTCGTACTGGCCCGCCGCCGCGCTTTCGACGCGCGTATTGGCGTTGCTGACCGGCGCGAAGCGGATCTCGTCCAGGTACTGCTTGCGCGCGCCGCCGTAGCCGTCGGGTTCGCCGGCGCGCGGCTGGTAGCCGTCGAAGCGCGTCAGCTGGATGTACTGGTCGGGCACGCGCGCCTTCAACTGGTAGGGGCCGGTGCCGATGAATGCTTTCAGGGGCGTGGCCAGTTTTTCTTGCGGCATCACCACCGCGGCGCTGTTGTTCATGGCCAGCAGCGCGGTCAGCGGCGCATAGGGCTGCTTCAGCACGATGCGCACCGTGTGCGCGTCGGGCGCCTCGATGGCGCTGATCAGCTTGGCGGCCTGCTTGCCGCGCGAGGCGGTCTCGGTCCAGCGCTTCAGCGAAGCCGCCACGTCGGCGGAATCCATGTCCGAGCCGTCATGGAACTTGATGCCCTGGCGCAGGGCAATGGTGTAGGTCAGGCCGTCGCTGCTGATCTGCGGCATGCTGTCGGCCAACAGCGGCGTGGTGTTCCACTTGGCGTCGAAGGTGTACAGCGTTTCGAAGATGTGCTGGGTCAGGATCCCGACCAGGTCGGCCGTGCTGGCCATCGGGTCCAGGGTGGGCGGTTCGCCGATGGTGGCAACCACGATGGTGCCGCCCTTGACCGGCGCGGCGCCAAGCGCCGGGGCCGACAGGGCCGCCAGGCCGATCGCACCGGCGGCCAGCAGGCCGCGCAGCCCGCCACGGCGCCGGAAGGTACAGAAGTTCATGGGTCTGTCTCCAGTGGGGGTCAACAACACGCCGTGGCGGTCAGAAGCAGGTGGGCGCCACGCCGGTGATCCGGTACTGCTCGTCTACCAGCAATACCTGCCGCCATTTATCGAATGTCAGGCAGGGGTGGGAAATATCGAAGGCAATCATGTCGCCGACCTGGATGTCGTCGCCGGCATCGATGTCCAGGAAGGCGTGCTGGTCCATCATGGCGGTCAGCTTCCAGTGGCCGGGCGCGGGCAGGGGCGCCGCGCTGCCGGGCCGGTAATGCACGGCCGGCACCGGCAGCCCGGCATCGAACGCCGCGTCGCGCTTGCCCAGCGCCACGATGGCGCGGCGCTGCTCGGGCACCGACTGCACATAGGCCCACACCTGCAGGGCCGGCTGCAGGCCGGGATCCAGCCGGCGCGCCACCGGGTTGTGCGCGGCGATGCGCTCGGCCGCGCTGCGGTAGATGCCCACGTCGTGCGACAGATAACAGCCCGGGCGCAGCACGATATCCAGCGGCATGCCGATATCCAGGCCCGAGAACTCTTCGGCCACCACGTCGAACCAGGCCGAGCCCGCGCCGGATATCAGCGCCGGGCCGTCCTGGCGCAGCCGCCCGTCGGCCGCCAGGTCGCGCAGGGTGTTCACCGCGCGCCGCATGAATGCGCGGATGCTGTCTTCATCCTGCAGCACGCCTTCGTACACCTCGACCCCGGCCAGGGCCAGGGCCTGCGGCCAGCGCTCCAGTTCGGCCAGCAGCGCGCGCAATTGCGCCTCGTCGCGCACGCCGGTGCGCCCGCCGGCCACGCCCAGCTCGATCAGCACCGGCAGCCGCAGGCCCTGTCCGGCAAAGTAGTCGCCCAGCCGGGCGGCGTTGGCGGCCGAATCGACCAGGCAGAAATACGTAAACCCCGGATCGCGCAGCAAGTCGGCCACCATGGCCATGTTGGCCCGGCCCACCAGCTGGTTGGCCATCAGCACCGTGCGTATTCCGTGGCGGTAGGCCGCGCGCGTCTGCGGCGCCGTGGCCAGCGTGATGCCCCAGGCGCCGCCCTGCAACTGGCGATGGAACAGCGCCGGGCTCATGGTGGTCTTGCCGTGCGGCGCCAGCTTGACGCGGTAGGCCTCCATGAAGCGCTGCATCCATTGCAGGTTGTGGCGCATGCGCGCTTCGTACAGCACGGCTACCGGCAGGCTGACGTCTTCGCGCAGCAGGTTCCAGTCCAGCGCCGCCGACTGGTCCGCCGGCCAGCCGGCGGGGAAGGCGCCCAGGCCTTTGCCGTCGGCATCCAAAGGCATGCCGGTGTCGGAGGGGGCGGGCGGGGAAGTTTCCATGGCGCGGGTGTCTTGAAAAAAATTACCGTCAAATCACTAGATTGTGATTATTATGAAAATAATTTACATATGGCAGTTGGGAGTTTCCCGTATCCCGGCGGCCGGGCGGCCCCGGCGGGGCGGCAGGGCAGCCATGGTGTAATGGCTGTTTTGGCCGCCTTGCGGCCTGCTGTCATTCCGCCGCCATGAGCAACGATCTGTTCGCCGCCGATCCCGCGCACCGGCCCTACGTTCCGCTGGCCGAGCGCCTGCGTCCGCGCACGCTGTCCGACGTGGTCGGCCAGTCGCATCTGCTGGGCCCCGACAAGCCGCTGCGCGTCGCCTTCGAGTCGGGCCGCCCGCATTCCATGATCTTCTGGGGGCCGCCCGGCGTCGGCAAGACCACGCTGGCGCGGCTGATGGCCGACAGCTTCGACGCCCAGTTCATCGCCATTTCGGCGGTGCTGGGCGGGGTCAAGGACATCCGCGATGCCGTGGCCGTCGCGCAGGTGGCGCAAGGGCAGGGCCGCCGCACCATCCTGTTCGTGGACGAAGTCCACCGCTTCAACAAGGCCCAGCAGGATGCCTTCCTGCCCTACGTCGAAAGCGGCTTGTTCACCTTCATCGGCGCCACCACCGAAAACCCCTCGTTCGAGGTGAATTCGGCCCTGTTGTCGCGGGCGCGCGTTTATGTGCTGCAGTCGCTCAACGCCGAAGAGCTGCAGCAGCTGATCGACCGTGCCGTGCAGGCCCTGAACGACGGCCGCGAGGCCGAAGCCCGGGTGCGCTTCACGCCCGACGCGCGCGAACAGCTGGCGGCCTGGGCCGACGGCGATGCGCGCCGCCTGATCAGCGCCGTGGAAGTCGTGGCCGAGTCGGCCCAGGCGGCCGGGCGCGACGAGGTCGACGCCGACTGGCTTGAAACTTCGCTGTCGCAGAACCTGCGCCGCTTCGACAAGGGCGGCGACGCCTTCTACGACCAGATCAGCGCGCTGCACAAGGCCGTGCGCGGCTCCGATCCCGACGCCGCGCTGTACTGGCTGGCCCGCATGCTCGATGGCGGCGCCGATCCCAAATACATGGCGCGCCGCCTGGTGCGCATGGCCATCGAAGACATCGGCCTGGCCGATCCGCGCGCCACCGAGCTGGCCATCAACGGCGCCGACATCTACGAACGGCTGGGCTCGCCCGAAGGCGAGCTGGCGCTGGCGCAGGCCGTGGTGTACCTGGCCTGCGCGGCCAAGTCCAATGCCGTGTACAACGCCTACAATGCCGCCCGCAAGTTCGCCGCCGAACACGGCAGCGCGCCGGTGCCCATGCACCTGCGCAATGCGCCCACCAAGCTGATGAAACAGCTGGGCCACGGCCATGCCTATCGCTACGCCCACGACGAGCCGCATGGCTACGCCGCGGGCGAGCAGTATTTTCCCGACGGCGTCAAAGCCACCTTCTATCGGCCGACCGATCGCGGCCTGGAAGCTAAAATCCAGCAAAAGCTGGCGTTCCTGCGCGAACTCGACGCCCAGGAACGCGCCAGGCAGCGGTAAGTGCTTCGTGTCCGCCGCCTTTCGTCAACCCTTACTCTGTCGCCCATGCTAGATCCGATACTGCTGCGCAAAGACCTGCAAACCGTCGTAGGCCGCCTGAAAACCCGCGGCGTCGACTTCGACACGCAACGATTCAACGAACTGGAATCGCGCCGCAAGGCCGTCCAGACCGAAACCGAATCCCTGCAGGCGCGCCGCAACGCATTGGCCAAGCAGATCGGCCAGCTCAAGGCGCAAGGCCAGGATGCCTCGGCGGTGCTGGCCGAATCGCAGGCCATTCCGGCCCGCCTGAAGCAGCTCGAAGACGACCTGGCCGCCGTGCAGCAGTCGCTTGGCGACCTGCTGATGGCGGTGCCCAACCTGCCGCACGACAGCGTGCCGGCTGGCGCATCGGCCGACGACAACGTCGAAGTGCGCCGCTGGCTGCCGGTGCAGCCGGCCGCCGACGGCAACCCGCCGCCGCTGCCGTTCGAGCCCAAAGACCACGTCGCGCTGGGCGAGCCGCTGGGGCTCGATTTCGACACGGCGGCCAAGCTGTCGGGCGCCCGCTTTTCGTTCATGCGCGGCCCGGTGGCGCGCCTGCACCGCGCCCTGGCCCAGTTCATGCTGGACCTGCAAACCGGGCAGCACGGCTATACCGAGTGCTATACGCCGTACATCGTCAACAGTTCCACACTGTACGGCACGGGCCAATTGCCCAAGTTCAAGGACGACATGTTCTTCGTCACCAGGGGCGGCGAAGACGACGACCCCAAAGTCGACGAGCGCGGCAACGTGCTGGCGCGCGAAGACCAGTACCTGATTTCCACGTCCGAGATCACCCTGACCAGCGTGGCGCGCGACAGCATCATTCCCGCGGCCGACCTGCCGGTGCGCCTGACCGCGCACACGCCGTGCTTCCGGTCCGAAGCGGGCAGCGGCGGGCGCGATACGCGCGGCATGATCCGCCAGCACCAATTCGACAAGGTCGAGATGGTGCAGATCGTCCACCCCGAAACCTCTTACCAGGCGCTGGAAGACATGGTGGGCCACGCCGAGCATGTGCTGCAGCTGCTCGAATTGCCGTATCGCGTGGTGCTGCTGTGCACCGGCGACATGGGCTTCGGTGCGGCCAAAACCTACGACCTGGAAGTCTGGCTGCCCGCCCAGAACACCTGGCGCGAAATCTCGTCGGTGTCCAACTGCGAGACCTTCCAGGCGCGGCGCATGCAGGCGCGCTTCCGGGCCGCGCAAGGCAAGCCCGACTACGTGCACACGCTCAACGGCTCGGGCCTGGCCGTGGGCCGCGCCCTGGTCGCCGTGCTGGAAAACCACCAGCAGGCCGACGGCAGCATTGTGGTGCCCAAGGTGCTGCAGCCCTACATGGGCGGGCTGACCGTGCTGCAGCCCTAGCGGGTTCCCCCCAGGTGTCTGACTCCGCAGGTGTCAGACACCACTGCGCGCCATGGTTGCCTCATTTGTGCGGTGTCTGACACCCTTCGGGAGCCAGACACCTGCCGGCCACCCGCCCCGGCGCCGACTTCCATTTCCGGACACACGGCCGTCATATTCCTGTCGTGTCGGCCGGTTATCCTGCCCGTCATTCCCCGGTCTTTGATGTCAGCAATTGTATGCGGCTAAAAAAGGGCCGCATCTTTAAGGCACAATATGCGCCGGTACGCCGCAGGCGGTTTTGTCGTCAATGAATTGGGGAGATGACTCAACATGAGTTCCAGGATGATCGGTGATTTTCGCGTGCGTTGCGATGTCGTTGAAGACGGAGCGCAGGGCTTTCAGGTGCGGATCTGGACTCGCCGCATCGGAGGCAACGCGCCCGAAAAGAGCTGGACCGTACCGGGCCAGCAGCCGTTCGCAACACGCCTCGAAGCCGAGCAGCGCAGCCTGCAGGTATTCGAGGGCATCAATGGAGTGCGATTCAATGGTGAACCGGAGTTCGCGCACGCGTCCGCATAATGGCTGGTGGCGCGCGCCCAGCGCCCCGCGCCGCCTGCCCGACCCGCCGGCCTCGGGCCGGCGCCCGGCGGGCTGAAGGGCGTAGGCCAGGGCCCCATGCGGGGGCCCGGCCATAAAAAAGGCTGCCCGTGGGCAGCCTGTGAAAAACGGGCGGCGCTACACCGCCCGTGCACCGAAACGCCAGAGGGCGTCAGTCGTCGTAGCGGTGATGGCCGCGGCCGTGTTTCCAGTGCTTCTTGTGATAGTGGCGATCGCCGTGGCGGCCACCGTAGTAGTACACCGGCGCGGGGTACACATAGCGCGGGCGATACACCGGCGCGGGTTGGTAGTACACCGGCGGGGGCGGCGCCACGTAGACAGGCTGCGGCGCCACATAAACCGGCGCGGGAATCATTATTCCCGGGATGCCGATGGCCACGCCGATGTCGACGCGTGCCATGGCGGCGCTCGAGATCAGCAGCCCCGCGGCTCCGATTCCGGCTATGAACCATTTTTTCATGTGCACCTGCCTTGCTGCGCAAGCAGCCGAGTTGATATGACGGCCCTATTGTCGGGTTTTTCCCCCGGCAGAACGTGAGCGGATCTGCGTCAATGGCGACAATCCGCAACACGGTGGCGAACGGCCCGGGCCGGCTTGCTGCGGTGCAAGGCAGGCATCCCGGCAGGGCGAAGGCGCGCGGTGTAATCGACTGAAATCGGGCATTGCCAGGGTGGCGGGCGCTATTTTGTTACATTCATGCACCAAGCGGCGTGCCCGCGTGCGGCCATTGCGCAACAGTCCGCGGCAGGGGCGCGCGGCGGTGCGAATGCCGGGTTTGTCGATATACTTTGGCGATGCAGACCAAAATCCACGATCTCAAGCCTGGCTACTACTGGTACACCATGGCATCGGACCCGCTGGCCGTCATCCACATCCACGACGACGGCGGGGCAACCCTGATGGGCACCGATTACCGCATGGAAGCCCAGGGCGTGGCCCAGATGATCCAGCAGGGCGAACGCTTTTTCTGGATCGAACCCCCGGCGCTGTAGGCCCGCGCCGCGCCCTGGCCGCCGGTCAGGGCCGCGCCCAGTCCGCCAGTTCCGGGTAGTTCGACGGAAACAGCGCGCGCCTGGTTTCGTCGTCGTTCACCCGCTTGAATTCATGGTCCTTGCCCACCGCGCGGGCGCGCGCTGCGGCGGGGCGCGCATCAATGGCCTGGAACCAGCGCTTGATGTTCGGATAGGCCGCCAGCGGGTCTTGTTCGCCTTTCAGCACGCGCGAGGCGCGGTCCAGCCAGCCCCAGCCCGACATGTCGGCAATCGTATAGGCGTCGCCCACGATGTAGTCGCGGCCGGCCAGGTGCGTATCCAGCACCCGGTAATGGCGTTCCGCCTCGCGCCGGTAGCGGTTGGCCGCGTAGTCGTTGCCTTCCGGCGCCGCGAACTGGAAATGCACCGCCTGCCCAGAGAACGGGCCCAGGCCCGTGCCCAGGAAAAACAGCCACGACAGCAGTTCCGGCCGGTCGGCGGGCGCGCCCATGAACTGGCCGGTTTTCTCGCCCAGGTACAGCAGGATGGCGCTCGAATCGAACACCCGCGCCGCGTGGCCGCCCGGCCCTTCGGTATCGACAATGGCCGGCACCTTGCCATTGGGATTGATGGCGCGAAACGCCGCCGCGTGCTGCTCGCCCTTGCTGGTATCCACCGGCGCCACTTCATAGGCCAGCCCGGCTTCTTCCAGGAACAGCGCGACCTTGGCGGGGTTGGGGGTGGGGTGGAAATAAAAACGGATCATCGGTAGTCTCCATGCCGGACGTTCGGGAATGAGGGAACGATTCTAGATCGGTTGATCTAGAATAAAGCATGAACCCCGGCGCGGCAAGATCGCCCGCCCTTGCAAGGACAACATCATGGCCCGGCCACGAGAATTCAACGAAACGGCAGTGCTCGACGCGGCGGTGGGCTGCTTCTGGGCGCGCGGCTTCGAGGCGACCTCGGTACGCGAACTGGCCGAATCCATGGGCATTACCGGCGCCAGCCTGTACAACGCGTTCGGCGACAAGCGCTCGCTGTACCGGCGCGCGCTCGACCACTACGTGGAAACCAGCTTCAGCGCGCGGGTCCGGCGCGTCGAGCCGCTGCCGCCGTGCGAGGCCCTGGCCGCGTTCTTTGCCGACATCGTCGAACGCTCGCTGGCGGACCGCCAGCGCAAGGGCTGCATGATCATCAATTCGGCGCTGGAAGTCGCGCCGCACGACCCGGAATTCCAGCAAGTGGTGGCCGGTGTCCTGGCCCGCATCGAGGCGTTTTTCCTGCGCTGCGTCACCGCCGGCCAGCAGGCCGGCGTCATCACGGCGGCCCAGCCGGCCGACGACCTGGCCCGCCTGCTGCTGAGCGTGCTGATGGGCGTGCGCGTCATGGCGCGCACCCGGCCCGAGCGCGAACTGCTGGAAGGCATGGTGCGCCCGGCGCTGGCGCTGCTGGCGGCGTAGCCCAGGCAGGTTGCCGCGCGCCTTATGGCACGGTCTTGCCCATCAGTTCGAAAATGCCGTCGATGCCGAACTGCACGCCCATGCATATCAGCAGGAATCCCATGATGCGCGAGACCGCGTCGATGCCCGACTCGCCCAGCACATGAACCACCCGCTCGGCGCTGCGCAGGCAGATCCAGAACAGCAGCGCCACCAGTATCGCCACGGAAATCACCGCCAGGTGGTGGATGGGCTGCAGTCCGCCGTGGCTTTGCAGCGCCGAGGCGCTGCTGATGATCAGCGCGATGGTGCCCGGCCCGGCCGTGCCCGGCAGGGCCAGCGGAATGAATGCGATGTCGCGCGGTTTCGGGCGCTGCGGGCCGTGCGGCGTGGCCACGTGCACGCTGGGCTCATCCGGCGCCATGTCGAGCTGTACCGAGGCCTCGGTCTGGCTGGGAAACAGCATGCCGAAGCCGATGTAGGCCACGATCAGGCCGCCGGCGATGCGCAGGCCCGGAATCGAGATGCCGAAGCCCGACATGATGGCGTTGCCGGCGTAGAAGCACACCAGAATGATGGCCGCCACGTAAATGGTTGCGCGGTCGATCTGGCGATTGCGTTCCTGGGTGGTGTAGCCCCGGCTCAGGGCCAGCAGCAGCGTGGTGCTGGTCAGCGGGTTGGCCACGGGCAGCAGCGCCACCAGGCCCAGCCCGACATACTTCAGATATTCGAGTAGCAAGCGGACTCCTGGTGAAATGCCGGCGCTGGCCGGCGCCGGACCGATGGCCGGCCGGGCGGTGCAGGCCATGGTAGCACCGGACGGCGCGCCGCCGCGCATGTGGCCGTAATATCACTTCGGTTAGCATCGCGGCGAACCTCAAACACATACCCTGCATATATGGCCGATTCCGCACCGCGCGACACCCGTCCCTGGACGGTTTTCCTGGTCTTCCTGCGCCTGGGCCTGACCTCGTTCGGCGGGCCGGTGGCCCACCTGGGTTATTTCCATGCCGAGTTCGTGGCGCGGCGGCGCTGGCTCAGCGAGCACGCCTATGCCGACCTGGTGGCGCTGTGCCAATTCCTGCCGGGGCCGGCCAGCAGCCAGGTGGGCATGGCCCTGGGGCTGTCGCGCGCGGGCTACCTGGGGGCGCTGGCCGCCTGGGCCGGCTTCACGCTGCCCTCGGCCGCGCTGCTGGTGCTGTTCGCCCTGGGCATCTCGCACTTCGGGCAGGCATTGGCGCCGGGAGTGCTGCACGGCCTGAAAGTCGTCGCCGTGGCGGTGGTGGCGCAGGCGGTCTGGAACATGGCGCGCAGCCTGTGCACCGATGCGCGGCGCGTCGGCATCATGGTCGCCGCCGCGTGCGCCGCCGCATTGCTGCCTTATGCCTGGACGCAGGTGGGCATCCTGGCGGCGGCCGCGCTGGCCGGCCGTCTGTGGCTGGCCTCGTCCAGTCCGGCGGCGCACCAGGCGTTGCCCATCGCCGTGGGGCGCCGCGCCGGGGGCGCCTGGCTGCTGCTGTTCGCGGCGCTGCTGGCGGGCCTGCCGCTGGCCGCCGCCGTGTTTCCCAGCCATGTATTGGCGCTGGTCGACGCCTTTTACCGCGCCGGTTCGCTGGTGTTCGGCGGCGGCCATGTGGTGCTGCCGCTGCTGCAGGCCGAAGTGGTGCCGCCGGGCTGGGTCGGCAACGATGTCTTCCTGGCCGGCTATGGCGCGGCCCAGGCCGTTCCGGGGCCGCTGTTCACTTTCGCCGCCTTCCTGGGCGCCTCGCTGCAGGGCCAGCCCTCGGGCTGGCTGGGCGGCATGCTGTGCCTGGCGGCGATCTTCCTGCCGTCGTTCCTGCTGGTGGCCGGCGCGCTGCCGTTCTGGGAAAGCCTGCGGCGCGGCCCGCGCGCCAGGTCGGTGCTGGCCGGCGTCAATGCCGCGGTAGTGGGTCTGCTGGCGGCCGCCCTGTACCAGCCGGTCTGGACCAGCGCCATCCTGCGGCCGGCGGACTTCGCCCTGGCCCTGCTGGCGCTGGCCGCGCTGACGGCCTGGAAGCTGCCCGCCTGGCTGGTGGTGGCCGGCTGCGCCGTGCTGGGCGCTTTGCTGGCCACCTGGCCGGCATAGCGCCCGGCAGCTAGGCAGCGGCCAGGGCAGGGTCGCGCGGAAAGTGCAGGCGCACGCACAGCCCGGGCTGCGCGTTGCCCAGTTCCAGGCGGCCGCCATGCAGCCGGGCAATCGCCATGACGGTAGCCAGGCCCAGGCCGTAGCCCGGCACGTGGCGATGGGCCCGATAGAACCGTTCGCCGATGCGCCCCATTTTTTCGGGTGGAATGCCGGGGCCGTTGTCGATGACGGTCAGCCGGGTTTCCTGGGCGGTCTGCACGGTCTCGATACGGATGCGCGCCGCGTCGCCGGCGTACTTCAAGGCGTTGTCCACCAGGGTGGCGATGGCGCCGGCCAGCAAGTCGGGGTCGCCCAGCAGCGGCGCGGGGCCGTCGCCGTGAAAGGTCAGCACCGCCTGCCGGTCTTCGGCCACGGCTTCGTACAGCTCGGCCACATCGCGCGCAATGACGTCCAGCCGCAGCGGTTCGAAATGCTTGCGCCGCGTGCCCGATTCCAGCTCGGCGATCTGCAGCAGCTTTTCCGATACCTTCACCAGGTCTTCCAGTTCGGCCTGCAGGCCATCGACCCGCGCCCGGATGTCCGCGCGCGAGTCCTGGTTCCAGTCGATCGTGCGCAGCCGCACCAGCATGCGCGTCAGGGGCGTGCGCAACTGGTGCGCCACGGCGTCCGACACATTGCGCACGCCGTGCATCAGCAGCTCGATGCGGTCCAGCATGCGGTTGATGTCGTTGGACAGCAGCGCGAACTCGTCCTGCCTGGGGTGCGCCGGAATGCGCTGCCCCAGTTCGCCGGCGCCGATCTGCGCCGCCGTGCGCCGGATGACCTCGACGCGGCGCTGCAGCACCCGCCGGAACAGCGCGGCGCCCAGCAGCACCAGCAGCGCAATGACGCCGGTGGCAACCAGGCTGACTTTCTGGATCAGGTCGGTCAGTTCGTACAGGTCGCGCAGGTCGTGCCCGATGATCAGCGTGGACCCGTCGCGCAGCTTGCGCGCCACCAGGTAGCCGTGCACGGGCTGCCCGCGCAATTGCACCGATCGCATCACGCCGCTGCCGTTCAGCGGCGCATCGGATGGGTCCCAGGCGATATTGCCCGCCAGCATGCGGCCGGCGGGGTCCAGCAGCATGAACATTTCCGTGTCGGTGTTGACGTGGTCGGCCATTTCCAGCGAGATCTCGCGGGCCAGGCCCGCCAGGCCGCCCTGTTCGAAATGGGCGTTCATGCGCTGCGACGTGATCTGCACCTGGCGCGAGAATTGCGCTTCCAGGATCTTCACGCTCTGGTAGTACATGAAGAACAGCGACAGCAGCGAGGCCAGCAATGCCAGGATGCTGTAGTTGAGCGTCAGGCGGAACGCCACCGAACTCCAGATGGCGCGCAGCCAGCGTGCCAGGCGGCCCATCATGAACGCGCCTGCCGGCCGGCGTCCGCCTGCGCCGCCAGGCGGTAACCCACGCCGCGCACAGTGTGGATCAGCGGCGCCTCGCCCGCGCCGTCGATCTTCTGGCGCAGCCGGCTGATATGCACATCGATCACGTTGGTCTGCGGATCGTAGTGATAACCCCACACCGTGGCCAGCAGCATGGTACGCGTCAGTACCTGGCCGGCGTTGTTCATCATGTAGGCCAGCAGCTTGTATTCGCGCGGCTGCAGCGCGATGGTCCGGCCGCCGCGCGTGACCTGGCCGCTGACCAGGTCCAGCGACAGGTCGGCCACGGTAAGCTGGCGCTGCTCATAGCCGGACGAGGAACGGCGGATCAGCGCCTCGACGCGCGCGGCAAGCTCGGGAAACGCAAACGGCTTGGTCAGATAGTCGTCGCCGCCCGCCTTCAGCCCGCGCACGCGCTCGTCCAGCGCCGTCAGTGCGCTCAGCACCAGCACCGGCGTCTTGCGGCCCAGCGCGCGCAGCGACCACAGAATCGACAGCCCGTCGACATCGTTGGGCAGCATGCGGTCCAGGATGATGGCGTCCCAGTGCTCGGCGGTGGCCCGCTGCAGCGCGGTCGGCCCGTCCATGGTGATGACCGGGTCGTAGCCCAGTTCTTTGAGCCCGTTGGCGATATAGCGGGCATTGTCGGCATCGTCTTCGACGATCAGGCAGCGCCACATGGTTATCTCCTGCAAGGCCTGGCGTACAGCGGCGCATTCTAGCCCAGCCCAATACGCATTTCCCCCGTCGGGCCCGGCTGCATTACCAATAATTAACGATTCCGTAATGCCACCCGGCGGCGCCGCATGCGTACCATCGGCAGGGTAATGGATGCACTGACGCTCTCATCTTCGCATGCCCGCAACGCGCTTCGGGCGCTGCAGCCGGCCGATTTCGCCGTGCTGGCGGATTTCCGCCACGAACTGCGCCGCTTCGCCCTGTACGGCGAGGCCGAGGCGCAGGCCCAGGGGCTGGCGCCGCAGCAGCACCAGGCCCTGCTGGCCATCAAGGCCAGCCGCGGCCCCTTGACCGTTACCGAACTGGCCCAGCGGCTGTGCATCAAATCGCACAGCGCCGCGGAACTGGTCAGCCGGCTGGTGCAAATGGGCATGCTGGCCCGCCGGGCCGACCCCAGCGACGGCCGGCGCGCGTTGCTGCGCCTGACGCCGCAGGCCGAAAGCACGCTCGACGCGCTGGCCACGGCCCACCTCGAACAATTGCAGAGCATTCGCCCCTTGCTGGTGGGCCTGCTGCAGAAATTCGGCGCCGAAACCGAATAAGCAGCAGGGTGCGTGGCTAGCCTTCGTTTACGGTATACACCCGCAGCCGGTGCCCGTCGGGGTCGGCCGCGACAAAGGTGCGGCCGAAATCCAGGTCGGTGGGCGGCAGCACAATGGCCGCGCCCTTGGCCTGCCAGTCGGCATGCAGCGCATCGACCCGGTCGGGCGCCTCGACCCTGAAGCCCAGGTCGCTGCCGCCGCCCGCAGCGGTGGGCGGCGGTTCGGCGCCCGCCTTGCCCCACAGGCCCAGCCCCAGGCCGGACGGCAGGATGAACATGGCGAAGGTGGGGCTGGCCTCGATAGGCTGCTGGTCGAGCAGCCGCGCATAAAAGCGGGCGCTGGCCGGCGCGTCGGCCACGTAAAGCAGGATGCTGTTGCGGGTGGTCATGGAGTGTCTCCGGGTTGCGTGAACCCGTACTCTAGCCACACATACTGCCAAATTTTGGCAGTATCAGATTTCCCGTTCGGGGATCCCTTGTGTTTCGCGCCACTGCTTCAGCAATGCCAGCCGCCGTTGCGGATACCGGCCTTCCAGCGTCTCGGCCTGCGCGATCCGGTCGGTGCGGAAATGGCGGAAATCCTGGCGCAGTTCGCACCAGGCGACCAGCACGCGCACGTGGTCGAAAAAGGCCAGCGCGAACGGCCAGATGACACGCTGTGAAACCTCGCCGGCCGCGTCGCGGTACGCCACCGACAGGCGGCGTTCGCCGCGGATGGCCGCGCGCAGGATCGACAGTGCGACGCGTTCCGCCGGCACTTGTGCGCCGGGGCCCACCAGCAGCGCGGCCGTATCGAGTTCGACCCGCAGTTCGGGCGGCAGCACCGCGGCGATGCGCGCCAGCGCGCTGACGGCTGCTTCGCGCAATTGAAGGTCGGCCCGTTCGGCCACCCAGCGCGAACCCAGCACCAGCGCTTCAAGCTCTTCGGGCGGGAACATCAGCGGCGGCAGCAGGAATCCGGGCTTCAGCACATAGCCCACGCCCGGCTCGCCCTCGATCATGGCGCCCTGGGCCTGCAGGCTGGCGATGTCCCGGTACAGCGTGCGGATACTGACGCCGGTTTCCTGCGCCAGCACCTTGCCGCTGACCGGCCGGCGGTGGCGGCGCAGCGCTTGCAGAAGGTCGAAAAGGCGTTCAGAGCGGGACATGGCGGGACGCTGCGGGTCAGCCCCGGGCTGCAATGCCCAGCCAGCCGTGGATGCCTACGTAAAGGCCCACTGCAATAATGAGCAGGCTGGACAGATAGGGCGCGCGGCGCGCGATGGCCGACAGGCCGCTATAGCGCTTGTTGACATGGCGTACGCTCCAGGCCGCCGCCATGCCCACGGTAACCAGTGTAAGCGCCAGCCCGACCGAAAAGCACAGCACCAGCACCGCACCCAGGGATACCTGCTTCAGCTGCAGGCACAGCAGCAGCACCGTGATGGCGGCCGGGCAGGGGATCAGGCCTCCGGTCAGCCCGAAAAGCGCAATTTGCCAGTGGGTGACATTCCGGTGGGCAAAGCGGCGCTGGATGTCGTGGGCGTGCGCCAATTCATGCGCATCCTGGTAGCCTTCGTCCGGCAGGGCCGGGCCGCGCGGTTCGCCGTGGCCGTGATGCTGGCCGTGGTGATGATGGTGCGCGCTGCCTTCCGCATGGCCATGATCGTGGCCGTGATGTCCGTGGCCGGCGGCCTGGCGCAGCCGTTCTTCCTTCAGCGTGCGCAGGAACATCCATATTGCGATGGCAATGATGGCAGCCGCCGAGGCAAGCTGGAAATAGGGCTCCATATTTTCGGCATCGATGCCGCGCCACAAATACATGCCGCCCAGGGCAATGCCCCAGACCACCAGCGTGTGGGAAATGGTGGCGGTCAGGCCGAGCAGGATGGCCTGGCCCATCGTGCCGCGGATGGCCACGATAAAGGCCGCCATCATCGTCTTCGAATGCCCCGGCTCCAGGCCGTGCAAGGCGCCCAGCACGATGGCGCTGGGAATGAACAGCCAGGCATGGGCCGCGCCCTGCTGCATGAGTTCGGTGAATGAAAGCACGGTAGCGGACTCTACAGGTATTTGGTGATTGCCTTGAATTCATCGACCGTTAGGCGCTGTTCTTTGCCCACGCTGCCCACCACGTCTTCCAGGCAATGGTCGATGTGATCCTGGATAAGCAGTTTCTTGGCCTGCGTAATGGCCTTTTCCACCGCGTGCAGCTGCTGGGCGATGTCCAGGCAGGGGCGTTGCGCTTCGATCATCTGCACGACGCCGCGCAGGTGGCCCTCGGCGCGCTTCAGGCGCTTGACGACGGTGTCGTGGTGTTGATGGGGGTCGGACGTGCTCATCGCCGCATCCTATCCCCCCGGGGGGGATATGTAAAGCGGCTTGCAGCCACTCGCCCGCTCAAGCGCGGGCCAAAGAAAAAGCCCCTGACAAGTCAGGGGCTTCGGTATTTCTGGCGGAGAGGGTGGGATTCGAACCCACGGTACGGGGATACCGTACGCCTGATTTCGAGTCAGGTACATTCGACCACTCTGCCACCTCTCCGGTGTCCGTTTTCCTTGCCGGATGTGGCCATCCGGCGGGACGCTGCCTGCGGCGCCAGGCGCCGTGGTCGTCTGGCAGACGTCCGGACCTTCGCTTTGCAAAAAAGCGAAGACCGAGACTATATCAGAAAAAAACCGGCCACGCGCACCCCCCAAAGCCAAAAACACAGGCGCCGGCCGTGCCGGCCGCCATGCCCCCGCCCGGGGTGGGGCCTCGCCGCATTGTGACGGACCGCGCGGCTACACTTGGGGCCGGTCTTCCATCCCGGGCCCGGCCCGAATCCAGACAGGAGAATTCGCATGCTCAAAGGAAAAGTCGCCATCGTCACCGGTTCCACCAGCGGCATCGGCTTGGGTATCGCCATTGCCTTTGCGCAGCAGGGCGCCGATATTGTCCTGAACGGGTTCGGCGACGCGGCCGAGATCGAGAAACTGCGCGCCGGCCTGGCCAGCCAGCATGGCGTGAAGGTGCTGTACGACGGCGCCGACCTGTCGCGCGGCGAGGCCGTGCGCCAGTTGGTGGCCAACACGGTGCAGTCGCTGGGCCGCATCGACATCCTGGTGAATAACGCCGGTATCCAGCACACCGCCCTGATCGAGGACTTCCCGGTCGAAAAATGGGACGCCATCCTGGCGCTGAACCTGTCGGCGGTGTTCCATGGCAGCGCCGCCGCGCTGCCGCACATGAAAAAGCAGGGCTGGGGGCGCATCATCAATATCGCCTCGGCCCACGGGCTGGTGGGCTCGGCCAGCAAGTCGGCGTACGTGGCCGCCAAGCATGGCGTGGTGGGCCTGACCAAGGTCACCGCCCTGGAAACCGCCGGCAGCGGCGTTACCGCCAATGCCATCTGCCCGGGCTGGGTGCGCACCGGGCTGGTGGAAAAGCAGATTACCGCCCTGGCCGAAAAAGACCATGTCGACCAGGACGCCGCCGCCCGCGAACTGCTCAGCGAAAAGCAGCCCTCGCTGCAATTCGTCACGCCCGAACAGCTGGGCGGCACGGCGGTCTACCTGGCGTCGGATGCCGCGGCCCAGGTCACCGGCACCACCATCTCGGTGGACGGCGGCTGGACGGCCCGCTGACCGCCTTTTCTACATACCAAGAAAAACCAAGGAACCCTGGAACATGCTGTTCTTGCTTTCTCCCGCCAAGAAACTGGACTACGACACGCCGGTCCATGTCGAGCACCACACGCAGCCGCTGTTCGTCGACCAGTCGGCCGCGCTGATCAAGGTGCTGAAGAAGCTTTCGGCCGACGAGGTTGCCGGGCTGATGAGCCTGAGCCCGGCCCTGGCCGAGCTCAACGTGGCGCGCTATGGCGCCTGGACCCGCAAGTTCACCCAGCACAACGCCCGCCAGGCCGTGCTGGCCTTCAACGGCGACGTGTACGAAGGCCTGCAGGCCGGCACGCTGTCGGCGGCCCGGCTCGACTGGGCGCAAGAGCACGTGGCCATTCTCAGCGGCCTGTACGGGGTGCTGCGCCCGCTCGACCTGATGCAGCCCTACCGGCTGGAAATGGGCACGCGCCTGGCCACATCCAAGGGCAAGAACCTGTACGAGTACTGGGGCAGCACCATTGCCGACTATCTGAATGAACGCTTGGCCGGCCAGAAAGCGCCCATCGTGGTGAACCTGGCGTCGGAAGAGTATTTCAAGTCGGTAGACCTGAAAGTGCTGAAGGCGCGCGTGGTGCAGTGCGTGTTCCAGGACTGGAAGAACGGCGCCTGGAAAGTGATCAGCTTCCATGCCAAGCGCGCGCGCGGCCTGATGGCGCGTTATGCCATCGAGCACAAGGTCGCCAAGCCCGAAGGCCTGCAGAAGTTCGACAGCGAAGGCTACGCCTACGACGCCTTGGCCTCCAGCGCCGACAAACTGGTGTTCCGGCGCAAAGCATAAAGCGGCCATTCATGTCCGCTGGATTGCGCGTCTTCCTGTTTTTTTCGCTGGGCTACCTGGTTTCGTACCTGTTCCGGGGCGTCAACATCGGCTTCGGGCCGTACCTGACGCAAGAGCTGAACCTGTCGGCGGCCGACCTGGGCACCCTGACCAGCCTGTATTTCCTGGGGTTCGCGCTGATGCAGCTGCCGGCCGGGCTGTTCCTGGACACCTGGGGGCCGCGGCGCGTCAACGCGCTGATGCTGCTGCTGGCCGCGGCGGGCACCCTGGTGTACGGGCTGTCGGATTCGCTGGCCGGCCTGATGGTGGGCCGCCTGCTCATCGGCGCGGGCGTGTGCGTGTGCCTGGGGGCCGCGTTCCAGGCCCTGGCGCAGACCTTTCCGCTGGCGCGCCTGCCCATGGTCAATGGCCTGGTCATGGCCGTGGGCGGCCTGGGCGGCGTGCTGGTCGGCTCGCCGCTGTCCTGGCTGCTGGGGCGCAGTTCGTGGCAGGCGGTCAGCGTGGGGCTGGCATTCTTCACGCTGGCGGTCGCCGCGCTGATCTGGTTCGGCGCGCCGCGCGAAGGCGCGCGCCACCGCAGCGCGCCCTCGCTGGGCGAGCAATGGCGCGGCACCTGCGCGCTGCTGCGCGATGGCCGCTACTGGCGGCTGGTGTCTCTGCCGGTCATGACGGGCGGGGCCTTCTATGGCGTGCAATCGCTGTGGGTGCGGCCCTACCTGATCGACGTCAACGGTCTCGATGCCGCGCATGCCGCGGGCCTGGTGTCGCTGCTGGGCTTCGCCATGATGGGCGGCAATGTGGGCCTGGGCGCCATGGCCCGCCGCATGGAGCGCCTGGGGCTGGGGCTGTACGGGTTTGGCGGTGCCTGCATGGTGCTGTTCCTGCTGACACAGGCCCTGATCATGATGCGCGCGCCGATCCCGCCCGCGGTGCTGTGGGCCTGCTACGGCGCGTTCGGCTCGGCCAACATCCTGGTCTACGCGCTGCTGGCGGGCGAGTTTCCGCCGGAACTGCTGGGCCGGGTCGCCTCGACCACCAACCTGCTGATGTTCCTGACCATCTTCCTGTGCCAGGTGGGCATGGGATGGATCGTCGACCTGTGGCCGCGCCAGGGCGGGGTGTACCCGCCCGCGGCGCACTTGTCGGCCTGGGGCGTGGTGCTGGCGCTGCAGGCGGGCGCGGCCGTCTGGTATTTCTGGCCCGCGCGCCGGCGCGCTGCGTGATATTGCCAGGTGCCTGGCCTGCGCCAGGTGTCTGACTCCCGCAGGGTGTCAGACACCTCAGTTTCACTCCAGACCGTGGGTAATGTGCCAGGCTTCGCCAGGTGCCTGACACCGTGCCGTTGAGACGGCCGCTGCACACTTCGGTGTCTGGCCTGCGGAGCCAGACACCTGGGGCAGAGTCGGGCAAGCCCCGCCGCTCAAGCCGGCACCGCCGTCGGCCGGCTGCGCGGCGGGTCGGCCACGGCGGCCAGCTCCTGCCGTATCTGCGTCGAGGCCCGCAGCATCTGCTTCAGCGGGTAGGCCAGGGCGGCCAGCTCGCCTTCGGTGTCGAACTGGCTGGGCAGATCCAGCGGCGCCGGGCGGTTGTCGTCCAGCATGTCGACGATGCCCGCCAGCGCCTGCCGCATGGGTTCGGGCGACTGCTTCAGGCCCGCCAGAATAGGCACCGCGGCCGTGATCTGCGACGCCATGATGTGGTTCTGGATGAGCAGGTTGTTGAACTCGGGCACGTTCATCTGGTGCGAGCGCGGCTCGCTCATCATGCGGTAGAACGCCTCGGCAAAGTTGCTGAAGGCAATGTGCACGTTCTTGCGCGCCAGGCGCCAGGCGATGTCGGCCTCTTCCGCCGTGGGCGCGCCTTCGGGCGGCGCGGCGCCCGCGGCATGGGCCTGCATGGCGCGGGCGTACTGCAGGCCGGTGCGCAGGTATTCGCGGTTGGCATTGGTGGCGGCGCGCGCCAGCGGCTTCATGTAGCGCGCTTCCCACCAGGGCAGCACATAGCTGCATACCAGCGCAATGGCGCAGCCCAGCGCCGTGTCCAGCGCGCGTTCGCCGATCACTTCCATCGACACCGTGCCCGGCGCCACGAAGTGGAACACCATCACCACGAACAGCGTATTGAAGATGGCGCTGGCCATGTAATTGAGCTGCACCAGGCTGTTGCCCATGATGCAGGCCGCCAGCAGCACGGCGAACAGCGCCTCGGGGCGCGTGGTCACGCGGAACAGCGCCAGCGCCAGCAGGCAGCCGATCAGCGTGCCCATCAGGCGCCAGCCGTTGCGCTGGCGGGTCAGGGCGAAGCCGGGTTTCATGATGATGATGATCGTCAGCAGCACCCAGTAGCTGTGCGCCGACGACACCTGCGGCGTGGCCAGTTGGGCGATCAGGCCCATGGCAATGGCGGCCGCCAGGGTCACCCGCGTGGCATAGCGGAAGTAGGGCGAGTCCAGCCGCAGGTTGCTGGTCAGCATGCCCAGCCGCAATTCCTGGCGCGACATGAACTGGGTCAGTGACTTGTCGATGCGCAGCACGCTGGTGGGCTCGGCATCGGGGCGGGCCGCGGTATGGTCGGCCAGCTTGCCGACGATGCGCGCGGCATTGCGCAGGCGCCGCAGCACCTGCACGATCAGGGCCAGCATCTCGGGCTCTTTCTCGCCCATGCCCTGCTGCTTGAACTGCTCGATCTCGTATTCGATGGCGCGCAGTTCCGCCTTGGTGCTGCTGCGGTATTGCACCGGCCGTCCGCGCGACACGTCCAGCGCGATGCGGTTCAGTTCCAGCGACATCTTGGTCAGCGCGTCGCGCATGAACATCAGGCAGTCGTGGCCGGCCAGCGCGCGCCGCAACGCGGCATAGTCGGTATGGGTGGCCACCAGCGTGTCCAGCAGCTGCAGCATGTCCACGAACATGTTCCACAGCATCACGCGCTCGCCGTCGCGGTAGCCGCCGCCGCGCGGCAGGCTGCGCAGCACGATGTCGCGCGCGGCCTGGTGCTTTTCCGTCATGACCGATTGCGACTGGATCAGCGCCCGGTAGATGTCGTCCAGGTCGGTGGTCTCGTCATAGAAGCGGCTGCGCGCGGCCATGTAGTCGGCGGTGGCGAACAGCGCCACCGACATGGCCTGGCGCTCTTCGCGCAGCCAGAAGATGCGGCTGAAGCCCAGGCTGAACACCAGGTAGAACAGGGCGCCGCCCAGCGTGGCCGCCGAATGCGCCAGCACCTGGCTGGGCGCCAGCGGCGAATGCATGGTCAGCGTCATGATCAGCATGCCGGCAAAGCCGATCAGGCCGCCGCGCTTGCCGAACACCGAGAACATCGAAAACACGAAACACTGCCCGATCACCGCCAGCCACAGCAGCAGCGGGTAGGTGGAAGCGGCGCCGGTGATGGTGACCGCCGCGGTGGCCAGCAGCGCCCCGCCCAGCATCTCGTTGGTGCGGTGCCGCTGCGGGCCGCCGGGCTGGTCGATGATGGCCAGGCATTGGGCGCCGAAAGTGGCCACCAGCCCGAAGCTGTACTGCCCGAACAGGCCCCCCAGCACCATGACGGGCAGCAGCATGCCCACCCCTTGCCGCACCCCGCCGAAGAAGTAGTGGCTGTAAAGAAAGCGCGGAATGCTGGCGATGCGTAGATCCATGGACGAGCCGCTTTTCGGATGCGATCGTCCAAGTATAGAAAGATGCGCGGGGTTTTGGGGGTCGGATGGTCCGCCAGGGCGGTGCGCCAGGGCGCCCCAAGGGGCCGATTTGCCCCCGATGCCGCAACGCGGTAAATTTGCTGCCTTGCGCCGGCCTGCCTATCCGATGCCGGCGCCCAGGCCAACCGGCTGCCCGGGCTACATTCCGGGTGCTGCGCGCCAGTAATACCTGCTGTTGGCCGCGCCACAAGCGTGTGTTGCCAAGGCTTCCATTTCGACCTCCAGCGTCCCCCAGGGGCGTTTGCGCTGCGTTCCCGACGAACGCGTGCCGGGTCGGCAGGGTGTCCGGGTGGCGAGGCTCCGTGAGCCTCAAAGCGCCAGATCATGCTGCCGTTGCCGGTCCGGGTTCAGTTGCCGCCGTATCCGGGCGTGCCACGGTCAGGAAAACAGGGCCGGTACTGAAAGGAATACAACATGGAAACCATAGGCGCCGATATCGTCGTGCGCTGCCTGGCCGAAGAAGGCGTCGAGCACGTTTTCGGCTATCCCGGCGGCGCGGTGCTGTACATCTACGACGCGATTTTCAAGCAAGACAAATTCCAGCATATCCTGGTTCGTCACGAGCAGGCCGCCGTGCACGCCGCCGATGCGTATTCGCGCGCGTCGCAAAAAGTGGGCGTGTGCATCGTCACCAGCGGCCCGGGCGTCACCAATGCCGTCACCGGCATTGCCACCGCCTACATGGACTCGATCCCCATGGTCATCATCAGCGGGCAGGTGCCCACTGCGGCCATCGGCGAAGACGCCTTCCAGGAATGCGACACCGTGGGCATCACGCGGCCCTGCGTGAAGCACAACTTCCTGGTGCGCGACGTGAAAGACCTGGCCGAGACCATGCGGCGGGCCTTCTACATTGCCCGCACCGGCCGTCCCGGCCCGGTGCTGGTCGACATCCCCAAAGACGTCAGCCTGCAGCCCTGCAAGTACGTGCCGCCCAAGGGCGAAATCAGCATGCGCTCGTACGCGCCGGTCAACAAGGGCCACCAGGGGCAGATCAAGAAGGCCGTGCAGATGCTGCTGGCCGCCGAACGCCCCATGATCTACGCCGGCGGCGGGGTCATCCTGTCGGACGCTGCGGCCGAACTGCGCCACGTGGCCGATCAGCTGGGTGCGCCGTGCACCACCACGCTGATGGGCCTGGGCGGCCTGGCCGGCACCAGCCGCCAGTACGTCGGCATGCCCGGCATGCACGGCACCTACGAAGCCAACATGGCCATGCAGCACTGCGACGTGCTGCTGGCGGTGGGCGCGCGCTTCGACGACCGCGTCATCGGCAATCCCCGGCATTTTGCGCAGAACGCCCGCAAGATCATCCACATCGACATCGATCCGTCGTCCATTTCCAAGCGCGTGCGGGTCGACGTGCCGATCGTGGGCAATGTGAAAGACGTGCTGGCCGATCTCAGCGCGCAATACGATGCCGCGCGCGCCGACACCAAGCCGGCGCCGCTGGACAAGTGGTGGCAGCAGATCGAAGCCTGGCGCGGCAAAGAATGCCTGAAGTACGCCAACTCCGACGAGGTCATCAAGCCGCAGTACGTGGTTGAAAAGCTCTGGGAAGTGACCGGCGGCGACGCCTTCGTCACGTCCGACGTGGGCCAACACCAGATGTGGGCGGCGCAGTACTACAAGTTCGACAAGCCGCGGCGCTGGATCAATTCCGGCGGCCTGGGCACCATGGGAGTGGGGCTGCCGTACGCCATGGGCGTGCAGATGGCCAATCCGGGCGCGGACATCGCCGTCATCACCGGCGAAGCCTCCATCCAGATGAACATCCAGGAACTGTCCACCTGCCAGCAGTACCACCTGACGCCCAAGATCGTCTGCCTGAACAACCGCTTCCTGGGCATGGTCCGCCAGTGGCAGCAAATCGACTACGGCTCGCGCTATTCCGAGTCGTACATGGATTCGCTGCCCGATTTCGTCAAGGTGGCCGAGGCCTACGGCCACGTCGGGCTGCGCATCGAGCGGCCGGCCGACGTCGAGCCGGCGCTGCGCGAAGCATTCAAGAAGCACAAGGATCGCCTGGTCTTCCTGGACTTCATCACCGACCGCACCGAAAACGTGTGGCCCATGGTGAAGGCCGGCCGCGGGCTGACCGAGATGCTGCTCGGCTCTGAAGACCTGTAAGGAGGCGACCATGAAACATGTGATTTCCGTGCTCATGGAAAACGAACCCGGCGCGCTGTCGCGCGTGGTGGGCCTGTTTTCCGCGCGCGGCTACAACATCGAAACCCTGACCGTGGCGCCCACCGAAGACGCCACCCTGTCGCGCCTTACCGTGGTCACGGTGGGGTCGGACGAGGTCATCGAGCAGATCACCAAGCACCTGAACCGCCTGGTGGATGTGGTCAAGGTCGTCGACCTGACCGAAGGGGCGCACATCGAGCGCGAGCTCATGCTGATCAAGGTGCGCGCCGTCGGCAAGGAACGCGAAGAAATGAAGCGCATGGCCGATATCTTCCGCGGCCGCATCATCGATGTCACCGACAAGTCCTACACCATCGAACTGACCGGCGTGCAGGAAAAGGTACAGGCGTTCATCGACGCCCTGGACCGCAGCGCCATCCTGGAAACCGTGCGCACCGGCGTGTCCGGCATCGGGCGCGGCGAACGGATCCTGAAACTCTGAAGGCCTCCGCGCCTTGTACAAACCCTCTAGAATCACCCAAAAATCGCATAATCCGGAGCACACGACATGAAAGTTTTCTACGACAAAGACTGCGACCTCTCCCTCGTCAAGGGCAAGACCGTTGCCATCATCGGCTACGGCTCGCAAGGCCACGCCCACGCGCTGAACCTGCACGATTCGGGCGTGAAGGTCGTGGTCGGCCTGCGCAAGGGCGGCGCCTCGTGGAACAAGGCCGCCAACGCCGGCCTCGAAGTCAAAGAAGTGGCGGAAGCCGTCAAGGCCGCCGACGTGGTCATGATGCTGCTGCCCGACGAAAACATCGCCGCGGTCTACCGCAACGAAGTGCACGCCAACATCAAGGCGGGCGCCGCGCTGGCTTTCGCGCACGGCTTCAACGTGCACTACGGCCAGGTCGTGCCGCGCGACGACATCGACGTCATCATGATCGCGCCCAAGGCCCCCGGCCACACGGTGCGCTCCACCTACACCCAGGGCGGCGGCGTGCCCCACCTGGTGGCCGTCCACCAAGACAAATCCGGCTCGGCCCGCGACGTGGCCCTGTCGTACGCCAGCGCCAACGGCGGCGGCCGTGCCGGCATCATCGAAACCGATTTCCGCGAAGAAACCGAAACCGACCTGTTCGGCGAGCAGGCCGTGCTGTGCGGCGGCACCGTCGAGCTCATCAAGGCGGGCTTCGACACCCTGGTGGAAGCCGGCTACGCGCCCGAAATGGCGTACTTCGAGTGCCTGCACGAGCTCAAGCTGATCGTCGACCTGATCTACGAAGGCGGCATCGCCAACATGAACTACTCGATCTCGAACAATGCCGAATTCGGCGAATACGAGACCGGCCCCAAGATCGTCACCGAGCAGACCCGCCAGGCCATGCGCGATGCCCTGGTCGCCATCCAGACGGGCGAATACGCCAAGAAGTTCATCCTGGAAAACGCCGCCGGCGCTCCCACGCTGACCTCGCGCCGCCGCATCAACGCCGAATCGCAGATCGAACAGGTCGGCGGCAAGCTGCGCGCCATGATGCCCTGGATCGCCGCCAACAAGCTGGTCGACAAGTCGAAGAACTGATCGCGCCGCCAGGTGCCTGGCTTCCCGCCAGGGGCGTCAGGCACCGAAATGGCCGGATCATCTACCCAAGGCGGTGTCTGACACCTTCGGAGTCAGGCACCCGATGCCAAGGCATCCCCAGGCGGGATGCTTTTTTATTGGGGGCGCACGAAGCCGCAAGCCGGCCCGGATGGGTTAACCTTTCATTTATACGCCGCCACTTTCAGTGACCATGCCGAATTTCTCCATGCGCGATTCCGAAAATCGCCACCGCAGCATCTACCTGCTGCCCAATGCCTTTACCACCGCGGCCCTGTTTGCCGGCTTCTACGCCGTGGTGCAAGCCATGAACGACCGCTTCGAAGTCGCCGCCATCGCCATTTTCGTGGCCCTGGTGCTCGACGGCATGGACGGCCGGGTGGCGCGGCTGACCAACACCCAGTCGGCATTCGGCGAACAGTACGACTCGCTGTCGGACATGACCTCGTTCGGCGTGGCGCCCGCCCTGGTCATGTACGAATGGATACTCAACGACCTGGGCCGCTGGGGCTGGCTGGCCGCGTTCGTTTACGTGGCGGGGGCGGCGCTGCGGCTGGCCCGCTTCAATACCAACATCGGCGTGGTCGACAAGCGCTTCTTCCAGGGGCTGCCCAGCCCGGCGGCGGCGGCCCTGGTGGCGGGCTTTGTCTGGCTGGCCATCGACAACAAGCTGCCCATCCACGACAACGTCATGGCCTGGGTGGCCTTCGGCGTCACCATGTACGCGGGCGTCAGCATGGTGTCCAACGCGTCATTCTTCAGCGGCAAAAGCTTCGCCCTGGGCCGCAGCGTGCCGTTCTGGGGCATTCTGCTGGTGGTGGCCGTATTCGTGTTCGTGTCCAGCGACCCCCCGGTGGTGCTGTTCGGCCTGTTCGTGCTGTACGGGCTGTCGGGCTGGGTGATCATGGCCTGGCGCTGGAACCGCGCCCGGCGCCTGCAGCAAGAGCGCCGTTCGCACATCGAATAGCGCCGGGCCGGCGCGGCTAGCGCCAGCGCCAGTCTTCGTCGTACATGGGGTCGGGGCCCGGATGAAAGCGCGTCACGCGCTGGCCGTCGCGGCCCATGTACACGTACATCAGCGAATTCCACACGCCCGACTGCTTGTAGCGGTACGACCACACCACCTGGCGCACGCTGGGCAGCCCCACCTCGTCCACCTGGGCCGGCGGCCCGAATTCGCAGCGCACCTGGTCGGCTGTCCAGACGCCGCTGGCCAGCACCTTGAAATGCGCGTCGGTCAGGATGGGCACCACCTGGCCGACCCGGCCGTCGGCGCCCACATTGGCGCCCCAGGCATACTGGCCGTAGGGCTGCTGGGTCCAGATGACGCGCTGGCCGCCGCCGGCGATGTCGCAGCTGAAATTGGGCCGCCCGTACTGGGCCGCTACGTCGGCCAGGGGCGTGCCGGGCGGCACCTGGGACAGGTTGCCGCAGGCGGCCAGGGCGCCCAGGGCCGCCACGGCCGCGGCGCGGCCGGCCAGACGGTAGATGTTACAAATCATCCCGGTTCTCCGGTGGGCCGGCAGGGCCGGCGCGGGGGCCTGGCAGGGGGAGGCGCCGGGCCAATAGGGTAATTCTAGCGAATCGGCTATAATCCTCGCCTGATTTGCCCGGCCGCTTGTGCATGGCCGGGCAAATTGCTAGTTGAAAGCAAGTAGTTTGAACGCAGTACCAGTGTAAAGAAGCAAGCAGTATCCAAGCATCACGGCTTTTGCCGTTTTTTTGAAACCACGGCTGGGCGCCTCGGCCCTGCCGCAAGTCCGAAGAGGTCATTACATGTCCGTAGCCGACATCAAAAAAGCCGACATCGTCGCGCAGTTCCAACGCGCCCAGGGCGATACCGGTTCCCCCGAAGTCCAGGTGGCTCTGCTCACCGCCCGCATCAACGAACTGACCGGTCACTTCAAAGAGCACATGAAGGACCACCACTCGCGCCGCGGTCTGCTGCGCATGGTCAGCCGTCGTCGCAAACTGCTCGACTACCTCAAGGGCCGCAATCCCGATTCGTACCGCGCACTGATCGAAAAACTCGGTCTGCGCAAGTGATCGACGGGGCAGGCTCCCCATGACGCAACCGTGGCCGGTGCGACGTTTGTCGCGGCGGCCACGGTTTTTCATTTGTAAGGAATCCTCGTCATGTTCAATAAAGTGACCAAATCGTTCCAATACGGCCAGCACACGGTCGTGCTGGAAACGGGCGAAATCGCCCGCCAGGCCTCCGGCGCCGTGCTGGTGTCGGTGGACGACACCGTCGTGCTGGCCACCGTCGTGGCCGCCAAAAAGGCCAAGCCCGGCCAGACCTTCTTCCCCCTCACTGTCGACTACATCGAAAAAACCTACGCCGCGGGCCGCATCCCCGGCGGGTTCTTCAAGCGTGAAGGCAAGCCGTCCGAAAAAGAAACCCTGACCTCGCGGCTGATCGACCGCCCGCTGCGTCCGCTGTTCCCGGAAGGTTTCTACAACGAAGTGCAGGTCGTGCTGCACACCGTGTCGGTCAATCCTGAAATCGATCCCGACATTCCCGCCATGATCGGCGCCTCGGCCGCGCTGGCCATCTCGGGCATCCCGTTCAACGGCCCCATCGGCGCGGCCCGCGTGGGCTATGTCGACGGCCAGTACGTGCTGAACCCCACGGCCTCGCAGCTGAAGTCCTCGCAAATGGACCTGGTCGTGGCCGGCACCGAAAACGCCGTGCTGATGGTCGAATCCGAAGCCAAGCAGCTGTCCGAAGACGTCATGCTGGGCGGCGTGGTCTACGGCCACGAGCAAATGCAGGCCGCCATCAACGCCATCCATGACCTGGTGCGCGAAGCCGGCAAGCCCGACTGGGACTGGCAGCCCGAAGCCAAGAACGACGCCCTGATCGCCGCCGTGGCCGCCGCCGCGCAAGACAAGCTGGTTGCCGCCTACCAAGAACGCCAGAAGCAGGCCCGCACCACGCTGCTGCGCAACGTCTACGCCGACGTGCATGCCGCGCTGGCCGAGCAGGCCGCCGCCGCCGGCCAGGACGCGCCCGACGCCGTCACGGTCGACAACATCCTGTTCGACCTCGAAGCCCGCATCGTGCGCGGCCAGATCCTGAACGGCGAACCGCGCATCGACGGCCGCGACACCCGCACCGTCCGCCCCATCGAAGTCCGCCTGGGCGTGCTGCCGCGCGCGCACGGCAGCGCGCTGTTCACCCGTGGTGAAACCCAGGCGCTGGTCGTGGCCACGCTGGGCACCAAGCAAGACGAGCAGATCATCGACGCGCTCATGGGCGAATACCGCGACCGCTTCATGCTGCACTACAACATGCCGCCGTTCGCCACCGGCGAAACCGGCCGCATCGGCGTGCCCAAGCGCCGTGAAATCGGCCACGGCCGCCTGGCCAAGCGCGCCCTGGTGTCGCTGCTGCCCGCGCACGAAGATTTCCAGTACACCATCCGCCTGGTGTCCGAAATCACCGAATCCAACGGCTCGTCGTCCATGGCGTCGGTCTGCGGCGGCTCGCTGGCCATGATGGACGCCGGCGTGCCCCTGCAAGATCACGTGGCCGGCGTGGCCATGGGCCTGATCCTCGACGATGGCAAGTTCGCCGTCCTGACCGACATCCTGGGCGATGAAGATCACCTGGGCGACATGGACTTCAAGGTGGCGGGCACGCAGAACGGCATCACCGCGCTGCAAATGGACATCAAGATCCAGGGCATCACCAAGGAAATCATGCAGGTGGCGCTGGCCCAGGCCCGCGAAGGCCGCCTGCACATCCTGGGCAAGATGCGCGACGCCCTGGAAGGCTCGCGCGGCGAGCTGTCGGCCTTCGCCCCGCGCATGCTGACCATCAAGATCAACCCCGAGAAGATCCGCGACGTCATCGGCAAGGGCGGCGCCACCATCCGCGCCCTGACCGAAGAAACCGGCACCCAGATCGACATCTCCGATGACGGCACCATCGTCATCGCCAGCGTCGACGAGGCCCAGGCCAAGGAAGCCCAGCGCCGCATCGTCGAACTGACCGCCGATGTCGAAGTCGGCCAGGTCTACGACGGCTCGGTGCTGCGCCTGCTGGATTTCGGCGCCATCGTGCAAGTGCTGCCGGGCCGCGACGGCCTGCTGCACATCTCCGAAATCGCCAACTACCGCATCGCCAACATCAACGATGTGCTCAAGGTCGGCCAGCAAGTCCGCGTCAAGGTCATCGAGGCCGACGACAAGGGCCGTCTGCGCCTGTCCATCAAGGCCATCGGCGGCATCGAGCAGCAACAGGCCGGCGGCGCCGAACCGGCATCGCAACCGGAATCGCAAGCTGAATAAGCTTTGCGTTTCTTGAGCCAGAAAACGGCACCGCAAGGTGCCGTTTTTGTTGTATCTACGGTAAATTCTGGACGCGCCGGCCCGCCGCCGGCGTTTTCACCACGGAGCAGGCATTGACCGGTACAGGAATCCACCGCGCATGATGACGCCACGGCTGGCGATCCGGGCCATGGCCGGCTGCGCGCTGGCGCTGGCGGCCGGCTGCATGTCCCAGCCGGCTGCCGTCGGGCCGCGCAGCGAAGACATGTCCATGGACCAGTTCGCCCAGACTGACTTCAACCGCACGGTGACCCTGGAAATCCGCGACAACCTGCAAAGCCTGTATACCCTGCTCGACAAGCTCTACCGCCGCAATCCGCGCGAATGGCGCAAGGCGGGCGTGGCCGACCAGCCGGCCGCCGTGGCGCGCGTGCGCGCCATGATCGAAAACCGCACGCCGCCGCCCGGCCTGAACGGCCTGCGCGACATCCAGATCCTGGCGGTGTCGCTCGACCCGGCCTATCCGCGCGACCGCGTCGCGGCGTTCATCTACGGCCTGGCCGACACCCTGATCGCCGCCCACAACGACAAGACCCGCATGTACTTGTCCGACGTGCTGGACGGCCAGCGGATCTACAACGCAGCCCGCAACGTCGAGGCGGCCGCCTGGCTGCTGGCGTCGCGCCGCGACGCGCGCGGCGAGCCGCTGCTGCTGGCCAACGAAATATCGCCCACCGCCACCAACCTGAGTTTCGAGCGCGAGTTCGGCGCCATCATCGGCCGGCTGGACCTGATCGCCAATCTGCTGGGCGAAAACGCCCGGCGCGTGGGCATCAACTATGCGCAGGGCCTGTTGTTCTTCAACTTCCTGCCGGTGCGCTAGAATGTAAGCCCACCTTCGGGGCGCCGCACGCCCACAGGCCTCTATCTTGATCGATCTTGCCGCCATTCAAGCCGCCCGCGCCCGCTTGCAGGGGCAGGTACACAAGACGCCGTTCACCCATTCGCGCACGCTGTCCGACATCCTGGACGCCGAAGTCTGGCTGAAGTTCGAGAACCTGCAGTTCACGGCGTCGTTCAAAGAACGCGGCGCGCTCAACCGCATGCTGGCGCTTACCCCCGAAGAGCGCGCCAGGGGCGTCATCGCCGTGTCGGCCGGCAACCATGCCCAGGGCGTGGCCTACCATGCGCAGCGCATGGGCGTGCCGGCGGTCATCGTGATGCCGCGCTTCACGCCCACCGTCAAGGTGGCCAACACCCGCAGATTCGGCGCCGATGTCGTGCTGCACGGCGACACCTTCGACGATGCCCAGGCGCACGGCTACGAACTGGCGCGCGAGCGCGGCCTGGTCATGATCCATCCCTACGACGATGCCGCGGTCATCGCGGGGCAGGGCACGCTGGCGCTCGAAATGCTGGAAGACCAGCCCGGCCTCGACGCCATGGTCATCGCCATCGGCGGGGGCGGCCTGATCGGCGGCATCGCCACGGCGGCGCGCGCCATCAAGCCAGGCATCGAGATCGTGGGCGTGCAGACCGAACGTTTTCCGGCCATGTACGCGGCCATGCGCGGCGTGGCGATGACCCCCGGGCACTACACCATCGCCGAAGGCATCGCCGTCAAGTCGCCCGGCGCCATCACCCAGGAAATCGTGCGGCGGCTGGTCGACCGCATCGAACTGGTCAGCGAAGCCGACATCGAGCACGCCATCGTGGTGCTGCTCGAAATCGAGAAAACCGTGGTCGAGGGCGCCGGCGCCGCCGGCCTGGCCGCCTTGCTGCACGACCAGGCCGCGGGCACCAACCGCTTTCGCGGCAAGCGCGTGGCGCTGGTGCTTACCGGCGGCAATATCGACCCCCTGATGCTGGGCGAGCTGATCGAGCGCGGCATGGTGCGGGCCGGCCGCCTGGCCCGCATCCGCGTCGACCTGCGCGATCTGCCCGGCGCCCTGGCGCACGCCACCAAGCTCATTGCCGATGCCCAGGCCAACATCACCGAAGTGCATCATCAACGCGCCTTCACGGCGCTGCCGGTGCGCAATGTGGAAGTGGATTTCGTGCTGCAAACGCGCGGCCCCGAGCACATCCAGGAAGTCATCAACGTGCTGAACGCAGCCGGCTTCGCGGCCAGCAACCACGACCACTGACCCGCCGCGGGCCAGAATGGTCGCCGCGCGGCCTACAGCCCGTCGCGCGCCACCAGGGCCTTCAGGCGGTACAGGCGTTCACGGTGCAGCGTGGCGGCCAGAGGTTCCGGCTCGCGGCCCAGGGCCACGTAATCGTCCGGCACGGCCCGGATCGCCTCGCGCAGCCGCGCGGCGTCGGCCTGCCACCACTGCGACAGCAGCCGGTCGGGGTTGAGCGCGTCCAGGCCCTGGCGCCGCAATTCCGAGCGGCTGAAGTCCTTCAGGTTCCAGGTGGCCACCAGTACCTGGGGCGGCTGCTGCAGGCCGCAGCGGGCCCGCCACGCCAGGCCGGCCGCGATCACGTGGAAATCCTTGGGGTCGCTGTAGCGCAGGCCTGCTTCGTAGGCCTGCAGATCGGCTTGCGCGGCTTGCGGAAAATGCCGGTTCATTTCGGCCCATTGATCGTCCAGCACATCGGCCGGAATGGCCCACAGGCGGGCTGCATTGCGGCGCCATTCCTCGCCGATGCGCTCGCTCCAGACCGGCTGGTAGACGCCGCTGGCGGCCAGCCGCAGCATCAGGCGGCGCACGATGCCGGACATCAGGACGCAGGCGTCCAGCACGACAAAAGGGGCGGGGATCAGGTCAGGCGAGGGCACGGCAGCGGCGCGGGCGCGCCGGAAAAGACAGTCGACGGCCGACACTGTAGCAGGAACGTGGCCCCAGTTTCTGGTAACAATAAATTGCGGGGACGGTCTGCCGGCCCGGCCGCCCGGTCGGCCAGATGCCGTGCTGCAACAGGCCATCTCCAGACACGATATGGCTGGCGTTTTCAGCAGTTATAGATTTGTTGCATCTATTAGGGAAAACCGCCTTGAGGCGGTTTTTCACTTCAAGTAGCTTGCGCGGGTAATCCCTAATCGGCGCAGTGTATCCAGGCAGCATGACATTCGCATGAACACAGCAGGGCGGGCCCTGCATTTACCGTAAAAAGATAGTCTCGGGAGAGTACTTGTGGATATTCCAAGCTTCATCCAGTCCCGTCCCATCATTGCCCATACTCCCCTGGAAGGCAGCCTGACATTCAAGCAGATGACAGGCCACGAAGGCATGTCGCAATTGTTCGAATTCGATGTCGAACTGCTGGCCGACAATTTCAACCTGGATCTGAAACAGCTGCTGGGCAAGCCCCTGACGCTGGAACTCGCCACCACGTCGAAAACCCGTTACCTGAGCGGCCAGATTGTGCGCTGCGTAATGGTGGGCCGCGAAAGCAGCACGTCGCGCAACTATATCTACAAGGTCACGGTGCGGCCCTGGCTGTGGTACCTGACGCAAACCTCGGACAACAAGATCTTCCAGCAGAAGAGCGTTCCCGACATCATCAAGGAAGTGCTGGGCGAATACGGCTATCCGTTCGAGATGAAGCTCACGGGCAGCTACCGTTCCTGGGAATACTGCGTGCAGTACCAGGAAACCGACTTCGCCTTCATCAGCCGCCTGATGGAGCACGAGGGCATCTATTACTACTTCAAGCACGACAAAGACCAGCACACGCTGGTCATGACCGACGACATCGGTTCGCACGAGCCCGTGCCGGGCTACGAATCGATTCCCTACTACGGCCCCGACCGCGTGTCCACGCCGCAGGAAGAATACGTTTCGATGTGGGAAATCTCGGCGCAGGTTACGCCCGACGGCTACGCCACGGTGGACTACGATTTCACCAAGCCCGGCGCCAGCCTGGATGCCGTGTCCAAGCGGGCCGGCGGGTCCGAGCCCGGCAACCTGGAAATGTTCGAGTGGCAGGGCGGTTTCCAGGAAGCGCAGCATGGCGAGCAATACGCGCGCGTGCGCCTGGAAGAACTGCAAAGCATCCAGGAACAGGACCTGGGCATGAGCAACGCCCGCGGCCTGGCGCCCGGCCACCTTTTCACGCTGAAAAACCACCCCCGCAAGGCCGAAAACCGTGAATACCTGGTGGTGTCGGTGAATTACCGCATGAGCGTGGGCGGCTATTCCACCAACAGCGGCTCGGAAGAATTCTACGAAGAGTCCTTCTCGGCGCTGCCGTCCAGCGTGCAATTCCGCGCGCCGCGCGTCACGCCCATTCCGCGCACCCACGGCCCGCAGACGGCCCGCGTGGTGGGCCCCGCCGGTAAGGAAATCTGGACCGACAAGTACGGCCGCATCAAGATCCAGTTCCACTGGGACCGCTACGGCCAGAAAAACGAAAGCAGTTCGTGCTGGGTGCGCGTGTCCAGCCCCTGGGCGGGCGGCGGATTCGGCGGGCTGCAATTGCCGCGCATCAATGACGAAGTGGTGGTCGATTTCATCGGCGGCTGCCCCGATCGTCCGCTGGTGCTGGGCCGCGTGTACAACGCCAACAACATGCCGCCGGTCGAGCTGCCGGGCAACGCGAACCAGAGCGGTTTCCGCAGCCAGTCGGTGTACGGCGACCCGACCATGTGCAACAAGATGATCTTCGACGACACGCTGGGCAGCGAACTGGTGCACCAGCGGGCGCAAAAGGACATGAACCACGAGGTGGTGAACAACCATGGGCACACGGTCGGCTCGAATTACACCGTTGATGTGGGCGAAGGGCTCAGCACGACTGCGGGAACGAAGAAAACCCACGTAAAAGGCACGACCGATTGCACCCGGGACGGCACCACCACCGTGAACCAGAAATCGTATGTCGAGACCACGCAGGGCGTGGTGCGCCAATCGGTTACTGGCGACGTTACCCGGTCGGTTACCGGCATGCTGACCACCACCCAGATAGGGGCGCAGGCAATCACCGAAGTGAATGCGGTTGGCCATTACCTAGTGGGTTCGTATGGTTCGGTGCAGGTGGGCAGCTTCAAGAAAACGATCTTTGGCAATGTCGGTTAATACCTTGGATCCGGGAAGCCGCCATGGGCACAGATAATATCCAGGCCATCAGCGACGAGGTCAATGCCGCGATCGAGGCGCTGGGGCCCGACGCGACCGCCGAGCAAATAACCGCCGTCATCGAAGAACACGCCCGCAACGGTGTGATCTACGGCTCTCCGTCGCTGGGCGACGTGGCCGCCGAGGAAGCCGCCAGCGCTTATGCCGAGCAGCACCTGCCGCCCGGCGCCGCTGCGACGCTCGGGGCGGCAAAGGGCCGCCAGGAGGCGGACAAAGACAAGCCCTCCATCAGCGAGTTGGCCGCCGATATCCGCAACCGCAATGCCAGCGCGGGCGTTCTGAGCGCCGACGACATCGCGGCGGCCACCGGCATATCGGCAGACAGCAATGACGGCATACTGAAGGACGTTACGAGCAGCCTGGCAGACCACAATGTCGATCCGGCCACGGCCAGCCTGGTTCAAAGCGCGGTCGCCAATGCAATCTCCGGCGGAGCGCTGGCGTCGGCCGGCCTGGATATACAGGGCCAATTGAAGGTCACGGTGCATGACTTCGTCGACCTGAAATTCGACAGCTCGCATATCAAGACAACCCTGGGGCAGGTTGTATACACCCATGAAGGGACGGTCGACATCAAGGCGCAGAGTGCCTATCTGACGGCGGGCAGCATACGCATCGAGGCCAGCCACAGCGAAACCAACATCGTCCACGCCGAGAAAAAGTCCAATGTATCCAACTACTCTTTTTCTCGCGGCCCGTGGTATTCCAGCGACTTCGGGCATTCCCATTCGGTGTCCGACTGGTCTGTATCGGGCGCCTTGCTCAACGCACACGTGGCGCCGGTCAAGGTGGGCGTGGCGGCCAGAATGGTTACCAACTTTGGCATACGTACCGGCATCAAAGGCGTGTCTTTCGATGATGTCGGCGACAACGTCAATAAAACCAACCTGGCGCTGATGGGCGTATCGGTGATCTTGATGATTCTTGGGTAAATGCATCGTTGATGCGCAACTGCGACGCTCGGTGATACATGACTTCACTGTACAAGAACATTCCCTATGTATTGCCCGGCTCGACAGCCGCCGATGCCGTTGACGAGGTGAATGCGTTCTGGCAGCGCAACGGCGGCAACGTCGCTCCGAAAGAGCTGGAGAAGTTTGTAGACAAGACGCTGCGGCAGCATGGTGTCGATCCTGTCACGGCTGCCGCATCGGCCCGCACCGCCAGCCTGATGGCGGAAGAAAATCCCGCGGGCGCGCTGGCGTCGGCGGAACAGCTCACGGGCATCACCGTGGCCGACCCGACCCGGGTGGCCGCCACGGCCAGCGGCCGGGTGAATGCCGATCTGTCCAAGACGGGAAAGACGTTCGGCGACCTCAGCCGGGACGAGAAGATTTCTTTGGCGCAGAAAGGCGCCATGCAGACCCTGGCCGACGCGGGCGTGCCGGAAAGCGAGGCGTCCGGCCCGGTGCAGCAAGAGGTTGCCCGGCTGATCGATGCCGGCGTTCCGCCGGACGAAGCGGCCGCGGCGGCCGCAGCCGCGGTGATGAGCCAGATGCTGCCGCAGGCGGACTCGTTCAACATTTTCGGCTATCTCAGCATGATGGTTCACCAGCGTGCCGAGTACACCTTCATGAATACCGAAACGCTCGAGATCGGCGGATCGGCATTCCATACCCACGCGCAGAACACAAAATATGACATGGCCGGCCATGACATCAATCTGCGTGTTACCGACACCTTGAAGACCTCATCGACCCGTGAAGCGGCCCGCTCGAAATACTCGCTGGCGCGCGGGATATACGAGGGTACCTATGAATCGTATGTCCCCGTTTCATACCAGCTGTATTGGCAGAATGTGATGAGGCGGGGCATCGAGGCCAAGAATCTCGGGATCGCATCCCTGTCAGTGTCAGGGGTCAGGTTTTATGTGGCGGGCTACGACTCGGACGTGGTGATATCGACCAAAGCCAGCGATTCGGAGCGCGACGGGCGGGCTGCGCTTCTGGAACTCATTCTGGCCTGGAGCGACAACCGCAAAGCCAAGAAAACCCACATAAAGAAGAAATAAGAGGCATCTATGGGCACCCCATACGCAGTCTTACCCGGATCGGATGCCGCCGCGGCCGCGGCAGAGGCCGCGGCGAAGCAATATACGCTCGATGGATTCGGCGAAAGCCTGAGCCAGATCCTGGCCGAGCACGGCGTCGATCCGGTGACCTCGGCGGCGGTAAGCGCGGCCGGAGAGCAGCTGGCCCAGCGTCCGGGCGGCACGCCCATGGCCGAAGAGGAACTGCCCGGCCTGGCCGAGAGCCTGGTCGGTGCCGCGGTAGCCGACCCCAGGGTGGCAGGCGGCCAGGCGCGCACGGCCGTCGAGGAAAATGCCGCCGGGTTGAGCAAGAGCGAGCAAGAGGCTTTGGCGATAACGGCGGCCGGCGATGCCGCCGAAGATGCCGGCGCCGATCGGGCGACTGCCGAGCAGAAGGCACGCGAGGCGATTGCGGCAGGCGTCCCGCCGGCGGCGGCCGCCGAAGCCGGCGCAGCATCCGCCGCCGCCATCGCCGTGACGTCCAACCCCGATGCCTCGCCCGGGATCGAGATATTCGGCTATCTGAAGGCGCGTGTGCAAGGGCTGGTCACGGAGACCTATCTGGCCGATGAAAACAAGAAAGTGACGGGCCTGACGCAATGGAAGATAGAGAAAGGCCCTTTTTTCCAGACCACTGCCGGAGAGCTGCATATAAATTGCAAGAACTACCTGGCCCAGGCTGATATCGACCACGTGGATACCGCGCAGTCAAATACGAAATACCTGGCTGGCTATGAAACCACTGCGCCCAGCCCTTCGTTCAGCAACAACATGGGCTTCTTCGGCGCTACTGCCGTGAATGCGGCCTATTGGGTCAGGACTTCGTCGGCGGCGGCCTACAAGCGCACCGTGTTCGGCCTTGACTTCTATATTGCATTGCTGGGAACGCAGAATACCTCGTCGAATAACTGGATCGTGGACAAGTTCATCATGAGGCATATCGTTTCCATTCATGCGCGTTTTTATTCGAATTACCGCTGAGTCGACTCTGTGAAGTTCATCAAGCCGCTGAGATTGCTGGTCATGCCCAGGCCGTATCGCTGGCGCAACGGCGTGCACCTGGCTGTCACCATCGCCGCCACATTCGAAGACAAGGGAGGGACGCCGCTCATCCTGCCCGAGCATGCCTGGATGCAGGAAACCCTGCCCGAGCTCGACGCGGATGAAATGCTCGATTATGTAATGCCGAAGCCTCATCCCGAGTTTCTGGTAAGCGGAAACGCGTACACGGCGCACCAGGATGAAAAAAGACATTGCATGGTGAGCGTGCGAGTAGCAGACAAGCGCAAGGATGTGCTGGCATTCGGCGACCGGCACTGGACAGGCAACCGCATTTCCAGCCCTCAGCCATTCGATTGCATGCCCTTGACATGGGGGCGCTCATTCGGCGGCGGCTCGGTGCCGGAAAATCCTTTGGGGGTAGGGCTGGACGAGGCCGAGTTTAATGGCGTGCGGGCGGTGCCCTTGCCGAACGTGGAATCGCCCACCGAGCGCATTCACAGCAGGGGCCAGATGGTTCGCCCCTGCAATCTGGGCCAGATCCGCATCGATTGGCCTCCGCGCATACAACGGCTCGGTACGTGGGACGCGGAGTGGCTGGAAAATGTCGGCACGGGATTCTTCGACGATATGCAGCCCACGGCATTCAACGGGGCCGCGGACGACCAGATATGGCACGACCGCGACACGCTGCCCTTGGGCGCATCGTTTGAAATCTGGAATATGCAGCAAGAGCAGCCATGCTGGTCGGGAACCTTGCCCGAGGTGCAGGCGCGATGTTTCATCCGCAGGCGTTTCGGGGACGGGCAGCTGGATGAAATGCCGATGCGATGCACCACGGTCTGGTTCGTGCCGCATCAGAGCCGGTACATTTTGCTGTTTCACGGCACTTTGCCTATCAATGACGATGACGGCTATGACGTAAGCACGGTCATGGCTGCCCTGGAGCGAACCGGGCAGCCGCGTCCGCAAGCGCATTACGAGCATATCTACGCCCTGCGCGACGACCGCCAGCAGGCGGTACTGCATGCGCTGAACGACGACGAGCTCATGCCCGCCGACATGCTGGCGCCCTGGATCGAAAAGCTGGATTTCGGCAGTAATGCGCTGCTTTCCAAGGTCGATCGGATGCTCGGCGAAAGCGGCTTTCCCCCGGGCGTGTTCGTGGGGCCGACCAAGCCCAAATCGCTGAGCGATTTGCCTGAAATGGTGGAGTCCAATCGGAAGTACCAGCAGGAGCTGATGGCCGAACTCCAGGCCGAGCGCGACGCCAGGAATGACCCGGCGTGGCTGGACAGCGGCGACAAGGCCTGGGCGAACTCGCGCAAGCTGCAGCAGGACGTTTACCGCAGCCTGGATTTTGCCGGCAAGAAGACCGCCGATGACATCGTCCTGCCCCACAGGGGGCCACCCGAGATAAAAGGACTGTACGGCGAGGCGAAATCGCTGGAGGGGCGCAGGGATTATCGCGAGATGGCCGCCGCGCTGGACAGGAAATCGCACGAGATGACCAGTTTTCTGCGCTCGTCGATGAACAAGGTCTATCTGTATTCCGTCCATTACCAGAGCGGTGTCGCAAAAGTGGGCGAGCATCAGGCCAGCCTCCTGCGCAACCGGGTGCTCAAAAAATACCGGCTGGGCCGCAATCTTTCAAAAATGGATCTCACCGGCGCCGATCTTTCCGGCATGGACTTGTCGGGGGCGGATTTTTCCGAGGCATGGCTGGAAAACGCCGACCTGAGCGGCTGCAATCTATCGGGCGCCAAGTTCGACAAGACCGTGCTGGCCCGGGCGCAGTTTCGCGCTACGCAGCTCGATGATGCGAAATTCCTGGGCTGCAATATCAGTCAGGCCGATTTCCAGAGCTGCACCGCCCGGGGCGCGCTGTGGCGGAACGTGATTTCGGAAAAGGGAACCCGGCTGCAATCCTGCACTTTCGAAGATGCCACCTTTGACAAATTCGACTTTGAAGGCGCAACACTCACCGACGTCCATTTCGTCTCGACGCTGCTGGATTCAATCGATTTCAGGGCGTGCGCGCTGGCAAATTGCAGCATGACGGGTACCAAGCTGTTCAAGACAGACTTCTATGAGTGCACGATCCGTGACTCGGCGTTGCACGAGTGCCTGCTGGAGGGGCCGTTGTTCGACGGGACTTCGCTTGCCAATGTAGAGCTGGAAAAGTGCCATGTGCTGAAGACCACTTTCATGTCGAACGCCAAGTTCGACGGCTGCCGTATCCTGGAAAACTCGTTTCTGCAGACGATGTTCCGGGCGGTGCGTTTTACCGACGTTGATCTGTCGGGCTGCGTGTTCGAGCGCTGCGACTTGTCAGAGGCCGTTTTCGAGCGTTGCGCGCTGCGGCAGATCCGCACGCCTCAGACCATGTTCATCAGGGCGAGTTTCAATACTTCGGATCTGTCGGGCAGCAACTTCATGCACGGGATTTTCCAGAAAGCCGACTTCATCGGCGCGCGGCTGGCGCGATGCAATTTTTTCCGTGCCGACATGAGCGAGACTTTGCTGGACCCGGCGACGGATATTTCCGACTCGTATGTGCAGCATACCCGCCTGGTGCCGCGCCGCCCGCCCGGCGCGCAGTCGGAAAGAGGGCAGCCATGAGCAAGGCGCAGATTCTCGCCAAGGCGCACACCCTGGAGCTGATGCAGGACATGAGCGTGGCCGGCGAAGCCTTCGGTGCAGACATGCTCGAAGGAATGTCGTTCCACAATGTCGACTTCTCCCGGGTCACGCTCGACAAGACGTCGTTCAAGGACTGCATATTCCACAAATGCAGCTTTGCTGGCGCCAGGGCGGCGGCTGCCAATTTTTCCGGCATCCAGATGTTGCACTGCGACTTGTCGGGCGCGTCGTTTACGGGCTGCAATCTGACGCAGGCCACCATTCTTTCGTCGAGGCTGGTCAAGACGTCTTTTGACGCCTGCGACTGCAGCAAGATGGAACTCACCGATTCCGATGCCACCCAGGTGCGCTTCTGCGGCCAAAGGCTCGATGACGTGAATTTCCTGGATGTCGTCCTGGACGAGGCGGATTTCTCTTCGGCTGTATTGTCCGGCGCTCTGCTTCACGAACTCGACTTGCGCACGGTCAACTTGAAACAGGCCACGATGCGGGATGTGGCTTTTTCGGGGTGTGATGTGTCGGGGCAGGATTTTTCAGACCAGGTGCTGTCCGGAGCGCAATTCAACGAGGCGAAGCTGCACAATGTCATTTTCGCCCGCTGCTCGCTGGCGGGAAGCAATTTCTCTGACAGCGAGGTAAAGAACACCTCTTTCCTGGAAGCAGACATCCGCGAATCGCTGTTCGTCAATGTGAATATGCAGCAATCCAGCGTGGCGCGGGCGTGCCTTGATAAAACCCTGTGGAACGGGGCGGTTATTGTCGGCTCGGATTTCGGTTCGTCGACCTTGAACATGGCCGTTTTTCAGCAGGCCAACGTCGAGGATTCCAGCTTTTCCGGCACCGAATTGCAGTACGCCGATTTTTCCTATGCCAGGCTGCACCAATGCGCGTTCGACGACGCGCTGATGATGGGCACCAAGTTCCATCGCGCGCTGTGCGATGAAAACCTGAAAAACCGGCCGGGAGCGATCAGCCGGGACAACGAATTGTTCGAAGCAGAGTTGTGGAGCGTTTCTTAACTTAGGGAGAAGGATCATGCCGTTCTGGGGATGCATGGGGTCGGGCAAAAGCACCGGCCTGGGGCCTTACATGACCGGGCCGTCGAAAAACGAAATGTTCAGCTGCATGAAGCTGCCCACCACCAATGTCTATATAAACAACAAGCCGGGGCACAACCTTTATTCCGTGGCGCCGCTGACCATCGACATGCCCTCGTCCGTCTTGGGAGCCACTACGGGCACCCTGTTCATGCTGGGCACCACCATCGCGCTGTTTTCCGTGTCGGTCATTGCGTCGGGCGGGCCGGTGATCAGATGGCTGTGCCTGGCGATCCAGAATCTCTGGAATACCATCGCCTGCTACCTGAAGCGGGATAACGGCCTGGTCGCGATATTCGCGCCTTGAATGAAATGATGAAGTACGCCGGCGTCTTCCGCTGGATAACAGGCCTGATTGCGCTGGGGCTGGTCATCGCCGGCCTGAGCTATCTTTGGGATATGCGCCAGGCCAGGCTGCAGGACCCATTCGGCATCTGGGACGGCGGCCGGACGGACTCGGCGCTGAATTTCTTCCTTGCCGCCGGTGCCATGGTCATCCTGTACCGCGGAATATCGCTGATGGAATCGAAGTACATCAACGACAAAGGCTTGCCCGGCACAGGGGAAGTGCTGTCCGCGACGTGCATCGGGCGTCCCGAGAATTCAAACGACCGCAACTGGTACAAAATAGTGATCAAGGTGGTTCCCGAAGATCCGCGGCAAGCCCCGTTCACCGCCAAAGTCACGCAGCTCATCAAGGCGGACGGCCGGCGCAATATCGAGCCTGGCTCCCGGGTTCCTCTCAAGTACCTGCCGGGGCGCAGCAAAATCATCTTGACGGCGCAAGGCGCGGTAGAGTCCATCAAGGGCTGAGCGCCCGGCTGCCGCGGCCGCGCCCATTCGCCACGTGTGCAGAATGATCTACTACCACCTGACAGGCCTGCTCGGCTATGTGCTGATTATTGGGTCGGCCGCCTGCTTTCTGGTCTACGTCGCCTTGCTGGTGTCGATTACAGGCTTTTTCGGCAACGAACACGCCTACAACATCATCCTGGCGTGTTTTTTCGCGGGCATCATGCTTTTCCAGCTGCGCTCGCTGCTGGTGGACTTCATTTCCGAGCACGTGTTCAAGTCGGGCACTCGCGTGGCGGGCAAGATCCTGGCCGCCGAAAACTGCGGCCGGCAGGGCGGCGACAACGACCGGTGGTACCAGCTGGTGGTGGAACTGGAGCCGTCGCAGGCCACGCTCAGCGGGCGCGATGTGTATATCGAACAGCTGTTCAAAGAACGCGCGGCCGAATGGCTGAAGCAGGGGGCGCAGGTTCCGGTCCGCTATTCGCCCAGAATGAGGCTGGCCATCATCGACCATGAAGACGCCTACCAGCGCCTGCACGCTGGCCCGCAGTTCAGCCTGCGCCGCCGATGACGCCGCCGCGAGGGCGGGGCGCCGCTATTGGCGCCGGCGGCGATACACAACGGCGTAGACAGCCGCGTTGAAGGCCACCAGGGCGCCCGCCAGGGCCATCTGCATGGGCCGGGTCAGGCCGTCGGGGTAGATCAGGCCGAATACATAATGCTCGATGAAGCCGCCGGGGTAGCCGTCCTGCCCGGCCAGTTGCCGCAGCTGGTTTTCCAGTGGGGTCAGCGGACAGATCCAGCCCATGCCCATCACCGCGGCGCCCCATGCCAGGGCCGCCAGGTGCCACGGCAGCAGCCGGCGCTTGCGCAGCACCAGCAAACCGCCCAGCACCGCGAACAATATGAAGCCGGCATGGGCCAGCAGGACCAGATCGGCAAGAATGCGATAAACCATGCGCGAGGCCTTTGCCGCGCAGCGGCTGCTAGCGGTGGCGCCGCGCGCGGGCGTTTTCCGGGCGGCGCTTGCGCACCAGGGCCACCAGCAGCCCGCCGCCGAGCAGTACCGAGACCGCCGTGCCGATGATCAGGCCGATGTGCTGGCTGCCCTGCAGCGCGCCTACGCCGCGGGCCGTGATGAAGCCGGGCGCCAGCATCAGCGGCAGCCAGACCAGCGCCGACAGCACATTGGCCAGCTGGAAGCGCGCCTGGCTCATGCCCATGATGCCCGCCACGGCCGGGATCGTGGAGCGGATCGGCCCCAGGAAGCGGCCGATCAGCACCGACGCGAAGCCGTAGCGGTAGAAGAACAGCCGGGCGCGCGCTACCGCACTGCGCTGAGTAGTGAAGGGCCAGCGCCGCAGCAGGCCGGGGCCCAGCCAGCGGCCCACCCAGTACGACAGGGCATCGCCCGCCACGGCGCCGGCCAGGCCCCACGCCAGCACCGTCCAGGGCGACAGCGTGCCCGCGCCGATCAGCCCGCCGGTCAGCAGCATCAGCGCCGTGGCGGGAATGAACAGGCCCAGCACGATCAGCGATTCGCCGAGCGTCAGCAGAAAGGTGACCGGGCCGGCCCAGTCGTGGTTGGCCTGGATGAACTGGCCGATTTTGTCGAGATAGGCGTCCATGCGCGGAAAATGACTTCAGACGCCAGCCATGTTACCGCACGGCCTCCCGCTCGCCGGTGTCAGTGCCGGCCGCGCAGCATGTCGTCGCGCGCATGCTCGGCGCGCGAGGCGCCAATCGCGGTTTCCACCTGTTTCACTTCTTCCGGCGGCGGCAGCACGGCGGGCAGCCCCAGTGCCTCGATCCACAATTCGCGGGTCCATCCCTTGGTGTGATACAGGTGGTGGTCTTCGTCTTTTTCCACCGCGTCGAACGCCTGCTTCAGCACCTTCGCCTGGGTTCCGCCGGTTTTGCCGGCCAGCAGGCCGATCAGTTCCCAGTTCAGGTGGTCTTTGGTTTCGGCCAGCACCACGCATTCCGCCGCCACGATCTGCGCGGCCGCCGGGTCGCCCTGCGCCTTGGCCAGCTCTATGGCCTTGACCAGCGATTTGCCGTGGTGCGCCACGATCTCGCGCGACGGCACCTGGGCCTGGGGATCGAGCCCCAGCTGCTCAAACACGGTCAGCAGCACCTGGCGATGGGTGGTCGTCTCTTTCAGGTAACCCTGCCATTCTTCTTTCAGGTCGTCATTGGTGGCGCAGCCGATCGCCGCCTCATACACCTGCATGCCGCCCAGCTCGGTCTCCAGGGCTTGATAGAGCAGGTCGTGAGTCTGCTGCGTATTGCTGGTATGCGCTTTGGCCATTTCGCTCTCCGGGGAAGGGACGGATTGCCGTCCGGGATACTTGAGGAAAGCGCAACAGCAAGCACTGTGCCCAACGGGGAAATGCATGGCCGGGGATGGTGCACCCACCCGGAATCGAACCGGGACGCCTTGCGGCGAGAGATTTTAAGTCTCTTGCGTCTACCAATTTCGCCATGGGTGCGGGGGGGATGGCTGGCGGAAGCGGTGGGATTCGAACCCACGAAGGGCGCAAACCCTTGCCGGTTTTCAAGACCGGTGCCTTCAACCACTCGGCCACGCTTCCGTCTTGTGTCGACGGTATGGTACCGCGACGGGAAAGTCCGGGCCGTGGACGGTGACGCCGTGCGGCCGGTTTGGATATTCCGTAAAGGGCGCAATAATAATCCATTTGATCCAGGAGGCGTGACATGCGAGCTGTAGAGATAACCCAACCCGGCGGCCCCGAAGTCCTGGTGCCGGCCGATCGCCCCATGCCCGAACCGGGCGCGGGCGAAGTGCTTATCAAGGTTGCAGCCGCAGGCATCAACCGCCCCGACGTGTTCCAGCGCAAGGGCAACTACGCGCCGCCTCCGGGCGCCTCTGACCTGCCGGGCCTGGAAGTGGCCGGCGAGATCGTCGGCGGCGACGCCGCGGCCGGCGGGTTCGCGGTCGGCGACAAGGTGTGCGCCCTGGTGGCGGGCGGCGGCTACGCCGAATACTGCGTCGCCCCGGCCGCGCAGTGCCTGCCCATTCCCAAGGGCCTGTCCGAGATCGAGGCCGCCGGCCTGCCTGAAACCTATTTCACGGTCTGGAGCAATGTGTTCGACCGCGGCGCCCTGCAAGACGGCGAAACCCTGCTGGTGCACGGCGGCGCCAGCGGCATCGGCACCACGGCCATCCAGCTGGCCCGCGCCCTGGGCAACACCGTCTACGCCACCGTGGGCAGCGACGAGCGCGCCCGCGCGGTCGAGGCGCTGGGCGCCGCGCGCGGCATCAACTACAAGACGCAGGATTTCGTGCAAGAGGTGCGCGACGCCACCGGCGGCGCCGGCGTCAATGTCATCCTGGACATGGTGGCGGGCGAATACATCAACCGCAACATGAAATGCCTGGCCGACGACGGCCGCATCGTGGTCATCGCCCTGCTGGGCGGCGCCCGCGCCGAGGTGGACTGCAATCAGATATTGCGCCGCCGCCTGACCCTGACCGGCTCCACCCTGCGCCCGCGCCCGGTGGCCTTCAAGGGCGCCATCGCCCAGGCCCTGCGCCAGCGCGTGTGGCCCCTGCTGGAACAGGGCGCCATCAAGCCCATCGTGCACGCCACCTTCCCCCTGGAGCAGGCGGCCGCGGCCCACGCCATGATGGAAGCCGGCGAAAACATCGGCAAGATCATCCTGACGGTGTAACAGCGGGGTCGGCGGGGCAGCGTATTTCCTGGTAAACAGGATACAATCTTGGGTTTGACCCGGATTTTGTCCGGGCCGACCCTACCGTGTTGCGCCATGACCTCTGTTGAAAACCGCGCCCGCCTTGTGCTGGGCAACTGGAAGATGCACGGCAGCCTGGCCGAGAACGCCGCGCTGCTCGACGCGCTGCGCGCGGCCGACCCGGCCTCGCACTGCGAAATCGGCGTCTGCGTGCCGTTCCCGTACCTGGCCCAGGCCGCGTCGGCCCTGAACGGCAGCGCCGTGTCCTGGGGCGCGCAAGACATCAGCGCGCACGCCAAGGGCGCCTACACCGGCGAAGTCTCGGGCGCCATGCTGAACGAATTCGGCTGCCGCTGGGCTCTGGCGGGCCACTCTGAACGCCGCAGCCTGCACGGCGAAACCGACCAGGCCGTGGCCGACAAGGCCCGCGCCGCGCTCGACGCAGGCCTGACGCCGGTGGTGTGCGTGGGCGAGTCCCTGGCCGAACGCGAGGGCGGCAACACCCTGGGCGTCATCGAGCGCCAGCTCGAGCCCATCCTGGCCCTGGGCGCCGACGCGCTGGCGCGCATGGTGCTGGCCTACGAACCCGTCTGGGCCATCGGCACCGGCCGCACGGCCACGCCCGAGCAGGCCCAGGAAGTCCATGGCGCCATCCGTGTCGCCCTGCGCGGCCTGGGCGCCGGCCAGGTGCGCGTGCTGTACGGCGGCAGCGTCAAGGCCGCCAATGCGGCCACCTTGTTTGCCATGCCCGACATCGACGGCGCCCTGGTGGGCGGCGCATCGCTGGTGGCCGAAGAATTCTTGCGCATCGCCGCACCCTAAGTTTCCCGGAGTCTTCAATGTCTATGACCCTTACCGCTTTACTGGTCGTGCAGGTGCTGTCCGCCCTGGCGATCATCGTCCTGGTCCTGCTGCAGCAGGGCAAGGGCGCCGACATGGGCTCGGCTTTCGGCAGCGGTTCCGCCGGCAGCCTGTTCGGCGCCACCGGGGCGGCCAACTTCCTGTCGCGCACCACCAAGTGGGCCGCCGTGGTGTTCTTTGCCAGCACCCTGGGCCTGGCCTACGTCAGCCACAAGGGCTCGGCGCCCAGCGGCTCGGTCGAGTCGGGCGTGATGCAGAACTTCCCGGCCGACCGCTCGGTGCCGCAAGTGCCGGGCGCAGCCAACGGCGGCGGCTCGTCTGTGCCGCAAAGCACGCCGGCCCAGCCCGACGCCTCGGTGCCGCAAGTTCCGGCGCCGGCCGCCCAGCCGCAACCCGAATCCAAGCCGGCCGACGTGCCGTCCGCCCCGGCCGCGCAGCCGCCCGCCGACAAGCCGGCGGAACAGCCCGCCGAAAAGCCGGCCGCCCCGGCCCAGCCGGAAGCGCCCAAGCCGGCTCAATAGCCGCGCTTCGTCAGCCGTACTTGAAAACCCGCAGGGCCTGCCGGCCTTGCGGGTTTTTTCATGCCGCCTGCGCCAGCAGCGCGGGCAGTGCGCGCATGTCATGGAACACCTGGGCCACGCCGGCCCGCAGCAAGGCCCGGGTGCTGTCGTGGCCGGGGCCGCCCGGGCTGTAGCCAAACACGGTCGCGCCCGCGGCCACGCCGGCGGTCGCCCCGGTTACCGTGTCTTCCACCACCGCGCATCGTTCCGGCGCCACGCCCAGGGCATCGGCCGCCGCCAGGTAGACATCGGGCGCGGGCTTGTTGCGGGGCAGGGCCTGGCCGCTGAAGAACCGCCCCGCAAAGTAGTCGTACACGCCCACCTTGCGCAGCTGCAGTTCGATCTTGGCCAGGTCGGCGCCCGACGCCACCGCGATGCGCCCGCCCAGCAGGCCATGCAGCGCCTGCACCGCCTGCGGCGCGCCGGCAATGGCTTGCAGGTCTTGTTCCAGGGCCTGGTTGCGCCGGGCGCGGAATTCCGCCTGCCATTCGGCAGTCAGGGCAAAGCCGGTGCGCGCCTGGATCAGGGGCGCCTCGTCCTGGACAGTCTTGCCGACGAAGATGCGCAGCGCATCGTCTGGCGTGATCGGCCAGCCCAGCTCGCCCAGCATGGCGGCCAGCACGCGCGCCGTGATGGGCTCTGAATCGACCAGCACGCCATCGCAATCGAACAGTACGGCCTGGAAACGTAAAACAGTCATGAGGGTACGCGTCTGAAAAAAGTGACAGACCGCGTAGTGTAAAGAGCCGGGCGCCTGCCGCAGGACAGCAGCGAGGTGGTTGGGCCGGGCAATCGTGATAGAATATCGGACTTTGCTGGGGTAGCCCGAAGTGCCGGGCAGCCTTGGCAGGCAGGCGCGGCAAGCGCCTGATGCACCCAGCCGACGTGGTGGAATTGGTAGACACGCTATCTTGAGGGGGTAGTGGCGAAAGCTGTGCGAGTTCGAGTCTCGCCGTCGGCACCAAGAAATAATCCAAGTATGTCTTGGGAGGCTTAAAAGGCCCGTAAGAATCAGTGCCTTACGGGCTTTTTTGCGTCTGAGATGTCCATAGGATTCCGGTCAAATCCTGTTGGATCCGCTGTTTTTGGGTATGCTCTTGAGTACGTTTTTATTAACCTACTCAAATCGGTCTCGCTCTTGCAAGGCCTTCTACTCAAAACATACTATGCCCAGGCTTGCCAAGCAGTTGACCGCTCTTGCCGTGGAGAAAGCCCGGCCAAAGGAGGTAGCCTATAACTTGGCCAGCGGCAACGGCCTCTACCTTTGTGTCGCAATCAGCGGGTCGAAATCTTGGATGGTGCGTTACCGTCTGTTAGATGGCAGGCAGCGGACGATTGTGATCGGCGCATACCCAATGATGAGCTTGGCCGATGCCAAGATAAGGGCCGAGGAAATCCATCTTGCTGCCAGGACTGGAAAGCCCATCAAAGGTCTGCGTGCAGAGGTCAAAGCCGCCAAATCCAAGCTCACCCAGGACGAATTGGCAGCTCAAGAGATTGCAGAAGACATACGAAAGCACTCCTTCAACTTTCTGTCGGAAGCGTGGTTGGAGGTGAGAAAGGTTGGTTGGGCCGATGAAAGCTACCGCAAAGCAAAGTACGTTGTTCGTCAGTACTTACAGCCCAGGATTGGTGCGCTCGATATGCGCACTTTGCGCACTCGTGACGTGACTGACCCACTTCGAGATCTCGCGGCTAAGGCTCCGAGCCTGGCTAAGAAGGCTGTTCAATACCTTAATGGGGTCGTGGAGCACTGCATTTTGGAAGGTATACGCGATGATGATCAAGTGTTGCGCCTGCGTGGTGTTCTGCCTAGTCACAGAGGTGGGCATATCCCGGCAGTAACTCGAGAACAGAATATTGGCCCGCTAATGCGGGCCATTTATGCTTACGAAGGTCACGTGGTGCGTTATGCGTTACTACTAGCCGCCTGGACGGCATTGCGACCAGGCGTGATCGCAAGTGCTCGTTGGTGCGAGATCGACCTAGAAAAGGCTGAGTGGCACATCTCGGGTATGGAGACGGATGGGCGGCGGCGAATGAAGACAGGCAATGACCACATTGTGAGCTTACCCGCCCAGGCTGTGGCGATGCTAAGCGATATGCAGAAGTACTCAGCGGGAGCAGAGTACGTGTTTCCGCCAGTCGGAAAAATGAACAATGCTCACTTACACCGAGACGCGCTTTCACGAGCGCTGCGCCTAATGGGCTTTGCGGGTCAGCATAGTACACATGGCTTTCGGGCAATGCTGCGCACGGTGGCTAGAGAGCGGCTTGGGGTGGATTTCGACGTACTAGAGGCGCAGCTCGCCCACGCTAAACGGGATGAGATTCAGGCGGCCTATGATCGCACGCGATTTGATGACGAACGCCGAGCAGCGATGCAGCGGTGGGCGGATTACTTGGATGAGCAGGTGGAGGTATGGCTGGCGACGCGGACAATGCGGAGTTCTGGCAATAAGGCGGTTCATACTTCAGCGATATCGGAATGAAAAACGCATTCGCCCGAAAAGGGAAATCAAGTGGAATTAGAAGACTTGGGTCTGTCTGAAGAGCAGATGGCAGAGCTTTCTTACTATGGATTGAATGAACAGAACCTGCGAGGCGCGATAGCAAATCCCGCCAATCAACTATGGTTGAAAGGTAAGCATCCATCATTCGTAGAGCGATGGCGATTATCCTTGCGCAGACTCTATGCTTGCTACAAGGCCATTTACCCTAAGGCTCATCCAGAGGAGTTTAAAAGTGTCTTGGCCGCTGTTGCAGCTCAAGATCTAGTCTTGGATGACCCTCTTACGATTCCCTATCAGGTGGCGTCAATGGAAGACAGGGAGAAGGGATGTGAATGGGTTTTGAACAATACGTCTCATGCTGTTGTCTTGATCTCCAGCGCGTATTTGCTGCGCGCCTTGAAATCAATTGACGAATGTCAATGGGCGGACCTTGCTGACGCAAACTACTGGTGCGGCGCTGCCATGATGCAATCAAACAGCTCGAGTCCAGATTACGAAAAATTGGTACATAGAAAAATTGCAGAGAAGGGGGCGCAAGCAAGAGACAAGAAATATGCTCCCTTAAGAGAGCTGGCGTGGGGTTTGGCAAGAGAGAAGCGCCCCAAGGTGCAGGGGTGGCCTTCTAGGAGGCAGGCAGTGTTCGCCGTCATGGAGGAGGTGTTGGAGGAGGCTCGAAAAAGGAACACACCTCTTAGCGAGGACAACGCATTCGCTACTATTGATGGGTGGCTTGCGAAAATGCCCAAGGTTCACGAGCTTTTTCCCAAGCGAAGCAAGAAATCTGCTGAATGACGTTACCCGGTTTGCCGGCAAACCAACTAGATTGGCTGGCAAGCATGGCGTGTTATCTAGCAGCCCAGCTATCAGGGATTTCTCGTCTCCAAGATCATTCGCAGCATACCGGTATGTTCCGGTGTTTTCTTGGAGAAGCCAGATGGCTGATCACGTTAAAGCAATGCTCATAAAGCGCCAGGAAGTTGAGGCGCTGACTCAGCTCGGTCGTTCTTCGCTGTATGCCAAGCTGAATCCCAAAGACGCCAACCACGACCCCAGTTTTCCTGTTCCGGTGAGGGTGGGCGCCACGGCTGTGCGTTGGGTAGCCTCTGAAGTTGACGCTTGGATTCTGTCTCGTCCTCGGACGCGCCTTTTCTCGGCGAATGATGGTGTCATTTTTCCCGATCAACGTGAGGTGAGCCATGGCTAAGCTTATCGCCGATGCTCCTAAAGTCGATGTTGACGCGATCAAGGCGGCGCTTGCTGTGCTTGAGTCACCCAAGGCTAAGAAAATCCGGGAGCGGGCCGTGCACTTCTCGCAGCTCTACGATCTGATCCAAGACCTACTCGACAGGAGCGTTCCGAAACGGGCCATTCTTGATTCGCTTGCGGAGCACGGCGTGAAAGTCACATACGTTGAGTTTGCCGAACTCCTTAAGATTGAAGCGCAGAAGCGTGATGAGTCTATATCTGGCAAGGGTATCCAAGCAGCTGCAGCTGACTCGGTACCGAGTCCTAAGGCCGACCAGGCCAAGTCGACGTCTCAGTATGGTCAGGCCCCTGGCGAGGGGAGGGCGTAATGGACTTCAGTCAATACAAAACCCCGCTCCCGATTTGCCCCGATAATGCGCTGCCCGGCCTGCTCGGTCAGCTCGTGTCGGAGCGCAGTATGGGCTCCAGCCACGAACGTGCATTGGCAACCGGCATGCTGAACGCGGTGGTATCCCACGCCGCTGCGGTGCACGCGCGCCATCGCACCATCGATGGCGACATTGCCCCAGGCACAACGTTCTCGATCGTCGATAGCCCGACTGGTAGTGGCAGTTCAAAACACCTGCGCGCGTTGTTGCTGCCGTTCAACCAGACCGATGACCCATGGCTGACCGACGATATCACCGTGCAGACCTTCCCCAAGTTGTTGGAGAAATCGCCGATGCTGGGCCAAATCTGTGATGAGGGCGACCAGGCTCTCGTCGGAATGAACAGCAGAGTTATCGGTGCCTATTGCAAGGCGTGGACGGGTGACCCTCTGCGCGTTGACCGCGTGTCCACGGGCAAAGCCGTGGCAAGGCAGGTCATGTTCACGCTGTTGCTGCTTACCCATCCGGAAACTCTCCAAGACTTCCGCTCGGGCCATGCCAAAAATATGCGCGCCAGCGGTTTTGAGCCGCGTGTCCTCTATACCGTGGTTGATATCCCGCCGATGGACCACTTCCCGGCGCCACCGTTGGAAATCGCCTACGCGAAATACCAGGCACGCATTAAGGACATGCTGGAAACCTCAGTGCAGTTCGTCAATCAGGATGTGGAAAACGCTCCGGTGCAGAGCTTCTCACCCGCAGCCACGCGCGTTCTTCATGGTGTCCGCATGCGCTGCATGCAGGCCAGCCAACCCGGAGGGCCGCTGGCGCCGTCCCGTGATTACGTCGCCAAGATCGTCGCCAACATACAGCGCCTGGCCTCCAGTTGGCACGCCTTCAATGGTTGCGTAGGTGACATATCTTCCGAGTATGTCGAGCGGGCCGATTATCTGTGCGCCTATCACTTGGACGTCTACCGAGCGATGACTTGGACGCCGCCGATTTTGCCCCAGGTGGAGCAGGATGCACAGGCACTGGAAGCCGCCTTGTGGTCGCGTGCCCATGCAACCGGCCAGTTTTGGATGCCCGAGCGTGAGGTCATCACTTACGCACCGAACATCCATCTGACCAAGGCGCGCGCCAAGTGCGCGTTGGAGCTGTTGTGCTGGTATCGCCGAGCGCAGTTGGTTGTTCGAAAAATTGGGCGCAGGGACGTGTGCTGCATCGAGCTGTTGCCTCGGCAGCCTTTCCCGCTCCGCTAACCTACAAGAGCCCCACACCCTCGGCCCTGGAACGGCCGAGGCCCAGCACGGGGAAGAGAAGAATATGCCCAAAAAAACAACAACCCTTCATATTCCGGGCCAAGCCGAGTACACAGAACGCAGCGTTAATGCGCTTACCTTTGAAGATGGCACTGACGTGCGGCTCGGCCAGGAGTTGTCCCATCTCAATACCTTGGACAAATTTGCGCGCCTGCTGATGCGCAAAGATTCCGAATCGCTCTTTGAAATCGTGACCAGTAAGCACGGGCACAAGGTCGCTAAAGCCAAGACCGGTTTGGCAGAATATTTCCCGCTACTGCCCGTCTGTGTCACGGTCTATCCTGCCGAACTGGAATACGCACCCCATATTGGAGCGGTGTTAGATGCTTACCATCGTTACGGCATTGGTAGTCTGCCCCTAGGCCGCCCCTCCAAGCCGTGGGCTACTGGGCTAGACGAGGCCGATTGCCTCACCGCTTACGCCCGGGATGTGCGGGCAGAGATGATCAAGAACGATATTGCACGTCTGACTGCGAATTGGGATAGGAGGGGAACCAAGAACCATCTGCGCGTGCAACGCTATATGGCACGCCAACTTGAATGCACACCTGACCTGTCTGCTGTGTTCTTGGAGTTGACCCATCATCGTGATTCTGTAGAGACCGAGCGCATCATACGCTTGGCGAAAACGATGGACTGCTCCCTCCAGACTTCTCCGAGTCTAGACATCTACCGTGCGTTGCAAAACGACGCCGTTCAGTTCTTTCAGAAACTGCGCTGCGACGTCGATGTGACTGATTACATGGTAGGTCACGTTTGGTCTTTGGAGCGTTCACTGTACGACATGCCACGGCTTAAGATGGCTCTACTTTTTGACGGCAGCGGGGTGCGTCAGAGCGACCAGCTGAGCGAGTTGCTTGGCAGACTCTGGACCGACGTCGCGACTGTCCATCGTGGTGCGTACCGGGTTCTACGGCACATAGGTCCGGTCGGCCTGAACTCGGCTACCTGCCCTTTTGGCACCGCCAGGAACGTCCGTCGCGGGGCCCTGATGAAGACATTGGGTCACATGGCCATGCATGAGCGCTACTGCCGCTTCAAGGCCGCCATGCCTGGCAAAAGCTTCGGCACTGGCCGTATGCCACCTGACCCGGGTTGGGTTACCTAAGCTGCCGCTGCATTGTCTCTCGAGAGGTGAGCATCGAGTTGCCAAGTGGTGCTGCCGAAATAGTTCCAATTGGCTCCTGGCGTGGGTTTCGGGGCAATTCTTGCAGTTCGATTGTTTGCTCGCTCCCCCTGTCTCAAGCGGGTCCCCTCCTGTCGGGGTTGGGCTAGGTGGGGTCCCTGATCGAGCCGCCACCGCAGCGTACAACGCGAAATTTTTCCATTCTTTGGATCGGGAATATTCACGGAAAGTTAACGTGGTCGATGCGGTATCAATTATCTCTCTTCAGTACTTTTCGGCGCAGTCTGACGTGCTTCGACAAGCTGTTCCTTTTCCTCTTTTTTCATGCCGCGCACGCGCGCAGGGCCAAGGTGACGCTCTGGTTCACGCTCTACGCCTTGATCTTTCAGGGATCGGTGGTCAACGCGCGCGTCGTGACCAGCGGCGGCTAGTGCCGCGTTCTGCAATTCAGCACAAAGCCGGCGCGTTTCAATCAGCTCATCGCGCAGGGCGAGCTTGTTCCGGCCACCGCTGTCCTTTCTGCGACCACCACGCTCGGGATGCTTGGGGTTGTAGCGTTTGAAGGTCTTTTCTTCTGAACGTTCAATACCATCATCCGAACGATCGGACAGCATGATGTGCACATGTGTATTCTTTATGGCCCCATCAATCGCAGCGTTCGGACCATGGATAGCGAATTGGAAAGGTTTGCTGCCCACCATTTGCTTGACTACGTTGTTCACGAGCGCAGTTTGCTCGGAGCTTTTCAGTTCTCCTGGCAATGCAATTTCCAGTTCTCGATATGCGGAACCGTTGTTGCGTTCGTGCGTATCACTTGCTGCCCAAAATTTTGCGGGATCGCCTGCTGCCCACTTGGGTAGATTGCCATGACTGGTCGCAACGAGGTCACCGCGCTGTGCATGACTGCCTTGACGGGTGATGTATCGAGCATGCTCTTTCGCGGTGCCCTTTTTGCCACGCTTGATGGAAAAGTGGAATGATGCCATTTTGATATATACGTACTATCTTGTTTTGAAAATAAAAAAGCCAGCGTTATTGGCTGGCCACCTATACTTGAAGTACCTGGTCTCAGATATTCAAGAGAAACGGGAAGTGCGCGTCTGATAATTCCCCTTTACTACGTCATGATCCAAGTATTCAATAAGAGATATCAACACTGGCACTACTCGCTCCTCATATATATCTAATGCTCATAGTAAAAAATTACCGTATAGAGGAGTTAAGGGCATGCAGCTAAGAATATCTCTGAGACGTTGACCTCAATAAAAAATAAGTAAGCAACACACCAGGGAGATCCCAATTAGAGATCTCCCTGTATGTTCCAGCGTGTGCTACTTCAATGCCTCATCTGCTTTGCAGATCTTGTACTGCAAGACTTTTCCACCGTAGATCGTGGTGATACGGCGGGTTACGGAATCGGTGTCGACCACCAAGCATCCGCATGCCTCTTGTTTGTTGATGGGTGGCATATATTGTTCAAAGCCACTAGCAGCCTCGGTCATTGTCGCGATGGTCCAATTGCCATCCTTGTCGGTGAGTGACATGCCGGAGGGCATATCATTCTCAATCCACCCGCAGCGTGTTTCTTTGGCGAAAGCGCTTATAGGAACAATAGTTAGCGCCGTGATGAGAGTGACAGCAAAAGGAACTTTTTGCAACATGAGCCTCAGCTTGATTTAAACGATGTCTTGTTGCTGACGAGAGCCTTTGTTAACGTCCAAACGTAAACACGTAACTTCCTTCACTGGTTTCTATCTCTGCTTCTCGGATAGAGCAAAGCCCTTCTTTTATGCTGATAAAAATCTCTACACTTTGTCCATATTGAAGTAAGGCGGGTAGCCCTTTGATAGATCCGTGCTGATCAACAACCGCATGGCAATTGCCTCGATTCACGATCAAATCTTCAACCTGCAGGTCGTTTGTCAGTGCGGTAATTCTTAGAGAAGGAATCGGAGTGTTGAAAATTGGATCGGGTCGATAAAGGCGCTCCACTTCAAAAGTGGGCTCGTCTGCATGTGACGGGTTTGACAGGAAAAGCATACCGATTGCAACGGAACAATGGATAGCTTTGTTTTTGACGAACATATAAATTCAATAAGAATGGTTGGAATCCGGTGTTTCTTTTCGCTTTCGACAGCTCAGCGCGAAACGCGCTCCACCATAGTTCTCTTCAAGCCATATTCAGACTCCACTAGCCGATTCATAGCTGTGACGGCAGGAGTAATCATCAGATCACCAATGGTGCATTGCGAAGATGGTGGCAGCGGCCGATCGGTGCTCTCAGCCATGCAGCGGGTTACGGCATACGCAAGCGAACATCCCCGCCATTCAACGGCTTTTGCCTTTGTTGTCGTAGTTGTCGAGCACGAGATAGAGAATGAGGAATACCAAATATCTACTTTGTTATCTGTTTGCGTTCTGAGATTTGGAAGATCTTCGAGCAAATCAGGCGCTCTGAGAGAGCCATCTGTAATACCAATGCTCCGTGGCCTCAGCCATATGTTCGACAGAAAACCGAACATCGTTCCTGATCTTTGTGCGTGCTGCGTGTCCCATGCTCGTTCGCAAGCTCTGATTATCGACAAGCATGCGTAGCGCATCCGCTAGCAGACGGTTGTCGCCTAGCGGCACCAGAAAACCATTCGACCCATTTTCAACAATTTCGGACACGCCACCGACGTCCGTTCCGATTAGAGGCAACCCTAGTGCGCCCGCTTCGATATAAGAGGTCCCCAGTGCTTCATTCTGCGTTGCGAGAGCAAAAATATTGAACCCGGCCAGGACGTTCGCGATATCGTCACGCTGCCCCAATAAATGGATTCTGTCGTTGAGACCCTCTCTTCTCACCATCTCTTTGAGCTTGGTTAGTAAGGGTTCCCCGCGCCCGGCAATTACTAGATGAAGCTTGGGACGAGTTCGAAGCAGCGGAATTGTCGCGGCGATCAGGTCGGCATGGCCTTTCTTCTCTCGCATATGGCCGACCGAGCCAATAATGATGTCGTCATCAGACAACCTGAGTTCCGTGCGCAGGGTTGAAGCTTGAACAGCATCCGGCAGGTTGATCGCTGTCATCACCGTGGCGACCTTGTCAGTGTGAACGCCTCGACTCACCAGCAGATCCCTGACATGTTCACTGATCGCTATGACCCGATGGGGCAGGCCTGTATAGGAAATGAGCGAGCCTGGCGGTATAGCCAAGTGGCGTGTACGGACAATTAGCGGCGTCTTCGCAAAGCGGCCCGCCGTAGCCGCCGCCATCGTGTCTGTGCGGCTATGGGTGTTCAGAACGTCGATCTCTCCTGCTCTCAATATCCGTGCGATCTGTGTGGCAGCGGTGATGGAGTTCTTCAGTCCCGCCATCGGAATTACATGAACTCGAAATCCCTCCGACTCCATGCGCGAGATCAATGTGGCCCCAGACTGGCATACAAGCTCCAGGTGATGGCCTCGCTCTCGCATTGCCAGCATCTCCTTGAATACGCGGTGTTCCTGACCTCCAAAAGTCATTGCAGCCTCTGTGTGCAGGATACGCAGCGGCTTCCCACATTTAGTCATGGGTGTGTCCACCCTTGTGGTTTTCTAACCCAAGCTGGTCTGGATCGTTCCAACGTCGGCCCAGGAAGACTAGATATGCCTCTAGGTACTGGTTTTCTTCAGGGTTGAGAAGGCGAGCGCCATGGCCCGTGCAGTCCGCTTGACTTTCGGCTGCATGAATCCGCCCATCCAGCCATATTCGGATGCTGCCTGATCTGGAAAGGTCAAACTTTGCATTTTTATTGGAGAGACGCTCCAGTGATTCTGGTGGCACAAGCGTCTTGACCAAGTAATTCTCGTCAGGCGTCGCGGGGGTAGCTATCTGGAGGCAGGAGGAATCCAGGGGATTGCTCACCTCGAGCAGGCACGGTGCTCTGCCTGTAGACGGGCAATAGAACAGTGCTTCAAGAGTCGGAAGGTTCATTCGAGATGGATGCCGTTATGGTGGTAGTAACCCGTTCGCCGTGGTCGTGCAGGTTGGAGCAGAGCCTGAGGGGCGGCGTGCTCGTTTGCGTGGCGGGGACTAGCGCTCGTCAGTGTTGTCAAAATTCAGCCCAAATTTACGACTTTTTAGGTTGATACTCAACCTAAGAAGCCCTTCATCTGAATCGGTCGTCCCTCGACTATCTAGGTCGGTTCCGGAGGGCATATGGGCAAATCTGACGCGGATGGGCTGGCAGAGGTCGTGGGCAAGGCGATAGCGAAGCGCCGGGTTGCGTGCGAACTGACCCAAGAGCAAGTAGCGGAGCGGCTAGGGATAGGCGTGGAGGCGGTGTCTCGCATTGAGCGAGGTGTAGCGTTGCCGACCGTGGTGCGCCTGAGTGAGCTGGCCGAAATCTTTAAGTGCAATATTGCCGAGCTCGTCACCGAGACGAGTTCACGGGCAGCGGATCAGGCCGTCCATTTGACTGGATTGTTGTCCAAACTGGGCAGCGCGGATCGGGCACTGGTGGTCGAGATCGTGGAAACATTGACAGCCAGGCTGGGAAAGTCGCGGGCCTAACCTGACTGAAAGGCACGAGGCGTCTTTCAGGAAGACGTTGGACAGATGATTGCCGGGCCCGGCTTCGGTGACAGCCCGAATGACGGCTCAGTGCAGTTATCTTATTTTTGCTTTGAGTCGTATCTTCAGGCCGTTCTTGGCCTAGCAGTCGCAACTGCTTGTGGCGTCTCAGCATGTTTCTCAGGAAAGAATTCCTCTATCACTGTCGGCACGTCGTCCACAGATTTCCCAAACGCGCCATTGGCAAAGCCTAGGTGCATAGCGGCGCGGGTCTTGCCGGCCGTGGTCACCTTCAGGCCCGGCGTGGCGGCCAGGTCGCCGGCTAGCTTTCGGGCCGCGGCGAGGTCGATATCGTAGGCGCGGATCTCGGAGACGCCGAGCAGGTGATGAAATGCCAGCGCCTGGCGATGTACTTTAGCCTCCTCTGACGGCCACCTGGTCACTGTCTGCCAACAGAATAATCGTTTCCGAGCGGCTCGCCGCAGTAATGATCCAGATAGTCTTCCCCGTGGGAAGGCGATAACTCGACCAGACGCGCATTCCGAGAACCAAGGCGATCTCATTCTGCAAGGCATCCTGCTCGGTCACGTCTCCCCAGTCGCCATGCAAGTGCCGGTAGAGCAGTGGTACCCCCTCTTCCTTGGGTGAGTCGAGAGCATCTGATGCTGCTTGAGTAATAAGGACCTTTCCCAGCGAAAGACGCGGAACGGCACTTTTCTTGAATAGGGACATTTCAAATTCCAAATAAAAAGGCCCAACGAAAATTGCGTTGAGCCTGTATACGTGAACCGAACTTCAATGTGTGTCGCTAGTCTTCGCTTTGAGTTTGGCAACTAAGTTAGTCTTGGAAGGCAGCGGGTCAGGCGGTAGGATGGATGTCTCTCGAAGCGCTGTCGAAAGGTCGTCTGGGAAAAACTCCTCAACCACAGCAGGCACATCCTCCGCCGATTCCTCGAACGCGCCATTGGCGAACCCCAGGTGTGCAGCCTTGTCGAGCGCATCTTGATCAAAACCCGCCTCTTGTCGCTGGACATTGAGCCGTTGCGCATCCTGAATGGCCTCGGCCAATGTCATGCCATGGCCGATAACCAGATCGACGTAATAGATGGCGGTGCGAAGGCTCTGCGTGGTGGATTTGCCGCGTAGGCGCAATTCCAACGGCATGCACGCCAGCAAACCGCCTGATACCGCGTGGAAGTAGCGCATGCGCGCCGCAAGGGTACGAATGGAATTGTAGGAAGTTGTGCGCAGGACGAAAACGCCCAGTTCATCCTGATCCCCTATGGTGACGTAAAGTCGTCCATAGGGCTTGCATTCCCGGTTGTGAAAGCCGCAGCCATCCGGGGTGTAGCACGGGAGCGTTTGCATGCCTTCGTCAGTGTTGCGGCGGCAAATCTCGCCGTCGCCCACGCAGATTGGCCGGCCATCCTCCCGATCAAAGTAGGAATAGTCGGCCCGCAGATTCAGATCGGGATCATTGAAGGGCAGCATGATATTGATCGCTCGCAGCTTGTCGCCGCCGCGCAGTTTGCGCTGTGCGTCGTCCAGGGGATGTAGCAACCAACCATCCCGAGTTTGCACTTGGGTTGTGATTGTGAATTGATCATCTTTTTCGGGCAGCCGCTTGCCGTGCTTCTCGACAACTCGGCCAATGGAAATACGTCCGACTATGGGCGGCGTGATCGCTAAGCCTTTCAGCATGGTCTTGCTCCTGTGTGAAAAGGTTTATATGCCGGTTGATATCAATCGAGAATGCGAAAGCGTCGGCTTCCCGGCCTGGTAGTGACATATTCCAGCGCTAGCCGCGGGTGGTTCAGCAGCAGACGATCCACGTCGAAGTGACTGCTGTCTTTGCTACGTCGAAAGCTGATTCTCCCTGTCTCGAAACGGGCTTCGGAGGCATCTCCCATCGCCTGCAGCAGGGTTTGCTTGAATTTCTCGGCCTGCGTCTCCTTGGCCTTGATGTCGGCACGTAGTGCAACCAGATCGGCAAAGGTGGTCGAGAGGCCCCTGTCGTCGCTGAAATCCACCGTGGAGGAATTGCCCTGATACAGGCAGCGCAAGGCCAGTTCCGCTGATTCCGAGCCGTCGGCCGGTGGCGGCGTGTCGGTGGTAACGTATTTCCAGAACTGGGCTTCCAGTTCGATCAGCCGGGCAATGAGTTCATCATCGCGCTGTATGCGGTGGACTTCCAACCGTTGGCCGCACAGAAGCACGACCACGTCGGCAGCCTGCTTGCCAGTGACAGCCAACTGGTGTTGCACCTGGAGCTGGGCATATTCGGGCACACCTTCTTTCCAGAGTCTCGCGCCGAACTCACCCGCTGTCTTGCATTCCAGAATTTGCACGCCCGGAGCGGCGATGACTTCCCGGTCGAGGTTGGCCAACATGAAAGGAACCTCAGGGTGCTGCAGTACGGCATTGACCTTGCGCACTTTGCGTCCGGTCTGGTGGGTGTAGGCTGCCGCCACGATAGGCTCCAGCAGCGTGCCCCAATGGATAGGTTCCGTGGTGTCCTTCGGGCCGGGCTTGGGCAGATCGGCATCCCGCCCTGTTTTTTCCATCCACAATTCGAGTTGGCTCTTGTAGGGAGACAGACCTACGGCAGCGGCAGCATCCGAGCCGCCGATGCCGGTCTTGCGCACTTCCAGCCAGTCGGCGCGCTCGATCTTGCGGGTATCAATCAATCGCAATGCTGGGCGCGTCTCTGAGCGTTGTTTGGGCAATGCCATTTTCAAATCTCCAGAAGGCACAAAGCCCGCCACTGCGTAGCAGCAGTGGCGGGCTTCATGTCGTGGTGAATAGAATAGTTGTTACGCCACCAACTTCAAGGCTTCGTCCAGGGCCTTCTGCTTCAGTGCAGCGCCCGCCCCAAACCAAGCCGCGTCCAGCCGGTGGTCGCTGGAGCGGGCGCGGCGGTGATGATCGACATATTCCGTGATGCTGTTGAGCAGGCCCCAGGCCGTCCCGGATGCTGAGGCCATCTCCGAACCCTTGCCACGTCCGGCATACAGCTCCTGCACCGCCTTCATAGCCCGTTCGTTGACGGCAGTCGCGCTGCCTTCGGCAGTAGGATGGATCGGATAGGTCAACACGCGACGCAAGAAAGCTTCTACCGCATCGTCCTTCACCTTGTATTCGGCTAGCGCCTTCATGCGGGCCATGAAACCATCCCAGCTTGATACCGCGATGCCAAGCTGGCGTTTCACAGCCTGTGGATCGAATTGACTGCGATGGGGTACCTTCACCACGCCATCGCCGTCGCTCAAGGCAATGGCAAGGGTGTTGTTGCAAACCACGCGAACGGATGTGAACTGGGCCGTGGTTGCCAACGTGCCGTCGCAGGCCGTGGCCAGCAGAAGATAGCCGTTCACCCGATCGCGGCCTTTGAGGCAGGCGGATTGGCCGGTGCGGGCTAGCGCCCACAGCTTGCGGCCCTCCTTGAGGACGCCAGCGGTTTCCAGCTCGAAACCGCCTGCTTCGGTCAGGTCGCGATAGAACTCCAAAATCTCCGAGGGCTGCACGACTTGGAAGCGCCTGGAGACGACCGATAGCGGAGCCTTGGTGTCCGAGCGGTACAGCACTTTCTGCTCGGGGAATGCGTGAATGGAACCCAGGCCGTCGTCATTGGCGACGTACCGAACATCCGCCGATTCGATGTGCCAAGCCATTCCAGCTTGCTGGGCCCAGATTTCCAACGGCGAATTCGGAGAAAGCTGATTGCCCAGACCGTGCCAAGGTTGTTGGCCGATATACGCCATGGTTTGTACGAGGTGCATGGCTGCTCCTTGAAATTTGAAATTCGGAATGGAAAGCACAAATACCCACGGCTCTTCGGAGCCGTGGGTATTTGCATTAAGGGGTGAAAGAAGTGGCTGCTCAGCCCTGGGACAGTTTCCTGTGGCCGAACGTGTGGCCGCAGTCTTTGCACTCGAAGTTATTGAGTACAGTGTTGTCGATGACTTCGCCGACTGCCGCGCCAGCGCAAGAGCCCGCCGCCGCACCTATCAGGGCTTCCATCAGGCCGCTGGCTAGGCCGCTAAGGTGCAAAGCACGTGAGAGGGCGAAAGCCCCAGAGGAGGCTCTAGTATGTGTGCCCACTATTTCGGCGGCCGCAGCGTCCCAGGCGCCTGCGACACCACCGACGATACTACCTGTGATGCGGGCATAGTCCCGTGCGACAACATTGATGGAATGGCAGCAGGGACAAAGGAGAGGAGGTGTAGCAGAAAAGGATGTGGGCATACCGACTCCTGCAGACGCATGAATGTCTGCTTCAGAGTGGTGATATATGGGTAAAAAAAACTGGAATACTCGTAGATGTAGTTTTTAGAAGGCACGGCTGGGCCGCGTTATACCTGCTAGGCGAAATTTTATGGGAGGCGTGCTAACCACTGGGCCAAATCGCCATACAGGCGCTGAAGTTGTCGGTACGCTGCATCGCGTTGAAAGACGTGGTTTGCTTGCCGATAAGCACGGGCTGGTGGGGCAGGATTACGCCAAGCCTATAGTTGAAACCTTGTATCCATGGCTCTCGCACAACTTTAGCGTGTACCCCGCGAGTTTGGGTGCGCACATACCCTCGAACGCTACCTGGCTAACGGTGATGTACCGATCAACAACATCGTATAAGCAGAACGACCAAGGACGGGTGGATGTCTACTGATAGGCAGCCGACAATCATTTTTCTTCCGATGAAAGGCGAAATGGCTTGGAGGAAGGAACATCACGACTCGAGGACGCCGATGCCATTCAGCTTTCGATGGGGCTCATTGGCGACAGAACCATCTATATGCTTCTTCAGAACTGGTCACAATCGTGAATCGTCCCGTGGCGCGAGTACAAGCAACGTATAAATCATTCAGCGTCAGCGCGGGGCCTTTGTCGGGACGGTCAGCATGAATCAAGATCACATGCCCAGCTTCAAGCCCCTTGAATGCCTTGATTGTAGAAAAGAAAACATACCCGGGTTTGTTGAGCTTTTCTATGTCTTCTGTCAATTGCAATCCATAGCCGCGGCTCATGGTAGATAGGCACGACTTCTCTAGTATGTATGGCGAAAGGATGACTGCTCCCCCTTCAGGACTCAGTTCATGCACCAATTCCCATGCCTTGGCTCCCATAATGCCAGGTTCGCATCGCAATACTTGTGGCAGCACGCCCCTCGGGACGCCTGGCATGGCTTTCACATCGCTGTCGCAATACTGGTTCGTCGCCTCGTTTATCAACTCCGTGTTTCGACAATTATGGTAGAGCTTAAAGATTACCTCGGCCAAGGTTTCATCCCCGCTTCCTGCACGATAAATGTCTTGTTGCCAGTCCGCGAAAAATAGCCACTGCCCACCGTCACGCAACAACCCATAAAGAGCAAGCAGTCGCTCTTCACCAAAGTCTTGTCCTTCGTCGACGACTATGGCTTCGTATCTCTCGTCCTCCATCATATCCCCCTGATTGGCTACGACCATTCGGGGGAGAAGCTCACGAAAGTAATGAGCATCCTTCTGCAGGCTGCCGTTAGGTTTAGCGACCTTGGTAAACAGCTTGTCGACATTGACAATAGCCTGTTCGAGAAGATGGTTTTTCCTGCGTAAATCATCTGCAAGTGCCTTGTTAAAGCACACGTAGATAGCACGCCGTCCTTCTTCCAACAAGGAAGACAACTTCCAGATAGCAAGCGTGGTCTTGCCGGAACCTGCTGGCCCAATTATGGCAACGCTCGGCAGCTCAAAGGCCCCTTTAAGGGCCGCATATTGCTGCCGAGTCAATTTCTCGATGTTATCTGTATCTTCCCGGGCATCGGCTCCCGAGTCAATGGACTCGACACTAAACCCAAGATTTCCCAAGATAATTGAAGCGCGTTTCGCAGTGTCGGCAGAAAAATTCCTGCCGCTTCTTTCTGCTCCCCTGGCCATGAGGGAGCTCTTGATGCATGGCCCAAGACGTCCCATCTTGTCATGTGAAATGATGGTCGATTGGTCATATAGATCGGATCTCCCTTTAACCACGCCATTTGGATATGCCACCAAAAATGTATACGCGCCTGGGAATGTCGCCGAGCCGAGTCCTTTGCTCACTACCCCTGCCAAGGTGTGCATGTTTCCGCACGCCTGTTCAGGAGGAGCCTTCTCAATCTTTATCTCAGCACCTACTTCCCCAGTCCTCGTATTTTGCTCCTGACGATACCAGACCCCATCCTCTCCCACGCGAACGGACCTCGAGCCCTTGACCTCGACTATGGCCATGCCAAGATCAGGTGCCAGCACTACGAAATCACTCTGGCCATCCCTGACATAACCCCCGGATTCTATGGCCCAGGACACATTGCACACCACAATCCATTCATCGGGCAGTTGGCGTTCCAGCTGACGCCTAACCTCTCGCTCCCATTTGTCTTGGGTTACCGGGCCAATCATCCTTGGCAATTTCCACTCCTTTGGCTAGTCCGTCCGACGGGCGATAACGATAACCTGCGGATTCTGTTCTCTAGATAGATGAGGAACATCGATCTTTACCGGTGTAATCATTTTCCCTCGCCCAGGTATTTCTCGAATCAATACCTCAAATAGATTCCCAATCTCGTCCTGCACCACCCAATTCCCCTTCTCTGAACTCCATGCATTCCTCTCAGCAACACGTTGCCACGTCTTCCCCTGGCTCCGAATGCTGGCCCCTATCTCGAGGGACGCCACGGAACCCATCCAATCGCTACCGTTGCCAGTGTCAAGCAGGTATTCAGCAAAGTAATGCGGCGGCGCCTTCCTGACCCAGGCCATCCTGCGCGATAGATTGAAGGAGTCGACTAGCTTGAGCGTTCCAATATGAAGGCTTGAGGCCCAGTCTCTCACGGCCGCGCTAATCGAATCAGTGCAAGTTTGATCAAACTGCCAGAGTGGATGAGCGACGACGTGAAGTGTCGGTTCCGCTCTACTTTCACCGTGCCCGGTAATCCAACCATGCAACCCAGTCGGTCCGTCCACCCGGCATGACAGTCCTCCTTCGAACGCATTGCAGTAGAGGTTCGCCAAATCCTTGGCCATGTCACCCCATCCGGGCATTCCCAGCCCCCATTGCTCAAAGAGGGGAGTTATACCCGGCAGGTACCCAGGATCATTCATGGTGGCCAACAATTCAAGCCCTAGGCGCCAATCAATCAATCCATGTAGCTGGCGATTCCTGAAGCCCTTTAGCAAGACGTCAGGAGATCGCCAAAACTGGTCTTCTTTGCTGGCCCGAGCACACTCCTCACGAATTAATCTTCCGAGACGAGTCAGGCTGCCTGATGCCGAAATGCAGCCGTCCACCAATTCCCGCCAGTTAAGATGTGCCCAATAGACCAGCCCGGCTCCATTCGGATGTTCATCGGCTAGATAAAGTTCGGCCCCACGCCGCCCTGAATCGTCCACCCTGTGCACCGAGGCAATTTCAATATCAAGGGAATCTACATCAAGCTCAAGGGCAATGGCTCTTTGCAAGATGGTCGCCGCCGAATACCATGCGGCTCGACGACTGGAGACTTCCCTCTGGGCATCAAAGAATCCGAGACCTGGAACGTCCAGCATCCTTGCACTAAGGATATCCGTCGTCTTTGGCGACGCGAGGCTAGCCTTTATCTCGGCTTGATCGTCGTTAGCAACCCATATTTCCCCGCTGAGGCGTTGGCTTTGCTCATGCTGGAATAGGGAGCTTGCCCTCGCGAAACCATGGGGCTCCCCATCTTGATTCTGTCCTATCCGATAGACGCGTTCTTGGTGTGCCAAGGACAAGAGAACCCTGCCTTCCCTCATAAAGCTAGTATTTGAAATCGAAGGCGAAGCTACGAAGGCCACAGGACCTCCTTTTCCTCCTATTTCTGTAGTGCTGGCTGGCTTCTCGAGATCAAGATCGGTTAGGAACCCATTCGGCGTAACGGCAAGGTATGCGCTGGCGGCTGAGTTTTGGCAAACTGAGCATTGGATCGTTCTGGCATTTGATATCCACTGACGATCCCAGCCTGGCAAATCTTCTTTGGGTTCTAGTGTGGCGGAGTCGGCAGGATATACCTTCAAGTTCCTGCATTCTCGACAGAAAACCTGCCACGTCACTTCGCCTATGGGGCGTCCAATTGATTTCCACAGATTGCTTCGTTCATGCTGGATAGATCCCACGAGCCCATTCGGCGTAAGAAGCCGTTTGTCCCATATTCGCTCCGAGCCAGGAGCGAATTCTGTGATCGCCTGGTCCAGGGTACGGTCGAGAGTCTTTGGTTCTCTTCCATGAAGGGGGGTGTCCGGCAACGAAAAGTATAAGCTCCTAACTGCAGATGGCATGCCGTACATAGGTAATACCCCGGCATCGGCCAGGGCCTGGGCCAGCCCCCTAGACGGATCAGAGTCCGAGCGAGCTGCCGCCAATATTCTCCCAGGTAGATCTAGCGCCGTGCTAACAAGCTTCTCGGGCTCGATTGCAGTTCCACGGGCTACTACCATCGCTATTTCTCTTACCTCTCTCTCCCTAGACAGTATCCATTGACTTACGGCGGAACGATAATTGTCATCAGCCAGAAATGTTCCTACGGTCCCCATTTCTCCATGTGTATCTGCAGGGATCCCTGAGCTTGTCCAAGTAGCTCCTGCAGCCTGGAATGCTCGGCGCAAGACCTCCTTCGACACCAGGCGCTCGGCCAGTATTCTCTGGTCATCACTCACCGACACTGCTGGCTGTGGAGGAATACCACTAGTCATTTCTTCCGGATGCTCGAAATGTATCCGATCATGAGTCTGGCCTCGGCAATAAGTAAGGACGACAGAGTAGATCTGTTTCTTTCGCCCGGCCCGTCCCGCCCTTTGCTGGTAATTGAACCGCTCTGGCGGCATGTTGGCCTGGAATACCGCCTGAAGGCCTCCAATATCAACACCAACTTCCATTGTCGTGGTAACTGATAGGAGGTCGATTTGGTCTACAAGTGGAATGACCTCTCGATCGACGACATCGTAGACACGCTCGCCCTTGAAAAAAATCCCACGGAAATGCCGTTGCCTTTGTGCCTGGTCATTCGTTTGCCCCGTTAGCTCCTCGGCATGGATCCTGAACCTGAATCCATCTTGTCCAGCAAGGTTGGAATAATAGTGACCAGATTCGATCTCTCCGGCCGACCGAGATCCGTTTGGTTGTGTGGATAGCTGATCCAAGCATCTTGCGCAAATTCCACCCGACGCATGCCAGTGCACTTGTGTGCATCGGCCACATACCCAAGGCATTGCATCACGGCCAACTACTCGTACCCACAGCTGGGGTTGCCGGACTATGCCCCAACCCCGTGAAACGTGATGCCCTTCTTGCATCAAGGCGCCTCTTACATAGTCTCGTAACTCCTTCCACTCGCACCCATGGGTAGCCGAGCAAGCCTTCAGGAACTGGACAACCCGCTTCTTACCAATTCCTTCAACGCCTAGCCCCTTGGGATCATTTTGTTGCCACGGATCAGGGGTGGTGTCATTTTGCGATGGATCTGTCCGGCGTTCCTCTGTCAAGAGCCGAATCACGCTATCGCAAATTTCCCTGAATACTTGTGGGCTCATTCCGGTTGGCGCATTCGCTGCGAAGCCTGGCGAGACTGCGAGATGCCCAATACCCTGAGCCTCCAAGTCATACAACAGTCTTCCTGAAATCGCTCGCCAGGCCTGCTTGCGTAGCCTTCGGGAAAGCGCATCCAGCCCACTCCTTCTGCTTGTCGAAAGAGGCACATCACGAAGTAGAGGCGTCGTAGCCCCTCCTTGATCTCCAAAGTCGATGAGGGAAGTCCAATCGGCATCTCGAAGGATACGCTTGGCGTCTACCGATGGCCCCGCTGGATTAACGCCAAGTTGTGCCAAGCGTCTCCAAATCACGGGAAGCTCCGCTAGCTCCGAATCAGGGTCGTTCAGGAAATCATCCAGACGGACATAGCCTGGCTTGAAGTTCTTCACTTGGGTTACCTGCTGCCTATCGCTTGATGACGCCAAGTCTCCATCGTCGTGGACGCTTCTTGCCGCCGCACGAAAACGAAGCAGTGACTCTCGAGCTTCATCCGTTATCTGACCGTCCAAACCACGGATAATGTCTTTTGCCTCATCATCGTTGCCTGCCTCGATTGCGCGAAGGATTTCTTGCTGTATGGCTTGCAATCCGCCAGCAGACCGACTTTGCAGCTCATGGATGACAAACGAGCTTAGCAAGTGCTTCCACTGTTCGACTTCCACGCCATTTGAAAGGGTGGCCGCAGATTGACGGCTATCGGAGAAGGCAACCAACCTCCTCGCATCCCCTCCTGGCATGATTGCCATCAGATGCTTCGTCAAAAGCAAGGATGTCTGCGTAAGACCAGTTGCAAAGGAGCGTATTGGCGCTGATCTCCCTCCTTTCCGTTCAGAGTAGTTAATTCCACATGATGGGCATAGCTGCGGCATGGCCGGCAACGGGGGGAGAGCGCCTTCATCTGTATCCACATGTAGCCAAAGACAGCGAAGCCATCCCTCTTTTTGCTCCCCACCAATGATTACGATACCTGTAGTTGGATTCAAGACTGCTTCTATCCAACCGGCATCTCTTCTGTCTAGCCGCCTCCTACGATCGTCCCGTTCCTCAGTCCCTTGTTTCCAGTTGAGGGCGGGGCGGTCTCCAGGATAGGCCCAAGTATCGGGGATCAAGTAGACGACTCCAAGCCTATGATAGGGTTGAGAATCCGTCCGTGTTTGCGGCGTTATCTCAGGCAATCCGTCAATCGCTGGCGGCATGGGGGCAATCTCGAACCGTTGGTGGCCCCCATGATGCTCTGCCTTGGTTTTGTATCCAGCGAGAAGCTGAGTGCCGCAGCATTCGCAATAGAGCACCTCTAGGACGCGCTGCCCCTGCACGTCCATCCTTGGTTCTGCCAGTAGTCGTCCAACACGACGCTGTTCATCTCGAGCATCAAGCCCTGCCGTTGCCCATAGCCCGTCCAGATTCTTGACCATCCAATGGAAACGAACTCTAGGAAGATGAAACGCCGAAGCACCCTTGCTCTCGGCATCAATTCTCGAGGCATGGCCTCCCGCAGCGAGCAACCCTTGCACAGCCAGCAGCCGCCTTTCAGGATCGCATATTCCCGGGAACCATCGAGAAGCGAGTTCTGATACAGGATAAGCCCTATGTCTGCTTTTCCCCTCATCCCAGAAGGCGCTAGCAAACTTGCTCGAGTTCCCTGCAAATTCGTCGCCCTCGAATACGTTCTTGGCTACTTCAATCCCAAGTGCACCATTCGATGTCTCGCGCCCCAGTTGGATGCAGCTATGCGAGACCTGTTCCGAAAAGCCGCACTCTACTGCCGGCTTGGAATAGACTGGACGACCGACTTCGATATGAAACCTTGTTCTTGCCTCTCCGGAACTAAGTCCGAATAGCCCACCTAAAAATTCGAACGTTGATCTGCTATTGCCATCCAATGATGCGCTGGATGCCAATATTTGCAATTGCGGGCTCTCTGGAGAGAGTCCAAGCCTATCCAGCAATAACCTGAGAAGATAGCCAACCTCAGTACCCGCAGCACCACGATACAGGTGCAGCTCATCTATCACAAGTTGGAATACTCGTGATTGCCTATCCTCTGCAAGCCAAGACTTCGTAGCCTCGAAGATCTGAGAGTCGGCGCTATCCCCGGGAATACGGGGATGAGGATGCCTCATCAGCATGATGGAAAGCATGCTGATATTGGTGATTAACAAGTCTGGGGGAGATGCTTGCATCTCCCATCGATGGAACATTTCCCCTGAGGATGGGTCCATTCTGGTAACGAAGGCGCCTTGTTCCTTGACTTTTTCTAGGCGCTCTTCATGGAGCCGAATGGCATCTTTGTCACCCGATTCTCTTGCCTCAGTAAGATCCAGTTCTGCCTGGTCGAGTCTTTCTCGCTGGAGCCTATAGCTTCTTATCGCCTCTGCAATATCCCGGCCTAGCTCCGTCCGCTTCTGGGTGTTTGACGCCCTTCGCCCGTTTTCTCCTAGCTTCCAAGGGTGGCCAGCCACTGGGGTGGAGCCGTTGTAGCGACCGAATCTGATGCGATTCCTCCCAATCATCGCGTCCATGGCCGAATGTACCGGATCGGAGTCTAAGGCTGTCCTAAGTCGCGAGATTTGATCCTCCACCAACGCATTCATCGGATATAACAAGAGAGCCCTCACAGCCGGTGCTCTCTTCTCACCTCGCGCATGCATCCGATTGAAGTCCCATTTTGGTGGCGCGCTCTCTTGCCACGCTTGCCCAGGATTCCTTGTCGCAGGCGCCCACCTACTATCCACGGCCTCCTTGACGACTGACGCAAGTACTGGCAACAAGAACGACTCAGTTTTGCCAGAGCCAGTACCGGTTACCACGATGCAATTCTTCCGTTGCAATGCAGCCTTCAGCATCTGCTGCTGATGATGGAATAGCTTTGCGGCTCGTGGCATTAGCCCAGAGTTTGCAATGGCACAAAACGCCTCGCGAGCCTCCTTGCTCATGCCTGGTAGGTCTTCCTCCGTCAGTTCTTCTAGCTTTTTCCCAGCGTCGTAGGAGGGCAGCATTTCCAGGAACAACTCCTGGAATAAGACACCAGGAGTATCGAGAAGCTTCTGGCGATCAACCTCAAAGGTTGGAGAGTTGGTCCCGAAGGCTGATTTGACATACCTTTTCAGATGATCCTGCAATTGACCCCATGCACCAATAGGATCCAAGTCAAGGTTTTCCGGCATGTTTTCCATCCTCTTTTTCTGACTGAGCTGCTAGCAATAATTTAAGTGCATACTCTCAAAAGCTACTCAGCTGGCCTTCTAGCAATCCTGCGACTCTTGTTGCGATTTCCAGTGGAACCCATCGATAGCACAACCATACGCCGGGCACAAAGCCGCCATAGACATGATTTGCCAAACCTATGATCTTTTCCGTTTTGCCCTCCACAAGGAAAAGTCCTGTCTCATCGGAAAAGCCGGGTGTTACGCACACTTCTACCGCGCTGCTTCCAGAACATGTCGTCAGGGCCCTTTCGATCATGGCAGGAGGCCTAAGACGCGCTGGAAGCCAAAGCTCCCCTTGCTGCGGAGCGTAATGAATTGGCCAGGGGCTCGCATCCTCGATTGAGTGATGTTTTTTGACCCATTTTGCAAAAGCATTGATTGCAATCCAGACGCCCCATCTGGAATCGTGAATGAAGTTATAGCTTTCTGGACCATTGCCCAGTCGAGAACCAAGTGCGTAGACTTGCAGCCCAGGTGTTGCTGGATCGTCGAACTTGAAGAGTTGCCTGCCTACCTGTGGATCGACCGCCATGAATCCTGAGGAAACCATGCTGAATTGCGCAGAGTTTGGTACCAACCGCTGGAGTTGGCGGAGATTGGCGGCCAGGCCACTCCAACCTTGTGGCGCAAGTTCGCTAGTGGCTTCCTCCAAGGGGCCAGCCCACTTCGAAATCGAAACGCTTGGATTGCGAGCGAAAAGCAGCCCATACCGATCGACAACCTTACGAATCGACTCCTCGTCTATGGATGCAAGTCTAAGTACTGGAAGGCGCCACTCTCTCCCTTGCTCTATATATGCCACGATATCTTGATCATTTCGTAGGCACTCCCAATGCTTCAGCCGCAAAGTGCCGCAGACCCCATGAAGAGCTAGGCCATCGTGCATGGCAGGCAAGGAGTAAACTGTAGGAGGAACTGCAAGTACCCTGATCAAGTGCCCCCTGGCATCCGTCTGAAGCTCCAGGCATCCCCTGCTTCTTAGGTCTAAGAGGGCGAAGACTGGCTGCACATCGATCCCGTCAGATTCTCCTAGGCGGGTCAACTGATCTCTTGCAGCTCCATAGGGGATTGAGCCTAGGGACGCTAGGGAATCCAGGAATTTGGCTGAAACACCTTGGATCAGGTTCGACCCAAGATCTTGGCAAAGCATCCCTTCCGCTAAGTTGAATACCTGGGTTTGTGCCCTATGTTCATCCTCGGACTGACCGCTTTGGATGATTACGCCACTGAGTCCTTCGCTTGCCAGAACAGTCCTGCCGAAGCGATCCAAGCCCAAAGCCCTTCCTTGAGCCAGCGCCAGGCCGTCGCGCAAGACCAGTCGCAATTTGGCTTTGGCCAATATCTCTGAGTCAGAAATTACCCTTATCTCGAAGCCTGCTTTTCGTTCATCCGTCACCCTGATACTGAGTCGCCTGATTTGAGACCGCTCGGCACGCATGCCTGGATCACTGAATTCCAATCCCTCTGCCATCAAGATAGCGCCCCTCGGGGCTTCAAGCTCCACCATCGGTAAATCATAGGGCGCGTATGTCCTGGTACGCCCTTGGATAATCGAACGGCCGCCAACAAAGCGGAGACGAGCTCGGGCACCAGGAAGAGCACTCCTATCTTCCAGCCACTGACGTTGCTCTTCGTTCAATTGTGCAGAGTCGGGAATGCAGGTGAGGGCCCAATTAGACGGTAGGCCACCAGTGGTAAGTTGCTCCGTAGGTATGCCTTCATTACGAAGATAGGTATCCAGAATCTCTCGGAAGCTATCGGTACTGAGGATATAAGCAGGACCAAGTATTGGAAGGTCTCGTTCTACCAGCTCCTCGATTGACCTGGGATTCGGCATATCCCAGGAAAAAAATCTCCTGTCCTTCCGATGAATCCTATATCGTCGCCGGCCCCCCAGGCCAGGGGAATTCTCATCCCCATATTCCACGTCGAGCACGATATCCTCCACTGTGGACTTCTGGAGCATATCCCTGGCTACATCTTGGTGGCCGGCAGAGTCGCTGTTAAACGCATCTCCCATCGGGTCAAGTTTGGCAGGGATGCGGTTGCTCCCATGAACCAATGTGCATGAAACAATGCCCCCTGCTGCTGGGAACCTCCAGCCAATTTCCCAGCCATCTACATCATTGAAAGAAGGGATTAGCCTAGCCTTTACCTCGTCTTCACAATCCTCAAGGGTTGGTCCAGGTCCCCCCACGTCTTGCGGGTCGTGGTTTCTCCCGTGCTGCCCTTCGGCTGCTCTAGGGCGTCGCCCATCCCAAATATCCAGCAGCTCAGCCAAGACATGCTGGAGCGGTTCGTGATACGCAGGATCTTGCATCGCACTTTTAAGGGTGCTGCTCAGATAATGGACATCCTTGCCTTGGTCAATAACCTGGCGGAAAAGCGAATGCGTCAATGCTTGCTTGGGATGTAGTCCGCACGCCGCAAAAAGCTGGCGGATACCATTGGCATCCTTGCTCGACACCATGCATTGTGACTTTGAGATTCCGACGAACCTGTGCTCCCCGAGCTTGCGGAATCTGAAGATGCCAAATCGACCATCTATCTCGTCTTTGCTCCAGCGTTCGAGATCCTGCCATGCGGCCTCCATAACGGAAGTAACTGGGGGAGTATTGGGAAAAGGTTGCTTCAATAACCCGGTAACCTTTGCATAAAAACCTTCCTCGCCTGCCTCGGACGACGCAAGCACCCATAAGGCTAGGTAAGGCAGGTAAGTAGGCGCCTTCAAGCCCTCATAAATCGGGTTTTCAGCCCCTGGATCAATGTAGCTATTCGATCGCAGGTTGGCTCGCCGCAGGTTTATTAGTTGACGAACCACGTCTCCGCAATGGCTGGCCGAGGCGGGAATCCATTCTGGCCCCTGTCTTGCGGCCTCTACTAACCCATCCGCTCCACCAAGATGTAGGCCAAACGCGTCTAGGTCTGCACGATTGGCGTGAATCCATGCTTCCTCATGAGAGGACGCGAGGGAAAAGTATTCGCTTAACAGTAGGGAATTCCAATCAGTGAATAACGCCATTTTTTCCCTCCTCGTGCACAAGCATGTACTCAAGACCGCCCGTGGATTTCATCGAGGATTTGCTTGATTGCTAGGCCAATCGCGCGGGCAAGAAGAGGGGGAACTGCGTTACCTACTTGGGTATACCTTGGGCATTCCTTTGTTCTGGAGGCTCCACCCGTTGTGAATTTCCCTTTGAATCGAAACCAATCCGGGAAACTCTGGAGTCGGGCGCTCTCGCGGACCGTCAGGATTCTCGGTTCCGCATAGTGCAATACATCGTCTGGAAGGGTCGTTATCGTAGGCGCTGGCTCATTGCCGGACATGGGAAATATCCGATGCTTCTTGAGCCGGAATTTCTTTCGGCTATCTTCATCCATTCGGACGCCCTTTCGGCATTCTTCGATGATTCTCTCGAAACGGCCTGCGACTTCTATGGAATGGTTTGCCAATCGCATGCTATCCATGGCGTCCGATCTGCAAAATCTGTGCATAAGCCGTTGGTATGAACTGTCTGGCCCGGTATAGACTACCTCTTGGAAGCCAGATTTTGACCTCGGATCCGTGCATTCCTTGAGTTTGCTCCAACGACGACGAGTCCTTAGATCATCAATTGCCTCGTGTGCTGAAACGGTCCTGCCGAGCTTCAGGTCCTTCAGTTGCTGTTCTCGAATCTCCTCAATCAAGGAGAAAAAGCGCTTCTTCCCACCATTCAAACAGCCAGAGACATCCGACCTGACTCCCACGGCAATTAGCCGTGCCCGCCGTTGGGGTACGCCAAAACGCGCAGCATCAAGAATCTCCCCGTGAACCTCGTACCCGATGGCCTCTAGGCTCAGCCTGAGCTTTTCATAATACGATTCAGAATGCTTGACCTTCGAGCCATCCTTCCCCTCCTGCGCCCAATGGGCAATCCTCATGCCGGGGACATTCTCGAGGACCAGTATCTTCGGCCTCACAGCATCTACTACCTCGACATACTTCGTGAAAAGCTGATTGCGAGGGTCGTCGCCATTCCTTCGGCCAGCAAAACTGAATCCTTGGCACGGAGGGCCACCTGCAAGGATGTCGATCTGCTTCGCCAAGCCTTTTAGCTCGCCCAGATGTTTGGCAAGCAATTCGTCGATTCCCCATGCTCGCTGCTCAAGCCACTCCGGCCATTGGAACTTTTCTATAGGGAGCTTCCGATCACTTAGGAAATTGGCCGAGAACGTCTCGAAGGCCATCGAGTCTTTCTCGATCGCGAATTTCCCTTGCAAATTGGCCATGGTTAGGCCTAGCGAAAGTCCTCCACAACCGGAAAAAAGATCGATATAGCTGTATTTTTCTTTATCCATTCTCAATTAATTCAATCGCCAACTCGTTGTTTTGCTTTGTTTTTTTGCCCTAGCCGCAGCGGTACCTTCTGGATTGAGCCACAATACCGGTGACATCGCTCGACACAAGACCCATTGAATTCTGCATGATCTAGCGAATCGATGGCAACAACTGTACACATTTGCAGTCCAAATGTCTCACCTTGGCTGTGTTCGCTTCCACCCGCGACATGAGTCGTCCGATATGACAGATTTCTTATCACCGCTCGAACGCTCAGAAAGAATGGCCCGTATCCGAGGAAAGGACACGGAACCAGAGCTCGCGCTGCGCAGGGAGCTGCATCGTTTGGGACTGCGATTTCGGCTTCATGTGGCCGGCCTCCCTGGAAAACCTGACCTTATCTTTCCGCGCTACAAGACCGTGGTGTTTGTCCATGGTTGCTTCTGGCATAGACATGCAGGATGCAGCATAGCGACTACACCCAAGAGCAACACATCATTTTGGCTTGAAAAATTCGACAAGAATGTGGAAAGAGATCGGCGGGTAGCCGAGCAACTCACTGTGCTGGGGTGGCGTGTACTAGTGGCATGGGAATGCGAGCTCTCTACAAGGACCAAGGCTGCGATGACGGGAGAGATGCTTGCGAGCCAGATAAGGGCGCCGCATATGGACTGAATCGACCAGACCGGTCGTGGTCATATCCATGGTCTTCCGAAGCGAAGATACTCGGCAATAATGAACGAGGCATTGATTGGACACACATTATTTTTCCGTAGGGAGCGAATACCGCAGGCAAGAGCTGCTCGACTACGTGGGCAGCAAGCAAATGCAAACGGGCGTGATTTGGGGACCGTTGGAACCGGGATGCATCATCTGTACATCTGGCGGGAGGCATGGCAAGAAGGCTGGCTATTTCGATCATCCCACTCACGATGGGGGATGGCTCTATTTCGGGCAAGGGGGGCAGGGAGATCAGCGTATCGATAATGCAGCCAATTCAAGGCTGGCCGCTGGCGATAGATCCGTCTTGTTGTTCACGACAAGGGAGCCTACTGCTAAGGAGGTCGCCCTCAATAGGAGCTATGGGAAATTATTCACGTTCCAGGGAAGCTTCAACATTGCCTTCATGGATATCGTAGTCCCTAGCTCTGGGCCTCGGAAAGGGGATCGCCTGCTGAGCTTCCATCTAGTCCGAGCAATTGAGGGGCATCATCCCGAAGAAGTGCCGCGGTTCTTGGATCAAGCGAGCCACGCCAGCCTTGTTGGACTGCGGCGCCAGCTGGATACGCGACTATCTGGATCCTCCACTTCAAGTCTCGGATTGGTCGAATACAGGAAACGCAGCGCAACTGTACGCCGTTATGCATTGATGCGCGCGAACGGGATTTGCGAACTCTGCCAATCTCAAGCACCGTTTACTTGCGAAGGCGGCATACCTTACCTGGAGGTTCATCATCTCAAGCGTCTAGCTGACGATGGTCCAGATTTGCCAGAAAATGTGGCAGCTATCTGTCCCAATTGCCACCGGGCTGTTCACTTTTCGGACAACCGCGCTGAGCTTAATTACAGACTAGTTCTTGCGGTAGAAAGAAAGGAAGATGCCATTTCCCAGCGAGGTCTGCCAAGCGAGCCCGGTGAAGACCTTTAAGTGCAACGCAACTTGGTAATGAGACCTTAGAGATGCCCGTCACAGATCCCGAGAAACAACCTAGCGAGTGCGTTGTTCATGACCATCCAGTCCCCGCCAGCCAACTTGGGCGATATAGCGTTGACCGTGATCCCCACGCCGAGCATGACATTGCTAGCTATGTCGAAGGGCAGGCGCCGGATGAGGAAGTCCAACACGTTGAGCGTGTCAAGCGTGAGATTGTGTTGGGCGACGTCCATGATATCTGGGATGTCACTACCAATAAGGATCGATGGTGGGTGATCACGAATTTGACGAATCTCTATTCCCAGAAGTACTTCCCCAGTCTTGACTACACACTTTCATTTCATATTGGGCTGATGGCGCGCATGCGTAGCAGATCGGGGCAGATCAACCCGGCAGAGCCAACTCCCTTTGATGAAGTCCTGCGTCGCATGGATCAAGCCGAGGAGCATCACGATGCGGCTGTCGAAGTTGAAGACTTTCAAGCCGTAGGAATGCTCCTTCGTGAAAGCCTCATCTCTCTCGTGGCTGGCATGCGCCGTCGAGTCTCCATCGCAGAAGGCATTGACAGGCCACAGGACGCCAACTTCATTGGATGGTCTGACTTGCTCATGAACGAGTTGTGCTCCGGGGGTAGCAGCAAGGAGTTGAGACAGCATTTGAAGAACATCGCGAAAGAGACATGGCAACTCGCGAACTGGCTTACGCACACGCGAAGTGCTACGAAGACGTCGTCATCCATTGCTCTCCGTTCATGTCAAACTATCGTTGGGCATTACATCCAAGTTCTGGAGGGTGGGCGCTCTGACCGCATTGGTAGCTGCCCAGTATGCAAGTCCCGTGACGTTCGAACGCACTTCGACGCCGTTATCTCTCCAGATGGGAGCTATTACTCTAGCTGCGGGGTATGCGATTGGAATGATCATCCTGATTGCGAAGTAGGGCCTAGTTCAGGTCTCAATTGAGCCCGCCATGGCGAGCCGCAGCAGCCTGTATGGCCCGGCTGGCTCGCATGGTGCCCGTTTTTCGGCGGGTTCATGTCGTCAAGGCCAACCTCCTTCCAGAGACGATGGCGGAAGTTGATGCTGGGGGCTAAAGTGGAAAGTGTCTAAGGCAGTGCAAGACAATCCACCCGAATCCAAGACATTCGTTGGTACTGTTGTTGGTCCGTAGCTGATGGAGTTCCCGAAACCTAGGTTGTATGCGGCTTTCCTGCAACGATATGAATGTCCCTTTGCTAGAGGCATGTAGGCCAACAAGTCATCTTGTGTGGCCAGTGATGTCCATGCACTTCCAGTTGAATCCAATTTTTTTGAGTAGATTTTTAAGTATATTTTTGCTTTTTCGTCCAGAATTTGTCTATGAAGTTCTGGTCTCGCCGTCGCACCAAGTTGCAGTATCAGGTGGTACACACAAGCACATCAAACCCGCGAATCTCTTTGAGGCGCGGGTTTTTTGTTGTCTGTGCGTCTACCGGCGTATCTCTGAATTTATGGCTTGCCTTCCCTTCGCCAACGGGGCCTACAAGCGCAGTGACAGGAAAACCAAAGTCGGCGGTTTCTTCTGAACACCCATGCTCGATCTATATGATCTTGACGGGAACCGGGATCGGGCCGCTTAGCGTCGTGCGTGTCGCGGCGCCTAATTGCTTCCCGGTGATGGGGCTATATCGGCGTGTCTTGCGGCGGGGTGGGGAGCGCGGAAGGCGGCGGCGAAGGAATAGCGGCGCTGCAGCCTTTCTGGACAGAAAGGGTCTGAAGTTGAGAAAGCCGCGTGTTGGCTGCCTCAAGAGCAGCGTTTTTCTCCATAACGTTGCCCATACCAAAATCCCCCAGGAAGGAAAGAACCGATCGAGCATCGAACTCACTTTCTTTTTCGATATGGGCCAGGTACCCGTGAACCTTCGCCTGCTCCAGCTCAATCTCGCGGCAAGTCAGCGTTTGTTTCTCGAAGTCGGTGACCTCACCTTGGCGACCGTAATTCTTGGTGGCGCACCCACCGAGAACCATCAAAATTGCAGTAAAGAGTATTAGTTTTCTCATTTGGTTACATTTATCGTAAAAATCTTGGCAAATCAGATCAGCATGACCTGTCCGGGACTGGGTTGTTTGTTTCTTCAGGGCCCGGTTCTAAGAGCATTTGACCGCTCCCGGGGGAGTAGAAAAGAAATACGCAAATAAGTAAAGGTGGGAGATACCTATAGACACCCCCGCCACAGCACGCAGCGCAAAGCTCTCAACGACCCGCGGATTTTTGCAGCCTCGCTACTCACTAATGTGATGCAACTCCAGCGACTGCGGATCAATCCCGCCAAGCTTCAGACGCGAATCGATATCTTCTCCTTTGCCATCCGGCGCCTCGATCGCGGGCAGGCTCAGGGCATCTGCCAATGCACGCTTTCCTTCCGGCAAGTCTGAAATCGCGCCGTTGACCAGTGCGGTGCCATCGTTGCCATCGGTTTTCTTGAAGCTGATCTGCGTTTTCATGGTTTCCTCCTATGCGCGGCAAGTCTGCTGCGTACCGGCGGCAAGTTCCATGCCCAGCCGCCAGCCTCGGCCAGGGCCAGCGTATGGCCCTCCAGCGCGCACGGCCGGCTCGCGCTTGCGATAACATCAGCCCTGGCATCTCTGTCGGGTTGAGGAAAATGTCCGTTCAAATGTTGGGTCGTTGCGGAATCGCGCTGTTTTTTGCTGCTCTGGCTGCGGGATGTTCGTCGGGCGGCGGCGGTTCCAGTTCCGGGACGGTGAGCCGGTTGTTCAACCAATGCACCTGGAGCCCCAGTTCGTGCCAGTACGAAGGCAAATACGAGCCCGGCGAAGAAGAGTACGCCGAAGAGGAAGCCAGGCGCCTGAATCAGGCGCAATCCGCAAAGCTGCGCAGCCGCTCCAGCAACTGAAGCGGGGCGGGGGCCATCACGATACGGCGCCCGTTCCGTATCGCCCTGTCAGCAAGGCCCCGGTCTGGAATCGCTCGACGGAGTACGGCGCCAGGGATACATCGGTGGGCAGTCCCAGCGCCTCCTGGGCCAGTACGCGGCCGACGGTGGGCGACAGCTTGAAGCCGTGGCCCGAGAATCCGTAGCCCACCACCAGCCCGGCGATGCCGGGCAGCCGCCCCAGCACCGGATTCCAGTCGGGGGTGACGTCGTACACGCCCGTCCATGACGAGGCGATGCCGGCGGTTTCGTATGCGGGAAAGCGCTCCGCGACCTGGGCGCCGACCTCGGCGATGTAGTCCATGGGGATATCGCCCTGTTCCAGTTCGGCCGTATCCAGTCTTTGCCCCGCGGTGCCTTCGCTGACCAGCATCTGGCTGCCGCCATAGCTGCGGCAGTACAGCATGCCGGGCGAGGCCAGGTCTTTGAAGACCGGCATGCTGTAGCTGTACCTGGCGGCGCCGCATTCCAGCGCCAGCACGGCATGCCGCTCCGGCGCCAGGGGCAGTTGTTGGCCGGTCCAGCCGGCCAGTTCGGAAGTCCAGATATTCTGGGTGCTGATGACGGTGGCGGCGCGGAAGTCGCCGGCGGCGGTCGATACCCCGGTGACTTTGCCGTTGTCGATCAGCAGTTTCTTGACGTCGACGTTTTCGCGCACCGTGACGCCGGCGCGGCGGGCGGCGCGCGCGAAGCTGGTGGCCACCAGATAGGCGTCGGCAAAGCCGGCTTCGGGTTCGAAGCCGATCAGGGCGGCGTCGTCGAACCGCGCGATGGGCAGCAGTTCGCGCGCCTGGTCCGGCGACAGGATCTCCAGCGGAATGCCCAGCGCCTGCTGCTGCCGCAGCGACGCGCGCAACGGCTCCAGTTTGCCGCCTTCGGGGGCGGCGATCAGGTAGCCGCACTTGACCAGGCCGCAGGATGCTTCTTCGTCGCCCAGGTAGCGGGGAAAGTCGTTGAAGACCCGCCACGATTGCCGCGCCAGTTCGACATTTTCTCTGACGGAATAGTGCGTGCGCAGGATGCCGGACGATTGGGCGGTGGTGCCGGCGCCGATGGTGCCGCGGTCGAGCAGCAGCACGTTTTTCGCGCCCAGCCGGGAAAGATGAAATGCGACCGAGCTGCCGATGACGCCGGCGCCGATGACCACTACGTCGTATGTATCCACGGATCTACCTGGTGTCTCGAAAGAAAATCAGCGGGCGCCCGCGGGCGCCCCGCCTGTGGGTCATGACGGCTTGATGCCGGCCGCCTCGACATAGCCTTTCCAGCGCAGCTTGTCCTGTTTGACGAAGGCGTCGATTTCTTCGGGCGTGGCCGGCGGGTAGGTCAGGAAGCCCTGTTCCGCATAGGTTTTCTGCACGGCGGGTTTGTCCAGCGTCTTCTGGAATTCCCGGTTCAGCAGGGTGATGATGTCGCCCGGCGTCTTGCGCGGCGCGAACACCGCATGCCAGGTGACGACTTCGTAGTCGCTCTTGACGACGCTGGCGATGGTGGGCAGCTGCGGCGCCCAGGGCAGCGGTTCGCTGCTGGACACCGCCAGCGCCACCAGCTTGCCGGCCTTGACCAGCGGCCCCACCACGGACCAGGCGTCGATGTGGAAGGTGTTGCGGCCGGCGGCCAGGTCGGACATGGCGGTCATGTCTTTGTAGGGAACATGCAGCACGCCGGGGGCGCCGATTTTCTTGGTGAAGATCGCGCCGGCGATGTGGCTGGAGGTGCCCACGCCGTAAGAGCTGAAGCTGCAGTCTTTCTGATGCTTGCGCAGGTACTCGATGAACTCGGGGGCGGTCTTGATGCCCAGGCCGGCGTTGGCCACCAGCACCAGCGGCAGCTTGGCTGTGCGCGACACCGCGGCGAAGTCGTGGTCGGGGTCGAACGGCAGGGTGCGGTAAACGTAGGGGTTGATGCAGAACGGCGTGGCGGTGGAATACAGCAGGGTCTTGCCGTCGGCGGGCGAAATCGCCACCAGGCGGGTGCCGATGTTGCCGGCCGCGCCGGGCTTGTTCTCGGTGATGAAGTCGCCGCCCAGGCGCTCGGATACATCGTTGACCAGCAGGCGGGCGATGACGTCGGTGCTGCCGCCCGCGCCGTAGGGCACCACGACCGTGACCGGCCCGGAGGGATACGAACCGGATTTCGCCAGCGCGAAACGGGGCAGGGCGGCGGCCCCGCACAGGCCGGACAGAACTTTCAAGGCATTGCGACGTTGCGTGTTCATGGATTACTCCTGTAGTTAGGACCTCGTCCGACCCCTTAGTCGCGGCGCTGGCCCGGGGCCAGGTCCGCATCGGACGGTGCAAGAATTCAGCGAGCCTTCCAGTGGTCGTAGGCGTCCCGCGCCTGGTACCAACTGCCTATGGCGAACAGAAACCACGTACTGCCGAAGTAAAAAGGATGACCGGGAATTTCCCCCATGTCGAAAGCGTTGATCGGACCGCGGGACTGTTCGGCGATCTTGCGGCCGACGCTGTGCCCCAGGTAGCTCATCATGGCCACGCCGCTGCCGTTGCAGCCCAGCGCGTAGTGCAGCCCGTCGGATCCGCCGATATGCGGCATGGAATCCAGCGTCATCGCGACCCGGCCGCCCCAGCTGTGCGTGATGCGCGTTCCGGCCATTTGGGGAAAGCGCTTGAGCATGGCCCGATGCAGCAGGCGCGCGGTGGTTTCTTCGCCGGCCGGCGTGAAGCGCGCGCGGCCGCCGAACAGCAGGCGGCGGCCGTCGGGCGACAGGCGGTAGTGGTTGACCACCCGCCGCGACTCGGACACGGCGCGGTTGGTGGGCAGCAGGCTGGCCGCAAGGCCGGGCGCCAGTTCTTCGGTGGCGATCATGTAGGTGGCGATGGGCACCACTTTGCGCTGCAGCCCGGCCAGGCCCGGGCCGGTGTAGCCGTTGGTGGCGATCACCACCTGCCGCGCCCGCACCGTGCCGCGCGGCGTGGCCAGTTCGTAGCCGCCTGCCTGGCGCGTGATGCTCGCAACGGGCGTATTGCCGTGGATGCGGGCGCCGGCGTCGCGCGCGGCGCGCAGCATGCCGCCGTACAGCTGCGCGGGGTGCAGGTGGCCGGCGCGTTCGATCAGCGCGGCGCCGTGGTACACCCGCGACCCGATTTCCGGCGCCAGTTCTTCGCGCGCCAGCATCCGCGCATGCGATCCGGTGCAGGCGTTCAGCTGTTCGATGCGGTCTTTCCAGGCTTCGTAGTGCTGCGGCACCCACATGGTGGTCAGCCGGCCGGTCTTGTGCCAGCCGCACTGGATGCCGTGGTCCGCGATCAGGGATTCGACGTAACTCATGGACGCCGCGGCATCGCGCAGCCGTTCGGCCAGCAACTGCTCGCGCTGTTCGGGGCTTTCGCCCACGGCGGCCAGCGCCTTTTTTTGCACGTTGACGCCGCCCGACACCTGCCCGCCGGACCGGGTGCTGGCGCCCTGGCCGGGCCGGCCGGCTTCCAGCACCAGCGCGTCGATGCCTGCCTGGCGCAGGGTCAGCGCGCAGCAGATGCCGGCGTAGCCGGCGCCCACGATGGCCACGTCGACGCTGGCAGGCAGCGTGTCCTCGCCGGGCTCGGGCGGCTCGTAGGCTTCCCACCAGTAAGGGCGGCGCTGGAAATCCGGCGCGAAGATATCGGCTGAAGACGCCATGCGGGGCTCCTGTGGGTGGCGGCGCCGTTGCGGTCAGGCGCGCGCGGCTGCGCGCTCGTCCAGGGATGACAGCGGCGGCAGGTCGGCATAGCGCTGGCTCAGTTGCGCGTAGATGCGCTCGATGTCGGCCGCGCCGCCGTCCGCGGGCGGCGCGGTGCCGGCCAGCGCGGCGAACATCTGGTGCTTCACGAAATGCCGCCAGCTGACCGGCAGGGCCGCCATGATCCGCGTCATGGCGTCATAGCGCGGGGTGGTCCAGATGCTTTCGAAGCGTGACCGTCCCGGACCGTAGTCGAAATGCTGCTGGCTGCCGCGCTCGCCGCCGCGCAAGGCGCGCGTGGCGGCCTCGTCTACCGTCAGGTCGTCGCGCACCACCACGCCGTAGGCGTCGCGGGCCCGCTGCGGCGATACAAAGCCGCAGCGCACGTCATCCAGCACTTTTTCCTCGGGGCGCTCGTACGGATGGCCGTAGCCGCCGCCCGCCGGCCCCTGCAGGCGGATGACGTCGCCCGGGGCGCAATTGACCAGGTCGCTGTTGCGCAGTTCTTCGGGGTGTTCGGAATCGGGGTTCTTGATAAAGCGCGAGTTGGCGCCCGCCTTGCCGCCCACCACGCCCCAGGCCGCCAGTTCCGAGCGGTTGCGGTTGCGCGCGGTGACCACGCCGTTGGGCGCCAGCACCTTGAATTCCATTGTGGCGGCGTTGCCGCCGCGCAGCCGGCCCGCCCCGCCGGTGTCGGGTACCAGCCCGTAGCGGATGATCTCGATGGGCACTTCGGCTTCGTTGATTTCCACGGGGGTGTTTTTCAGGAAAGCGTTGTTCGCGCCGCAGCCTTCCACGCCGTCGTATTCCGGCCCGCCGCCGGCGCCGCCGCCGCACGGCCCGATCGAGGACAGCACCTGGCGGCCTTCGCGCGTGGCCGTCTTGACGTTGAGCAGGGTCGAGCCGCCGGCCGGGCAGGCGGGCAGGCGGTCGGGCAGGGCGCGGTTGAATACGCCGAACGTGCAGGCCTGGATGACCGCGGCCATCAGGCTGCGCATGCCCACCGCGGCGGGGGCGTGCGGATTGACCACCGAGCCCTCGGGCAGCACGGCGCTCATGGGCCGCACCGAGCCGGCGTTGAGCACGTTGCGCGGCGCCAGGGTGTGCATGACGTAGATGAGGCCTACCGTGATGACGGAATGGTGCCCGTCGCCGCCGGTGGGCACGTTCAGCGACGAGGCGACCTGCGGGTCGCTGCCGGTGAAGTCCAGCTCCAGCTCGTCGCCGCGCACCCGCAGGGTGATGTGGATGCGGCACGGATAGCCGCCCACCGAATCTTCGTCGGCGTATTCGGAAAACTCGTACTCGCCGTCGGGCATGTCGCGTATCAGGGCGCGCGTTTGCTGCTCGGCGTAGTCCAGAATGGATTCGGCGCCCTGCATGAATTCTTCCACGCCGAAGCGGTCGATAATTTCATGCACTTTGCGCTCGCCCACATTCAGGGCAGCGATCTGCGCGTTGAGGTCGCCGTGGTTCTGGTCGGGCATGCGCACGTTCACCTGCATGATGCGCAGCAGCTTTTCGTCGATGACGCCGTCGCGCATCAGCAGCATGGGCGGGATGCGCAGCCCTTCCTGGTGCACTTCGGTCAGTGTGCGCGACAGCGAGGCGGGCACGGCGCCGCCCATGTCGGTGTTGTGGATGTGCGTGCCCACGAAGCACACCAGCCTGCCGTCGCGGAACACCGGCTTCCACACATGCATGTCGGGGGTGTGGGTGGCCACGTAGCCGCTGTAGGGGTCGTTGGTCAGGTAGATGTCGCCTTCGCGGTAGTCGTCGAACATGGCGATCACCCGGCCGTAGTCCAGGCCGGTGTACCAGGTGGCGCCGAAGGTCTTGGGCGAAGCGAAGGTCTTGCCCGACGGCGTCATCAGCTGGGCCGAGAAGTCTTCGGTTTCTTTCACGAAGGTGGAATAGGCCGTGCGCATCAGCGTGTAGCCCATGGCCTCGGCCGCGGCCGTGCAGTGGTTGGCCAGCACCTGCAGGCGGAAATTGTCGACGGTCTTGGTCACGACTCGGCTCCTTCGGAAGTGATGCGCAGGTTGGCGAATTCGTCGACTCGGCAGGCATAGCCGCCGGGAATCACCGTGGTGCAGTCGTCCTGCGTGATGATCGCCGGGCCGGCCAGCTGCTGGCCGGCGTGCAGCGCCGTGCGGCTGAACAGGCCGACTTCGCGGAAGCCGCCGTCCAGCCATACGCGCAGCGAACGCTCGGGCTGCGGCGTGCCGGAGCGCAGCTCATGGCGCGGGAAGCGCGGCTTGTCGCTGCTGCCCGAGATCACCACGCGCAGGCTCACGATCTGCACGGGGGCGTGTTCGTCGGCATGCCCGTACAGGCGGCGGTGCATGGCATGGAAGGCAGCGGCCACCGCCGCCACGTCGCCGTCCGCCACGTGCGCCGGGTCCAGCACGGTGTCGATTTCATACGACTGGCCGCGGTAGCGCATTTCGGCGGAATACAGCAGTTCGGCCTGGTCGATGTGGCCCTGTTCCTGCATCAGCCACGCTTGCGCGCGCTGGCGCAGTACGGCGAATTCGTCGCGCACGGCCTGCAGGTTGGTCGGATTCAGGTCGACGTAGACGGTTTTCAGGAAATCGCTCTTCAGGTCGGCGATCAGGCCGCCCAGGGCGCTGAGCGTGCCGGGCGAGGGCGGCACGATGATTTCCTTGACCTTGATTTCGCGCGCCAGAAAGCAGCCCAGCATGGGGCCGGCCCCGCCGAACGCCAGCACGGCGTATTCGCGCGGGTCGATGCCGTAGCGCGACACCAGCCCGCTGACTTCGGTGTACATGCCGGACACGGCGATCTGGATGATGGCCTCGGCGGTTTCTTCGATGCCGCGGCCGAGCCGGGTGGCGAGTTCGCCGACCGCCTTGCGCGAGGCGTCGGCATCCACGGCCACGGCCTGGTAGCCCAGGTCGGAATGCCCGACCAGGCCGCAGCAGACAAAGGCGTCGGTAATGGTGGCGCGCGTGCCGCCGCGCCGGTAGCAGGCCGGCCCGGGCCGCGAGCCGGCGCTTTCGGGGCCGACTTTCAGCACGCCCAGCGGATCGACCCAGGCGATGGAGCCGCCGCCTTCGCCCACCGACGACACCGACACCGAGGGGATGTGGATCTGGAAATCGCCGATCAGCTCGCCCACGCCATATTGCGGCTTGCCGTCGACGATGACGGCGATGTCGGCGCTGGTGCCGCCGATGTCCAGGCTGAGGCAGCGCGGCACGCCCGCGGTGGCGGCGACGTGGCTGGCGCCGATTACCCCGGCGGCGGTGCCCGACAGGATCATCTGCACGCAGTCGCGCTTGCCCTGCTCGGCGGTCATGACGCCGCCATTGGACTTGGTCAGGCGCGGTTCCGGCTTGACGCCGGCGTTTTTCAGGACGCTTTGCAGCGAGCCCAGGTAGTGCGCGACGCGCGGCTGCACGTAGCCGCCGATGACGGCCGTGACCGTGCGCTCGTATTCGCGGATGATGGGCCAGGTTTCGCTCGAGCACGACACCGGCAGGCCGGGCGCGATCGATTGCACGATTTCCTTGGCGCGCAGTTCGTGGGCCGGGTTGCGGTAGGCATGCAGCAGGGAAATGACAATGCCTTCGGCGCCGGCCTCGCGCGCCTGCTCGACGGCGCGGCAGACGCTGGCTTCGTCCAGCGGCTTGCGCGCGGATCCGTCCGGCGCCATGCGCTCGGCAATGCCGAAGACCATGCTGCGCTTGATCAGGGGCTCGGGGCGGCGCGACAGCAGGTGGTACATGTCGGGCGTTTTCAGGCGCGCCATTTCCAGAACGTCGCAGAAGTTCTCGGTGGTGAACAGGGCCAGCTTCAGGCCCTTGCGCTGGATGACGGTGTTGATGCCCACCGTGGTGCCGTGCGTGAAGTAGCTGATCTGCCCGGGCTGGATGCCGTAGCGCTCGCCCAGCATGCGCACCCCGGCGATGACTTCTTCGCCCGGCTGGTCCGGGCGCGAGAATACTTTCAGGCTCTTGATTTCGCCGCTGTCTTCGTCGAACACGGCGAAGTCGGTGAACGACCCCCCGATGTCTACGCCTACTCTGTACCCCATGAGTGCTCCCAATCTGCGCCGAAGAGCCCGGAATCTGCTTGCGGGCTCGTGCAAAGCCGGCTATGATGTTCACTAGATGAACAAATATTTCATACAGTGGTCAAATGAATGATAATAGGTCGGTCCAGAGGTGTCTAGCCGTGCTGCGCAGTTTTCGCGGCGGCCCCGGGCAATCCCTGACTGCGCTGTCCCGGTCGGTGGATCTGCCGCACTCGACGGTGCTGCGCCTGCTGAACACGCTGCAAAGCGAGGGCTATGTGCGCAAAGAAGGCACGCTGTGGTCGCTGACGCCGCAATTGCTTGAAATCGGCTTCGCCGCGCTGGCGAACACGGGGGTCAACGACCTGATCCAGGCGTCTTTGCAGGCGCTGGCCGACAGCTGTTCGGGCACGGTGAACATCGGCGAAAAAAGCAAGGACGAGGCCATCATCATCGCGCGCGCCAGTTCTGAATCCGAGCGCCGCAAGATCCTGGTGGTGAACCTGCGCGTGGGTAATTCGCTGGGGCCGAAGTCGGCCCTGGGTTCGGCGCTGGACCTGCCGGAAGACGAATGGTCCATTGCGCTGTACGCCGATCGCAAGGTCACCACGATCGGCATATCGCTGTTCACCGGGCCGGTGCGCAGTTTGTCGCTGGGGCTGTCCGTCAACGACGAAGATTATTCGCGGCAGCGTATCGAAAGCGAACTGCTGCCCGAACTGCGCGCCAAGCGCGATGAGATCCGGCGCCTGATGCGCCTGGGCGAAGTCTAGGCGGCGGCGCCTGGCATCAGGCCGGGCGCGCCGCGCCGCATTGCCAGCATGTGCTGAACTGGGGCTCCAGCCATTCGCCGCAATCATCGCAGTGCCAGTGGGGCCGCGCGCCGCCACCGCCATCGGCGTGCCCCTCGATGATGCGCATGGCGGCATCTCTGTCGCGCTCGTCTTCCAGCCACAGGTTGGGGCCGCACTGGTCCACCGGAATTTCTCCCGCGCCTCCTTGCAGGTACTGGCCGGTGATGTGGCAGGCAATGCCCGCTTGTTCCAGCAGATTGGCCCAATGCTGGCCAAGCAGCATGTCGGGCGCGCGTACCAGTCGGATCATCGGTGCCTCCGGGCGATGGGCAATGGTTCATCATAATGGCTGCCGGGCGGGCGTACACTCACCGGATCGAGGGCCGCATTGCATTGCCAGGACAGGCCCGCCGCATTTTCCGGAGCAATCCATGAACAAAGTGAAGATCGATTTCGTGTCCGACGTGGCGTGCCCCTGGTGCGCGGTGGGCCTGGGCGGGCTGCTGGCCGCCATCGACCGCATCGGGCCCGAGGCCGGGTTCGAGATCCACATGCAGCCGTTCGAGCTGAACCCCGACATGCCCAAGGGCGGGCAGAACACGGGCGAGCGGCTGATGAAGAAGTACGGCTTCGACAAGCCGCGGCTGCAGGAAAACCGCAAGGTGATCGCCGAGCGCGCCGCGGCCGTGGACATGCCCATGCGCCAGACCGACGACAGCCGCTCGTACAACACGTTCGATGCGCACCGGCTGCTGCATTGGGCGGGCACGCTCGGCCAGGCGCAGCAGATCGCGCTCAAGCGCAGCCTGCTGAAAACCTACCATTTCGACAACCTGGATACCGGCGAGGCCGATGTGCTGGCGCAGGCCGCGCGCGACGCGGGGCTGGATGCCGACGCGGCGCGAGAGGTGGTGGAATCGGGCCGCTATGCCGACGAGGTGCGCGCCGCGCAGGGCAAATGGCGCGACCTGGGTATTTCATCGGTGCCGTCGGTGATCATCAACGACCAATACCTGGTGTCCGGCGGGCAGCCGCCCGAGGTGTTCGAACAGGCGCTGCGCCAGGTGGCCGCGGGCGGCTGATCCGCGGCCGGCCGGCGGCCTCAAAGATGCCAGTCGATGGCCGGCACGGCGGCCAGCGCGCTTTCCTGCGCGCTTTGCCCGCTACTCAGATGCGCCACCAGGTCCATGGTGGTGGACCGGCGGGTCAGCATCAGGCAGGTCGCTTGCGTGGCGGCCACCCGGGTGGCGTGCCAGCATCCGGGCGCCATGCACAAGCCCTGTCCGGGCGCCACGGCGAAGGCCGCCAGCGTGGCCAGGTCCGGGCTGCCGTCCGGGGCGCCGCGGGCGACGATGTGGATGATCGGGCCGGTGAGCGGAACGATGGCCTGCTGGGTGCGCAAGTGCTTTTCCAGCTCGATGACGTGGCCGGTGTTGCGATAGTTGACCCACAGGATTTCCGCGTCGCCGTCCTGGCCCGGGTCGAACACATGTTCCCGCCAGAAATCGGTGGCCGGGTTGGTATAGGCGGGAATGGCCGGATCGGCGGGAAACGGCTTGCCCAGCATCCAGCCATAGGGGGCGAAAGCGTCGGCGGAAATGGGTTGGGCGCGCAGGCTGGGCATGGGGCGGGCTCGGTGGTGGCTGCAAGCCTGATTACACCCGATTCCGGGGCGGCGCGGCCCAAAGAAAACCGCCCCGAAGGGCGGCGGAAATAAGGTGAGGAGCCTAACTCGTTGTGTACAGCGTCGAGAGTAGCGACCCCGCATGACCATACGATTTCAGCTTCATTTGCCGCATGTACTCGAACAGTTCTTGCTCGGCCGATACGGGCGGGATCTTGCCCGGCTGCGACATCAGCTTCTTGGCAGCCTGCAGAGTGCGTTGCGCCCGCAACTCGGCCGGACTGCATGGAAGACCCTCCCGCCTGGGGTGTAGGGGGTCCATAAGAACTCCTTTGAAACGCCGGCGACCTCGAGCGTCGCCGCTGGCAGCATGATACTGAGCAATGCGCCAGGGGCTGAGTCAAGAAATGACAATTCAATCCAGCGTGAGCCCTGCCTCTTTCGCCACCTTCTGCCATTTTGCGATCTCGGCTTTGCGGAACGTGTCCAGCTCGGCCGGCGTCGAGCCGATGGTTTCGGCGCCGATGCCTGCCAGCGCGGTGGCCACGGCGGGCTCTTTCAAGACATCGGCCAGGGCCGTGGAAACTTGTTGCAGAATGGCGGGCGGCGTGCCGGCCGGCGCGAACACGGCGTTCCACTCATATGATTCGTAGCCGGGCACGCCCGACTCGGCGATGGTGGGCAGGTCGGGCGCGGTGGACGAGCGGCTGGCGCCGCCCACGGCCAGCGCGCGCAGCTTGCCGTTTTTCACGTGCTGCCAGCCCGAGCCCATCGACGCGAACATGACGGGAACTTGCCCGGCCATCACGTCCAGCATGGCCGGGCCGCCGCCCTTGTAGGCCACGTGCTCCAGGTGCGTGCCGGCCAGCAGGTTGAACAGCGCGCCCGCCAGGTGCTGCGCCGAGCCGGGGCCGGCCGAGGCGAAGTACACCGGATGCGCAGTGTCCTTGCCCTGCTTGATGACGTCGGCCACGCTCTGGAACGGGGCGCTGGGCGTAACGACCAGCATGTTGGGCACGCGCAGCAGCAGCGACACCGGCGCGAAGTCCTTCAGCGTGTCGAACTGCATTTTGCTGTGCAGCGCCGGGTTCTGCGCATGGTTCGAGGCATCCAGCATCAGGGTGTAGCCGTCGGGCTGGGCCTTGGCCACGACCGCGCCGCCGATCATGCCGCCCGCGCCGCCGCGGTTCTCGATGACGACCGGCTGGCCCAGCTTGTCGGCCAGCCGCGGCCCGATCAGGCGCGCCACCATGTCCACGGTGCCGCCGGGCGGGTAGGTCACCACCAGAGTAATGGGCCGTTCGGGATAGGCGGCCCAGGCCGCCGAACTGGCCAGCAGCGTGGCGGCGGCGATCGCCGCCGCGCGGCGCGCGACGAAAGACAGAATAGTCATGGCTTGTCTCCTTGTATGCCAAATAGCGCCGACGGGGTGCCGGCCAGGATGATGCGCCGGGTCGCGCCGTCCGCCACCCAGTCATGCAGCCATTGGCAGGCCTGGGGGTAGTCGGCGTGGTGCCGGTTCTCGGTGTGCGGCCAGTCGCTGCCCCATAGCAGGCGGGCCGCGCTGAAAGCGTCCAGTAATTGCAGGGCGGCCTGGCGCCCTTGCGAGGCGCCCTCGGCGGCGGGCCAGATGCGGTAGGGGGCCGACAGCTTGACCCACACCAGGCCGCTGGCGGCCTGCTCCAGCAGGTAGCGAAAGCCCGGGTCGCGCACGCCCAGGGCCGGATCGGGCCGGCCGAAATGGTCGACCACCACGCGGCAGCCGGCCGCCAGCAGCGGCGCCAGCGCGTCGCGCAGGCGCTGGGCGGGGGTATGCACTTCCACGTGCCAGCCCAACTGGTTGACCTGGTGCAGCAGCGCCTGCCAGGCGGGCTGGTCCAGGCCGGGCGTGGGCAGGCCGAACAGGTTCAGCCGGATGCCGCGCACGCCGGCGCGGTGCATGGCGGTCAGTTCGTCCGGCTGTGCGCCGGGCGCCACTACCGCGACGCCGCGCAGGCGGCCGCCGGCCAGCGCCAGGGCCTCGAGCAGGTGGCGGTTGTCGGCGCCCAGGAAGCTGGGCTGCACCAGCACGCCATGCGACAGGCCATGGGCATCCAGCAGGCCCAGGTAGCCCGCCAGCGGCGCGTCGTAGTCCGGCGTATAGCGGCGCGCCGACTGCATGGCCAGGCCGCGCATGAACACGTGGGCATGGGTGTCGACCGCCAATGCAGCGGGGGCGGGGCGCGCGTCAGGGATCAAACTGTCGGTCTCCGGGGCCGGCCGGCGCGCCGCCTGAAGGGGCGGGCCGCGGCGGGCATTCTGGTGGGGAATGGGCCGAATTCTAGGAGCCCGAGATATATTGATCTATGCTGGAAGAATTAATTATTCATATTGGATCGATATGGAAACTCGGCATCTTCGCCATTTCCTGGCAGTCATCGACCACGGCAGCGTCAGCGGCGCGGCCAACTGGTTGGGCATCGCCCAGCCGGCGCTGTCGCAATCGCTGGGCCGCATGGAACGGGAACTGGGCGTGCAGCTGTTCGAGCGCAGCCGGCGCGGGGCGGCGCCCACCGCCGCGGCGCTGTCCATCCTGGAGGACGTGCGCGTCAGCGTGGCGCGCATCGATGCCGCCGGGCGCCGCGCCCAGGACATCGCGCGCGGCAGCGCCGGCCAGCTCGTCATCGGCCTGGTGAGCTCGGCGCTGTTCGACATGCTGCCGCGGGCGCTGCGCGCGCTGCGGCGCGAGGCACCCGGGGTGCGGGTGGTGCTGCGCGAAATGAGCAATGCCGAACAGGCCGAGGCCCTGGCCAACGGCGCGATCGACATCGGCTTGATGCACACGCCGGTGGCCGTGGCCGGCCAGATGCGCGAACGCCTGCTGCTGCGCGATCGCCTGGTGGCCGCCGTGCCGGACGAGTTCGAGGTGGCGCCGGACGGTTCTGTGTCGCTGGCGCAGATCGCCCGCGCGGGCCTGGTGCTGTATCCGCAGAACCAGCTGCCGGTGTTTTATGCCGGCATTCTGGACGCCTTGCGCAAGGCCGGGCTGGAACCCATGGTGGCGCAGGAAGCCAACCGCACCTTGACGGTGCTGGCCTGCGTGGCGGGCGGCTGCGGAGTGGGGCTGCTGCCCAGCTGGATCCGGGCGCTGGACTTTCGCGGCGTGCGCTTTTGCGAGGTGCGCGACGGCGGCGGGCTGCCCAGCTTCGATCTCAGCGCCATCTGGCCGGCGCGCTCGGTGCCGACCCTGGCCGATGTATTCGCCAACCTGGACCTGGGGCAATAGGGCGCGCCGGCCGGGCGCGCCTTCATGCCTGGATGCAGGCGCGCCCGGATGCGTCCAGCACGATGGTCTCGACGCCGTCTTCCACCCACAGCTTGGCGCCGGTGCTGCGCTGCAGGGCGTCGACCGTCATGCCGGCCACCATCGAGCGCAGCACGAAGCGGCCGTTCTTGACGTCGACGATGGCCCAGTTGGTGTAAACCGTGTCCACCACGCCGGCCGCGGTCAGCGGGTAGCTGCAGGCCTGCAGCAGCTTGGGTTCGCCGGCCTTGGTGGTGTGTTCCATCATGACCAGCACATTGCGCGCGCCCACCGCCAGATCCATGGCCCCGCCGATGGCCGGGATGGCGTCGGGCGCGTCGGTCATCCAGTTGGCCAGGTCGCCGTTGGCGGCTACCTGGAAGCCGCCCAGGATGGAAAAATCCAGGTGCCCGCCGCGCATCATGGCGAACGAGACCGTGTGCTCGGTGATCGACGCGCCGGGAATCAGCGTGACGGCCACGCGGCTGGCGTTGATCAGGTCCGGGTCGACGGCATCGCCGGCGGCGGCCGGGCCCATGCCCAGGATGCCGTTTTCGCTGTGCAGCAGGATCTCGCGGTCGCCGGGCAGGTAGTCCGACACCAGGGTGGGCATGCCGATGCCCAGGTTGACCGCGGCGCCCTCGGGAATGTCGCGCGCCACCAGCTGGGCGATCTGCTGGCGGTTCAGGGATAAGGGCTCGGTCATGTGGAAGCGCCTGCCAGGACGACGGATTGAACGAAGATGGCCTGCGTCATGACTTGTTCCGGCGGAATGTCGCCGGCCTGCACGATCTGGTCCACCTGGGCGATGGCGTGCCGCGCGGCCATGCACATGACGGGATTGAAATTGCGCGCGGCCAGCCGGTAGGTCAGGTTGCCCAGGCGGTCGCCCCGGTGGGCGCGCACCAGGGCGAAGTCGGCCGACAGGGGCTGTTCCAGCACGTAGCCCTTGCCGTCGATCACGCAGGTCTGCTTGTCTTTGGCGACCCAGGTGCCATAGCCGGTGGGGGTGTAGAACGGGCCCAGGCCCGCGCCGGCGGCGCGCATGCGTTCGGCCAGGGTGCCCTGGGGCACGCATTCCAGTTCGACCCGGCCGGCGCGGAACGCGTTGGCGAATATGTCGGACCGCGGTGGGCGCGGATGCGAGCAGATCACCTTGCGCACGCGGCCGGCGGCGATCAGGGCGGCAATGCCCCGCTCGCCGGCGCCGGCGTTGTTGCTGATCAGGGTCAGCCCGGTGGTGCCCATGTCCAGCAGGGTGTCGATCAGCTCGAACGGAATGCCGGCATCGCCGAAGCCGCCGATCATGATGCTGGCGCCATCCGGGATGAGCTGCAGCGCGTCGCGGTGCGACGGCTTGATCTTGTCGATCATCGCGGCCCCTGTGTGGTTGTCGGGCTCATGTTGTCTCCTTTGCCGGCGGCGGGCCGCCTACACCTACAGCGTGGCCTGGGTGCCCAGGATGGCGGTGGACTGGCTCGACAGCGTGCCGCCGTTGCCATGCACCAGCGCGGTCCGCGCGTTGGCCACCTGCCGCTCGCCGCACTGGCCGCGCAGCTGCCGCACCGCCTCGATGGTGATGAACATGCCGTACATGCCGGGGTGCACGCACGACAGTCCGCCGCCGTTGGTGTTGACCGCCAGCCGCCCGCCGGGAGCCAGCGCGCCGCCGCTGACGAAGGGGCCGCCTTCGCCCTTCTGGCAGAAGCCCAGGTCTTCCAGGAACAGAATGGGGTTGATGGTGAAGGCGTCGTACAGTTCCACGACGTCGATATCCTTGGGCCGCAGGCCGGCCATCTCGAAGGCGATGGCGCCCGACTGCTTTGCCGCGGTGACGGTCAGGTCGTCCATCGACGAAATCTGGCGGTTCCAGCAGGCGGTGGAGCTGCCCAGCACGTAGACCGGCGGGTGGGGCAGGTCGCGCGCGCGCTCGGCCCGCACCAGCACGTAGGCGCCGGCGCCATCGGTGACCAGGCAGCTGTCGCGCACGGTAAGCGGGTCGGACACCATGCGCGAGGCCAGCACGTCTTCGATGGACAGCGGGTCGCGCATGAAGGCTTCGGGGTTAAGCTGCGCCCACTTGCGGGCCGCCACGGCCACTTCGGCCAGTTGCTCGCGCGTGGTGCCGTACTGGTGCATGTGGCGCGCGGCCGCCAGCGCGTACGAACTGAGCGGGCTGAGCGGGTTGTAGGGGTTTTCGTAGGGCTGCGGGTCGAGCTTGCGGCGCGCATTGCCGATCTCGGCGCGGTTCAGCGTGGATGTGCGCTGGGTGCTGCCGTAGCACACCAGCACCGCGTTGCACTGCCCGCTGGCCAGCGCCTGCAGGGCCGGCATCAGGTGGGCCACGAAGCTGGACCCGCCTATCATGGTGTTGTCGATGAAGGTGGGACGGATGCCCAGGTGTTCGATGACCGGCATCGCCCACATGGTGGATGCCACGCTGGCCGTGGCCAGGCCGTCGATATCGCGCATGGTGAGACCGGCGTCGGCCACGGCGCGCTGGGCGGCCTGCACCAGGATTTCCATTTCGGTATAGCCGTGGGCTTCGCCCAGCCCGGCATGGCCCACGCCGACGATGGCGGCGGCGCCGCGCAGTTCGGGATCGATCATGCGCGGCCTCCGGTTTGCTTGAATACCACCAGCTTGCTGCCGCCGGCTTCGATCACGCTGGCCTGCACGGCCATGCCGATCGCCACGGCGCCGGGCGCGATGCCGTCCACGCGCGACATCATGCGCACGCCTTCTTCCAGGTCGATGAGCGCCACGTTGTAGTCGCCGCCATGCTCGGGCTTGCGCCGCACCACGGTGGTGGAATACACGGTGCCCTTGCCCGAGGGCGTGATCCAGTCCAGCTGGCCGGAGCCGCAGTGGGGGCAGATCATCCGGGGATAGAACACCGCCTGCGAGCAGGCCTGGCAACGCTGGATCTGGAACCGGCCCTGGGCCAGCTGGTCGTGGTAGTGCTTTTCTGGGCCGGCAGGCGGCGCGTCCGTGGACGGGGACATGGTTGGCGCTTCCTTCAGTAGTAAGTTTGCCGATTTTGCGACGATCGCCGGCCTGCCGCCAATCTTGTTTGGCTTAGGGGGGCTTTTGCTGCGGTTAACAGGGCAACGGGGCGTGGCCGCGGGCGGGCGCTGAATCCTCTTTCACTGCATTTCAGTCCGGCCCGGGCCGCCCGGCCGGTTGCGCCGGGTCAACGCCGGCCAGTGCGCAAAGCGCCACCATCGCCAGGCATTCATTCGATACGGAGATCTCACATGCCCGGCACTCCCGCCAACCCCTGGCTCGACAACCCCCAGGCCTACGGTTCGGTCACCCGCTTCCTGCACTGGGCCATGGCCGCCCTGTTCGCGTGGCAGTTCGCCAGCTCGGCCTTGCACGCCTGGAATCGCGAAGCGGATATCTCACGCTGGTTCTGGCAGTCGCATGTTCCGTTGGGCGTACTGCTGCTGGCGCTGGTGGCGATACGCGCCCTTTGGGCGCTGGCCGCCTTGCGGCGGCGCCCGCCCGCCGGCGCCGGCGCATGGGGCCGCCTGGCCGGCTGGGGGCATGCCGGCCTTTACCTTTTCATGATCTGTGTGCCGCTGGCCGCCATGCTGCGCTCATATGGCCGGGGCAAGGGCCTGGCGGTGTTCGGCATGCAGCTGTTCGAGGCCTCGGGCCGCGAGATCCCGTCGCTGATCGCCCTGGGCAACGCGCTGCATGGCTGGCTGGGCTGGCTGCTGCTGGCCCTGGTGGCCGGGCATATCGCCATGGTGGGCGTGCACCTGTATGTGTGGCGCGACCAGGCCGCGGCGCCCATGCTGGGGCGCCGCTAGCCCCGCCCCGGCCCGCATGGGGCGGGGTTCAATCGAACACGTCGAACAGCACGTCGGCCACGATGGCCGTGCCGATGGCCACCAGAATCAGGTCGCTGCCGGCCACCCGCCATTCATAGCCGGGGTGCACCGGCAGGCGGGCCAGCATCGGGCCCGGCACCATCTTCTTGGCGATGCCCGGCGGCAGCGGCTTGCCGCGCGCCAGGTTCTTGCGTATGCCGGGCGGCAGGGATGAATACCCCGTCAGGCCGTAGTCGTCGGCATAGCCGCGGGCCGCCGAGACACTGATGCCCGCGGTGGCCAGCGAAATACTGACATTGACGTCGTCGCCGTCGCCATGCGAGCCATTGCCGCCGCTATTCCCGCTGTTCCCCTTGTTGCCGCTGTTGCCTTTATTGCCCCCGGCGTTGCTGTTCTTGCCATTACCGTTGCCATTGCCTTGGCCGGTCTGGGCGGATTTCCCTTTGCCGTCCGGCGGGGCAGCCAGGGCGGGGACGGCCAGCCCGATGCTGCAGGCGGCCGCCAGCGTGATGATGCCAAAAGAAGTGCGCATGATCCGAAACCCTCTTCAATGCGGTGCAAGCGGAGTGTAGTGCGGGCCGGGCAGGGAAAACAGGGAAAACTGCAGCCGGATTTTGCCGGCATTACAAAATGCTACCGGGTGTTTTTCGGCGCCCGCGGCGGCCGGAAAATGCCGGGCCGGCAAACAGGAACACGGTTTGCGTCCCGCACTGGCCCGCATCCGCGGGCCTTGCACCATTGTCGGGAGATTCCCATGTTTGCACACAACAAGCGCTTGCAGTACACCGTCCGCGTCCAGGAGGGCAATCCGGGGTTGGCCAATTTGCTGCTCGAGCAGTTCGGCGGCCCCCAGGGAGAACTGGCGGCGGCCTGTCGCTACTTTACCCAGGCCATCGCCGAAGACGATCCGGGCCGCAAAGATATGCTGTTCGATATTGCCACCGAAGAGCTCAGCCACCTGGAAATCATCGGCACGCTGGTGGCGATGTTGAACAAGGGGGCCAAGGGCCAGCTGGCCGAAGCGACCGAATCCGAGGCCGACCTGTATCGCAGTCTGCAGGGCGCCGGCAACGATTCACATGTGACACAAGTGCTGTACGGGGGCGGCCCCGCGTTGACCAACTCCGGAGGGCAGTTGTGGAACGCCGGCTATATCGACACCATAGGAGATCCATCCGCCGACCTGCGCTCGAATATCGCCGCCGAGGCGCGCGCCAAGATCATCTACGAGCGCCTGATCAACGTTACCGACGATCCGGGCGTAAAAGAAGCCCTGGGTTTCCTGATGACCCGCGAGGTGTCGCATCAGCGTTCGTTCGAAAAGGCGCTGTATTCCATGCAGCCGAATTTCCCGCCGGGCAAGCTGCCCGGGGATCCGCGTTTTGCGCGCGTGTACTTCGACATGTCGCAGGGCGAGGGCGATATGCGGGGTTCCTGGAACAGCGACGCGAATTTCGACGTGGTGTCCGACCGGGACCGGCAGTGCGCGGTGGACGGCGGCGACGGCATGGCGAATGTGGGCTTGTCCAAAGAACAATTGGCGGCGCTGCAGGCCCTGGCCACCCGCACGGTGTCGATGCCCGATGCCGACCCCATGACCGGCGCCGAACTGGGCAGCGGCTCTGACGATGCCGGGCAGTCGCGCTGACACCCTTGCGCCTAGAACACCCTTAACCATTGCCAGGCGTCCTGGGCGCGGCACCAGCCGCGTACCAGCCGCGCCGGCATCCAGTCGGGCACTGTATTGCAGATTTCGTCGACCACCAGGCCGTCGGCGCGCATGTCGGCGACCTGCGCCGGCGTGGCCTGGAACACGACGTCCCAACGGGCGTGGACGGTGATGGAATAGGATTTTTTCATGGCGGCTCCGGAATGCTGCGGATCATTCGATCCGACATTCCGTAGCGAGCAAGCCTTGTGCCGCGCCCCGCGGGGTTCAGGCCTCCCATCCGTAGACGCTGCGTCCGCCGTAGGAAGCCGAGGCCTGCAGTTCTTGCTGGACGAAGTCGGGCAGGTCCGGGCCGCGCGCCGCCTGTTCCAGGCGCCGCGCCTGCTGGTCCAGCCGCCGCAGGGCCTGCAGCCGTTCATCGTTGCCCAGGGCGGCCTTGCCGACGGCGCTTTTCAGGACGCTGATGGTCTGGTCGTACACCGCGCAGGGCACGGGAAAGGGGTGCCGGTCTTTGCCGCCGTGGGCCAGCGAGTAGCGGGCCGGATCGGCAAAGCGGCACGGCGTGCCGTGCACGACCTCGGCCACCAGCGCCAGCGCGCGCACGGTGCGCGCGCCCACGCCGGGCACCATCAGCAAGTCGGCGAAATCGATCGGGCCGCGTTCGGCCGCCGCCGCCAGGGCGCCGTGCAGGCGCCGCATGTTCACGTCTTTGGGCCGCACATCGTGATGGGCGGGCATGGCCAGGTGGGGCAGCGCCAGCTGGGCCGGCTCGGGCGCCGGCGCCGGGGCGGGCGCTTCGCGGCCGGCCAGGGCGGCTGCTTCGTCCGCGATGAAATCGGGGCCCTGGTCGTGCAGCAGCGCCAACTGGCCCTGCCGCGAGGCGGCCGCGCGCCGGTCGGTCAGGTTCAGGATGCGGCCCTGGTTGACGCCGTCGATGGCAGTGTGCGGGGCGTCGACAAAGCTTTGCAGGTCTTCCGACAGCCAGTGGTAGCGGCGCGCCAGGCCGCTGCCGTCGTTCATGCCCTGTTGCACCACTGTCCAGCGGCCGTCGTCCGTGACGATGAAGCCGTGCAGGTAGAGGTCGAAGCCGTCCTGCACGGCCGCGCTGTCCACTTTGGCCACCAGCCGGCTGGCGCGGGCCAGGGCGTCGCCGTCGATGCCGGTGCGTTCGCCCACGGCGGCCAGTTCGCCCGGCGTCTTGCGCGAGTGCTGCCCGCGCCCGCCGCAGACATGGATGCCCAGCTCGCCCGACAAGGGCTGCAGGCCGCGTTTGAGCGCGCCGATGACACTGGTGGTGATGCCCGACGAATGCCAGTCCATGCCCATGACGGCGCCGAACGACTGGAACCAGAAGGGGTGCGCCAGCCGGCGCAGGAATTCGTCGCGGCCGTAGTGGTGCACGATGGCCTGCGTGATGACGGCGCCCAGGCGCGACATGCGCTGCCCCAGCCATGCCGGCACCCGGCCGCCATGCAGCGGCAAGTCGGCGCTGCCAGCGCGTCGCATGGGGAACTCCGTAAATCGATACCAGGGCCCTATATTACCGAACCGCGCGCCACGGCCGCGCAACGGCGGCGAATGCAACAGGGCGCCCCGTGGGGCGCCCTGGCAATGGCGGCTTGGCGGCCTGGCCCGCTACTCGTCGACCAGGTGTTCCGGATCGAGGTGACGGTCTTCCTTGCGGTGCACCAGCAGCGTAATGCCCCACATCACCACGCCCAGCGCCAGCAGCCAGCCGGCCACCTGGTACTGGATCGGGTCGCGCCCGGTGAACGGCGTTACCAGGAACAGGCAGCACGCCGCCCCGATGCACGACAGCACGGTATTGGCGCGGAAGTGCTCATGCTTGACCGGGTCGCGGCGCAGGACCAGCACGGCCACGTTGACGAAGGCGAATACGCCCAGCAGCAGCAGGGCAGTGGTGCCGCCCAGGGCGCTGATGGCCTTCGAATTGCTGGCCGACACCAGCAGGATCAGGCCCAGGCCGAGCACGGTGGTGAACAGGATGGCCGACCAGGGGGTGCGGGTGCGCGTGTGCACGTGCGACAGGAACTTGGGCAGCACGCCCTGGCGCGACATCCCGTACAGCAGCCGGCTGGCCATCATCATATTGATCAGCGCCGAGTTCGCCACGGCGAACATCGAGATGATCGGCATGATGGTGCCCATCGGCAGATTCGGCGCGGCGCGCTGCACCACCAGTACCAGCGGCGTCGAGCTGGCGGCCAGTTCGCCCACCGGGATCAGCGCGACAGCGCAGATCGACACCAGCACGTAGATGACGGCCGTGATGCCCAGCCCCGTCAGCATCACCTTGGGAAAGATCCGGTGCGGCTCATGGGTTTCTTCGGCCATGTTCACCGAGTCTTCGAAACCGACCATGGCGAAGAACGCCAGGGCCGTGGCGGAAGTCACGGCCAGGAACACGCTTTTGTTCTCGGGGGTCTCGAATGCCACCACGCGCGAGAAATCGGCCTGGCCGCCGGCGATGGCATAGAAGCCCAGAATGATGACCAGCAACAGGCCGCTCAGCTCGACCAGCGTGAGCACGACGTTGGCTTTCACGCTTTCCGACGCGCCGCGGAAGTTCACGATCATGACCAGCAGCATGAAGCCCAGCGCGCCCATCGTCACCAGCGTCGGGTCGGTGTCCATGCCGATGGCGGCGAACAGGTTGGCCGAGAAGGCGCGCGACGCCGTGGCGGCCGAGGTCAGCCCCGAGCACATCACCGTGAAGCAGATGATGAAAGTCAGGAAGTGCACGCCGAACGCCTTGTGCACATACAGGGCCGCGCCTGCGGCGCGCGGATATTTGGTGACCAGTTCCAGATAGGAAAAGGCCGTCAGCAGGGCCACGATGAAGGCGACCAGAAAGGGCGCCCAGGCCGCGCCGCCCACTTCGGCGGCGACCTGGCCGGTCAGCGCGTAGATCCCGGTGCCCAGGATATCGCCGATGATGAACAGTAGCAGCAGCTTCGGCCCCATGACCCGTTTCAAGGGGGTATGGTCCAGGCTGTCGTCCTGGTTAGACATGCTTTTCTCCTCCGGTTTTAGTACCAGGACGGAAGTATGGTGCAGGACGGGCCAGTGCGTCGCCGGGACTGTGTCACCGTTATTAACCAGAGGTTTCGAAAACGGGTTCGGAACAATGGGGCCGCATCCGTGGGCAAGGCGATCGCCGGGGCCTGCCGGTGCGGCCCGCCCCCGGGGACGCCTCAGCCGGCGGCGCTGCGGTAATCCGATGCGCTGAAAGAAATGGTAGTGGTCGCGGCATCGGCCGGCTGGCTGGCGGGCGCCGACGCGACGCCCAAAAGAAACAATTCAGCATGCACCAAGGCATTCACAAAGTCCGTCATGATGACTCCCAGATATATCTATATAAGGTAAAGAGGGATACAGCGTGTCGATGCACCCCCGCGTCGATGAGGCTGATGGTGCGTCAGGCGCCGCTGGGCAGTCCATTTGTTTTGCTCAATGGCGCCGATTGCCTGTCTTTTCCCTGCCGGGGACAGGGTTGCCCGCCGGTGGGCGCGGGCATGTGGCTTGCTGGGTGATAAGCGCTTTCCGGCATGGCGGGAAGCCTTATCACCGACGCGCGCCCGGCGCGTTGCAACGGAGGCCTTATGAAACGACTCAATCTGACGCTCGGCCTGATGGCGGCGGGTGCAATGCTGGCGGCCGGCAGCGGCATGGCCCAGCCCCAACCAACAACGCCCGCGCCGGCCGCCCAGGAGGGCGCCGCGGCGCAGCAGCTGGACAGCAGCGACAAGGATTTCCTGGAAAACGCCGCGCAGGCGGGGCATGCCGAAATCGAGGGCAGCAAGATGGCGCAGGAAAAAGCCAAGAACCCCGATGTGAAAGCCTTTGCCGACAAGATGGTGCAGGACCACACCAAGGTCGGCCAAGAGCTGGCCGCGCTGGCCAGCAAGAAGGGCTACACGCCGCCCGAAGGGCCTTCATTGCTGCAGAAGGCCAAGATCAAGACACTGAGCCTGACCGACGACGGCTTTGACGAGATGTACATCGACAACATCGGCGTCTCGGCCCACGAAGACGCGGTGAAGCTGTTCAAGGACGCCGCGGCCAATGCCAAGGACGCCGATGTCAAGGCGTTCGCCGCCAAGAACCTGCCGGCCCTGCAAGAGCACCTGACGATGGCCCAGGCGCTGCAGCAGCAGGTAAAGGCGCACAAATAACCGGCCGGGCCCGGCGGCCGTTCAGCGCGCCAGGCCGTGTCCGTGCCGTGCCCGGCCTTCAGGCCGGGCCGGCCGCCTTGCCCCGCACTTCGACGCCGGCATCGGCTTCGACGTAGCGGATGATCTCGGTCATGTCGGCCTGTTCGCCGAACTTGTCGCGCGTGGCGTTCAGCAACTGGCGCACCGCGTCGCCCACGCGCAGCGGCACGCCCAGCCGCTCGCTTTCTTCCAGGCACAGGCGGACGTCCTTGGCCGACAGGCCGATGGCGAAGCCGAAATCGAAGCTGCGGCTCAGCACGTACTTGGGAATCTTGTCTTCGGACGCATTGCTGCGGCCCGAGCCGGCATTGATGACCTGCACAATGGTGTCCGGATCCAGGCCGGCCTTGACGCCCATCACCAGGGTTTCCGAGGTAATGGCCAGGGCGGTGACCGACACCAGGTTGTTGATGACTTTCATGGCCTGCGCCATGCCCGGCCGCTGGCCCACGTACATGGGGCGGCCCAGTACTTCGAGCAGCGGCTGCACGGCCGGGTAGTGTTCGGCCGCGCACGCCACCATCAAGGACAGGCTGCCGCGCTCGGCGCCGGCCACGCCGCCGCTGACGGGGCAATCGATGGCGGCGATGCCGCGCGCCTGCAGGCCCGCGGCAAGCTGTTCGGCAGCCTGCGGGCCCGAGGTCGACAAGTCGATCACGGTCTTGATGGCCGCGCCATGCACCAGGCCGTCTTTGCCCAGGCCGACCTCGGTAACGACCTGCGGCAGGGGCAGGGACATCAGCACCGTGTGGGCGGCATCGGCCACTTCGCGCGGGCTGGCGGCGATGCGCGCGCCTTCGGCCGCCAGCGCGGCCGTGGCCTGGGGATTTGTGTCGTAAATGGCGAGGTCGTAGCCGGCCTGCAGCAGGCGGCTGGCCATCGGGGCGCCCATGCGGCCGATGCCGACGAATCCCAGGGAATCTTTGTGCTCAGTGTTCATGGTTGTTGGCTACGCAGAAAAAGAAAAAACAGGGATCAAGAGGCCGTCCAGCCGCCATCGATGGGCAGCACCGCGCCGGTGATATCGCGGCCGGCGTCGCTGCACAGGAAACTGATCAGCGCCGCCACGTTCGCCATGTCGACGAAGCGGCCGGTGGGCTGCCGGCCGGCCAGGTAGTCGTACTGCGCCTGCTGCTCGGTGACGCCCTGGTCGCGGGCGAGGCCGGCGATGCGCGCAACGATGGCGGGGGTGGGCACGGTGCCGGGCGAAACGGCATTGCAGGTGATGCCGTCTTGCGCGGTTTCCATGGCCAGCGCGCGGGTCAGGCCGACAAGCGCGGTCTTGGTGGTGATGTAGCCCACCCGGTTGGCGGTGGCGCCCGCGCCATACACCGACGACATATTGATGATGCGGCCCCAGCCGCGCGAGCGCATGCCGGGGATGGCCAGGCGTGCCAGGTGGAAGGCGGCCGACAGGTTGACGGCCAGGGCTTCGTCCCAGTGATCGCGGGGCAGGGTATCGGCCGGCCCGAAGTGGCGCACGACGGCGTTGTTGACCACGATGTCGATGCCGCCGAAGGCCTGCCGGGCCGCCTGGGCCATGGCTTCGATCTGGTCGACGTCGTTCAGGTCGGCCGCCTGCAGCAGCACGTCGGCGCCGTGGCGGTCCGCCAGCGCGTCACGGGCCTGCCGGGCCGGCTCGTCGTCGCGCAGGTTGTGCAGCACGATGCGCGCGCCGGCGGCGGCCAGGCGGTCGGCAATGGCCAGGCCCAGGCTGGCGGTCGAGCCGGTGATCAGCGCGCAGCGGCCGTGCAGGGCAACGGCGCTGTCGCTCATGCGGGCTCCGACGGCGGCACGTCCAGGCGCGCCACCTTGCCCTGCAGCGCGACGCTGGCCGCCGGATAGCGCTGCATGACCTGCGGATCGTGGCCCGGCACGATGTGCGCTTCGCTGTCGGCCAGCCGGCGCACGGCCTGGTGGCCTTCCAGCATGTCGCCCACGTTGTATACCGCCGGGAACGGCACGCCATGGCCAATGTTGCCGTACAGGTGCGTGGCGTCCGACGCCAGCACCACCCAGCCGCGCTGCGTCCAGACGCGCACGACCTGCAGGCCGGCGGTGTGGCCGCCCACCAGGTGCACCGACAATCCGGGCGCGAGTTCGGCCTGCCCGCTGTGGAACTGCACGCGTCCCGCATAGACCTTGCGCACGAAGGCCACCACGTCTTCGACGTAATAGGGGTGGCGCAGCGCGCCGTGGCACATGCAGCGGCCCGTGGCGTAGGCGGGCTCGGAGTCCTGGATGTGGAAGGTGGCGGCGGGGAAGTCGTTCAGGGTGCCGGCGTGATCGTAGTGCAGGTGCGTGATGATGATGTCGGACACCCGCGCCGCGTCGATGCCCAGCAGGGCCAGCCCCTCGGCCGGACGCAGCAGCAGTTCACGGCCGCGCTGGCGGGCCGAGTCGGCATCGAAGCCGGTGTCGACCACGAAGATCTCGTCGCCGCGGCGCGCCACCCAGATGTAATAGTCGAGGTCGGAATCGGCATCGTGAAAATCGACGCTGCCCAGGTAGTTGTCGGCCGGGCGGCGGCCGCCATGGCGGGCATAGCGGATGGCGTAGACCTCGAACGGGGCGGTGGGGACGGTCAAGGCGGTCTCCTGCGCGGCGGCGCGCCGCATGGGGTTTGGACCCGGGGTTTGGCTCTTTAGTTGGTAGGATTGTATTATAGTATTAGCAAAAATACCAAAGCCCATCCCGCGCGGCGCGGCTGCCGGCGCGGGCGGAAAGAGACGATTCGAGGCTATTCGGCCGCGATGGCGGCCTGGGTTTCGCGCAGAATCTTGATGGCCACGCGCGCGGCATTGCGCACGTGCAGGCTGCCGGCCTTGCGGGCGGCGCGGCCGTCGCGGGCGGCCAGGGCTTCCAGCAGCTCGCCCAGCTCGGCCAGGCTTTTCTTGGCGCGCCCCGGCGCCTGCATGGACGTGGAACGCAGCAGCATGACGCGCGAGTTCAGCAGCCGCAGCGTGGTGGTCAGGGCTTCGTTGCCCGCTCCGTCGAGCAGCTGCTGATAGAAGTAGTTCTTGGCCGACAGCTGTTCCAGCGAGCCGCCTTGCGTGAAGGCGCGCTTGAGCGCCTGGAAGGCATTTTGCAGCGACTTGAGTTGTTCATCGGTGGCGCGCTCGGCGAACAGCTGGCAGGCCAGGCCTTCGAGTTCTTCGCGCACCTGGTAGATGCCCTCGGCCTGCTCGGGCAGCAGGCGGTCGACGACCGGGCCGCGGTGCGGAATGACGTGGATGAGGCCTTCGGATTCCAGCTGCCGCAAGGCTTCGCGCACCAGGGTGCGGCTGACGCCGGTCATTTCGCACAGTTCGCGTTCGGGCAGGCGCTCGCCTGGCTGAAAGCGGCCCACCAGGATGGCGTTGCGGATGCTTTCGGTCACGCTGTGACGCAGCACCGAAGCGGCGCGGGGGACTTTGAAATCGGCGGGGAGCTCAGCGGCTTTCATGCGATCGGGGCAAGTGGGCAGTCGGAACCAGTGTACTGACTTGGCCGCATTTTAGCTGTACTTCGTTGGCGCGACGCGGTTGCGGCGCGGCGTGAAGCCGCGGCGCCGCCGCCGGGCCATGCGGCCTGTGAACGGCTAGCCAGAAAAATGAGTATTCAATCATACAATCTGTTTATAATACCGAAAACTGATGCCCGAGGCCGCGCGGCGGCCGCCGGGCGCACAACGAAGCAGCCGCGGGCGGCAGGGCGGCTGAAGGAGACAGCGCGACATGCAGGCAGGCAGTCCGTCCGGTATTTCCCAGGCCCTGGCGCAGTTCATTGCCGCGTGCCGCTGGGAAGACATTCCCGATTCCATCCGCCATGAGGCGCGCCGCTCGCTGGTGAATTACTTCGCGGTGGCGCTGGCGGGCGCGCGGGATCCCACCCTGGATATCGCGGTGGCCGCCTACGGGCGCTTCGCCGCCGGGCGGCAGGCCGGCCTGGTGGGGCGGCCCGAGCGGTTCGACATGCTCAACGCCGCGGCGCTGAATGCCATGGCGGCCAACGTGTACGACTTCGACGACACGCACCACCCCACCATCATCCATCCCACTGCGCCCGTCGCACCGGCCCTGTTCGCGCTGGCCCAGGCGCAGCCCATGAGCGGGGCCGAACTGCTGCTGGCGTTCGTGCTGGGGGTGGAAACCGAATGCCGCCTGGGCAATGCCGTCTCGCCCGGCCACTACGCGCGCGGCTGGCACATCACCTCGACCTGCGGCGTGTTCGGCGCTGCCATGGCGGCCGGCAAGCACCTGGCGCTGCCGCCGGGGGCGCTGGTCTGGGCGCTGGGATCGGCGGCCAGCCAGGCCGGCGGGCTGGTCGAGACGCTGGGCACCATGGCCAAGAGCGTGGGCGTGGGCAATGCGGCCCGCAACGGCCTGCTGGCGGCGCTGCTGGCGCAGCAGGACTTCGACGGACCGGCCGCGCCGCTGGAAGGCCCGCGCGGATTCCTGCGTGTTGCCGCCGAACAACCCGACCTGGCGGCTGTGACGCGGGGCCTGGGCCAGCACTGGCAGCTGGCCGACAACACCTACAAGCCTTATCCGTGCGGCGTGGTGCTCAACCCGGTCATCGATGCCTGCCTGGCGCTGGCCGCCGATCCGCGCCTGCGGCGCGTCGGCCTGGCCGGCATCGAGCGCGTCACGCTGACCGGCCATCCGCTGCTGCGCCAGCGCACCGACCGGCCCGGCGTGGCCACCGGCCGCGAGTCTCAGGTCAGCGCCCAGCATGCGGTCGCGGTGACGCTGGCGCGCGGGCGCGCCGGCCTGGCCGAATTCAGCGATGCGGCGGTGCGCGAACCGGCCTTGCGTGAACTGGGCGCCAAGGTGGCGGTGTGCGAAGCCGACGGCTATTCGGTCGATGCCGCCCAAGTCCGGATCGTTCTGCGCGGCGGCACCCAGCTGGCGCACCGGGTGGATGCGGCGCGCGGCTCGGCGGCGCGCCCGCTCAGCGACGGCGATCTTGAACAGAAGTTGCGCGAGCTGGGCAGTGCGGCCCGGCCGGACTGGAATGCCGCGCCGCTGATCGATGCCCTGTGGCGCCTGGACGAAGCGCCGGACGCGGCACAAGTAATGGCCTTGGCGGCCTGAGCGCGGGCGGCGCGCCAGCCGGCGCGCCGCGTATGCAATGTGGAAAAGGAGACGACATGAAGTGGCAGCAGTACACACGCCTGGCGGTGCTGGCCCTGGCGGGCTTCGCGTTGGCGCAGCCTGCGCGGGCGGATTTTCCTGACAAACCCCTGCGCATCGTGGTGCCGTTCGCGGCCGGCGGCGGGGTCGATGCGCTGACCCGGCCCTTTGCCCAGGAACTTGGCACGCTGCTGGGCCAGACGGTGGTGGTCGAGAACAAGGCCAGCGCCACCGGGCAGATCGGCGCGGCCGAAGTGGCGCGTTCGGCGCCCGATGGCTACACGCTGCTGCTCAGTTCCGCCGCCTTTGCCACGACGCCGGCGTTCTATCCGCAGGCGCCGTACGACCCGGTCAAGGATTTCGCGCCCATCACCATCCTGGCCGCCGCGCCGCAGGTGGTGGTGACCAGCAAGAACTTCAAGGCCAGGAGCATGGCCGAGCTGGTGCGCATGGCCAAGGCCGGCGAGCAGATCAACGTCGCGCTCAGCGGCATTACCGGCATGCAGGCGCTGGCCACGGAAATGATCGCCGCCCAGGCCGGCGTGACCTTCACCAAAGTGCCCTACAAGGGGGCGGGCGCCGCCTTCAAGGACTTGATCAGCGGCGAGGTCGACGTGATGGTCGACAACCCGGCGTCGTCGCTGCCCCATGTGCGCGCCGGCAGCCTGAACCTGATCGCCACCACGGGGCCGAAGCGCATGGCGTCGGTGCCCGACACGCCCACGGTGGCCGAGACCCTGCCGGGCGTCGAGGCGCGCAACTGGTTCATCCTGGCCGCGCCCGCCGGCACGCCGGCGCCCGTGATCGAGGCGCTCAGCCAGGCGGCCATCAAGGTGGCGTCCGGCCCGGTGATGCAGCGCTTCTTCGAACGCGACGGCACCGAAGTCGTGGCCAATTCGCCGGCGCAGGCGCAGCAATACCTGCGCGACGAAATCGCCAAGTGGGGAAAGATCGTCAAGGACCGCAACCTGCAGCCCTGAACCGGGCACGGAGCAAGTCATGGGAAGACTGGATGGCAAGATCGCGGTGGTTACCGGCGCCGCCAGCGGCATAGGCAAAGAGATCGCCGGCGCCTTTGCCCGCGAAGGCGCCCGGGTGGGCATGCTGGACAACAACGAGGCCTTGTTGAAGCAGGCGGTGGCCGCCGTGCCGGGCGCCGGCGCGCTGGCCTGCGATGTGGCCGACCGCGCCGCCGTGCGGGCGGCGATAGACGGCTATGCGGGCCAGGCCGGCGGCCTGGATATCCTGGTCAACAACGCGGCCTACTTCCATTACGGCTTGCTGACCGACATGCCCGAACCGGTGGTCGACAAGATGATAGACGTGGGCTTGAAGGGGGCTCTGTGGTGCCTGCAGGCCGCCACGCCGCACCTGGTGGCGCGCGGCGGCGGGGCCGTCATCAACCTGTCGTCGGTGGCGGTGTCGGTGGCGATCAAGCATGCCTCGGTCTACAGCTGCATCAAGGGCGCGCTCGACACGCTGACGCGCCAGCAGGCCGTGGAACTGGGGCCGCAGGGCATCCGCGTCAATGCCCTGGCGCCCGGGCCGGTGGTAACGCCGGGCGCCAGTTCAGTGATCGATGCGCAGGGCTGGGAAACGCGACGCGCGCGCACGCCGCTGCGCCGCCTGGCCGAAGGCGCGGACATCGGCGCGGCGGCGGTCTTCCTGGCCTCGGATGAGTCGGTCTCGGTGGCCGGCGTCACGCTGAAGATCGACGGCGCCATGACCGTCATGGGCTACTAGGCTGGCGGGAACCGCGCATGGAACAGACTTCCACACAAGCCGCCCGGCTGGCGCGCGACGCCCTGGCGCCGCGCCAGTTCGGCCAGGCCGCGCTGCAGCAGGCGCGGCGCTGCCTGCTGGATTATTTATCGTGCGCCTTCGAGGCGCTGCCATTGCCGTGGAGCGAGCAGGCGGCCGCGCTGGCCGTGCCCGCGCCCGGCGGCGCCCACGTGATCGGCCGCGCCGGCCCGCGCCAGCCCGATGCCGCGGCCTTCGCCAACGCCGTGGCCGGCCACGGCCTGGTGCGCGAAGACATGCACGCCGGCAGCGTGGCCCACCTGGGCGTGGTGGTGTGGCCGATGGTGCTGGCTCTGGCGCAGCAGCAGCCGGTGTCCGGCGCGCAGGTGCTGGCGGCCGCCATTGTCGGCTACGAAACCGGCGCGCGCCTGGGCCGCGCCGTGATGACGCCGGCGCTGGCGCGCCTGTTCCGGCCCACCGGGCTGGTGGGGCCGATGGCCGCCGTCATGGCCGGCGCGCGCCTGGCCGGATTCGATGAAGCCCGCGCCCGGCATGCGCTCGCGCTGGCCGGCAATTGCAGCGGCGGGCTGAACGAATGGGCGCACACGGGCGGCAGCGAGATGTACTTTCACCCGGGCTTCGCGGTGCGCAATGCCTGGACCTGCCTGCAGCTGGCGCGCGGCGGCGCGCAGGCGTCGGCGTCCATCCTGGAAGGCGAGGCGGGCTTCTTCCAGGCTTATGCCCGCGCGCCGCTGGGCGAAGACATCGCGCTGTTCGCCGACGGCCGGGCGGAAATCGAGCAGGTCTTCCACAAGCCGGCGCCGGCCTGCAACTTCGCCCAGTCTCCTTGCCAGGCGGCGCTGCGCGCGGTGCGCCAGGCCGGCGCGCGCCGCATCGAGGCCGTGCGCATCGACACCACCGAAGCCGCCGTGCGCTATCCGGGCTGCGATGCCGCCGGCCCGTTCCAGCATGCGCTGCAGGCCAAGATGAGCATCCTGTTCGGTGTGGCGGCCACGCTGGCGCGCGGCGCCATTGGCGAAGACAACTACCGGCGCCTGGACGACCCCGCCATCGCGCGGCTGGTCGCGGCCACCACGCTGCGCGCCGATCCGCAATACAGCGCCGCCTTTCCGGCGCGCCAGGGGGCGCGGGTCACGCTGCTGCTGGACGACGGCAGCAGCGTCGGCGCCGCGCTGGACGATGTGCAGGCTGCCGATGATGGGCTGATCCGCCAGCGCTTCCGCCGGGCGGCCGCGGCGGCAGTGGGCGCCGATGCGGCCGCGCGCATCGAAGACCTGGTCGAGCGCTACGAGCAGGCGGCCGACGCGGCCGAACTGCCGCGCCTGTGCGCGGCGGGCGGCGCGGCCTGAGCGCGTTCAAGCAAGGAATAATCCATGACAGAACTACAAATCCATCTGGAAGCATTCCTGCAGTCGCTGGCTGCGGGAATACTGGTGGGCGGCATCTACGGCCTGATGTGCGTGGGCCTGGCGATGATCTTCGGCATCATGCGCGTCATCAATTTCGCCCAGGGCGATTTCATGATGCTGGGCATGTACATCACGTACTTCTTCTTCGTGCTGCTCACCGGCCACGGCATGGCGGGATCGCCGCTGGGGCCTTATGTGTCCATGCTGCTGGCCCTGCCCGTGATGTATGCCGTGGGCTACCTGGCGCATCGCCTGCTGATCTCGCGCGTGACCGGCGGCAAGACCGCCGCGCTAGACGGCGAGGGGCACTACGCCCAGCTGATCCTGACGCTGGGCATCGCGCTGGTGCTGCAGAACGGCGCCATGATGGTGTTCGGACCCGAGCTCGAATCGATCCGCACGCCGCTGTCGAGCAGCGCCTGGGAAATCGGGCCGCTGTGGGGGGATTTCGTCAGCGTCTTCGTCAACAAGGGGCGCGGCTACGCCGCGCTGATCTCGGTGGCGGCCATCGTGGCGCTGGCCGTGGTGGTGGGGCGCAGCCGGCTGGGCAAGTCGCTGCGCGCGGCGGCCGACAACCCCGTCGCGGCCTCGTACATGGGCATCGATGTCGACCGCGCCTACCGCATCGCCTTTGCCCTGGGCACCTGCATCACGGCCCTGGCCGGCGGCCTGCTGGCCACCAATTTCCCGTTCCATCCCTTCGTGGGGCTGGAGTTCGTCATCGTGATGTATGCCGGCGTGGTGCTGGGCGGCATCGGCAGCATCCTGGGCGCCTTCTGGGGCGGCATGGTGATCGGGCTGGTGCAGCAACTGTCCAGCCTGGTGCTGCCCACGCAATTGCAGAACGCGGCGATTTTCGTGTTCTTCCTGCTGATCGTCATTCTCCGGCCGCAAGGGTTGTTCGGCCGCGTCGCGGAGCGGACCTGATGAAATCCATGCGCACTCTCGTGATCATGCTGGCGGTGGCGGCGGCCTACCTGGGCGCCGCGCTGCTGGTCGACAATTCCTACCACCAGCTCATCTTCACACTGGTGCTGGTGTGGGCGTGCTTCGGCCTGTCGTGGAACATGCTCAGCGGCTATACCGGGCTGGTGTCGTTCGGCCATGCCGCGTTCTTCGGCCTGGGCGCCTATGCCGCCGTGCTGGGGCAGATCACCCTGGGCCTGTCGCCCTGGCTGATGATCCCGCTGTCGGCCCTGATCGGCGCGGCGGCCGGACTGCTGGTGGGCCTGCCCACCTTCCGGCTGCGCGGCCATTATTTCGCGCTGGCCATGCTGGCCTACCCGCTGGCGCTGCTGTATGTCTTTGAATGGCTGGGCTACCAGGAAGTCACGTTTCCCATGGTGCGCGAGAACCCGGCCTGGTTCATGCAGTTCTCGAACCCGTGGCTGTACACCGTGGTGGCCATGGCGATGCTGCTGTTGTTCGTGCAGATTACGCGCCATGTCGAGCGCACGCGTTTCGGCATGGCGCTGATCGCCATCAAGCAGAACGAGGCGGCGGCCGAGGCCGCCGGCATCGATACCCTGCGCTGGAAGCTCAAGGCCATCGCGCTCAGCGGCGCCATTGCCGGCGCCACCGGCGCGTTCTACGCCGTGGTGCTGCTGGTGGTGACGCCGGTGTCGGTGTTCGGCATGCTGGTGTCGGCCCAGGCGCTGACAGTGGCGATGTTCGGCGGGGTGGGCACGGTGTGGGGGCCGATCATCGGCGCGGCCATCCTGATCCCGCTGGGCGAAATTCTGCATGCGGAACTGGGCGCCGCCTATCCCGGCATCCAGGGCGTGATCCTGGGCGCCGCCATTATCGCGGTAATCCTGATCGCGCCCGAGGGCGTGTTCTGGAAAACGCGCGATTTCCTGCGCCGGCGCGGCGCCCTGCGGGCGCGCGCGGCCCTGCCGGCGGAAGCGGCGCCGCCGCCAGCCGATGCCGCGCCCGCGCCCGCCGCGCCGGCCGAGCCCGCGCGGCGGCCCGCCGGCGGCGAAGTCATCCTGGACGTGGCGGGGCTGTCGCGCAGCTTCGGCGGCCTGAAGGCGGTGCAGAACGTCAGCTTCCAGGTGCGCAAGGGCATGATCCTGGGCATCATCGGCCCCAACGGCGCCGGCAAGACCACGCTGTTCAACCTGCTCAACGGTTTCCTGAAGCCGGATGCCGGGCGGGTGGTGTTCAAGGGCGCCGACATGGCCGGCCGCAAGCCGCACGTGCTGTGCGCGGCCGGCGTGGGCCGCACCTTTCAGGTGATGCGGCCTTTCATGCGCCTGACGGTGGCGCAGAACGTGAAGATCGGCGCCTACGTCAAGGCGCGCGATGAAGCCGAGGCCGAGGCCCTGGCGGCGCAGGCCATCGAGCGGGTGGGCCTGGCCGACTGCGCCGGCCGTCTGGCGTCGGTGCTGACCACGCGGCAACTGCGCCTGATGGAGCTGGCGCGCGCCGTGGCGGGCCAGCCCGAGCTGCTGCTGCTCGACGAGACGCTGGCCGGCCTGGGGCAGGGCGAGGTCGACGACGTGGTCGCGGCCATCCGCGGCCTGTCGGCGCAGGGCACCACCATCGTCATCATCGAACACACCATGCAGGCCATGGTGCGCCTGGTCGACGAGTTCGTGGTGCTGGACCACGGCGAAGTGCTGGCGGTGGGCGAGCCGCAATCCATCACGCAGGACATGCGGGTGGTCGAGGCCTACCTGGGCAAGAAATGGAGCGCGCGACATGCTGCTTGAAATCGACAGCCTGGTGGCCGGCTATTCCGCCTTGCCGGTCCTGAACGGCATATCGGTGGCGGTCAAGGAAGGCGAATTCGTTTCCATCGTGGGCCCCAACGGCGCGGGCAAGAGCACGCTGTTCAAGACCATATCCGGCACCGTGGCCGCGATGTCGGGCGCCATCCGCTACGACGGCCGCGACCTGCTGGCGGTGCCGGTTTCGCAGCGGCCGCACCTGGGCATCGCGCACGTGCCGGAAGGCCGGCAGGTGTTCGCCTCGATGACGGTGCTGGAAAACCTGGAAATGGGCGCCTACACGGCCGCCGGCCGGCGCGACTGGTCGCGCAACCTGGCGCGCATCTATGAATGGTTTCCCGTGCTCAGGCAGCGTGCCCGGCAGCTGGCCGGCACCCTGTCGGGCGGGGAACAGCAGATGGTGGCCATCGGCCGCGGCCTGGCGTCTTCGCCGCGGCTGCTGATGCTGGACGAGCCATCGATGGGTTTGTCGCCGGCGATCGCGGATTTCATCTTCGAGCGCCTGATCGACATACGCAGGGACGCCAAGCTGACCATCCTGCTGGTAGAGCAGCGGGTGGCCGAGGCGCTGCAATTCGCCGACCACGGCTATGTGCTCGAGACCGGGCGCGTGGTCCTGGAGGGCACCCACGACACGCTGCAGGCGGACGATCGGGTCCGCCGGGCGTATCTCGGCATGTAAGCCTGAATCGAGAGCCGCGCAAGCGGACAACAGGAGGAGACGGACATGAAGAAGATGCAGTCGATCAAGTACCTGGGCCTGGCCGCCGCGCTGGCGGGCCTGGTGTCGGCCGGCACCGCCCGCGCGGCCGAGCCGGCGCCTGTCAGTGTCGGGCTGATTGCGCCGATGTCGGGCATCTATGCGCGGCCGGGGCAGGTCATGCGCATGGGGGCCGAAATGGCGGTCAAGGACATCAATGAACAGGGCGGCATCAAGGCCCTGGGCGGCGCCAAGCTGAAGCTGGTGGTGGTGGATTCGGGCGACACGACCGAGAAAGCCAAGAGCGCCGCGCAGCGCATGGTGGCTGATTATCCCGACCTGGTGGCCGGCACGGGCGCGTATCTCAGCTCGTTCACGCTGGCGGTCACCGAAGTCACCGAGCGCGCCAAGCTGCCCATGCTGACCCTGTCGTATTCCGACCAGATCACGTCGCGCGGCTTCAAGTACATCTTCCAGACCTCGGCCACGGCCGGCAGGCAGGCCGACATCGCGCTGCCGATGATCCTGGATCTGGCCGAGAAGGCCTCGGGCAAGCGGCCCAAGACGGTGGCGATTCTTACCGACAACACGGCCGCGTCGCTGTCGTCGGTGAAGGCCATGAAAGACGGCCTGCTCGCCAAGAACAAGCTGGAACTGGTGGTGGACGAGACCTTCACGCCGCCGCTGTCCGACGCGTCGTCGCTGATTCAGCGGGTGCGTTCACGGCGCCCCGACCTGGTGTTCTTCCTGCCCACTGTGATCTCTGACGCCAAGCTCATCCTCGAAAAAATGAACGAGACCAATGTGCGCATTCCGGTCATCTCGTTCGGCATCGCCATTGCCGAGCCCGATGTGCTGAACACGGTCAGTCCGCAGTTGATCAACGGCGTGATGTCGGCCGTGGCCAACTGGGGTGCGAAAGGGCAGGAAGCCCTGATCCAGCGCATGAAGGATGAATACAAAGAGCCGTGGATGACGCAGAACGGCATCTCGACGTACGGCGACATGTGGATCATGAAGGCGGCGCTGGAAAAAGCCGGCAAGGCCGACCGCGAATCGGTGGCGCAGGCCATGCGCGCGCTGGACGAAGGCAAAACGCCTTACTTTCCGGGCGGCGAACTGAAGTTCGACGAGGCCGGCCATCGCGTGGGCGCCACGCTGACCGTGATCCAGTGGCAGAACGGCGTGCCGGTGACGGTGTTCCCCGAAGACGTGGCCATGGCCAAGCCCATCTGGCCCGGCAAGAAGTAGCACGGCCGCATGGGGCAGCCGCCGCGGCGGCTGCCCGCGGTTTTGGATGAAGATTGAATTATTGTATTATTGGTAGGACAAAGCAGCACACGCAGCACACAAAGGAAACTCAGCATGGAACACATCAATCAGTTCGAGAAAGGCCTGGAAAACCGCAAGAAGGTGCTGGGCGCATCCCACGTCGAGAAATCGTGGGCCGGCGCGGATGAATTCAACAGGCCCATGCAGAAGCTGGTCACCGAATACTGCTGGGGCGAGATCTGGGGCGATGCCACTCTGCCGTTCAAGACGCGCAGCATGCTCAACCTGGCCATGCTCACCGCCATGAGCCAGCATCACGAACTGGCGGCGCACGTCAAGGGCGCGCTGACCAACGGGGTAACCAAAGACGAGATCCGCGCCGTGCTGATGCAGGCCTCGGTGTACTGCGGCGTGCCGCTGGCGCTGGCCGCGTTCCGCGTTGCCTCGCAGGCCATCAGCGCCTACGAGGCCGATGCCGGCAAGGCATAGCAGGGCGGCCATCATGCAACAAGACCGGGTCGGATTCATCGGATTGGGCAATATGGGCGGGCGCATGACGCGGCGCCTGGTCGACGCGGGCATCGCGGTGCGGGGCTATGACACCGATGCCGGGCGGGCCGCGGCGGCGGGCGCCCAGCCGGCCGCCTCGGTGCGCGAGGCAGTCGATTACGCCGACGTAGTGCTGCTGTCGCTGCCCGACAGCCGCGTCGTAGAGGCCGTGGCCGAAGGCCGCGACGGCATCCTGGCCTCGTGCCGGGCGGGCCAGGTGGTGGTCGACCTGAGCACCGCTGCGGCCAGTTCCACCCAGCGCCTGGCGGGCCTGTTCGCGGCGCGCGGCGTGCAGTATGTCGACGCGGGCATCTCGGGCGGGGCGGCCGCGGCCGAAAAAGGCACGCTTACCCTGATGGTGGGCGGCGACGCCGCCACCATCGAGGCCCTGCAGTGGGTATTCGCGCCGTTCAGCAGCAAGGTGCTGAACATGGGCGGCAGCGGCGCGGGCCACACCACCAAGCTGCTGAACAACTTTCTCAACGCGGTCAGCCTGGCCGCCACCGCCGAAGTCATGGTGGCGGGCAAGAAGGCCGGGCTCGACCTGCACCGGCTGCTGGAAGTGCTCAACAGCAGCAGCGGCGTCAACTTCGCCACGCTGAACCGCTTTCCCCACATCGTGGACGGCAACTACCTGGAAGGCGGGCTGACCAGCAAGCTCATGACCAAAGACGTCGTGCTGTACGTCGACCTGGCGCGCGAACTGGGCGTGGCCTCGCTCAACGCGGCCGGGCCGTTGTCGTGCTTCGGCCTGGCCACGGCGCTGGGCTATGGCGAACAGATCAGCAATCGTGTCGTGGATGCCATCGGCGATGTCAGCGGTGGCGTCCGTTTGAAATCTGAATGACAGGAGGCAGTCAATGAAGGTGTTTCACGGCAGGGCCGAAGGCAAGGTTTCCGAGCAGCGCAGCTCCACGTTCACGGGCGTGGTGTGGGGCGATCCCATCATGCCCACCACCGACAATGTCACCATCAACTCGGTGTTCTTTTCGCCGGGCGCCCGCACGTATTGGCATACGCATGAATTCGGCCAGGTACTGCAGGTAACCGCCGGGCGCGGCTGGATCTGCACCGAAGGGCAGCCCGCCCAGTCGATCCGCCAGGGCGATGTGGTGTGGATTCCGCCCAACGAGCGGCACTGGCACGGCGCGGCGGCCGATACCTACATGATCCACGTGGCCACTTCGCTGGGCAAAGGCAACTGGCAGGAAGAAGTCGCCGAGCAGGATTACGCGCGCAGCACCGGCGCGGCCGGGTAAGGGAGAGCGCCATGATCGTCGAACTTCGCGTCTACCATTGCGCGCCCGGCCGCCTGCCCGCGCTGCACGAGCGCTTTACCAGCGCCACGCTCGGCTTTTTCAAGAAGCACGGCATCGAGCAGATCGGCTTCTGGACCACGCTGGCCGGCCCCACCAATCAATCGCTGACCTACTTGCTCAAATGGGAAAGCCTGGCCGAGCGCGAGCGCAAATGGAACGCCTTTCAGGCCGATCCCGAGTGGATCGCCAAGCGCGCCGCCAGCGAGGCCGAGAAGATCATCGTCGAGCGGGTCGAGAACCAGTTCCTGGCCCCGACCGCCTATTCGGCCCTGAAGTAGCCGGGTTCAGTTGGCGCGGATTTTGGCCTGGTCGATCACCGTCGACCAGATCTGCGTCTGCGCCCGCACCCACTTGCGCGCGGCTTCGGCGCCCGCAAAGGGCGGGTGTATGCCCTGCGCGGCCAGGCGCTTCAGGAAGGCGGGCTCGGCGTAGATGCGGCCCAGCACGTCTTCCCATACCTGGGCGACCGGGTCCGGCAGGCCGGCCGGCGCCATGATCACGAAGCCGAACTTGACGTCGTAGTCGTCCAGCCCGGACTGCCCGGCTTTGCGTATCGGGGGCGTAGAGGGCAGGTCGGGGTCGCCGTCCCCGCCCGAAATCGCCAGGGGCAGCAGCTTGCCGGCCTGCACGTGCGGAAGCATGCCGGGCACTGCCAGGAACCCCGCGTCCACTTCGCCGCTGAGCAGCGCATGGGTGGCCGGCGCATTGCCGCGGTAGGGCACATGCGTGGCGTTGATGCCCGTGGCCAGCTTGAGCTTCTCGAACGCCAGGTTGCCCGGGCTGGCATGGCCTGCCGACGAGTAGGTCACCGGGTGCTTGCGGGCGTAGGCAAGAAACTCCGGCAGCGTCTTGACGCCGAGTTCCGGCCGCACGGCCAGGGCCAGGTTGAACGTGCCCGCCAGGCTCAGCGGCCGCATGGCGGTCACTTGCGGCTCGGTGTTTGAAAACACCAGCGGGTTCACCGTGTACACGGTATCGACGCTCATCAGCAGCGTGTAGCCGTCCGGCGCGGCCTGGGCCGCCGCCTGCGCGCCGATGTTGCCCGACGCGCCCGAGCGGTTTTCAACCACCACCGTCTGGCCCAGCAGCTTGCCCGCCTGCTCGGCAATTACCCGCGCCTCCAGGTCCAGCGGGCCGCCCGGCGCGAAATTTACCAGCAGCCGGATGGGCTTGTCGGGGTAGGCCGCGTGGGTTGCCGCAAACGGGGCGGCCAGCGCCGCGGCGGCGCAGAACAACAGGGTCTTGATCATGCTTGTCTCCAGTAATGAGATGCCGCGCTTCGGATGGCGCGGCTGTGGGCCGTCTGGCCGAATCAGGCCAGGGCCGTGGGGTTCGGGCTGGTTTCCGCGTGGCGGATCATGGTGCGCGACAGCTCGAACATCAGTTCCCCGCGCAGCGCGGCGTGGCCGGGGTCGTGCCACAGGTTGCGCAGCTCCATCGGGTCTTCGCGCAGGTCGTACAGCTCGCCCCAGGGCGCGTCGGCATAGACGCTGAGCCGGTGGCGCGCGGTCTGCAGCGTGCGCATGCGCATGCGGCCCGGCAGCCCGAACAGCACGCGCTGGTTTTCCTCTTCCACCAGCACGGCGTCGCGCACGCCGGCGCTTTTGCCCTGCATCACGGGCAGCAGCGAGCACCCCTGCATGCCGTTGTAGGCCGGCAATCCGGCGCGTGCCAGGATGGTCGGGGCGATATCGGCGGTCGAGCACAGGGCCTGGCTGCGCGGCGCCTGCGGCGCCTGCCGGGGATCGCGCCAGATGAACGGCGTGCGGATCAGGCCCTGGTAGTGCACCGGGCCCTTCCACAGCAGCTGGTGGTCGCCGAAGAAATCGCCGTGGTCGCTGGTGAAGATCACCACCGTATTGTCATCCAGGCCGTAGTCGCGCAGGGCCTGCATCACCCGGCCGACGGTGGCGTCGATGTGCGAGATCGAGCCGTAGTTCAGCGCAATGGCCTCGCGCGCTTCACGTTCGGTGCAGGCGAACATGGCGGGAGTGTGCTTGACGGCCTTGCCCGCATCGCGCTGCCCGCGCAGCCAGGCCACGTGCGGCGGCGGCTGGTGGCCCGGCGCCGCGCTGGCATGGAACGACGCCGGCAGGTCGATCTCGTCGGGCCGGTACATGTCCCAGTACTTGCCATGCGGCGTGAAGGGATGGTGCGGGTCGGGAAACGAGCACTGGATGAAAAACGGCGTGCCCCGCGCCGCGTTTTCGCGCAGCAGCGCGATGGCCTGGTCGCCCACATAGGCATTGGTGGAACAGTCTTCCGGCACGCGGGTGCGCCATGCCTGGCGGTGCCTGGCCAGCTCGAAGCCGGGCGCGGGCAGGGCGTGCTCCGGGCCCCACAGGCGGCGCACGTCGGGATGCTCGGCGGCCAGCCAGCGCTCATAGTGCCCCCAGACCTGGTCGCCATGGTCGACGGCCAGCGCCACGCGCGCAAAACCATAGAACGGGGTGGCCAGGTCGTGGCCCGGATCGTTCTGCCACAGCGGGCCCCATTCCTGGCAATAGTCGCCCGCTTCATCGGCCCAGGCTTCGCCCACGCTGGCGTCGTCGGCGGGCGGCCAGATCGCCGGCTTGCCCGTCATGTTCTGCAAATGCGATTTGCCCACCAGGGCCGTGGCATAGCCGGCTTGCCGCAGGCGTTCGACAAAAGTGGTGGCGCGCTGCGACAGGGGAATGCCGTTGTGGCGCGCGCCGTGCACCGAAGGCAGGCGGCCGGTCATCAGGGTGGCGCGGTTGGGCATGCAGATCGGCGAGCCCACATAGAAGCGGTCCGCCGACCAGCCCTGCCGCGCCAGCGCATCCAGTTCGGGCGTGCGCACGATCGGGTTGCCGTAGCAGCCCAGGTGGTCGGCGCGTTGCTGGTCGGTAATGAAGAGCAGGAAATTCGGCGGCATGGTGTTCCCGGAAAGCGGCGCGGGCAGGCGCAGTTGCGATGCGGGAAAATTATGGCCGCCTTATCCATAAATGAATAATGAAATATTATTAGATAAGCATAACTTTGAATTTATGGCTTACCGGCCGAAAATTGCCGCGCATCATGAACTGGACCCACCGCATCCGCCTGCGCCATCTCGAGATCCTGGTGCGCCTGTGCGAAGCCGGCAATCTCAGCCAGGTTGCCGCCGAACTGAACATCACGCAGCCGGCCCTTTCAAAATGGCTGAAAGACCTGGAGCAGGACATCGGCCTGCCTTTGTTCGAGCGTCAGGCGCGCGGCATCGCGCCCACCGCACATGCGCTGGCGCTGCAAGAGCATGCCCGCGCCATCATCGGCAAGCTGGACCGCGCGCACCATGCCATGGCGCAACTGGCCAGCGGCGCCACCGGCACCCTGGAAATCGGCTGTTCCCCCACGGTGGCCCCGGTGCTGTTGCCGGCCAGCATCCAGCGCTTCCGGGCCGCTTATCCCGGGGTGATGATCCATGTCGTGGAAAACTCGCTGAACCACCTGGCGCCGCACCTGCTGCAAGGCCGGCACGACGTGCTGGTGGGGCGGCTCGAACAGCAGACTTTTCCCGACGGGCTGCGCTGCGAGGCGCTGTACGAAGACCCGATCTGCCTGGCGGTGGGCTGTACCCACCCGCTGGCCGGAATGCGCCGCGTCACCTGGAAAGCCGTGCTGGCGTTTCCGTGGATGTCGCCCGACGCCTCCGCGCCCCTGCGCATCCGGCTCGACTACGAACTGGCGTTGGCCGGGCAGCCCGCGCCGCGCCAGGTAATCGCCTCTTCGTCGGTGCAGACCAACGTCGCGCTGCTGGCCGGTTCGGACCTGGTGATGCCGGTGTCGCGCGGCCTGGCCGAGCATTTCGAACAGCAGGGCCTGCTGCGGATCCTGCCGCTGGCCATGCAAAGCCGGGGCGCCATCGGCATGGTGTGGCGCGACGGCGAGGCCGAATCCGAGCACGCGGCGTACTTCATGCAATGCCTGCGGCTGGCGTGCTGACTGTGGCATTCGCGCAATACCCGATTGCGGTGCGGCCAGGATAAGAGTATTCATTGAACTAACAACAGTTCGCGAGACAAACCCACTGGGGTTCGCGGCGGACCGGGCGGCACAGCCCGGCCATGCCGCGGCGCCAGGCCGGAATTCCGCACAGGGCAGGTGCCGTGCGCGGAAGTAAGCTAGGAGGGGCTTATGGCAGTGGTGTATGTGGAGTTCGAACGAGAACGCGCACGCAAGGCGCGTTCCACCCATCAGGCCCGCCCGCGCACCGCGCCGGCCCGGGCCGGCGATAGCCGGCGCGCGTTCATGGCCTGTCTCATCCTGGCGCCCCTGGCCGGCCTGGCGGCTCCGCTGCTGGCGGTGCCCTGGCTGGGCGAACCGGCCGGCTGGCTGCTGGCGGGGGCGGGCCTGCTGGCCTGTGTGCTGCTGCTGTTCCGCCTGGCCATGCACGAGGCCGACAGCGCCCGCGACAACAACTGATCCCGCTGCCTCTTTTCCCGCAGATGTCCGCAGGTGTCTGACTCCCGAGGGGTGTCAGACACCTCGGCGATCACCGCCTGCTTGCCCCGCACGGATTCGTTTAGGTATACTTGTATTGTCATCAATACAACATATCAGGAGACAATCCATGCAAAGACTGCAACGCGTTGTCATGGGCGGCGCGCTCTTGGGCGCGCTGGCCTTGCCGCTGGCCCCCGCCCTTGCGCAGGGCGACGCCATCAAGCTGGTCGTGGGCGCCCCGCCGGGCGGCACTACCGATACGGTCGCGCGCAGCATTGCGCAGCACATGGCGCTGGATCTCAAGCGCACCGTGCTGGTCGAAAACAAGCCGGGCGCGGGCGGCAACATTGCCGCCGACTACGTCGCCAAGAGCAATCCCGATGGCAATACGCTGCTGGTCACGTTCACCAGCTTTTCCATCAATGCGTCGCTTTACCGCAACCTGCCGTTCGATCCGCTGCGCGATTTCACGCCCATCAGCATGCTGGCGAACGTGCCCAGCGTGCTGGTCGCGCGCAAGGATTTTCCGGCGCAGAGCATGCCCGAATTCGTATCGCTGGTGAAAGCCCATCCGGGTAAATACACGATGGCGCTGGCGGCTATTGGTTCGTCGGTCCACATGGCCGGCGAGCGCATGAAGATGATGGCCGGCCTGGATATCCTGAATGTGCCATACAAGGGCACCTCGCCGGCCATCAACGATCTGCTCGGCGGCCAGGTGGATATGATGTTCGCCAGTTCGCTCAATGTCCTGTCGCACATCAACAATGGGGCGCTCAAGGCGCTGGGCGTCACCAGCCCGCAGGCGCTGCCCCAGTTTCCCGGCGTGCCGCCCATCGGCGATACCATCAAGGGTTTCGAATCCAATGCGTGGTTCGCCCTGTTCGGCCCGGCCAAGCTGCCGCCCAAGACGCTCGCGATGCTCAACGCCGCGGCGCGCAAGGCGGTCAATACGCCCGAGTTCCGCCAATTGCTCGAGCGCGATGCCGCCGTCGCGGTCAGCAGCAGTCCGGAAGAACTGGATGCCTTCGTGCGCAAAGACATCGAACGCTACGCCGAGATCGTCAAGTTCACTGGCGCCACGGTCAATTGATTTTCAGGAGTCCACTGTGTCCGATAGCCCGCTGCCCCTGTACCACAAGGTATATCTGTTGCTGAAACAGCGGTTGCAGGCAAGCGGTTTTGCCCCCGATGTGGCCATGCCGGGCGAGAACGCGCTGGCAGCCGAATACGGCGTGTCGCGGCTGACCATCCGCCGCTCGCTCGACGCACTGGAGGCCGAAGGCCTGATCGAGCGCCGCCAGGGCCGCGGCACCTTCGTTGCCGGTCCCGCGCTGCTATCGGTACCGCAGCAAAGCTCCGATATCGACGCGCTGATCGCGCACATGGCCCGCATGGGCATGCAGACGCAGGTGCGCCTGCTGGAGTTCGATACGGTGCCGGCCTCGCCCCAAGTGGCGGCGCGCCTGGAATTGGCGGCGGGGGCGCCGGTGCAGCGCTCGGTGCGGGTGCGCAGCCATCAGCATCTGCCGTTTTCCTATCTTGTCACCTTTGTGCCGGGCGACATTGGCCAGCGCATCCGCCGCAAAGATCTCGGATCCAAGCCGCTGCTGGCAATTTTCCGCGATCTGAACGTGCGCGTGGCACGGGCCGAGCAATCGATTTCGGCGGTGCTGGCCGAGCCTGGCGTGGCCGAACAGCTTGGTGTTGCAGTGGGGTCGGCGCTGCTCAGCCTGCACCGGGTGGTGCGCGACGAATCCGGCCGGCCGGTGGAATGGCTGCATGCCCAGTACCGGCCCGACCGCTACGAATACCGCATGAATATGCAAGCCCACGACATGCCCGGCCAGCCTACCTGGCTGCCGGCTGCCATGCCGGTCGAGGCGAGCGCTTGAATAGGCCTTTTCCCATGCCTGCCCAGACCCTGGCCCAGAAGCTGCTGGCCGCCGCGTCCGGCCGCGACGCCGTGCGCGTCGGCGAAATCCTGACCTGCAAGGTCGACCTGGCCATGTTCCACGATTCCAGCGGCCCGCGCCGACTCAAGCCCATGCTCGAAGAGCTCGGCACCGGCCTGTGGGACCGTTCCAAAGTGGTGCTGGTGATGGACCACTACGTGCCCGAGGCCGACGACGAATCGCGCCGCATCATCCGCATCGCCCGCGACTGGGCGCGCGAACAGGCGCTGCCCCACGTGTACGACTCGGTGGGCATCTGCCATGTGGTGGTGTCCGAGCATGGCCACGTGCGCCCGGGCATGTTCTGCGTGGGGGGCGACTCGCATTCGCCCACCGGGGGCGCCTTCGGCGCGTACATGTTCGGCGTGGGCAGCACCGAAATGCTGGGCGTGGTCGCCAGCGGCGAAATCTGGATGCGGGTGCCCGACACGCTGATGATGCGCTGGAATGGCCGGCTGGCCCCCGGCGTCACGGCGAAGGACATGATGCTGCACATGATCGGGCGGTTCGGCATGAACGGCGGCCGGTATCAGGCCGTGGAATTCTGCGGCGAGGCGGTGCGCGCGCTGTCCATGCAGGAACGCATGACCCTGTCGAACATGTCGGCCGAACTCGGCGCCCAGGCCGGGCTGGTGGCTCCCGATGCCGTCACGTCCGGCTATTTGCGCCAGGCCGGCGTGGCCGCTGTCGATACGACCGGCTGGCATTCCGATCCCGATGCCGCCGCGCAATGGCACGAGTTCGACGCCACGGCGCTCGAACCCCAGGTGGCCACTCCGCACAGCCCGGCCAATGCCGCGCCGGTGCAATCGTATGGCCGCACGCCGGTCCAGGTAGCCTACATCGGCGCCTGTACCGGCGCCAAGCTCGACGACTTGCGGGCCGCCGCCCGCGTGCTGCGGGGGCGGCAAATCGCGGCCGGTGTCAGCCTGATGGTGGCGCCCGCCAGCCAGCGCGACCAGGCCGCCGCCGAGGCCGAGGGCGTGCTGCCCGCGCTGCTGCAGGCCGGCGCCACGCTGCTGCCCACCACGTGCGGCGCCTGCTCGGGCTATGGGGGCTCCATTCCCGAAGGCGCCAATGTCATCGCCACCACGGCGCGCAACTTCAAAGGCCGCATGGGGGCGGCCAGCGCCCGGGTCTACCTGGCGTCTCCTTATACGGTGGCGGCCTCGGCCCTGGCCGGGCGCATTGCCGACCCCCGCGAGGTCCTGCCATGAACCACACCCACAAAGCCTGGCGCGTCGGCGACGATATCGATACCGACCAGCTCGCGCCCGGCGGCTACATGAAGTTCGGCATTGCCGAGATCGCCTGCCATTGCCTGGAGGGCGTGCGCCCCGACTTCGCCGGCGGCGTGCGGGCCGGCGACGTGCTGGTGGCCGGCCGCAACTTCGGCATCGGTTCGTCGCGCGAGCAGGCCGCCGCCGCCCTGGTGCGGCTGGGCCTGCGGGCCGTCATCGCGCCCAGCTTCAGCGGCCTGTATTTCCGCAATGCCTTCAACGTGGGCCTGCTGCTGCTGACCTGCCCGCGCGCCGGCGAAATCGCCGAAGGCGAGCAGGTCGGCATCGACCTGCCCAATTGCCGCGTGCTGCGCGCCGACGGCACGGCGCTGCCCTGCGAACCGGTGCCAGGCTTCCTGCTCGACATGGTGCAGGCCGGCGGCCTGCTCATGCAGTTGAAGCGCCGGCTCGCCGATGGCTCGCTGCCCCGATATCCCCTGAGAGCCTGATGAATCCACGTTCCTTGAAAGACAAGCTGGCCGCCGGCCAGGCGGTGCTGGCCCCCGGCATCTACGACGCGCTGTCGGCCCTGATCGCCGAACAGGCCGGCTTCGACGCGCTGTATCTGTCGGGCGCCTCCATCGCCTACACGCGGCTGGGCCGCTCCGATGTCGGCCTGACTACCTACACCGAAGTCGAGGACGTGCTGGCGCGCATCACCGAGCGGGTGCGCTGCCCGGTGATCGTCGACGGCGACACCGGCTTCGGCAATGCCCTGAACGTGCAGCGCACGGTGCGCGGCTTCGAGCGCGCCGGCGCGGCCATGATCCAGCTGGAAGACCAGGGCTTTCCCAAGCGCTGCGGGCACCTGGCGGGCAAGTCGCTGGTGCCCGCCGGCGAAATGTGCGGCAAGCTGCGCGCCGCGCTGGACGCGCGCGCCAGCGACGCCACCCTGATCCTGGCCCGCACCGACGCCGTGGCGGTCGAGGGGCTGGATGCCGCCTTCGAGCGTGCCGAACGCTACCTCGAGTGCGGGGTCGACGCCATTTTCATCGAGGCCCTGCGCTCGCCCGCCCAGCTGGACGCCGCCTGCGCACGCTTCGCCGCGCGCGTGCCCCTGCTGGCCAATATGGTGGAAGGCGGCCAGACGCCCATCGAAAGCGCCGCCGCCCTGGCCGCGCGCGGTTTCCGCATCGTCATCTTTCCCGGCGGCACGGCCCGCGCCGTGGCCCACGCGCTGCAGGCGTACTACGGCAGCCTGCGGCAGCAGGGCACCACCGCCCCGTGGCGCGACCGCATGCTGGACTTCGACCAGCTCAATGCGCTGATCGGCACGCCGGCCTTGCTGGAAGAGGGCAGCCGCTACGGCTAGCCGGCGCAGCCGGCGAATGTCAGCAAGCTGTCAGGTTTCCAGGGCTACCCTTGGAAACCCTCTTTCGCGCAAGGCCGTCCGCATGCCTTTTACACGCACCGCCCGCCTCGATACCGCCGCCTCCGCCTACGACCGCACCACCATCGCCCTGCATTGGCTGACCGCGCTGCTGGTCATCGCGCTGTTCGTGCTGGCGCAGGTGTGGGAAGCCATGCCGCATGGCACGCCTGCGCGCAAGTCGCTGCAGGGGCTGCATGTGTCGCTGGGCCTGCTGCTGACCGCATTGTTCATATGGCGGGTCGTATGGCGCGCCACCGCGGGCAGGCAGCTGCCGCCGGCTTCCCACGGCGTGCTGCAGGTTACCGCCAAGGGCGTGCACTACGCGCTTTACCTGCTGCTGGCGGCCCAGATCGTATTGGGTTTCCTGTTCCGCTGGGCCCAGGGCGAGCCCTTCACATTTTTTGGCTGGTTCTCGATACCGAAGCTGCTGCCGCTGACGCGCGAGCAGCGGGGTTTTTTCGGCGACCTGCACAATATCGTGGCGTGGGTGATCGTGGTGCTGGCCGGGCTGCACGCACTGGCCGCGCTATGGCACCACTATGCGCGGCGCGACGGCGTGCTGCGCCGCATGGCGGGCTGTAGCCGGGCCAGCCGGCCGCAGTAGCGCCCGCGGCGGCGGCCGGCGCAATCGGCGCTAGGCGCTCTTGCCGCCGGCCGGCGGGTTGCCGCGCGGCAGCCAATGCCAGAACACCGCGGCGCCCGCCAGCCCGAAAGCCCCCATCGCCGCCACCGCGGCGGCCAATGACACCAGCGCGGTAATGGCCGACAGCACCACCGGCCCCAGGCTGCTGCCCAGGTCGGCCACCAGCCGCCAGATACCCAGGAATTCGGTGCGGCCCGCCGACGGCGCGGCATCGGCGCCCAGTGTCATGACAATGCCCGAACCTATGCCGTTGCCCATGCCCAGCATCATCGACACGATCACGAAACCCACCACGCCGCTGGTCAGCGAGGTGCCGAGCAGGGCAAAGCCCATCAGCAGGGTAGAGGGCACGGCCACCCACAGCCGGCCGCGCCGGTCCATCAGCGTGCCGGCCGGGTAGAACACCGACATGTCGATGGCAGCCACCAGGCCGTAGATGATGGAGGTGGTGGTGGGGTTGATGCCCAGGTGGTCGGCCCACAGCGGGATGACCACCTGGCGCGAGGCGCGCACCGCGCTCACCAGCAGAATGCCCAGCCCCAGGGTCAGGAACACGCGCCGGTGCGCCCGCGCGACATCCAGTACGCGCGGCTTGGCCTGCACGGCGGCATCGCGGCGCTCGGGCGGCGTCATGTCGGGGGCCAGGTGGGCGATCAGGCCGGCGCCGGCCATGGCCACCGCCGCTACCCAGTAGGCGCCCTGCAGGCCCATGAAGTGAATCAGCGCGGCGCCGGCGAACGGGCCCACGAACACCCCGATCCGCATGGTGCCGGCCAGCGTCGACAGGGCGCGTGCGCGCATGTACGCGGGCACGGCGTCGATCATATAGGTCTGGCGCGCCAGCATGAACACCGACGAGGCCATGCCGATCAGGAACACGCCCACTGCCAGCATCGATGCGTGGCCCGCAAAAATGCACAGCAGCAGCGCCAGCACGCTGAGCGCCGCGGCGCCCATCATCGACAGCCGCTCGCCGTAGCGCGAGGTGATCATCGCCGCCGGAATATTGCTGACCAGCGATCCGATGCCGATCAGCGCCACGATCAGGCCGGACGTCGCCACCGAAGCGTCCAGCTCGCGCGCGCTCAGGGCCACCACGGGCAGGATGGCGCCATTGCTGACGCCGTAGAGAATGGATGGCCCGAACGCCGGGACGGCTATGCTCTTGAAACTGAAGGGGGCGTCGCGGTTCGACACGATGATGCGCGAGGAAATGGGGCAAGGCCGCTATTCTAGCCGGCCGACGCTTGCCGGCCGGTGCGCCGGCACGCTATCTTTGGGGCATGGCGCCTCCTCATCCCACCGGCCAGGCTCCGTTCTTCATCGTGCAGAACACGGGTTCGGGCCGCGACAATGCGCATGACGTCCAGGCCACGATCCGCCAGGTGCTCGATGCGGCGGGCCGTCGCCACGAGCTCATTCCCGTCGACGATGGGCGGCAATTGCCGGCCGCCGCGCAAGCCGCGGTCGAGCGGGCCCGCCAGCAGGGCGGCATCGTCGTCGCCGCCGGCGGCGACGGCACGCTCAGCGCCGTGGCCCAGGTGGTGCTGGGCACGGGCCTGCCGTTCGGCATCCTGCCGCAGGGCACTTTCAACTACTTCGGCCGCACCTACGGCATTGCCCAGAATACCGAAGCCGCCGCCCGCAGCCTGGTCGCGGCCCGGCCCCAGCCGGTGCAGGTCGGCCTGGTCAATGGCCGCGTGTTCCTGATCAACGCCAGCCTGGGGCTGTACCCGCAGCTGCTGGAAGACCGCGAGGCCTACAAGCAGCGCTTTGGCCGCAGCCGGGCCGTGGCTTTGTGGTCGGCCCTGGCCACGCTGGCGCGGGCCCACCGGCAGCTGGCCGTGCAGCTCGAACACGAGGGGCAGGTGCGCCAGCTGCGCACGCCCACCATCGTGATCGGCAACAATGCCCTGCAACTCGAGCAAGTGGGCATTGCCGAGGCCGACGAGCTGGCGCGCTGCCGGCTGGTGGCCATGGGCGTCAGGCCGGCCGGCACGCTGGCCTTGTACGGCCTGGTGCTGCGTGGCTGGCTCAGCCGGCTGGGCGACGCCGACCACGTCTTCAGTTTCGGGTTCGATCGCCTGACCGTGCGCGTCGGGCGCGGGCGCCGGCGCGTCAAGGTGGCCCTGGACGGCGAGATCCACTGGTTGGATGCTCCGCTGGAATTCACCGTATCGCCGCAACCCTTGTTACTGCTGGTGCCGCCCGAAGCGCAGCGCTCGGAACGCGCATGACGCGCATCCTGCATATTTCCGACACGCATTTCGGCACCGAGCGCGAGCCGGTGGTGCGGGCGCTGCTGGCGCTGGCGCAGCGCCTGCAGCCCGAGCTGGTGCTGCTGGGCGGCGACATCACGCAGCGTGCCCGGCGCGCCCAGTTCGCCGCCGCGCGCCGCTTCGTGCAGGCCCTGCAGCGGCCCGTGCTGGCAGTGCCGGGCAATCACGATATTCCGCTATTCAACCTGGCAGCGCGCCTGTTCGATCCCTATGGCGGCTACCGGCGCGCGCTGGGCATCAATCTCGAGCCCGTCGTCGAAACCGGCGGCCTGCTGGCCATCGGCGTCAATTCCACGCGCCCCGGCCGCCACAAAAACGGCCAGGTCTCGGCCGGCCAGGTGCTGCGGGTGGCCCAGCGCCTGCGCGAAGCAGGCCCCGGGCGCCTGCGGGTGGTGCTGCTGCACCATCCGGTGCGCGCCGCCGTCGACAGCGATCGCAGCAACCTGCTCATCGGCCGCGATCTGGCCGTGCCCGCCTGGGTCGATGCGGGCGCCGACCTGATCCTGGGCGGGCACATCCACCTGCCGTACATCCTGCCCATCCATGGCGCGGCCGGCCCGGCGCCGCGCCGGGCCTGGACCATCCAGGCCGGCACCGCCGTGTCGCACCGGGTGCGCGGCGGTATTTCCAATTCGGTCAATGTCATCGACCATTTGACCGATAATGGGCGGCATCAATGTTCGGCCCAGCGCTGGGATTACGCCGCCGGCTCCGGCGAATTCCAGTGTGTGGCCAGCCAGACGCTCGACCTGCAACGCGGCGGCTAGGGCGCACAAGCCCCGGCCGCCGCGCACTTCCGCCATCGCATGAACGCCTGCATCGATTGGGTTGCCGCCCATCCTCTGTTGATATTCCTGGCCGTGCCGGCCGTGGCCGGCCTGTGCGCCGGATGGCTGGGCCACCGGCTGGGGCCGCGTGCGCATGCGCGCCCGGCCTGGGTCTGCTGGGGCGTGGCGGCGGGAGCCGGGGCGGTCTTCCTGGGGCTGGCGGCGGCCATGAGCCTGCAAGCCGGCCTGGTCGGCCTCGATGACGCCCTGGCGTCCCAACTCAGCCTGTCGATGCCGCCGTCGCTGCTGTGGCTGCTGTCGTGGTTCACCTACCTGGGCGACCGCGACCTGCTCACGGTGATCGCCGTCGGCATGACCGTTGCGCTGCTGTGGCGGCGGCAATGGGGGCTGGCGCTGGCCTGCGCAGTCGCCACCGGCGGCGCGGGCGCGCTCAACCAGGCGCTCAAGCACCTGTTCCAGCGCGTGCGGCCGGAACATGTCCATGGCTATGTCAGCGCCGACGGCTGGAGCTTTCCCAGCGGCCACGCCTCGGCGGCCCTGGCGGTTTACGGATTCGCCTGCTATCTGGCGCTGCGCGTCCTGCCGCCGCGCTGGCACGCGCCCTGCCTGGCGGGCGCCGCGGCCCTGATCATCGCCATCGGCGTCAGCCGGGTGCTGCTGCAGGTGCACTATCTCAGCGATGTGGTCGCCGGCTTTGCGCTCAGCCTGGCGTGGCTGGCGCTGTGCCTGGCCGGCGCCGAACGCCTGCGCGCCTTCAGGCGGCGCGCATAGCCTGCAACACCGCCCGCGCGCTGGCAGTATCGAAACGCGGCGGCAGCATGCGCGCCGCCAGGGTTTCGTCGGCCGCGCCCGCCACATAGGTGGCGCCGGCCGCCTGCACCGCGCTGCGCAGGCCGGCCGTCGCGGCCGGCGGAAGGGCGCGCAAGTTCCAGAGCAGCTTGCCGCGGATGTCCGCGCCCACCTTGCCGTCGCTGAAGCGCTCTAGCGTGCGGTCGATTTCGCGCTGGCCCGGCAGCGCCAGCACCACCACGTCCGATTCGCGCAGGGCCTCGTCGGCCGTGGCCGCCAGCGTGGCTGCGCCGCGGAAGGGTTCGCATTGCGCCGGCGCCTTGTCGAAGACGGTCAGGGCCAGTTCGGGCGGCGCGGCCGCCAGCAGCTTGCGGGCGGCCGCGCTGCCGGCCGTGCCCAGGCCGATGATGCCCACCCGGGGAGGCAGCGGCGCGGTCATGGCGCCGGCACCGACCAGGTGCTGACAATATGGGCCACCGGTTCCGAGGCGTGCTCGCCGTGCAGCACGACTTCGCCGGCGGCCAGGCGGCCCGTTTTCAGCAGCCGCGCCTCGGCCACCACCGCGCCCGCGGGGCTCTTGCGCAGGAAATTGATGGTCAGGCTGGCCGTGACCGCCCCGGCTTGGCCTGTGGCGCCCACCACCGCGGCATACAGCGCCAGGTCGGCCAGCCCCATCAGCATGGGGCCCGCCACGATGCCGCCCAGGCGCTGGTGGGCGTCGCGCGCCGGCAGAATGGCCCGCGCCGTGCCGTGGCCGATATCGGTGATCTGCACGCCCAGCACCTCGGCGAACGGATGCTGCTCGGCCAGCAGGCGGTGGAAATCCGCCACGCTGATGCGGGGCGTGGAAGAGGGCAGTGTCATTGGCGTTGCTCCAGCGTCGTGCAGAAACGTTCCAGCAGCTCGTCGGCCTGCTGGCCCAGGGACTTCAGGCGGCGGGTATGAAACAGCAGCAGCAGGCCCATCAGGTATGTGAATACTTGCATCTGCTCCGCGGCTACGACATCGTCCGGCCACTGCTTGGCCAGGCGCAGGCCGTGGCCCAGCTGCGCCACGCAGCGGCGCAGGCGCACGTTCAGCCGCTCGTCCGCCTCGCGGCCCAGGCCCCGCGGGCCCAGCCCCTGGAACAGGTACATGCCCAGCGAGAACTCGGTGGCGCGCCCGGCGTAATACTGGAAGAAGGCCTCCACGACGCGACGCGCCGCCCCGGCGGGACTGCCGTCCAGGGCGTGGTCCAGCTGCCCGTGCAGCCTCGCCAGCGAAGCTTCGAGCAGCTCGGCATAAATGGCTTCTTTGCCGCCGAACCAGGGGTAGATGGCGCCCGTAGTGCAGCCGGCCTCTTTGGCGATGGCCCGCACCGTGGTCTTTTCCAGGCCATCGCGCTCGAACACCCGCTGCGCCGCTTCCAGGATAAGCTGGCGCCGCAGGGCAGTGAGCTGCTGCGCGCGCGTGGCGGCGGGGGCAAAGTCGGGTTCCATACAGGGCGGCAGGCGGAATATAGCGATGCTTCTATTTAATAACGTTGTTATTTCTGGCGCAATCATTGCATCCCGCCGCCCGCTCTTCCGGGGCCGACATAGATGTATCGAGTCTGTGCTGTCCTGTATCCAGGATTGTGCCGCGTTACCAAAGCAATATTGGCGCCGGGGCTGCCAGTGTGCCGCGATCTCGCATGAAACGGCATGAATACTGGCTCCGGCCGGCATGCAGGGTAAACACTGAGACGGCTCCGCCCAGATGTCCCGCATGTTGCAAGATACCAACATCACTGGCGCCGAACCGGCACTTTTCTGGCGGCGACCATAGCCAGTCCCTGGGTTTTTTGATGCAATAGCGTCAACTTCCCTTCGCGGAGTTAGGGGGGCGGCAGGCTGACGCAAGCATTGCTGCTCTTGTCACTCAAATCAACGGAGATTTCTTAAATGAAAAAGACTCTGCTCGCTGCCGCCCTGCTCGCCGGTTTCGCCGGTGTGGCCCAGGCAGAAACCTCGGTGACGCTGTACGGCCTCATCGACACCGGTATCGGCTACAACAAGGTCAAGGGCGACGGTTTCGATGGCAGCCGCATCGGCATGATCAACGGCGTGCAGAACGGTTCGCGCTGGGGCCTGCGTGGCACCGAAGATCTGGGTGACGGCCTGCAAGCCGTGTTCCAACTGGAAAGCGGCTTCAACTCCGGCAACGGTAGCTCCGCTCAAGGCGGCCGCCTGTTCGGTCGTCAAGCCACCATCGGTCTGCAAAGCGACAGCTGGGGCCGTCTGGACTTCGGTCGTCAAACCAACATCACGTCGAAGTACTTCGGCTCGATCGATCCGTTCGGCGCCGGCTTCGGCCAAGCCAACATCGGCATGGGCATCAGCGCCGCCAACACCGTTCGTTGGGACAACATGGTCATGTACCAGACCCCGTCCTACAGCGGCTTCCAGTTTGGCGTTGGCTACTCGTTCAGCGTGGATGACGAGGCTGCCGACGACCGCGTTGGCTTCCGCACCGCCGACAACGTCCGTGGCATCACCACCGGCCTGCGTTACGTGAACGGCCCGCTGAACGTCGCTCTGTCGTACGACCAGCTGAACGCCTCGAACAACCAGGCTCAAGAGCAAGTCGACGCCACCCCGCGTTCGTACGGCATCGGCGGTTCGTATGACTTCGAAGTGGTCAAGCTCTCGCTGGCCTACGCCCGCACCACCGACGGCTGGTTCGGCGGCCAAGGCATCAACGGCGTTGACGGCACCGTCCTGACCTCGAACGTCTTCGCTGACGGCTTCAAGGCCAATTCGTACATGGTCGGCCTGTCGGCCCCCATCGGCGGCGCTTCGAAGCTGTTCGGTTCGTGGCAGATGGTTGACCCCAGCAACGACAAGCTGACTGGCGGCGAAGAAAAGATGAACGTCTTCTCGCTGGGCTACACCTACGACCTGTCCAAGCGCACCAACCTGTACGCTTACGGTTCGTACGCCAAGAACTATGCCTTCATCGACGACGTGAAGAGCACGGCTGTCGGCGTCGGTATCCGTCACCGCTTCTAATCGGCTGCGGGGCGCAAGCCCCGCTTCGATTCCAAGCGCGCAGGCAGGCTTCGGCCGGCCTGCAAAAAGCCACCCTTCGGGGTGGCTTTTTCGTTCCTGCCGAAGGTCAATGCTTTCTTGTTTTCGAGCTGCCAGGTTCAGCGGACAGTCACTTAGCAAATGCTACAATCTGAAGGTTTGCGCATTTGACGGACGCCAGAATGAACTTGCAACAGTATTTTCCCGTCCTGCTGTTTATTGCGGTGGCTACCCTCATCGGGTTTGCGCTGCTGACGGCAGGTTCGCTCCTGGGGCCGCGGCGTCCCTATGCCGAAAAACTTTCGGCCTACGAGTGCGGCTTCGAAGCCTTCGAAGACGCCCGCATGAAGTTCGATGTGCGCTATTACCTGGTCGCCATCCTCTTCATTCTGTTCGACCTCGAAATCGCCTTCCTGTTCCCCTGGGCCATTGCCCACGGCACGGTCGGCCTGGTCGGCTTCTGGACCGTCATGGTCTTCCTGGCGGTCCTCACGGTCGGCTTCATCTACGAATGGAAAAAGGGCGCGCTGGACTGGGAATAACCCACGTCTTTCCGCTATCAGAGACCAATATGGCTATAGACGGCATCCTCAAGCAAGGTTTTATCACTACCAGTGCCGACAAGTTCCTCAACTGGGCAAAAACAGGCTCGATGTGGCCCATGACCTTCGGCCTGGCCTGTTGCGCGGTCGAAATGATGCACGCCGGCGCGGCGCGCTACGACCTCGACCAGTTCGGCATCATTTTCCGCCCCAGCCCGCGCCAGTCCGACCTGATGATCGTGGCCGGCACGCTGTGCAACAAAATGGCGCCGGCGCTGCGCAAGGTCTACGACCAGATGCCCGAGCCGCGCTGGGTCGTGTCCATGGGCTCGTGTGCCAACGGGGGCGGGTACTACCACTACTCGTATTCGGTGGTGCGCGGCTGCGATCGCATCGTGCCGGTCGATGTCTACGTGCCGGGCTGTCCGCCCACGGCCGAAGCGCTGGTCTATGGGCTGCTGCAAATGCAGAACAAGATCCGCCTGACCAACACCATTGCCCGCTGACCGCACCGGCGCCGGCAATACGTTTGGCCGGCGCCCCGCGTCAGCATATCGGTTTACCTAAGCGATCATGACGATGACCAGGCTCGAAACCCTGAAACACAACCTGCAGGCCGCGCTGGGGGCGGAAATCGCCCTGACCGAAGCGCTCGGCGAATTCACGCTGGAAGTGCCGGCCGACCAATGGCTGGCCGTCTGCAACAAACTGCGCGCCGATGCCAGCCTGAGCTTCGAAACCTGCATCGACCTGTGCGGCGTCGACTACCTCACCTGGGGCAATGGCAGCCGCCAGGCCGGTGAAGAAAAGGTCGCCGGCGTGCAGCGTTCGCGCTACGCCGTGGTGGTGCACCTGCTGTCCATCGCGCACAACTGGCGCCTGCGCGTGCGCACCTGGGCCCCCGACGACGACTTCCCCATGGTGGGCTCGCTGATCGATTGCTGGCCCGGCGTGAACTGGTTCGAACGCGAAGCCTTCGACCTGTACGGCATTGTCTTCGAAGGCCACCCCGACCTGCGCCGCATCCTTACCGACTACGGCTTCATCGGCCATCCGTTCCGCAAAGACTTCCCCCTGTCGGGCACGGTCGAAATGCGCTACGACCCCGAACAGAAGCGCGTCATCTACCAGCCGGTCACCATCGATCCGCGCGAAATCACCCCGCGCGTCGTGCGTGAAGACTCCTACGGCCTGGGGCGTTAAATCATGGCAGAAATCAAGAACTACACCCTGAACTTCGGCCCGCAGCACCCGGCCGCGCACGGTGTGCTGCGCCTGGTGCTCGAGCTCGACGGCGAAGTCATCCAGCGCGCCGACCCGCACATCGGCCTGCTGCACCGCGCCACCGAAAAACTGGCCGAGCACAAGACCTACATCCAGGCGCTGCCCTACATGGACCGCCTCGATTACGTCTCCATGATGTGCAACGAGCACGCGTACGTCATGGCCATCGAAAAGCTGCTGGGCATCGAGCCGCCGCTGCGCGCGCAATACATCCGCGTCATGTTCGACGAGATCACGCGCCTGCTCAACCACCTGATGTCGCTGGGCTCGCACGCGCTCGACGTGGGCGCCATGGCCGTGTTCCTGTATGCCTTCCGCGAACGCGAAGACCTGATGGACTGCTACGAAGCCGTCTCGGGCGCGCGAATGCACGCGGCCTACTACCGGCCGGGCGGCGTCTACCGCGACCTGCCCGACGCCATGCCGCAGTACGGCGAAAGCAGCAAGTACCGCGGCGAGAAAGACATGCGCATCATGAACGACGCGCGTTCGGGTTCGCTGCTCGATTTCATCGAAGATTTCACCAACCGGTTCCCGGCCTGCATCGACGAATACGAAACCCTGCTCACCGACAACCGCATCTGGAAGCAGCGCCTGGTCGGCATCGGCGTGGTCGACCCCGAACGCGCCAAGGCGCTGGGCTTCACCGGCCCCATGCTGCGCGGTTCCGGCGTGGCCTGGGACCTGCGCAAGATGCAGCCCTACGAAGTCTACGATCTGGTCGAATTCGACGTGCCCGTCGGCGTCAACGGCGACTGCTACGACCGCTACCTGGTGCGCATCGCCGAAATGCGCGAAAGCAACCGCATCATCCGCCAGTGCGTCGAATGGCTGCGCAACAACCCGGGTCCGGTCATGATCGAGAACCACAAGGTTGCGCCGCCCAGCCGCACCGGCATGAAAACCAACATGGAAGACCTGATCCACCATTTCAAGCTCTTCACTGAAGGTTTCCACGTGCCGCCGGGCGAAGCTTTCGCCTCGGTCGAACACCCGAAAGGCGAATTCGGCATCTACCTGGTGTCCGACGGCGCCAACAAGCCTTACCGCCTGAAGATTCGGGCGCCGGGCTTTGCCCACCTGCAATCGCTCGATGAAATGGCGCGCGGCCACATGATCGCCGACGCCGTCACCATCATCGGCACACAGGACATCGTTTTCGGCGAAATCGACCGCTGACCACCAGCCCGAACGCCCCGCATAACCCGGATTCAAACTATGCTGCTTTCCGAACAGGCCTACCAGAAAATCGATCGGGAACTCGCCAAGTTCCCGGCCGACCAGCGGCAGTCGGCCATCATGGCTTCGCTTGCCATCGCGCAAGAAGAAAAAGGCTGGCTGTCCCCCGAAGTCCTTGAAGACGTGGCCAACTACATCGGCGTGCCGCCCATCGCGGTGCAGGAAGTCGCCACGTTCTACAACATGTTCGATATCAAGCCGGTCGGCAAGCACAAGATCGCGGTTTGCACGAACCTGCCCTGTGCCTTGCGCGACGGCGAAAAAGCCGGCGACTTCCTCAAGCGCAAGCTCGGCGTCGACTATCGCGAAACCACGCCCGACGGCCTGTTCACGCTGGTCGAGGGCGAATGCATGGGCGCCTGCGGCGATTCCCCCGTGCTCATCGTCAACAACAAGCATATGTGCGTGCGCATGACCGAAGAAAAAATCGATGCGCTGGTTCAGGGCCTGAAGGCCCAGGGAGAGTCGGCATGAACGCGCCCGACCTGTACAAGACCCTGGCGCAGGGGCTCGATCCCAACCCCCTGAACGACCTGTCCAATTCCATGTGCCTGCACGGCCGGCACATCGGGCCGCAGATCCTGGCCGACCTCGACGGCAGCAACTGGCACCTGCAAGACTACGTGCAGCGCGGCGGCTACGAGGCCTTGCGCAAGATCCTGTCGTCCGGCATGAAGCCCGAAGACGTCATCGCCGAAGTCAAGGCCTCGGGCCTGCGCGGCCGCGGCGGCGCGGGCTTTCCCACCGGCCTGAAGTGGAGCTTCATGCCGCGCGCCTTCCCGGGCCAGAAGTACCTGGTGTGCAATTCCGACGAAGGCGAGCCCGGCACCTTCAAAGACCGCGACATCCTGCGCTTCAACCCGCACATCGTGATCGAAGGCATGGCCATCGCCGCCTACGCCATGGGCATCAGCGTCGGCTACAACTACATCCACGGCGAAATCTTCGAAGTGTACGAACGCTTCGAAGAAGCCCTGGAAGAAGCTCGCGCCGCCGGCTTCCTGGGCGACAAGATCCTGGGTTCCGAGTTCAGCTTCCAGCTGCATGCCTTCCACGGCTACGGCGCGTACATCTGCGGCGAGGAAACCGCGCTGCTCGAATCGCTGGAAGGCAAGAAGGGCCAGCCGCGCTTCAAGCCGCCGTTTCCCGCCAGCTTCGGCCTGTACGGCAAGCCCACCACCATCAACAACACCGAAACCTTCGCGGCGGTGCCCTGGATCATCCGCAACGGCGGCCAGGCCTATCTCGAAGTCGGCAAGCCCAACAACGGCGGCACCAAGGTGTTCTCGATCACGGGCGACGTCGAACGTCCGGGCAACTACGAAATCCCGCTGGGCACGCCGTTCGCCAAGCTGCTCGAGCTGGCCGGCGGCATGCGCGGCGGCAAGAAGCTCAAGGCCGTCATTCCGGGCGGCTCCAGCGCTCCGGTGCTGCCGGCCGACATCATGATGGACACCACCATGGACTACGACGCCATCGCCAAGGCGGGCTCCATGCTGGGGTCGGGCGCGGTCATCGTCATGGACGAAACCCGCTGCATGGTGAAGTCGCTGCTGCGGCTGTCGTATTTCTATTTCGAAGAAAGCTGCGGCCAGTGCACACCGTGCCGTGAAGGCACCGGCTGGCTCTACCGCATGGTCCATCGCATCGAACACGGCCAGGGTCGCCAGGAAGACCTCGACCTGCTCGACAGCGTGGCCGGCAACATCATGGGCCGCACGATCTGCGCCCTGGGCGATGCCGCCGCCATGCCGGTGCGCGGCTTCCTCAAGCACTATCGCGACGAATTCGCGCACCACATCGAACACAAGTCGTGTGTGGTCCCGCAATATCTGTAGGTCTCAGGAACAGCAATGGTTGAACTAACCGTCGACGGCAATCAGGTCGAAGTCCCCGAGGGCAGCATGGTGATGCATGCGGCCCAGAAGCTCGGCCTGTATGTGCCGCATTTCTGCTACCACAAGAAACTGTCCATCGCGGCCAACTGCCGCATGTGCCTGGTTGAAGTGGAAAAGGCGCCCAAGGCGCTGCCCGCCTGCGCCACGCCTGCCACCAATGGCATGGTGGTGCACACCTGCTCTGAAAAAGCCAAGGCCGCCCAGAAGTCGGTCATGGAATTCCTGCTGATCAACCACCCGCTCGATTGCCCCATCTGCGATCAGGGCGGCGAGTGCCAGCTGCAGGATCTGGCGGTGGGCTACGGCGGCTCGACTTCGCGCTATCGCGAAGAAAAGCGCGTGGTCTTCCACAAAGACCTCGGCCCGCTGGTGTCGGCCGAAGAAATGGCCCGCTGCATCCATTGCACGCGCTGCGTGCGCTTCGGCCAGGAAATCGGCGGCCTGATGGAACTGGGCATGCTGGGCCGCGGCGAGCATTCCGAGATCACCTCGTTCGTGGGCCGCTCGGTCGAGTCCGAACTGTCGGGCAACATGATCGACCTCTGTCCCGTGGGCGCGCTGACCTCCAAGCCGTTCCGCTACACGGCCCGCACCTGGGAACTGGCGCGCCGCCGCGCGGTCAGTCCGCACGACAGCCTGGGCGCCAACCTGGTCATCCAGGTCAAGGGCGACCGCGTCATGCGGGTGGTGCCGTTCGAAGACGAAGCGCTCAACGAGTGCTGGATCAGCGACCGCGACCGCTTCTCGTACGAAGGCCTCAACAGCGAAGACCGCCTGGCCGCGCCCATGATCAAGGGCGCCGACGGCCAATGGCAGGAAGCCTCGTGGGCCGACGCGCTGCAGGCCGTGGCGCAAGGCCTGTCGCGGGTGCGCGACAGCCATGGCGGCGGCCAGATCGGCGCCCTGGCGGCCGAATACGCCACCACCGAAGAATTCGCGCTGCTGGGCCGCCTGGTGCGCGCCCTGGGCTCCGAGAACATCGATTTCCGTCTGCGCCAAACCGATCCCGGCTTCGACGCGGCCCTGTCCGGCGCCCCCTGGCTGGGCATGCCGGTGGCCGATCTCGACGCGCTCGATCGCGTGCTGGTGGTGGGCTCGTTCCTGCGCAAAGACCATCCCCTGATGGCGCAGCGCCTGCGCCAGGCCGCCAAGCGCGGCACGCAGGTCCTGCTGGTCGACAGCGCGGCCGACGACCCCCTCATGCCGGTCGCTGCGCGCATCACCGTGGCGCCGTCCGGCCTGCCTCAGGCGCTGGCCCAGGTGGCCGTGGCGCTGGCCCAGGCCAAAGAACAGCCGGTGCCGGCCGAATTCGCCGGCGTCACGCCCGATGAAAACGCCAAGCTGGTTGCCGCCAGCCTGGCTTCGGGCTCGAACGTCGCCGTGCTGATGGGCAACATGGCCGTGGCCGCGCCGCAGGCCTCGCTGCTGGCCGCCAATGCGCGCAGCGTGGCCGACCTGGCCGGCGCGCGCTTCGGCTTCCTGACGTCGGGCGGCAATACGGTGGGCGGCTACCTGGCCGGCGCCGTGCCGGGGCAGGGCGGCAAAACCGCCGCCGCCATGCTGGCCGAGCCGCTCAAGGCCTACATCGTGCTGCACGCCGAGCCGTCCCTGGATGCCGACAACGGCCCGCAGGCCGTGGCCGCGCTGCGCGGCGCCGAGTTCGCCGTCGCCCTGACCCCGTACGCATCGGCCGCGCAAGACTGGGCCGACGTCATGCTGCCGGTTGCCCCGTTCACCGAAACCTCGGGCACCTTCGTCAATGCGCAGGGCCTGCCGCAGAGCTTCAAGGGCACGGTGGCGCCGCTGGGCCAGACCCGTCCGGGCTGGAAGGTGCTGCGCGTGCTGGGCAATGTGCTGCAGCTGCAGGGCTTCGAAGACGAAACTTCCGAATCGGTGCGCGATACCGCCCTGGCGGGCGGCGTCGAAAGCCGTCTGTCCAACGACATCAAGGCCGCGCGCGGGCTGGGGCAAGCCGCGGCGGGCCTCGAGCGCGTCGCCGACGTGCCCATCTACCGCAGCGATGCCATGGTGCGCCGCTCCGGGCCGTTGCAGGATGCGCCCGCCTCGCAGGCGCCCACCGCGCGCATGAACGGCGCCACGCTGGCCGGCCTGGGGCTGGCTGCCGGGGTCCGGGTGCGCGTTACCGGCCCGGCCGGCTCGGCCGAGCTCGAAACCGTGCAAGACGACGCCGTGGCCGACCGCGCGGTGCGCATTTCGGCGGCATTCGAGCAAACCGCCGCCCTGGGCGGCGCCTTCGGTGAAATCAGCGTGGAGCGTGCCTGACATGGAATGGCTCGATATTCTTGAAAGCCACGGTCAGGCCCTGCTGGGCCCGACGGTCTGGCTGGTGCTCTGGACGCTCGTCAAGATCGTCGTCATCGCGGTTCCCATCATCCTGTGCGTGGCCTATCTCACGTACTGGGAACGCAAGATGATCGGCTGGATGCACGTGCGCCTGGGCCCGACCCGCGTCGGCTTCCGCGGCCTGCTGCAGCCGTTCGCCGACGTGTTCAAGCTGCTCACCAAAGAAGTCGTGGTGCCCACGCAGGCCAACAAGGTGCTGTTCGTGGTGGCGCCGGTGGTCACCCTGATGCCGGCGCTGGCGGCCTGGGCGGTGGTGCCGTTCGGCCCCGAAGTCGTGCTGGCCAACGTCAATGCCGGCCTGCTGTACGTCATGGCCATCACCTCCATCGGCGTCTATGGCGTCATCGTGGCCGGCTGGGCGTCGAACTCCAAGTACGCGTTCCTGGGGGCGCTGCGCGCCTCGGCGCAGATGGTGTCGTACGAACTCGCCATCGGCTTCGTGCTGGTCACGGTGCTGCTGGTGTCGGGCAGCCTGAACATGTCCGAGATCGTGCTGGGCCAGACACGCGGCTGGTTCGCCGACCACGGCCTGACGTTCCTGTCCTGGAACTGGCTGCCGCTGCTGCCGCTGTTCGTCATCTACGTGATCTCGGCCGTGGCCGAAACCAACCGCCACCCGTTCGACGTGGTGGAAGGTGAATCCGAAATCGTGGCCGGCCACATGGTCGAATACTCGGGCATGGCCTTCGCGCTGTTCTTCCTGGGCGAATACGCCAACATGATCCTGCTGTCGTGCATGGCATCCATCATGTTCCTGGGCGGCTGGACTTCGCCGATCGACATCGCGCCGCTGAACTGGATCCCGGGCTGGATCTGGCTGGGCGTCAAGACATTCTTCGTGGTCTCGCTGTTCGTGTGGTTCCGTGCGTCGTTCCCGCGCTACCGCTACGACCAGATCATGCGTTTGGGCTGGAAGATATTCATCCCGCTGACCGGCGTGTGGCTGGTCGTGGTGGCGATCTGGATGCAGACGCCCTGGAACATTTGGCGCTGACGCGCCAAGCTGAGGCAGGATATGGAAGCGATCAAAGATTTCTTCGGCAGCCTGATGCTGGCCGAACTGCTCAAGGGCATGCGCCTGACGGGCAAGTACTTCTTCAAGCGCAAGGTCACCTTGCGCTACCCGATGGAAAAAACGCCGACCTCGGCGCGCTTCCGCGGGCTGCACGCATTGCGCCGCTACCCCAACGGGGAAGAGCGCTGCATCGCCTGCAAGCTGTGCGAAGCCGTCTGCCCGGCGCTGGCCATCACCATCGAATCGGACCAGCGCGACGACGGCACCCGCCGCACCACGCGCTACGACATCGATCTCACCAAGTGCATTTTCTGCGGCTTCTGTGAAGAAAGCTGCCCCGTGGACTCCATCGTGGAAACCCATATCCACGAATACCACGGTGAAAAGCGCGGCGACCTCTACTTCACCAAAGACATGCTGCTCGCCGTGGGCGACCGCTACGAAGCCGAAATCGCCCGCCGCCGGGCCGAAGACGCGCCATACCGCTGACGCCTAAGGTCTGATCCATGACATTTACCACTGTCCTGTTCTACATATTGGCCGCCGTCCTGGTGATCGCCGCGTTCCGCGTCATCACCGCGCGCAGTCCCGTCACCGCCGTCCTGCACCTGATCCTGGCCTTCGCCAACGCCGCCATGCTCTGGATGCTGCTGGGCGCCGAATTCCTGGCCCTGCTGCTGGTGCTGGTGTACGTGGGCGCCGTTATGGTGCTGTTCCTGTTCGTGGTCATGATGCTCGACATCCGCATCGACACGCTGCGCCACGGGCTCAAGACTTATCTGCCGCTGGGCCTCATCATCGGCGCCGTGCTGGTGGTCGAGATGTCGTTCGTGCTGGGCGCCACCTGGCACGGCGCCGGCCCGCAGGCGTCCATGGCCGCCGACTACAACAACACCCGCGCGCTGGGCGAGGCCATGTACACCCAGTACGTGTACGCCGTGGAAGTCGGCGCCGCGCTGCTGCTGGTGGGCATGATCGCCGCCATCTCGCTGACGCTGCGCCGCCGCCGCGACGCCAAGTACAACGATCCGGCCGCCGCGGTGCGCGTGCGCGCCAAAGACCGCTTCCGCCTGGTCAGCATGCCGGCGCAGAGCGACCGCGCCCAGGGCCGCGTGTCCACGCCGTCCGACGACGCCCAAGGAGAAAAAGAATGACGCTGACGCTGGCCCATTACCTGGTGCTGGGCGCGATCCTGTTCGCCATCGGCATCTTCGGCATCTTCCTGAACCGCCGCAACCTGATCATCCTGCTGATGTCCATCGAGCTCGTGCTGCTGGCCGTCAACATGAACTTCGTGGCGTTCTCCAGCTGGTTCGGCGACACCGCCGGCCAGGTGTTCGTGTTTTTCATCCTGACGGTGGCGGCCGCTGAAGCCGCCATCGGGCTGGCGATTCTGGTGCTGCTGTTCCGCAACCTGAACACGATCAACGTTGACGAACTCGATCGCCTGAAGGGCTGACGGGGTATTGGAAGAAAATGTCTAGCTCACCCAACCTGTACTTGCTGATCGCGCTGGCCCCGCTGGCCGGCGCGATTCTTGCCGGGCTGTTCGGCACCGGGTTCCTGGGCCGGCCGATCGGCCGCCGCGGCTCGCACGTCATCACCATCCTGGGGGTACTGATCTCCACGGTGGGGGCGGTCATCGTGCTGGGCGATGTGCTCAATGGCCACACCTACGACGGCACCGTCTACACCTGGAGCCTCATCGGCCAGACCAAGCTGGAAATCGGTTTCCTGATCGACCCGCTGTCGGCCATGATGATGGTGGTGGTCACCTCGGTGTCGCTGATGGTGCACATCTACACCATCGGCTACATGGCCGACGACCCCGGCTACCAGCGCTTCTTCGCGTACATCTCGCTGTTCACCTTCTCGATGCTGATGCTGGTCATGTCCAACAACATGGTTCAGCTGTTCTTCGGCTGGGAAGCGGTGGGCCTGGTGTCGTACCTGCTGATCGGCTTCTGGTACACGCGCCCCACGGCCATCTTCGCCAACATGAAGGCGTTCCTGATCAACCGCGTGGGCGACTTCGGCTTCGTGCTGGGCATCGGCCTGCTGTTCGCCTACGCCGGCACCATGCACTACGCCGACGTGTTCGCCCAGGCCGACAAGCTGGCCGGCGAAACCCTGCCGGGCACCGACTGGATGCTGCTGACCGTGGCCTGCATCTGCCTGTTCATCGGCGCCATGGGCAAATCGGCCCAGGTGCCGCTGCATGCCTGGCTGCCCGATTCCATGGAAGGCCCCACGCCGATCTCGGCGCTGATCCACGCGGCCACCATGGTGACCGCGGGCATCTTCATGGTGGCGCGCTTCTCGCCGCTGTTCGAGCTGTCCGACACCGCGCTGTCGTTCGTGATCGTCATCGGCGCCATCGGCGCGCTGTTCCTGGGCATCCTGGGCATCATCCAGAACGACATCAAGCGCGTGGTGGCGTATTCCACGCTGTCGCAGCTGGGCTACATGACCGTGGCGCTGGGCGCCTCGGCCTACTCGGTGGCCATTTTCCACCTGATGACGCACGCGTTCTTCAAGGCGCTGCTGTTCCTGGGCGCGGGCTCGGTGATCATCGGCATGCACCACGACCAGGACATCCGCAACATGGGCGGGCTGCGCAAGTACATGCCCATTACCTGGATCACGTTCCTGCTGGGCACGCTGGCCCTGGTGGGCACGCCGTTCTTCTCGGGCTTCTACTCGAAAGAGCACATCATCGAAGCCGCCGGCGCGGCCGATGTCTGGGGCGCCAGCTTCGCTTACTACGCCACGCTGATCGGCGTGTTCGTCACCTCGCTGTACTCGTTCCGCGTGTACTTCCTGGTGTTCCACGGCAAAGAGCGCTTCGACACCAGCGGCCACGGCCATGGCCACGACGACCATGCGCACGGCAGCCACGACGACCACGACCACCATGGCGGCACGCCGCACGAATCGCCCTGGGTCGTCACGCTGCCGCTGGTGCTGCTGGCCATTCCCTCGGTGATCATCGGCGCGCTGGTGGTCGATCCGATGCTGTTCGGCGGCTTCTTCGAAGGCGCGATCAAGGTGCTGCCGCAGCACCCGGCCATGCACGAGCTTGCCGAAGAATGGCACGGCTGGGTCGCCTTCGGCCTGCACGCCTTCCAGACCCTGCCGTTCTGGCTGGTGGTGGCGGGCGCCGTCATCTCCTGGTATTGCTACCTGATCAATCCCAAGGTGCCGGCCGCGATCAAGTCGGGCCTGTCGGGCGTGTACAAGCTGCTCGACAACAAGTACTACGTCGACTGGGTCAATGAACAGATCATCGCGCGCGGCGCCCGCTGCCTGGGCCATGGGCTGTGGCAGCGCGGCGACCGCGGCCTGATCGACGGCGTGCTGGTCAACGGCAGCGCCCGCGTGGTGGGCTGGGTGGCCGCGGTCAGCCGCCACTTGCAGTCGGGCTACATCTATCACTACGCGTTCGCGATGATCATCGGCATCATGGCGCTGATTACTTTCTTTGTGCTGATTCCCCAATGACGGCAAGCGACATGGCATCCAACACTTTTCCCTGGCTTACGCTTGCGATCTTCGTACCGATCGTATTCGGCCTGCTGGTGCTGGCCCTGGGCCGCGATGACCGTCCCGGGCTGACGCGCGGCCTGTCGCTGGTGGGCGCGCTGGCCGGCTTCGTAGTCACCATTCCGCTGTACACCGGCTTCGACGCCTCGACGGCAGCCATGCAGTTCGTCGAAAAGGCATCCTGGATAGAGGCGTTCAACGTCAACTACCACCTGGGCATCGACGGCATCTCGCTGTGGTTCGTGCTGCTGACCGCGTTCATCACCATCATCGTGGTGCTGGCCGGCTGGGAAGTCATCACCAGCCGCGTGGCGCAGTACATGGCCGCCTTCCTGATCCTGTCGGGCCTGATGGTGGGCGTGTTCGCGGCGCTCGACGGCCTGCTGTTCTACGTGTTCTTCGAGGCCACGCTGATCCCGATGTACATCATCATCGGCGTGTGGGGCGGCCCCAATCGGGTCTATGCGGCGTTCAAGTTCTTCCTGTACACGCTGCTGGGTTCGCTGCTCACCCTGGTGGCGTTCATCTATCTGTGGCATGCCTCGGGCGGCTCGTTCGACATCCAGACCTGGCACCAGGTCAAGCTGGGCTATACGCCGCAGGTGCTGATTTTCGTGGCGCTGCTGGCGGCTTTCGCGGTCAAGGTGCCGATGTGGCCGGTGCACACCTGGCTGCCCGACGCCCACGTCGAGGCGCCTACCGGCGGTTCGGTGGTGCTGGCGGCCATCATGCTGAAGCTGGGCGCCTACGGCTTCCTGCGCTTCTCGCTGCCCATCGCCCCCGATGCCTCGCACAGCCTGGCCGGCCTGATGATCGCGCTGTCGCTGATCGCCGTCATCTACATCGGCCTGGTCGCCATCGTCCAGGACGACATGAAGAAGCTGGTGGCGTATTCGTCGGTGGCGCACATGGGCTTCGTCACCCTGGGCTTCTTCATCTTCAATACGGCCGGCGTCGAAGGCGCCATCGTGCAGATGATCTCGCACGGCTTCGTGTCGGGCGCCATGTTCTTCTGCATCGGCGTGCTGTACGACCGCATGCATTCGCGGCGCATCGCCGACTACGGCGGCGTCATCAACGTCATGCCGCGCTTCGTCACGTTCTTCGTGCTGTTCTCCATGGCCAACAGCGGGCTGCCCGCCACCAGCGGTTTCGTGGGCGAGTTCATGGTCATCATGGGCGCCGTCGAACACAACTTCTGGATCGGCCTCTTGGCCGCGACGGCGTTGATCCTGGGCGCGTCGTATTCGCTGTGGATGGTCAAGCGCGTGGCGTTCGGCGACATCGCCAACGACCAGGTGCGCCAACTCACCGACGTCAACCGCCGTGAATTCCTGATCCTGGGCGTGATGGCCATTGCGGTGTTGTACATGGGTATCTATCCCAAGCCCTTTACCGACGTCATGCATGCCTCGGTTCAGGCCCTGCTGCAACACGTTGCCGTCTCGAAACTGTAAGACTGAACCATGATGCAATCTCACATCGATTTCGCCCTGGCCACACCCGAGATCCTGTTGCTGGTTTTCGGTCTGGCTATCCTGCTCATCGACGCGGTCAGCAGCCACCCCGAGCGCAAGCCCACGTTCATCCTGACCATGCTGGCGCTGGGCGTGCTGGTGGTCGTGTCGCTGGTGCAATGGAACAGCGGCGCCGTCGGCCGCACCTTCAACGGCCTGTATGTCGCCGACAACCTGTCGCACCTGCTCAAGGTGGCGTCGTACATCGCCGTGGCGGTCACGCTGATCTACGGCCGGGTCTATGCGCAGGCGCGCGACATGCTTCGCGGCGGCGAACTGTACGTGCTGACGCTGATGGCCCTGCTTGGCCAGATGGTCATGATCTCGGCGGGCAACCTGATCAGCATCTACCTGGGCCTGGAACTGATGTCGCTGGCCCTGTACGCCCTGATCGCCCTGCGCCGCGACGACGTGGTGGCCACCGAGGCCGCCATGAAGTACTTCGTGCTGGGCGCGCTGGCCTCGGGCTTCCTGCTGTACGGCATGTCCATGGTGTACGGCGCCACGGGGCAGCTCGACATCGCCGAGATTTCCAAGGTGGTCGCGGCCGGGCAGCAGAAGGAACTGGCGCTGGTGTTCGGCGTGGTGTTCCTGGTGGCCGGCCTGGCGTTCAAGCTGGGCGCGGTGCCGTTCCACATGTGGGTGCCCGACGTCTACCAGGGCTCGCCCACCGCGGTTACCCTGATCCTGGGCGCGGCGCCGAAGCTGGCCGCCTTCGCCATCACGCTGCGCCTGCTGGTCGAAGGCCTGCACGGCCTGGCGGCCGACTGGCAGCCCATGCTGATGATCCTGGCGGTACTGTCGCTGGCCATCGGCAACCTGACGGCCATTGCGCAAACCAACTTCAAGCGCATGCTGGCGTATTCCACCATTTCGCACGTGGGCTTCGTGCTGCTGGGCCTGATGTCCGGCGCGGTGGCGGGCAGGCCGGACGCCTCGGCCCAAGCCTACGGCTCGGCGCTGTTCTACATGCTGGTCTATGTGCTGACCACGCTGGGCACTTTCGGCATGATCCTGCTGCTGTCGCGCCAGGGTTTCGAGTGCGAGCAGATCGACGACCTGAAGGGCCTGAACCGCCGCAGCCCCTGGCACGCCGCCATCCTGCTGCTGCTGATGTTCTCGCTGACCGGCATTCCTCCCATGGTGGGGTTCTATGCCAAGCTGGCGGTGCTGCAGGTGCTGATCGACGCCGGCCATGTGGCGCTGGCGGTGGTCGCGGTGCTGTTCTCGCTGATTGGCGCGTTCTACTACCTGCGTGTGGTCAAGGTGGTGTACTTCGACGAGCCGGTGGCCGAAGTCGGCGCGGTGTCTGCATCGTGCGGCCAGCGCGGGGTGCTGTCGCTGAACGGCGCACTGATCCTGGTGCTGGGCATCCTGCCGGGCGGCCTGATGGCCCTTTGCGTGCACGCCATCCAGACCTCGCTGGGCCTGTAGCAGGGCAGGGGGCATGAACCAGACTCTTGCCGTCTGGCTGCTGATCGCGCTGGCGCTGGTCAGCGCCAACCTGCCGTTCCTGACCGAACGCGTGCTGGCCGTGCTGCCCTGGAAACGGGCAGGCGCGGCCAAGCCGTTCTGGCTGCGCCTGCTGGAACTGCTGGCGTACTACGGGCTGGTCATCGCCCTGGGCTTCGCCTTCGAGGCCGCGCTGGGCAACCCGTTCAAGCAGGGCTGGGAGTTCTACGCCATTACCCTCAGCCTGTACCTGGTGCTGGGGTATCCCGGCTTTGTCTACCGCTATTTGTTCAAGCGCCATCCCTCTTTGCGAAGCTGAAACTGCTTCGGAAAAAGCGCCTGCCACGCCAGGCGCTTTTTGCTTTTTAAGCGTTGTAATTCAGGGATTTGGCCGTTTATTCAGGCAATTGTCAGCTCTTCAGTAGAGAATCTAGCCCGATCAAAAAATAAGAATCGTTGCTATTTTCATTTTTGGAGAGGCTGTCTTGAAAGCACCGGAGTCGTACTCGATGAATTCCCTGGCCTCGTCGCTTGCCGCGGCGATGGTCGTTCCCGCCTTCTGCCTGGCGCCGCAGGCCGCCGCGCAGTCGAATGTGCCGCAATTGACGCCGGTGCAGGTTGAAGGGGAGTCGTCGCCGTATGACGTGCCGGTGTCCCAATCGCTGAAAATGACCGCGCCCTTGCTGGACACCCCGCGTACGGTGCAGGTGGTGCCCCAGCAAGTCATCCAGGACCAGGCCGCCACGTCGCTGCAAGATGTGCTGCGCAATTCGCCGGGCATCACCATGGGGGCCGGGGAAGGCGGGCGGCCCGGCGGCGACCTGCCGATCATCCGCGGCCAGAATTCGGCCGGCAGCATCTTCGTGGACGGCGTGCGCGACACCAGCACCCAGACCCGGGATACGTTCAACCTGGAGCAGGTGGAAATCATCAAGGGCCCGGATTCGGTGTATTCCGGGCGCGGCGGCGCCGGCGGCAGCATCAATCTAGTCACCAAGAAGCCCAAGGGGCACGATTTTGCCGAAGGCACGGTGCAGGTGGGCACCGACAACAACTATCGCGCCACGGCCGACGGCAACTGGCGCCTGGGCGACCAGGCCGCTTTCCGCCTGAACCTGATGGGCAACAAGGGCGATGTGCCGGGCCGCGACAGCGCGGTGGATTTCGAGCGCTGGGGCGTGGCGCCTTCGCTGATGCTGGGGCTGGGCACGCCCACCCGCATTACGCTGAGCTTCCAGCACTACCAGGACGACAGCATGCCCGATTACTCGATTCCGTACGATCCGGAATCGGGCCAGCCCGTCACCGAAACCCGCGGCGTCAGCCGCAAGACGTTCTACGGCCTGACCGGGCGCGACTTCATGAAGCAGCGCGACGACACCGGCACCCTGGACATCCAGCACGATTTTTCCGACACGCTGCAGCTGCGCAACGTGACGCGCTATACCCGCGCCACCATGGACTACGCGGCCACCAACCCCGATGACAGCAAGGGCAATGTGGTCAACGGCCTGGTGTACCGCGGGCTGAAATCCGGCTATTTCGCGACCAAGACCTTCACCAACCAGACTGACCTGACGGGCGATTTCGAGACCGGCAGCCTGAAGCACAGCTTCGACCTGGGCTTCGAGTACACCAACGTGGTGCAGGACAAGGACGGCTACAACGAGCTGGGCAAACCCGGAGGAAACAGCACCAATTGCTCGAATGCGCCGCTGGCGGGATCGGCATGGTGCACCTCGCTGTGGGACGCCGACCCGCACACCTACTACCCGGGCCGCCTGGAGCGCAAGGACGATCCGGCCACGTACACGACCAACACCATGGCCCTGTACGGCTTCGACACCATCAAGCTCAACGAACAGTGGCAGGCCAGCGTGGGGCTGCGCTGGGACAACTACAAGATCAGCGGCAAGAACATCGCCCCGGGCCGCGGCGCGCCGGCGGGCTCGCCGCATTACGACGCCGACCGCGAAGACAACCTGTTCAACTACCAGCTGGGCCTGGCCTACAAGCCGCTGCCCAACGGCACCATCTACGCCACCTACGGAACGTCGTCGACGCCGTCGGCGGTAGCCGGCAACAACGTGAACGACGTCGTCACCAACGACAGCGCCGACCTGGAACCCGAAAAGAGCCGCACCGTCGAGGTGGGCACCAAGTGGCAGGTGTTCGACAACCGCCTGATGCTGTCGGCCGCGCTGTTCCAGGACATCCGCAAGAACACCAGCGTGGAGATTTCGGACGGCGAAACGGCCCAGGTGGGCAAGGCCAAGGTGCGCGGGCTTGAACTGGGCTTCTCGGGCAGCATCACGCCCAAGTGGAACGTGTACGGCGGCTATACCTTCATGGACAGCGAGCTGGTGGAAGGCGCGTTCGACAGCGGTGCGGTGGGGCAGGACCTACCCAACACCCCGCGCAACGCCTTCAGCCTGTGGACCACCTACAAGATGCTGCCGCAGCTGACGGTGGGCGGCGGCGCCTACTACGTGGACAAGGTGTACGGCAACGCCGATGACGGCCACAATGCCGACGGCACGCCCAAGTCGCGCTGGGTGCCTTCGTACTGGCGCTTCGACGCGATGGCGGCGTATGAGTTCAACGACCACGTCACCGCGCAGCTGAACGTCATCAACCTGTTCGACAAGACGTACTACACCAAGGCTTACGGCGCGCACTATGCCGCGCTGGGCACGGGCCGCGCGGCGCTGCTGTCGCTGAACGTGAAGTACTGATCAGCCTTCGAACCAGTTCAGCACGCCGTCCAGCCCGGTGACGTTCAGGGCGTACGGCGTCTGTTGCCGCACGATGGGCTTGGCGCGGTAGGCAACCGCGTAGCGGGCCGCGCCCAGCATTTTCAGGTCGTTGGCACCGTCGCCCAGGGCGATGGTTTGCTCGGGCGTGGCGCCGTGGGCCTGCGCGAAGGCGCGCAGGTGCGCCAGCTTGGCATCGGCGTCGAGGATATCGCCCAGCACCTTGCCGGTGAGCACGCCATCGCGGATTTCCAGCGTATTGGCGTGCGCGCTGTCGAGCTGCAGCCGTTCGCGCAGCCGCTCGGTGAAGAACGTGAAACCGCCGGACACCAGCAGCACCTTCAGGCCCGCGGCGCGAGCCGTGGAGACCAGGCGTTCGGCGCCCGGGTTCAGGCGCAGCTTGTCGGCATACACCTGTTCCAGCGCGGCCGCCGGCGTGCCGGCCAGCAATGCCACGCGGCGCCGCAGGCTTTCGGCGAAGTCCTTGATTTCGCCGCGCATGGCGGCTTCGGTGATTTCGGCCACTTTCGGCTTTACGCCCGCCACGCCCGCGATCTCGTCGATGCATTCGATGTTGATCAGCGTGGAATCCATGTCCATCGCCAATACCCTGCATTGCGACAGGCGCGCGCCGGCCGGCACGAAGGCGGTGTCGACGCCATGCTGTTCGCCCCAGGCCGTGACCTGCGCGCGCAGTGCGTCATCCTGGCCGACGTCGAGCAGCCGGGCCGCCGTGGCGCCGAGCTGCATGACGCCCTGGGCCTGGGCCAGGGCGGCGAGCTGCTCGGTCTGGGCGGCGCTCAGGGCGGGGGACTGGATGACGAGATGGTGCGTGGACATGTAGAGGCGGGAGTAATGAGCCGGGATCGGCGGGATATTACTTCAGGGAGCGCAGCACGGCACGCACCGCGTCGGCGCGGGCGGGCACCTGGGGCGCCTTGAATTCGATGCGCAGTTTGTCCTGGCCGGCCAGCCGGATGTGCCGCTGCTTTTGCACCAGTTCGATGATGCGCAGCGGATCCACGGCGGCCTTGGGGCCGAATTGCAGCAGCGCCTGGGTTTCGCTGGCGTCGATCTTGACGATGCCCAGCGGCTGCGCGGCCAGCCGCAGCCGGTGCGTGGTCAGCAGGGTCTGGGCGGCCTCGGGCAGCTTGCCGAAACGGTCGATCAACTCTTCCTGGATGCGGATCAGGTCGTCTTCGTTGGCGGCATGCGCCAGCCGCTTGTAGATGCCCAGGCGGGCATGCACGTCGGCGCAATAGTCGGCCGGCAGCAGGGCGGGTGCGTGCAGGTTGACTTCGCAGGCCAGGTTGAAGGGCGCGTCGAGGTCGGGTTCTTCGCCCGCCTTGAGCGCCCGCACCGCTTCGTTGAGCATCTCGTTGTACATCGAGAAGCCGATTTCCTGGATATTGCCCGATTGCGATTCGCCCAGCACTTCGCCGGTGCCGCGGATTTCCAGGTCGTGCATGGCCAGGTAGAAGCCCGAGCCCAGTTCTTCCATGGCCTGGATGGCTTCCAGGCGCTTCTTGGCATTGGCCGTGATGGCGTCTTCGCCCGGCGTCAGCAGGTAGGCATAGGCCTGGTGGTGCGAACGGCCCACGCGTCCGCGCAGTTGGTGCAGCTGCGCCAGGCCGAAGCGGTCGGCGCGGTGGATGACGATGGTGTTGGCGGTGGGCACGTCGATGCCGGTTTCAATGATGGTGGTGCACAACAGCACGTTGTAGCGCTGCTGGTAGAAGCCTTTCATCACCTGTTCGAGCTCGCGCTCGGGCATCTGCCCGTGCGCCACGGCGATGCGGGCTTCGGGCACCAGCTCTTCCAGGCGGGCCCGGCGGTTGTGGATGGTCTCGACTTCGTTGTGCAGGAAATAGGCCTGGCCGCCGCGCTTGAGCTCGCGCAGCAGCGCCTCGCGGATGGTGCTGCCGTCTTCGCGGCGCACGAAGGTCTTGATGGCCAGGCGCTTCTGCGGCGCGGTGGCGATCACGGAAAAATCGCGGATGCCTTCCAGGGACATGCCCAGGGTGCGCGGGATCGGGGTGGCCGTGAGGGTCAGCACGTCGACCTCGGCGCGCAGCGCTTTCAGGGCCTCTTTCTGGCGCACGCCGAAGCGGTGTTCTTCGTCGATGATGACCAGGCCCAGGCGCTTGAAGCGCACGTCTTTGGACAGGAGCTTGTGCGTGCCGATGACGATGTCGACGCGGCCGTCGTTGATGCCCTGCACGGCGTCGGCCACCTCTTTGGACGAGCGGAAGCGCGACAGCTCGACCACGCGCACCGGCCAGTCGGCGAAGCGGTCGGCGAAGGTCTGCGCGTGCTGCTCGGCCAGCAGGGTGGTGGGACACAGCAGCGCCACCTGCTTGCCGTTGGCCACGGCCAGGAAGGCGGCGCGCAGCGCGACTTCGGTCTTGCCGAAGCCCACGTCGCCGCACACCAGGCGGTCCATGGGGCGGCCCGAGGTCATGTCGGCGATGACGGCCTGAATGGCGGCGCTCTGGTCGGCGGTTTCTTCAAAGCCGAAGCCTTCGGCAAACGCTTCGTAGTCGTTGAGCGGCAGCTTGAACACATAGCCTTCGCGCGCGGCCCGCTGCGCATACAGGGCCAGCAGCTCGGCGGCGGTGTCGCGCACCTGGCGCGCGGCCTTGCGGCGGGCCTTGTCCCACTGGCCCGAACCCAGCTGGTGCAGCGGCGCGGCCTCGGGGTCGGCGCCGCTGTAGCGGGCGATGACATGCAACTGCGACACGGGCACGTACAGCGTGCTGCCATTGGCGTATTCGAGATGCAGGAATTCCATCTCGCCTTCGCCCATGTCCATGTTGACCAGGCCGTGGTAGCGCCCGATGCCGTGCTGCGCATGCACGACCGGGTCGCCGGCGCGCAGCTCGGACAGGTCGCGCACCATGGCCTCGACGTTGCTGGCGCCTTCCTGGTCGCGCCGCCGGCCGCGGCGCGTGGCGCCGGCATGGCCGGGATACAGGTCGTTCTCGGTCAGGAAGGCCAGGCGCGCCGACGGAATGCCGAAGCCCGCCGACAGCGGCGCGGCAGCCAGCGCGAACGCGGCCTGCGAGGCCAGGAAGGCCTGGATGGACTCGGGCTGCTCGTCGGGCGCCAGGCCGAATTCGGCCAGCATCTGCACCAGCGTTTCGCGGCGGCCGGCCGAATCGGCGCACAGCAGCACGCGCGATTCGCCGCGCGCCAGCAGGGCGCGCAGGCGGGCGACCGGGTCTTCGGCGCGGCGGCTGACGCTGACGTCGGGCACGGCCGAGAAATCGGGGTGGGCGGCGCCATCGGCAAGGGCCAGCCGGGCGAATGCCTTGAAGTGCGCGTGCAGGGCTTCGGCGTCGAGGAACAGCGCCTGCGGCGGCAGCACCGGGCGCTCGCGGTCGCTTTTCAGGAATCCGTAGCGGCTGGCGGTGTCCTGGGTGAAGCGCTGCACGGCGTCATCGATGTCGCCCAGGGTGACGGCGATGGCCTCGGCCGGCAGATAATCGAACAGCGTGGCGGTGTCGTCGAAGAACAGCGGCAGATAGTATTCGACGCCCGCGAACGGGATGCCGTTGCCGATGTCTTTGTACGGCAGCGCGCGGGACGGATCGCCTTCGAATTCTTCGCGAAAGCGCGCGCGGAAGCGGTTGCGCGCGGCCTCGTCCATGGGGAATTCGCGGCCGGGCAGCAGTTGCACTTCGCGCACCGGGTACAGGCTGCGCTGGGTATCCACGTCGAAACTGCGGATGGATTCGATTTCGTCGTCGAACAGGTCCAGCCGGTAGGGCACCGCCGAGCCCATGGGGAACAGGTCGATCAGGCCGCCGCGCAGGCAGAATTCGCCCGGCGCCGTCACCTGCGTGACATGGGTGTAGTTGGCCAGGGTCAGCTGCGCGCGCAGCGCGGCTTCGTCCAGGCGGTCTTTCTGCTTGAACGAAAACGTGTAGGCGGCCAGGAACGACGGCGGCGCCAGCCGGTACAGCGCCGTGGTCACCGGCACCAGCAGCACGTCCACGGTGTGCTGCATCAGCGCGTGCAGGGTGTGCAGCCGCTCGGACACCAGGTCCTGGTGCGGCGAGAAAGCGTCGTAGGGCAGGGTTTCCCAGTCGGGCAGCTGGCGCACCCGCAGTTCGGGGGCGAATTGCGGAATTTCGTCGGCCAGGCGCTGGGCTTCGAGCGGCGCGGCGGCCAGCACGACCAGCGGGCGCGCCGCCTGGCGGGCAAGGTCGGCCAGCAGCCAGGCATCGCCCGAGCCGGGCGGGCGCGGCTGGACATAGCGGGCGCCGGGTTTCAGGGCGGACAGCGTGGCGGCAGTGGCGGGTACCCGCGGAGCCGCGTCGAGAAGAGAGGAATCGGACATCAGGCCGAAGATTATAAAATCTCCCGGCCATGACTGATTCTTTGATCGCTATCGTGCCCGCGGCCGGCGTGGGCCAGCGTGCCGGCCGGCCCGGCGCGCCCGACCTGCCCAAGCAATACCGGATGCTGGCCGGCCAGCCCATGCTGCGGCGGGCGGTGGCCGCGCTGCTGGCCGATGCGCGCATCGGCCAGGTGCGCGTGGCGGTCTCGCCCGGCGACGAACGGGCCGGGCCCGCCCTGGCCGGCCTGCCGCGCACGGTGTGCCGGCCCTGCGGCGGCCCGACGCGCGCCGCCACGGTTGCCGCGGCGCTGGCCGACAGCGGCGCCGCCGACGGCGACTGGATCCTGGTGCACGATGCCGCGCGGCCGGGCCTGCCGCCCGATGCGCTGGCGCGCCTGATCGACGCCTGCCTGGCCGATGCGGTGGGCGGCCTGCTGGCCCTGCCGGTGGCCGATACCGTCAAGGCGGGCGGGCCGCGCGTGCGGGCCACGCTCGACCGCGACGGCCTGTGGCTGGCCCAGACCCCTCAGATGTTCCGCGCGGGCGTGCTGCGCGCCGCCCTGGCCGCGGCGGCCGGCGGCGCGGTTACCGACGAGGCCTCGGCCATCGAGGCGGCCGGCCATGCGCCGCTGCTGGTGCCGGGCGCCATGCGCAACTTCAAGGTCACCTGGCCCGACGATTTCGAACTGATGGAAAAATGGCTATGACTGTTCCTTTTCGCGTCGGGCAAGGCTACGACGTGCACGCCCTGGTCACGGGCCGGCCGCTGATCATAGGCGGCGTCACGATTCCGCATACCCACGGGCTGCAGGGGCATTCCGACGCCGACGTGCTGCTGCACGCGGTGACCGACGCCCTGCTGGGCGCGGCGGGCCTGGGCGACATCGGCCGCCACTTTCCGGACACCGATCCGGCCTATCGCGGCGCCGATAGCCGCGTGCTGCTGCGCGGCGCCGTTGCCAAGGTGCGCGCGGCCGGCTGGGCGCCGGTAAACATCGACGCCACCGTGCATGCGCAGGCGCCCAAGATCGGGCCGCACGCGGCGGCCATGGCGGCCAATATCGCGGCCGACGTGGGCATCGACGGCGCGGCGGTCAACATCAAGGCCAAGACCAACGAAGGGCTGGGCTACCTGGGCCGCAAGGAAGGCATCGCGGCCACCGTGGTGGCCCTGCTGGCGCAAGTGCCATAACGCACAAGCCCGGCACAGGGCCGGGCTTGCATGAGGCAGGTGCCTGACACCCCATAGAAGTGTCAGACACCGGGGGCGCTGCTGCTTACTTGCCCTGCGCCGCCAGCGACAGGGCCGCGGCGTTGACGACCGCCGCAATGCGGCCGACGTCGCGCAGCTGCTCGACGCTGAGGCCGTCGTTCTTCAGGTTTTCGTAGTGCGACTGCACGCAGAAGTGGCACTTGCCAATAATGGATGCGGCCAGCGCGAACAACTCGAAGCGCTTCTTGTCCACGCCGCCGTGGGTGGCGTAGGCATTCATGCGCAGCTGGGCCGGCAGGCTCTTGAGCTGGGCATCGCCGCTCATTTCGACATACGGGTACCAGACGTTGTTCATGCCCATCAGGGCCGACGCGGTCAGGGCGGCGTTGGCGTCGGTTTCCGACAGGCCGCTCTTGAAGGCTTCGATCAGCACCGGGCTGCGCGCCGCGAAGGCGGCCGACAGGGCGGCGCCCACCGCGTCTTCCGGGGCCAGCGTGGAACGGGCGATGACGCCATCCAGATTCAGGCGGATATCTTTGGCCCAATCCGGCAGCTGTTCTTTGATCGCTGAAAGGAATTCCATAGTTTTTACCTATAATCTGGAGCAGGAAAGGCCCGGACGAACCGGGCCGGGGGTATTACAGCGTCGCGCCGCCCACGGTGCGGTTGCACGGGCAGAGCTCATCGGTTTGCAGGCCGTCGAGCAGGCGCAGCACTTCTTCGGGGTTGCGGCCGACGTTCAGGTTGTTCACCGACACGTGCTGGATGGTGTTGTCCGGGTCGACGATGAACGTGGCGCGCAGGGCGACGCCTTCGTTCTTGTCGCGCACGCCGAGCTGGTCAACCAGCGAACCGGTGGTGTCGCCGAATTGATAGTGACCCAGCTTGTTCAGGTCGGGGTGCTCGCGGCGCCAGGCCAGCTTGACGAATTCGTTGTCGACCGAACCGCCCAGCAGGACGGCGTCGCGGTCTTCGAAATCTTTGGCCAGCTTGTTGAAGCCGACGATTTCGGTGGGGCAGACGAACGTGAAGTCTTTCGGGTAGAAGTAGATCACCTTCCACTTGCCGGGAAACGAGCTTTCGGTGATGTCTTCGAACGCCGAAACGCCGTTTTCTTCGTGCTGGTTGAAGCCGGGTTTGACGCCGGTGACCTTGAAGGGCTCGAGTTTATCGCCAACAGTTTTCATGAGTACTCCCGTAGTTGTTGGGTGGATGAAGGCACTGCCTCAAACCCCAAATTCTACGCTATTGGCTATCGCTGTCTAATTGATAATTTCTAAATTTGGCTTTGGGGATCTCTATGCGCGCGGTCAGTCCGCCGCCGGGCCGCGCCAGCATTTTCAGCGAGCCGCCCACGTGCTTGAGCAGGCGCTCGACGATGGCCAGGCCCAGGCCGGCGCCGCTGACGCCGGTGCGGGCGGCCTCGCCGCGCGAGAACGGCCGCAGCAGGCGGTCGACCTCTTCGGGCGCGATGCCGGGCCCGCGGTCGGACACTTCGATGACCAGGGTGCTGCCCTCGGCATGCAGGCTCATGCTCAGATGCGCCTGGCCGTCGGTAGAGCGGCCGTAGCGGCGGGCGTTTTCGATCAGGTTGCTGACCACCCGTTTCAGGTCCAGGGCGGTAATGCGGGCGCGCAGGCCCGGCTCGATGGCCGCGTCGAGCTCGCCTCCCATGGAGGCGGTGTGGCTGCGTTCGCGCTCGTACAGGTCGGCCAGCACGGCCGAGATGTCGGTGGCCATTTGCGGCAGGGTGCCGGCCGGGCGGGCGTATTCCATCAACTGCCCGATGCTGTGGTCGATTTGCCCGAGGTCTTCGTCGATGGCCTGCCGGGCGTCTTCCGAGACGCCGCTCATTTCGATTTCCAGGCGCATGCGCGCCAGCGGCGTGCGCAGGTCGTGCGAAATGCCGGCCAGCATCAGTTCGCGGTCGGCCTCGGTTTGCCGCAGGTCTTTGGCCATGCGGTTGAATGATGCGTTCAGGTCGCGGATTTCGAGCGGCCCCTGCTCGGGCAGGGGGGCCGGCGTCTCGCCGCGCGACAGCACCTGCGCGGCCCGCGCCAGGCGCGACAGCGGCCGGTTGACGAACCCCACGCTGACCGCGGCGCCCACCAGCGACAGCAGCAGGGCGGTGGCGCCCCAACCCAGCCATTCGATGCCGCCGGTCAGGCCGATCTGTTCCCGTTCGAAGACCAGCCAGTACAGGTCCTGGTTGATCTGGAAGCTGACCCAGAAGCCCGGTACCTGGTTCACCCCCCAGGAAATCTGGGTTTCGGGGCCGAACCGGGTACGTATGTGCTGGGCGACCCGCTGCCAGTAGTTGTCGTCGGGCAGGGCTTCGGTGAAGTCGGTGACTTCGCGCGGATAGACCTGGATGCCTTCGTTGGTGGCCAGGTCGAGCAGCAGTTTGCTGCGCTCGGCGTCGTTGGAATAGATGAGGGCCGTGCGCGTGATGTTGACGGCCGTGATGACCCGCTGCGCCATCTGGTTGGCGCGCGGGCCCAGCTCCATGCTGAAGAACACCTGCAGCCAGGCGCCCAGGCTGACCAGCATCAGGGCGGCCAGCAGCAGGAAAGTACGGCCGAACAGACCCAGCCTGAGGCGTGAGGTCAGGTTCCGGAATATCTTGCGCAAGCTGGGCACGAGACGTCGCTCTTGCCCCGGTCGGGCGGGATGATCAGCTACCGCCATCCGGGACGAATACGTAGCCCAATCCCCAGACCGTCTGGATGAACACCGGCTTGGACGGGTTGGGTTCGATCAGCTTGCGCAGACGCGAAATTTGCACGTCCAGGCTGCGATCGAAGGCTTCGTATTCGCGGCCGCGGGCCAGTTCCATCAGTTTGTCGCGGGACAGGGGGATCTTGGGGTGGCGTGCGAACACCTTCAGGACCGAGAACTCGCCGGTGGTGATGGGCACCTGTTCGCCGTTGCGCGTGAGCGTGCGGGTGGACAGGTTGAGCACGTACGGCCCGAAAGCGATGGATTCGTTTTCCTGGCTGGGCGCGCCCGGGTGTTCTTCGGTGCCGCGGCGGCGCAGGATGGCGTTGATGCGGGCCAGCAGTTCACGCGGGTTGAACGGCTTGGACAGGTAGTCGTCGGCGCCCATTTCGAGGCCCACGATGCGGTCGATTTCTTCGGCCTTGGCCGTGAGCATGATGATGGGCGTGTTGTCGTGGCCCCCGCGCAGGCGGCGGCAGATCGACAGGCCGTCTTCGCCCGGCAGCATCAGGTCGAGCACCAGCAGGTCGAAGTGTTCGCGCTGCCAGAGCTTGCCCATTTCCTTGGCGTCTTCGGCGACGAAGACGTTGAACCCTTGTTCCGACAAGTAGCGGCGCAGCAGGTCGCGCAGGCGCGGGTCGTCGTCGACGACGAGGATCTTGCGGATGGGATTGGTGTTTTGCGTGTTCATGGCCGGAAATGTAACAGTGACAAGAACCAGCGGCTAGTGCCTATTCACAAGATATTACACATTGCGAAGTAAGGTTGAAATCCCCCGTTTCCCCTGGGGAAAGTCGTTGATTTCGTACAATCTGCCGCTATGGATTTGAACCTGCTGGCCCTCGAGACCTCTTCCTCGCGTTGCGGGGTGGCCCTTTTGCGCGCGACGCCCGCCGGCGCCGTGGTCAGCGTGCTGGAGCACGACGGCGCCCAGGAGCACGCCGAGCGCCTGCTGCCCATGGCCGGCGAGCTGCTGGCCCAGGCGGGCCTGGCGCCCGGCGACCTGCATGCGGTGGCGTTCGGCCAGGGGCCGGGCGGCTTCACCGGGCTGCGGGTGGCGTGCGGGGTGGCGCAGGGCATGGGCCTGGCCCTGCAGGTGCCGGTGGTGCCGGTGGTGTCCCACCTGGCGGTGGCCGAACAGGCGCAGGCCGGGCCGGGCGATATCGTGGTGGTGGCCCTGGACGCGCGCATGAACGAGGTCTATCTGGCGGTCTACGAACGCGGCGCGGATCCCGCCGCGCCCTGGCTGACGCGCCAGGCACCGATGCTGATCGCCGCCGGCGAGGCGGTGGCCTGGGCGGCCCACCACCTGCCGGCCTGGTCGGCGCTTGCCCCGTGCGTGGCGGGCGACGCCTGGGACGTGTACGCCGCCGACATGGCCGTGCCGGCCGGCTGGCGCCGCAGCGCCGCCCAGCGGCCGCAGGCCGGCGCGGTGGCGCAGCTGGCGCGGCTGGCGTGGCTGCGCGGCGAGGCGGTGGCGCCCGAGCTGGCGGCGCCGCTGTATGTGCGGGACAAGGTTGCGTTCACCACTGCCGAGCGCGAACTGGGGCAGGGCGGCAACCCCAAGGCGGCGCCCGCCTGGCCGCCCGCGGGGCCCGTGCTGGCTGCCATGGCCGAGGCCGACCTGGACGAGGTGGCGGCGCTGGAAGCGCAAGTACAGGCGTTTCCCTGGACCCGCGGCAATTTCGCCGACGCCCTGGCGGCGGGCTACGAGGCCAGGGTGCTGCGCCAGGATGGCCGGCTGGCCGGGTTCTGCGTGGCCATGCTGGCGCCCGATGTGGCGCACCTGCTGGTGATTGCGGTGGCCCGCTCGCGCCACCGCCAGGGGCTGGGCACCCAATTGATCGACTGGTGCGAGCAGTGCGCGCGCCAGCGCGGCCTGCCGGCCCTGCTGCTCGAAGTGCGGCCGTCCAACCGGGCGGCGCTGGCGTTCTATGAGCGCCGCGGCTTCCAGCGCATCGGCATGCGGCGGGGCTATTATCCGGCAGGCAAGGGCCAGCGCGAGGATGCGCTGGTCATGCAGAAAACCCTTGTCCGCGACGGAGGCCAGCCATGAGCCCGCCGGGCCGCCCCAAGGGCGAATACCGGAGTGCGCAGCATGAAGGTCAACCAACGAGCCCGCCGGGCCGCCCCAAGGGCGAATACCGGAGTGCGCAGCATGAAGGTCAACCAATGAGCCCGACGGACGCCGCGCCGACGGCGCCCCGCATCAACGCGCTGCAGAAGTTCTGGCTGCGCGAGATCGGCATCGAAAAAACCTGGCTGCAGGCGGCCGAGCCGCCGCCGGCGGCGCCTGCCCGGCCGGCCGCCGCGCCGGCCGTGGCCGCGGCTCCAGAGGCGCCGGTGGCGCAGGCCGCCCCGACAGCGCCGGCGGCCCGCGCCGTTGCGGACGCGGCGCCCGCTGCGTCGCCGCGCCCGGCGGCGCGCCCCGCCGCGGCCGCGCCCGCCGCGCGCGCGCAGCCGGCGCCGGAGGCGCAGCCGGTGGTGGCCGCCCACGATTTCGACGCGCTGCGCGAGCAGGTTGTCCAGTGCACGGCCTGCGGCCTGTGCAACGGCCGCCGCCATGCGGTGTTCGGCATGGGGGCCCGCCCGGCGCGCTGGATGGTGGTGGGCGAAGCTCCCGGCGAGCAGGAAGACCGCCAGGGCCTGCCCTTTGTGGGAAGGTCGGGCCAGTTGCTGGACGCCATGCTGGCGGCGGTGGGCCTGAGCCGCGAAAAAGACGTCTTCATTGCCAATGTCATCAAGTGCCGCCCGCCCGGCAACCGCAATCCCAAGCCGGAAGAAATCGCGGCCTGCAGCCCATACCTGATGCGGCAGATCGAGCTGTTGAAGCCCGAACGCATCCTGGTGCTGGGCCGCTTCGCCGCCCAGACCCTGCTGGGCACCGACGCCACCATCGGCAGCCTGCGGGGGCGCCGGCACACGCTGGCGGCCGACGACGGGCGCAGCATTCCGGTGGTGGTCAGCTATCACCCGGCCTATCTGCTGCGCAGCCCGGTCGAAAAGGCGCGCGCCTGGCAGGATCTGCGCCTGGCCATGGCGCTGGGCTGAGCCCCGCCGGCCACGGGCCGGGGGTTTCAGTGAGGCGTCTTGAGCGCCTGGCCGTGGCCGGTCTGGCCGATCTGTTCGTGCAGCGCCGGGTCGGCCGACATGTTGCGGCGGCTCCAGCGCATGAAGATGATCATCAGCACCGCCACCAGCAGGCCGAACAGCACGATGATGGTGTTGATGGCCATGTCCAGCCACAGCAGCACGGTATACACCGCCACCATCAGCAGGATGTTGAGCTGCTCGTTGAAGTTCTGCACGGCGATGGAATGGCCGGCCGACAGCAGCACGTGGCCCCGATGCTGCAGTAGGGCATTCATGGGCACCACGAAGAAGCCGGCCAGGCCGCCGGTGATCAGCAGCAGGATGTAGACGCTCCAGGTCGAGTGCACCAGGGGCATCAGCAGCACCACCAGGCCCATCGCCACGCCCACCGGCAGCACGCACAGCGCCTTGCGCAGCGGGATGCGGCCGGCCAGGATCGAGCCGGCCACGGTGCCCAGGGCGGCCACGCCCATCAGTATCGACGATTCATCGAGCCGGTAGCCCAGGTGGCGGCGGCCCCATTCGATGACGATCAGCTGCAGCACCGCGCCGGCGCCCCAGAACAGCGTGGTGACCGCCAGCGAGATCTGGCCCAGCTTGTCGTGCCACAGCACGCGCACGTAGCTGGCGAAGGTCAGGGTCAGGCGCACCGGGTTTTTCTGCTGGGGGGGATAGCGCACGTGCGTATGGGGAATCAGCAGGTTGCAGAGCGCGGCCAGCAGGTAGACGAAGGCGATCACCAGAATGGCGGCCTCGGCCGGCGTGCGCACCAGCAGGCCGATATGGGCGTGCTTGAGCAGCAGCGCCGAGGCCGCCGGCGAGATCAGCACCCCGCCCAGCACCGTGCCCAGGATGATGGAAAACACGGTCAGGCCCTCGATCCAGCTGTTGCCCTTGACCAGCATGTCGGGCGGCAGCATCTCGGTGACGATGCCGTACTTGGCCGGCGAATAGGCCGCCGCGCCCACGCCCACCAGGCCATAGGCGGCGCACACCAGGTAGGTCTGGTGGGTGGCCGGAATGCCCAGGTTGGCGTACATGAACATCAGCAGACAGCCGGTCACCTTGAGCGCGTTGGTGGCGAACATCACGCGCCCCTTGGGGAAGGAGTCGGCCAGCGCGCCCACGAAGGCCGCCAGCACCACGTAGGCCAGGGCGAACGACCACTTCATCACGGGAGCCATCCAGTCGGGGCCGTGCAGTTCCAGTATCAGGGCGATCGCCGCGATGAATAGCGCGTTGTCTGCCAGGGACGAGAAGGCCTGCGCAGCCATGACCAGATAGAACCCGCGTTTCAAAAGTGAATCCCCGGTGGCTGCCGCAATGTGCCGCAGCATTGAAAAACGTGTTTCGTATGGAAAAAAGTGTCAGCGAGTATAGCGTCCGGCATCCAGGGCAAGGGTTTTTACGCGCTTCGAGGGGGGCGGACCGCCGGTGGGCCGGCCGGCCGCCTGGGGTATCATACGATCCGCATCTACCGGCCCCCGGGGGCCGTCTGCAATCCGTGCGGCAGGTCCGTTCAACGCCTTTCGTTCAACCCCACCCGTCCGTCATCGTACTGTGCGCCTGACTCAACTAAAACTCGCCGGCTTCAAATCGTTCGTCGACCCCACCGTCATTCCCGTGCCCAGCCAGCTGGTGGGCGTGGTGGGCCCCAACGGTTGCGGCAAATCCAACATCATCGACGCGGTGCGGTGGGTGCTGGGCGAGGCCAAGGCGTCGGAGCTGCGCGGCGAGTCCATGCAGGACGTCATTTTCAACGGCTCGGGCAACCGCAAGCCGGCGGCGCGCGCTTCGGTCGAAATGGTGTTCGACAATTCCGAGGGCCGTGCCGCGGGCCAATGGAGCGCCTATTCCGAGATCGCGGTGCGGCGCGTGCTGACGCGCGACGGCACCAGCAGCTACTACGTCAACAACCAGCAGGTGCGGCGCCGCGACATCCACGACATTTTCCTGGGCACCGGCCTGGGCGCGCGCGGCTACGCCATCATCGGGCAGGGCATGATCAACCGCCTGATCGAGGCGCGGCCCGAAGAACTGCGGGTGTTCCTCGAAGAGGCCGCCGGGGTGTCGCGCTACAAAGAGCGGCGCCGCGAAACCGAAAACCGCCTGTCCGACACGCGCGAGAACCTGACGCGGGTCGAAGACATCCTGCGCGAGCTGGGCTCGCAGCTTGAAAAACTGGAAGCCCAGGCCGAAGTGGCCCGCCAGTACCGCGAGCTGCAGGCCGATGGCGAAAAGAAGCAGTTCGCGCTCTGGCTGCTGAAAGAAACCGGCGCGCGCGACGAGCGCCAGCGCAAAAACCAGGACATGGCGCAGGCCCAGACCAACCTCGAAGCCGCCATCGCCAGCCTGCGTTCGGGCGAAGCCGAGCTCGAATCGCGCCGGCAGGCTCATTACGCCGCCGGCGACGCGGTGCATGCCGCGCAGGGCCAGCTGTACGAGGCCAACGCGCAGGTCAGCCGCCTGGAAGCCGAAATCCGCCATGTGGTCGATTCGCGCAACCGCCTGCAGGCCCGCCGCGAGCAGCTGCAGCAGCAGATTGCCGAATGGGACACCCAGCAGACTCATTGCGTCGAGCAGATCGCCCAGGCCGAAGACGACCTGGCCACGGGCGCCGCTCGCACCGAAGAGGCGCGCGCCCGCGCCGAAGAGGCCCAGGCCAGCCTGCCGGCCACCGAGGCCCGCGTGCGCGATGCGGCCGCCTCGCGCGACGACATGCGCGGCTCGCTGGCGCGGGTCGAGCAGAACCTGGCGCTGGCCGCGCAGACCCAGCGCGACGCCGACCGCCAGCTGCAAAACCTGGAACAGCGCCGCGAGCGCCTGCAGCAAGAACTGCGCGAGCTCCAGGCGCCCGATCCGGTGCGGCTGGAACAGCTGGCGGGCGACCGCGCGCAAGGCGAAGACCAGCTCGAAGAGGCCCAGCACGAACTGGCCACCCTGGAAGCCCGGGTGCCCGAGGCCGATGCCGAGCGCAGCAGCGCCCACGCGTCGGCCCAGCAAGACGCGCAAAACCTGGCCCGCCTCGAGGCGCGCCTGGCGGCCCTGGTCAAGCTGCAGGACGACGTGCAGAAGCAGGGCGCGCTGGAACCCTGGCTGGCCAAGCACGAACTGGCCGGCCTGGGGCGCCTGTGGCAAAAGCTGCACATCGAGCCCGGCTGGGAAAACGCCCTGGAATCGGTGCTGCGCGAGCGCATGGCCGCCATGGAGGTGCGCAACCTGGATTGGTCGCGCGCCTTTGCCGAAGACGCGCCGCCGGCCCGCCTGGCGTTCTACCAGGTGCCGGCCGCCGCGCCCGCTCCGGCCGCGCCGCAGGGGCTGACGCCGCTGGCCAGCCTGCTGCGCATCACCGACCCCGATCTGCGCACGCTGCTCAACGACTGGCTGCGCAACATCTACACCGCCGCCGACCTGGGCCAGGCTCTGGCCGCGCGCGCCACCCTGCCGGCCGGCGCGGCCTGCGTGGTCAAGGCCGGCCACCTGGTGGACACCCACAGCGTGCGCTTTTATGCGCCCGACTCCGAGCAGGCCGGCCTGCTGGCCCGCCAGCAGGAAATCGAGAACCTGCAGCGCGAGATCAAGGCGCAGCAGCTCATTGCCGACCAGGCCCGGGCGGCGGTGGCGCGCGCCGAGGCCGCCTGGCAGCAGGTGTCGCAAGCGGTGGCGCCGGCCCGCCAGCGCGTGGCCGAGGTCACGCGCCGCGTGCACGACATCCAGCTCGAACACTCGCGCCTGCAGCAGCAGGCCGAACAGTCCGGCGAACGCGCCGCGCGGCTGCGCCAGGACCTGGAAGAAATCTCCGCCCACGAAGAAGACCTGCGGGCCACGCGCGAAGAAGCCGAAGCCCGCTTCGAGACGCTGGACGCCGAGCTGGCCGAGCACCAGTCGCGTTTCGCCGATGCCGAGATCGCCGGCGAAGACCTGGCCGCCCAGGCCGAGGCCGCCCGCGCGAGCCTGCGCGAACTCGAGCGCGCGGCCCAGGAAGCCGAATTCGCCGAGCGCGGCGTGCAGTCGCGCATCGCCGACCTGCAGCGCAACCGCCAGCTGGCCGCCGATCAGAGCCAGCGCGCCGTGGTTGAACTCGAACAGTTGCAGGCCGACCTGGCCGAACTCGACGCCTCGGCCTCGCAGGCCGGCCTGCAAGACGCCCTGGAAGCGCGCGCGGAACGCGAAGAAGCGCTGTCGCGCGCCCGCCAGGAACTCGACAACCTGTCGGCCCTGCTGCGCGGCGCCGACGAAGAACGCATGCAGCAAGAGCGCGCGCTCGAGCCGCTGCGCGCGCGCATTACCGAACTGCAGCTGCAAGAGCAGGCGGCCCGCCTGGCCGAAGAGCAGTTCACCGAGCAGCTCAACGCCCGCGAGGTCGACCGCGAGGCGCTGGCCCAAGAGCTCTCGGCCATGCCCGATGAATGGCGGCGCGCCAATTGGCTGCAGTCCGAAGTCGGGCGCATCTCGCGCCAGATCGATTCGCTGGGTTCGGTGAACCTGGCCGCGCTCGACGAGCTCAACGCCTCGCGCGAACGCAAGGAATTCCTCGATTCGCAGCAGCAGGACCTGCTTACCGCCATCGACACCCTGGAAGACGCCATCCGCAAGATCGACCGCGAAACCCGCGAGTTGCTGCAGGCCACTTTCGACACCGTCAATGGCCATTTCGGCGAACTGTTCCCCAAGCTGTTCGGCGGCGGCGAAGCCAAGCTGACCATGACCGGCGACGAAATCCTGGATGCGGGCGTGCAGGTCATGGCCCAGCCGCCGGGCAAGCGCAACAGCACCATCCACCTGTTGTCGGGGGGCGAAAAAGCCCTGACCGCCACCGCGCTGGTGTTCGCGCTGTTCAAACTGAACCCGGCGCCGTTCTGCCTGCTCGACGAAGTCGACGCGCCGCTGGACGACGCCAATACCGAACGCTACGCGAACCTGGTCAGCAACATGAGCGAGCAGACCCAGTTCCTGTTCATCTCGCATAACAAGATCGCCATGCAGATGGCCAAGCAACTGGTCGGCGTTACCATGCAAGAGCAGGGGGTTTCGCGTATCGTTGCCGTAGACATTGATTCGGCCGTGCAAATGGCCGCCGAAGCCGCATAAACCGACCGGGCCTTTAGACCCTAGAATGGCGCTGTCTTGCCGGCGCAGGATTGACACATGAGCGACTTGCAGATCGGGCTGATTGCCCTGGGTGTGCTGCTGATTTTGTTGGTGCTGGGTTTCAACTGGTGGCAAGACCGCCGCGCGCGAAACCGCATGCAGGCGCATTTCCCGGCCTCCGACCAGGACCCCCTGCTGGGGGCGAACGAGGGCCGCCAGGGTGGCGCTGAACCGTCGCGCCGCGAACCGGGCATGAACATGCCGGCCGCCGCCCAGGCGGCCGCGCCCGATGCGGACGCCGACGACGCCGAAGAGCCCGATCCCGCCTGCGAGATCGTCATCGAGGTCAACTTCGGCGAACCGGCGCGCGGCGCCGACCTGCTGCCCTATATGCAGGGCCTGCGCCAGGTGGGCCGCAAGCCCATGCGGGTGTTCGCCGCCACCGAGGCGGGCCGGCACCGGGCCCGCGTCCATGCGGGTGAATCGTATGCTGCGCTGCAGCTGGCGGTGCTGCTGGCCAACCGCAGCGGCCCCCTGACCGCCATCGAATGGTCGCAGGCCTGGGCGCGCGCGCAAGACCTGGCCGAGCGCTTCGAGGCCACCATCGAGGGGCCCGACCAGCAGGTCGTGCTCGAGCGCGCGGCCAAGCTCGACGACATGTGCGCGGCGCTGGACACCCAGGTGGGCCTGACCCTGCTGCTGGGGGCGCCGCGTTCGGTCGCCGAAGTCGTGGGCGTGGCGCGCGAGCTGGGCTTCGCGCCCGACGGCCCGCGCCTGGCCTGGCTGGCCGACAACGGCGCCACGCGCTTCACCCTGTCGCGCGGCGACGGGGCCGCGTTCGACGCCGGCACGTCCCCGGTCGAACACCTGCTGCTGCTGCTCGACGTGCCATGCGCCCCGGCCGACCCGCGCGCCTTCGGCCGCATGGTCGACGTGGGCCGCGACCTGGCCGCCCGCCTGCAGGCCGAACTGGTCGACGACCAGGGCAAGCCGCTGGTCGACGGGGCCGAAACCGTCATCGACGAACGCCTGCAGGTGCTGTTCGGCCAGCTTGACCAGGCCGGCCTGCCGGCGGGCAGCCCGCGCGCGCAGCGGGTGTTTGCCTGATGGCCTCAGAGGCCAGGCAGGCGGCGCAGCGGGCCGCCGCGCTGCGCAACGAAATCGAGCAGCACAACGTGCGCTATTACGTGCACGACGAGCCCAGCATCCCGGACGCCGACTACGACGCGCTGATGCGCGAGCTGATCCAGCTCGAAACCGATCACCCCGAACTGGTCACGCCCGAATCGCCTACCCAGCGCGTGGGCGCGGCGCCGCTGTCCGCCTTTGGCAGTGTGCGCCACGCGGTGCCCATGCTGTCGCTGGGCAATGCCTTCGAGCCCGACGAAGTGCATGCGTTCGATCGGCGCGTGTCCGAAACGCTGCGCGGCGCGGGCTTGCTGCGCGCCGACCAGCAGCCCGAATACTTCTGTGAGCTGAAACTCGACGGCCTGGCCATCAGCCTGCGCTACGAAGACGGCCTTTTGGTGCAGGCCGCCACGCGCGGCGACGGCCAGACCGGCGAAGACGTCACCTCCAATGTGCGCACCATCCGCGCCGTGCCGCTGCGCCTGAAGGGCGAGGCGCCGCGGGTGCTGGAAGTGCGCGGCGAAGTGCTGATTAACCGAGCCGAATTCGAGCGCCTGAACCGCAGCCAGGCCGCGCGCGATGAAAAGGTCTTCGTCAATCCGCGCAATGCGGCCGCCGGCAGCCTGCGCCAACTCGACCCGCGCATTACCGCGCAGCGCCCGCTACGCTTTTTCGCCTACAGCTGGGGCGAAGTGCACGGCCTGCCGGGCCGCCAGGCCGCGCTGTTCGACGAGCCGGCGCCCGGCACCAGCCAGGAATCGACGCTGCCGCACGACACCCATGGCGCCATGCTCGACTGGCTGGCCGGGCTGGGCCTGCCCGTCAATACCCGCCACAACCGCCGCGTGCGGGGCGCCGAGGGCCTGCTGGCCTATTACGAGCAGGTGGGCCGCGACCGCCCGCAGCTGCCGTACGACATCGATGGCGTGGTCTACAAAGTCGACTCGCTGCCGGCCCAGAAAGTGCTGGGTTTCGTGGCGCGCGCGCCGCGCTTTGCGCTGGCGCACAAGTTTCCCGCCGAAGAAGCCACCACCCGCCTGCTGGATATCGAAGTGCAGGTGGGCCGCACCGGCGCCATCACGCCGGTGGCGCGCCTGCAGCCGGTGTTCGTGGGCGGCGTGACGGTCACCAATGCCACCTTGCACAACGAAGACGAGGTGCGCCGCAAAGACGTGCGCATCGGCGACACGGTCATCGTGCGCCGCGCCGGCGACGTGATCCCGGAAGTCGTGGGGCCGGTGCCGGGCAAGCGCCCGGCCGACGCGCGCGAATTCGTGATGCCGACATCCTGCCCGGTGTGCGGCTCGGCCATCGAGCGCACCGAAGACGAAGCCATTGCCCGCTGCACCGGCGGGCTGTTCTGCGCGGCGCAGCGCAAGCAGACGCTGCTGCATGCGGCCGGACGCAAGGCCCTGGATATCGACGGCCTGGGCGAGAAGCTGGTCGACCAACTGGTCGAAAGCGGCCGGGTGAAGTCGCTGGCCGACCTGTACAGCCTGAACGCCTTCGAGCTGGCGGCGCTGGACCGCATGGGCAAGAAGTCGGCCGACAACCTGGTGGCCGCCATCGACAAGGCCCGCACGCCGTCGCTGGGACGGCTGTTGTTCGCCCTGGGCATCCGCCATGTCGGCGAAACCACCGCCCGCGACGTGGCGCGCCACTTCGGCAGTATCGAAGGCATCATGGATGCCGACGAAGAAGCCCTGGCCGGCGCGCCCGACGTGGGGCCCGTGGTAGCCGGCTCGATCCGGCGGTTTTTTGCCGAGCCGCACAACCGCGAGATCATCGACCTGCTCAAGGCCCAGGGTGTGCACCCCGTGGCCGAGGCCGGCCCGCAGGGCAATGCCCTGGCGGGCAAGACCTTCGTGCTGACCGGCACCATGCCCAACTGGACCCGCGACGACGCCACCCGCCACATCCTGGCCGCGGGCGGCAAGGTCAGCGGTTCGGTCTCGAAGAAAACCGCCTACGTGGTGGCCGGCGAAGACGCGGGCAGCAAGCTGGCCAAGGCCCAGGAACTGGGCGTCACCGTGCTGGACGAAGACGGCCTGAAGGCGCTGCTGGGCCTGTAGCGGCACAGAAAAATGCCCGCCGGGTCGAAACCCGGCGGGCATTTTTTTGCGTGCGTGTAGCGGGCCTTACTTGATGGTGGCCTTTTCGCGCAGTTCTTTCTGGTATGCCGTCAGGGTTTGCTGGCGCAGCATTTCTTCGAGCTGCGGGCGCACCTGGTCGAGCGGCGGGAATTCCACCGGACGGGTGTCTTCGACTTCGATGATGTGCCAGCCGAACTGCGTCTGCACCGGCTTGTCGGCCAGTTGGCCCTTCTTCAGGCCGCTGACGGTGTCGGCGAACGGCTTGACGTAGTTGGTGGGCGCAGCCCAGCCCAGGTCGCCGCCCTTGGCGGCGCTGCCCGGGTCTTTGGAGTTTTTCTTGGCCAGGTCGGCGAACTTGCTTTTGTTGCTCTTGATCTGGGCCAGCAGGTCGTTGGCGGTTTTTTCGTCTTCGACCAGGATATGGCGAACCTTGTATTCCATCTGGCCGGCCTGCTGCTTCTTGGCCTTGTCGTACTCGGCCTGGATCTGCTGGTCGGTGACGGGGTGCTTCTGCAGGTAGTCGGCCATCAGGGCGCGCACCAGGATGCCCTGGCGGGCCAGCTCGATTTCGGTCTGGACGTCGGCCTGCTTGGCGACGCCGTCTTTCTCGGCCGCCTGCACGAAGATCTGGCGGTTGATCATTTCCTGCTTGACCTGTTCGCGCAGCTGCGGCGAGTCGGTGGCACCCTGGCTGACCAGCAGTTTCACGAACTGATCGAGGCTTTGTTGCGAAATGGCCTTGCCATTGACGGTGGCGACGTTTTGCGCAAAGGCCGGCAGCGCGACCGCGCAAGCCGCGGCCAGCATCACGATGCGTTTCATGGATTTCCTTTAGGGGTTTGACTTGGGAGCTTGGGCATCGAGCGCAAGCGCATGAACGGGATGGGGGATCAAATCGTGCAAAAGATCATACACCAGGCGATGGCGGGCAACCGGCGACAGGCCGGTGAAACGGGCTGCCACGATATGCACATGGTAATGGCCCGCGCCGCCTTGCGCGCCGGCGTGCCCGGCATGCAGGTGGGAGTCGTCGCGGATGTCGAGGACAACGGGGTCCAGCGCGGCCAGGCGCGCGCGTATCAGGGCAATGCGGTCGGTATCGTCGGGCATGGGCGGGATGCGGGAAACAGGCGGGTCAGTCTTTGCCGGCGTCGTTGCCGGCCTCGGGTTGGCGCGGCTGCTGCATATGGCGGCCCAGCCACAGCGACTGGCCGATCACGAAGGCCAGCAGCAGGCCCATCAGGCCGAACACCTTGAAGTTGACCCATTGCGATTCGGTGAAATGGCCGGAAAAGGCCACATACAGATTGACGGCGCCGGCGGCCAGGAAGAACAGCGCCCAGCTGAGGTTGAGCTTGTCCCAGGCGGCATCGGGCAGTTCGATTTGCGTGCCCAGCAGGCGCCGCATCAGGTTGCGCTTGAACAGTACGCGCGCGCCCAGCAGGGCGCCGCCGAACAGCCAGTACAGCACTGTGGGCTTCCATTTGATGAAGACATCGCTGTGCAGCCAGAGCGTGGCGCCGCCGAAGATGACGATGACCGACAGGTTGATCCAGTGCGTGGCCTCGATGCGCTTGCCGGTGGCCCGCAGCCAGATGAACTGCGCCACCGAGGCGGCGATGGCCACGGCCGTGGCGGTGTAGATATCGGCGAACCGGTACGCGATGAAGAAAAGGATCAGCGGGAACAGGTCGAGCAGGAATTTCTTCATTCAGTCTTCAAGCGGTTCGAATTTGAGCGACACCGAGTTGATGCAATAGCGCAGGCCGGTGGGTTCGGGGCCGTCGGGGAAGACGTGGCCCAGGTGGGCGTCGCAGATGTTGCACAGTACTTCGGTGCGGACCATGCCGTGCGTAGTGTCTTGCTCTTCGCGCACGCGCGCGGGGTCGAGCGGCTCGAAGTAGCTGGGCCAGCCGCAGCCGGCATCGAATTTGGTGTCGGAGGCGAACAGCGGGGTGCCGCAGCCCACGCAGCGGTAGATGCCGTGGGTGGTGGTGTTCCAGTAGCGGCCCGTGAAGGGACGCTCGGTGCCTTTTTGGCGCGCCACGGCGTATTCTTCGGGGGTCAGTTGGGTACGCCATTCGGCGTCGGTTTTGCGTACTTTTTCCATATGCACTATTGGAGTCCCGCTCCGTGAAATGGTTCGGGCATAATCCCGCCCCATGTTAATCGAGTTTGACCAGGCGGTTGTGGCCACGCCGCATTCCCAGGCGCTCAAGGGGGTCAGCCTGACCCTCTCGCAGCGCCGCGTCGGCGTGGTCGGCCCGAACGGGGCCGGCAAAAGCACCCTGGCCAAGCTGCTGAACGGCCTGGTGCTGCCCACCTCGGGCCGGGTACTGGTCGACGGCCTGGATACCCGCCGCGACCCGAAGGCGGTGCGCCGGCGGGTGGGGTTCGTGTTCCAGAACCCCGAAAATCAGATCGTTTACCCCATCGTACGCGAAGACCTGGCTTTCGGGCTGAAATCGCTGGGCCTGGGGGCGGCCGAATGCGCGCGCCGGGTCGGCGCCCGCCTGGACGAACTGGGCGTGGCCCACCTGGCCGACCGGGCCAGCCACACGCTGTCGGGCGGCGAGTGCCAGCTGGTGGCGCTTGCTTCGGTGCTGGTAATGGAGCCGGCCATGGTGGTGTTCGACGAGCCCACCACCCAGCTCGACCTGCGCAACCGCAACCGCGTGGCCCGGGCCATCGCCGCGCTGGACCGCCCGGCGCTGGTGGTCAGCCACGATCTTGAACTGCTGCACGATTTCGACCGCGTGCTGGTCGTGGCCGACGGCCGCATTGCCGCCGACGATGCGCCCGGCCCCGCGCTGCGGTGGTACCGCGAGCACTGCGCATGATGATCGAACCCCTGTATATCAATGGGGCCAGCCCGCTGCACCGGCTGCCGGCCGCCCTGAAGCTGGCGCTGCTGGTGGCGGCCGGGGCCGGCCTGGTCGCGGTGCGCGATGTGCGCTGGCTGGGCCTGGCGGCGGCGCTGGCGGCGCTGCTGGTCTGGTCCTCCGGCGTGGGCGCGGCCGCCCTGTGGCGCCAATTGCGCGGCCTGCTGTGGGCGCTGGCGGCCATCGGCATCTTCGCCGCGGCCTTCCAGGGCTGGCTGGCGGCCGCTGCGGTGCTGCTGCGCATAACCGCCCTGGTGGGCCTGGCCCTGGCGGTGACATTGTCCACCCGCAGCTCCGACCTGATCGCCGTCTGCGAACGGGCCTTGCGGCCCCTGCAGCGCCTGGGGCTGCTGGACGCCGGCAAGGTGGCCCTGGCGCTGGCCCTGGCGCTGCGCTTCGTGCCCGAGATCTGGCGCCACTACCAGGAAATCCGCGAAGCCCAGGCCGCGCGCGGCCTGGGCCGGCATCCGCTGGCATTGATCGTGCCGCTGGTCGTGCGTACGCTCAAGCGGGCCGAGCAGGTGGCCCAGGCCATCGACGCGCGCAGCTGAGGCGCGCCCGTCTTCCCCCGACGATTTTCCCCAGGAGCCTTCAATGAAGACCCGAGACACCGTGCTGATCGCGTTGTTCGCCGCGCTGATCGTCGTGCTGAGCCTGATGCCGCCGATTCCGCTGCCGGCCATTCCCGTGCCCGTCACCCTGCAGACGCTGGGCACCATGCTGGCCGGCGCCATGCTGGGGCCGCTGCGCGGCGGGCTGGCCTGCCTGCTGTACCTGCTGCTGGCCGCCATCGGCCTGCCGGTGCTGCCGGGCGGGCGGGGCGGGCTGGGGGTGTTCTTCGGACCCACCGGCGGCTTCCTGGTGGGCATGGCGCTGGGCGCCTGCGTGACGGGCTGGCTGGCGCGCCGGGCCGTCCTGCGGGCCCGCAACGCCGGGCTGGCGGTGGCGGGCTATGTGGCCGCCTGCGTGGTGGGCGGCATCGCGGTAGTCTACGCGGTGGGCATCCCGTGGCTGGCCGTGGTCACGCAGATGGAATGGGGCAAGGCGGCGCTGGCCGTGGCGGCGTTCGTGCCCGGCGACCTGGTCAAGGCGGTGGTGGCAGCCTGGGTGGCCTGGCGGGTCGAGCGGGTGTGGCCCGTGCTTCGGGAATCCCCTTAATGACGCATACGGCCAAGTTCGGCAAGATTTGTTAATGTCAAATGCGTTCGATTCTTGCGTGACTGAACTAGGGAAGTCACGGGGGTTTATTTGAAGGGTATTTGATACACTTCAAACGCTAATATTGATTTTTCTGTATGACGTTCAACCGGGCCCGCCATCCCCATACGGGGCAAGAACAAGGGCCCACACAGGAGACAACAACATGACGCGCAAGCATTCCGGCTTGTCTGCGGCCGCCGCGGCCGTTGCCCTGAGCCTTCCGCTGCTCGCCAGTGCGCAGGTCAAGGTGGGTGTCACCATCGCCAGCACCGGCCCCGCCGCTTCGCTGGGCATCCCCGAACGCAACACGGTGAGCCTGCTGCCCACCGAGGTGGCCGGCCAGAAAATCGAGTGGATCGTGCTGGACGACGCCACCGACACGACTCAGGCCGTGAAGAACTCGCGCAAGCTGGTGTCCGACGACAAGGTCGACGTGCTGGTCGGCACCTCCATCACGCCGGGCTCGCTGGCCATGGTGGACGTGGCGGCCGAGGCCAAGGTGCCGATGATCAGCGTTGCCGCCAGCGCCAAGATCGTCGAGCCGGTCGATGACAAGCGCCGCTGGGTATTCAAGACCCCGCAGAATGATGCGCTGATGGCCAGCGCGCTGGCTGACGCCATGGCCAAGGGCAAGATCAAGACCCTGGGCTTCATCGGGTTCGCCGACGCCTACGGCGACAGCTGGCTGGCCGTGATGCGCGACGCCGTCAAGGGCAAGGGCATCGAGATCACCGCGGTCGAAAAATACGGCCGTACCGACACCAGCGTGACCGGCCAGGTGCTCAAGCTGATCAGCGCCAAGCCGGACGCGATCCTGATCGCCGGCGCGGGTACGCCGTCGGCGCTGCCGCAGAAAGAACTGCGCGCGCGCAATTACCAGGGCATCATCTACCAGACCCACGGCGCGGCCAATAACGACGTGCTGCGTGTCTGCGGCAAAGACTGCGAAGGCATGCTGCTGCCCGCCGGCCCGCTGCTGGTGGCCGAACAGCTGCCCGACAGCAACCCGGTGAAGAATTCGGCGCTGGCCTACACCAAGGCCTACGAGGCCAAGTACGGCGACGGTTCCACCAACACGTTCGGCGGCCATATGTGGGACGCCGGCCAGCTGATCGTGCACGCCGTGCCGGTGGCGCTCAAGAGCGGCGCCAAGCCGGGCACGCCGGAATTCCGCGCCGCCATGCGCGATGCGCTGGAAGGCATCAAGAACCTGCCCGCTTCGCAGGGCGTGTTCAACATGAGCCCCACCGACCACGCCGGCTTCGACGAGCGCGCGCGCGTCATGGTGAAGGTCGAGAAGGGCAAGTGGGTGTACCAGCCCAACCTGTAAGCCTCATGCCGCCGGCGAGGCTGCCCAGCCCGCCGGCATCACCACGCACCGGCCGCCAGGCCGGTGTGTCGCATTCGCAGCATTGCCCCGCCGGCGGCGCCGGCAATGCCAAGGCATCCCCTTAAGGTAGTGGTTCGATGGATTTCACGATAGCGCTCATCCTGCTGCAGGACGGCATCGTCAACGGCGCCATCTATGCGCTGCTGGGCATGGCGCTGGTGCTGGTCTTCACTGTCACCCGCGTCATTTTCATTCCGCAGGGCGAGTTCGTGGCGTTCGGCGCCCTGACGCTGGCCATGCTGGTCAACGGCCGGGTGCCGGGCACCGCCTATTTGCTGCCGCTGCTGGGCGCCATCGTGCTGGTGCTGGAAATCCTGCGGGCCCTGCGCACCGGCGCCTGGTCGGCGCTGCCCAAGGTGCTGCTGACTTGCGTGGCCGTGCCGCTGGCCCTGCTGTGGCTGACCGCCGGCTATGCCGGCGAAGGCAATTCGCTGTGGCTGAACATGCTGCTGACGCTGGCGCTTATCGTGCCGATGGGGCCCATGGTGTATCGCATCGTCTACCAGCCGCTGGCCGAAGCCTCGGTGCTGGTGCTGCTGATCGTATCGGTTGCCGTGCACTTCGCCCTGACCGGCCTGGCGCTGGTGTTTTTCGGGGCCGAGGGCTGGCGCACGCCGGCCTTCGTGAGCGGGCAGATCAACATCGGCCCCGCCACCTGGTCGGCGCAGAGCCTGTTCGTGGTGGGTACCTGCATCCTGCTGATCGTGGCCCTGTGGCTGTTCTTCGATAAGACTCTGTACGGCCGCGCGCTGCGCGCCACCGCCGTCAACCGGCGCGGGGCGCGGCTGGTGGGCATCAGCACCAGCATGTCGGGCAGCCTGACTTTCACCCTGGCGGTGGCCATCGGCGCCATGTCGGGCATGCTGATCGCGCCCATCACCACGGTCTACTACGACACGGGGTTCCTGATCGGCCTGAAGGGCTTCGTGGGCGCCATCATCGGCGGGCTGGGCAGCTACCCGGTGGCGGCCGCGGGCGCGGTGCTGGTGGGCGTACTGGAATCATTCTCGTCGTTCTGGGCCAGCGCCTACAAGGAAGTGATTGTGTTCACGCTGATCATCCCGGTCCTGGTGTGGCGATCGTTCAGCAGCCACCATGCTGACGACGAGGAATAAGCACCATGAACCGCATCCTGCTTATCGCATTCATCGCGCTGTTGGCCGTCTTGCCGATGGCGCCGGCCACGCCGGAATTCTGGATTACGCAGCTCAACTACATCGGGCTGGCGGCCCTGGTGGCGCTGGGCCTGGTGCTGCTGACTGGCGTGGGCGGCCTGACCTCGTTCGGCCAGGCGGCCTTCGTGGGCCTGGGCGCCTATACCACCGCCGTCATGACCAGCCACTTCGGCGCATCGCCTTGGCTGGCCCTGCCCGTGGGGCTGCTGCTGACGGCCGTGGTGGCGTACCTGCTGGGCATCATCACGCTGCGGCTGTCCGGCCATTACCTGCCGCTGGGCACCATCGCCTGGGGCCTGTCGCTGTATTTCCTGTTCGGCAACCTGGACTGGCTGGGCAAGCACGACGGCATCGCCGGGCTCGAGCCGATCAGCGTGTTCGGCTTTTCGCTGGCCAGCGGCCGGCACATTTATTACCTGATCTGGCTGTGCCTGCTGTTGTCGTTGTGGGCCACCAGCAACCTACTCAGCTCGCGCCCCGGGCGCGCCATCCGCGCGCTTAAAAGCGGCGCCGGCATGGCCGAGTCGATGGGCGTGAACACGGCGGCCTACAAGGTGGTGATCTTCGTCTGGGCGGCGCTGCTGGCCTGCCTGTCGGGGTGGATCTACGCGCACATGCAGCGCGCCGTCAGCCCCAGCCCGTTCGGCCTGAACTACGGCATCGAGTATCTGTTCATGGCGGTGGTGGGCGGCGCCGGCCATGTCTGGGGCGCGGTGGTCGGCTCGGCGGTGATCCTGGGCCTGAAAGATCAGCTGCAGAATCTGCTGCCGGCGCTGCTGGACACCGACGCCAACTTCGAACTGATCGTGTTCGGCGTGCTGCTGATCCTGGTGTTGCAGTATGCGGCCAATGGCTTGTGGCCCATTCTGTCGTCTGGCTGGGCGCGCCTGACCGGCGGCGCCGGCTCGCGCCGCAATCTGGCGCCGCCGCCCGCCGCGGCGGCCCTGGCGCAGCGCGAGCGTCCGCAGGGCGGCGCGCTGGTGCTGGAAGTGGACGCCATTCGCAAAGAGTTCGGCGGCCTGGTGGCGGTCAACGACATCTCGTTCAAAGTGCGGGCCGGCGAGATCGTCGGCCTGATCGGCCCCAACGGCGCCGGCAAGAGCACCACCTTCAACCTGATCAGCGGTGTGCTGCCGGCCACCCGCGGCCAGGTGCGCTTTCTGGGCGAGCGCATCGACGGCCAGTCGGCGCGCGAGATCGCGCGGCGCGGCGTGGGCCGTACTTTCCAGCACGTGCAGTTGCTGCCTGGCATGTCGGTGCTGGAAAACGTGGCGCTGGGCGCGCACATGCGGGCTGACGTGGGCGTGCTGGCCGGCGCGTTGCACAGCGACCGCGCGCAAGAAGCGCGGCTGCTGCACGAAGCCGCCACCCAGCTCAAGCGGGTCGGCCTGGGCGATTACCTGTACGAGCAGGCCGGCAATCTGGCGCTGGGCCAGCAGCGCATCCTGGAAATCGCCCGCGCGCTGGCCAGCGATCCGGTGCTGCTGCTGCTGGACGAGCCCGCCGCCGGGCTGCGCTACAAAGAAAAGCAGGAACTGGGCCAGGTGCTGGAACAGCTGCGCGCCGAAGGCATGAGCATCCTGCTGGTGGAACACGATATGGATTTTGTCATGCGCCTGACCAACCACCTGGTGGTGATGGATTTCGGCACCAAGCTGGCCGAAGGCGTGCCCGCCGAGGTGCAGCAGAACCCCGCCGTGCTCGAGGCATACCTGGGCGGCATCGACGACGACCTGCCGGATGCTGCCGCCCCGGCAACCGGGAGCGCCCAATGAGCCAGGATCCGATTCTCGACGTGCGCGGGCTGAGCGCCCGTTATGGCAAGGTGGGGGCGCTTAGCGAGGCGACCCTGACAGTCGCGCCCGGCAGCATCGTGACTGTGATCGGCGCCAACGGCGCGGGCAAGTCGACCATGCTCAACGCCATGATGGGCGCGCTGCCAGGCACCGGCCACGCATCTGGCGCCGTGCGCTATGCAGGCACCGATGTGTCGGGCTGGACAGTCGAGCGGCGCGTGGCGGCCGGCATGTCGCTGGTGCCCGAGCGGCGCGAGCTGTTCGGCAGCATGTCGGTAGAAGACAACCTGCTGCTGGGCGGATTCCGCCGCTACCGGGCGCGCGAAAGCGGCTGGCGCGGCACGCTGGACGAGGTGTTCGAGCTGTTTCCGCGCTTGCGCGAACGGCGCCGCCAGGAAGCGGGCACGCTATCGGGCGGCGAGCGGCAGATGCTGGCCGTGGGCCGGGCCCTGATGGCCAAGCCGCGCCTGCTGATGCTGGACGAGCCCAGCCTGGGGCTGGCGCCGCGCATCGTGCGGGAAATTTTCCACATCATTGCGCGGCTGCGCGAAACCGGCGTGGCGATCCTGCTGGTCGAGCAGAACGCGCGCGCCGCCCTGCAGGTGGCCGACTATGGCTATGTGCTGGAAACCGGCGAGGTGATTCTGCACGGCCCGGCGCGCGACCTGGCCGGCAACCCGCGCGTGATCGAAAGCTACCTGGGGTTGGGCAAGACGGCTTGAGGGGCGCTTCGGGGCCAGGCACCGTGCGTGGCGCCTGATCCCTGGCGTTGCCTAGGCTTTGCCGCCGGGCCAGCGGCCGCCCAGCGCCTGGGTGGCCGCGGCGGCTGCCGCGCCGGCCAGCTGCGACATTTTCTTGATGGCGGCCGGCGTGAAGCGTTCTTTGGGGCCCGACAGGGAAATGGCTCCGCACATTTCGCCATCGGGGCCGAACACGGGGCAGGCCACCGCCGCGCAGTTGGGGTCGCGCTCGCCCATCGAGATCAGCGCCAGCCCGGCCTGCGCCGGCGGCTGGTGCTTGACCAGGTAGGCGGTCAGCAGCCGTCCGGCTGCGCCCTTGTCGAGCGGCAGCAGGTCGCCCACGCGGATGCGGTCGAGGGTGGAATGATGCGAATCGACGCGCAGCAGGCACACGCGCGACTGGGCATCGTGATAGGCGTGGAACGACGCGCTTTCGGTGCCCTGGTCGACCAGCTGGCGCAGCAGCGGCTGCACGGCCTCGGTCAGGCGGTAGGTGGCTTCGTAGGCGCGCCCCAGGCGATGCGCGTAGGGGCCCAGCGCATACCGGCCATCGGCGCGCCGCACGACCAGGGCGGATTTTTCGAGCGAGGCAATGAGCCGCAGCAGCGTGCTTTTGTAGAACCCCGTGGCCCGGGACAGGTCGGCCAGGCTGATGGCGTCGGTGCGTTGGGCGATGGCATCGACGATGGCCAGGGCGCGTTCGACGGCGGCAACGCCGTCGGAAGAGGGCTCGGATTGGGGGCTGCGGCTCATGGGTCGGGCAGGAAGTTAATCGGGGTCGGCCGGGCCGGCATCGATGCTGCGGCTGATGACCGGGAAGTAGCGGTCACCCTGGCCCTGGTCGATGGCGGCGGCGAACCAGCGCTCGACGTTGCGGGCCCCCGATGCATCCACGCCGGTTTGCGCGGCCAGAGCCAGCGCGTAGCGCAAGTCTTTGCGGGCGTACTCGACCGAGAAGGCTTTCTCGGGAAAATCCCCGGGCAGCATAGCCTTTAAGCCATGGTTGCGCAACGCGAAGCTGTCCGCCGACCCGCGGGTGAAGGTCTCGAGCAGCAGTTGCGGGTCGACGCCCGAACGCCGCGCGATGGCGCGGGCTTCGGAAAGCGCGGTCACGGTCTCGAACAGCACCATGTTGTTCAGGATCTTCACCACCTGCCCGCTGCCCACCGGACCGCAGTGCGTGATTTCGGAGGCGAACGTCGCGATCAGCGGCTGCACCCGCGCAAACACGGCCGCATCGCCGCCCACCATCACCGACAGCGTGCCTGCCTCGGCGGCGGCGCGCGTGCGGGCCACCGGGGCGTCGATGAACAAGGCTCCCCTGGCGGCGAATTCCGCGGCCAGGGCGCGCGTCGTGTCGATGGGCGAGGTGCTGGTGTCGACGATTATCTGGCCCTGCCGCGCATGGGCCAGCAGGCCCTGCGGACCGCGCGCCACGTCGGCCACCACTTCGCCGGAAGGCAGCGACAGGAACAGGATGTCGCACTGCTGCGCGACTTCGGCCACCGAGGCGGCGGCGGCCACGCCGTGCGCGGCCAGGCGCTGCAGAGGGGCCGGGTTGCTGTCATAGCCCAGCACCGGCAGCCCGCATTTCTGGGCCAGGTTGCGGCAGATGGGTTCGCCCATTACGCCCATGCCGATGAAGCCGGCATGCTTGAAATCTGTCATGTGTATGGTCTCCGGAACGTGAGGGGCTTACATGCCCCAGTAAATGCCTTTCGATTGCTGGTACAGGCGCAGCCCCGACAAGCCCTTCTCGCGGCCGATGCCGCTTTGCTTGAAGCCGCCGAACGGCGTGGCGATGGACAGCTGCTTGTAGGTGTTGATCCAGACGCTGCCGGCCTCGAGCTGCCGGGCCACCCGCCAGGCGCGCCGGTAATCGGCGGTCCAGATGCCCGCGGCCAGGCCGTAGGCGCTGTCGTTGGCCTGGTCGACCAGATCGTCTTCGTCGTCGAACGGCAGCACGCACAGCACCGGGCCGAAGATCTCTTCGCGCACCACGTGGGCGTCGCGTCCGAGGCCGCCCAGGATGGTGGGCAGGTAGAACGCACCCGCCTGCAGGGCCGCGGCATCGGGGCGCCGGCCGCCCAGCAGCACTTCGCCGCCCTCGGCCAGCGCGGTGCCGACCATGCCTTCGATCTTGTCGCGGTGACCGAACGAGGCGATGGGGCCCATCTGCGCGCCGTCGGCGTCGGGCAGGTCGATTTTCAGCTGCGCCGCGCGCGCCACCAGCTGCTCGATGAACGCCTGGGCGATGCCGCGCTGCACATACAGGCGCGAGCCGGCCACGCACGATTGGCCGCTGCCCTCGAAGATGCCGCCGATCACGCTTTCGATGGCGGCCTGCTGGTCGGCATCGCCGAACACGATATGCGGCGACTTGCCGCCCAGTTCCAGCGCCACCGGCATCAGCTTGTCGGCCGCGGCGCGGGCGATGGCCCGGCCGCTGGCGGTGCCGCCAGTGAACGACACCATGCGCACACCGGGATGTTCCACCAGGCGCTTGCCGGCGGCGGCGCCCAGCCCGGTGACCACGTTCAGAATGCCCGGCGGCAGGCCGGCTTCGAGCGCGATGCGGCCCAGCTCCAGGGCCGGCGACGAGGTGACCTCCGACGGCTTAAGGATGACGGCATTGCCAGCCGCCAGCGCCGGCGCCACCTTCTGCGCTTCCATGGTCATGGGGGAATTCCACGGCGTGATGGCCGCCACTACGCCATAGGGCTCGTACTGGGTCATCGATAAATAGTTGCCGCGGGACGGCGTGACTTCCGCGTTGAGGGTTTCGCAGACCCCCGCGTAATAGCGGAAAGTGGCGGACGCGCTGGCCACCTGGGCCTGGCATTCGCGCCAGACCTTGCCGTTCTCGATCATCTGCAGCCGCGCCAGCGTGTCGGCGTTGCGGTCCATGCCGTCGGCGATGGCGCGCAGCAGAGCGGCGCGCCTGTGCGGCAGCATGTCGCGCCAGGCGGGCTGGCGCACGGCGCGCCAGGCGGCGTCCACCGCCTGATCCACCTGTGCCTCGCCGGCCGCGCTGATCAGGAAGTTGGGCTGGCCGGTGGCGGGGTTGATGGACTCGAAGGTCGAATGCGCGTCCGCGACCCAGTTCGAGCCGATCAGCATTGGCATGGTCTGAGAGGAGGAAGATGTCTTGGTTGCTGGCATGGCGGATGGACTAGTGGTTGAAGGTGGCTGTTATTTATGAACGGCGACACCGGCCTGCGTCGCCACGGTTTTCCAGCGCTGCAGTTCATCTTGCAGAAACTGCCGGAAGTCGGCACGCGTAGAATTGGTCATCGGCTCGATGCCTGCCTCGGCCAACTGTCTGACGGTGTCGGGGTCGTGCGCGGCCTTTGTGAATGCCGCGTGCAGCTTGTCGGCAATCGCGGCTGGCGTTCCCTTCGGCGCCACCACGGCAAACCAGTTCGAAGCAGCTACCTGGGGCAGGCCGAGTTCGGCGGTGGTGGGTAGATCCGGCAGGGCAGGCGACCGTTGCTTGCCGGCCACCGCCAGTCCGCGCATCCGGCCTGACTCGATGAAGCTGCGCAATGGCGGAAGATCCATGATGATGCCGTCCACGTGCCCGGCGACCACGTCGGTCGCGGCGGGCGCACCACCCTTGTATGGTACGTGGGTTACGTTTACATGGGCGGCCGTCTTGAACAATTCGATCGCCAGGTGTGGCAGCCCGCCGGTGCCGGAAGACGCCATGGTCAGGTTCTGCTTGCCGGCCAGGCGGATGAACTCGTCCAGTGTGTGCGCAGATACGGCAGGGTTGATGGCGATGACTTCAGGCGTCATGGCAACGGTACCGATACCTTCGAAATCGCGCAACGGGTCGTAGCGGATCTCCGCCACTGTGTGTGGATTGATGGCGAGCGTGCTGGCGCTGCCCAGCAGCAGCGTGTAGCCATCGGGCGCGGCGTGCGCGACCAGATCGCTGGCGATGGCGCCATTGGCGCCGGGCCGGTTTTCCACGACCATCGGCGCGCCGAGCAGCTGGCTGGCTTTGGCGGCGACGATGCGCGCCACTACATCGTTGGACCCTCCAGCCGCGAAACCCAGTACCAGCCTCACAGGTTTGTCGGGGTAGGAAGAGGCCGCGCTGGCCGCGGCGGCCGAGAACAGGGTTCCAGCCAGCAGGCCGCTCAGGCCCAGGCGCACGAGGTTACGCATGGCTGTTCTCCGATTGCAGGATGCCGTACGAGTTACGGACACTGTTGACGACGTCCCGGGGCGGGGTACGGAACGGCGAATGAATGTGCTGGCTCTTGGCAAGGCCGATAGAGCGTTTCAGGCTGACCAGCGTCTGTGCGAATTTCAGGCCGCAGGCGGTCGTTTCGATGACGGGCACGCCGGTGTTGGCGATGCTGTTGAAGTTGTGCTTGACGAACGCCGGGCCGAACAGCTGGCCGCCGGCGATGATGACGTCCGCGCCATCGGCGATGCATTCGCGGGCGGTCTTTTCGAACTCAACCAGGAATTCGTCGTCTTTGCCTTCCAGGCAGCGCACGAAGTTGTCGTAGGTCATGCCGAACTTGCGCACCGGACGCGTGGCAATAGCCTTGTCCTGGAGCCCGTAGGTGCGAATGTTGTGCTCGATGATGGGCACATAACCTTCGTGCACCGTCAGCATGGCGAACCGGCGCCCTAGCGTCGCCGCCAGCATCATCGCCGATTCGCCCGGCCCCGCCACGGGAATCGAGGCCGCCTCGCGCGCCGCGTATAAGCCGGGGTCCCAGTGGCCGCCGACAATGGCGCCGTCGATGCCCTGTTCTTCCATTTTCAGGATGTCATTGATGACATAAACGTCGTTGATCGTGCCCAGATACAGCGACGAGAGCAATGACGTTGTTTTTTCCAGCCAGCCGATGGTGACGGACACATCGGGACCCATGACGTGTCGCGTATAGGCCTGCAGGGTTTCATCCAGCAGGTCGCCACGCGGCGTTCGATCAGGCATTGCCTTACTCAACCCAATGGGCCAATACAGTTTCATTTTTTCACCAGACATGATGGGAGTCTCCTCTTGTAGGTTGGTCTGTGAGTGCTGCAATCCGGCCGGCCATGACTCGCGGTTTTATCGTTCTGTTAGATAGAACGTATATTCTGTTATTGGCCATTCTGAGCCGATGGACACAGGCTTGTCAAGCATTTGCGGCCTGGCGTCGATGCCTCGCGGCCCACGCCCGCGCAGGCAGATGAATTTGAAGAGAGGCGTTGCATCCTGGGTTCAGGCAGGATAGGATTGCTTCATAAAGAGAATGACTGTTCTGTTAGAAAGAACGATAAGCAATAGGAGCTGAATAGGAAATGGCGAGCACCGATCAAGGCTTAGTAGCGCAGGACATGGCGCATTTCGCGGTCGACGCGGCATGGGACAGCCTGCCGGAACCAGTGCGTCGCGAGGCGGCCAGGGCGTGGTTGAACTGGGTGGCGTGCGCGATCGGTGGCGCTCGCACCGCGACGATGGACGCGGCCGTGCGAGGCTCGCAATCGATGCAGGCGCATGGTGATGTGCCGGTCCTGGGGCGCCTCGAGCGGACGAGCGTGACGGATGCGGCATTGCTCGGGTGCCTGAGTTCTTCGACGCACACCTACGATGACACTCATCTCGCCACCATCACACACCCCACGGGTCCGGTGGCGTCTGCCGCGCTTGCCGTCGCGGCCAGGTTGTCCGCCCAGGGAAGGCCGGTGCAAGGTGCGCATCTTCTGGCGGCACTGGCCGTGGGGCTGGAGTTGACTTGCCGCACCAGTTGCGCCATTGCCGGACGCAGCAGCAAGGGTTGGTACATGACTGGTTTGTCCGGCGGCATCGGGGCCGCCGCGGCCGCTGGCCGCCTGCTGGGGCTGGACCGCGAACAAATGGAGGCGGCGATCGGCCTGGCGGCTGCGCAAGGGTGCGGTTTTCGGGCCACGCACGGCAGTATGGCCATCGCGTATGTGCCTGGGCTGGCGGCGCGCAACGGAGTGGCTGCCGCCTACATGGCGGCCGGCGGCTTCGAATGCAGCACCCATGCCGTGGATGGCAAATATGGCCTGCTGGACGTGCTGACGGGCGGCACCGATGCCGGGCCGATCCGGGATGGGCTCGGTCGGCGCTATGAGTTCCTGAACAACACGTACAAACCCTATCCGTGCGGCATTGTGATCCATCCAACCATCGATGCCTGCCTGGCGTTGTATCGCGAAGATGGAGTGCGGCCCGAAGACATTATTGGCGTCGAGCTGCGCGTGCACCCGGACGCGCTCAACCTGACATGGCGGAAGTTGCCCGACACCGTGCTCGATGCGCAGGTAAGCCTGTTCCATTGGGCCGCTGTGGTATTGGCGCGCGGCGCCGCGGGCGTCGCCCAAGGCGAAATCGATTGCGTCATGGACAGCCAGGTTCGCGGCCTGCAATCGAACATGCATGCCGAGGCAGACCCAGACCTGGCCGATAACCAGGCCATGGTGGTGGTCCGGCTGCGCAATGGAAAGGCCCGCGAACGGTTCACGCGGAACGCCATCGGCAGTGTCACCAATCCGATGACCGACGCGCAATTGGCCGGCAAATTCAGCGAATTGGTCACGCCGGTGCTGGGCGAGGCGGCCTCGGCACGATGGCTGCAGGCTTGCGTGGCGATCGAACAGGCCGCTGATGCGGCCGAGATCGCCCAGCAGGCACATTGAACACCTCACAACTACATATTCTCAGGAGACAGTCATGAATTGGTTTCGTATCCGTTCCTGGCGCGCGGCGGCGCTGGCCGGCGCCGTGTCGTTGGCGCCAATGGCTTCCGCGGGCGCACAGCCGGATCATTTTCCCGACAGGCCAATCACGCTGGTGGTGGGTTTTTCCGCTGGCGGGTCGAACGATATCGTCGCGCGTGCGATTTCGCAGCCGCTGGGGCGAATACTGGGTGTGCCCGTAGTGGTTGAAAACCGTGTGGGCGCAGCAGGCATGATCGGCACGGCCCACGTGGCCAAGGCCGATCCCGACGGCTACACCCTGATGGTGGCCAGCGCCAGCCCCGTAGTCGTCTCGCCCCATACTCAAGCCCACATGGCGTACGATGCCAAGAAAGACTTCGCTGCAATCAGCCTGGTTGGCATCACTCCCGAAGCGCTGGCGGTACACCCCAAGTTTCCCGCCAAGAATCTGGCCGAACTGATCGCGCTGGCCAAGACCCGGGAAATCACGCTGGCTTCGTCGGGCAGCGGAGGGTTGCCGCATCTGGCGATCGAACTCTTCAAGAGCGCCGCGCCGGATACGAAGATCATCCATGTGCCCTACAAGGGCGCCGCGCCCGCGGTTGCCGATACTCTGGCAGGGCATGTCGACGGCGTCGTCGTGGATTTGCCGGCCGTCTACAACCATATCCTGGGCGGACGATTGCAGGGCATTGCGCTGGCCAATGACGCCAGGTCGGAGTTCTTGCCAGACCTGCCCACTTCGGGTGAACAGGGCCTGCCGCGCTTCGTGGCCGTCAACTGGATAGGCCTGCTGGCGCCGGCCAGGACGCCAGGGCCGGTCATCGACAAGTTGCACGCCGCGTTGCTGGCCGTGATGAAGCAGCCGGAAGTCAGGCAAACCCTGGCGCAATCGGCCGTGCAGGTGTCGGTAAGCGATTCGCCGGCCGCGTTCCAGAAATTCTTGAATGACGAATACGAAAAATGGGGCGAGGTCGTGAAGGCATCTGGCGCGAAAGCCGACTGACCAGCGCCGCCGGGCAAGCCAGACAGGAGAACTCCCTTGATCATGCCGGAATACGAAGTCTACGCCATCCGCTATGCGCGCATGGACCGGTCGCGCGTCGCCAACTTCCTGGGGGGAGATCCGCACGACGGCCCCATGCCGATGGATTTCTTCGTCTGGCTGGTGCGAGGCGCCGGCCGGTGCGTCCTGGTCGACACCGGGTTTTCCGCCGAGACCGCCGCGCGTCGCCAGCGTGAGATGCTGCGCTGCCCACTGGACGGGCTGGCAAGGCTGGGCGTGAAGCCGGAACTGATCAGCGATGTCGTGCTGACTCATCTGCACTACGATCACGCTGGCAACCTGGCAAAGGTGCCACACGCCCGGCTGCATGTGCAGGATGATGAAATGGACTACGCCACCGGGCGCTGCATGTGCCATGGCGCCTTGCGCCATGCCTACGAAGTCGAGGACGTGGTTACCCTGGTGCGCCGCGTCTATGACGATCGCGTGGTGTTTCACGATGGCGACGCCGTGCTGTATCCCGGCATCGAACTGCTGAAGATCGGCGGGCATACCAAGGGACTGCAAGCCGTGCGGGTGCACACCGGGCGCGGCTGGGTGGTGCTGGCGTCCGATGCCAGCCACTACTATGAAAACATGGATAGCGGCCGGCCATTTCCCATTGTGTTCAACGTGGCAGACATGCTGGCTGGCCACGTGCGTGTGCGGCAGGCCGCCAGTAGCGCCGCACACGTGGTGCCGGGACACGATCCGCAGGTATTGGCGCGTTACGGCCGCTACCAGAATGACCCTGACATCGCCGTCTTGCACCAGCCGCCGGTTCAGGACGGCACGGCCCGGTCCTGACTATTTGCCGCCGCGCGCATACTCCATGTACAGCCCGTGCGCGCGGCGCGCCAGCGGCCCATAGGGCAGGCCGCGGTCTTCGACCCGGTTGACGTGCACCACCTTGCCGTAGTTGCCGGTGGAAAACACTTCGTCGGCCTGTTCGATATCGGCGCGCGTCAGCGCGCGTTCCTGCACGTCGACGCCGTCGGCGCGCAGTAGGGCCAGCACGCGCTGGCGCGTGATGCCGTTCAGGAAGGTGCCGTTGTCGGCGGGCGTGGCCACCACGCCGTCCTTGGCGATCCACAGGTTGGCGGTGGCGAATTCGGCCACGTGGCCGTCGCCGTCCAGCATGATGGCATTGTCGTAGCCCTTGGCCATGGCTTCGCGGATGGCGCGCTGGCCGTTGGGGTACAGGCACGATGCCTTGGCGTCGGTGGGCGCCATGTTCGACCAGGCGCGCGCGAAGCTGGAAAAGCAGGCCGAAAAGCCCTGTTCGCCCGGCATGGGCACCTTGAAGACATGCAGCACGAACTGCGTCTTGTCGGCTTCGGGCAGCAGGAAGCCGTCGGCGCAGAAGAACATGGGCTTGAGATACAGCGCCTCGCCGGCCGGGAAGCGCTCCACGGCCTGCAGGCACAGGTCGCGGATCTGCTGCCAGCCCAATTGGGGCTTCATCAGCATCTTCTCGGCCGAGCGCACCACGCGCTGGCAGTGCAGGTCGAGGTCGGGCGTCAGGCCGCCGAAGGCGCGCGCGCCGTCGAACACCATGCTGGCCATCCAGAAGGCGTGGTCGGCGGGGCCCAGCAGTTTGGGGTTTTCAGTAGTCCATTGGCCGTCGTGCCAGTAGAGCGCATCCATGTGGTCATTCCTTGAATCGGGGCGCGCCGGCGGGCGCATTGCCTGCGCAGCATACACCCGCGGGCCGGCTACAGGCCGGCCTGCACCCGGTCGGCGACTTCGGCGGGCACCCACTTGCGCCAGACGTCGGGGTACTTGCGCAGGAAGTACTGCGCGGCGTCCTCGGGCTCCGCGCCCTGGTTCTCAAGCCAGCCCAGCGTGTCGTCGATGGCCGGGGCCGGCACGCTGAGCTTGTCGAAGAATGCCTTCAGCCGGGGCGCCTGGCGGGCGAATTCGGCGTTCAGGCCCGTGACCACCTTGTTGGCCTTGAATTCGGTGGGCACCGGGTTTTCGCACTTCGGATCGGTCATGCAGGTATAGGCGGCCTGGTCGAAGGGCGGCAATTGCAGCTTGACCAGGTCCAGCGCGCCCACCAGCGCGGTGGGCGTCCAGTAATAGAACACGATGTCGCGCTTGCGCTTGTAGGCCGATACGATGGCGGCCTTCTGCGCGGCGCCCGAGCCAGGGGCGAACATCGTGTACTGGCCGTCGAGCTTCAGCGCCTTGAGCAGGTTGGTGTTCAGGGTGCCGCAGGCCCAGCCCGCGGGGCAGCCGTAGATGCGGCCGCGGGCCGGGTCTTCGGGGTCGGCGAACACTTTGGTGTAGCGGGCCAGGTCCGCCGCGCTTTTCAGGTCGGGATGGCGTTCGGCCGTGTAGCGGGGGATATACCAGCCTTCGCCGGCGTCGTATACGTGGCCCGCCGCCAGCACCTTGCCCGACTTCAAGGCCTTGTCCCAGGCCACTTCGATCTGGCCGGGCCAGACTTCGGGCGTGACGTCGACATCGCGGCGCTGCAGGGCGGCCAGCATGGCCAGGGTCTCGCCGATTTCCACCGAGGTGGCGCAGCCGTAGCCGTGCTCGACGATAAAGCGCTCGATGCCGGCCAGCACCAGGTTGGATTCCCAGTTCAGGCCGCTGAAGCGCACCGGCTGGTCGATTTCGCATTGGGCCGCGGCCGCGGCGGGCGCTGTCCAGAGCAGGGCCGTGGCGGCGGCCAGCGCGCCCAGCAACAGGCGGGGGGCTCGCGTCATGTGCATGAAGGTCTCCTTGCTCGCATGGTGGCGCCCTGGGGGCGATCGGCCCATTGTACGAGGCGCGGAGCGCGGCCCGGCCAGGGCGCGGCGTTCAGGCGCGCGCGCGGCGCCGTTCCATGAACGCCTGCCATTCGCCCACGATGCCGCGGCGGAAGGCCAGCACGCAGATGATGAAGATCAGGCCGATCACGATGGTGACCGATTCGCCCAGCCGCAGGAACCAGCTGCTGCCGGTGAGGTCGGCCATGAAGCGGCCGAAGTCGCCCACCTTGTTTTCCAGCAGCACCACGATGAAGGCGCCGAGAATGGGGCCCACCAGCGTGCCCAGGCCGCCGATCAGGGTCATCAGGATCACCAGGCCCGACATCTGCCACGTGGCGTCGGACAAGGTGGCCGACACGAACACCAGGGTCTTGGTGGCGCCGGCTAGGCCCGCGATCGCGGCCGACAGCACGAAGGCCAGCAGCTTGAAGCGGTCGACGTCGTAGCCCAGCGACAGGGTGCGCGGCTCGTTTTCGCGCAGCGCCTTGAGCACCTGGCCGAACGGCGAGTGCACGGTGCGCCAGATCACGAAGTAGCCGAACGCGAAGATCGCCATTACCAGGTAGTACAGGTTCAGGTCGTTGCGCAGGTCGATGAAGCCCAGCAGCGTGCCGCGCGGCACGCGCTGCAGGCCGTCTTCGCCGCCGGTGAAGTGCGCCTGCAGGAAGAAGAAGAACACCATCTGGGCCAGCGCGAGCGTGATCATGGCGAAATAGATGCCGCTGCGGCGGATGGCCAGCAGCCCCATCACCAGCCCCAGCAGCGCCGCCACGGCGGTGCCGAACAGCAGGCCCAGTTCGGTGGGAAAGCCCCACACTTTCAGCGCGTGCCCGGCTGCGTATGCCGCGCTGCCCAGGAATGCCGCGTGGCCGAACGACAGCAGGCCGGTGTAGCCCAGCAGCAGGTTGAAGGCGCAGGCGAACAGTGCATAGCACATCACCTTCATGGCAAAAATGGGATACACGCCCACGAACGGCAGGATGGCCACGACGATGGCCGCCGCCGCGTAGCTCAGCAGTTGGCGATTCATTTCTCTTTTCCGAACAGCCCGGCGGGGCGGAGCAACAGGACGATGGCCATGATGATGAATACGACGGTGCTGGAGGCTTCGGGCCAGAAGACCTTGGTCAGGCCTTCGATCACACCCAGCCCCAGGCCGGTGAGGATGGCGCCCAGGATGGATCCCATGCCGCCGATCACCACCACGGCAAACACCACGATGATCAGGTTGGAGCCCATCAGGGGCGAAATCTGCAGCACCGGCGCGGCCAGCACGCCGGCAAAGCCGGCCAGCGCCACGCCGAAGCCGTAGGTCAGGGTCACCATGCGCGGGACATTCACGCCGAATGCCTCGACCAGCTTGGGATTCTCGGTGCCGGCGCGCAGCAGGGCGCCCAGGCGCGTGCGTTCGATGACGAACCAGGTGGTCAGGCACACGGTGATCGAGGCCACGACGATCCAGCCGCGGTAATTGGGCAGGATCATGAAGCCCAGGTTGGTGGCGCCGCGCAGCAGGTCGGGCGTGGGGTAGGGCTGGCCCGACACGCCATAGAAACTGCGGAACAGGCCTTCGATCAGCAGCGTCAGGCCGAAAGTGAGCAGCAGGCCGTACAGGTGGTCGAGCTTGTACAGGTGCTTGAGCAGCAGTTTTTCGATCACGATGCCGAACAGGCCCACCACCAGGGGGGCGAGGATCAGCATGATCCAGTAGTTCAGGCCCAGATACGACAGCCCCATCCAGGCGACGAAGGCGCCCAGCATGTAGAGCGAGCCGTGCGCGAAATTGATGACGTTCAGCAGTCCGAAAATGACCGCCAAACCCAGCGACAGCATGGCGTAGAAGGACCCGTTGACCAGGCCCAGCAGCAGCTGTCCGAGCAAGGCCTGTAGGGGGATGCCGAAGAGGTCGATCATGTCGGGAAAATCCTGCGCGTTCGGATAGAGGCGTGCTTGTTCGCGGCGCGGCCCGGCCGGGTGGGCACGGGCGCGCGGGACAACTTCAGCGGATTACTGTTTGAAGAGCTTGCAGGCCGACTCGGACGGCTTGGTGTAGACCTCGTCGCCGGGCAGGTTGGCAACCACCTTGTAGTAGTCCCAGGGGCCCTTGGATTCTTCGGGGGTCTTCACCTGCATCAGGTACATCTCGTGGATCATGCGGCCGTCTTTGCGCACGTAGCCGTCTTTGGCGTAGAAGTCGTTGATCTTGTTCGACTTCATCCATTTCATCAGGGTGTCGGCATCGTCGGTGCCGGTGGCCTTGACGCCGTTCAGGTAGAACGACACCGAGGAATAATCCGCGGCCTGCAGGCTGGACGGCTTGCGGTTGACCTTGGCTTCGAATTTCTTGGTCCAGGCGCGCGCCGCGTCGGATTGATCCCAGTACCAGCTGTCGGTCAGGTACATGCCCTGAGTGGTCTTGAGACCCAGCGAGTGGATGTCGTTGATGAAGATCAGCAGGCCGGCCATCTTCATGGTCTGCGTGACGCCGAACTCGTTGGCGGCCTTGATGGAGTTGATGGTGTCGCCGCCGGCATTGGCCAGACCCAGGATCTGCGCGCCCGAGGCCTGCGCCTGCAGCAGGAACGACGAGAAGTCGGCGGTGGCCAGCGGCGCGCGCACGGCGCCCTTGACCTCGCCGCCGGCCGCCTTGATCACGGCGGTGGTATCGCGTTCGAGCGCATGGCCGAAAGCGTAGTCGGCGGTCAGGAAGAACCAGGTCTTGCCGCCGTTTTTCACTACCGCCGAACCGGTGCCGCGCGCCAGCGCGACGGTGTCATAGGCGTAGTGGATGGTGTAGGGGGTGCATTGCGCGTTGGTCAGGTCAGAGCTGCCCGCGCCGATCGAGATGAACGGCTTTTTCTTTTCGGCCGCGACGGCGGCCATGGCCAGGTTGGTGGCGGAATTGGTGCCGCCGATCAGCACGTCCAGGCCTTCCTGGTCGAACCATTCGCGCGCGCGGCTGGAAGCAATGTCGGCCTTGTTCTGGTGGTCGGCGGTGACCAGCTCGATCTTCTTGCCGTTGACGGCGCCGCCCGCGTCGGCAATGGCCATGCGGATCGCCTCCACGCCAGCCGGCCCGTCGATGTCGGAATAGACGCCGGACATGTCTGTAATGAAACCGATGCGGATGACGTCGCCGGAGATGCCTTGCGCCTGGGCGGGTAGCCCGGCAAATCCCAGGCCGGCCAGGGCCAGCGCGGCAGTGATGTGATGCAGCTTCATGGGATGACTCCTTTGCTTCTCTGTGGGGATGCCGCCTGCGCGGCGAATGACAGGATTCCTATACGCCCAGCAATTCGTTGAGCGTATCCTGTTTCTGTTGAAGTTCACTGGCCTCGAAGTGCTCGACGATCTGGCCGTGTTCCATGACGTAGAAACGGTCGGACAGCGGCGCGGCGAAGCGGAAGTTCTGTTCGACCATCACAATGGTGTAGCCGCGTTGTTTCAGCGCCGTGATCATGCGCGCCAGCGCCTGCACGATGACCGGCGCCAGGCCTTCCGATATTTCGTCGAGCAGCAGCAGGTTGGCGCCGGTGCGCAGGATGCGCGCCACCGCCAGCATCTGCTGCTCGCCGCCCGACAGGCGCGTGCCCGGCGAATTGCGGCGTTCGTGCAGGTTGGGGAACATGTCGTAGATTTCGGTCAGCGACATGCCGCCGCCCAGGGCGCCGCCCACCGCGGGCGGCAAGAGCAGGTTCTCTTCGCACGACAGGCTGGCGAAGATGCCGCGCTCTTCGGGACAGTAGCCCACGCCCAGGTGGGCAATCTTGTAGGTGGGCAGGTCGATGGCTTCGGTGCCGTGGATGCGCACCGAGCCCTTGCGGGAGCCGGTCAAGCCCAATATGGCGCGCAGCGTGGTGGTGCGGCCGGCGCCGTTGCGCCCCAGCAGCGTTACCACTTCGCCCTGCGCCACCCGCAGGTCGACGCCGTGCAGGATGTGCGATTCGCCGTACCAGGCCTGCAGGCCGGAGATTTCCAGTGCCGGGGTACTCATGCGTGCGCTCCTTGCAGTTCCCCCTCGGTGGTGCCCATGTAGGCCTGCATCACGGCAGGATGTCGCGACACTTCCGCATAAGGCCCTTCGGCCAGCACGGCGCCGCGCGCCAGCACGGTGATGGTGTCGGCGATGGACGACACGACGTTCATATTGTGTTCAACCATCAGGATGGTGCGGCCCTGGCTGACCTGCTTGATCAGCTGGGTGACGCGGTCTACGTCTTCGTGGCCCATGCCCTGGGTGGGCTCGTCGAGCAGCATCAGTTCGGGTTCCATGGCCAGCGTGGTGGCGATTTCCAGCGCGCGCTTGCGCCCGTAGGGCAGGTTGATGGTGGTTTCGTCGGCGAAGGCGCCCAGGTCGACCTGTTCGAGCAGCTCGCGCGCCTTGGCGTCGAGCGTGGACAGCTGCTTTTCGCTGCGCCAGAAATGAAACGACAGGCCGGTCTTGCGCTGCAGGCCGATGCGCACGTTTTCCAGCACGCTCAGGTGCGGGAACACGGCCGAGATCTGGAACGAGCGGATGATGCCGCGCCGCGCGATCTGGGCCGGGCGCTCGCCGGTGATGTCATGGCCGTTGAACAGGATCTGGCCCGAAGTGGGCGCCAGGAATTTGGTCAGCAGATTGAAACAGGTGGTCTTGCCTGCGCCATTGGGGCCGATAAGGGCATGGATCTGGCCGCGCTTGACGCGCAGATCGACTCCGTTGACGGCAACGAAGCCGAGGAATTCTTTTGTAAGGCCTTTTGTCTCCAGGATAATGTCATCCATATCCGCGGCACCAGCAATGTATTTTTTAAGAGTTGCCGGCGAGTATGCGGACCTATCCCTCAAAATGCCATGAGGGTTTTTCATAGGTATTGCGCTGCCGCATGGCCGATTGTCGGGCAGCCGACAATGCGCGGGATGAACCCCTATTGCGGCAGGGTCTTTTGCTTGAATTCGCAGAGGTCCGCGATGCCGCATTGCGGGCATTTCGGCTTGCGCGCCACACAGACGTAGCGGCCATGCAGGATCAGCCAGTGGTGGGCATCCTGCATGTATTCAGCCGGTACGAATTTTTCCAGTTTGTGTTCGACTTCCAGCACATTCTTGCCCGGCGCGATGCCGGTGCGGTTCGACACGCGGAAAATGTGCGTGTCCACCGCCATGGTGGGCTGGCCGAAGGCCGTGTTCAGCACCACGTTGGCCGTCTTGCGGCCTACCCCGGGCAAGGCTTCCAGCGCTTCGCGCGTTTGCGGCACGGCGCCGCCATGGCGTTCGATCAGCAGCCGGCAGGTGGCAATGGCGTTCTTGGCCTTGGTGCGGTACAGGCCGATGGTCTTGATGTACTCGGCCAGGCCGTCTTCGCCCAGCGCCAGCATGGCCTGGGGGGTGCCATAGCGCGGGAAGAATTTGCGCGTGGCCAGGTTCACCGATTTGTCGGTGGCCTGCGCCGACAGCAGCACCGCGATCAGCAGTTGAAAGGGCGTGTCGTATTCGAGTTCGGTGGTCGGATGGGGGTTGGCGGCTTGCAGGCGGGCGAAGATGGCCTGGCGCTTGGCTGCGTTCATGTCGGCGTGGCGGTGCGTCGGGCCCGGGCGCGGGCCAGGGCGGATTCGATGGCGGCGCGCTTGCGGGCGTCGCCGTCCGGGGGGGAGGCGGCCGGGCGCGGCGCGGCGGCGAGTTCGGCCGGGGCGGCCATCAGGCGCGCGTTGTCGGCTGTTTCGCGCGCCAGGCGGACCTGGCGGGCTTGGTGGCGCTGGCGGCCGGCCTGCGCATCGGCGGGGGTCCAGGCCCGGCCGGCCGGCACCATGTCGATGCAGTCGACCGGGCAGGGGGCCACGCACAGGTCGCAGCCGGTGCACCAGTCGGCCAGCACGGTGTGCATGCGCTTGTTGGCGCCCACGATGGCATCCACCGGGCAGGCGCGGATGCACAGCGTACAGCCGATGCAGTGGGCTTCGTCGATGCGCGCCACGGTCAGCGGGCCGGGCGCGCCGCGCGACAGATCCAGCGGCAGCACCGCGGTGTCGAGCAACGCCGCCAGCGCGGCGACGCCGTCATCGCCGCCGGGCGGGCAGCGGTTGATGGCGGCGGCGCCGTCGGCAATGGCCTGGGCGTATGGCCGGCAGCCGTCGTAGCCGCATTTGGTGCACTGCGTTTGCGGCAGCAGGGCGTCGATACGGTCGGCAAGGGAAAGACAGGGCATGGCGGGTGAAGCAGAAACGGGCCGGGGCGGCCCGCGTACGCCGGTACTATGCCTGGCGGATGAATTCCGCGATTTTAGGACAGATCATTTCGCGCCAGCGGCGGCCCGAGAAAATCCCGTAGTGGCCGCAGCCGGGCGCGGTGTAGTGGCGCTTGCGGGCGGCCGGTATGCCGCGGCACAGGTCGATGGCCGCGCGGGTTTGCCCCTGCCCGGAGATATCGTCGAGCTCGCCCTCGATGCTGAGCAGGGCCACTTTCTTGATATCGGCCGGTCGCACGGCCTGGCCGTCGACCTGCCAGGTGCCGTTGGGCAGCCGGAATTCCTGGAACACCACCCGGATCGTGTCCAGGTAGAACTCGGCGGGCATGTCCAGCACTGCGTTGTATTCGTCGTAGAAGCGCCGGTGCGCGGCCGCGTCGCTGTCGTCGCCGCGCAGCAGGTCCAGGTAGAAGTCGTAGTGCGATTTCAGGTGGCGGTCGGGGTTCATGGCGACGAAACCGGCATGCTGCAGGAAACCGGGGTAGACGCGGCGGCCGGCGCCGGGGTAGCGCGCCGGCACGGTGTCGATCAGCTGGCTTTCGAACCAGGAATAAGGCTTGGTGGTGGCCAGCCGGTTGACCTGGGTGGGCGACTGGCGCGGGTCGATGGGGCCGCCCATCATCACCATGCTGCGCGGCTGCAGCGGATCGTTGGCGGAGGCCATCAGGGCGATGGCGGCCAGCACCGGCACGGTGGGCTGGCACACCGATATCACATGGACGTCGGGCCCCAGGTGGCGGATGAATTCCTGGATGTAGCGCACATAGTCGTCCAGGTGGAACGGCCCCTGCGACAGCGGCACCATGCGCGCATCGAGCCAGTCGGTGACGTACACGTCATGGGCGGGCAGCAGGGCGCGCACGGTATCGCGCAGCAGCGTGGCATGGTGGCCCGACAGCGGCGCCACCAGCAGCACGCGCGGGTCGGCGCGGCGGGCGGCGCGCTGGAAATGCAGCAGGCGACAGAAGGGTTTTTCGAGCGCAACCGACTCGGTCACGCGCAGTTCGCGGCCGTCGACGCGGGTGGCCGGCAGGTTCCAGGCGGGTTTCTGGTATTCCTTGCCCAGCCGGTGCATGAGTTCACAGCTGGCCGCCAACTGCCGCGAAAGGGGCGTGTAGGCCAGCGGGCTGAACGGACTGGAGAACAACTGCGAACTGGCGTCGGTGAATGCGGCAAAGGGCGTCAGGAAGGCCCGTTGCAGTTCGTGCAAGTGATACAGCATGTCGACGAGGGTCCTCGGCTGGGCGGGAGCGGATTTATTACCAACGCGTGTAAGGATATATCCAATTCGTCTAGCCGCACGGTACCAATCGGGCCGCTTTTGTTGTGAAAAAGCGACCAGCCGGGGGCGCCTGGCCGGGTTTACCAGTAGTTTTCGACGGCCAGATTGCCCGGGATGCCGCGCCGGCCAGGGGCGAAGCCCCGCCCCGAAAGCAGTTTGCGGGCGTCGGAAAGCATGGCCGGATTGCCGCACAGCATGATCTTGGACTGCTGCGGGTCGAGGGCCGCGCCGGCCAGCTGCTCGAGGCGGCCGTCGGCGATGAGCGTGGTAAGCCGTTCCTGGGGCGCGCCGGGCAGAGCTTCCCGGGTGGCAATGGGCAGGTACACCAGCTTGCGCGGGTCTTGCTGGAAGTGCCGGGCGTAGGCCGGCTGGTGGCGCCACTGCTGGATTTCGTCGCGGTAGGCCAGCTCGCTGGCCGTGCGCACGCCGTGCACCAGGATGATGCGCCGGAAGGTCTGCCAGGTGGCCGGGTCGCGCAGGATGGACAGGTAGGCCGACAGCCCCGTGCCGGTGGCCAGCAGCCACAGGTCGCCGCCGGGCGCGAAGCGGTCGATGGTCAGGAAGCCGAAGGGGTTTTTCTCGATGTAGAGGGCGTCGCCCGGCTGCAGCAGGGCCAGCCGCGGGCTGAACAGCCCCTCGGGCACGACGATGGAATAGAACTCCAGCCCGTCTTCGTGCGGCGCCGACACCATGGAATAGGCGCGCCATACGGTGGGCGGCGCATCGGGGGCGTCGGCGGCCGGCAGCCCCACGCGGGCGAATTGCCCGGCCTGGAACTGGAACGCCGGGTCGCGGGTGGTGCGCACCGAGAACAGCTTGCCCGGGACCCAGGTGTGGACTTGGGTGACGGTCTGGCGCGTGTACTTGGAATCGGTCATCAGTTAAGCAGGGCGGGCGCGGCGGCAGGCGGCGCGCCAGGGCCGGCCTATTTTTCCAGGTGTTGCAGCTTGTCTTGCACGCCGTTCCATTCGTCGGCGTCGGGCAGCGGCTTCTTGGCGCGGCTGATGGGGGCGAATTCGGGGGTCAGTTCGGCGTTCAGGGCGATGAACTGGACCTGGTCCTGGGGCACGTCTTCTTCGGCGTAAATGGCGTTGGCCGGGCATTCGGGGATGCAGACCGCGCAATCGATGCATTCGTCGGGATCGATGACCAGGAAGTTCGGACCTTCACGGAAACAGTCCACGGGGCACACGTCGACGCAATCGGTGTACTTGCATTTGATACAGTTTTCGGTAACGACGTGGGTCATTCAGGAACTCCGCAGACAAGCAACAGCTTTTTTAACCTTTGCAGGATTTTACCCAATGCGGCGGTGCGGGGCGACCATAACCCTGGCCGGGGTAGTGCTGTGGCCGGGCCGGGACGGCGGGTTGCTTATGCTATGGTGTGACGAAACGAACCGCGCCCGAACCGCGCCATCATGATAATTACTTCGCTGCTCGACACCGACCTGTACAAGTTCAGCATGATGCAGGTGGTGCTGCATCACTTTCCCGCTGCGCAGGTCGAATATCGCTACAAGTGCCGCACCCCGGGGGTGAACCTGCGGCCCTATCTGGATGAGATCCGTGCCGAAGTGCACGCATTGTGCCAGTTGCGTTTCACCGAAGAAGAACTGCAGTACCTGGGCAGTTTGCGTTTTATCAAAAGTGATTTCGTCGATTTCCTGGGGCTGTTCCATTTGCCCGAGCGCTGCATTTCCATCGGCGAGGGCGAGCAGGCCGGCGAGATCGCCATTACGGTGACCGGCCCCTGGCTGCACACGATTCTGTTCGAGATCCCGGTGCTGGCCATTGTCAACGAGGTCTATTTCCGCAATACGCGCCGCCATCCCGACTGGGAAGAAGGCCGCCAGCGCCTGCAGTCGAAGATGCACCTGGTGCTCGACGACCCCGCGCTGGCCGAGTTCCGCGTGGCCGAATACGGCACGCGGCGGCGTTTCTCGAAGCTGTGGCACGAAGAAATCGTGTCGACCATGAAGGCCCAGATGGGCGTGCATTTCGCCGGCACCAGCAACGTGCTGCTGGCGATGCGGCATAACGTGCTGCCGCTGGGCACGATGGGCCACGAATACCTGCAGGCCTGCCAGGCGCTGGGGCCGCGGCTGCGCGACTCGCAGGTGTTCGCGCTGGAAGTCTGGGCCAAGGAATACCGCGGCGACCTGGGCATCGCGCTGTCCGATGTGTACGGCATGGACGCCTTCCTGCGCGATTTCGATATGTATTTCTGCAAGCTGTTCGACGGCGCGCGCCATGATTCGGGCGACCCGTTCGTGTGGGGCGAACGGCTGCTGGATCACTATCGCAGCAACCGCGTCGACCCGCGCGCCAAGACCCTGGTGTTCTCGGATTCACTCACTTTCCCGCGCGCCATCGAACTGGCCAGGCAGTTTGCCGGCCGCTGCAAGGTGTCGTTCGGCATCGGCACCAACCTTACCAACGACCTGGGCCACGAGCCGCTGCAGATCGTGATGAAGATGGTCCGCTGCAATGGCCAGCCCGTGGCCAAGGTGTCGGATGCGCCCGAGAAGACCATGTGCGACGATCCCGCCTACCTGGCCTACCTGCGCCAGGTGTTCCAGTTGCCGCCGGCCTGACGCGGCCGGCCCGTTTCTTTCTTTGCCAACCATTCTCTCAGGGGATTTCTGATGAGCAGCATCAAGCGCGTCAATGTGGAAAAACGGCTGTCGGACATGGCCGTATACAACGGCGTGGCCTATCTGGCCGGGCAGGTGCCCGACGACGCCTCGCTGGACATGGCCGGCCAGACCCGCCAGGTCCTGGCCACCATCGACCGCCTGCTGGCCGAGGCCGGCAGCGACAAGAGCAAGATCCTGATGGCCCAGATCTTCGTGGCCAACATGAAAGAGTTCGACGCCATGAACCAGGCCTGGGACGCCTGGGTGGCTCCCGGCAATGCGCCGCCGCGCGCCACCGTGGAAGCGCGCCTGGCCAACCCGGATTTCAAGGTCGAGATCGTGGTGACGGCCGCCGCCGGCTGATGCAAGGGCCCCCGCCAGGCACGCCGCTTGCGGAAGGCCGGGCGGCGGCTTGGGTGGCCGCCCCGACAATCACAAGGAGCGCGCCATGGGTACTATCCTGCTGATCATCCTGATCCTGCTGCTGATCGGGGCCTTTCCAAGCTGGCCGTACAGCCGCGGCTGGGGGTACTACCCAAGCGGCCTGCTGGGCCTGGTGGTGATCATCCTGATCGTGATGCTGCTTACCGGCAGGCTATAGCGTCATTCTTCGCCGGCCAGCAGGGTGGCCGCCAGCAGCCCGCCCAGTTCTTCGCAGCGCCGCAGCGCGGCGGCCGGCACGGTCTTGGGCGCCAGGATGGCTTGCGGCGTCTGGGCGCCGTTGCGTTCGATCAGGGCGGGAGCCGCGGCGCGCAGCCGCCAGCCGGTGCAGATGCGTTCAGCCTGGCGGGCCGCGCCGGCCCCATCGGTGCCGGCGCTGATCGCCAGCGCATAGGGCCGGCCCTCGATCCGGTCCAGGGCCCCGTAGTAGCAGCGGTCGAAGCATTCTTTCATCTCGCCGCTCAGGCCGGCCAGGTTCTCGGGCGCGCAGAACAGGTAGCCGTCGGCGGCCAGCAGGTCGGCGGGCTCGACCAGCCGGGCGCGGCGCAAGGTTACATGCAATCGGTCGGCCAGTTCCAGCGCAATGCCCGCCTGGCGCGCCCCGCGCACCAGCGCGCGCGCCATCTGCCGGGCCGCGCCGGTACGCGAATGCCACACGATCAGCAGGCGCTTCATGCCGGCCTCTGTCCGGCCGGCCGTGCCAGGCGCGCCAGGGGATCCTGCCGGTAATAAGCCTGCAGCAGCCCATACCATTCGGGCAGCGCCTGGGCCAGCGGCGCCGGATCGACAAAAAAGTGCTCCGAACTGACGGCGAAGAACTCCGCTTCGTCGGACGCCGCATAGGGGTCCAGCGGCAATTGGCCATACCAGGCGTCGGCGGCCTCGCTTTCGGGATCCATATCGGGCGGAATCGCCGCCTCGATCGCGTCGAGCGCGGCGATGAAGCGGTCCAGGCTGTCGTCCAGCACGCGCCGCCAGGTGCGCGGCGCCAGGCCAGGGTGGGCGCCCAGGTCGGGCATGCCGTCGGCATGGCCCGAGGAAAGATCCAGTTTATGGGCAAATTCGTGGATGACGACATTGAAGGCGGTGCCGCTGGGCAGCGCGTCGGCCCACGACAGGATCACCGGGCCGCCGTCCCAGGCTTCGCCCGCGGCGGCCTCGTCGTATTCGTGCACCACGCCCGCCTCGTCCTGCTGCACGCGCGGGATCGAGAAGCCTTCGGGGTACACGATGATCTCGTCCCAGCCTTCGTACAGGGTGGGCGGCAGGTTCAGGATGGGCAGCGCCGCCTGGGCGGCGATCGACAGGCGCATGAAGTCATCGGGCGCCAGGCCGCGCGCGCCGTTGAGGTTCTTGCTGGCCAGCAGCCAGGCTGCGCGTGCCTGCAGCTGGCTGCTTTCGGCCGCGTCCAGCACCGCCAGGAAGGGGTGCGCCCGCAGCACCCGGGCCCACACCTCGGGCTCGATGCGGGCCTGCACCTGGGCCACCGCCGAGGCGGCTGCCCCCCGGCCTCTCAGCCATCGCAACATAACTCTGTGTTCCTTGATCATGCCCGCCGCGCGGGCGTCGCGGCGCTTGCGCTTAGTGTAGAGTGTAGGAAAATTCTGCTTACTTGCCGGCCCGTTTCGTTCGCGATGTCTGTGATCCCCGATACCGATGCGTCTTCGCCGTTCGACGACGCCTGGCGCCAGACTGCCGGGGCCGGCCTCGAACCCGACGCGCTGGCGCGCATCGAGCGGGCGGTGGCCTGGGCCATGCCCCGGTTCGCCGGCCAGCACACGGCCACCGGCGAGTCCCTGGCGCGCCATGCCGCCGGCGCCGTACGCATCCTGGCGGGCCTGCAAACCGACGTCGCGGTCCGCATCGCCGCCTTGCTGGCGGTGCTGCCCACCGACCTGTCCCAGCCCGCCCCGCCGCTGCGCAATGACCCGATCGCCGCCGAGTTCGGCGCCGAGGTCGCCCGCCTGGTGCAGGGCGCGCGCGCGCTGCTGCGGCTGGGCATGGTGGCGCGCCACGCCAGCGACAGCGAAGCCGACAGCGGCGACCAGAAAGAAATGCAGCGCAAGATGCTGCTGGCCATGGCGGCCGACCTGCGCATCGTGCTGATGCGCCTGGCGTCGCGCCTGCAGACGCTGCGCTGGCACGCCGAATCCAAGACCCCGTGCACGCCGGCCTTCGCCCAGGAAACGCTGGACCTGTACGCGCCGCTGGCCAACCGGCTGGGCATCTGGCAAATCAAGTGGGAAATGGAAGACCTGGCCTTCCGCTTCCTGGAACCCGACCGCTACAAGCAGATTGCGCGCCTGCTCGAAGAAAAGCGGGTCGAGCGCGAAGCCTTCATTGCCGGCGCCATCGAGCGCGTGCAGGCGGCGCTGGCCAGGGCCGGAATCCACGCCGAGGTCAGCGGCCGGCCCAAGCACATCTACAGCATCTGGAACAAAATGCGCCTGAAGGGGCTCGAGTTCTCGCAGCTGTACGACCTGCGCGCACTGCGCGTCATCGTCGACGACGTGCGCGATTGCTACACCGCGCTGGGCATGGTGCACGACATGTGGACGCCGATGCCCGACGAGTTCGACGACTACATCTCGCGCCCCAAGCCCAACGGCTATCGCTCACTGCATACGGTGGTGGCCGACGACGACGGCCGGCCGTTCGAGGTGCAGATCCGCACGCGCGGCATGCACCAGTTCGCCGAATACGGCATGGCCGCGCACTGGCGCTACAAAGAAGCCGGCGCCAAGGGCGGGCAGGTGGCCGCCTCCAGCGAGTACGACCGCCAGCTGTCCTGGATGCGCCAGCTGCTGGCCTGGAACACCGACATGGAAGCGGGCGGGGCGGCTGCGCCGGCCGGCGCGCCGCGCGACGAACGCATCTACGTGCTGACGCCGCAGGCCCGCGTCATCGAGCTGCCGGCGGGCGCCACGCCGGTCGATTTCGCCTACCACCTGCATACCGACCTGGGACACCGCTGCCGCGGCGCCCGCGTCGACGGCCAGATGGTGCCGCTGCAGACCCGCCTGGCCACCGGCCAGACAGTCGAGATCATCGCCGCCAAGTCGGGCGGCCCGTCGCGCGACTGGCTCAATCCGCAGCTGGGTTTCCTGGCCAGCCCGCGGGCGCGCGCCAAGGTGCGCATGTGGTTCAACGCCATCGAGCTGCAGCAGCGCATCACCACCGGCCAGGCGCTGATCGAAAAAGAACTGCAGCGGCTGGGCAAGACCGCCGTCAATCTCGAGCAGCTGGCGCAAAGCCTGGGCTTCGCGCGGGCCGACGATCTGTACGTGGCGGCCGCCAAAGACGAATTCAGCCTGCGCCAGATCGACAGTGTTTTCCAGCAGCCGGCTCCCGAACCCGAACCCGAGGCGGCCGCCCTGGCCAATGCGCACAGCGCCGACAGCGCCGCGCGCAGCGGCAAGAGCGGGGTGCTGGTAGTGGGGGTGGGGTCGCTGCTGACCCAGCTGGCGCGCTGCTGCCGGCCGGCGCCGCCCGACGAGATCGCCGGCTTCGTCACCCGCGGCCGCGGCGTGTCCATCCACCGCACCGGCTGCCGCAGCTACCAGGCGCTGGCCGCGCGCGAGCCGGAACGGGTCATCGACGTGGCCTGGGGCAAAACTTCCGAAACTTTTTACCCGGTTGATATCAGCGTGCATGCGCACGACCGCTCCGGCCTGCTGCGGGACCTGTCCGAAGTCTTCGCCCGCCAGCGCCTGAACGTGGTGGGCGTCAATACCCAAAGCCGCCAGTCGCTGGCGCACATGATCTTCACGGTCGAAGTGCGCGGCGGCGAGTCGCTGGGCAAGGCGCTGGCGGCGCTGTCCGAGGTGCCGGGCGTCACTTCCGCGGTGCGCCACTGACGCGGTGCCCCCGGCCCGGCCCGCCAGGCGCGGCGGCCGGCGGTTCTGTCCTACACTCGGTGTTTTACCCTGTCGAGAATCGTCACATGGATACGCGTACCTGGCTGCAAACGCTGGTCGGCATCGATACCACCAGCCGCAACTCGAACCTGGGCCTGATCGAAACCGTGCGGGACAGCCTCAAGGCCCAGGGCGTGCAGGCCTGGCTGGCGCACAACGCCGATGGCAGCAAGGCCAACCTGTTCGCCACGCTGCCGGCCAGCGACGGCGGCGAGCAGGGCGGCATCGTCCTGTCGGGCCATACCGACGTCGTGCCGGTCGACGGCCAGGCCTGGTCCACCGACCCGTTCGCGCTGGCCGAGGCCGACGGGCGGCTGTACGGCCGCGGCACCTGCGACATGAAAGGCTTCATCGCCGCCTCGCTGGCGCTGGTGCCCGAATACCTGGCCATGCCGCGCAAGAAGCCCATTCACCTGGCGTTCTCGTACGACGAAGAAGTCGGCTGCGTCGGCGCGCCGGTGATGCTGGCCGAGCTGCGCGAGCGCGGCATCCGGCCCGACGGCTGTGTGGTGGGCGAGCCCACCGGCATGCAGGTGGTCGTGGCGCACAAGGGCATCAACCTGTTCCGCTGCTGCGTGCAGGGCAAGGCGGCGCACTCGTCGCTGACTCCGCGCGGCTGCAATGCCATCGAGTACGCGGCCCGCCTGATCTGCCGCATCCGCGAGCTGGCCGATACATTCAAGGCGCAGGGCCCCTACGACGAGTTCTACGACGTGCCGTATTCCACCCTGACCACCAACCTGATCCAGGGCGGCATCGCCGTCAACACCATTCCCGAGCGCTGCGAGTTCTCGTACGAGTTCCGCAACCTGCCGGGCATGCCGGCCGACGAAATCCAGGCCCAGGTCGAGCGCTACGTGCAGGAAACCCTGCTGCCGGCCATGCGGGCCGAGTTCGAGGGCGCCCGCATCGACATCCAGTCCGGCGCCAGGGCGCCGGGCCTGGACGCCTCGGAAGAGGCGGCCATTACGCAGCTGGCGCGGGCCCTGACCGACGACCGGGCCACCCGCAAAGTGGCCTACGGCACCGAGGCGGGGCTGTTCCAGGGCCTGGGCGTGCCCACGGTGGTGTGCGGCCCGGGGCACATCGAGCAGGCGCACAAGCCCGACGAATACGTGGCGCTGGATCAGCTGGCGGCCTGCGAGAAATTCCTGCGCCGCCTCGGTCAGTCGCTGGCATAGGCTGGCCACCCGTCCGCTCGGGTAAAATGGCGGGTTGCGAAGCGGGCTTCGCGGCGAACGGTGCGTTTGCCGCCAGCCCAGGAGAAACTGGTGAAACCTTACGACCTCCCGGATGCCCAGGGCCATTTCGGCCAGTATGGCGGCGTGTTCGTGGCCGAAACGCTGATGCACGCGCTCGATGAGCTGCGCGCGGCCTACGACCACTGCCGTCTCGACCCCAAGTTCGTCGAAACCTTCAACTACGAACTCAAGCACTTCGTGGGGCGCCCCAGCCCCGTCTACCACGCGGCCCGCTGGTCGCGCGAGCTGGGCGGCGCGCAGATCTGGTTCAAGCGCGAAGACCTCAACCACACCGGCGCGCACAAGGTCAACAACTGCATCGGCCAGGCCCTGCTGGCCCGCCACATGGGCAAGCCGCGCGTCATCGCCGAAACCGGCGCCGGCCAGCACGGCGTGGCCACCGCCACGGTGGCGGCCCGCTATGGCATGGAATGCGTGGTCTACATGGGCAGCGAAGACGTCCGGCGCCAGGCTTCCAATGTGTACCGCATGAAGCTGCTGGGCGCCACGGTGGTGCCGGTCGAGTCCGGCTCGCGCACCCTGAAAGACGCCCTGAACGAAGCCATGCGCGACTGGGTCACCAATATCGAAAACACCTTCTACATCATCGGCACGGTGGCCGGCCCCGATCCCTACCCGCGCATGGTGCGCGACTTCCAGACCGTCATCGGCAACGAATGCCTGGCGCAGATGCCGCAAGACGCCGGCCGCCAGCCCGACTACGTGCTGGCCTCGGTGGGCGGCGGCTCGAATGCCATGGGCATTTTCTACCCGTACATTCCCTATGAAAACGTCCGGCTGGTGGGCGTGGAAGCCGCCGGCGAAGGGCTGGACAGCGGCCGCCACGCGGCGTCGCTGGCCGCCGGCCAGGTCGGCGTGCTGCACGGCAACCGCACCTATGTCATGCAGAACGCCGACGGCCAGGTCCAGGAAACCCATTCGGTGTCGGCCGGGCTCGACTACCCCGGCGTGGGGCCCGAGCACGCCTGGCTGAAAGACAGCGGGCGCGCCCAGTACGTGGGCATCACCGACGACGAGGCGCTGGCCGCGTTCCACGACTGCTGCCGCATCGAAGGCATCATGCCGGCGCTCGAGTCTTCGCATGCCATTGCGCAGGCCGTCAAAATGGCGCCCACGCTGCCGCAAGACACCATCATCCTGGTCAATTTGTCGGGCCGTGGCGACAAAGACATGCATACCGTCGCCGAACGCGCCGGCATCCAGTTCTGACACCATGACGACCCAAACCGATCGTATCGCCGCGGCGTTTTCCCGCGTGGCCGAATCCGGCCGCTCGGCCGCGCTGATTCCCTACATCGCCGCCGGCGACCCCTCGCCGCAGGCCACCGTGCCGCTCATGCACGCGCTGGTGCAGGCCGGCGCCGACATCATCGAACTGGGCGTGCCGTTTTCCGATCCCATGGCCGACGGCCCGGTCATCCAGCGCGCCGCCGAGCGCGCCATCGCCCAGGGCGTGGGCCTGCGCCGCGTGCTCGAACTGGTCGCCCAGTTCCGCCGCGACGACACCGCCACGCCGGTGGTGCTGATGGGCTACGCCAATCCCATCGAATGCATGGGCCAGCAGGCGTTTGCCCAGGCCGCCCAACAGGCCGGCGTCGATGGCGTGCTGGTGGTCGACTACCCGCCCGAAGAAGTCGATGCCTTCGCCGGGCAGCTCGAAACCTGCGGCATCGCCCCCATTTTCCTGCTGGCGCCTACGTCCACCGATGCCCGCATCCAGGCCGTCGCCCGCATCGCGCGCGGCTATGTCTACTATGTGTCGCTCAAGGGCGTCACTGGCTCGGGCAGCCTGAACACCGACGACGTGGCGGCGCGCGTGGCGCTCATCCGGCGCCACGTCAGCATCCCGGTGGGGGTGGGCTTCGGCATCCGCGACGCGGCCAGCGCGCAGAACATCGCGCGCGCCGCCGACGCCGTGGTCATCGGCAGCAAGCTCATCGAAACCCTCGAACAGGCGGTTGCCGCCGCGCCCGCCGGCAAGCAGACCGAGGCCGCCGTGGCCGCCGCCAGCCAGTGGCTGGGCGGCATCCGGCAGGCGCTCGACCAAATCAAACGAGGCAACCCGCCGGCCTGAAGCCGCCGCGCGCCGCCTCTTAACGGAAAAAGACAATGAGCTGGATCGAAAAACTCCTGCCGCCCCGCATCAACAAAACCAGCGACAGCGGCGCCCGGCGCGTGCCTGAAGGCCTGTGGGTCAAATGCCCGTCCTGCGAGTCCGTGCTGTACAGCGAAGACCTGGCGGCCAACCTGCATGTGTGTCCCAAGTGCGACCACCACATGCGCATCGGCTCGCGCGCCCGCATCGACTCGCTGCTCGATGTCGAGGGCCGGGTCGAAATCGGCCAGAACACGCGTTCGGTCGATTCGCTGAAATTCAAGGACACGCGCAAGTATCCCGAGCGCGTCCAGGAAGCCATGAAACAAACCGGCGAAACCGACGCGCTGGTGGTCATGAGCGGCTCGATCCGCGGGGTGCCCGCGGTGGTGGCCTGCTTCGAGTTCGAATTCATGGGCGGCTCGATGGGCTCGGTGGTGGGCGAACGCTTCGCGCGTGGCGCCCAGGTGGCCCTGGACAACAAAACCCCGTTCATCTGCGTGGCGGCCTCGGGCGGCGCCCGCATGCAGGAAAGCCTGCTGTCGCTGATGCAAATGGCCAAGACCAACGCCATGCTGACCCGCCTGTCGGCGCACGGGCTGCCGTTCATCAGCGTGCTTACCGACCCCACCATGGGCGGGGTGTCGGCCAGCTTTGCCTTCATGGGAGACGTGGTCATCGCCGAGCCCAAGGCCCTGATCGGCTTCGCCGGCCCGCGCGTCATCGAGCAGACCGTGCGCGAGAAGCTGCCCGAAGGCTTCCAGCGCGCCGAGTTCCTGCTGCAGAAGGGGGCCATCGACATGGTGGTCGACCGGCGCCAGCTGCGCGAAGAAATCGCCCGCCTGCTGGCCCTGCTGACCGACCAGCCGGCCGACGTCGTCACCGCCTGATACATGGTTTTCCCGGTGCGATATTTCCATATTGCACTGGAATCCACCTGGTTTTCACCACCGGATGTCGGATTTTTCCGCCGGACTGTTGCCTGGCTTATACAGGCGGCGGCGAGGGCGGCGGAATTTCTGATATGTTTACTGGCGCGTAAAAAACACAGGAGCATTCATGCTGAATCTCAATAATAAAATCACCCGTTCGGCGCTGGCCGCCTTGTCGCTGGCCGGCCTGGTATGCACGGCGCAGGCCCAGGAAGCCACCCAGGGCGGCATCGGCCTGCACTATGGCGTGGGCGACCACTACCAGCGTACCGAACTGGTGTACGAAACCCCCGGCCTGCAGCTGTACAAATCCGACGGCAATTGGGGCCGCGTGGATCTCACCGGCGAATTCGGCGTGGCCTACTGGACGGCCAACGGCTCGCGTTCGCCCAGCCATGTCTGGCAATTCAATGCCATCCCGATGTTCCGCTGGTGGATGAGCGAACGCTTCTACGTCGAAGCCGGCATCGGCGCCACCGCCTTCACCCACACCAGATTCGCCGACGAGAACATCAGTACGGCGTTTCAGTTTGGCGATCACATCGGCATGGGTTTCCTGGTGACGCCCAACAATCGCCTGGGCCTGCGCTATTCGCATTTTTCCAATGCCAGCATCAAGCGTCCCAACCCGGGCCTCGACGTCCTGCAGCTGACGTATACGTACCAGTTCTAAGCCGTGCGCGGGCCGGCAGGCCCCACGCAAAAAGGCCGGAAGCATGCTTCCGGCCTTTTGCTTTGCGGGCTCAGGATGGCGTGCAATAGCGCGCCAGCCGCTCGCGATGGCGCGCCGGGATGGCCACCGGCCGGCGCGAATGCGGGTCGACGTAGACGTGCGTGAACACGCCGCTGGCGTGGCTGTCGGGACGCTGCGCCGTGAACACCCCCAGCCGATAGGTGACGCTGCTGGTGCCCAGCTTGAGCACCCGCAGGCCGATTTCCACCGGCGCGGGAAACGATACCGGCTCGTAGTACTGGCATTGTGTGCCGACCACCAGGCCGATGGCCTCGGGCGAATCGGCGCCCGCGATGCCTTCGGCGATCAGCAGGCCGTTTACCGCCGTATCGAACCACGAGTAATAGACCACGTTGTTGACGTGGCCGTAGACGTCGTTGTCCATCCAGCGTGTGGTGATGGGGGTGAAGTGCCGATAGGCATCGCGGCCTTCGGCAAGCAGCCGGTCTGTCATGCGGGGCTCCGTTGAAGGGGGCGGGCGGGCCCGCGCTGGAACGGGGCCAGTCTACCGCGGGGCGGCAGCAAAAAAAACGCCGGCATTGCTGCCGGCGTTTTCACGTGGCCTGGCGGCCGCGCCGCTTAGTGGCGCTGGGTTTCCACCTGCACCAGCGGCACATTGGAGACCGGCGCCACGGGCTTGCGCTCGCGGCCCAGGCGCGCCGGCACATGGCTGGCGGCAATGCGCTGCTGCGTCTGCGCATGGCGCTCGGGGTCGGTTTCCACCCACTTCAGCCCGGCTGCGCTGACCACGTCTTGCAGGGCCTGGGCAGGCGCGGCCGGCGGCACCACGATGGGCTGGGGAGCGGCCGGCGCGGGTTCCGCGAGGGCGGCGGCGACGGGCGCCGGTTCCTGGGCCGCGGCCGGTTGTTCGACGACAGGGGCAGGAGCCGGTTCGGCCTGGGGCGCGGCCTCAGCCGGCGACGGGGCGGCGGCCACGGGCTCAGCCGGTGCGGCCTCGACAGCCTCGGCCGGGGCTTGCGGCGCGGCGGCCGGGGCCGGTTCCGCCGGCGGCTCGGCCGCCATCACGGCGGGCGCCGCGGGCTGTTCGGCAGGAGCCTCGGCCGGCGTCTGCGGGGCGGGCACCGCGACTTCCGGCATGCCCTGCGCCACGGCTGCGGCATTGGACACGTCGGACAGGCTGGGCGCCGGCTCGGCGGCGGCCGGCGCGGCCTCTACGGCGGCCTGGCCTTCGGCCGGCTGTTCCTGGTCGTCGCCTTGCTCTTCGGCGCCCTGCAGGGCCTGGTCGTCCTGGCTGCGGCGGCCGCGGCGGCTGCGGCGGCGGCGGCGCTTGCGTTCCGGATCGCCCGTGCCTTCAGCGTTGTCGGCATCGCTTGCATCGGCGGCCGGCGCGGCGTCGGTGGCGGCCTCGGCCTGCTCGGTCAGGGCGGCGGCGATCGCCGGACCCTGGGCGGCGGGCAGGGCGGAAGCCACGGTTTCCGCCAGCGCGGCGACCATGCTTTCCTGTTCGCTCATCGGCGCGTCTTGCTGGGCGCTGTCGTCGCGGCGGTTGCGGCCGCGGCCACGGCGGCCGCGATTGCTGCGCGAAGCGGTGTCATCGGCGGCGGCCGTTTCGTCAGCCAGCGCGCGCTCGGGGCGGGCAGCTTCGCGCTCGGCGCGGGGGGGGCGTTCGGCGCGTTCTTCCTGGCGGCGGTTGCCGCGCACGTGGTGGCGGGCCGCGCCGTCGGCCTCGGCGGTGTCCGAACGGCCCTCGCCGCGGCGGTTGCGGCCGCGATCGGAGCCGTGGCGTTCGCCGCGGCGCTCCTGGCCGTCATGGCTGCGCTTGGCGCGCGAGCCGCCGCGCTTGGGCTCTTCCTTGGCCGCGACGGGGGCGGCCGGCTCGGCGCTGCCGCTCAGCCAGCCCACCAGGCGCTTGAACAGGCCGCCGAAACCGCCCGAGGCGGCCGGTGCTGCCGTGGGCGCGGGGGCGGTCGACACCGGGGCCGGCTGCGAGGGCGTGATGCCCTTGACCAGGGCTTCGGGGCGCGCCTTCACTTCCTGGTCGCGCGGCGCCCAGGCCATGTCGGTGGACGGCGCCTCGGCCAGTTCGAAGCTGGTCTTCACTTCTTCCAGGCGCGGGTCGTCGTGGCGCAGGCGTTCGATGTGGTGGTGCGGGGTTTCCAGGTGCTTGTTGGGAATCAGCACCAGGTTGACCTTCAGGCGGGCTTCCATCTTGGCGATGTCGGCGCGCTTTTCGTTGAGCAGGAAGGTGGCCACGTCGACCGGCACCTGGGCGTGCACCGCCGCGGTGTTTTCCTTCATGGCTTCTTCCTGCAGCAGGCGCAGCACGTGCAGGGCGCTGGATTCGGCGTCGCGGATCACGCCGGTGCCGTTGCAGCGCGGGCAGGTGATGTGCGAGCCTTCGTTCAGGGCCGGACGCAGGCGCTGGCGCGACAGTTCCATCAGGCCGAAGCGCGAGATCTTGCCCATCTGCACGCGGGCGCGGTCGAAATGCAGAGCATCGCGCAGGCGCTGTTCGACGGCGCGCTGGTTCTTGCCGTCTTCCATGTCGATGAAATCGATCACGATCAGGCCGCCCAGGTCGCGCAGGCGCAGCTGGCGGGCCACTTCGTCGGCCGCTTCCAGGTTGGTGCGCAGCGCGGTTTCTTCGATGTCGGAGCCGCGCGTGGAACGCGCCGAGTTGACGTCCACCGCCACCAGGGCCTCGGTGTGGTCGATGACCACCGCGCCGCCCGAAGGCAGCTGCACCGTGCGCGAATAGGCGGTTTCGATCTGGTGTTCGATCTGGAAGCGCGAAAACAGCGGGATGTCGTCGCGGTAGCGTTTGACGCGCTGCACGTTGTCGGGCATCACCACGCTCATGAACGCGGTGGCCTGATCGGCGATTTCGTCGGTATCGATCAGGATCTCGCCGATTTCAGGCGAGAAGTAGTCGCGGATGGCCCGGATGACCAGGCTGGATTCCAGGTAGATGAGGATGGGCGCGGCATTGTCGCGGGCGGCCGAGTCGATGGCCGTCCAGAGCTGCATCAGGTAGGACAGGTCCCATTGGAGCTCTTCGACGTTGCGGCCGATGCCGGCGGTGCGGGCGATGATGCTCATGCCCTGGGGCACTTCCAGCTGCTCCATCGTGTCGCGCAGTTCCTGGCGGTCTTCGCCTTCGACCCGGCGCGATACGCCGCCGCCGCGCGGATTGTTGGGCATCAGCACCAGGTAGCGGCCGGCCAGCGAGATGAACGTGGTCAGGGCGGCGCCCTTGTTGCCGCGCTCTTCTTTTTCGACCTGGACGATCAGTTCCTGGCCTTCGCGCAGGGCGTCCTGGATGCGGGCGGAGCGGACGTCTATGCCTTCTTTGAAGTAGGTGCGGGCCACTTCCTTGAACGGCAGGAAGCCGTGCCGGTCTTCGCCGTAATTGACGAAGCAGGCTTCCAGGCCGGGTTCGATGCGGGTGATGACACCTTTGTAGATGTTGCCTTTGCGCTGTTCGCGGCCGGCGGTTTCGATGTCGAGGTCGATGAGCTTCTGCCCATCGACGATGGCAACGCGCAGTTCTTCCTGGTGCGTTGCATTGAACAGCATGCGCTTCATGAGTGGGGTTCTCCGTTGTCATGACGCGCCGATATCGGCGCGTGACCTTGGGCCACTCGGGCTGCGGACTGAAGCGGGGCAAGAAGGTCAAACGGCAGCCGGGCGCAACGCCCAGGCGTAGCCGCCGCCGGTCAGGCGGGCACGTCGTGCCCTGGGGCACGCGGTTCTGTCAGCAGGGGGGTCAGCTTCACTAAGTGTGGTTGACGGAAAGGGTTGCTGTGAACGGCAGGTGCGGCCGGCGATCGGCCCGCGCGCACCTGGTGCTTTAATTACGCGACGATTCTTGCAGTGCTTCAGAGCCGCTTGCGGCAGGCAACGGACCTGTCAGGACGGCGGGCAAATGCAGTGCCACACCACCATCCGGCAGGGCGCGGTTGCGCCGGCGACCGAGAGGCCCCGGAGCTGAACGATCGGGCAGCAGTACAATGGCGGCCCGCGCGCTCGACGGAGACGCGTACATGTTGCATCTCTACGCCAGGCGGCTTTGTTCAGCCCCTTAAGGCTGTCCCGATTATATGTCGCTTTCCGCAATGCGCAAAGAAACCGCGTTTTTCTCCCATTCCGCCCCCTCGGTCCGCCTGGTCGAGGTCGGGGCCGAGCACGACGGCCAGCGCATCGACAATTTCCTGGTGCGGCTGTGCAAGGGCGTGCCCAAAAGCCATATCTACAAGGCCATCCGGGGCGGCGAGGTGCGGGTAAACAAGGGACGCATCCAGGCCGACTACCGGGTGGCGGCCGGCGACGTGGTGCGCGTGCCCCCGCTGCGCCTGCCGGCGCCGGGCGAGGCCCGGCCCGTGCCCGGCGCCGAGTTCCCGGTGGTGTACGAAGACGATGTCCTGCTGGTGGTGGACAAGCCCGCCGGCGTGGCCGTGCACGGCGGCAGCGGGGTGTCGTTCGGGGTCATCGAACAATTGCGCGCCGCCCGCCCGCAGGCGCGCTTTCTTGAACTGGCGCACCGCCTCGACCGTGAAACCTCGGGCCTGCTGATGATCGCCAAGAAGCGCAATGCGCTGCTGGCGCTGCACGCCATGCTGCGCGAAGGCAAGGGCGACAAGCACTACTTGGCCCTGGTCGAGGGCGACTGGGTCAACGACCGCCAGCATATCCGCCTGGCTCTCACCAAATGGACCACCCAGTCGGGCGAGCGCCGCGTGCGCCCCGATCCGGACGGCCAGGCGGCGCACACCATTGTCACCCTGAAGCAACGCCTGGGCGGTTACAGTCTGGTCGATGCCGAACTGCGCACCGGGCGCACCCATCAAATCCGGGTGCATCTGGCGGCCAGCGGCTTCCCCATCGTGGGCGACGATAAATACGGGACGGATGAAACGCGCGCCTGCTTCGCGCGCCAGGGGTTCAATCGCATGTTCCTGCATGCGCACCAGTTGACCCTGCCGCACCCGCTTACCCAAGAACCCCTGCGGCTGACGGCGGAATTGCCGGCGGCCTGCCGCAACCTGCTGCTGCAGTTGGAGAGCCTGTAGACATGTCTTATTCGCTGGTGGTGTTCGATTGGGACGGAACCCTGATGGATTCCACGAACGGCATCGTGGCCGCCATCCAGGGGGCCTGCCGCGACCTGGACCTGCCCGTCCCGTCGGTCTCGGCCGCCAGCTGGGTGATCGGCCTGTCGCTCGAAAGCGCGCTGCGCCGGGCCGTGCCCGAGCTGACCCAGGCCATGGTGCCGCGCTTTCTCGAGCGCTATCGCACCCATTACCTGCTGCGCGACCCCGAACTGCGGCTGTTCGACGGCATCGAAGACCTGCTGGGCGACCTGGCCGGCCGGCAGGTGCGCCTGGCGGTGGCCACCGGCAAGAGCCGGGTCGGCCTGAACCGGGTGCTGGCCGCCACTGGCCTGCGCGACATCTTCCAGGCCACCCGCACGGCCGACGAAACTTTCAGCAAGCCGCATCCGGCCATGCTGCACGAACTCATGCAGGAGCTCGAGGTCGAACCCGAAGGGGTGGTCATGGTGGGCGATACCTCGCACGACCTGCAAATGGCCTGCAATGCCGGCGTGCACGGCCTGGGGGTCGCCTACGGCGCCCACAGTCCCCAGGAACTGCTGGGCTGCCAGCCGCAGGCCGTGGTCGACAGCGTGGCCGCCCTGCGCGAATGGCTGCTGCCACGGGCCGGCGCCTGATTTTGCGCGCGGCAGGGAATATTCCCGCCTGTGGTTCGTCTAAGAGATGCTGCCCTGTGTCGCCAAGTGCCTGACACCTGGCACTAACAGGAGGAAACCGTCATGCCGTCACGCAAGCCGGGCCACGTGCCGCCGCCATCCGAAATCACCCCCGAGGCGGTCTGGCTGTCGCGCCGCGAATGGATCGTCCGCGCCGGCCTGGCCGCCGCCGCGGCGGGCCTGCCGTCCTGGGCCGCCCGCCAGGCATTCGCCCAGGACGCGGCGCCGCTGGCGGGCCGCCCCAGCCCGCAGTTCTCGGTGATGGACAAGCAGACCTCGTTCAAAGACGTCAGCACCTACAACAACTACTACGAGTTCGGCGTCGACAAGGACGAACCGGCCGAATACGCCGGCAAGCTGCAGACCCGGCCCTGGTCGGTGGTCGTCGAAGGCGAGGTGCGCCGTCCGCAGACCTTCGACATCGATGCTCTGCTCAAGCTGGCTCCCATGGAAGACCGCGTCTACCGGCTGCGCTGTGTGGAAGGCTGGTCGATGGTGATCCCCTGGGTGGGCTATCCCCTGTCGGCGCTGCTCAAGCAGGTCGAGCCCACCGGCAACGCCAAGTACGTCGAGTTCACCACTGTTCTGCAGCGCGAAAACATGCCGGGCGTGCGCTATCCGGTGCTGGATTGGCCCTACGTCGAAGGCCTGCGGCTGGACGAGGCCATGCATCCGCTGGCGCTGCTGGTGTTCGGCCTGTATGGCAAGGTGCTGCCCAACCAGAACGGCGCGCCGCTGCGCCTGGCCGTGCCCTGGAAATACGGCTTCAAGTCGGCCAAGTCGCTGGTGCGCATCCGGCTGGTCGAGCGCCAGCCCACCAGTTCATGGATGCAGGCCGCCGCCAACGAATACGGCTTCTACGCCAATGTGAATCCCGATGTGCCGCATCCGCGCTGGAGCCAGGCCACCGAACGGCGCATCGGCGAGGACGGCCTGTTCACTCCCAAGCGCAAGACCCTGATGTTCAACGGCTATGCCGACCAGGTGGCATCCCTGTACCAGGGCATGGACCTGAAGGCCAATTACTGAGCCGCCGGGCCGCCGCATGCAGGGATCTTCCTCCGCCACGCCGCCATCCGCCGCGCGCCGTCCGCAATGGTCGGCCGCGGCCGTGGGGCGGTTCAAGCCGCTGCTGTTCATCGCCGGCCTGTTGCCATTCGCGCGCTGGATCTGGCTGGGCTTCACCGATGGCCTGACCGCCAATCCGGTGGAATTCCTGACGCGTTCGTCGGGCACCTGGACGCTGGTGTGCCTGTTGGCCACCCTGTCGATCACGCCGCTGCGCCGCATGCTGGGCCAGCCCGCGCTGGTGCGCCTGCGCCGGCCCTGCGGGCTGTTCGCCTTTTTCTATGGCTGCCTGCATTTCATGGCGTGGGTCTGGTGGGACCGCGGCTTCGATCCGGCCTCGATGCTGCAGGACATCGGCGAACGGCCGTTCATCACCGTGGGTTTCGCGGCGTTCGTGTGCATGGCTGCGCTGGCGGTCACATCCACGCAATGGGCCATGCGCAAAATGGGGCGCCGCTGGCAGGCGCTGCATCGCGCCGTGTACCTGATCGGCATCCTGGCCATCGTGCACTTGTGGTGGCACAAGGCGGGCAAGCACGATTTCCAGCAGCCTCTGGCCTACGGGGCCGTGCTGGCGGCGCTGCTGGGCTGGCGCGTGGCGGCGATGCTGCGCGCGCGCGCCGCGGCGAGGGCGCCGCGCCAGCTGTAGCCTGGTCAGTTGCGCTTGGCGCCGTGCCCCGGGCCCGCCGACAGGGCCATCATGATGGCCGCGGTTTCCGCGTCGGGCTGGCCGTCGTAGTTGGCCGGCCGGTAGTGCATCTGGAAGGCCGCGATCACATTGCGCGTGGCGCGGTCCAGCTTGCCGTGCTGCGGGCAGGCGTAGCCCAGCCGCGCCAGCTGCCGCTGGAACCAGGCGGCATCCGGCACGCCCTGGCGCTGCAGCGTGACCCAGTTGGCGGCCGCCTGCGCCTCGTCGTACCAGCGTCCGATGCCGGCGTCGGCCAACTGCTTCCAGGGAAACAGCGGGCCGGGATCGGTCTTGCGCTGCGGCGCGATGTCGCTGTGCCCCACGATGTTTTCAGGGTGCACATGGTGCCGCGCGATCAGGTCGCGCAGCAGCAGCACCAGCGCCCGGATCTGCGTATCGGGATACGGTTGCCAGCCCGGCGCGCCATGCGCGTGGTCGGTCCGGCCGGCATTGACCAGTTCTATCCCGATGGACATCGGGTTCAGCCAGGCCTGCTCGTACCATTGGCTTTCGCCGGCATGCCAGGCGCTGCGGGTTTCGTCGACCAGCCGGTAGGTGTGCGGGCGGACATCGTCGGTAATCAGGTAATGGGCGCTGACGCCGCCCTGCGACAGCAGCTTGAGCGAGAGCGGGCCGTCCGTCGAGGTGTAGTGCAGCACGATGTAGCGCACCCGGCTGTCCTGGCTGACCGCGGTGACCGAGTCATCGATGTCGAGCTGGGGCGGCCCGGGCGGGGGGCTTGCGCAGCCGCCCAGCACCAGCGCCGCGGCGGCCAGGGCCGCAAGGTGGCGGAGCCGGCGCAAGGCGGTCATGGGCGCCCGGCCAGGTACAGAAACAGGGTGGGGCGCTTGTCCAGTTCGGGCGCGGGCCGGTTCTTCCAGTCGGCGATGGCAAGGGTGCGCACCCATTCATCGCCGGTGGTCAGCGAACGGGCCACGCACAGGCGCGTATCGCCGCGCAGCGTGGCCAGCAGCGTGGCGAACATGGCGGCATTGCGGTAGGGCGTTTCGATCAGCAGCTGCGTCTGGTGGTGGCGCGCCGAATGCTGTTCCCAGCTGCGCAATTGCCTGGCCCGCTCGGCCGGGTCGACCGGCGCATAGCCATGGAAGGCGAAGCGCTGGCCGTCCAGACCGCTGGCCATCAGGCCCAGCAGGATGGACGACGGCCCTACCCACGGGCGCACGGTGATTCCCAGGCGGTGCGCGGCGGCGACCACGGTAGCGCCGGGATCGGCCACGGCGGGGCAGCCGGCCTCGGACACCAGCCCCAGGTCGTGGCCCTGCTGCACGGGCGCCAGCCACTGCTGGATCTGGGGCGCGTCGGTCTTGGGCGTGAGGGTGTGGATGGTGATTTCCTGCAAGGGGCGCACGGTGCCGATCTGCTTCAGGAAGGCGCGCGCCGTCTTGGCGTTTTCGGCAACGTAGGTGTCCAGGGTGCCTGCCAGGGCGCGCGCATCGGCGGGCAGCCAGCGCTCGGGCGCGGCCTCGCCCAGGCCGACCGGAATCAGGTGCAGTGTGCCGCTCATGCCGCGCTGCCCGCGAGGGGGTCCAGGCCGAACGTGGCCAGCATGCCCGTCAGGGCGATCAGGGGCAGGCCGATGATGGCCGTGGGGTCGTCGCTGCGGATCGATTCCATCAGCGCGATGCCCAGGCTTTCCGCTTTCGCGCTGCCCGCAGTATCGTAGGGTTCTTCGGCGCGCAGATAGGCCGCGATGGCGGCCTCGGACAGGGGGCGGAACCGGCAGTGCGTGACCACGTCGGCCTTTTCGACGCGCTTGCCGTCGGTAACCGCCAGCGCGCTGTGGAATTCCACCGCGCGGCCGGCCAGTTCCCGCAATTGGGCCTGGGCGCGCGGGAAATCGCCCGGTTTGCCGATCGGCCGGCCGTCGACCGTGGCGACCTGGTCGGAGCCGATCACGATGCAGCCCGGATGCCGGCCGGCGATGGCCAGCGCCTTGTCCACGGACAGCCGCAGCGCCAGGTCGGCCGGGGCTTCGCCGGGGGCGGGGGTTTCGTCGATATCGGGGGAAATCGCCTCGAACGGCAGGCGCAGGCGCGCCAGCAATTCGCGCCGGTAGCGCGAGCTCGAGGCCAGGATCAGGCGGTGTGGCAGATGAGGCATACAAAGTTTGACGATGACACGTAAGTCACGGTATTATCTAACGTTTTGCGGGATTTTTGCAGGCTGTGCCCAACCCTAAGCTCGCCCATTCCATCAATGCGGCGGCCGCCGATGCGGCTGTCGTGGATGCGTTCGGGCTTGCTCGCCAGGGCGGCGGCGTCCAGGGTACTGTACCCCTGGTGCGGCTGGCCAGGGCGGTCGAGGGCCTGCCAGAGCAGCCTGCCGGCGAAGCCGGGCTGGTGGCCTGGTCGGTGCGCGGCGAAACCGGAACTGGCGCCGCCAAGACCGGCATCGCCGCCGGCCAGCCGCTCTTGCACTTGCATGTGCGGGCCAATCCGGTACTGGTGTGCCAGCGTTGCAATGCCCCGTTTGTTTATGCGGTAGATTCCCGGACAGTACTGCAGTTGGTCAAGTCTGAAGACGAGCTCGACGACGACCTGTCCCTTGAATCGCAAGACCCGGATCTTGCGGACTCGCTGCCCGAAAAGGTGGTGGGCTCGCATCGTTTCGATCTGTTGGCCCAGGTCGAAGACGAGCTCATCCTGAGCATCCCGTACGTGCCCAGGCATCCCGTATGCCCGGGCGCGCAGGCCGAAGACGGCGACGCCTCCCCGGCGCCCGCCGCCGGGCGTCCGTCGCCTTTCGCGGTGCTCGAACAACTGAAGCGCAAAGATTAGGTCAACATCGGGCCGCATCGCGTACAATGCGGCCCGTTTCTAGGAGTCATCATGGCTGTTCAACAAAACAAGAAGTCCCCGTCCAAGCGTGGCATGCATCGCTCGCACGATTTCCTGGGCAACCCGTCCACCGCGATCGAGCCCACCACCGGCGAAACCCATCTGCGCCATCACATCAGCCCCAACGGCTTCTATCGTGGCCGCAAGATCCTGAAGACCAAGGCCGACGAATAACGCCGCGGCGGACTCGTCTTTCGCATTCACGGCAGCGCTGACCTGCACCCGTGATACGCATCGCCATCGACTGCATGGGCGGCGATTTCGGCCTGCCCGTCACGATTCCGGCCGCGATCGAGTTCGCCCGGCAATTCCCGGATTCCCGGCTGTTGCTGGTCGGCCTGCCCGACGCCATCGAGGCGGCGCTGGCCGAGCACAAGGCCGCCCCGCGCGATCGCCTTGAAATCGTGCCGGCCACCGAGGTCGTCTCCATGGACGATCCGGTCGAGGTCGCCCTGCGTCGCAAAAAAGATTCCTCCATGCGGCTGGCCGCCCAGGCGGTCAAAGACGGCCGCGCCGACGCCTGCATCTCGGCGGGCAATACCGGCGCCTGGATGGCCATCTCGCGCTATGTGCTCAAAACGCTGGACGGCATCGACCGCCCGGCCATCGCCACGTCCATTCCCAACCAGACCGGCCGCGCCACGACCGTGCTCGACCTGGGCGCCAACGTCGATTGCACCGCCGAGCACCTGCTGCAGTTCGCCATCATGGGCACGGCCCTGACCCAGGCGGTCGACCACCGTGACAACCCCACGGTGGGGCTGCTGAACATCGGCGAAGAAGTCATCAAGGGCAACGAAGTCGTCAAAGAGGCCGCCGAGCTGCTGCGCCGCAGCCCGCTGAACTTCCGCGGCAACGTCGAAGGCAACGACATCTTCAAGGGCACGGTCGACGTGGTGGTCTGCGACGGCTTCGTCGGCAACGTGGTGCTCAAGTCGGTCGAAGGCCTGGCGAAAATGCTGTCCAGCGTGATCCGTGAAGAATTCAAGCGCAACCTGGTCACGCTGCTGGCCGGCGCCATCGCCAAGCCGGTGCTCAACCGCCTGCGCAATCGCGTCGACAACCGCCGCTACAACGGCGCGGCCCTGCTGGGCCTGCGCGGCGTGGTAATAAAAAGCCACGGCTCGGCCGACGTCTACGCCTACGGCTTCGCCCTGCAGCGCGCACGCGAGGCCGTGGTGAGTAAACTGCAAGAACGCACTGCCCAGGCCGTGGCGCTGATCACCCAGCGCGTCCAACTGGGCGAGGCCGCTGCCGGCGAGCCCGAGGCGGCCGGGGATACCGTTTGATGGGTACCGCAATGACATATGCCGTGATCGCCGGCTCGGGCAGCTTCCTGCCCGAGCGGGTCGTGTCCAACGACGAACTGGCCGCCGAGCTGGCCACCCGCAATATCTCCACGTCCGACGAATGGATCGTCGAACGCACCGGCATCCGCCAGCGCCACCTGGCCGAACGCGGCGTCACCACCAGCACCCTGGCCACCGAAGCGGCCCGGCGCGCGCTGGCCGACGCCGGCGTGCAGGCCTCCGAGGTCGACCTGATCATCGTGGCCACGTCCACGCCCGATTACGTCTTTCCCAGCACGGCCTGCCTGGTGCAGGCCAATCTGGGCGCGAAAGGCGGCGCGGCGTTCGACGTGCAGGCCGTCTGCAGCGGCTTCGTCTATGCGCTCAGCACGGCCGATGCGTTCGTGCGGGCCGGCCGGGCGCGCTGCGCGCTGGTCATCGGCGCCGAAGTCTTCTCGCGCATCCTCGACTGGAACGACCGCGGCACCTGTGTGCTGTTCGGCGACGGCGCCGGCGCGGTGGTGCTCAAGGCGGCAAGCCAGCCGGGCATCCTGGCGGCCCAATTGCATGCCGATGGCTCGCAGACCAAGATCCTGTGCGCGGCCGGCAATGTGGCCTATGGCGACGTCACCGGCGACCCGTTCCTGCGCATGGACGGCCAGGCAGTGTTCAAGCAGGCGGTCACGGTGCTCGACCGTTCCGCGCGCGATGTCTGCGCCGAGGCGGGCGTCGACGTCGCCGAGCTCGATTGGTTGGTGCCGCATCAGGCAAACGTCCGCATCCTGAATTTCCTGGCGCGCAAGCTGCACGTGCCGACTGAAAAAGTCGTGATCACCGTCGATTCGCATGCCAATACCTCGGCGGCCAGCGTGCCGCTGGCCCTGGATGCGGCCCGCCGCGACGGCCGGGTCAAGCCGGGCCACCTGGTGCTGATGCAGGGCGTGGGCGGCGGTTTCACCTGGGGCTCGGTCCTGGCGCGCATGTAACGCCGGTCGCGGCCCCTGGGGGCCCGGGCCCGTTGTCGGGTATCCTCACCGATTCTGAAATCAGTCGATACATCATCATGAAAATCGCGTTTGTCTTTCCTGGTCAGGGTTCGCAGTCGGTCGGCATGCTCGATGCCTGGGCTGGCAATGCGGCCGTGGCCGATGTCGTGGCTCGCGCGGGCCAGGCGCTGGGCCAGGACCTCGGCGCCCTGATCGCGCAAGGGCCGGCCGATCAGCTCAACCTCACCACCAATACGCAGCCGGCGATGCTGACGGCCGGCATGGCGGTGTTCGCCGCCTGGCGCGCCGCCGGCGGCGCGATGCCGGCCGTGATGGCCGGGCACAGCCTGGGCGAATATGCCGCCCTGACCGCCGCCGGCGCGCTCGGCCTCGAAGACGCGGTGCGCCTGGTGCGCGTGCGGGCCGACGCCATGCAGGCGGCAGTGCCGGTCGGCGCAGGCGGCATGGCCGCCGTGCTGGGCCTGGACGATGACGCCGTGCGCGCCGCCTGCGCGCAGGCCGCCCAGGGCGAAGTGGTCGAAGCCGTGAATTTCAACGCGCCCGCGCAGGTGGTCATCGCCGGGCACAAGGCCGCCGTCGAGCGCGCCTGCGAAGCCGCCAAGGCGGCCGGCGCCAAGCGCGCCCTGGTGCTGCCCGTGTCGGCGCCGTTTCATTCCAGCCTGCTGCGGCCCGCCGCCGACGTGCTGGCCGGCGCGCTGGCGCAGGCCGCGGTCGCCGCGCCGCAAGTGCCGGTCATCAACAACGTCGACGTGGCCTCGCCCGCCGACCCGGCCGCCATCCGCGATGCCCTGGTACGCCAGGCCTGGCATCCCGTGCGCTGGGTCGAAACGCTGCGGGCCATGAAGGCGCAGGGCGTCACCCATGTGGTCGAATGCGGCCCCGGCAAAGTGCTGGCCGGCTTGACCAAGCGCATCGACAGCGAACTTACCGGCCTTTCGATCACCGATCCGGCTTCTCTCGAAGCCGCGCTGGCTGCCCTCGGCCAGAACTGACACGACATGTCCCGCCCCTCGGGGCGGGCGTCACCACGGAACTGACATGGACAAACAATCGGCAGAACTGCAAGGCAAAGTAGCCCTGGTAACCGGCGCCACGCGCGGCATCGGCAAGGCCATCGCCCACGAACTCGCGGTGCGCGGCGCCGTGGTGGTGGGCACCGCCACCAGCGAATCGGGCGCGCAGGCCATCAACGAGGCGCTGGCCCCGCTGGGCGGCCGCGGCGTGGTGCTCGATGTTACCGACGCCCAGGCCTGCGATGCCCTGATCGACGCGCTGGGCAAAGAAACCGGCGGCGGGCCGCACATCCTGGTCAACAATGCCGGCATCACGCGCGACAACCTTGCCATGCGCATGAAAGACGACGACTGGTCGGCCGTCATCGACACCAACCTGGCGGCGGTCTTCCGCCTGTCGCGCGCGGTTTTGCGCGGCATGATGAAGGCCCGCTGGGGTCGCATCATCAACGTGACCTCGGTCGTGGGCGCCAGCGGCAACGCCGGGCAGGCCAACTACGCGGCCGCCAAGGCCGGCGTGGCCGGCATGTCGCGCGCGCTGGCGCGCGAGCTGGGCAGCCGCAACATCACGGTCAATTGCGTGGCGCCGGGCTTCATCGATACCGACATGACCCGCGCGCTGGGCGAATCCCAGACCGCCGCGCTGCTGCAGCAGATTCCGCTGGGGCGCCTGGGTTCGCCCGTTGACATCGCGCAGGCGGTGGCCTTTTTATCTGGCCCCCAGGCGGGTTACATTACTGGAACCACCCTGCACGTCAACGGCGGGATGTACATGCAATAAGGCCGCCCCAGAGCGGCCGTTATGGGGCACGCCGGGGTCTTACAGTCATTTTTGTCACGGCCAGGCGTTTGCATTCCTCTGCGCTTGGCTATAATTCGCGGGATTTTTCCCAATTGGAGATCTGCATGGAAAGCATCGAACAGCGCGTCAAGAAGATCGTCGCTGAACAACTTGGCGTCAACGAAGCCGAGATCAAGAACGAATCCTCCTTCCTTGACGACCTCGGTGCCGATTCGCTCGACATGGTTGAACTGGTCATGGCGCTCGAAGACGAATTCGAGACCGAGATCCCCGACGAAGAGGCCGAAAAGATCACCACCGTGCAGCAAGCGATTGATTACATCAATTCGCACGGTAAGCAGTAAGCTAAGCCTGTATTCTCCCGGACGCCACGCCGCCTTGCGGGCGCGGCCGGGAACGGGGGCGGTTTCAGGAGCGCCGTGCGGTCCGTGCGCGGAAGCATCATCATGATGTTTCCGCGGCCGGGCGGGCCGCATGGGCGGCGCATCCGAAAACCGCCTTTCTTTTGTCTGTTTTAGGAGTCCTCCGTGAAGCGACGAGTCGTCATCACCGGCCTGGGTATCGTATCGCCCGTGGGCAACGACATCTCCAGCGCCTGGGACAATATCGTCAACGGACGTTCCGGCATTGGCCGCATCACCCGTTTCGACCCCTCGGCCATCACCACGCACATCGCGGGCGAGGTCAAGGATTTCGACGTCACCCAGTACCTGCCCGCCAAAGAAGCGCGCCAGATGGATACTTTCATCCATTACGGCATGGCAGCCGGCATCCAGGCCTGGCAGGACAGCGGCATCGAGGTCACCGAGGCCAATGCCGAGCGCATCGGCGTCATCGTCGGCTCGGGCATCGGCGGCCTGCCCCGCATCGAAGAAACCCAGACCGAGCTGCTGGCCAAGGGCCCGCGGCGCATTTCTCCCTTCTTCGTGCCGGGTTCGCTGATCAACCTGATCTCGGGCCAGTTGTCCATCCGCTTCGGCATGAAGGGCCCCAGTTACGCCGTCGTGTCGGCCTGCACCACCGGCCTGCACTGCATCGGCGACGCCGCCCGCCTGATCGAATACGGCGATGCCGACATCATGCTGGCCGGCGGCGCGGAATCCACAGTGTCGCCGCTGGGCATCGGCGGTTTTGCCGCCATGCGGGCGCTGTCCACGCGCAACGACGACCCCACCACCGCATCGCGCCCCTGGGACCGCGACCGCGACGGCTTCGTGCTGGGCGAGGGCGCGGGCGTGCTGGTGCTTGAAGAATACGAACACGCCAAGAAGCGCGGCGCGCGCATCTACGGCGAATTCGTGGGCTACGGCATGAGCTCCGACGCGCACCACATCACCGCGCCCGACAAAGACGGCCCGCGCCGCGGTGTGCTGAATGCCCTGCGCAACGGCGGCATCAATGCCGACGAGGTCGACTACGTCAACGCGCACGGCACGTCCACGCCGCTGGGCGACAAGAACGAGTCCGACGCCCTGAAACTGGCGTTCGGCGATCACGCCAGGAAGCTGGTGGTCAATTCCACCAAGTCCATGACCGGCCACCTGCTGGGCGCTGCCGGCGGCATCGAGGCGGTGTTCACCACCCTGGCCCTGTACAACCAGAAGTCGCCGCCCACGATCAACATCTTCAACCAGGATCCCGAATGCGACCTGGACTACTGCGCCAACGAGGCCCGGGACATGAAGATCGACGTGGCGATTTCCAATTCCTTCGGTTTTGGCGGCACCAACGGCTCCATGGCCGTTCGCCGGATCTGATTTGGACGACCGCCGGGATCTCGGCCGCCGGACGCTCTGCGTGCCGGTGCGCCGCCCGAGCCACCTGACGCTGTTGGGCCGTGCGGCCGTTGCAGGCGGCGCCGCCTGCGTGGCCGCCGCGGCGTGGTGGCAGGCCGGGCCGCAAGGCCTGGCCGTCCTGGCCGGCACGGCGGGGGCCCTCGCGGGCTTGCGGCGCGCGCTGGGCCGCCGGCGGCCGGCGGGCCGCGGTCCGGTCCGGGCGATCCGGGCGGTAGCCGGCAGCCGCCGCTGGCAGGTCCGTGTGGAAAGCCGCTGGCACCCGGCCACCCTGCGCGATGCCCGGCGCGGCGCCTGCTGGCTTGATTTGCGCTTGCAGCCCGATCCCGCCGCAGGGCGGGCGGTTACAAATTACCGGGTCGCCGTGTGGCGGCCCAGTGTGTCCCCGGCCCGCTGGCGCCGGCTCTGCCTGCTGGCAGGGGCGGCGCAGCGCCTGGACACGCCAGCCCCGAGGCCCGCATGAGCGAGCGCGACATCGACGCCGAACTGGTCGCCCGCGTGCAGCGCGGCGACAAAAAGGCTTTCGACCTGCTGGTGCTCAAGTACCAGCGCAAGATCCTGCGCCTGCTGGGGCGCATGATCCGCGATCCGGCCGAAATCGAGGACGTCGCCCAGGAGGCCTTCATCAAGGCCTACCGGGCGCTGCCGCAGTTCCGGGGCGAAAGCGCCTTTTACACCTGGCTGTACCGTATTGCGGTCAACACGGCCCGCAACTGGCTGGCCTCGGCCGGGCGCCGTCCCAGCGCGCCCAATGCAATCGAGACCGAAGACGGTGAAACTTTTAACGAAACAGACAACCTAACCGATATCAGCACGCCGGAATCCATGATGGCCAGCCGCGAGATCGCCGAAACTGTCAACGCGGTCATCGAGGAATTGCCCGAAGAGCTCCGGACCGCTATCGTGCTGCGTGAAATCGAAGGTATGAGTTACGAAGACATCGCCCAGAGCATGGGTTGCCCGATTGGTACCGTGCGTTCGCGCATTTTCCGTGCCCGCGAAGCCATTGCCACCCGGTTGCGCCCCCTGCTGGACACCGATGCCGAGCGTCGTTGGTAAGGAGCGGCAGTCATGCAATCAACAGTCAAATCCTTGGCAGACACCGATATATCCCTGGAAGAATCGGTATCGGCCTGGATGGACGGCGAAGCGTCCGAAGATATTTTTCCCGATCTCGCCACTGTGCAAGGCCGTCGAACCTGGGACACCTACCACCTGATCGGCGACGCGCTGCGCAACGCCGATCTGGCCGTCAGCCCCAGCGCCAGCTTCCATGCGCGCCTCTCGCGGGCGCTGGACGCCGAGCTGCCCATCGTCGCCCCGCAGCGGCGCCGTTCGCCGCTGCGCATGGGCCTGTCCGGCCTGGCCGTGGCCGCGGCCGTGGCCACGGTCGCCTGGGTGGCGCAGCCCTACATCATGGGCGGCTCCAGCCGCCCCGCCGAAACCCGCGTGCTGGCCGATGCCTCGTCCTCTGAAGCGCCGGGGCTGCGCGATTACCTCGAGGCGCACCGCCAGATGGCGGGCCCCAGCGCCGTGCGCCAGGTCTCGTTCGATGCCGGAGCCGGACGTTGATCGCACAGCTGCAGCAGTTCTGTCGACCGGTACTGGGCCGGGCACCCTGGGGCCGCCGGCCCGCGCAAGGGGCCGGATGGGCCCTCACCGCCGTCTTCCTGGTGGCCCTGGCGGCCGCCCACGAGGCCGCCCGGGCCGCCGAGCCCGCCCAGGGCGACGCTTCGATCCAGCTGCTCTACGACATCCAGCAGGCCGCCCGCAAGCAAGACTACGCCGGCGTCTTCCTGTACCAGCAGGGCGAGGTCATCCAGTCGTCGCGCCTGGTGCACGTCATCGATGGCACCGGAGAGCGCGAGCGCCTGGAAATCCTGGACGGCCAGCCGCGCGAATACCTGCGCCACAACGACGAAATCCAGTGCCTCATTCCCGAGCGCAAGACCGTGCTGATGGAACCGCGCCGCGGCGACCGCTTCCCGGGCCTGCTGCTGGGCAATCCCACTGACCTGGCGCAGCACTACAGCATCCGCACCGAAGACAAGCTGCATCGCGTGGCCGACCGCCAGTGCCGCATCATCACCATCGAGCCGCGCGACGGCCTGCGCTATGGCTATCGCCTGTGCGCCGACGTCGACACCAACCTGCTGCTCAAGGCCCAGACGATCGACGTCGACGAGGGCGTGGTCGAACAGGTGTCCTTCACCTCCATCCGCGTGGGGGGCAAGGTCGATTCCTCTGAATTGGCGTCGCGCTGGAGCACACGCGACTGGAAAGTGCTGCAGCCGCGCATCGAGCCCACCGACCTGGCCGCCCAGGGCTGGCGCATTCCCGCGCCCAAGGGTTTCGTGGCCGTGATGCAGGTCAAGCGCTCGATGGGGCACAGCAATGTGAACCAACTGGTGCTTTCCGACGGGCTGGCGGCCATTTCGGTATTCATCGAGCCGTACGACACGGGGCACGGCCATCCCCTGTCGGCGGGGGCGGCGCGCCGTGGCGCCATCAATATCTATGGCACGCGAATTGCCGACTTCTGGCTGACCGCCCTGGGTGAAGTGCCGGCCGCGACGCTCGAGCAATTGGCCACTTCCACCGAATACGTGCCAGTACCCTCTCAATAACAAGAAACCTGCAAAAAAAAGGTTTGGGGAATTTTCGGAGTTCTCTCATGCAAACACTTTCAGTGTCGACTCTTTTTTTCCGGCGCTTTTTCCTGGTCCTGATGGCCAGCGTCATGCTGGCAGGGGCCTATGGGCCCGCGCAAGCCCAGCCTTCCGCACCGCCCACGGTGGTGCTGCCCGATTTCAGCGGCATCATCGCCAAGGCCGACCCGGCCGTGGTCAACATCCGCACCACCGCCACCGTGCCAGTCCGCTCGCCCGGGGGCGGCAACGACCCCTACGAGCTGTTCCGCTGGTTCTTCGGCCCCGATTTCCAGCCGCCCGGCATGCCGCCGCAACCGCAGCAGCCGCAGCCGCGCCAGGCTCCCGAAGAGCGCAAAGTGCCGCGCGGCGTGGGTTCGGGTTTCTTCATCTCCGATGACGGCTACATCCTGACCAACAACCATGTGGTCTCCGACGCCGCCGACATCTACGTCACCCTGACCGACGGGCGCGAGTTCAAGGCCAAGGTCATCGGCACCGACGAACGCACCGACGTGGCCCTGATCAAGATCGACGCCAAGGGCATGGTGGCCCTGCCGATCGGCGATCCCAAGCAGCTCAAGAAAGGGCAGTGGGTGCTGGCCATCGGTTCGCCGTTCGGCCTGGATTCCACCGCCACCTCGGGCATCGTCAGCGCCATCGGCCGCGATACCGGCGAATACCTGCCGTTCATCCAGACCGACGTGGCCGTCAACCCGGGCAACTCGGGCGGCCCTCTGCTCAACCTGAACGGCGAAGTGGTCGGCATCAACTCGCAGATCATTTCCCGCAGCGGCGGCTTCATGGGCATTTCGCTGGCCATTCCCATCGATGAAGCCATGCGCGTGGCCGACCAGCTGCGCGCCAGCGGCAAGGTTACGCGTGGCCGCATCGGGGTGCAGATCAGCGAAGTCGGCAAGGACGTGGCCGAGGCCATCGGCCTGCCCAAGGCCGAAGGTGCGCTGGTCAGCAACGTCGAATCCGACGGCCCGGCCGACGACGCCGGCGTCAAGCCGGGCGACGTGATCACCTCGTTCCATGGCGAATCCATCAAGCGCTGGTCCGACCTGCCGCGCATCGTCGGCGAAACCAAGCCGGGCACCCGCACCGAAATGGAAGTGTGGCGCCGCGGCAAGACGGTGACCCTGTCGGTCAAGGTGGGCGAGCTCACCAACACCGCGGCGGCCTCGTCCGACAAGGCCCCGGCCGAACCCGAGCACGCCGGCAATGCGCTGGGGCTGCGCGTGGTCGACGTGCCGGCCGATGTGCAGCGCAAGCTGGGCATCAAGGGCGGGGTGCAGGTGCGCGCGGCCGACGGCGTGGCCGGCGCGGCCGGCCTGCAGCCGGGCGATATCGTGCTCGCGGTCAACAACACCGACGTGACCGGCGCCGAGCAGTTCAACAAGCTGGTCGACAAGCTGCCCAAGGGCAAGGCGGCCGGCCTGCTGGTGCGCCGCGGCGACCAGACGCAGTGGGTGGCGGTGGAGCCCGGGAAGTAGTCCCACCCCCGAAGCGCTGCGCGCTTTCCACCTCGCGGCTGGCAGGCCGCTCGGATTCGCCAGGCATAGAACAGTCCTCAAGGGCTGTTCTATGTCCGGGCTCATCCCCCTCAAGGGGGGCGACGCTGGCGGCACCTGCGGAGCCTGACACCTGCCAAAACCCCGCCTGGGCGGACACGTGCAGCCCAGGGGAAAACACGGTGAGGCAGGCGGGCGACGTTATGTGGCGCGAACCCGTATAAAATAGCCAGTTGCCGCAAAAGGGGGCGCGATGCGCCCCCTCGTTTTTGGCCTGTCGCCGTGGCGCCGCTCGCGCCTGTGTCCGCGCGTGTTTTGTCCCTAATAAACCCACCTTATGCAGCATATCCGCAATTTCTCCATCATCGCCCACATCGATCACGGCAAATCGACCTTGGCCGACCGCCTGATCCAGCGTTGCGGCGGGTTGGCGGCGCGCGAAATGTCCGCCCAGGTGCTGGACTCCATGGAAATCGAGCGCGAACGGGGCATCACCATCAAGGCCCAGACCGCCGCGCTGCAATACCTGGCCCAGGACGGCAAGACCTACAACCTGAATCTCATCGACACCCCGGGGCACGTCGACTTCTCGTATGAAGTCAGCCGTTCGCTGTCCGCCTGCGAAGGCGCCCTGCTGGTGGTCGATGCCTCGCAGGGCGTCGAGGCCCAGACGGTGGCCAACTGCTATACCGCCATCGAGCTGGGCGTCGAAGTGCTGCCGGTGCTCAACAAGATGGACCTGCCGCAGGCCGATCCCGACGCCGCGCGCCAGGAAGTCGAAGATGTCATCGGCATCGACGCCTCGCACGCCGTGCTGGCCAGCGCCAAGACGGGCATGGGCATCGACGAGATCCTGGAAACCATCGTGGCCCGCGTGCCCGCGCCCCAGGGCAAGCCCGACGGCGCGCTGCAGGCCCTGATCATCGATTCGTGGTTCGACAACTACGTCGGCGTGGTGATGCTGGTGCGCATCATCAATGGCGTGCTGCGGCCCAAAGACAAGATCCTGCTGATGGCCTCGGGCGCCACCCACCTGTGCGAACAGGTCGGCGTGTTCACGCCCAAGTCGCAGCCGCGCAGCGAGCTGTCGGCGGGCGAGGTCGGCTTCATCATCGCCGGCATCAAAGAACTGGCCAATGCCAAGGTGGGCGACACCATCACCCTGGCCGGCAAGCCGGCCGATGCGCCGCTGCCGGGCTTCAAGGAAGTCAAGCCGCAGGTGTTCGCCGGCCTGTACCCGGTCGAAAGCTCCGAATACGACCAGCTGCGCGATTCGCTCGAAAAGCTCAAGCTCAACGACGCCGCGCTGATGTTCGAGCCCGAGGTTTCGCAGGCCCTGGGCTTCGGATTCCGCTGTGGTTTCCTGGGCCTGCTGCACATGGAAATCGTGCAAGAGCGCCTGGAACGCGAATTCGACATGGACATCATCACCACCGCGCCGTCGGTGGTGTACGAGGTCGAGCAGCGCGACGGCAGCATCGAAACCATCGACAGCCCTGCGCGCATGCCCGAAGTGGGCAAGATCACCGACATCCGCGAGCCCATCGTCAAGGTCACGCTGTTCATGCCTCAGGAATACGTGGGGCCGGTCATGACGCTGTGCAACAACAAGCGCGGCATCCAGATCAACATGAGCTACCACGGGCGCCAGGTGCACCTGACCTACGAGATACCGCTGGCCGAAATCGTGCTCGACTTCTTCGACAAGCTCAAGTCGGTGTCGCGCGGCTATGCCTCGATGGACTACGAATTCCTGGAATACCGTTCGGCCGACGTGGTGAAGGTCGACCTGCTCATCAACGGCGACCGGGTCGATGCGCTGGCCATGATCGTGCACCGGGCCAATGCCCGCTACCGCGCCCGCGACGTGGTCACGCGCATGCGCGGCCTGATCCCGCGCCAGATGTTCGATGTGGCCATCCAGGCCGCCATCGGCGCCGAAGTCATCGCGCGCGAGAACGTCAAGGCGCTGCGCAAGAATGTGCTGGCCAAGTGCTACGGCGGCGACATCACCCGCAAGAAAAAACTGCTTGAAAAGCAGAAGGCCGGCAAGAAACGCATGAAGCAGGTAGGCAGCGTGGAAATTCCGCAGGAAGCATTCCTGGCCATTCTGCAAGTAGAAGACAAGTAGCGATAAAAAGGCGTTTTACATGAGCTGGAACTTTGCACTGATACTTTTCGTGCTGCTGGTGGTAACCGGCATCATCTGGGTGCTCGACGTGGCCATGCTGCGCCGCCGCCGTGCGCAGCTCGCGCAGGCGGCGGCCGACGGCGTCGATACCACGTACGCCTCCGATCCCCAGGAAGCCGCGCGCCTGCGCCAGGAGGCGGCCGCGGCGGCCGGGCGCATCCCGTGGTGGGTGGAATACGCTGTCAGCTTCTTTCCGGTGATTCTGTTCGTGTTCGTGCTGCGCTCTTTCGTGGTCGAGCCGTTCCGCATTCCGTCGGGCTCGATGCTGCCCACCCTGCAGTCGGGCGACCTGATCCTGGTTAACAAGTACAGCTATGGCATCCGCCTGCCCATCGTCGACAAGAAAATCATCGACATCGGCTCACCGCAACGCGGCGACGTGGTGGTGTTCCGCTATCCGGTGGACCCGACCGTCGACTACATCAAGCGCATTGTCGGGCTGCCGGGCGACGAGGTCGCCTACGTCGATAAAAAGCTCTATGTGAACGGCCAATTGGTGCCGCACCAGCGCGACGGCGAGTATTTCGAGCCCGACCGGGTGTCGTACATTGCCCAATATAAAGAGAAATTGGGCGAAGTTAACCACGATATCCTGCTTGATGAAGGCAAATCGCAGATTTACGGGCCCATCTGGAAGTTTCCGGGGCTGAGCAACTGCGAGTACGCCCGTAATGGAGTACGCTGCAAAGTACCCGAAGGCCATTATTTCGCCATGGGCGACAACCGGGACAATAGCGCCGACAGCCGCTACTGGGGGTTCGTCCCTGACGCTAATATCGTCGGGAAGGCATTCTTCATCTGGATGAACTTCAGCGATCTCAGCCGTATCGGCAGCTTTAACTGACATGTCCCTCGCCACGCTGGAAGCCCGCCTGGACCACCGCTTCGGTAACGCCGCCCTGCTCGAGCAGGCGCTGACGCACCGCAGCCACAGCGCTCGCCACAACGAGCGCCTTGAGTTCCTGGGCGATTCCGTGCTGAATTTCGTCGTGGCGGCCATGCTCTTCGAACGCTTTCCCAAACTCGACGAAGGCGACCTGTCGCGCCTGCGGGCCAACCTGGTCAAGCAGGCCTCGCTGGCAGACATCGGCCAGCGGCTCGAGCTGTCGCAGTACCTGCGGCTGGGCGAGGGCGAACTCAAGAGCGGGGGCTTTCGCCGCCCGTCCATCCTGGCCGACGCGGTCGAGGCCATTTTCGGGGCGGCGTTCCTGGATGGCGGCTTCGACACGGCGCGCAAGGTAATCGTGCGGCAATACCAGCCGGTATTGGCCAGCGTCGATCCCAAGACGCTGGGCAAAGATGCCAAGACGCTGCTGCAGGAATTCCTGCAGGGGCGCAAGCTGGCCCTGCCGCTGTACACCGTGGTGGCCACGCACGGCGCGGCCCACAGCCAGCAGTTCGAGGTCGAATGCGCCATTCCGGCGCTCGAGATCAAAGTCGTGGCGCCCGGCGCCAGCCGGCGTGCCGCTGAACAATCGGCCGCCAAGCTGGCGCTCGAGGCCGCGCAGGCGGCCAGCCCCGCGCGCGCCGCGCGCAAGCCGGGCAAGGCCCGCAAGGCCGCGCAATTGTCACTGCCCGTGGCAGTGGCCCAAGAGGTCAAATGAGCGAATCCCCTTTCCGAACCGGCTTCATTGCCGTGGTCGGGCGCCCCAATGTGGGCAAATCCACCCTGACCAACGCCTTGATCGGCTCGAAGATCTCCATCGTTTCGCGCAAGGCGCAGACGACGCGGCACCGCATCCATGGCGTGCTTACCCGCGAACGCGAGCAGTTTGTATTTGTCGACACCCCGGGGTTCCAGACGCGCCACGGCGGCGCCATGAACCGCATGATGAACCGCGTGGTCACCCAGGCCCTGGCCGAGGTCGACGTGGTGGTGCACGTGGTCGAGGCGGGCAAATGGACCGACGGCGATGCCAAGCTGCTGCCCCTGCTGCCCGATGCGAAGCGCACCATTCTGGTGGTCAGCAAGATCGACGCCGTGAAGCGGCGCGACGACCTGTACGCCTTCGTGTCCAGGATCGTGGCGCAGCACCCCTACGATGCCGTGGTGCCGGTCAGCGCCCTGAAGTCGCAGCAGCTCGACCAGTTGCTGGATGAAATTGCCGCGCGCCTGCCCGAAGGCGAGCCGCTGTTCGAGGAAGACACGCTTACCGACCGGCCGATGCGCTTTATTGCCGCCGAGCTGCTGCGCGAGAAAATCTTCCGCCTGGTCGGCGACGAACTGCCCTATGGCTGCACTGTCGTCATCGAGCAATGGGAAGAAACCGACAAGGGCTTGCGCGTGGCGGCCTGCGTGGTGGTCGAGCGCGACAGCCATCGCCCCATTCTGCTGGGAGCCGGCGGCGTGCACATGAAGCGCATCGCCACCGAGGCGCGCCAGGACATCGCCAAACTGGTCGACAAGCCCGTGCATCTCGAGGTGTACATCAAGGTGCGCAAGGGCTGGTCCGACCGCGAAAGCGCGCTGCGCGACCTGGGCTATGAGTAGAAGGGCGCACCGCGTCCAGGACTGTGCCGCCTATATGCTCCACGCCACCGCGTGGCGCGAAACTTCATTGATCGTTCAGAGCTTTTCCCGCGAGCACGGTTGCGTGGCGCTGGTGGCCAAGGGCGCCAAGCGCCCCTATTCGGTGCTGCGGCCCGTGCTGTCGGCGTTCCAGCCCCTGCTGCTGTCCTGGAGCGGCGCCGGCGAAGTCAAGACACTGACCCGGGCCGAAGTGGCCGGCCTGCGGCCGCTGGCCGGCGCGGCCCTGATGTCGGCCTGGTACATGAACGAATTGCTGCTGCGCCTGCTGCCGCGCGAAGACGCGCACCCCGCGCTGTTCGACGCCTACGACACGGCGCTGCAGCAGCTGGCGGGCGGCACCCGGGCCGCCGGGGCGCTGCGCCGCTTCGAGTGGACATTGCTGCGCGAAACCGGCTATGGCATCGACCAGGAAGCGCCGGATTTCGATGACCCGGCCATCGAGCCCGCCTTGCGGCGCGACCTGCGCGAGCGCCTGGCCGCCAACCTGGCGGGACGCCCGCTGGCCACCCGGCGGGTGCTGCTGGACTTGCAGAAACTGTAGCCGGCGCGCCGGCTCAGGGCGTTTTCGACAGGGCCGGCACCCATTGCAGTTGCCAGCCGTCCCGGATCTTGTAGACATCCAGCGTTACATAATTGCCCGAGCCCGCGGTAACCAGCGTGACCGCCAGTTCGGGCTGCCCGTCGCCATCCATGTCTTTGAGTTCCGCTTGGCGCAGCTCGCCGTCGCGCGGGCGGATCAGGCCGTCGGCATAGTCGCCGGCCGACAGATCGCGGTACAGGCGCACGCTGTAAGTGCCGATGGAAGCAGGTTCTCCGGGCTCTTGCGCCACCACCAGCGCCGCCGGCGCCGCCGCCAGGGGCACGACGATGGGCGCCGGGGCGGCGGCATCGGCCGGGCTGGGCGAGCCGGCCCACTCGACCACGCTGGCGCGGCTGCTGCGGCGATCGACCAGGCACAGCATGGTTACCGCCGCGCCCTGCATGTGCGCCTGGGTGGCGCGGCCGCGGATCAGCAGGGCGGTCTGGCCGGACGGGTCGTCGAACTGCATGGGGGTGCCGACCTGCTCGGTCTGCGCCAGCCCGGACGCCTGGGCGCACAGGCGCAGCGCCTTGTCTTCTTGCTGCTGCCAGGCGGCGGGCGAGCTGGCTTGCGCGGCGGGCAGGGCGAGCAGGGCGGTGACGGAGAAACAGATCAGGGCAGGGCGGCAGGGAGAAAGCGGCATGCGGGCCTCTGGTCGGGGGAAAGGGATATCCTGTCGTGTAGCACGCGCCATGCCATGGTGTCCACGCCGCCCGGCACCGATAGACGCCAGGCGAAAAAAGGCCCGCACATGGCGGGCCCCAGGATGCCGACGGATACGGGTTATTCGCGATTGCCGCCGAAGATGCCCAGCAGCATCAGCAGGTTCGAGAAGACGTTGTACACATCCAGGTAGATGGCCAGGGTGGCGGACACGTAGTTGGTTTCACCGCCGTTGACCACGCGCTGCAGGTCGACCAGCATGAAGGCCGAGAAAATGACCACCGCCAGCACCGAGATGGTGAGCATCAGGGCGGGCATCTGCAGGAAGATGTTGGCCAGCGCCGCCAGCAGGATGACCACCGCGCCGGTGAACAGCCATTTCTGCATGCTGGACAGGTCGCGCTTGATGGTGGTGGCCAGCGTGGCCATGGTGCCGAACACCACGGCGGTGCCGCCGAAGGCCGTCATGACCAGCTGCGCGCCGTTGCCCATGCCGAGCACGAAGCCCAGCAGGCGCGACAGCATGATGCCCATGAAGAAGGTGAATGCCAGCAGCAGCGTCACGCCCAGCGAGCTGTTCTTGTTTTTCTCGATGGCGAACATCAGGCCGAAGGCGCCCACCAGGAAGACGATGGCCGACAGCCCGGGGCTGGCCATCATGATCTGGTTCACGCCGGTGTACAGGCCCACCGCGGCACCCAGCACGGTGGGGATGAGCGACAGCGCCAGCAGCCAGTACGTATTGCGCAGCACCTTGTTGCGGACGACTTCGCCCGGCGCGCCGGCATAGCTGCCGGAGCGGTTGAAGGGGGAAGGACGGTATTCGTTCATGGACGGCTCCTGATTGCGGCAAAAGGGGATTGCCCAATGGGGTTAGATGGGTAGGATACCTTACAGTTCCCTGAAAAATCCACTTGGGCGGGCCGGGGCGGGCGGGCGCCGGCTTCAGCCCGGGCGCACGCCGCGCACGGCGCGCTCGATCAGGGCGGGCAGTTCGGCTTCGAGGCGGGCGCGCAGGCCGGCGGCGGCGTCGTCCAGGGCGCGCTGCAAGGCCTGTTCCAGCTCGGCCTGCAGGGCGGCCCGCAGAACGGCATCGCCGGCGGCGCCCGCGGCGGTGCTCCAGGCGGCCTGGGGCAAACCCGCGCCGCCGGCGGCATCCGCCCGCGCCTCGGGGCCAGGGCGGTCGGCCACCTGGGTCAGCACGGGCAGGTCGGCGCCGTGCGCGCTGCCGGCCTGCGCGGCGCCGGAATCGGGCGCCAGCGTGGGCTCGGCCCGCTGCGTCAGGGTGGGGATGCCGGGGTCTGAATAATGGGGCATGGGGCTCCTGGGGCGGCTTACGCCGTGCGGCCCGCCAGATCGTGGCTGTGAGGGGCGTGGCCGGCGGACTGGTAGCTGCGCCAGCGCTGGCGCGCCGCCTGGCGGTCGGCGGGGTCGTCGGAGACGATTTCCAGCACACGCGCAAATCCATCGTAGCCCGGCGGGCAATCGTCGTCGAGGTTGAGCAGCCAGAGCTCGCCGGCTTCGCCGCCCGCCGCGGCGGGCTGGGGAGGCGCGGCGGTAAGAATGACCGGCGTGTCGGCGGCCAGGGGGTCGGACGCCAGCACGTGCGGCACGAACGAGGTGTCGTCGAACGCCCACAGCATGCGGTCGAAGGCCGCCAGGCGCGCGCCGTCGGCGCAGTACACGACCAGCCGCTGGCCCGCCTGGTAACGCTTGCGGGCGGCCTGGCAGGCGGCCCGCAGGCGGTCGGCGGCGCCGAAGGCGAAGTCGATGCGCGTCATCGGCAAAGCCGGGCCGTCAGGCCTGGTCGAGCAGGAACTGCATCAGCAGGGGCACCGGGCGGCCGGTGGCGCCCTTGTCTTTGCCGCTGCGCCAGGCGGTGCCCGCGATGTCCAGGTGGGCCCAGCGATAGGCCTTGGCAAAGCGCGACAGGAAGCAGGCCGCCGTGACCGAGCCGGCCGGCGGGCCGCCGATGTTGGCCACGTCGGCGAAATTGGACTTGAGCTGATCCTGGTAGGCGTCGTCCATGGGCATGCGCCAGGCGGTGTCGAGCGCCTGCCTGCCGGCCGCCAGCAGCGCATCGGCCAGCGCGTCGTCTTGCGAGAACAGGCCGGTGTTGATATGCCCCAGCGCCACCACGCAGGCGCCGGTCAGCGTGGCGATGTCGACCACGGCCGAGGGCTTGAAGCGTTCGGCGTAGGTAAGGGCGTCGCACAGCACCAGGCGGCCTTCGGCGTCGGTGTTCAGGATTTCGATGGTCTGGCCCGACATGCTGGTGACGATGTCGCCGGGCTTGTTGGCCTTGCCGCTGGGCAGGTTCTCGCAGGCGGCGATCAGGCCCACCACGTCGACGGGCAGTTCGAGTTCGGCCAGCGCGCGGAACGTGCCTAGCACGCTGGCCGCGCCGCACATGTCGTACTTCATTTCGTCCATGGTGGCGGCGGGCTTGAGCGAAATGCCGCCGGCATCGAAGGTGATGCCCTTGCCCACCAGCACCACCGGCCCGGCCTTGGCTTTCTTGGCGGGCTTGCCGGCGTGGCGCAGCACGATGAAGCGCAGCGGTTCGTCGGATCCGCGCGCCACCGACAGGAACGAGCCCATGCCCAGCGCCTCGACCTGCTTGCGATCGAGCACTTCGACCTTCAGCGACTTGAATTCGCGCGCCAGCTTCTTGGCGGTGTCGCCGAGATAGGTGGGGGTGCAGACGTTGCCGGGCAGGTTGCCCAGGGTGCGGGTGAGTTCCATGCCGTTGGCGATGGCGCCGCCTTCGCGCAGGCCTTGCTGGGCCTGCGCGGTTTCGCCGCGCTCGACCACTTGCACGATTTTCTTGAGCTTGGGGCGGGCGTCGCGGTCGGGTTTGCCGAACGTGGCATCGTAATGATAGGTGGCGGCGCCGGCGGCGATGGCTGCCGAGCGGGCCCGGGCCCGGATGCCGGTGTCGGCGATGGGGTTGCCGGCCAGCGTGGAGACGGCTTCGGCCACGCGGGCGGCCACGCACGCCGAGGCAAAGCCCTGTTCGGCGGTGGCATGGGCGCGCGCGTTGTATTCGCTTTGCTTGCCCAGGCCCACCAGCACCACGCGCTGCGCCGACACGCCGGGCAGCGCGCGCAGCACCAGCGTGGCGCCGGCGCGACCGCGGAACTCGGCCTTGACGACATGGCGCACGGCATTGTTGCTGGCGCGATCGATGACATCGGCGGCGGGGCTGAGTTCGCCGTCGGCGTATACGCCCACGGCCAGCGCGGCGGTCTTGATCTGGTGCAGGGAAGCGGTGCTCTGTGTGCTAAATTCCATGGAGGATTCCCGTGTGCGTGGTGCAGTGCGGTTGATTATCCCGCATATTCTCACATGTCTCTATTCAAACGGTCTGTCGTCGCCGAGATCACCAGTCACGCGGGCGTGGTCTTTTCCACGCTGGTAGTGGTGTGGCTCAGCGTGCTGCTGGTGCGCCTGCTGGGCGAAGCCGCCGGCGGCACCATCGGCGCCGACGTGGTGCTGGGCCTGGCGGCCTTTTCCACGATCACTGCGCTGCCTACGGTACTGGCCGTGTCGTTGTTCATCGCGGTGCTTACTACTGTTACGCGCAATTACCGCGAATCGGAAATGGTGGTGTGGTTCGCCAGCGGCCTGTCGCTGGCGGACTGGCTGCGTCCGGTGCTGCGCGTGGCGGTGCCGGTGGCGGGGCTGGTGGCGGTGCTGACCCTGGTGGCCTCGCCCTGGGCCTATCGCCAGATCGCCGAATACCGCGAACGCTTCGAGCAGCGCTCCGATCTGTCCAAGGTCACCGCGGGCCAGTTCGCCGAGTCGGGCGAAGGCGAGCGCGTATTCTTCGCCGAAGAGCCCACCCAGGCCACCGACGAACTGGGCAATGTGTTCGCGCGTGAAACCGGCCCCGAATGGCACAGCGTCATGACGGCCAGCAGCGCGCGCGTCGAAACCGAACCCAACGGCGACCGCTTCCTGGTGCTGGGGCGCGGCCATCGCTATGACCTGAAGCCGGGCACGCCCGAGATCCGCCTGGTGGATTTCGCCAAGTACGGCGTGCGCCTGGAAAGCAAATCGGGCGACCCCATGGCCGAGGCGCGCGCCGCGGCCGAGCGGTCCAGCAAGGCCCGCCCCACGATGCAGCTGATTGCCGACGACACCGACAGTTCATGGTCGCAGATCATGTGGCGGATATCGATGCCGCTGGCGGCCCTGAACCTGGCGCTGCTGGCCATTCCGCTGGGCGCCGTGAACCCGCGCCTGGGCCGTTCGGGCGACCTGCTGATCGCCGGGCTGGTGGGCCTGCTGTACATGAACGTCATCAACCTGTCGCGCGCCTGGATCAGCAGCGGCAAGCTGCCGTTCGGCGTCGGCGTGTGGGTGGTGCACGCGCTGGTGCTGGCGCTGGCGGCCTACCTGCTGATGCGCCGCCTGCGCGTAAAGGCGCCGCGCCAGCCATCGTGATGCCCACGGGGTTTTACGGCAGATAGCGCATGCCGCCCTGGCGGCCCGCCAGCAGCGGGGCGTTGCGCACCACCGAGCGACGCATGAAATCCCACAGCACCGACATGCGCTTGAGCTTGTGCAGGTCTTCGTGGCAGTACATCCAGAAGCTGCGCGTGATGGCGATGTCGTCTTCCAGCACCGGCACCAGGCGCGCGTCCTGCGCGGCGATGAAGCAGGGCAGGATCGCCAGCGAGCGGCCCTGCAGCGCGGCATGGTACTGCGCCACCACGCTGGTGCTGCGCAGCACCACCCGGCTGTCGGGCAGCAGATCTTCCAGGTAGCGCAGCCGCTCGCTGAACAGCAGTTCGTCGACATAGCCGATGAAAGTGTGGCCGGCCAGGTCGGCGCGCGCCGCAATGGGGGCGTGGCGCGCCAGGTAGCCGGGGGTGCCGTACAGGCGCAGGGTGTAGTCGCACAGCTTGGTGCATACATACGGACCGCGCTGCGGGCGCTCGATGGTGATGGCCAGGTCGGCCTCGCGCTTGGACAGGCTGACAAAGCGCGGCACCGGCAGGATGTCCAGCGTGATGTGCGGATAGCGGCGCTGGAAGTCGGCCGCCAGCGGCGTCAGCACATAGCTGCCGAAGCCTTCGGTGGCCCCGATGCGCAGGTGGCCCGACAGGGCCTGACCGATGCCCGACAGGCTCTCGCGCGCGGTCTGCACCGCGCTTTCCATCTGTTCGGCATAGACGAACAGGCGCTGCCCGTCGTCGGTCAGCACGAATCCGGTGCTGCGCGATTTTTCGAACAATAGCGAATCGAGCTCGGCTTCCAGCGCGCGGACGCGGCGCGCCACCGTAGTGTGTTCCACCCCCAGTTTGCGGGCCGCCGCGCTGACGCGCTGGGTGCGGGCCACTTCCAGAAAATAGCGCAGGCTGTCCCAGTCCAGCATGACGGTTTCCTTGTTTATTTGTGCACAATGAATGTGCAATTTGTGCTGTTGCTTGATGATTTTTACACATCTACACTAGATCAGCCGGCCAGCCCCCGCGGGCGGCCCGGCTACAACCACACGAATAATCACCGGAGACACAACATGACACTGCACGCTCGCGGGCTGGCCGCCGGTTTCTGCCTGGGCGCCATGCTGGCAGGCCCCGCCATGGCGGCCGACAAGCCGCCGGTCAAGATCGGCATCCTGACCGACATGTCGGGCACTTACGCGGCCATGGGCGGCGCCGGTTCGGTGGCGGCGGCGCAACTGGCTATCGATGACTGCCTGGCCGCGGAATGCAAGGGCATGAAGATCGAGCTGGTGTCGGCCGACAACCAGAACAAGGCCGACGTGGGGGCGGCGCGGGCGCGCGAATGGTTCGACCGCGACGGCGTGACCGCCATTGCCGACCTCACCAATTCCGCGGTGGCGCTGGCAGTGCAGGGCATTGCCCGCGAGAAGAACAAAGTGGTGATGTTCTCCGGCCCGGCCACCACCGCGCTGACCAATAAAGAATGCTCGCCGCTGGGCTTTCACTGGATGTTCGACACGTACTCGCAGTCGGCGGGCGGCGCCAAGGCCACGGTGCGCGCCGGCGGCAAGTCCTGGTATTTCATTACGGTGGATTACGCCTTCGGGCATTCGCTGGAAGCCGACACGGCCAAGGCGGTCAAGGGCCTGGGCGGCTCGGTGGTGGGTTCGGTGCGCCATCCGTTGAACGCGCCCGACTTCGCCTCGTACCTGCTGCAGGCGCAAAGCTCCAAGGCGCAGGTGGTGGCGCTGGCCAACGGCGGGCAGGACACGGTCAACGCCGTCAAGCAGGCGCGCGAATTCGGCATTGTCGAAGGCGGCCAGCGCCTGGTGTCGCTGCTGATCTTCCTGTCCGACCTGCGCGCCCTGGGCCTGGAGAACGCACAGGGGCTGTCTTATGTAGACGGCTTCTACTGGGACTACGACGACGGCACGCGCGCCTGGTCGAGCCGTTTCGAGAAGGCGTTCCGCGGGCTCAAGCCCACCATGACGCAGGCCGGCGTGTATTCCAGCGTGCTGCACTACCTGCGCGCGGTGGCCGCCAGCGGCACCACCGACGGCCGCAAGGTGGCCGACAAGATGCGCGAGCTGCCGATCAAGGACCCGATCATGCACAACGCCAGCATCCGGCCCGACGGCCGCGTCATCCACGACATGTATCTGTACGAGGTCAAGAAGCCGGGCGAATCCAAGGGCGGCTGGGATTATTCCAAGCTGGTCGCCACCATCCCGGCCGACGAGGCCTTCCAGCCGCTGGCGGACTCGACCTGCCCGCTGCTGAAGCAGTAAAACGGTTGCCAGGGGCGGGCCGCGCAGGCCTGTCCCGGGGGCCGGCAGTATCCCGCAATCTATGAGGAGCAACCCATGAGTGAAGTCCCCAGCGTACCGCTACTGATCGGCGGCAAGCTCGTGCAATCCAAGACGACTGAATGGCGCGACGTGATCGATCCGGCCACGCAGCAGGTGGTCGCCCGCGTTCCCTTCGCCACGCGCGAGGAGCTGGACCTGGCGGTGTCCAATGCCAAAGAAGCCTTCCAGTCGTGGCGCAATGCCGGGCAGGGCGCCCGCATGCGCGTCATGCTGAAGCTGCAGCAGCTGCTGCGCGAAAACACCGGCAAGCTGGCCGAGATGATCACCCGCGAGCACGGCAAGACCCTGCCGGATGCCGAGGGCGAAGTCGGCCGCGGCCTGGAAGTGGTCGAGCACGCGTGCGCGATCGCCAACCTGCAGCTGGGCGAGTATGCCGAAAATGCCGCCGGCGGCATCGATGTCTACACCCTGATCCAGCCCCTGGGCGTGTGCGCCGGCATCACGGCGTTCAACTTCCCGGTCATGCTGCCGTGCTTCATGTTTCCCATTGCCGTGGCGTGCGGCAATACCTTTGTGCTCAAGCCGTCCGAGCAGGACCCGACGTCTTCGCTGTTCCTGGCCCAGCTGGCGCTCGAGGCCGGCCTGCCGCCGGGCGTGCTGAACGTGGTGCACGGCGGCCCCGAGATCGCCAACGGGCTGTGCGAACACCCCGACATCAAGGCCGTGTCGTTCATCGGGTCTACCCGCGTGGGCTCCGAGATCTACCAGCGCGCCTCCAATGCCGGCAAACGTTGCCAGGCCATGATGGGCGCCAAGAACCACTGCGTGATCCTGCCCGACGCCGACCCCGAAGTGGCGCTGAACCAGCTGCTGGGCGCGGCCTTCGGCGCGGCCGGCCAGCGCTGCATGGCCGCCTCGGTGGCGGTGCTGGTGGGCGAGGCGCGCAATTGGCTGCCCGACTTCGTCGAACGCGCCAAGGGCCTGAAGGTCAATTCCGGCACCGACCGCAAGGCCGACCTGGGGCCGCTGGTGTCGCCCAATGCCAAGAAACGCGTCGAAAGCCTGATCCAGAAGGGCGTGGACGAAGGCGCCAAGCTGCTGCTCGACGGGCGCAACCTGAAAGTGCCGGGCTTCGAGCAAGGCAACTTCGTAGGCCCCACGGTGTTCGACGGCGTGACGGAAGACATGACCATCTACACCGAAGAAATTTTCGGCCCCGTGCTCAGCGTAGTGGGCGTCGACACCCTGGAAGAGGCGGTGGCGTTCATCAACCGCAACCCCAACGGCAACGGCGTGGCGCTGTTCACCCAGGACGGGGGCGCGGCCCGCTACTTCCAGAACAACATCGATGTGGGGCAGGTGGGCATCAATATTCCCATTCCCGTGCCGGTGGCCTGGTTCAGCTTCACCGGCTCGCGCGGGTCGAAGCTGGGCGACCTGGGGCCGAACGGCAAGCAGGCCGTGCAGTTCTGGACGCAGACCAAGACCGTGACCGCGCGCTGGTCGGCCCATGGGCGTACGGTGAACACCACGATCTCGATGCGCTGAGGTCTGTCACGCATCTGTCGCAGCAGGCCGCCAGCGGCGGCCTGCATCCCGCCTTGTGTCCCTCTAAACTTATATCTATAAATAATATAGAACAGGTTCTTTATTACTTATAATTGGCCGGTCTATCAGGGGCCACCATGAACCTGCAGCAATTCCGTTTTGTGCGCGAGACCATCCGGCGCGACTTCAACCTGACCGAAGCCGCCCGCATGCTGTATACCTCGCAGCCCGGCGTGTCGAAGGCCATTATCGAGTTCGAGGACGAACTAGGCATCAAGATTTTCGAACGCCATGGCAAGCGCATCAAGGGGCTGACCAAGCCCGGCCTGGCCGTGTCGCAGGTCATCGACCGCATCATGCGCGAAGTCGACAATCTGAAAAAAGTCAGCGATGAGTTCGCCCGCCGCGATGAAGGGGGCCTGGTCATTGCCTGCACCCATACACAGGCGCGCTATCTGCTGCCGCGCGTCATCCCCGGGTTCCGCAAGCAGTTTCCCAAGGTGCACCTGTCGCTGGCCGAAGGCAGCCCGGGCCAGTTGGCCGAGATGGTGCTGCACGAACAGGCCGACCTGGCCCTGGCGACCGAGTCGCTGGCCCTGACCCCCGGGCTGGCCACCCTGCCGGTGTATGCCTGGGAGCACACCGTGGTGGTGCGGCCCGACCATCCGCTGGCCGAACTCACCAGCAGCGCGGCCAAGAACCTGACGCTGGCGCAACTGGCCGAGTACCCCATCGTGACCTACGACCGCGCTTTTACCGGCCGCAGCACCATCGACGAGGTGTTCGCCAGCCAGGGCATCCATCCGGACATCGTGCTCGAAGCCATCGACGCCGACGTCATCAAGACCTACGTGGACGTCGGCCTGGGCATCGGCATCATCGCCGGCGTGGCCTACGATCCGCGCCGCGACGGCAACCTGGTGGGCCTGCCGGTGGGCCACCTGTTCGGCACGCATACCACGCGCGTCGGGGTGAAGGCCGGCGTGTTCCTGCGCGACTACGTCTACACCTTCCTGGAAATGATGGCGCCTGCGCTCACCCGCCAGGTGGTTACCGAGGCGGTGCAGGGCCATGGCGCCTGAACCGCCTGCCTGCCCCATCCCGCCCGGCCCCAGGCCGGGCTTTGTTTTGGGGGCCCGGTGAACGATGCTATGCCAGGGCAGGGGCCGATTAAAATAATTAAATAAGAACCGATCTCATTTGTGTTGACTAAAAAATAGGAATCATTATCATTAACTCCAGTTCTCAACGATCTGGAGTACATATCATGGCAGCAGCGCTTAGCGCAGTGGTGGTGGGCGCCGACAGGCTGGGGAATATTCCGGACCTGTTGAAGGGCCACAATATTTCGATCACGCACCATATCAGCGGGCGTGATCCTTCGCACCAGAAGAAGACGCTGCAGCTGCCCTCGGGCACGCAACTGGTCATTCTGCTGACCGACTTCCTGGGGCACAACGTGATGAAGACCTTCCGCCACGCGGCCCAGCGCGGCGGCATCCGGGTGGTGGCGTGTCGGCGGTCGGTATGCAGCATGCAGCAGGCTCTGCAGCAATGCGGCCTGTGCTCGATGCACTGATCAAGGTAAAGGCGGCGGCTCTTTGAGCCGCCGTTTTTATTGGCTGGTGTCGCCGGGGGCCGAGGCCAGCAGGCCGCCTTCCAGGCGGCGAGCGCCGTTGTAGCGCTTGGCCCAATAGGCCAGTGTCATTTTCTCGATGCGCACCACGCCGCCTGAACTGGGCGAATGCACGAAGCGGTTGTCGCCCAGATAGATGCCCACGTGCGAATAGCGCCGGCCCAGGGTGTTGAAGAACACCAGGTCGCCGGGCTGCAATTGCTTCCTGTCGATGGCGGTGCCCATCAGCGCCATGGCCGAGCTGTTGCGGGGCAGTTTCAGGCCCAGCGCGTGCTGGGCCGAATAGACGACCAGGCCGCTGCAGTCGAAGCCGGTGTCGGGCGACGAGCCGCCATAGCGGTAGCGCACGCCCAACTGATCCAGGGCCTCGTCGATGAGCGGGTTGGCGATGGCCTGCTGCCGTTCGCGGCTGAGCTTGCGCGTCACCAGCGAGCCGATCGGGTCGTCGGACCGGGCGGCCCAGGCCGCGTCCTGCGAATCGAGCGCGCCGCTGTCGGCGCCCGGGCGGGGGGCCGCGCAGCCCGCCAGCAGTACGCACAGCGCGACGACAGCCAGGCCGGCGTGCCGGCGGGTGAGGCCGGAGCCCTGCATATGGAGTACGCGCGTAGATTGCCGGTGCATGCCTGCCCGAGCGGAGCGCCATGCCCCGCGGATGCTGGTGGAATTGGCGCGATTCTAGCAAATGCCGATGTTTGCAACGGTTGCCCGGCCCAGGCCGGGCCCGTGCGACCTGGGGAATTCCCCAGGTCGCACGGCAAGCCTGATGCAAGCTTTGCCCGCCACAATAAACCCCGGCAGGGGACAAAGAAGCCCCCAACGGAGAGCAAGCCCGTGCAACCGGAGGCAAGCATGCAAAAAACCCGCGATTTCCATCGCCGTTCCATCGACGACCGCGACGCGTTCTGGCGCGCCGAGGCCCAGCGCATCCATTGGGAAACCCCTTTCGGGCAGGTGCTGGACTATTCCCGGCCCCCATTCGCCCGCTGGTTCGTGGGCGGGCACACCAATCTTTGCTACAACGCGGTCGACCGCTGGCTGCCGCAGCAGGCCGACCAGCCCGCCCTGATCTGGGTGTCCACCGAGGTCGAGCGCGACATCACCTACACGCGCCGCCAGTTGTACGACGAGGTCAATGCGGTGGCCGCCATGCTGCGGGCGCAGGGCGTCGGCCGCGGCGACCGGGTGCTGCTGTACATGCCCATGGTGCCCGAGGCGGTATTCACCATGCTGGCCTGCGCGCGCCTGGGGGCGGTGCATTCGGTGGTGTTCGGCGGTTTTGCGTCGGTGAACCTGGCGCAGCGCATCGACGACGCCGCGCCGAAGGTCATCGTGTCCGCCGACGCCGGCTCGCGCGCCGGCAAGGTGGTGCCGTACAAGCCGCTGCTCGACAAGGCCCTGGGCCTGTGCGCCCGGCCGCCGGGCTCCGTCATTGTGCTCGACCGCGGCCTGGCGCCCTGTGAACGCCAGGCCGGCCGCGATCTCGACTACGCCGGGCTGCGCGAGCAGCACAGCGGCGAGCAGGTGCCCGTGCAGTGGCTGGAATCCTCCGAGCCCAGCTACATCCTGTACACCTCCGGCACCACCGGCAAGCCCAAGGGGGTGCAGCGCGACGTCGGCGGCTACGCGGTGGCGCTGGCCGCGTCCATGGAATACCTGTTCGACGGCAAGCCGGGCGACACCTATTTCTGTACCAGCGACATCGGCTGGGTGGTGGGGCATTCGTACATTGTCTATGGGCCGCTGATCGGCGGGCAGGCCACCATCCTGTACGAAGGCACGCCGGTGCGCCCCGACGGCGCCATCTTGTGGCAATTGGTCGAGCGCTTCGGGGTCAACACGCTATTTTCGGCGCCCACCGCGGTGCGCGTGCTCAAGCGCCAGGCGCCCGAGCTGTTGTCGCGCCACGACCTGTCGTCGCTGCGCGCGGTATACCTGGCCGGCGAGCCGCTCGACGAGCCCACCGCGCAATGGATCTCGCAAGGGCTGGGCAAGCCCATCATCGACAATTATTGGCAAACCGAATCGGGCTGGCCGATCCTGTCGGCCCAGCCGGGGGTCGAGCGCGTGCCCACGCGCTTCGGCAGCCCGTCGTTTCCCGTGTTCGGCTTCGATGCGCGCATCGTCAGCGAAAGCACCGGCGCCGACCTGGGCCCGGGCGAAAAGGGCGTAGTGGCGATTGCGCCGCCGCTGCCGCCGGGCGCCATGTCCACTATCTGGGGCGACGACGAGCGCTTCGTGCAGACCTACTTCACCTCCATTCCCGGGCGCCAGCTGTATTCCACCTTCGACTGGGGGCGCGTCGACGACGACGGCTACTGGTTCATCCTGGGCCGCACCGACGATGTCATCAACGTGGCCGGCCACCGGCTGGGCACGCGCGAAATCGAAGAGTCCATCAACAGCCACCAGAGCATCGCCGAGTGCGCCGTGGTAGGGGTGGCCGATGCGCTGAAGGGGCAGGCGGCGGTGGCGTTCGCGGTGCTGAAAGACCCCGACGCGGCGGCCGGCCCCGATGCCGCGCGGGCGCTGGAAGGCGATATCATGCGCGTGGTGGAAGAACAGCTTGGCGCCGTGGCCCGGCCCGCGCGCATCCATTTCGTGGCCGCGCTGCCCAAGACCCGTTCGGGCAAAGTGCTGCGCCGGGCCATCGTGGCCCTGTGCGAAGGACGCGACCCCGGTGATCTCACCACCATCGAAGACCCCTCATCACTCGAACGAATCAAGGAATCGCTGCCATGAAGACCAAACCCGCGTTGACCTCCGAAGACGTCAAGAAAGTGCTGGCCGCCGCCGAAGCGCACGCCGTGAAGAACGGCTGGGCGGTGGCCATCGCCGTGGTCGACGACGGCGGGCATCTGATGGGCATGCTGCGGCTCGACGGCGTGGCGCCCATTTCCAGCCGCATCGCGCCCGCCAAGGCGCAGACGGCCGCGCTGGGCCGGCGTGAATCGCGCCTGTACGAAGAGTCCATCAACAGCGGCCGCTATTCGTTCCTGTCGGCGCCCCTGCTCGAGGGCATGCTCGAAGGCGGGGTGCCGATCCAGGCCGGCGGCGAGGTGGTGGGCGCGGTGGGCGTGTCGGGCGTGAAATCGTCCGAAGACGCCGAGATCGCGCGCGCCGGCATCGCGGCCCTGGGCCTGTGACGCATCCCCTGCCGCCCGAGCCGGGTTCCGCGCCGGCGGCCCGGCCGGCATCCGGGCCAATGGCCAGCCTGCTCAACCCCGGTGTGGCGCGCCGCGAGGTCTGGGCCTGGGCCATGTACGACTTCGCCAATTCCGGCTACACCACGGTCATTCTTACCACCGTGTTCAGCACGTATTTCGTCGGCGTGGTGGGCCAGCGGGCCGACTGGGCCACGCTGGCCTGGACGGCGGCGCTGTCGCTGTCGTACCTGGCCATCATGCTGACCATGCCCACCCTGGGCGCGCGCGCCGACGCGCGCGCGGCCAAGCGGCGCCTGCTGTACACCAGCACGGCCGGCTGCGTGGCGGCCACGCTGGTGCTGACCCAGGCGGGGCCGGGCGATGTATGGCTGGCGCTGGCGGCGGTGGCCGTGTCCAATTACTGCTATTGCATCGGCGAGTCGGTGGTGGCGGCGTTCCTGCCCGAACTGGCGCGTCCCGACGCGCTGGGCCGCGTGTCCGGCTGGGGCTGGAGCTTCGGCTACTGCGGCGGCATGCTCACGCTGGGCCTGTCGCTGGCGGCGGTCACGGTGGGCGAGGCGCGCGGCCTGTCGGCGCAGCAATATGTGCCGTGGGTCATCGTCATTACCAGCATCATGTTCGCGCTGGCGGCCCTGCCGTCGTTCTTCCTGCTGCGCGAACGGGCCACGCCGCATGCCATCGCCGTGCGCGCGCCCGACATGCTGCGGCGGCTGGCCGCCGCGTGGCACGACACGGGCGCGCACTACCCCGAGTTCCGCCGCCTGCTGATGTGCGGAGCCTGCTACCAGGCCGGCATCGCGGTGGTCGTCACCCTGGCGGCGGTGTATGCCGAACAGGTAATGGGCTTTACCTTGCCGCAGATCATGCTGCTGGTATTCACCGTGAACATCGGCGCGGCAGTGGGGGCTTTCGGCTTCGGCTACCTGCAGGACCGCATCGGCCACAAGCGGGCCCTGGGCATTACGCTGGCCGGCTGGATCATCATGGTGCTGGTGGCCTATGCGGCCGTCACCGCGCCGGTGTTCTGGGCCGCGGCCATCCTGGCGGGCTTGTGCATGGGCACCAGCCAGAGCGCGGGCCGGGCCATGGTCGGGGCCCTGGCGCCGCCGACCCGCCTGGCCGAATTCTTTGCCCTGTGGACCTTCGCCGTGCAGCTGGCCGCGGTGGTGGGGCCGCTGACCTACGGCCTGGTCACCTGGCTGACCGCCGGCAACCACCGGCTGGCCATCCTGGTCACCGGCATATTTTTCGTGGGCGGCCTGGCGCTGCTGGCGCGCGTCGACATCGGCCGCGGCCTGGCCCGGCGCGCCCTGCACGGTTGAAGCGGCCGCATGGCGCCGGCTGGTATTCTTATGGATGCACGCCGGCGTACGCCCCGGGCGGGCCGCTCCAGCCCGCCTGCTGCGTAAGGTGCCCGTAAGAGCGCGGCGATACGGTTGGGCATAGGCAGCCACCGCCATACCCACAAATCACGAACCCGGAGACAAATCATGTCCAATACCATCGAATCCGTCCTGGTCGAAACGCGCGTGTTTCCTCCGCCCGAACGCGCCGCACAAGGTGCGCGCATCGGCAGCATGGACGCCTACCGCGCGCTCTGCCAGGAAGTCGAACAGGATTTCGACGGTTTCTGGACGCGCCAGGCCCGCGAAAACCTCACCTGGTCCAAGCCTTTCACGCAGGTGCTCGACGAATCCGACGCGCCGTTCTACCGCTGGTTCGGCGATGGCGAACTCAACGTGTCGGCCAACTGCCTCGATGTCCACCTGGACAACGGCAATGCCGATAAAACCGCCATCATCTTCGAGTCCGACGACGGCAAGGTCGACAAGGTCACCTACCGCGAATTGCTGGCGCGCGTGTGCCGCTTGGCCAATGGCCTGAAGTCGCTGGGCTACAAGAAGGGCGACCGCGCCATCATCTACATGCCCATGTCCATCCAGGCCGTGGTGGCCATGCAGGCCTGCGCGCGGCTGGGGGTGACGCATTCGGTGGTGTTCGGCGGCTTCTCGGCCAAGAGCCTGCAGGAACGCATCGTCGACGTGGGCGCATCGCTGGTCATCACCGCCGACGAGCAGGTGCGCGGCGGCAAGACCATCCCGCTGAAGCCGGCCGTCGAAGAAGCCATCGGCATGGGCGGCTGCGACGCGGTCACCAAAATCGTCGTCTACAAGCGCACCGGCGGCAATGTGCCCTGGAAAGACGGCCGCGACCTCTGGATGCACGACGTCGAGGCCGGCCAGTCCGACACCTGCGAGCCGGTGCCGGTCAATGCCGAGCATCCGCTGTTCATTTTGTACACGTCGGGGTCCACCGGCAAGCCCAAGGGCGTGCAGCATTCCTCGGGCGGCTATCTGCTGTGGGCCCTGCTCACGGTGAAATGGACCTTCGACGCCCGCCCCGACGACGTCTACTGGTGCACGGCCGACGTGGGCTGGGTCACCGGCCACACCTATATCACCTACGGCCCGCTGGCCGCGGGCCTGACGCAGATCGTCTTCGAGGGCGTGCCCACCTATCCCGACGCCGGCCGCTTCTGGGACATGATCGCGCGCCACAAGGTCACCACGTTCTACACGGCGCCCACCGCCATCCGCTCGCTGATCAAGGCGTCCGAAGGCACGCCCGCCGCGCATCCGCGCAACTACGACCTGAACAGCCTGCGCATCATCGGCACCGTGGGCGAGCCCATCAACCCCGAGGCCTGGATCTGGTACCACAAGAACGTCGGCCAGGAACGCTGCCCCATCGTCGACACCTGGTGGCAGACCGAAACCGGCGGCCACATGATCAATCCGCTGCCCGGCGCCACGCCCACCAAGCCCGGCTCGTGCACCTTGCCGCTGCCCGGCATCGCGGCCGCCGTGGTCGATGAAACCGGCGCCGATGTCGAGCCCGGCAATGGCGGCTTCCTGGCCATCAAGCGGCCCTGGCCCGCCATGATCCGCACCATCTGGGGCGACCCGGAACGCTTCAAGAAAAGCTATTTCCCGCCCGAGCTGCGCGGCTATTACCTGGCCGGCGACGGCGCGCAGCGCGATGCCGACGGCTACTTCTGGATCATGGGCCGCATCGACGATGTGCTGAACGTCTCGGGCCATCGCCTGGGCACCATGGAAGTCGAATCGGCGCTGGTGGCGCACGAACTGGTGGCCGAGGCCGCCGTGGTGGGCCGCCCCGACGACACCACCGGCGAAGCCGTGGTGGCCTTCGTGGTGCTCAAGCGCGCGCGTCCCGAAGGCGACGAGGCGCTGGCCATCGCCAAGCAGCTGCGCGACTGGGTCGGCAAGGAAATCGGCCCCATCGCCAAACCCAAGGACATCCGCTTCGGCGACAACCTGCCCAAGACCCGCTCGGGCAAGATCATGCGGCGCCTGCTGCGCGTGGTGGCCAAGGGCGAGCAGATCACGCAAGACGTTTCCACGCTCGAAAACCCCGCCATCCTCGACCAACTGTCCAAGTCGGTCTGAGGCCGTGGCCGCGGCGCGCCGCGCGGGGCGCGCCCAGGAGTATCATCGGATCCGCCCGTCCCGGTTGACGCCGGGACGGGCGTTTTTTCTTTTTCCACGAGTTTCCCCGTGAGCCGCAGCAACTTCGACCGGACAGGGCTGGCCCTGATGTTCACCACCATCCTGGTGTGGGCGGGCAGCTGGGTGTCGATGAAGCTGATCGTGCCGTACATCGCGCCCTTCCAGTTCGTGGCGGTGCGCTACCTGGCCGGCAGCCTGGTGCTGTTCGCGCTGCTGGTGGCGCTGCGGCGGCCGCTGGCCATGCCGCCCTGGCAACTGACCCTGCTGACGGGCCTGACCCAGACAGCCGCGTTCCAGATCCTGGTGCAGATTGCGCTGGTCACCGGCGGCGTGGGCAAGGTGTCGCTGCTGGCCTACACCATGCCGTTCTGGGTAGTGGTGTTTGCCTGGGCCCTGCTGGGCGAAAAGCCGACGCCGCGGCATGGCGCCGGCTTTGCGCTGGCCGCGGCCGGGCTGGTGTGCTTCCTGGAACCCTGGGGCGGCATGGGCGATGCCGGGGCGGTGCTGCTGGCCCTGGCTGGCGGCCTGTGCTGGGGCCTGGGCACCGTGCTGTCCAAGCGCATGTTCGATCGCCATGCTCCCGACCTGATGACCTTCACCGCCTGGCAGATGCTGCTGGGCGGCGCGCTGACCGTGCCGGCCGCGCTATGGGTGCCGCACGCGCCGGTGCAGTGGGTTTGGCAATTGTGGGCCGGCATGTTTTACATTGTGCTGGTTGCCACCGCGGTGGGCTGGCTGTTGTGGCTGTCGGTGGTGCGGCGCGTGCCCGCGTCGATCGCCGGCCTGTCCAGCCTGGGGGTGCCCATCGTGGCCACGCTGCTGGCCTGGCTGTTGCTGGGCGAGCAGCCCACGCTGGTCGAGATGGCGGGCATGGCGCTGATACTGGGCGGGCTGTGGGTAGTCAGCCGCGCGGCGCGGCGGCCGGCATAGATTTCTTTGCGAAGGCGGGCCGCTGCTCGCCCGGATACTGAAACCTCTGGAGCACTTATGATCGATTTGCGCAGCGATACCGTCACGCGGCCCACCGCCGCCATGTTGCAGGCCATGGCGGCTGCGCCGGTGGGCGACGACGTCATGGGCGACGACCCCACGGTGCAGCGCCTGCAGCAGACCCTGGCCGAGCGCACCGGCAAGGAAGCCGGCCTGTTCTTTCCGTCGGGCACGCAAAGCAACCTGGCCGCCTTGATGGCGCATTGCGGCCGCGGCGACGAATACCTGGTGGGCCAGCTCGCGCACACCTACAAGTACGAAGGCGGCGGCGCCGCAGTGCTGGGCAGCATCCAGCCCCAGCCCATCGAGCATGCCGCCGACGGCACGCTGCCGCTGGACAAGCTGGCCGCGGCGGTCAAGCCGCAAGGCGATCCGCATTTCGCCCGCACCCGTTTGCTGGCGCTGGAAAACACCTTCCAGGGCAAGGTCATTCCGGCCGGCTACATCGACCAGGCCGCGGCCTTCGCGCGCGAGCATGGCCTGGGTCTGCACCTGGACGGTGCCCGCGTGTTCAACGCGGCGGTCGCCTCGGGGCGCCCGGTGCAGGACGTTTGCGCGCCGTTCGACAGCGTGTCGATCTGTTTTTCCAAGGGCCTGGGGGCGCCGGTAGGGTCCGTGCTGGTGGGCAGTCGCGCCCTGATCGATGCGGCGCGCCGCTGGCGCAAGGTGCTGGGCGGCGGCATGCGGCAGTCCGGCGTACTGGCGGCTGCCTGCCTGCATGCGCTGCAGCACCATGTCGAACGGCTGGCGCAAGACCACGCCAACGCGCAATTGCTGGCCGAAGGCCTGGCCGGCGTCGAGGGCGTGCGGGTGCTGGCGCAGAACACCAACATGGTGTTCGCCGAATTCGCCCCCCAGGATTGCGAGCCCCTGTCGCGCGCGCTGCAAGAGCAGGGCATCCTGATGCGCGCCGTCTATGGCGGGCCGACCCGGCTGGTGACACACCTGGACCTGTCGGCCGACGACATCCGCAAGACGGTTGCCGCGATCAAGGCATATTTCGCCTGAGCGCGGGCCGGCCACGCCGGTGTCAGTGCTTTGCCGTGCGCTACGCGAGCGAAAAGCGCGGCACACGCGCATTCGGCAAGGGCAGGTAACCCAGCCCATGCAGCAGTGTGGCGGGGTCCAGGCCCCCATCCAGCAGATGCGCCACCGCCTGGCCGGCCGACTGCAGCGCGGTCGAGCCGCCTGGGCAGGCATGGCGGCCGGCCCCGAAGGTCCAGGGCGCATCGCCAGGCTCGGCCGCGCCGGCCGCGGCCAGCACCAGCAGCACCGTGGCGCCAGCGGGCAGGGTATGGCCGTCCAGCAAGATGGGCGCATCCAGATAGCGCCGGGTATTGTGCACCGGCGGGTCCCGCTGCGCGGTGCGCGCGGCCGCGCACTGGCACAGCGCCGCATCGCGGCGGGCCGCCGCGGCCAGGCCCGGGTCGCGGCCCAGGGCCACCAGGGTATTGCCGATCAGGCCCGCGCCGGCCTCGCACGACTGGAACAGCAGGCCGATCAGATTGGCGGCGATCTCGGCCGGCGCGATGCCGGCCCGTGCCGCGTGGCCGCGCAACAGGGCCAGCGGCGTGCTGTCCGCTTGCGCATCCAGGTGCGCGGTCATGCCGGATTGCAGGCGCGCCGCCGCCGCATGGCCCGCTGCCCGCTGGCCGGCGCTTGCCGCCGGACCCAGTGCGGCGCGAAACTGCCGCACGTCGTGGGCGCAGGCCGGCATGGCATGCGGCGCCAGCCCCAGACGGCCGGCCATCGCGTATACGGGGGCATCGAACAGGAAATCGTCCAGCGCGGGCAACGTGCGCGGCGCCGCGGGCCAGCACGGCGGCGGGGCGGCCAATGCGCGCAGGCAGTCCGCCAGCAAGGGCTTCAGGCTTGCGTGGCCGGCATCGTCGCGCATGCGCGCGTAGCGGCCGAACAGCAGGCCCGCCGGGCCATCGCGCAAGGCGGGCGGCACGGGTTGCGCGGCCGGCCGCACCCGGGCGGCGGGATGGCCCAGCACGGCGCGAATCGATGCCGGCGCGCTGGCCACCCATAGTTCCAGCCTGTCGTCGTAGTACAGCGGCCGCTCGCGCGCGAGCTTCCGGTAGTACGGATAGGGGTCGGGGTGCGAGGGGGCCTGGATGGGGTCGGTGGGATGCATGGCGACACTATGCGGCGGCGGCCGGCTGCGATGTTTCGATGCAGCTCGAAAGATCGGGCTTGATTCGCGACCAGGTGTCTGACTCCGCAGATACCGTCTTGGCGGTCAAGGGCTTAAGGCGTAATCAGAGCGATATGGAGTGCGGCTCTTGAGTACGCCGAAGCATAAGTGAGCGAGCTTTCGCATGGCCGCGCCCAGCGCGGCCATTTTGCTTTTACCCGCGTTGAGCAAGCGAGCGTAAAGCGCCTGTATATGCGGGTTGTGCCGTACCGCGACGACCGCTGCCATGTAGAGCGTGGCCCGTACTCGCGCCGGGCCGGTCTTGGATAGACGAGGCCGGCCATTCAGGCTGCTGCCCGATTGGCGCTGCACCGGTACAACGCCTAGATAAGCGGCCAGCGCCTGCGGTGAGTCGATGCGCCGGTTATGCATGATCGACAGAATGGCATTGCCGGTCTGCGGGCCAACGGCCGGGATACTGCTCAATAGCTCCCGGTCTCCCTTCAGGTCGGGGTGGCGATCGATGTGGTCGTCAATGGCGCGCTCCAGGCGCTTGATCTCTTCACGCAGGAACGCCACGGTCTTGGCGATCGAACCGGCCACCAGCTCCGGAGAGCGGCCAAACTCGCTTTTCTCCTGGCGGTTGAGCTCGCGTTGCAGGTCTTTGGCCAAGGCTTCACGCCGGGCCAGCAGTGCACGCAATTGCCGCGCATGCAGCGGCGCGGGCTGCCAAGCCGGTGGGCGCACTACCTGGCCGTAGCGGGCCAGCATGTAGCTGTCGATCTCATCGGTTTTCGAGCGCACCGCCAAGGCGCGGGCAAAGTCGCGTGCCTGTGCCGGATTGATCATCGAAACCGTGGTTCCTGCGTCGTGCAATGCCGTGCCGGCCTGCTCATGGTAGGGGCCGGTCGGCTCAAGCACGGCGTGCAATTGCTCCGGTGTAGCGCCTTGCTTGGCGCACCAGCCCACCAAGGCCTGGATGCCCGCGGCCGTGTTGGGCACCACTTTGGTCTTGCGCTTGTCGCCTTCGGCGCTCAGCAAGGCACAATTGAGCTTCGCCTTGGAGACGTCAATTCCTAGAAAAAACATAGACTTGGGCTCCTCAAAAAGAATCCCCTCAACCCACTGTGCCCACTTACCTTGTACATGCAGGGTCCTGGCCCTAGGCTACCGTTCAGTGTTCAGCTGGCTTACAGGGGGCGGTTCCGGGGCTTCATCTGCGGAGCAAAGTCCACGCTTTCGGTGCCAGAACAAGCTCACCGGAACCGCTGTGGTGATAGCTAATCACCACAAGTGCCAAGATACAAGGTGCCAGACACCGTACGGTTAAGGCAGTCGCTGCACACTTCGGTGTCTGACACCCTGCGGGAGTCAGACACCTGCCGAGACACCCGGGAGTCAGACTCCTGCCGCGGGGCGGGCCTCACCCCAGGCAGTTTTCCACCTTCCATCCGTACAGCCACTGCAGTCCTTCATAGAACTGCGCCTGCGTCTTTCCCTCCCACAGGCTGTTGCGCACTTGCCGCTCGACGCCCTGGGCGTGGTAGATGCGGCCCATTTCGCGGGTGGACCACACCACCCGCGCGCTGCGCGGGATGCGCACCGATTCGTACAGCCGGAAGGCCGCCTGCAGGTCGCCGTCACAGGCCTTGACGGCCTGCCCCAGCGTGGCCGCGTCTTCCAGCGCCATGCAGGCGCCCTGCGCCATGTATTGCGTCATGGGGTGCGCGGCGTCGCCCAGCAGGGTGGCGCGGCCCTGGCCCCAGTGGTCGACGGGTTCGCGGTCGGCCGTGGCCCAGCGCCGCCATGAGGTCGGACGGTCCAGCATCTGGTGCGGGCGCGGATGGACGCCCTGGAAATAGCTCAGCACTTCTTCCTTGCTGCCGTCGCGCACCCCCCATTCCTCCTGCTCGCGGCTGTGGAAGGTGACCACCAGGTTGTACTGCTGGCCGCCGCGCAGGGGATAGTGCACCAGGTGGCAGCGCGGCCCGGCCCACAGCACCGGCGCATTGATGCGCAGCTCGTCGGGCATGTTGTCGCGCTCGACCACCGCGCGGTAGACCACGTGGCCGGTCACGCGGGCGGCGTCGCCCACCAGGTGTTCGCGTATCACCGACTTGACCCCGTCGCAGCCCAGCACGGCATCGGCGCGGTAGCGCCGGCCCTGCGTGTCCTGCACCTCGACCTGCGCGCCGTCCTGGCGCAGGCCGGTGATCTGGGTCGAGGTGTGGAACTGGATCAGCGGGTCGCGCTGCACGGCTTCCAGGATGGACTGGTGAATGTCGGCCCGGTGGATGACCGCGTACGGGCCGCCGAAGCGCTGCCTGAACGCCTCGCCGGTGTCGATGCGCACCACTTCCTGGGCATCCACGGCATCCATCATGATGATGTGGTCGGTGAACACCGCGCGGCTGCGCGCGGTCTGACCGACGCCCAGGGCGTCCAGCGCCGCGAAGGCATTGGGCCCCAGCTGGATGCCGGCGCCGATTTCGCCGATGTGGCTGGCCTGTTCCAGCAACTGCACCGCGATGCCCTGGCGGGTCAGCGCCAGGGCGGCCGCCAGGCCGCCGATGCCGCCGCCGACCACAATGGCCGATTGCGTGCCCGTCGTGTCGCTCATGTCATGCTCCTGCTGTCTTGCGAGGTTCCGCGCGGGAACCGATGAAAAGGGGCGGGCCGCGTCATGCCGGCTCGCCCAGGAACGCGCCCCGGCGGCGCAACTGGTCCTGCAGGGCCGCGGCGGGCAGCTGGCGCAGCGCCACGCCGGCGCGCAGCGCCAGCGCCGCGGCGGTGCCGGCGGCCTCGCCCATCACGAAGCAGCTGCCGCTGACGCGCGCGGCCGACTGGCCTTCGTGCGTCATGCCGGCGCAGCGGCCGGCCACCAGCACGTTGGGCGCGGCGCCGGACGCCAGGCGCGGCACGATCATGCGCAGCGGCAGCTGGTTGTAGCCGCGCGACTGCGGTATGGGCGGCCACACCCACTGCACGTCGCCGGCCACATGGATTTCCAGCGGCCAGCCATTGACGCCGATGCTGTCCGGGAAGTCGGCGCAGCCCAGCACGTCGTCGCGGCTGAGCATGTACTCGGCCACGATGCGGCGGGTTTCGCGTATACCCAGCTGCGGGGCGATGTCCAGCACGTAGGCGCGCTCGAACCCGGGTACCCGCGCCCGCAGGAACGCCAGGTAGTCGACGATCTGCCGGCGGCCTTCCAGTTCGCCCGCCGACAGCGACAGCGCGTCGGTGCCGTCGGCGGCCGAGCCGTCGGGATTGCTGAGCTGGGTCACGTTGACGCGCCACTCGTAATCGTGTTTCTGGGGGCGCACAATGGCGCCGCGCCGCGGAAAGCGGAACTCGCCGCTGGCCTCGGCCTCGTCCATCAGCCGCGGAATGATCTTCCAGGCTTCGCGGGCGCGTTCGCCGTCGACGTTGCCCACCTTGAACATCAGCGTGGGGTACATCATGTGGCCCTGGCCGTCGCCTTTCTCGAACGGCAGGCCGGCCCACTGGGCGATATCGGCGTCGCCCGAGCAGTCGATGAATACGCGGCCGCGCACCGCGCGCGGGCCCGACTTGGTTTCCAGCAGCAGGGCATCCACCGCGCCGTCGGCGCCGCGCGCCACGCCGGTGGCCAGCGCGTGGAACAGCACCTGCGCGCCACTGTCGCGCAGCAGGCCATCGGCCGCGCACTTGAAGGCCGATACGTCGTAGGCCTGGGCGTGGATCTTGCCCAGGATCAGGTGCGGCTCGTTCAGGCCGTCCAGCGCGCGCATGCGGTCGAGCAGCTCGTCCGCCATGCCGTGCACTACCTGCCGGATATCGCCGTGCACATTGGCGTGCAGGCCGCAGAAATTGGAAACGCCCGCCGCCGTGCCCATGCCGCCCAGAAAGCCGTAGCGTTCGGCCAGCAGCACGCTGGCGCCGTTGCGCGCGGCGCTGGCGGCCGCCAGCAGGCCGGCCGGCCCGCCGCCCAGCACGACGACGTCGTACTCGCCGTGTACTGGTATCTGGCGCGGGGGTTCGGTGACGAACATCGGAGGCTCCTTGGGTGCGTGCATTACTGGGCCTGGATGCCCAGCTGCTTGATCAGCGGCTTCCAGCGCCGCAGTTCATCATCCATGTAGGCGCGGAATTCGGCCGGCGTGTCGCCCACCGGATCCATGTACTGCGCGCGCAGGCGCTGCTGCACGGCCGGGTCGTGGATGGCCTGGATCAGCGCGTCGGCGAGTTTCTTCCGGATATCGGCGGGTACCTTGGACGATACGACAAAGCCGATCCAGGCCGAGCCTTCGATGCCCTTCACGCCCACTTCGCCCAGCGTGGGAATATCGGGCAGCAGCGCCGAGCGCTTCGACGAGGTGACGGCCAGCGCTTTCAGGCGGCCGTCTTTCACCATGGGCATCACGGCGATGGGCGGCAGCGCGGCGAATTGCGTGTCGCCGGCGATCACCGAGCTCAGCGCGGCTGGCGACGAGGGGTAGGGCACGTGCACCGCCTTGGCGCCAATGCGCTGCAGCATCAGCTCGACCGACAGGTGCGATACCGTGCCCGCGCCCGGCGACGGGAAGTTGTACTGGTCGGGGTGCTGCTTCAGCGCGTCGAGCAGCTGCGCGATGCTGGTGATGCCCGACTTGGCCGGCACGACCAGCACGTTGGGCTGGTGCACGGCCAGCGTCAGGGCGGCCAGGTCTTTGAAAGGGTCATAGGGCAGCTTGTCGAACAGCACGGTATTGTTGACCAGCGGGCCGGTGATGGACACCCCGAAGGTATAGCCGTCGGGCTTGGCGTTGGCGATGGCGAAGGTGCCGATGTTGCCGCTGGCGCCGGGCTTGTTCTCGACCACCACGGTCTGCCCCAGGATGCTGCCGGCCTTGTCGCCGACGATGCGCGCCACCTGGTCGGGGCTGGAGCCGGGGCCGAACGGCACCACCAGCTTCAGGGGCTGGGCCGGCCAGCCGGCCGCATGCGCCGTGGCCAGCGGCATCAGTATCAGTACGGTGCTCAACAGTCGGCGGCGCCAGCCGCTGGCGATCAAATCATGCATCAGGGTCTCCCGTTGGTGTCATTTTTTTGAAGTAGTGCTGCTCGTTGGCGATGAAGGCCGCCACCATGGCGCGGTAGGCGGCCTCGACCACGTCCTCCAGGTTCTCGAACCCCTGGTCGTGGCGGCGCGCCAGCTCGCGTGCCCGCACAAAGACTTCGGCCTGGCGCGCCGGCGCGCTGACCTGGAACGCATCGCGCTTGAAGCGCGCCGCGTCCTTTACATACATGGCGCGCTCGGCGATCAGCCGCACGATCGCGTCGTCGAGCCGGTCGATGTGCGCGCGCACCTCGCCCAGGCTGGCGCACAGCGGGCGATAGGCCGGGTCGTCGTACCGGCGCAGCGGGCCGGATGCGGGGTCGGGTTCGGTGGCCATGGCGTGTCTTCGCAAGAGGCCGGCTCAGCCGGCGTAGTCGGGCTGACGCTGCGGGGCGGCCGCCTGGAAGGCCGGCTGCTCGCTGCAATGCGCGTACACGCGCATTGCGTGCGGATAGGCCGCCAGGTCGCAGCCCATGCGCTGCGCATTGGCGATCTGCGGCACCAGGCAGCAGTCGGCCAGCGTGGGCGCCGCGCCGAAGCAATAGGGGCCGCCGCCGTGGCGCGCCAGCAGGGCCTCGACCGTGGCCATGCCTTCGCGGATCCAGTGGCCGTACCAGGCGTTCTTCTGTTCGTCGGTCGCGCCCAGCACATCCTGCAGATAGCGCAGGATGCGCAGGTTGTTCACCGGGTGCATGTCGCAGGCAATGGCGTACGACAGCTCCAGTACGCGCGCGCGCTGCTCCGGGTCGGCCGGGATCAGGCGCGGTTCGGGGTGCCGGGCATCCAGGTAGTCGATGATGGCCAGCGACTGCCCCAGCGCCAGGCGGCCGTCGTCCAGCAGCGGCACGTTGGCCGACGGATTGCGCGCCACATAATCCGCGGCGCGGTGCTCCAGTTTGCGGATATTGACGGGCACGTAGTCGTACGGCAGGCCCTTGAGCGCCAGCGCGATGCGCACGCGGTACGAGGTGGAACTGTTGAAGAAGCTGTGCAGTTGCATGGAAGTCTACTGGGGGTGGCGGATGGGAGCGGTTCAGTCGGCGCTGATGCCGGTGCGCGTGATGATGTCGTCCCAGCGCTTGGCGTCCTTGGCGACCAGCGCGCCGAACTCGGCCGGCGTGGAGGTGGCGGGCACCATGCCCTGGGCGTCGAACGCCTTCGCGGTGGCGGGGTCTTGCAGGATGACGTTGATGGCCTGGTTCATGCGCCCCACGATCGCCTCGGGCGTGCCGGTTGGCGCGAACAGGCCGTACCACATGTCCACGTCGGCGCCCTGCAGCCCGGCCTCGGTCAGGGTCGGCACGTCGGGCAATTGCGGCAGGCGCTTGGGGCTGCCGGTGGCGATGACCTTCAGCTTGCCGGCCCGCACTTGCGGCAGCGCCACGTGCACCGGCAGGAACATATAGTCCAGCCGCCCGCCCAGCATGTCGGTGACGGCCCCGGCGGTGCCCTTGTAGGGCACGTGCAGCATGCTGGTATGGGTGCGGTCCAGGAACAGCGCCATCGACAGGTGGTGCGGCGTGCCCACGCCGGGCGTGCCGTAGGTGAGCTTGCCGGGCGCGGCCTGGGCGGCCTTGACCACGTCGGCCACCGTCTTGGCCGGGTTGGAGGGATGCGTGACCAGCAGCAGCGAGCCCCATGAGGTCTGGCCGATGGGCGCCAGGTCTTTCAGCGGGTCGAAGTGCAGCTTGCCCTTGTACAGGCTGCTGTTCATGACCAGCGTGTTCACGGTAACCAGGAAGGTGTAGCCGTCGGGTTCGGCGCGCGCGGCTTTTTCGGTGCCGATATTGCCGCTGGCGCCGGCCAGGTTCTCGACCACCACCGGCTGGCCCAGCGCCTGGGGCAGATGGGCGGCCAGCTGGCGGGCGATCAGGTCGATGCCGGTGCCGGGCGTGAAGGGCACGACCAGCGTGATGGGACGCTCGGGCCAGGCGGCGTGGCTGGCCGTGGCGGCCAGCGCCAGGGCCAGCGCGGCCATGGCGCGGATCAGGATGTTCATTTGTCTCTCCTTGCCTTGCATGTAGTTATGGGGCGCTGCCTTGCTACTAAGGTGTCTGACACCCTGCGGGAGTCAGACACCGAAGCAGGATGCCCGGACACCTGCCATCACAAAAACGATGCCCGCGCCTTCAGGCTGGCCGGATCGAAGCCGGCCACCTGCTTGTAGCGGTGCGAGATGCCTTCCAGCTCTTGCCGGCTGATGACGTCTTCGATGCGCTGGTAGGGGCGGTCGCCCGAGCGCTCATACACTTCGCGCAGGATCGCGTCGGGCGGGTTGCTGCGGTTGGTGAGCACCACGCGCGTGGTGGCCTCGACCCGCACGCGGTCGTATTCCTGCAGGGCCGCGTTGCCCAGGCCCAGGTGCTTGAGCCGCCCAGCCAGGAAGCGGGCGTCGATCACCGCCTGGCCCGCGCCGTTCGAGCCGCGCGGCACCATGGGGTGGGCGGCGTCGCCCAGCAGCGTCACGCGTCCGCGGGTCCAGGTGGGCAGCGGGTCCTGGTCCACCATGGGGTATTCCAGAATCGAGTCGGCGTTGCGGATCAGCGCCGCCACATCCAGCCAGTCGAACTGCCAGCCGGCGAAGGCCGGGTAGAAGTCTTCCAGGCGGCCGGCGCGGGTCCAGTCGCGCTGGGCCGGCACGGGCGATTCGATTTCCGCCACCCAGTTCACCAGCTGGTTGCCTTCGGCGTCGATGGCGTCGCGTATCGGGTAGATGACCATCTTGCCGCCGGCCAGCCAGCCCGCGCGCACCATGCTGGCGCCGCTGAGAAACGCCGGGTGGCGGGTCACGCCGCGCCACATGTTCACGCCCGAATAGCGCGGCGCGCCCTCGTCGGGATAGAACTGCTTGCGCACGGCCGAATGGATGCCGTCGCAGCCCACCGCGATGGCGCCGCGCACCGGCGGCAGGGCTTCGCCGGCGCCATTGGCCAGGTGCACGGTGACGCTGTCGGCGTCCTGGTCGACGCGCACGCAGCGGCTGTCGGTGACCACGCTGTCGGCGCCCAGGCGTTCGCGCACCGCGGCCAGCAGCGCCATCTGCAGGTCGCCGCGATGGATCGAGTATTGCGGCCAATCGTAGCCGGCCGCCTTGCCCGCCGGCTCGCTGTAGATGAACTGGCCATGGCGGGTGAAGAAGATGGATTCTTTGGTATGCACGCCCAGGGCGTCCAACGCCGGCAGCAGCCCCAGCTCGTCCAGTTCGCGGGCGGCGTGTGGCAGCAGGTTGATGCCCACGCCCAGCGGCTGGATCTCGGCCACGGCTTCGAAGACGCGGCAGCCGATGCCCGCCTGGTGCAGGCTCAGGGCCAGCACCAGGCCGCCCACGCCGGCCCCGATGATGATGACGTCGGTATCGGTCTTCATGGGTCAGGCCACCCGCACGCGCAGCGGTTCCAGCCCCTCGACGCCGCCTTCCATCAGGTCGCCCGCCTTGACCGGGCCCACGCCCTCGGGCGTGCCGGTGTAGATCAGGTCGCCCGGCTCCAGGCGGAAGTAGTTCGACAGATAGGCGATGGTCTCGGCCACCGACCAGATCAGTTTCGAGGTGTCGCTGCGCTGCCGGTCCTGGCCGTTGACCTGCAGCCAGATCGCGGCGCGCGACAGGTCGCCCGCGTCGGCCGCGCGGTGCAGCGGCGCGATCGGCGCGCTGTGGTCGAAGGCCTTGCCCAGTTCCCAGGGGCGGCCCGCTTCGCGCATTTTCATCTGCAGGTCGCGGCGCGTCATGTCCAGGCCCACGGCATAGCCCCAGACGTGGTCCAGCGCCTGTTCGGCCGGAATGCGGGCGCCGCCCTTGCCTATGGCCGCCACCAGCTCGATTTCGTAGTGATAGTTGGCGGTTTCGGGCGGATACGGGATTTCCAGCGTGGCGCCGGCTTCGGCCGGCACCACCGCGTCGGCCGGCTTGCAGAAGAAGAAGGGCGGCTCGCGATCGGGGTCGAAGCCCATTTCGCGGGCATGCGCGGCGTAGTTGCGGCCCACGCAGTAGACGCGGCGCACGGGGTAGTGATCCTGGCTGCCGACAACCGGCACGGCGACCGGGGCGGCGGGGGCAAAGACATAAGACATGTATGAACCTTGGTTAGAGCGGAATGAACAGGCGGGTCAGCCTTCGCGCGACTCGCGCAGCAGGCCCAGGGCGGCTTGCACCGGCCGGTCGGAATAGCTGAACAGGGTGGCGTCTTCCAGCGCGCCCAGCTGTACGGGCAGCCACGAGGGCGCCACGAAGATGTCGCGCGGGCCGAACTCGAACTGCTGGTCGCCGATGCGCGCCGTGCCGCGGCCCTCGACCACGCTGTACACGGTGGAGTCGGTGCTGCGGTAGGTCTTGCCGTGGAATCCGGCCGGCAGGAACTGCATGAAGGTGGCCATGGTGGGCATGGGATAGCCGCCGGTGGCCGGGTTGACGTAGCGCAGCTTCACGCCGTCCCAGGCATCCAGCTCGCCGTGGCGGTACAACTGGTCCAGCGCTTCGCGGCTGCGTTCGTAGGGGTAGTTGAAAATCGGCGACGAGCCGCTGGCCGGCTGGTAGCGCACCGGCGCCATGTTGTGGCCGAAGCGCGCGGTGCTGTCGCCTTCGGGGCGGCTGACCGGCTGCGTGGCGGCGGGGTAGTTCTCGGCGAAGCCGGCATCCAGGAAGCGCAGCAGCGGGATGTCCAGGCCGTCCAGCCAGATCACCGGTTCGCCGCCGTCGGCGGCTTCCAGGTTGCCGTGGTCGTGCCAGGTCCAGGACGGCGTGATGATGAAGTCGCCGGGGTGCATGGTGGTGCGCTCGCCGTTCACGGCGGTATAGGCGCCCTTGCCCTCGACGATGAAGCGCAGCGCCGATTGCGTGTGCCGGTGGCTGGGGGCGATTTCGCCCGGCAGGATCAGCTGCAGCCCGGCGTACAGGGTCTGGGTGATGCTGGCCTGGCCCGCCAGGCCGGGGTTTTCCAGGATCAGCACGCGGCGCACGGCTTCTTCGGCGCTGATCAGCGTGCCGGATTCCAGCACGTCGGCGCGCACGTCGTCGTACTTCCAGAGGGCGGGCAGGCAGCGCGACGCGGGCTGGCGCGGCACCAGGTTGTGCAGCGATTCCCACAGCGGCGCCATGTGCTTGCGGGCGATGCGGGTGTAATAGGCGGCGCGGGCGTCGGCGGAAGTGGGGCCGTCGGGCATGATGGGTGTCTCCGGGTTCCGGCCGGCCTGGCGGCCGGCTGCTGACATGTTGTTTTGGCCATTATGAAGCCGCCAGCCATGTCGAAAAAAATGAAATAAACTTATTATTCATACATAAAACAATATGGCGGGAGACTCATGGACTGGACCCACCGGCTGCGCCTGCGCAACCTGAAAATGCTGCTCAGCCTGGCGCAGACCCGCAATATCAGCCATTCGGCGGCCATGCTGAACACCACCCAGCCAGGCCTGTCGAAGTGGCTGAAAGACCTGGAAGAAGACATCGGCCTGCCGCTGTTCGAGCGCCACGCGCGCGGGCTGCGGCCCACGCCGTACGGCGAGGCCCTGATCGCGCACGCCCAGCGCATCGATGCCCAGCTCGACCGCGCCAGTGGCGACATGGCGGCGCTGCGCGAGGGCGGCGGCGGGCGGGTGGTGATCGGCGCTTCCGGCGCGTCCGCCTCCGACACCGTGCCGCTGGCGGTGGTGCGCCTGCTCGAACGCATGCCGCAGGCGCGCGTGAAGCTGGTCGAAGGCACCACCGACCGCCTGCTGGCACAGCTGGCGCAAGGCGACCTGGACATCGTGGTGGGCCGCTATGCGCCCGAGCACCACGACCCCGCCGTGCAGTCCGAGGCCCTGTACCTCGAGCCCGTGCACCTGGTGGCGCGTCCGCGCCATCCGCTGCTTGCCAAGGCATCGGTGCAGTGGGCCGACGTGCAGGCGTACCGCTGGATCCTGTGGCCCAAGGGCACGCCGATCCGCAATGCGCTGGACACGGCGCTCGAGGCGGTGGGGCTGTCGGCGCCGGCCGATGCGGTGGAATCCAATTCGGTCACCGTCAATCTCACCCTGATCAATAACAGCGACCTGATCGGCGTGGCCTCGCACCGCGCCGCCCTGCGTTTTTCGCACATGAACGCGATGCGCATCGTGCCGTTGCGCCTGTCGGGTTTCGGATCGGTGGCCATGTACTGGCGCCGCGAGACCTTCCTGCCGGCCGCGGTAGAGGCCGCCATGGCCTGCCTGCGCCAGGCCGTGGCCGACCACGCCCCGGCCAGCCGCTGAGTTGCCCAGGTGTCCGGCTCCGCAGGAGCCAGACACCGACGTGCGCCGACGGTACCGTGCCTGACACCTGCGCAGTCAGGCATCTGATGCACTCCGATTCGCTCGGCAGTTGTATGCGTTCGCAAATTCTGTAACCGCGCCCCAGGAGGGCGCGGTTACGTTTCGGCGTACTGAAGCATTGCCGTCATCCTGCCTGCCTAGCATCGTCCCCGGGGCCGCCTTGGGCCCGCCGCGCGACCTTGCGCCGCCTACGGACTACAGACAGCAGACATGGACAACGTCATTTCGCTTCAACGCCGCACCGTCGTCGCCCGCTCGCCGCTGCCCGACGACATGCTGGCGTTCCGCGGCATGGTGGGCCATGAGGCCCTGTCGCAGCTGTTCGAGCTGGACATCGACCTGGTGTCGCCGTCGCATTCGCTGGACATGAAGCAGCTGCTGGGCAAGCCGTTGACACTGGACATCCAGGCCGCCGGCGGCCTGCGCTACCTGAACGGCCACATCACCCGCTGCAAGCTGGCCGGCCGCGAAGGTCCGACCTCGCGCCTGTACCGCTACCGCGCCACGGTGCGCCCCTGGCTGTGGTACCTGACGCAGACCTCGGACAGCAAGATATTCCAGAACAAGAGCGTGCCCGACGTGATCCGCGAGGTGCTGGCCGAATACCCCTTCCCGGTGGAATTCAAGCTGGCCGGCAGCTACCGCAACTGGGAATACTGCGTGCAGTACCAGGAGACCGACTTCGCCTTCATCAGCCGCCTGATGGAGCACGAGGGCATCTATTACTGGTTCCGCCACGGGGCCGGCCAGCATACCCTGGTGCTGACCGACGACGTGACGCAGCACGAAAACTGCCCGGGCTACGACACCATCCCGTACTACGGCCCCGACCGCGTGACCGTGCCGCAGCAGGAATACATCTCCAGCTGGGAAATCGCCGAACAGATCACGCCGGGGGCGTTCGCCACGTCGGACTACCACTTCAAGACGCCCGGGGCCGACCTGCAGGCGCGCCGCAACAACCCGGGCGGCTACGACCACAGCGACCTGGAAATGTACGAATGGCAGGGCGGCTACACCAACCCGGCCGACGCCGAGCGCTACACGCGCATCCGCCTCGAAGAGCTGCAATGCCGGCAAGAGCAGATCAACGGCGCCTGCAACGCGCACGGCATGGCGCCCGGCTACCTGTTCACGCTGCGCAACCACCCGCGCCAGGCCGAAAACCGTGAATACCTGATCGTGTCGGCGCACTACCGCATCCAGGAAGCGGGCGAGGCCAGCGGCCTGGACGCCGCGGTGTTCGACGTGGGCTTCACGGTGCTGCCGTCCGCCACGCCGTTCCGCGCGCCGCGCGTCACGCCCCTGCCGCACACGCATGGCCCGCAGACGGCGCGCGTGGTGGGCAAGGCGGGCGAGCAGATCTGGACCGACAGCTACGGCCGCATCAAGGTGCAGTTCCACTGGGACCGCTACGGCCAGAAGAACGAAAACAGCTCGTGCTGGGTGCGGGTGTCCAGCCCCTGGGCGGGCGGCGGCTTCGGCGGCATCCAGCTGCCGCGCGTGGACGACGAGGTCATCATCGACTTCATCGGCGGCCATCCCGACCGGCCCATCGTCATCGGCCGGGTCTACAACGCCAGCAACATGCCGCCCTGGGAGCTGCCCGGCAACGCCACCCAAAGCGGCTTCCTGAGCCGCTCGCGCGACGGCACGCCGGGCAACGCCAATGCGCTGATGTTCGAAGACAAGCCGGGCGGCGAGCTGGTATGGCTGCATGCCGAACGCGACCTGACGTCGGAAGTCGAGGGCAACGAGCTGCACAACACCGACGGCACCCGCACCACCACCGTCGGTTCGAACGACACCACCATGATCGGCACCCTGGGCGGCGGCAACCGCGACATCACCGTGCACGGCACCGACCGCCTGCAGGTCGACAGCACCCGTACGGTCAATGTCGACGGCGCTGAAACGTACACCGTCAAGCAGCAGCGCACGGTGCACGTGACCGACGGCCTGATGAAGGAAGAGTTCGACAAGGGCCTGAACACCACCGTCGCCGCCAACGGCGAGATCCGCAACATCACCGGGCTGTTCGACGAAACACTCAACGACGGCGAGACGCGCCTGGTGACCGGCACGTTCGATGAAACGCTGGACGGCAACGTGACCCAGACCATCAAGGGCGGCGGCACGTTTACCGAGACCATCACGGCCAACCACATCCACGACCTGACCGGTACCCAGGACTCGACCATTACCGGCGCGGTCACCCATACGGTGAACGGCACCTTCACCAAGACCGTGACCGACCCGCTGACGGTCAATGCCGACACCAGCATGACGGTCAATACGCCCAGCTGGACGGTCAGCGGCGCCAAGCAGGCGTTCTGGACCGGCAACCTTGTGCGGGGCACGCCGGCGCGCGCCACCGTGGTGCTGGCGGCGGCCGACCTGTGGGGGGTGCGGCAGCAGGTGTACGCCGGCATCAACTCGCAGTGGTCCACGGTGAAGCTCGACCTGGCCGCCTTCAAGAACGGCGACCAGGGGTTCGAGTTCGGCGGCGCCGCCACGCAGATCAAGGGCATCGGGGTGCAGATCAAGAGCGGGGTGGCCGGCATCATCTCGCGGGTGGCCAATATTTTCCCATGACGAGGCGGGCGCAATGAGCAATGTGGGGTGGTGGCTGGCCGGGACAATCGCCACCGTGGTGTTCATCGGCTTTGTGGCGATGATCGTGCGCGAAAACGCGCGGCCCTTCGAGCAAGAGCGCAAACTGGCCGCCCAGCTGGCGCAGACAGGGCAGCCCGCCGCGGCCACGGTGCTGGCGCTGGAACGCCAGCCGGGCGGCCGGCCGTTCGCCCTGCCTGTGAAGCTGAGCCTGCGCTTCGCCGACGCCGACGGCCGCGAACAAGAGGCCGACCTGCAGATGTACATCGACCGCGAGTTGCTGGCGGGCTTCATGCCCGGGCAGACCGTGCACGTGCGCTACGACCGGCAGCACCCGGCCCGCATCGCGGTGGACCGGCAGCTGACGCCCACGGAAGTGCCCGCCGCCTGGCGCGGCAAGTAGCCGCGCCGCTCGATATGAAAATCGTCAAACCTTTGCGCCTGGGCGTGATGAGCCGGCCCTACGTGATGCGCGGCCGCGCCAGGCTGGGCGTAAGCGTGCTGGCGCTGGCCAGCCTGGACGGCGCGGCCCTGCTGCAGCCCGAAGCGGATCTCTGGACCCTGGTCGGCGAGATGCTGGGCGACGACGGCGTGCTGGACCTGGGCGTGCCCAAGCCCTGCGCCGAGTTCCTGGTCAGCGGCAGCGTCTACACCGCGCACCAGCCCCAGCGCAGCGCGTGCGTAGCGCGGGTGCGCGTGGGCAGCCTGCAGAAGAGCCTGATGGTGATGGGCGACCGCTATTGGCTGGACCAGCGCGCCACCGACCCGCTGCCCTACGACGCCATGCCGCTGGACTGGCGCCACGCGTATGGCGGCCCCTCGTATCCCGACAACCCGCACGGGCGCGGCGCCGACGAAGAAACCATCAACGGTGTGCGCACCCGCCGCCTGCCCAACATCGAGCCGCTGGACGGCCGCATGGCGCGCCCCGACCAGCGCCCGGAGCCGGCCGGCTTCGGCCCGGTGTCGCCCATGTGGCCGCGCCGCTTCCGGCGCGCCGGCGACTATCACGACAGCTGGCTGGACCAGGGCGCCCGCGGGTTCCTGGATACCCTGGACCCGCACTTTTTCAACGCCGCGCCGCCCGACCAGTGGTGGCCCGGGCAGCCCGAGCTGGCGCCCGGCGCCGATTACGAAATCTGGAATATGCATCCGCGCCGGGCCTGTGTGGAAGGCGTGCTGCCGGACTGGCGCGCGCGCTGCTTTCTGCGGCACGCCGAGAGCCAGGCGCTGCAAGCGCTGGACTTGCGGCTGACCACGGCCTGGCTGTTTCCGGATCGCGACCGCGTGGTGCTGATTTACCAGGGCGCCACCGACATTGCCGAAGACGACGGCGCCGATGTGGACCTGCTGATGCCTGCCCTGGACACGCCCGATGCCATGCGGCCGCAGTCCCATTACGAAAGCGTGCTGGCCCGCCGGCTCGACCCCGACTACGGTCCGCTGCACGTACTGCTGGACGACGAGCTGCTGCCCGAGGCGGCGCTGGGGCCCTGGGAATCGCTGGACAAGTGGAACCCCATGAACAGCCCGCTGAACCAGAACCAGCGGGCGCGCGCGGCGTCGATGCGGGCGCGCATGCGCGACGAGGCGCGCGCCGCGGGGCTGGATGCTTCGGCCTTCGATGTGCCCGAGCCGCCCGGGTTCGCCACGCCCACCCTGCAGGAACTGCCCGGCCTGGCCAGGCACGCGCGCCATGCCGCCGAAGAGGCGCGCATCGACATGCTGCATGCCCGCCGCCAGCTGGCCGGGCAACTGCGGGCCGAGGCCGGCAACATGCCGCCCGGCATGACGCCCGACTCGCTGCTGGACGGTGCGCAGGCGGGCGCGGCGCCGGGCGGGCCGCCCACGCTGTACGGGCAGCCGGGCCTGGCCACGCTGCAGGAACTGGCCGCCGGGCAGCCCCTGGGGCAGGGCGATGCCACGCTGGACGGCGCGTCGATGCGCGCCATGATGGCGCGCGCCGATGGCCAGCTGCGCGACATGTATTTGCGCGGCGCGCATCTGCAGCGCCCCGCCGAAGCGGCCCGGCCGGCCCGGGCCGGCCGCCTGCGGCGCCGCGTCCAGGCCCTGCTGGCCGGCAGCCGCGACCTGTCGGGGCTGGACCTGACCGGCGCCGACCTGTCCGGGCTGGACTTGAGCGGCGCGCGCTGCGTGGGCACCTGGTTCGAATGCGCCGACCTGTCGGATGCGCGCCTGGACGGCGCCGACCTGACCCGGGCCGTGCTGGCGCGCGTGCGGGCCGCGGGCGGTTCATGGCGCAAAACGATACTGCAGCATGCCAACCTGGGCGGCGCGGCGCTGGTGGATACGGACTTGCGCGAGGCCAGTGTGGGCCATTGCGAGCTGGCCGGCATCCGGCTCGAGCGCTGCGATCTTGCCGGCCTGGTGATGAAAGACTGCCACCTGCCCGGCGCCGAACTGATCGGCTGCCGCTTCGATGGCGCGGTGCTGGATACCGTGACCTTCTGGCAGCAGACGCGGCTGACAGACCTGGCGTTTACCGATGCCCGCATGGCGCGGGTCACCTGGGTGGACTGCGTGCTGGACGGGGTGGCCTTCGAGGGCGCCCAACTGCTGCGCTGTTCGTGGGTGCAGTCGGTGTGCGAAAGGCCGGCCGACTGGACGCGCGCGCAGCTGACGACGTGCTGCGTGGTGCTGACCGACCTGGACGAGGCGGTTTTCGCGGGCGCCACCCTGCACGAATCCAGCCTGCGCAACATCGGCCTGGCCGGCGCCGATTTCACCGGCGCGCGGCTGCAGCGCTGCGACCTGTCGGGCGCCGACCTGCAGGACGCCTGCCTGGCCGGCGCGCGCGGCGATGAGTCGCTGTTCATTCGCGCCAGCCTGAGCGGCGCCGACCTGTCCGATGCCGACCTGAAGAATGCCCTGCTGCACAAGGCCGACCTGACGCAGGCCGATTTGCGCGGCGCCAATCTGTTCCGCGCCGACCTGGCGCAGGCGCGGCTGGACGACACCACCGACACGCGCGGCGCGTACGTGCACTTGGCCAATACCCGGCCCGCCGCGAGGCCGGCCGCATGATGACGCCCGCGGCGCTGCGCGAGCGCATCAAGGGCGGCGAGGTGCTGTCCGATATCGATCTGCGCGGCCTGGCGCTGGACGGCCTGGACCTGGCGGGCGCAGTGATGCACCGCTGCGACCTGAGCGGCGCCACCCTGGCCGGCGCCGACCTGCGCGACAGCTGCTTCAGCGAATGCCGCATGAACCAGACCGACTGGCGCGGCGCCGATGCCAGCGAGTGCGCCTTTTTCCGCTGCGAGCTGGAGCAGGCCGATTTTCGCCAGGCCGCGTGCGCCGCAACCGCTTTCGTCGAATGCCGCGCGCCGCGCATCGACTTCAGCGGCACCACGCTGAGATCCTGCCATTTCACGCAGACGGTGCTGACGGGCGCGCGGCTGGAAAGCGCGGTGCTGCACGAAGGCTCGTATTCCGAATGCCCGCTGGACGAGGCCAGCTTCGCGCACGCCCGCATGGAGAAGGTGACCTTCGTGCGCGCCGACCTGCGCCGTACGCGCCTGGCCGGCGCGGCGCTGGACAAGACCGTGTTCATCGAAAGCGACCTGACCGGCCTGGCGCTGCCCGGCCAGACGCTGGAAGGCTGCCAGTTCATCGACGCGCGCATGGATGGCTGCGACCTCAGGCAAGCGAAACTGGCGCAGGCCAATTTCAAGGGCGCATCGCTGCGCCGGGCGCGCCTGAGCGGCGCGCGCGCGGACCGGGCCCTGTTCGTGCAGGCCGACCTGACCCAGGCCGATGCCGCCGGCGCGTCGTTCGAGCAAAGCGTGTGGCCCGATGCCTGCCTGGATGGCGCCGTGCTCAGCGGCGCCAACCTGACCCAGGCGGTGCTGCATCGCGCCCGCTGCGCCGCCACGCGTTTTGACGGGGCGCGCCTGGTGTATGCCGATTTTTCGTATGCCGACCTGCGCGACGCCGACCTGCGGCACGCGCAGCTGCAGCGCACGCAGCTGCACCGCGCCCTGGCCGACGGGGCGCGCTGGAGTTCGCGCGACGGCATCCTGGACAACGACCCGGCACTGTACGAAGCCGAACTGTGGTCGGCGCGCCGCGGGTCTTCCTTCCCCGCGCGCGAGCGCTGACAGGCCCCAGCACAACAAAGGAAAACCGCGTGTTCGCCGACTGCCAGCTCATGGGAATGGATCTAGCCTTTCCCGACATCTGCAAGACGCCGCCCGTATTGCTGCCCATTCCTTATCCCAATTTCGCGATCGGGCCGATGGCGATTCCCAATGTGTGGAACACGCTGTTGATGATGATGCCGGCGCACAATCTGCTGACCACCATCCCGATGACCAACGGCGACAACGCCGGCCTGGCGCTGGGCCTGATTTCTCAGACGGTCATGTCGCAGGCGCGCCGGGTGACCTGCGTGCCCAATGTGCTGTTCGGCTGCATTCCCGCCACGCGCCTGACGTGCCTGACCATACAGAACACCATCAACACCATGGGTATCCGCGCGCTGCCCAGCCAGTTGAAGGTGGTACTGCTGGGCGGGGGCGGCGGCGCGGGCCGCGGAGCGAAGGGGGCCAAGGGCGGCACGCCGGGCCGCGGCGTGCGCACCGGCAGGCTGGCCACCCGGTCGGCCAAGTCGGGCAAGAGCGGTTCGGCGCCCAAATCGGGGTCGGCGCCCAAGAGCAACGCGTCGAGCGCGTCGCGCCCGGCGTCCAGGTCCGGCCAGGCCGGCAAGCCCGGGCAGGCCGGAAAATCCGCCAAGCCGGGCGGGCAGAAGGGCGATCCGCGCTACAAACGCGGCAAGTTCCGCAAAGGCGTGCGCGACAAGGCCTGGGATGCCGCGAAGGGCAAGGACGGCAAGGTGCGCGATCCCGTGAGCAAGAAGGTGATGAAAAAAGACGAGCCCTGGGATATGGGCCACAAGCCGGGCTACGAGCACCGCAAGCATGTCAGGAGCGCGGCCGAACGCAATATCGATCGCAAGCAGTTTCTTGATGAATACAATGAACCATCCCACTACCGGCCCGAGCTGCCCAGATCCAACCGCAGCCACCAGGGCGAACTGAAAACGGACGACTATTTTGGCTTCTGACGCTTCTACCCCCGTTTCGCCGCAGCGCAAGGCCGTGGCACGCCACGCGCTGGCGGTGTTTGAAGGCACGCCGGTGGTGCACGCCTACCACCATGACGAGATCGACATGTCGATCGACATCCTGGCGGTGGACGACAGCCCCGACGACGGTCTGGTGTCGTATTCCACGCTGGGCCTGTTCGAGGCCGAGCTGCGCCACGACGACGGCGACCCGCTGGAAACGCGTGTCGAGCTGTGCGCCGAGGCGCCGCAAGAGCAGGACTTGTGGGGCAACATTCTCAGCACGGCCGCGTTCGGCCTGATGCGCGACGGCGCGGCCGTCATGCCGGGCAGCGCGCTGCCGGGCTGCGTGGGCGAATACTACCCCGAGGCCAGCGTGCCGCATCTGTACTTGTGCGTGCCGTTTTCATGGCAAGACGGCGAATTCCGCCGGCTGGAACTCGACGGGCAGGTCGTCAACTGGCTGCAGGGTTTTCCCATCAGCGACGCCGAACTGGCCTATCTGGAAGAGCAGGGCGCCGAGGCCTTCGAAGACCTGCTGCTGGAGCACGATCCCGACCTGTACGACCTGGAGCGCGACTCCGTCGTGTGAGAGCCAAGATACAAGGTGTCTGGCGCCGCGGGTGCCAGACACCGAAGCGGGCAGAGGCTGTCTCGATCGTACGGTGTCAGGCACCTTGCGGAGCCTGACACCTGGCGGCGCGGACGGCCGCCGGCGCCGCTACGCCGGCCGCGCCCAGCCCTTGGCGTGTTCGACGGCCTGGCGCCAGCGGGCCAGGCGCGCGGCGCGCTGGTCGGCATTCCAGCGCGGCTCGAAGCGGTGTTCGGCTTCCCATTGGCCGGCGAATTCGTCCAGGCCCGACCAGAATCCCGCCGCCAGCCCGGCCAGCCCCGCGGCGCCGCGCGCGGTGGATTCGGAAACGCGCGGGCGCACCACCGGCACGCCGAGCAGGTCGGTCTGCATCTGCATCAGCAGGTCGTTGCGCGCCGCGCCGCCGTCGACGCGCAGTTCGGACAACTCGATGCCGCTGTCGGCGTTCATGCAGGTGAGCAGTTCGGCACTTTGCAGGGCAATGGCTTCCAGGGTGGCGCGCGCCACATGGGCGCGCGTGGTGCCGCGCGTCAGCCCCACCAGGGTGCCGCGCGCGTAAGGGTCCCAGTCGGGCGCGCCCAGGCCGGCGAACGCGGGCACCAGGAACACATCATCGGTGTCGGGCACGCTGGCGGCCAGCGCCTCGACCTGGTCGGAACGCTGGATGATGCCCAGGCCGTCGCGCAGCCACTGCACCGCCGCGCCGGCCATGAAAACGCCGCCTTCCAGCATGTAGGTGGGCCGCCCGGCCGGGCCCGCGCCCTGGCCCGGCAGCCCCCAGCCTATGGTGGACAGCAGGTTGTTGCGCGACGCCACGGGCGCGTCGCCCACGTTCATCAGCATGAAGCAGCCGGTGCCGTAGGTGTTTTTGGCCATCCCCGGCTTGAAGCAGGCCTGGCCGAACGTGGCGGCCTGCTGGTCGCCCGCGACGCCGGCAATGGGAATGGGGCCGCCGAACCATTCGGGCAGGGCGCGGCCCACTTCGGCGCTGCTGGGCGCCACCGACGGCAGCACGCTGCGCGGGATGTCGAGCAGGGCCAGGATCTCGTCGTTCCAGTCCTGGGTGTGGATGTCGTACAGCAGCGTGCGCGACGCATTGCTGGGATCGGTGCTGTGCACCTGCCCGCCGGTCAGCTGCCACACCAGCCAGGTGTCCACGGTGCCGAAGGCCAGTTCGCCGCGCTGCGCGGCCTGGCGGGCGCCCGGCACGTTGTCCAGCAGCCAGGCCAGCTTGGTGCCGGAAAAATAGGCGTCCAGCACCAGCCCGGTGCGCGCCTGCAGCAGGCGGTCGTGGCCCTGTTCGCGCAGCCTGTCGCACAGGGGCGCGGTGCGGCGGTCTTGCCAGACCAGCGCGTGGGCCAGCGGGCGGCCGCTGGCGCGGTCCCATATCAGGGTGGTTTCGCGCTGGTTGGTGATGCCGATGGCGGCCACGTCGGCCGCGCTGGCGCCGGCATTGCGCAGCGCCTCGCGGGCCACGTCGAGCTGGCTTTGCCAGATCTCGCCGGCGTCGTGCTCGACCCAGCCCGGCTGCGGATAGTACTGGCGGAATTCGCGCTGGCCCACGCCGCGCGCCTGGCCCTGCCGGTCGAACACGATGGCGCGCGAACTGGTGGTGCCCTGATCCAGGGCCAGGATGAATGACTTCGTCACGGAGAACCTGTTCTAGAGCCTGTTGACGCTAACAAGAGCCGTGCACGATGTGCCGGCCCTATCCCTGCAGCTGGGCCCCGGCGGCGGGCGACAGCCTGCGGAACGACAGCAGCGAGGCCGCGCACAAACCGCCGATGACCAGAAACGCGACCACCGTGTCGCCGATGGCGACATGGTCGGCGCCCCGCGCGGCCATGCTGATATTCAGCGTGACCGCGGCCACCCCCACGCCCAGGCTGATGCCCAGCTGCTGGGCCATGGCCGCGAAACTGCTGGCGCTGCTCATGCGCTCGGGCGGGATATCGGCATAGGTTAGCGTATTTACGCCGGTGAATTGCAGCGACCGGAAGAAGCCGCCAGCCAGCAGGATGCCGATCAGCAGCCATACCGGCGTGGTGGCCGTGAAGGCCGCGCAGGCCACGATGAACAGCCCCGTGAGCACGGCGTTGACGGTAAGCACGCGGCGGAAACCGAAGCGCTGCACGATGGGCGTGGCCACGAATTTCATCAGCAGCGCCCCGGCGGCGCTGGCGAAGGTGATCATGCCGGCCGAGAACGGCGTCAGGCCGAAGCCCACCTGCAATTGCACGGCCAGCAGGAACGGCATGGCGCCCACCGCGAAGCGGCACAGGTTGCCGCCCAGCACCGAGATGGCGAAGGTGGGTTCGCGCAGCAGGGTCAGGTCGAGGATGGGGTGGGCGGCCCGCTTGGCGTGCTGCACATAAAGCACGCCGCACAGCAGGCCCAGGGCGGCCAGGCCGGCCACCGCCAGCGGCGGGATCAGGCTGTGTCCCAGGGCCTCGAAGGCGCTGACCAGCGTGGCCAGGCAGACGGCGCTGAGCAGGAACCCCAGCCAGTCCAGCCGGGGCGTGGAAGCCTCGCGGATCTCGGGCACGTAGCGCCGCACCAGGGCAATACCCAGGATACCGATAGGGATATTGATCAGGAAGATCCAGTGCCACGACATGTACGTCACCATGAAGCCGCCCAGGGGCGGGCCGATCACCGGGCCCAGCAGCGCGGGGATGGACAGGAACGACATGGCCTTGAGCAGGTCTTGTTTGGGCACCACGCGCAGCAGGATGATGCGGCCCACCGGCACCATCATGGCGCCGGCGATGCCCTGGGCGATGCGGGCCAGCACCAGGTGGGTGAGGTTCTGCGACAGCGCGCAGGCCACCGAGCTGAGCGTGAACAAAGCGATGGCCGCCATGAAGACGCGCCGCGCCCCGTAGCGGTCGGCCGCCCAGCCGCTGACCGGCACGAACACCGCCACGGCCAGCAAATACGATGTAATGGCCACGTTCAGCCGCACCGCGGTCGAGCCCAGCGCCTGGGCCATTACGGGCAGGGCCGTGGCCACCACGGTGGAGTCGAGCATTTGCATGAAAAGCGCGCACCCGACGATGAAGGGAATCATCCGGGCCGCGCGGGCGGTGTCCTGGGAAGGAGAAGAAGGTGAGGGCGAACTGGCGGTGTCGGCAGGCATGTCGGCAGGGGACAGAGGGGCCGGTCGATTGTAACGCCGACGGCCGGCCGGGGCTGAAGTAAACTTGCGTGATCCGCAACCTGTTCAAATCGGTGCCATGGCCAGCAATTACGAATCCGAAATCACCCGCTTCCTGAAGGCGTACAAGGCGTCGCATCCCGACGTCGAGCAGCGCCAGCGCGAAGGCCGCGCCCGGCTCTGGGACAAACCGCAGAATACCGAGCTGCTCGAAGGCTTCCGCGCCGGCCGCGTGCCGCAAAAGCCGTACGTGTATCAGGCCGACTGATACCGCGCGGTGTCCATGCCCTCGAACTCCCCGGTTTCCGGCGAAGCCCTGGCCGCTTTGGTCGAACCCACGGTCGACAGCACCCCCGACGTCGTCGACAGCGTGGCGTTCGCGCGCCTGTACGGCGAGCCGCTGTTCCAGCTGCCCACCGACCTGTACATCCCGCCCGACGCGCTGGAAGTCTTCCTGGAAACCTTCGAGGGCCCGCTCGACCTGCTGCTGTACCTGATCCGCAAGCAGAATTTCAACGTGCTCGACATTCCCATGGCGGATGTCACGCGGCAATACCTGTCGTATGTCGAGCAGATCCGCCTGCACAACCTCGAACTGGCGGCCGAATACCTGCTGATGGCGGCCATGCTGATCGAGATCAAGTCACGCATGCTGCTGCCGGTCAAGAAAACCGATACCGGCGAAGAACCCGAAGACCCGCGCGCCGAACTGGTGCGCCGCCTGCTCGAATACGAGCAGATGAAACTGGCGGCGCAGAAGCTCGATGCCCTGCCGCAGCTGGGGCGCGACTTCAAAAGCGCCCAGGCCGTGGCCGACATCAGCACCGAGCGCATGCTGCCCGACGTCAGCGTCGACGATCTGCGCGCCGCGTGGGCCGACATCCTCAAGCGCGCCAAGCTGAACCAGCATCACCACATCACGCGCGAACAGCTGTCGGTGCGCGACCACATGACCCACATCCTGCGGCGCCTGAACGACGTGCGCTTCATGGAATTCGGCGAGCTCTTCATGGAGCGCGTCCGCGAGGGCGCGCCGGTGGCCGTGGTGGTGGTACATTTCATCGCCATGCTCGAACTGGCGCGCGAATCGCTGCTGGACATCACCCAGGCCGAACCCTACGCGCCCATCTATGTGCGCCTGGCCTATACCAGCGTAGCCGCCGCCGCCTGAGCGGCGCGGCGGCCACCGACCGTTCCCGGAGATCCCCTTGAAAGTCGTCCACACGATTCAGGAATTGCGCGATCACCTGCGCGGTCAGAACCGCGTGTCGTTCGTGCCCACCATGGGCAATCTGCACGAAGGCCACCTGGCCCTGATGAAGCTGGCGCGCCAGCACGGCGATCCGGTGGTGGCCAGCATTTTCGTCAACCGCCTGCAGTTCGGCCCCAACGAAGACTTCGACCGCTACCCGCGCACTTTGCGCGACGACATCGCAAAACTCGAGAACGCGCGCGACGTATACGTGCTGTTCGCGCCCCACGAGCGCGAGATGTACCCCGAGCCGCAGAATTACCGCGTGCAGCCGCCCGACGACCTGGGCGACATCCTGGAAGGCGAGTTCCGGCCGGGTTTTTTCGGCGGGGTCAGCACGGTGGTGCTGAAGCTGCTGTCGTGCGTGCAGCCGCGCGTGGCGGTGTTCGGCAAGAAAGACTACCAACAGCTGATGATCGTGCGCAACATGTGCCGCCAGTTCCAGCTGCCGGTGGACATCGTCGCGCATGAAACCGTGCGCGCCGACGACGGCCTGGCCCTGTCGTCGCGCAACCGCTACCTGTCGCCGGCCGAGCGCGCCGAGGCGCCGGCGCTGTACCAGGCGCTGCAATCGATACGCCAGCAAGTGGCCGCGGGCGCCCGCGACCTGCCGGCCGTCGAGCGCGAGGCCGTGCAGGCGCTGGCCGCGCGCGGCTGGCAGGTCGACTACCTGGCGGTGCGCCGCCAGCGCGATCTGCAGGCGCCGCAGCCGGCCGATCTGGCCGCCGGCGAGCCGCTGGTTGCCCTGGCGGCGGCCAAGCTGGGCGCCACGCGGCTGATCGACAACCTGGAACTGTAGCGGGCAAGCGGGGCGCCGGCTCCGCGCAGAATCATGTCCTGTCAGGTTTGACAGCTATATGGCCCCACGCGGCCCTGGCAGACTGCCCAGCAATCCGACCTTGCAAGAGACCTTCCATGCAGGATTCTTCCTTGCCACCCGGCGGTGGCGCGGCGGGCCGGCTCACTCCGCGCGAGCAGCAGGTCGTGTCTTACCTGACGGCGGGCAAGCCCAACAAGGTGGTCGCCATCGAACTGGGCATTTCGCTGCGCACCGCCGAAGCGCATCGCGCGCGCATTTTCCGCAAGCTGGGCGTGCGCAACACGCTTGAACTGGCCTGCACTCTGTGCCGCCACGGCGGGCACTCACGATCCTAATTCGCCGGTAATGCGCGAGGCCTCGTGCCTGAGCTGGCTGGCGATTTCCTTGCGGCGCTGCGGGTCCATGCGTCCGTAGTGGGCCGCCACACTGATCGCGGCGATCGGCTGCCTGGCCAGGTATACCGTCACCCCCACGCCATACATGCCCTTGAGCAGATGGCCGGGATTGAATGCATAGCCGCGCTGCCGCGCATCTTGCACGGCCTGCATCAGCACATCGCCGGTCACGGTAGGGTACGGCGCCAGCCGCGCACTGTTGCGGCGCAGTACGTTGCGCACCTCGTCGTCTTCCAGCGCGGCCAGCAGTGCCAGACTGCCCGAGCCCACGCCCAGAGGGCGTCGGGTGCCCACATTCTGCGTCAGCACTTTGACCGGAAACGCGCCTTCCTTGCGGTCGATGCATACGGCATCCAGGCCGCTGCGGATGGTCAGCATGACTGTGTCGCCGGTGGCCTGCGCCAGCCGTTCCAGCGACGGCCGGGTCACCGCGCGTATGTCCAGGCGATTGGCCGCGCGTTCTCCCAGCGACAGGAATTCAAGCCCCAGGTAGTACACCCGGCTGCCGGCGGCCTGCTCGACGAAGCCTTCATGGGTCAGCGATTTCAGCAGCCGGTGCAGCGTGCCCTTGCTCAGGCCGCTTTGGGCCTGCAGGTCGGAAAACCGCATTCCCGATGATGATGCGTTGAAAGACAGCATGCGCAGGATATCCAGCGCGCGCTTGACGCTCTGGACAGTGTCTCCGTTGGCGCCTTGCTCGATGGTGCGCCCCATTTTCTCCAACCCCGGTTTTGCATGTCGGTACTGGAGTTCCGTCTGGCGGAACTTTTGCGCAGTTTACGCCTTTTTGCGAGGGGCGGCCGCTAGATTTCCCTCGACCGGCCGTCCGTGAGCAGGCGGCCCGCATGGTGGAGGAGCAATGCAGATTCAACAGCCCTATGACTGGAGCCGCGGCTTGTGGCGGGACACAGTGGACGCGGCTTTCCTGGACGGCCTGCGCGCGGCCGTGGCCGCCGAAGTGCTGCCGCGGGCCGACGCGATCGACCGCGACGACGTATACCCCGTGGATGTGATCAAGGCGCTGGCTGCGCAGGGCTACACCAGCATGACCCTGCCAACCCGCTGGGGCGGCGCCGGCAGCAGCTACGGCCTGTGCGCGGCCCTGTTCGAAGAGGCTTCGTATGCCAGCGCCGCCGTGGGCATCAGTCTGATTACCATCCTGCAGGCCCAGAACCTGATCCAGGCGTTTGCCGACGAATCGCTCAAGGCGCGGGTGCTGCCCGAGTTCCGGCAGGGGCTGATTACGTCGTACGCCCTGACCGAGGCCAATCATGGCAGCGACATCCGCAGCCTGGACACCAAGGCGGTTCGCACGGCCGGCGGCTGGCGGCTGACCGGACGCAAGTCGTTCATCACCTCGGGGTCGGCGGCCGAGGCGTACATCATCCTGGCGCAGACCGACGTGGGCGTATCGACCTTCTTCGTGCGCCGCGACATGCCGGGCGTGTCCACACAGATGGGCCCCAGCGCCAGCACGTTCGGGCTGCGCAACGGCCCGCATGTGGACCTGTTGCTCGATGGCGCCGAAGTGCCGGCCGACCACCTGGTGGGCCAGGAAGGCAAGGGTGTGCGGCAGGCGGTGACCGTGCTGGATTTCTCGCGCACCATGGCCGCGGCGATCAGCACAGGCATCGCGCGCGCCGCATTCGACCGGGCGCTGGATTTCGCGGCCAGCCGCGTCGCTTTCGACACCACCGTGCTGCAGTTCCAGGGTATTCAATGGTATTTCGCCGACATGCTGGCCGAGATCGACGCAGCCCGCCTGCTGGTATACGACGCGTGCCGGGCGCTGGACGAGCATCGCGACATCGCCCGCCACGCCAGCCAGGCGAAACTGCTGGCCGGCCGCGTTGCCACCCGCACCGCCGAGCAGGCCGTGCAGATCTGCGGCGCCTACGGCGTTACTGAGAATGCACCGTTCGGCCGCTACCTGCGCGATGCCAAGGCGTATGAGATCGCGGGCGGCTCATCCGAGATACTGAAGAACACGCTGGGCAAGTACCTGCTCAAGTTCGTCGCCGGCCGGGCGGGCGGGGAGCCCGCATGATCACCGACTTGCTCTACGCGCATGCCGCGAACACGCCTGAGCATCCCTTTCTGGTGTGCGATGCGGGCCAGTACAGCTATGCGGCCATGGCCCGGCTGGTGTCGCAAGCGGCGCGCCGGTTGCACGGGCACGGCGTGCGGCCAGGCCATCGGGTGGCCTTGCTGTGCGGCAACCGCCCGGCCTTTCTGGCCGCCTGGTTTGCCATCAGCGAGCTGGGGGCGGTAGCGGTGCCGCTGAACACCGGACTGAAAGGCGAAGGGTTGCGCTACATTCTGGCGCAAAGCGGCGCAAGCCTGCTGCTGATCGAGCCCGGCCTGCTGGACGCTCTGGCCGCCGACCTGGATGCGCTGGAAGCGGGCCCGCCGCGCCTGACGGTCGACAGCTGGTTGGAACAGGCGCCGGCGCAGGCGGCGCGTTGGTCCGAGCGCGCCGCCCAACAGCCGCTGGCGGCCAACAGCATTCTGTACACCTCGGGCACCACTGGCCTGCCCAAGGGCGCGGTGCTGCCGCATGCGGCCTATCTGGCGGCCGGGCACGACATGGCGCGGTCGCTGGATCTGAGTCCGCAGGACCGCATCATGGTGTTCCTGCCGCTGTTCCACGCCAATCCACAGATGTACGCCGTCGCCTCGGCCCTGCACGTGGGCGCCACGCTGGTGCTGCGCCCGCGCTTTTCGGCCCGTGCGTTCTTCGACGATGCGATCCGCTTCGGTGCCACCGGCTTTACCTATGTGGGCACCGTGCTGGCTATCCTGGAAAAACAGCATCCGCAGCCGCGCGCCGATCATCCGCTGCGCTGGGGCGTGGGCGGCGGGGCGCCCGAGCGCGTCTGGCGCGATCTGGCGCCGCGCTTCGGCCTGGCGGTGTGCGAGCTGTACGGCATGACCGAAACCGGCGGCTGGGTCAGCATGAATACCGCGCAGGCCACCCGCGTGGGTTCGGTGGGACAGGCGCGGCCCGGCGTCGCCCTGGAGGTGCGCCGCGAAGACGGCCGGCCGGCGCCGCCGGGTGGCCAGGGTGAGATCGTGGCCCATGCCGAGCCGGGCATTTTCTTTACCGGATACTGGAACAACCCCGAAGCCACCGCCGCCACGCTGCGCGAGGGCTGGCTGCATACGGGCGACCGCGGCTCGCTGGACGCTGACGGCTACCTGTATTTCCATGGCCGCATCAAAGAGCTGATCAGGCGTGGCGGCGAGATGATCGCGCCGGCCGAGATCGAGATGCAGCTGCTGCGCCACGCCGACATCCGCGAATGCGCCGTGATCGGCGTGCCTGACGAGATCATGGGCGAGGAAATCCTTGCCGTCCTGGTGGCCCGGCGCCCGATCGACGCCGCCGAGCTGCGCGAATTCGTGGCGGCGCGCCTGCCGGCGCACATGGTGCCGCGCTACGCGGCCTACGTGGACTGCCTGCCCAAGACCGAGACCGAAAAAATAAAACGCCACGAGCTGGCCAGGCTGGATGCGCCGGTACTGGACATGGGGACGCGAGACTGAGTACGGAGGAATTCATGTCGAATCTGCAAGAGAGCAGTATCGCTGAAGGAGGCAACGGGCTGGGCGAGTTCTACCGCGCGCTGGAGCCCATGGAGCGCCGCACATTCTGGGCCTGTTTTGGCGGCTGGGTGCTGGACGGGCTGGACTTCATGCTGTATCCGCTGGTCATCGGCACCATCATCGCTCAGTGGCAAGTGGATCCGTCGAGCGCCGGTTTCGCGGTGACGCTGACCCTGCTGGCCTCGGCGGTGGGGGGATGGGGCGCCGGCATACTGTCGGATCGCATCGGCCGGGTGCGCACGCTGCAGATCACCATTGTGTGGTTTTCGGTTTTTTCGGTGTTATGCGCCCTGGCGCAGAATTTCAACCAGCTGATCCTGTTCCGCGCATTGCTGGGCATCGGCTTCGGCGGCGAATGGACCGCCGGCGCCGTGCTGATAGGGGAAACCATCCGGGCCCGCTATCGCGGCCGCGCGGTGGGGTCGGTGCAGTCCGGCTGGGCGGTCGGCTGGGCACTGGCCGTGCTGGTGCAGGTGGTGTTCTACACCGCCTTGCCACCCGAGCAGGCCTGGCGCTGGATGTTCGCTTTCGGCGCGCTGCCGGCCTTGCTGGTGGCGTCCCTGCGCCGCTACGTGCCCGAGCCGGGCGTGGCGGTGCGCGCGCGCAAAGAAAACGACGCTTCCCGTGCGCCATTCTGGGACATTTTCAAGCCGCCGGTGCTGCGCATCACCGTGCTTACCGCGCTGCTGGGCACCGGCGCCCAGGGCGGCTACTACGCCATTACCACCTGGGTGCCGCTATACCTGAAGTCCGAGCGCCATCTGTCCGTCATCGGCACCAGCGGCTACCTGGCCGTGCTGATCGCCGGCTCGTTCTGCGGCTATCTGACCGGCGCCTGGCTGTCCGACCGGATCGGGCGCCGCCGCCTGTTCCAGCTGTTCTCGCTGGCCTCGCCACTGCTGGTCATTGCCTACCTGGTCCTGCCCATTCCCAACAGCCTGATGCTGCTGCTGGGTTTCCCGCTAGGGTTCTGCGCCAGCGCCTATTACTCGGGGCTGGGACCGTTTTTCACCGAAATGTTTCCCACCGCGCTGCGTGGATCGGGGCAGGGCTTCGCCTACAACTTCGGCCGCGGCATCGGCGCGCTATTCCCGGGCTTCGTGGGCATGCTGGCCGGCAGCCTGTCGCTGGGGCGGGCGATCACGCTGTTTGCCGTGCTGGCCTACGGCTTGTTCTTCATCATGGCCTGCATCATGCCCGAGACGCGTGGCCGTGCGCTGCAGTAACGGAAGATGCCGCAATCGGGCGGCATCCAGGACGGAGGAATCGATGGCACGACGCTGGAAACAACGGCCCGACGGATCGAACTGGGGCGATTTCGGAGACGATGATCAACTGGGGCGCCTGAATCTGCTGACGCCGCAGAAAGTGCTGGAGGCGGTCGCTGAGGTGCGCGCCGGCCAGGCATTCAGCCTGAGCCTGCCGCTGGATTTCCCGGGCGGCAATGTCTTGAACCCGGCCCGCCATCCGCCGCGCCTGACCGCCACGCGGCGCGACGACAAGCCGGTATTCCTGCATTCATTCGCGCATGACCACAACACCACCGATGTGGCATGCGACGACATGGTGACGCTGTGCCTGCAGTATTCCACCCAGTGGGACGCGCTGTCGCACATCGGCTCGCATTTCGATGCCGACCAGGATGGCCGGGACGAGATCGTGTTCTACAACGGCTATCGCCCCGATCCCGACTTCAGCCATCCGGACGCCACGCCCGATGGCGCGTCCAGGGCGCACCGCCTCGGTATCGAGCACATGGCGGCCACCGGCGTGCAGGGCCGCGGCGTGATGGTGGACTTGCGCCACCACTACGGCGACGCGCGCCGCCGCGTCGGCTACGACGACCTGATGGCGGTCATCGAGCGCGATGGCGTGCAGGTGCGGCGCGGCGACATGCTGTGCCTGCATACCGGGTTCGCCGAAATGGTGTTGTCCATGCAGGGCCGGCCCGATGCGGCCCGGCTGGCGCAGTCGTGTGCGGTGCTGGACGGCAGCGATGTCCGGCTGCGCCGCTGGGTGGACGAGAGCGGCATTGCCGCCCTGATCGCCGATAACTATGCCGTGGAAGACCGTCCCTACGATTTCCACGGCGACGGCTGCCACGCGCTGCTGCCGCTGCATGAACTGTGCCTGTTCAAGCTGGGTATCCATCTGGGAGAACTGTGGCACCTGACGCCGCTGGCCGAATGGCTGCGCCGGCACGGGCGCCATGCGTTCCTGCTGACCGCGCCGCCCTTGCGCCTGCCGGGCGCGGTGGGGTCGCCGCTTAATCCCGTCGCGACTGTGTAGCGCGGCTTGCGTCCCGCCTTGCGGCGGGGCGCCCAGACAAAAAGGAGAGAGACATGAAAAAGAAATCTTTTATCGCCCTGGCGGCCTGCGCCGCGGTGGCGCTGTGGGCCGGCACGCCGGGCCTGGCCCAGGCCAGTTGGCCCGACAAGCCGATTCGCCTGCTGGTGGGTTTTTCGCCCGGCGGGCCCACCGACAACGTGGCGCGCATCCTGGCCGAAAGCATGAGCGTCCAGCTGGGCCAGCCGGTCGTGGTCGAGAACAAGGCCGGCGCGGCAGGCAATATTGCCGCCGCGGCGCTTACGCAGGCCGCCAATGACGGCTATACGCTGCTGTACAACACCTCGTCGATTGTGATCGCGCCGTGGGTCTACAAGACTCCCGGCTTCGATCCGGTGAAGGATTTTGCCCCGGTGGGGCTGACCGCTGCCGTGCCGCTGGTGCTGGCCACTACTGCCGGCCTGCCGGCGAAAACCCCCGGCGAGCTGGTGGCGCTGTTGAAGGCCGAGCCGGGCAAGTACAACTACGCGTCCTCGGGCACCGGCGCCATCGAACACTTGACGGCGGCGCAGCTGCTCAAGCTGGTGGGCGCGCAGGCCACGCATGTGCCCTACAAGGGCACCGCGCCCGCGCAGGTGGACCTGATCGCCGGGGCGACGCAATTCACCACCACCACGCTCAATACTGTCATCGCGCCGGTGCAGAAAGGCACGCTGCACGCCCTGGCGGTGACCAGCCGCGAGCGTTCGCCGGTGCTGCCGGATGTGCCGACGATTTCGGAAACCCTGGCGCCCGGCTTCGAGAGCCTGGCCTGGCAGGGTATTGTGGCGCCGGCTGGCACGCCGGCCCCGGTTCTGCAACAGCTCAACGCGGCGATCAACGCGGCGCTGGCGTCTGATGCCGTCCAGCAGAAGCTGCGGGCGCAGGGCACGCTCATCCTGGGCGGCACCGTGGACGACTACGCGAAGTACATCCGCGACGAGTCGGCCCGCTGGGGCAAGGTGGTCGAGCAGGCCGGGGTCCAGGCGCGCTAGTGCGCCGAGCCGGCCGTGGCCGTAGCCGTGGCTGTGGCCGTGACGGTAGCGGGGCTGGCGGCCACGGCCGCCGCCGGGCCGGCTGGCTTGGGTTCGGCCGAAGCCAGTACGCCCGCTGCCGGGATGCGCGTGCCGAAGGGGCCGCCGCCGGCCAGCGGCAACTCGCCCAGCGCGGCGTCGGCCGCCCATACGCCATTGCGGCGCGCCAGCACCTGGTACGTTTGCAGCTGGCCGGCGCTGCGGGCTACCACGTACAGGGTGCCGTGCAGGAAGCGCATGGCCGGCAGCGAGGCGGCGTGCGCCTCGAGCCTGGTCGGCTGTCCGTCCTCCACCAGCCACAGCGCGCCGCCCTGGCGCTCCAGCACCGCCACCGCTACTTCGCCGTCCTGGTCAGCGCCGACGGCGGGCCTGCCCACATATTCGATGCCCAGGTCGACGGCCGGGGTCCAGCGCAGCGTGCGCGAGGCGGCATCGGCCGGGGCAATGGCGGCATCCTGCACGATGCGCATCAGGTGCCGGGTATCTTTGTCGCGCAGGTACAGCTCGATCAGGCCCTGTGCGTTGCGGATGGCCGCCAGGCCGCCGCCGCACCGGGGCGCGGGCACGCGCTGCCAGGGGCCCCAGGCGGCCTCGTCCTGTGCGGCGCGCTGCCGGGTGGCGTACAGCCAGCCGTCACTGTCGATGGCGAACGCCCAGAAGCGGTTGCCGGCATCTTTGGCGATAGCCGCATTGCCCACCGCGCCCGGCAGCTGGGGCAGCGCCTGCCAGGGCGCCCAGCCGCTGTCCAGGCCCTGCAGGGCGGTCCAGTGGTACAGGCCGTCGTTGCCCATGGCCACGGCCGCCGCATCGCCGCGCGGCGCCACCGCCGGCGGCCGGGCCGCCCGCACGCCGGCCAGGGCCTGCCAGCCCTTCCAGGTGCCGTCCAGATTCTGTTTGTTGATCCACAGGCCGCCCAGCGTATCGCGGGCCAGTATCCCCACCGATGAATCCGGGTAGGCGAACGACACCAGCGGCCCGGCGGTGCGGCCGCCCAGCGTGTTCCAGCGGCCGTTGCGGGCGTCCCACATATTGACGGCGTCGTTGGCCTCGCCGGCGGCGAACACCATCAGGCCGCCCTGCGGATCGGCGAACAGTTCGGGCGCCACGTCGTGGCGCGACACGTAGTACGAGCGGCGCACCCAGGCCGCGGCCGGGCCGGCCGGTTCCTGGCAGCCCACGGGTCCCGAGCAGTAGTGGTAGTCGTTCCAGGCGTACTGCCGGAAGATTTCGGACTTGCTGGCGATCTCGGCGTCGGCCAAGTTGGCCTCGCGTTCCTGGCTGGGGTAATCGATGTAGCCGGTTTCGGCGTAGTTGCCCGGCGCCTGCGCGATGGCTTCGCGCACCAGCCGCGCGCTGGCGATGTGGTCGGGGTGCCCGTGCCCGGCGCAGCGCCAGCACAGCTTGGTGTACGGCACGCTGATCGTGTCGTCCAGGTGGCGCACGGTGGTGGGGCCGTAGGCCCTGATGATGGCGGCCAGGGTGCGCACCAGGTCGGCGCGGCGGTATACGTCGTGGTACGGGCCCAGCGTGTCGGCGGTCATGCCGGGCACCGATTCGGCCTGGCTCAGGGGCGTCAGGCTGCCCCAGCCCTTGCCCAGCCAGGGGTCTTTCAGGCGCATGTGCCACAGCTGCACATGCGGGTTGCCCTGCAGCGTGAAACGGGCGACGTGATAGGCGTCGACCAATACCGTGTCTTCTTTCCACAGATCGGGCTGCCTGGCCATGTAGGCATAGGCGGCGCGCACGCCGCGCTCGCGGCCCAGCATGTAGTGTTCGCCTTCGCCCGCGTCGCTGGCGGTCAGGTACACCACCTGCACGCAGCCCCCGGCCTCGATGTTCGAGGCGATGTCGGGGTTCATGAACAGCAGGTCGTCATCCAGGTGGGCGACAAAGGCCAGGTCTTTGATGCCATGGCATTCGGCCAGCGTGGGGACGGCGGAGGGCGCCGTGGCGGGAATGGCCGGCGTGGCAGCCACGGCGGCGGCGCAGGCAAGCCAGGCCAGGCCGGGCAACAGGAAGCGGATGGCGCGCAGGCAGCGGGCCGGAAAGGGTCGCATGGATCGTCAGGCGGACGACAACCCGATACGGAGCCTGGCGATGAGCTGCGTCAGCCCGAGTATCTTGGTATGGCGTAACGTCGTTGTTCTGTGGTGCGCGGCGAGTATAGCGGGTTGCCTGCGCCGCCGCCATCGGGGCGACCCTGAGTGGCTGCCCGGGCCAGGCGCCAGGCTCCCGAAGGGTGTCAGGCCGCGTTGTGAGCCGTGGTTGTCTCGGACAGTGTCCGACACCCATGGTGCTACCTTAAGGACGATCCGGTGATTTCCTGGCTATTGGTCTTATGCACCTGTGGATATTGCGTTTTGGGGTTTGCGTTCTAGCCCCGTCCCGCGTCGTGCGGGCCAGCGGTGCCGGCGCACGTGCGTCGGGCTCGGGCGCAACCAGGCGCCCTCGGCCTGCTGCGCAGGCTGCCCCGCCGCCCAACGCGCCGACACCGCTGGCCCGGACGACGCGGGACTGCGATAGTTGAATTCGAACCGCCGCTCAGCACCCGTATCGCAGGATCGTCCAGTTTATCCAGGTGTCTGACTCCCGTAGGGTGTCAGACACCGAAGTGTGCCGCGATTGTCTCAATAGCACGGTGTCTGACACCCTGCGGGAGTCAGATACCTGCCATCACACCCGCCGTTCGACCGCTGAGCGGGGGCGCGTGCCCGTCAAAGGCACTTCGGGGCGGGCTGGCCCGACAGCTCGTCGATGGCATCCAGGTCGGGCTGGCGCGTCAGGCTGTAGTTCAGGTTGGGCGATTTGCCCAGCACCGAGCGCACGCGCAGCACGTTGTTGGCGGCCACCACGAATTCGACGCGCTGGTTGCCGTCGGCGTCGGCCAGCAGCACGCGCGGGGGGTGTTCGGCGGTGGCGTCCCAGCAGCCCTGTTCGGCGCTGGGTTTGCCCAGGTTGCCGGCGCTGTCCAGGAACGCGGTACGGCTGCGCCAGCGGCCATTGGGCGCCAGGGTCAGCGTGATGCGCTGCGCCGCGCATTGCGGCGACGGCGTCAGGCAGGGCAGGGTGCCCATGTAGGTCTGGGCCTGCGGCACCAGCGCGTGGGCGGCCGGCGAGGCGCTGCCGGCGGCTTCGGCCGCGGCATTGGCGCTGCTTTCAGAGGCTTTCGCGGCCGCGGCGTCTTCGGCGTCGGACCTGCCGCGGGACTGGCCCGGCGGCGGCGCCTTCAGTTCAATTTGCAGCTGCGAGGGCGCGCGCACCACTTGCCGATAGCCGGCCCCTTCGCCCTGGTACTGCGCGTCGGTGGTCGTGCTGGCCGCCGGCGGGTTGTAGTAGCCCGCGCTGCGATGCTGGGCACAGCCGGCCACCAGCAGCGCGATACCCGCCAGCGCGGCCGCGGTCAGGGTCGGGGATCTGCGGCGGGGCGCCTGGGAAAGCACGGGAGCGGGCATGGTGGCTGGTGGCGGTAGTTGGATATGTCCGGAATTCTACGCATTTATGCAAACATCCGATACGCTCGCGCCACAGTCCGGGTTTGAACTATTCGCCGCATGCCGGAATAATGCGACGTCGCCGCGTTGCGGCCGGTTCTTGCCCCGCGCGGCATTTTTCCTGTCCGTCTGAACTTCATGTGGCATCCCTTTGCAGTCGATCCTGGATGGGCCATTGCCATGGCCGCGGTGCTGGGCCTGGCGGTCGGCAGCTGGCTGACCGTGCTGGCGCACCGCCTGCCCCGCATGATGGAGCGCGAATGGCTGCAGCAGTACCAGGAGTTCCGGCCTGGAGCCGTGTCCGACCCCGAGTCCGGCGCCGCGGCCGGCTACACGCTGTGGCGCCCGGGCTGGCACTGCCCGGCCTGCGCCGCGCCGGTGCGCGGCTGGCGCCGGCTGCCGGTGCTGGGCTGGCTGCTGCTGCGCGGGCGCTGCGGCGCCTGCGGCGACCCCATCGGCTGGCGTTATCCTGTCACTGAACTGGCCACTGCGCTGCTGTTCGCCCTGTGCGCCTGGCGCTTCGGGCCCACCCTGATCGCGCTGTGCGCCATGGGCCTGTGCGCGGCGCTGCTGGCCCTGGCCTGGATCGACCTGCAGACCAGCCTGCTGCCCGACGCCATCACCCTGCCGCTGGCCTGGGCGGGGCTGCTGGCCAACCTGGGCGGGGCGCTGGCGCCGCTGCCGCTGGCCGTGCTGGGGGCGGTGGTGGGCTATGTGTTCCTGTGGCTGCTGTTCCACATGTTCCGGCTGCTTACCGGCCGCGAAGGCATGGGCTACGGCGACTTCAAGCTGCTGGCGGCGCTGGGGGCCTGGTTCGGCCTGGCCGCGCTGCCCGGCCTGCTGCTGGTGGCCTCGCTGGCCGGTGTGGCCGGCGCGGGCATCCTGCGCCTGACGGGCCATGCGCGCCGCGGCCAGCCCTTGCCGTTCGGGCCGTACCTGGCGCTGGCCGGCATCGCGATGCTGATGGCGGTGGGGCATCCGGCATGGTTCTGACACGGCGCCAGGGCGTATGCTGGACAGGCAGGCAATGTTCTTGATGGAAAAGCGGCTATGTACAAAATCGGCCTGACCGGCGGCATCGGCTCCGGCAAGACGCGCGTGGCGGACATGCTGGCCGAATGGGGCGCGGCGCTGGTCGACACCGACGCCATCGCGCACGACCTGACGGCCGCGGGCGGCGAGGCCATGCCCGCCATCAGCCAGGCCTTCGGCGCCGCCGCCGTAGCCGCCGACGGCTCGCTCGACCGGGCCTGGATGCGCGACCTGGTCTTCCGCCAGCCCGAGGCCCGCGCGCGGCTCGAGGCCATCCTGCATCCGCTGATCGGCCTGCACACCCGGCGCGCGGCCGATGCGGCGCAGGGCGTCTACCTGGTGTTCGTGGTGCCCCTGCTGGTCGAATCGGGCCGCTGGCGCGAGCGGGTCGACCGCATCTGCGTGGTTGATTGCGACCCCGCAACCCAGGTCGCCCGTGTGCAGGCGCGCAGCGGGCTGACGGAGCAGGCCATACGGCGTATCATGGCGGCACAGGCCGCGCGGGCAACCCGGCTCGCGGCAGCGGATGATGTCATCGTCAACGATGGCGCCACGTCTGCCCAGCAGTTGCGCGCGCGGGCAAAGGCTCTGCACGACAGCTGGTGCCGATTGGCGGCGGCACCGCGCCGGCCCCCGCCATGCGCGGCCGGCGTTCCTGAATAACCCGGCCCGCGGGCCGCTCACCAACAGGCCTGTATAAAGCGTGATTCTTTACGAATATCCCTTCAACGAGCGTATCCGCGCCTATCTCCGGCTGGAATATCTGTTCGACAGATTGTTCTACTTCGCACGTGAAGGCGACCCCCGCCATCACCAGATCGCGGTCGCGACCTTGTTCGATATTCTCGACGCCACCGAACGCACCGACGTCAAAACCTCCGTCCTGCAAGACCTCGAACGCCAGCGCGCGGCGCTGCACGCGCTGCGCGACCATCCCGGCGTGGCGCAGGACGCCCTTGAGTCCATGCTGGCCGAAATGGAACGCACGGTGGGCGGCCTGGCGGCCCAGGGCCGCGCCGGCCAGTCCCTGCGCGAAAACGAGTGGCTGGTCAGCCTGCGCGGCCGGCTGGCGGTGCCGGGCGGCGCCACGCAGGTCGACATGCCTTCGTACCACGCCTGGCAGCACCGGCCCGAGGCCGGGCGCTGCGCCGACCTGCAGGCCTGGACGGCTCCGCTGCGCCCGCTGCACGATGCCGTGGCCATGGCGCTGCGCCTGCTGCGCGAATCGGGCCGCCGGTCCGAAATCGTGGCCGAGCAGGGCGGCTACCAGCAAATGCTGGCTGGCAAGCTGTTCCAGCTGCTGCGGGTCTGGATCGACCCGGCCCAGGGGGTCTTCCCCGAAATCAGCGCCAACAAGTACATGATCTGGATACGCTTCTCGGCCCAGGACGGCGACGCCAAGCCCCAGCAGGTGGCGCGCGACATCGGTTTCCAGATGTCTCTGTGCAGCGCCTGAGCGGCGCCCGGGCGCGGCCTGGCGGTTTCCGCCTGATTCCTGTTGCGGTGTATTTCAGGGCGCGGCGCGCGGCGCCGTAAACGGGCGCAGTTGGGGGACAATAGCGGCTCCCGCTGCCTGCGCCCCATACTTCATGCCCGAAAGCCGCCCCGTTCCGCCGCCCCGCCGCACGCGCCGCCTGGTTGCCATCATCCTGCTATTGCTGGCCGCCGCCGTGGCGGCATGGCTGCTCTTCAAGCCCGGCGGGTCCCAGCAGCCCGCGCAGCGCGGCGGCCGCGGCTTCGGCGGGGCCGCCATGATGAACCTGCCGGTGCCCGTGCGGGTGGCCCAGGCCGGCACCCAGGACATCGACATCGTGCTGCGCGCCCTGGGCACCGTCACCGCCTACAACACCGTCACGGTGCGCAGCCGGGTCGATGGCGAACTGGTGCGGGTGGCTTTCAACGAAGGCCAGCGCGTCAAGGCCGGCGACCTGCTGGCGCAGATCGATCCGCGCCCCTTCGAGGTGGCGCTGGCGCAGGCGCAGGGCCAGCAGCAGCAGAACCAGGCCCTGCTGGCCAATGCGCGGCGCGACCTGCAGCGCTATCAGACGCTGTTCAAGCAGGATTCCATCGCGCGCCAGCAGCTCGACACCCAGGCCGCGCTGGTGCGCCAATACGAAGGCACCCAGAAAATCGACCAGGCCGCGGTCGACGACGCCAAGCTGCAGCTGGGCTATACGCGCATCACCGCTCCCATCGAAGGCCGCCTGGGCCTGCGCAAGGTCGATCCGGGCAACCTGGTATCCGCCGGCGATACCGACGGCCTGGTGGTCATTACGCAAACCCAGCCCATCGCGGTGGTGTTCTCGCTGCCCGAAACCCAGCTGCCCGAGGTGCTCGAGCAGGTGCGCGCCGGCCGCACCCTGGCGGTGCAGGCCTACGACCGCACCGACACCCAGGCCATCGCCAGCGGCCAGCTCGAAACCATCGACAACCAGATCGACGTGGCCACCGGCACCGTCAAGCTCAAGGCGCGGTTCGACAATGCCGACGAGCTGCTGTTTCCCAACCAGTTCGTCAATGTGCGCCTGCTGGTGCAGACGCGCGCCGATACCACGGTCATTCCCACCGCGGCGGTGCAGCAGGGCTCGGCCGGCGCCTTCGTGTTCCTGCTGCGCCAGGACAGCACCGTGGAGGTGCGCCAGGTGAAACTGGGCGCCATCAACGGCGACCGCGTCGCCGTGAATGAGGGCCTGGCGCCCGGCGACAAGGTGGTCGTCGAAGGCACCGACCGCCTGCGCACCGGCGCCAAGGTGAACGTCGTCACCGGCGACACCGCCATTCCCGCCTCGCCCGGCCAGGCGCTGGGCGCCGGCCAGCCCGCTTCGAAGGCGCCGTGAGCCCGTCGCGCCTGTTCATCCTGCGGCCGGTCGCCACCACGCTGTCGATGGTGGCGATCCTGATCGCCGGGTTCATCGCCTACCGCCTGCTGCCGGTGTCGGCGCTGCCCGAAGTCGATTACCCCACCATCCAGGTGGTGACGCTGTACCCGGGCGCCAGCCCCGATGTCATGACCTCGCTGGTCACCTCGCCGCTCGAACGCCAGTTCGGGCAGATGCCGGGCCTGAACCAGATGTCGTCCACCAGTTCGGGCGGCGCGTCGGTGATCACGCTGCAGTTCAGCCTGGATCTGTCGCTGGACGTGGCCGAACAGGAAGTGCAGGCGGCCATCAATGCCGCCTCGAACCTGCTGCCCAGCGACCTGCCGGTGCCGCCCGTGTACAACAAGGTCAATCCGGCCGACGCGCCGGTGCTGACCCTGGCCATCAGCTCGCCCACCATGCCGCTGCCGCAGGTGCGCGACCTGGTCGACACCCGCATGGCGCAGAAGCTGTCGCAGGTGCCGGGCGTGGGGCTGGTGGGCGTGGCGGGCGGGCAGCGGCCGGCCGTGCGCATTCAGGTGAACCCGCGCGCGCTGGCGGCGGCCGGAATGTCACTGGCCGACCTGCGCACGGCGGTGGTGGGCGCCAACGTCAACCAGCCCAAGGGCAATCTCGACGGGCCCGAGCGTTCGACCACCATCGACGCCAACGACCAGCTCAAGTCGCCCACCGCTTACAACGATCTCATCATCGCCTACCGCAATAACGCGCCGCTGCGCCTGTCCGATGTGGCGAACGCCGTGCAGGGCGCCGAAGACGTGCGCCAGGCGGCCTGGGCGGGCGGCCAGCCCGCCATTCTGCTCAACGTGCAGCGCCAGCCCGGCGCCAATGTCATCGACGTGGTCGATCGCATCCGGGCCATGTTGCCGCAGGTCAAAGAGGCCCTGCCCGCCACGCTGGACGTCAGCATCGTGTCCGACCGCACGCAGACCATCCGCGCCTCGGTGTCGGATGTGCAGTTCGAGATGATGCTGGCGGTGGCCCTGGTGGTCATGGTGACCTTCCTGTTCCTGCGCAGCCTGACCGCCACCTTCATTCCCAGCGTGGTGGTGCCGCTGTCGCTGATCGGCACCTTCGGCATCATGTACCTGGCGGGCTTCAGCATCAACAACCTGACGCTCATGGCCCTGACCATCGCCACCGGCTTCGTGGTCGACGACGCCATCGTCATGATCGAGAACATCGCGCGCCACCTCGAACAGGGCGAAACCCCCATGCAGGCCGCGCTCAAGGGCGCCGCGCAGATCGGCTTCACGCTGATCTCGCTGACCTTCTCGCTGATCGCCGTGCTGATCCCGCTGCTTTTCATGACCGAAGTGGTGGGGCGGCTGTTCCGCGAGTTCGCCATCACGCTGGCCGTGGCCATCCTGATTTCGCTGGTGGTGTCGCTGACATTGACGCCGATGATGTGCGCGCGCCTGCTGCGGCCCGAGTCCGAGCAGCGCCACGGGCGCTTCCACCGGGCCACGGGCGCCTTCATCGACCGCACCATCGCCCACTACGACCGCATGCTGCAGTGGGTGCTGGCGCACCAGCCGCTGACGCTGCTGGTGGCGGTGGGCACGTTCGCGCTTACCGTGCTGCTGTACATCGCCATTCCCAAGGGCTTTTTCCCGCAGCAGGACACCGGCATGATCCAGGCCATTACCCAGGCCCCGGCCTCGGTGTCGTTTCCGGCCATGGCGCAGCGCCAGCAAGAGGCCGCGCGCATCGTGCTGCAAGACCCCGACGTCGAATCGGTTTCGTCGTTCATCGGCGTGGACGGCACCAACGCCACGCTGAACACCGGCCGCATGCAGATCGCCCTGAAGCCGCACGGCCAGCGCGAGGCCGACCTGCCCGCCGTTACGCAGCGCCTGCAAGACGCGCTGGACGCCCAGCAGGGTGTCAGGGTGTACATGCAGCCGGTGCAGGATCTCACCATCGAAGACCGCGTCAGCCGCACGCAATACCAGATGACGCTGTCCAACCCGGACATCGCCGTGCTGGCCGAATGGGCGCCCAGGCTGGTCGACCGCCTGTCGCAGCTGCCCGAACTGACCGACGTGGCCCACGACCTGCAGGACGACGGCCTGCAGACCTGGGTCGAGATCGACCGCGACGCCGCCGCGCGCCTGGGCATTTCCACCTCGGCCATCGACGAGGCCCTGTACAACGCTTTCGGCCAGCGGCTCATTTCCACCATCTTCACCCAGTCGAACCAGTACCGCGTCGTGCTGGAAGTGCTGCCGCAGTTCCGCCAGTCGCCCGAGGCGCTGGGCCAGATCCACCTGGCCACCGAATCGGGCGCGCTGGTGCCGCTGTCGGCCGTGGCGCACATCTCGCAGGGCCGCACCATGCTGGCCATCAACCGGCTCGACCAGTTCCCCATGACCACGGTGTCGTTCAACCTGGCGCCGGGCGCCTCGCTGTCGGCGGCGGTGGATGCCATCGCGGCGGCCGAGGCCGGGATCGGCATGCCGGCCAGCATCGAGACACGCTACCAGGGCGCCGCGCTGGCCTTCCAGAATTCGCTGTCGAGCACGCTGTGGCTGATCCTGGCGGCGGTGATCACCATGTACATCGTGCTGGGCGTGCTGTACGAAAGCTACATCCATCCCATCACCATCCTGTCCACGCTGCCTTCCGCGGCGGTGGGCGCGCTGCTGGCGCTGATGATCAGCGGCACCGAACTCGACATGATCGGCATCATCGGCATCATCTTGCTGATCGGCATCGTGAAAAAGAACGCCATCATGATGATCGACTTCGCGCTCGAGGCCGAGCGCAAGCGCGGGCTGGCGCCGCGCGCCGCCATCCATGAGGCCGCGCTGCTGCGCTTCCGGCCCATCCTGATGACCACGCTGGCCGCGCTGTTCGGCGCGCTGCCGCTGATGCTGTCCACCGGCACCGGCGCCGAGCTGCGCCAGCCGCTGGGCCTGGTGATGGTGGGCGGCCTGCTGCTCAGCCAGGTGCTCACGCTGTTCACCACGCCGGTCATCTACCTGATGTTCGACCGCCTGGCGCGGCGCGGCCGCGCGCGTCCCGCCGCGGAGCAGCCATGATCCTGTCGGCGCCCTTCATCGTCCGCCCGGTCGCCACGGTACTGCTGTGCCTGGGGCTGGTGCTGGCGGGGGTGCTGTCGTTCCGGCTGCTGCCGGTGGCGCCGCTGCCGGAAGTCGACCTGCCCATCATCTCGGTAACCGCCAACCTGCCCGGCGCCAGCCCCGAAACCATGGCGTCCAGCGTGGCCACGCCGCTGGAGCGCTCGCTGGGCAGCATCGCGGGCGTTACCGAAATGACCTCGCGCAATTCGCAGGGCTCGACCCGCATCATCCTGCAGTTCGACCTGAGCCGCGACATCGACGGCGCCGCGCGCGATGTGCAGGCGGCCATCAATGCGGCGCGCTCGCTGCTGCCCACGGGCCTGCGCAGCAATCCCACCTACCACAAGGTCAACCCGTCGTCGGCGCCCATCATGGTGCTGGCGCTGACGTCCGGCACGCTCAGCCAGGGCAGGCTGTACGACCTGGCCTCGACCATCGTGGCGCAGAAGCTGGCGCAGGTGAACGGCGTGGGCGAGGTCACCGTGGGCGGCAGCTCGCTGCCGGCAGTGCGGGTCAACCTGATTCCGGGCGCGCTGTCCAGCCGCGGCGTGTCGCTCGACGAAGTGCGCACCACCCTGACCGAGGCCAATGCCAACCGGCCCAAGGGCGTCATCGAGAATGACCGCTACCACTGGCAGATCATGGCCAGCGACCAGCTCGAGCGCGCCGAACAATACCGCCCGCTGATCGTCGCCTGGCGCGACGGCGCCGCGGTGCGGCTGTCGGATGTGGCCACTGTCGAGGACTCGGTCGAAGACCTGTTCCAGACCGGCTTCTACAACGACCGCCAGGCCATCCTGCTGATCCTGCGGCGCCAGGCCGATGCCAACATCATCGAAACCGTCGAGGCCATCCGCGCGCAGCTGCCGCAGCTGGCGGCGCTGCTGCCGGGCGACGTAGACATGACGGTGGCCCAGGACCGCACCCCCAGCATCCGCGCCTCGCTGCACGAGGCCGAGCTGACGCTGGTGGTGGCCGTGGCGCTGGTGATGCTGGTGGTGCTGCTGTTCCTGCGGCACTGGCGCGCCGCGCTGATCCCCAGCGTGGCGGTGCCGGTGTCGCTGGTGGGCACGTTCTGCGTCATGTACTTGTGCGGCTTCACGCTGAACACGATTTCGCTGATGGCGCTGATCGTGGCCACCGGCTTCGTGGTCGACGACGCCATCGTGGTGCTGGAAAACATCATGCGCCACATCGAACAGGGCGCCTCGCCCATGCGGGCCGCGCTGCGCGGCTCGCGCGAGGTCGGCTTCACGGTGCTGTCCATGAGCCTGTCGCTGGTGGCGGTGTTCATCCCCATCCTGCTGATGGGCGGCGTGGTGGGGCGGCTGTTCCGCGAATTCGCCGTGACGCTGTCGGCGGCCATCATGGTGTCGCTGGTGGTGTCGCTGACCCTGACGCCGATGATGTGCGCGCGCCTGCTGCGCGCCCAGGCGCCCGAGCGCGCGCCGGGCCGGCTGTCGCGGGCCATCGGGCGCGGTTTCGACGCGGTGCTGGCGCGCTACCGGCGCAGCCTGTCGTGGGCGCTGGCGCACGGCCGCATCATGCTGCTGCTGCTGGCCGCCGCCATCGGGCTGAATGTGTACCTGTACGCGGTGGTGCCCAAGGGGTTCTTCCCGCAGCAGGACACCGGCCAGCTGCTGGGCTTCTTCCGGGTCGACCAGGGCACCTCGTTCCAGGCCACGGTGCCCAAGCTGGAATACTTCCGCAAGGTGATCCTGTCCGACCCGGCGGTGGCCAGCATCACCGTGCACGCCGGCGGGCGCGGCGGCAGCAACAGCAGCTTCATGTCGATCCAGCTCAAGCCGCAGGCCGAACGCCGGGCCAGCGCCAACGACGTGGTCAACCGGCTGCGCGGGCGGCTGCAGAACACCCCCGGCGCGCGCGTTTTCCTGGTGCCTCAGCAGGACATCTTCCTGGGCGGCGGGCAAGGCAGCGGCTCGTACGACTACACCCTGCTGGCCGGCGAGCTGTCGCTGCTGCGCACCTGGATGCCCAAGGTGCAGCAGGCCATGGCCGCGCTGCCCGAGCTTACCGACGTGGACACCAGCGTCGAAGACAAGGGCCGCCAGGTCGAACTGGTGATCGACCGCGAGGCCGCGACGCGGCTGGGCATCAGCATGTCCGATATTTCCGCGGTGCTGAACAACTCGTTCAGCCAGCGCCAGGTGTCGGTGATGTATGGCCCGCTGAACCAGTACCACGTGGTCATGGGGGTGGACCAGCGCTTTGCCCAGGATGCCGAGTCGCTCAAGCAGGTGCACGTCATCACCCAGGACGGCCAGCGTGTGCCGCTGGCGGCCTTCGCGCACTTCGAGTCGGGCAATGCGCCGCTCAGCGTGCAGCACAACGGCCTGTTCGCGGCCGACGACATCTCGTTCAACCTGGCGCCGGGCGTTTCGCTGGATCAGGCCATCCGCGCCATCGATGCGGCGGTGGCGCGCATCGGGCTGCCCTCCGACCAGATCCAGGCCGGCTTCCTGGGCACCGCCGCCGCCCAGCAGGAAGCGCAAAGCCAGCAGCCCTGGCTGATCCTGGGCGCGCTGGTCACCATGTACATTGTGCTGGGCATCTTGTACGAAAACCTGGTGCACCCGCTGACCATCCTGTCGACCCTGCCCTCGGCCGGCATCGGCGCGCTGCTGGCGCTGATGCTGGTGGGCAGCGAATTCACCATCATTGCCCTGATCGGCGTGTTCCTGCTGATCGGCATCGTGAAAAAGAACGCCATCATGATGGTGGATTTCGCGCTGGATGCCGAGCGCCGCCGCGGCCTGCCGCCGCGCGACGCCATTTTCGAGGCCTGCCTGACGCGCTTCCGGCCCATCATGATGACCACCCTGGCCGCCATTTTCGGCGCGCTGCCGCTGGTGCTGGCCACCGGAGCCGGCGTCGAGATGCGCCAGCCGCTGGGGGTGACCATCGTCGGCGGCCTGATTCTCAGCCAGATCCTTACGCTGTACACCACGCCGGTCGTGTACCTGTACCTGGACCGCTTCCGCCTGTGGGCCCGGCGCCGCCGCGGCGCGCAAGGCGCGATCGGTTCGCAACCTGATGTAGAACGCCCATGAGCCGCGCATCGCCATTGCCCTTTTCCTTCCCGGCCGCGCGCGCGTCGCGCCGAGCGGCCGCCGTGCTGTGCTGCGCGCTGTTGTCGGCCTGCGCGGTGGGCCCCGATTACCAGCGGCCCGCGATGGACCTGGGCGATGCCTACAAAGAGGCGCAAAGCCAGGAAGGCTGGAAGCCCGCGCAGCCGCGCGACGCGGCCGAGCGCGGCGCCTGGTGGCGGGTATACGGCGACGCCACGCTCGATGGTTTGATGGGGCAGTTGAACACGGCCAACCAGAGCATTGCCCAGGCCGAGGCGAACTACCGCCAGGCGCAGGCGCTGGTGCAGGGCGCGCGCGCCGGGTTCTTTCCCACGGTGGGCACCGATGCCGGCGTGACGCGCGCCGGCGGCGGCAGCACCGCCACCAGCAGCGGGGTGGCCAACCAGTACAGCCTGAGCGGCACCGCCAGCTGGGAGCTCGACCTGTGGGGCCGCGTACGCCGCGATGTCGAGGCCAGCCGCGCCGAGGCCCAGGCCAGCCTGGGCGACTTGGCCAATGCGCGCCTCAGCGCGCAGTCGGCGCTGGCGCAAGACTATTTCCAGCTGCGCATCCTGGACGAACAGAAGCGCCTGCTGGAATCCACGGTGCAGGCCTACGAGCGTTCGCTGCAGATGACGCAGAACCGCTACCAGGCGGGCGTGGCCGGGCGCGGTGACGTATCGGTGGCGCAGGCCCAGCTGGAAAGCGCCCGCGCCCAGCTGATCGACCTGGAATGGCAGCGCGGCCAGTTCGAACACGCCATCGCGGTGCTGGTGGGGCTGGCGCCCTCGCGCTTCGCGCTGCCGCCCCAGGCGTTCGCGCAGGCGGTGCCGCAGATTCCGGCCGGCGTACCGTCCGAATTGCTGGAGCGCCGCCCCGACGTGGCGTCGGCCGAACGCCGCGCGGCCTCGGCCAATGCGCAGATCGGCGTGGCGCAGGCGGCCTGGTTCCCCGACCTGGTGCTGAGCGCCAACGGCGGTTTCCGCAGCGGCGAGTTCGCGCAGTGGCTGACCGCGCCCGCCCGCTTCTGGTCGCTGGGGCCGGCGCTGGCGCTGACCCTGTTCGACGGCGGCGCCCGCCAGGCGCAGCTGGACCAGGCGCGCGCCGCCTACGATGCCCAGGCCGCGCTGTACCGGCAAACGGTGCTGGGCGCGCTGCGCGAAGTGGAAGACTACCTGATCCAGCTGCGCGTGCTGGAACACGAACAGGTGGTGCAGCGCCGCGCCCTGGAAGCCACGCGCGAATCGCTGCGGCTGGCGCGCAACCAGTATCAGGCGGGCCTGATCGGCTACCTGGACGTGGCCGTGCTGGAAACCAGTGCGCTGACCAGCGAGCGCAGCGCAATCACGCTGGTGGGCAGCCGCCTGACAGCCAGCGTGCAGTTGATCGCGGCGCTGGGCGGCGGCTGGCAGGGCCTGGAGGCGGAGCGGGCCGAGGCCCAGGGGGACGCGGCCGCCGGATCGACGGGTTCCGTGGATGCCGCCGCAGGCTCTGCTTCGGGCTCTTGAGGCGTCGCGGCGCGGCGCCGCCCAGGTGTCTGGCTCCCGCAGGGTGCCAGACACCGTACTGTTGAGACAGCCCCTGCCCACTCCGGTGTCCGATACCCTTCGGAAGCCGGACACCCATGGGCGCAACGCCTTGAGCTTAGTCGCCTGAGATTCGCAGGCCTGTCATGAATGGCGGGTAAGGCGGCCGATTGCGCCGCCGTACCCGCCAGGCTTGCCGGCGAGTCATGGGTGCGTAACGTCGCGTTTCTATGCTCCTCGTTTTCTTACAGAGGGGCTGACATGTACCACTTGTTTGGCAGTTTGCAGCACCGCAAGCGCGTCGGCGCCATGGCCTGCGCATTGTTTGCATTGACGGGATGCGGCAGCAGTTCCGGCGACGATGATGAAACAACGGAGCCGGGCACCTCGGAACCCGCGCCGGAACCGGAAACCAGCAAGCCGTTGCGTGTGGGCGTGCTGCCCGACACGCAGGGCAGCGATTCCGGGGTTGCCGAACACCCGATGCGCGCCGCGCTGGACAAGCTGGCCGAGCAGGACGTGGACATCGTGCTGATGGCGGGCGACCTGACCGAAAACGGCACCCGCGGCGAGTATGCGCAATGGCGGGCCATCGCCGCCGACTACACCGGCCGCATGACCTTGCTGCCCATCATGGGCAACCATGACAACAAGGGCATCGATCAGGACTACTTCGATACGGTCAGCGACCTCATTCCGGGCGACGCGCAGCACATGTCCGGCTCGAAATACAAGAACTACGCCCTGGTGCGCGAGAATGTGCTGTTCATCAACATCTCGTACGACTGGCTGCCCTTTGCCTACGACTTCGTGGCCGGCCAGATCGCCCGGCACCGCGATGAAGTGGACCACATCATCCTGATGACCCACAACTCGCTGGTGGGCAACCGCTACGGCATGCTGCGCGAGAAGATACTGGAAGGCTATCTGTCCGAACCTTCGGACGTGGCGTTCCGCGACGTGTACGACGACTATCGCGAATTGTTCGCCGCAAACGACGTCATTTATGTGGCGGGTCACGAACACATGTACGCGCGCAGCCAGATCCGCGACGCGACACAGCGCGGGTTCATGCAGATCGTCGCCGGCAGCGCGGCCTACAAAGGCTACGAGAATCGCTACGGCGAGCACGAGCAGGTGCAGAACATCGTGATGCTGAAAGTGGCCGGCGACGCCAGCGGCAGCATCGACACCAATGTGTCCGTGTTCGATTTTCATGGCGATGCCGTCGACTATCGGGCGTACTACGTTGCCCACACCGTGTTCGCCAATGAAGTCGGGCCCAAAGAGCTGGCCGATCCGCAATGGCGCCTGTTCGACCGCTTCACCCGTACCGCCGCGCGCTGCGACAAGATCGTGTATGCCGCCAGTATCCCGGCGGGCATCCAGAGCAACAACATCTACGATCCCGGCTACCGCACCAGCGCCTGCGGGTCGCCCGGCGGGCAGAGCGCCCGCATTCTGGACGGCCGCAACGAGATCTTCAACCGCTACGACACCCGTACCCGCGGCATGGCGGTGGAGCCGGGCGTGACCTTCGCCAATACCAACCGCGAGCTCGAATCGCTGATGTACCGCTACATGTTCATCCGCGACGAAAGCTGGCGTCCGAACTTGAACAACAGCCAGCGCGCCCGCGTGGTCAATGAAGGCACGCCTGACGAAGAGGTGGAGATCCGCGAAACCACCATCGACCTGAGCAAGCTGGTGTCGCTGTCATGGAAATCGCGTGCCGGCGGGACGCTGTCCGACGTGCTGATCGTGTCCGGCATCAGCGGCCAGACCGGCATTTACACCGATCCCTATGGCCGCCTGAAAGACATCACCGCCGACGCCGGCCTGCCGGGCAGCTATGGCGACGGCTCGGAACTGGGCAAGGCTGCCTATGCGCTGCCGGCGCAGGCCACGCGCGACTGGGAGCTTAAGCCCGGCGCCAGCGGCGGCCATGCCTATGTGCTGGAGTTCGCCATGCCGCAGGATGCCCGCGCGGAAAATAGCCTGCTGGCGCGCTGGGACGGCGGGCAATGGACCGCCCTGGCCACGGCCGAGTGCGTCAGCGGACAGCCATACCAGTCTGCCTACCTGACCGGTATGCCGTTCGATGTTGCCGGCTCTTGCGCCGGCGGGGCCCTGGTAGGCTACGACGCGGCGCGCAAGGCGTACTGGGCCCGCCTGCAAGAGGATGGCCAGTTCGCCATCATTGCCCGGAAGTAGCGCGGGCCAGTGACCTGGCCGGCTACGGCTAGATCAGGGCGCGGATGCCGGCGATGCCGTGCGCGCCGTGCTGGCGGGCTTCGGCCAGGGTATCGGCGGATTGCCCGCCCAGCGCCAGCACCGGCAGCCCGGCGTCGCGATTGCCCGCCACGAAGCCCTGCCAGCCGATGCCTGGCACGCCGGGGTGCGACGGCGTTTCCAGCACCGGCCCCAGCACCGCGAAATCGGCGCCCAGCTCGCGCGCATGCACGATCTGGGCGTTGCCGTGGGCCGAGACGCCCACCAGGGCGCCCGCGGGCAGTTCAGGACGCGTACGCAGCGCTGCCGCATCGGCCCAGCGCAGGTGCACGCCGTCGGCCTGGCGCCACCAGGCGGCCGGATGGGCGCTGTTGACCAGCAGCCGCGCACCGGCGGCGTGGCAGAGCTTCAGCATCGCCTGCATGGCGTCGCGCAGCGACGTGGCGCCCGGGCCGTCGGGCCAGTCAGGCTCGCGCAATTGCACCAGCTTCAGGCCGCGCGCCAGCGCGCGTTCCAGGCGTTCCAGGAAGGCCGGCACGCCGGCCCGGCCGCCAATGGACGAAATGCCGTAGGTGTCGGGCAGCTGCAGCCAGCGCAGCGGGGGCAGGGTGGCCGGCAGCAGGTCGCCCACCTGGCCGGCGTGGGCCGGGTCCACCCATTGCAGCTGCTGGTTTTCCAGGCCGCGCGGCTCGCCCCGCCAGCCGGTGACCTGGCAGAAGGCCAGCCGCACCGTGGTGTGCGGATAGACGTGCACGTAGGTGACCCAGGGCACCGCCTGGGTGACTTCGATGCCGATTTCTTCGCGCAGTTCGCGCGCCAGCGCCTGCAGCACGGTTTCGCCGGGTTCGAGCTTGCCGCCCGGCAGTTCCCACCAGCCCTCCCAGGGCTTGCCGACGGGGCGCTGCCCCAGCAGCAGCTGGCCGTCGGCGCGCAGGATCAGGCCGGCGGCGACGTCGACAATGCGCTCAGACATGGCGCGCCGCCCAGTCCCGCGCGAACTGGTGGGCCACGCGGCCCGAGCGCGAACCGCGTTCCAGCGCCCATTGCAGGGCTTCGGCGCGGCAGGCTTCGATGTGCCCGGCCGGGCAGTCCAGTTCGCGCAGCCAGTGGTGCACGATGTCCAGGTAGTCGTCTTGTTTGAACGGGTGGAACGACAGCCACAGCCCGAACCGTTCGGACAGCGAGATTTTTTCTTCGACCGTTTCGCCCGGGTGGATCTCGCCGTCGGGCTGGTGCTTGGCCTGCAGGTTCTCGCTCATGTATTCCGGCATCAGGTGGCGCCGGTTCGAGGTGGCGTAGATGAGCACGTTGTCGCCCGAGGCCGACACCGAGCCGTCCAGCACCGATTTCAGCGCCTTGTAGCCGGCCTCGCCTTCTTCGAACGACAGGTCGTCGCAGAACACGATGTAGCGTTCCGGCCGCGTGGCCACCAGTTCGACGATATCGGGCAGGTCGCCGAGGTCGGACTTGTCGACCTCGATCAGCCGCAGCCCCCGGTCGCCATAGGCGGCCAGCATGGCCTTGACCAGCGAACTCTTGCCGGTGCCGCGCGCGCCGGTCATCAGCACGTTGTTGGCGGGTTTTTTCTGCAGGAACTGCAGGGTGTTGCGGTCGATGATGCCTTTCTGGCGCTCGATGTGCTGCAGGTCAGTGAGGTCGATGCGGGCCACGTGGCGCACGGCGTCCAGCCAGCCGCGCGCGCCGCGCTTGCGCCAGCGGTAGGCATGGGCGGACCAGTCGATGTCGGGCGGGGCGGCCGGCAGCCAGGCTTCCAGTTGGGCCAGCACGCGTTCGGCGCGTTCGATCAGGACGGAGAAGTCGGAGGAAGTCACGTCGGTTTCCGGGTGCGGTGGGTTCAGGAACGATAGTCGGCGTTGATGCTGACGTACTCGTGCGAGAAGTCGCAGGTATAGACGGTTTCGCTGGCCTGGCCGCGCGCCAGCGCGATGCGGATGCCGATTTCGGCCTGCTTCATCACGCGCTGGCCGTCGGCTTCCTGGTAGTCGGGGTTGCGGCCGCCGTCGCGCGCCACCAGCACGTCGTCCAGCCACAGGCGCAGCCTGGAGACGTCGAGATCGTCGATGCCGGCATAGCCGATGGCGGCCAGGATGCGGCCCAGGTTGGGGTCGGACGCGAAGAACGCCGTCTTGACCAGCGGCGAGTGCGCCACCGAGTACGCCACTTTCAGGGCTTCTTCGGTGGTCAGGGCGTCTTCGACGCGGATGGTGATGAACTTGGTGGCGCCCTCGGCATCGCGCACGATCTTGGTGGCCAGGTCGAGCGCGGCGGCCGACAGCGCGTCGCGCACGGCGGCGTAGTGCGGGTCGGACTCGGCGCTGATGTCGATGCCCGACTGGCCGGTGGCGGCGATGATGAACGAGTCGTTGGTAGAGGTGTCGCCGTCGACGGTGATGCGGTTGAACGAGCGGTTGGCGATTTCCAGCGCCAGCTTGCGCAGCACGGGCTGGGCGATGCCGGCGTCGGTGGCCAGGAAGCTGAGCATGGTGGCCATGTTGGGGCGGATCATGCCGGCGCCCTTGCTGATGCCGGTGAAGGTGACGGTTTTGCCGCCGATCTGCACGCGCCGCGAATGGATCTTGGGCAGTGTGTCGGTGGTCATGATGCCGTGCGCGGCGTTGAACCACTGGTCGGCGCCCAGCCCGGCCAGCGCGGCGGGCAGGGCGGCGGTCAGGCGATCGAGCGGCAGGGGCTCGAGGATGACGCCGGTGGAAAACGGCAGGATCTGCTGCGCCGGCACGCCCATCAGCTTGCCCAGCGCGGCACAGGTGTCCTGGGCCTTTTTCAGGCCTTCGGCGCCGGTGCCGGCGTTGGCGTTGCCGGTGTTGATGACCAGCGCGCGGATCGGCCCGCCGGTGGCCAGGTGGGCCTCGCAGACCTGCACGGGGGCGGCGCGAAAGCGGTTGCGGGTAAAGACGCCGGCCACATTGGTGCCGGCCGTCAACTGGAATACCGTGAGATCGCGTCGGTTCGCTTTGCGGATGCCGGCTTCGGCAACGCCGATTTCAACGCCGGCAACGGGGAAAATTTCGGACTCGGAGGGGATCTGCAGGTTAACGGCCATGACTTCGTCTCTGTGGCTGGGCGGACAGCGCCGCGGGGGCGGGGAAGTCCGTATTATCCCACTGCCTGGGCGGGACTCGATCCGTGAACTCGAACCGCCGCGCAGCACTCATGCCGCCGGCGCGGTGGTCGGGTGCCGGATACCGTGTTGTTGAGACATTCGCTGCGCACATCGGTGTCAGGCACCTGGCGGAGCCAGACACCTTGGCAAAGACGGCGTGGGTACCGCCCAGGTGTCAGGCTCCGCAGGTGCCTGACACCGCTATACGCCACAGCCATTGCGCCGCCCCGGCTCGCCCGAGCACCGCGGGACGGTGCAAGAACCCCAAGCCCCGAAGCAGCAAAACACCGCTCAGCGCGCATTCCCCCGCGCCGCCACTACCTGCAACTTGAGTTCCCCCAGCGCCTGGTACAACGCATCGCGCCCCGCTTCGGGCAGGTCGTTGAACATTCCCTTGACCCAGCTTTCGTGCGCCCGCGCCATGCGGTTGAAAATGCGGCGCCCCTGCGGCGTCAGTTTCAGCACCGAGCTGCGCCGGTCGGTTTCCATCTTGGTGCGCATCACCAGCCCTTCTTTTTCGAGCTGGTCGGTAATGCCCGTGATGTTGCCGTTGGTGACCATCATGCGGCGCGACAGTTCGCCCATTTTCATGCCCTTGGGCGCGCGCTGCAGCTGCGCCATCAGGTCGAAGCGGGGCAGGGTGGTGTCGAATTCGGTGCGCAGGCGGGTGCGGATCTCGGATTCGATCAGGTTGCAGCAGGTCAGCATGCGCAGCCACAGGCGCAGCGCATGGTGGTCGTCGGGCGCGGCGCGGGTTTCCAGGTCGGGAGCGTCGATCATGGCGGGCATCAGCAGGCGGGCCGGCGGCTGCCGGCCAGGCCCATTTGGTCGAAGATGGCGCGCGTCAGCGGGCTGGCGGGATCGTTCAGCGTAAGCACGATGTCGTAATGATTGGTGTGCGGCATGGGCACGTGGCGGGCCGGCAGGCCGCGGGCGCGCCAGGCCTGCAGGTAGTCGTCGGTCTGGCGTTTGAATTCGTCGGTCTCCGTGCCGCCGTAGCTGGCCAAAAGCGGGCAGGCCGCGCCGGCGGGCAGCAGCGCCGGGCTGTTGCGTTCGGCGTCGGCCGGACTCAGGCGCATCCATTCGTTGATGTGCGTATGCACCAGCGGGCGCAGGTCGTACAGGCCCGACAGCGGCGCGGCGCCGGCAACGACATCGGCCGGCACGCCGTACTGGCCGTGCCAGCCGCCGGCCAGCAGCATGCCCACCAGGTGGCCGCCGGCCGAACTGCCGGCGATATGGATGCGGGCCGGATCGCCGCCATGGCGCGCAATGTGCCGGTATACCCACGCCAGCGCGCGGCGGTTCTGGTCGACGATGCGGTCCAGCGTGACCGCCGGCGCCAGCGAGTAGTTCACCGCCACCACCACCGCGCCGGCCCGCGTGAAGGCCGGCGCCATGCTGCTGGAGTCGTCTTTGGACAGCAGCCGCCAGTAGCCGCCATGGATGTACACGAACACCGGCGCGCCGGCCGCCGGCGCCTCGGCCTGCGGCGCGGCCGGGAAAATGTCGAGCAGTTCGTCGGGATGTTCGCCGTAGGGCACGTTGGCCGCGCAGGGCAGCGTGGCGCGCGCGGCCTGGCTCTGGGCGGTGTACTGCGCCAGGATGGGCTGGATGTCGGGCACGGTGGCGCGTGCGTTGTATTGCACGTCCAGCGCGGCGCGGTCGTATTGGCGGTAAAGGGCGGGCATGGCGTGGCGCGGGCAGGGCCCTGGTAAAAACCCTAGGCTTGTATTGCCGAATACTTTAAACCTAAACTATGCCGCACGCCAGCCCTCGCCGCATCGTCCGGGCGATGCCGGGCGGGCCGATGGCAGAAGCATCCGAACTCGCAATATTCCATAAAAACATCCGCCGCGCGGCATGCGCAAGGAGCACCAAGATGCGTTTCCTGACTTCCCTGGTAGTGGCCGCCGCGCTGGCGCCCGCCCTGTCATCGGCCGACCCGATCAAGGTCGGCATCGCCAATGATATATCGGGGCCGTTCGCGGCGCTGGGCGCCGAAGCGCGCGACGGCTTCAACCTGGCCATCAAGCAGCTCGGCGGCAAGCTGGGCGGCCAGCAGGCCGAATTCATGCAGGCCGACATGGGCGGCAACCCCGACCAGGCGCGGCAGCTGGTCACGCGCTACATCCAGCGCGACAAGATCGATTTCTTCACCGGCCCCATCGGCTCGAACGTGGCGCTGGCCGTGGGCCCGGCGCTGTTCGCCGCCAAGGTGCCGTACCTGTCGAACAACCCCGGCCCCAGCCAGTACGCCGGCGCGCGCTGCAACCAGTACTGGTTCGGCACCTCGTACCAGAACGACGCCTTCCATGAAGCCGCCGGCAAGGTCGCGGCCGACCGCGGCTTCAAGAAGGTGCTGATCATGGCGCCCGACTACCCGGCCGGCAAAGATGCCCTGACGGGCTTCAAGCGCGGCTACAAGGCCGACGTGGCCGAAGAGGTCTACACCAAGCTGGGGCAGATCGACTACGCCGCCGAGCTGGCGCAGATCCGCGCCGCCAAGCCCGATGCCGTGTTCATCTTCCTGCCGGGCGGCATGGGCATCAACTTCGTGAAGCAGTTCGTGTCCACCGGCCTGGCGCAAAGCGTCAAGCTCATCGGCCCGGGCTTCTCGGCCGACGAAGACGTGATCCAGGCGGTGGGCGAGCCCATGCTGGGCATGTACAACACGGCGCAGTGGGCGCACGATCTCGACGTGCCGCAGAACAAGCAGTTCGTCGAGGCCTTCCGCAAGGAATACAACGGGCGCTATCCGTCGGTGTACGCCGCCCAGGCCTATGACGTGATCATGGCCATGGATGCCGCGGTCAAGCAAGCCGGCGGCAAGGTCTCCGACCGCGAGGCCATCGTGCAGGCGCTGGCCAAGGCCGATTTCCCGTCGGTGCGCGGCAAGTTCACCTATGGCAAGAACCACTATCCCATCCAGGCCTACTACCTGCGCGTCATCGAGAAAGACAGCGAAGGCCGCATCACCAACAAGCTGGTGGGCAAGGTGTTCGACAGCTATCAAGACGTGTATGTGGGGCAGTGCAAGCTGTAGCCCCGCCATCCGCCCGCGGGCCGGCGCGCCCGCGGCGCTTTTTTCTTCGCGTGTATTTCTTTGCGTGTTAATGGGCCTTAGATGACGCTGGTCGTCGAGCAACTGCTGAACGGTCTGCAATTCGGACTGATGCTGTTCCTGATCGCCGCCGGGCTGACCCTGGTTTTCGGCATCATGGACATCATGAACCTGGCGCACGGTTCGCTGTACATGGCGGGCGCGTATGTGGCGGCCGAAACCATGCAGCGCACCGGTTCGTTTGCCGCCGCGGTGCTGGTGGCGGCGCTGGCCACGGGGCTGGTGGGCGTAGCGCTGGAACTGGTGCTGGTGCGCCGGCTGGCGGTGCGCGACCATCTGGCGCAGGTGCTGGGCACGTACGCGATCATTCTGATCGCCAATGACCTGGTCAAGATGATCTGGGGGCCGGCGCCGGTCATGCTGAACCTGCCGGCCGCGCTGTCCGGCCCGGTGCGCCTGCTGCCCGACCTGATGTACCCGGCCTACCGGCTGGTGATCATCGCTTGCGGCCTGGCGGCGGCGGTGGGCCTGTACTGGTTCGTGACGCGCACCCGTGCGGGCGTGCTGGTGCGCGCCGGCGCGTCCAACCGCCAGATGGCCACCCTGATGGGCGTGCGCGTGCCGCTGCTGTTCCTGGGCGTGTTCGTGCTGGGCGCCATGCTGGCGGCGGTGGCCGGCGCGCTGCTGGGCCCCATCACCGCCGTGCAGGTGGGCATGGGCGAAGAAATCCTGATCCTGGTGCTGGTGTGCATCGTCATCGGCGGCATCGGATCGATACGCGGCGCCTTCGTGGGGGCGCTGCTGGTGGGCATGGTCGACACCGCCGGCCGGGCTTTCCTGCCCATGCTGCTGCGCGAGGTGCTGCCGCCGGCCATGGCGTCCAGCCTGGCCGCCACCCTGGCCGCCATTTCCATTTACCTGCTCATGGCCGGCGTGCTGCTGTTCCGCCCGGCGGGGCTGTTTCCGGCGCGTGGTTGAACAATGCGCAGATCCACTTTCTGGACCCTGGGCCTGCTGCTGTTGCTGGCGCTGCTTCCGGCCATCACGGCGGCGCTGGGCCTGGACTTCTATGTGTCGGTGGCGCGCCGCATGCTGATCTACGCGCTGGCCGCCACCAGCCTGAACCTGATCCTGGGCTACGGCGGCATGGTGGCGCTGGGGCACGCCGCGTTTTTCGGGGCCGGCGCCTATGTGGTCGGCATCCTGGACGCGGCCGGCATCCACGCGGCGCTGCTGGCCTGGCCGGCGGCGGCGGCGGTGGCCGGGGGGCTGGCGCTGCTGATCGGCGCCGTGTCGCTGCGCACGCGCGGCGTGTACTTCATCATGATCACCCTGGCGTTCGCGCAGATGGTGTACTACCTGTTCATCTCGCTGCGCCAGTACGGCGGCGAAGACGGCCTGAACCTGTCCGGGTACTCGCTGCTGCCGGGCATCGACCTGGCCGACAGCACCAGCTTTTATTACCTGGTGCTGGCACTGTTCGCCGCGCTGATGTGGGTGTTCGGCCGCCTGGTCGACTCGCGCTTCGGCACGGCCCTGCAGGGCATCCGCGAAAACGAGTCGCGCATGGAGGCCCTGGGCTATCCGGTCTACCGGTTGAAGCTGGCCGCCTTCGTGCTCAGTGGCGCGGCCGCCGGGCTGGCGGGGGCGCTGCTGGCCAACCACAACCTGTTCATCTCGCCCAGCCTGATGCACTGGACACAGTCGGCCAACCTGCTGGTAATGGTGCTGGTGGGCGGCATCGGCCTGCGCTATGGCGGGGTGGCCGGCGCAATACTGATGCTGGCGCTCGAAGAGGCGTTGCGCATGTGGACGGAATACTGGCACCTGCCGCTGGGCATCCTGCTGCTGTGCGTGGTGTTCGGCGCGCCGCGCGGCGTGGCCGGGCTGGTGGGGCCATGGTTTGCCGGCGCTGCGCGCGGGGGGCGGCCATGACCGCGGCTTCCCCCGCCGCCGGCACGCCCGCCCTGCGGGCCGAAGGACTGGTGCGCCGCTTCGGCGCGCTGGTGGCCACCGACCACGTATCCCTGACACTTGCGCCGGGCGAGATCCACGCCCTGATCGGCCCCAACGGCGCAGGCAAGTCGACCCTCATCCACCTGCTGTCCGGCACGCTGGCCGCCGACGAGGGCAGGCTGGCGCTGGGCGGCGACGACATCACCCGGCTGAACGCGCACCAGCGCGTGGCGGCCGGGTTGTCGCGCTCGTACCAGGTCACCAATATCTTCAAGTCGTTCAGCGTGCGCGACAACCTGCTGCTGGCCGCGCAGGCGCACGCCGGCAGCAGCTTCCGCTACTGGAAGCCGCGCGCGGCCGACGCGGTGCTGCACGACACGGCGCACGCGCTGGCACAACAATGCGCCATCGATGCCAGCCTGCTCGACCGCCCGGCCGGCACCTTGCCGCACGGCGAGCAGCGCAAGCTGGAATTCGCCCTGGCCCTGGCGGCGCGGCCCGGCGTGCTGCTGCTGGACGAACCCATGGCAGGCATGGGGCCCGACGAAACCCTGCGCCTGACCGAGCTGATCGAGTCGCTGCGCGGGCAGGCCGCCATGCTGCTGGTCGAGCACGACATGCAGGCCGTGTTCCGTCTGGCCGACCGCATTTCGGTGCTGGTGTACGGGCGCATCATCGCCACCGGCACGCCGGCCGAAATCCGCGCCAACCCGGCCGTGCGCCAGGCCTATCTGGGCGAAGACGAGGCCGCCACGGAGCCCACGACATGTTGAGCATGCAGGCGGTGCAAAGCGGGTACGGCGCCAGCCAGGTGCTGTTCGGCGTCGACCTGGACATCGGCGCCGGCCAGGTGGTGACACTGCTGGGCCGCAACGGCATGGGCAAGAGCACACTGCTGCGCACGCTGTTCGGCCAGCTGCCGCTGCGCGGCGGCGCCATCCGCTTTGCCGGGCAGGACATCGGCGGCTGGACGCCCGACCGCATTGCGCGCGCCGGGCTGGCCATTGTGCCCGAGGGGCGGCAGTGCTTTCCCAACCTGACCGTGCGCGAGCACCTGACCGCCTTCACGGCCGTCCGCAACCCCGACATCGCCCGGCCCTGGACGGTAGAGCGGGTGCTGGAACTGTTTCCGCGCCTGGGCGAGCGCGCCCGCAATATGGGCAACCAGCTGTCGGGCGGCGAGCAGCAGATGCTGGCAATCGGCCGCGCCCTGGTCACCAACCCGCGCCTGCTGGTGCTGGACGAAGCCACCGAGGGCCTGGCGCCGCTGGTGCGCGAAGAAATCTGGTCATGCCTGGCCACCCTGCGCGCCGCGGGGCAGACCATCCTGGTCATCGACAAATACGTCGAGCGCCTGCTGGCCCTGGCCGACCGCCACGTCATCCTCGAGCGCGGCCGAACCGTCTGGAGCGGCGATTCCGCCGCGCTGGACGCCGACCGCGGCCTGTGGGAGCGTTACCTGGGGGTATAACTCGCGCGCCGGCAACCTTGGCAGGTGTCTGACTCCCGCAGGGTGTCAGACACCGAAGTCTGCAACGACTGTCTCAACAGCACGGGGTCTGGCTGCGGAGCCAGACCCGTGACAGGGCATGGGCGGCGGTTCGATTCACTGACCGAGTCCCGCGTCGTCCGGGCGGGTGGGGGCGGCGCGTTGGGCGGCGGGGAAGTCTGCGCAGCAGACCGAGGGCGCCTGCATGCGCCCGAGCCCGACGCACGTGCGCCGCCCCCACCCGCCCGGACGACGCGGGACGGGCCAGGAACACAACCCACCCCACCCAGCGCAACCCCCCCAGTACAAACCCGCATTCCTTGCGCACCCCCCGCTTGCGGTATATAGTTGAAACCTAAACTAATTGGACGGCCGGCACGTTTCGCCACCGCCACGGTTCACGGAGCCTGTAGCGCAATGAAAATCGTCTGCCTGGGCGGCGGCCCCGCCGGCCTGTACTTCGGCCTGCTGATGAAGCTGCAGGACCCCGCCAACGAAGTCACCGTCATCGAACGCAACCGGCCGTACGACACCTTCGGCTGGGGCGTGGTGTTCTCGGACGCCACCATGGACAACCTGCGCCAGGCCGATCCGGTCTCGGCCCGCACCATCGGCGACGCCTTCAACCACTGGGACGACATCGACATCCACTTCAAGGGGCGCAGCGTGCGCACCCATGGGCACGGCTTCATCGGCATCGGCCGCAAGAAGCTGCTGAACATCCTGCAGGCGCGCTGCGAAGACGTGGGCGTGAAGCTGGTGTTCGAAACCTTCGTGCAAGACGACCAGGCCGTGGCGCGGCAATACGACGCCGACCTGGTCATCGCTTCCGACGGCATCAACAGCCAGGCGCGCACGCGCTATGCCGGCACCTTCCAGCCCGACATCGACACGCGGCGCTGCCGGTTCGTATGGCTGGGCACCACCAAGGTCTTCGACGCCTTCACCTTTGCCTTCGTGCAGACCGAGCATGGCTGGTTCCAGGCCCATGCCTACCGCTTCCAGGACGGCCTGTCGACCTTCATCGTGGAAACGCCCGAAGAAACCTGGCAGGCGGCCGGCATCGGCGACATGAGCCAGGAAGAGGGCATCGCCTATTGCGAAAAACTGTTCGCGCCCTGGCTCGACGGCCACAAGCTGATCAGCAACGCCTCGCACCTGCGCGGCGCCGCCATCTGGATCCGCTTTCCGCGCGTCATCTGCGACACCTGGGTGCACTGGAACACGCTGGATACGCCGCGCGGCCCGCGCCGCGTGCCGGTGGTGCTGATGGGCGACGCGGCGCACACCGCGCATTTCTCGGTGGGCTCGGGCACCAAGCTGGCCCTGGAAGACGCCATCGAGCTGGCCCGCTGCCTGGGCGGCGCCGAAGGCGGCCTGCAACAAGGCTTGCAGCATTACCAGGATGTGCGCAGCGTCGAAGTGCTGAAAATCCAGAACGCCGCGCGCAATTCCACCGAATGGTTCGAGAACGTGCAGCGCTATGCCGGGCTGGACCCGGAACAATTCGCCTATTCGCTCTTGACCCGCTCGCAGCGCATTTCGCACGAAAACCTGCGCATGCGCGATGCCGGCTGGCTGGAAGGCTACGAACGCTGGCTGGCCGGGCGCGCCGGCGCGAGCGGCGATGCCGGCGCGCGGCCGCCCCTGCCCATGCTGACGCCCTACCGCGCGCGCGGCGTCGAGCTCAAGAACCGCATTGTCGTGTCGCCGATGGCCATGTATTCATGCGTGGACGGGGTACCGGGCGAGTTCCACCTGGTGCACCTGGGCGCGCGGGCCCTGGGCGGCGCCGGCCTGGTCATGGTCGAAATGACCTGCACCTCGCCCGACGCCCGCATCACCCCGGGCTGCCCGGGCCTGTGGAACGACGCGCAGGCCGGCGCCTTCGCGCGCATTGTCGATTTCGTGCACGCCAACAGCGACGCGCGCATCGGCATGCAGCTGGGGCATGCCGGCCGCAAGGGCTCTACCCAGCTGGGCTGGCAGCAAATGGACTACCCGCTGGCCGAAGGCAATTGGCCGCTGCTGTCGGCCTCGGCCCTGCCGTACCTGCCGGGCGTATCGCAGACGCCGCGCGCCATGGACCGCGCCGACATGGACCGCGTGCGCGACGATTTCGCGGCCGCCGCGCGCCGCGCCGCCCAGGCCGGCTTCGACTGGCTGGAACTGCACTGCGCCCACGGCTATCTGCTGTCCAGCTTCATCTCGCCGCTGACCAACCAGCGCGACGACGAGTACGGCGGCAGCCTGGACAACCGCCTGCGCTATCCGCTGGAAGTCTTTCGCGCGGTGCGCGACGCCTGGCCGCAAGACCGGCCCATGTCGGTGCGCATCTCGGCGCACGACTGGGTCGAGGGCGGCATCACGGCCGACGATGCCGTCGAGATCGCGCGCCGCTTCAAGGCCGCCGGCGCCGACATGATCGATTGCTCGTCGGGCCAGGTCAGCCCCGACCAGCACCCGGTGTATGGCCGCATGTACCAGACGCCGTTCGCCGACCGGGTGCGCAACGAAGCCGGCATCGCCACCATCGCGGTGGGCGCCATTTTCGAGGCCGACCATGCCAACGGCATCATCGCCTCGGGCCGCGCCGACCTGTGCGCCCTGGCGCGCCCGCACCTGGCCGATGCTTCCTGGACACTGCGCGAGGCGGCCCGCGTGGGCTACTGCGACACCGCGTGGCCGCGCCAGTACGCCGCCGGCAAGCGGCAGCTGGAAACCAACTTCGAACGCGCCGCGATGCTGGCGCAACAGGACGCCAAATGAACGCCGCCGCACGCCCGCTGGAAGGCCGCCACGCCCTGGTCACGGGCGGCGCCCGCGGCATCGGGCTGGCCTGCGCCCAGGCCCTGCTGCAGCGCGGCGCCGCGCTTACGCTGCTGGGCCGCGACCGCGCCGCGCTCGATGCGGCGGTGGCGTCGCTGGGCGGGCCGGGCGCCGTGCGCGCCGTGGCGGCCGACGTGTCCGACCAGGCCTCGGTGCAAGCCGCTTTCGACCAGGCCGCGCAGGCCGGCGGCGCGATCGACATCCTGGTCAACAATGCCGGCCAGGCGGCCAGCCAGCGCTTCGAGCGCACCGACGCGGCCCTGTGGCAGGCGATGCTGGCCGTCAACCTTACCGGCACCTACCATTGCATCCAGGCCGCGCTGCCGGGCATGCTGGCCGCCGGCTGGGGGCGCATTGTCAACGTGGCCAGCACCGCCGGCCTGATCGGCTATCCGTACGTCAGCGCCTATTGCGCGGCCAAGCACGGCGTCGTGGGCCTGACCCGGGCGCTGGCGCTGGAAGTGGCGCGCAAGGGCATCACCGTGAACGCGGTATGCCCCGGCTTTACCGAAACCGACATCGTGCGCGGCGCGGTCGACAACATCATGCAGAAAACCGGCCGCACGGCCGAACAGGCCCGCGCCGAGCTGGCGGCCCGCAACCCGCAGGGCCGGCTGGTGCAGCCCGATGAAGTGGCAGAAGCCGTGGCCTGGCTGGCCCTGCCGGCCTCGGCGTCGATCAATGGCCAGGCCATCGCCGTGGACGGCGGTGAAGTCATGCCCGGCTGAGCCCCACCCAGGAGACCCCATGAACAGCGCGCTTCCCGAGCACACCATGAAGCACCACCGGCGCCCGTACGCCGATTACGCCGCCCGCACGTTCCTGTGGCAGGTGTCGGCCGACGGCAAGGTGGCCACCATTACGCTGAACCGGCCCGAACGCAAGAATCCGCTGACTTTCGATTCGTACGCCGAGCTGCGCGACCTGTTCCGCGGGCTGGTCTACGCCACCGACATCAAGGTGGTGGTGATCACGGGCGCGGGCGGCAATTTCTGCTCGGGCGGCGACGTGCACGAAATCATCGGCCCGCTGACCCGCATGAGCATGCCCGAACTGCTGGATTTCACCCGCATGACCGGCGACCTGGTCAAGACCATGCGCGCCTGCCCGCAGCCCATCGTGGCGGCGGTCGACGGCGTGTGCGCCGGCGCCGGCGCCATGATGGCGCTGGCGTCCGACCTGCGGCTGGGCACGCCGGCCGCGCGCACGGCCTTCCTGTTCACCCGGGTGGGGCTGGCCGGCGCCGACATGGGCGCCTGCACCCTGCTGCCGCGCGTGGTCGGCCAGGGCCGGGCATCGGAACTGCTGTACACCGGGCGCGCCATGAGCGCCGACGAAGGCGCGCAATGGGGGTTCTTCAACAGCCTGCACGACAGTGCCGCGCTGCTCGAAGCGGCCCAGGCCCTGGCCGCGCAGCTGGCCGCCGGCCCCACCTTCGCGCACGGGGTCACCAAGAAGCTGCTGCACCAGGAATGGAACATGGGCGTGGACGAGGCCATCGAAGCCGAGGCCGAAGCGCAGGCCATCTGCATGCAGACGCGCGACTTCCGCCGCGCCTACGAGGCCTTTGTGGCCAAGCGCAAGCCGGTATTCGAAGGAGATTGAGGTGGCTGACACGACATGGTTGGACTGGCCGTTTTTCGACGACCGCCATCGCGCCCTGGCGGGCGAGCTCGAAGCCTGGTGCGTCGACGCGCTGGCCGATATCGACCACCATGACACCGACGCGGCTTGCCGCAAGCTGGTGGCGTCGCTGGGCCAGGCCGGCTGGCTGCGCTACTGCGTGCCGGCCGGCCCGGATGGCGCCTGGGGCGGCGCGCTGCCCCAGGTCGATTCGCGCATGGTCTGCATCTTGCGCGAAACCCTGGCGCGGCACGACGGCCTGGCCGATTTCGCGCTGGCCATGCAGGGCCTGGGCAGCGGCGCCATCGCGCTGATGGGCTCCGATGCGCTGCGCCGCCAGTACCTGCCGCGCGTGGCCGCCGGCCAGGCCATTGCGGCTTTCGCGCTGTCCGAACCCGATGCCGGTTCCGATGTGGCGGCGCTGGCGTGCAGCGCGCGCGCCGACGGCGACCACTATGTGCTCGACGGCGCCAAGACCTGGATATCCAATGGCGGCATCGCCGATTTCTATTGCGTGTTCGCCCGCACCGGCGAAGCGCCGGGCGCGCGCGGCATCAGCGCATTCGTGGTCGAGGCCGGCACGCCGGGCCTCGAGATCGCCGAGCGCATCGATGTCATGGCGCCGCACCCGTTGGCCACGCTGGCGTTCGACAACTGCCGCATTCCCGCCAGCCAGCGGCTGGGCGAGCCGGGGCAGGGCTTCAAGCTGGCCATGATGACACTGGACATCTTCCGCGCCTCGGTGGCGGCGGCCGCCCTGGGCTTTGCCCGGCGCGCGCTGGACGAGGCCGTGTCGCGGGCCCGCGGGCGCCGCATGTTCGGCCAGGCGCTGGCCGACCTGCAGCTGACCCAGGCCGCGCTGGGCGACATGGCCACCGCCATCGACGGCGCGGCCCTGCTGACCTACCGCGCCGCCTGGCTGCGCGACGTGCGGGGCGTGCGCACCACGCGCGAGGCGGCCATGGCCAAGATGGCCGCCACCGAATCGGCGCAGGCCGTCATCGACCGGGCCCTGCAGATGTTCGGCGGCGCCGGCGTGGTGTCGGGCGTGCCGGTGGAAAAGCTCTACCGCGAGATCCGCGCGCTGCGCATCTACGAAGGCGCCACCGAGGTCCAGAAGCTGATCATTGCCAGAGAGCTGCTGAAGGACTAGCAGGCGGCCGCTTATCGCATTGCCAAGGGGAATTTCATGGAACGCTCTGCCCACCTGGATACTTACGCCCGCGACCACCTGCCGCCCGCCGACGAATGGCCCGAGTTCCTGCTCGACGGTCCCGATGTGGCCTATCCGGCGCGCATGAATTGCGCGGTCGAGCTGGTCGATGCCATGGTCGCCCGCGGCCACGGCCAGCGCACGGCGCTGCGCTGGCGCCGCGACGGCGCGGCCGCCACGCTGAGCTACGCCGAGCTGCAGGCGCTGACCAACCGCATCGCCCGCGTGCTGGCCGAAGACATGAAGCTGGTGCCCGGCAACCGCGTGCTGCTGCGCGGGCCCAACAACCCCATGATGGCCGCCGCCTGGCTGGCCGCCATCAAGGCGGGGCTGGTAACCGTGCCCACCATGCCGCTGCTGCGCGCCAAAGAACTGAAGCAGATCATCGGCAAGGCCCAGGTGTCGGCCATATTGTGCGACGCGCAGCTGCGCGCCGAGGCGCAGTACTGCATGCAGGCCGGCCACGAGCATTTCTGCCCCGAGCTGCGGCAGGTCATGCTGTTCAACGACCCGGCGCCCGACGCGCTGGACGCGCTCGCGGCCGCCAAGCCCGACGACTTCGCCGCCTGCGACACCGCGGCCGACGATGTCTGCCTGATCGCATTCACCAGCGGCACCACCGGCATGCCCAAGGGCTGCATGCACTTCCACCGCGACGTGCTGGCGATGTGCGACCTGTTTCCGCGCCACGTCATCAAGCCCGGCCCCGACGACATCTTCTGCGGCACGCCGCCGCTGGCCTTCACCTTCGGGCTGGGCGGGTTGCTGTGCTTTCCGCTGCGCGTGGGCGCCAGCGTCGTGCTGGCCGAGAAGCTCACGCCCGACGGCCTGCTTGAACTGATCCAGGATTTCCGCGCCACCATCGTGTTCACGGCGCCCACGTTCTATCGCCAGATGGCGGCGCTTGCCGGCAAGTACGACATCGGCTCGCTGCGCAAAAGCGTGTCGGCCGGTGAAGCGCTGCCCGACGCCACGCGCCAGCTCTGGAAGCAGGCCACCGGCATCGAAATGATCGACGGCATCGGCGGCACCGAGATGATCCACGTCTTCGTGTCCAGCCCGCCCGACCAGGTGCGCCCGGGCGCCATCGGCAAGGTGGTGCCGGGCTACGTGGCCTGCGTGGTCGACGAGAACATGCAGCCCGTGCCCAATGGCACGGCGGGCCGCCTGGCGCTGAAGGGCCCAACCGGCTGCCGCTACCTGGCCGACGAGCGCCAGCGCCGCTTCGTGCAGCAGGGCTGGAACCTGCCGGGCGACACGTTTGTGCAGGATGACGACGGCTATTTCTTCTACCAGGCGCGCAACGACGACATGATCGTCTCGGCCGGCTACAACATTGCCGGCCCGGAAGTCGAAGACGCCTTGCTGCGCCACGAGGCGGTGGCCGAATGCGGCGTGGTGGGCGCGCCCGATGACGAGCGCGGCCAGCTGGTGAAGGCCTTCGTGGTGCTCAAGCCCGGCTTCGAGGCCGGCCCCGAAATGGCGGCGGCGCTGCAGGCCTTCGTGAAGGCCGCGATCGCCCCGTACAAGTATCCGCGCGCCGTCGTGTTCGTCGACGCGCTGCCGCGCACCGAAACCGGCAAGCTGCAGCGCTTCGCGCTGCGCAAGATGGCCTGAACCCGCTTACCCAGGACCGCCATGGCAGCCCCTTTTGTCAGCGAAGTGGAAGTGCGCTTCCGGCATTGCGACCCGGCCGGCATTGTGTTCTATCCGCGCTACTTCGAGATGATCAACGATTTTGTCGAAGAGTGGTTCGACAAGGGCATGGGCCTGCCTTTCCATGCCCTGCATGTCGACCGGCAGATCGGCACGCCGCTGGCATCGGTGCAGTGCGACTTCACCGCGCCCAGCCGCTGGCACGAGAAGCTGCGGCAAGAACTCGGCGTGCGGCGCATCGGCGGGGCGTCGTTCGCCGCCGATGTGCGCTTTGTCGGCCCCGACGGCGGGGCGCGGCTGAAAGCGGCGCTGACCATCGTGACGGTGAACCTGCGCACCATGCGCTCCACCGCCATTCCCGACGACCTGCGCCAGCGCATGCAGGCGTTTTTTATTACAGGATGATCCCATGAAGATTCTGCAACCGCCGGGCTGGATGCCGCCGCGGGGATATTCGAACGGCGTGATGGCGCAGGTTGCGGTGGGCGACCGGCTGGTGTTCGTGGGCGGGCAGGTGGGCTGGAACGGCCAGCAGCAGTTCGAGACCGACGACTTCGCCGGCCAGGTGCGGCAGACGCTCGAAAACATCGCGGCCATCCTGGCCGAAGGCGGCGGCCGCCCCGAGCACATCGTGCGCATGACCTGGTACGTGACCGACAAAGACGAGTACGTGGCCTCGTATCCCGAGATCGGCAGGCACTACCGCGAAGTGATCGGCCGCCATTTTCCTCCCATGACGGCGTTCCAGGTGGCCGGTTTGATCGAAGACCGCGCCAAGGTCGAGATCGAAGTCACCGCGCTGATCCCGGCGGCCTGAGGCCGGCCGCCTCAGCGGATGACCAGCTGCCCGGCTTCGAGGCAGGCCTTGCCGCCGGGCCGGTCTTCCAGCAGGGTCGTCACCTTGATGCCCACCTGCAGCGTCACCCCGCCAAAGTAGCGCTTGGCGGCGCTGATCGTCGCCGATTGCAGCGGCTGCATCCGGCGTTCCAGCTCGGCTTCCTGGTGGTCCAGGTCCTGCAGGTCGGCGCACGTCTTGGCATAGGTGTTGCGGGCGCGTTCGCCGACCCCGGCGGCCGCCTTTTCCGGATGCATCTGCAGGAACATCAGCACCTTTTCCAGCTTGGCCTTTTCTTCGTCCAGACGCGCGCGCGCAGCCTTCAGGTCGGCGCGGCGCGCCTCGGCATGCGGATCCAGGCCCACACGCACCACCGTGGGCACCGCGGCCATCGAGCCCAGCGTGCCCGCGCGCACGCCATGCAGCGCACAGACCTCGCCGCCCGTGACCACGCCTTGCTGCGAGCCCGGCGGGCCCACCATCACGCTGTGGCCGGCCAATACGCGGCTGTGGCGGATTTCGCGCTCGGCCGCCACCTGCTGGCCGGCGCTGATGGCGGCGTGTTCGATGAAGCGCGCCTTGACCGAGCCTTCGCACTGCACTTGCGCGGTGCGCGGGCCGGCGGCGCTGTCGCCCGGCGCCGCTTCGGTCATGCCGATGATGCCGCCGTTCACGGTCAGGCTGCCGCCCGCATGGATATGCGCGGCCTCGACCGTGCCGGCCACCACCACATCGCCGCTGACCCGCACGGTCATGCCGGCGGTGATGTCGCCCTTGACGCGCAGGGTGCCGTCGAAATCGATGTTGCCCGAGTTCAGGTCCACGGCGTCGACTTCCACCACCGAGTTCACCTGTGCCCCCTGCGGCAGCAGCATCGGCGCGCCGGCCGCCGTCGCACGCAGCAGGCAGGGGTCCTGCTCGTCGGGCGCCACGCCGGCCAGCCCGGCGGCAAAGGGCAGGTCGGGCACCGGCTCGGGCGGCACCGGCTGGCCCAGCACGTCCAGGCCCGCCACGCCCGGCACGGCGGGCACGCGCCGCACCAGCGCCGTGCCCGGCTGCACCAGCACCAGGCTGCCCAGCTCGCGGTAATCGACCGGCGCGTCGTCATCGTGCACCCGGGCCAGCGGACTGGGAACCAGGCTGTCGAAGCGGGTGGGCGTGCCCGGCTGGGCGGAGACGCCGCGCGCCACCGGCAGCGCCTCGCAGTGCCCCTGCCGCAGTGCTTCGCGCAGGGCGCCGTTGTCGATGCCCGCCACCACGCCCTGCGCGGCCAGCGCCGCGCCGATGTCGTCCTGGGTCACGGCGCGGCCGCCGCGCGCCGCCGTCAGGGTCAGCAGGGCGGCCATGCGGTCGGGTTCGATGTCGATGCGCAGCGTGCCGTCGAGCACGGCGCCCACGGGGCCCGCCACGGGCGTGCCCGGCTCCGCTTCGCGGCACTGCGCCACAAAAGCCGCCACGCTGGAATGATCCAGCACCTCGGGCCCCCAGCCCCGCGCCTGCGCGGCCGCGGCCAGATCGTCCCAGCCCGGCCCCGCCGCCGCGCCGTCGCCGGCGGGCGCATAGGTGGCCGCCAGCACCCGGGTGTCCGGATCCAGCGTCAGCTGCAGTACCGCCTCGTCGCCCATGTCTGCTCCTGTCCCCGCGCCCCTGCCGCGACCGGCCCAGCGGGTTATTTAATTAGTAAAACACAGAAATATTAAGACATATACGGGACGGAAAGACAGCCATTTGGCCGAACACAATGGCGAACGAGCGACAGCAGGGCCAGACAGGTGCCACGGTCAGACAGGCAGACAGGTGTCTGACTCCCGCAGGGTGTCAGACACCGAAGCGCGCAGAGGCTGCCTGACCTGCACGATGTCAGGCACCTGCGGCGCCCGACACCCGGGCCAGGAAGAAGCGCGCGGCGCTTCGGGGGTCAGCGCATTCCGGCAAAAACGGCTTCTGCCGCTTCCAGCGTGGCGTCGATGACCGCGTCGTCGTGGGTGGCGGACACGAAACCGGCTTCGAAGGCCGACGGCGCGAAGTGCACGCCGCGGTCGAGCATGGCATGGAAGAAGCGCTTGAAGGCCGCCGCGTCGCCGGCCGACACTTCGGCGAAAGACGCGGGCACTGTATCGCGGAAATACAGGCCGAACATGCCGCCGATGGCATCGGCCGCGAACGGGATGCCGGCGGCCTGGGCGCGCTGGCGCAGCCCATCGGTCAGGCGCAGGGTCTGCGCGGCCAGCCGTTCATAGAAACCGGGCTGGGCAATCAGGCGCAGCGTGGCCAGGCCGGCGGCCACCGCCACCGGGTTGCCCGACAGGGTGCCGGCCTGGTACACGCCGCCCAGCGGCGCCAGGTGGGCCATCAGGTCGGCCCGGCCGCCCAGCGCGCCCACCGGCATGCCGCCGCCGATGACCTTGGCCAGGGTGGTCAGGTCGGGCTTGATGCCCGCCAGGCCCTGCACGCCCTGCGGACCGACGCGAAAGCCCGTCATGACTTCGTCGAAGATCAGCACGGCGCCATGCTGCGTGCAGACGTCGCGCAGGCCTTGCAGGAAGCCGGCAGCCGGCTTGATCAGGTTCATGTTGCCGGCCACCGGCTCGACGATCACGCAGGCGATGTCGGCGCCGTGCTGCGCGAAGGCGGCCTGCACCGCGGCCAGGTTGTTGTATTCGAGGGTCAGCGTGTGCGATACGAACTCGGGCGGCACGCCGGCCGAGCTGGGGTTGCCGAAGGTCAGCAGGCCCGAGCCGGCCTTGACCAGCAGGCTGTCGGAATGCCCGTGGTAGCAGCCTTCGAACTTGACGATCTTGGCCCGGCCGGTGGCGCCCCGCGCCAGGCGGATGGCCGTCATGGTGGCTTCGGTGCCCGAGCTGACCAGCCGCACCTGTTCCAGCGAGGGCAGGCGTTCGATCAGCACTTCGGCCAGCTCGATCTCGGCCCGCGTGGGCGCGCCGAACGACAGCCCGTCGAGCGCGGCCTCGCGCACCGCCTGCACCACTTCGGGGTGGGCGTGGCCCAGGATGGCGGGGCCCCAGGAACCGACGTAGTCGATGTAGCGGGTGTCTTCTTCGTCCCACACATAGGGGCCCTGCGCGCGCTTGATGAAGCGCGGCGTGCCGCCCACCGAGCGGAAGGCGCGCACGGGCGAATTGACGCCGCCGGGAATGCTGCGGCAGGCACGATCGAAGAGTTGGGCGTTGCTGGACATGGTGTTACGGCTGGAAGTGAGTAGAAGCGGTGAAAGGCGCCGCGCAGGCCTGCGCGGCCTGCCGGATGTCGGGCGCCTCGAACAGGCCGGTGATGACGGCGACGCTGTCGGCGCCGGCCTGGGCGACTTGCGGCGCATTGGCCGGCGTGATGCCGCCAATGGCCACCACGGCGGGCCGCGGCGCCGCGCGGGTGGCGGCCAGCACGCGGGCCTGGCCGAGCAGCGCCAGCGGGGCGCGCACCGCCTGCGGCTTGGTGGAAGAGGGAAACACCGCGCCGAAGGCGATGTAATCGGCCCCGGCCTCGAGCAGCTGGCGCGCCAGCGCCAGGTCGTCGTAGCACGACGCGCCCAGGATCAGGTCCGGGCCGGCCTGGGCGCGCGCCTGCGCCAGGTCGCCGTCGTCGCGGCCCAGGTGGGCCCCGTCGGCGCCGACTTCCAGCGCCAGCCGCCAGTGGTCGTTGACCAGGAACACCACGCCCAGTTCGCGGCACAGCGGCGCCAGCGTGCGGGCCTGCGCGGCGCGCAGCGCGGGGCTGGCGTCTTTGCGGCGCAGCTGCAGGGCGGTCATGCCGCCGGCGGCGGCCAGGCGCACGGCGTCCAGCAGGCGGCCGGTGTCGTCCCATTCGGGGGTGACGCCGTACAGGCCGGCCGGAAAGCGCAGGGGGCTCATGGATGCCTTGGGGGTCATGGCGCGCCGATGCGGTTGGGAATGCGCCGGCCCATGCCGGCCAGGAACGCGCCGCCTACGCTGTCGTCGGCATGGCGCAGGGCCTGTTCGACAGCCTTGGGCATGTCCAGCCCCTGGGCCAGCATGGCCGCGACGGCGGTGGCGGCTACCCCGCCGGTGTCGCTATTGCGTTCGGGCGGCGCCTGCCAGGGCCAGGTGGCGGTCTGGCCGCCGGGGCCCAGCAGCACGTTGGCATGGTGCCCCGGGCGCACCGGCGCGCCCAGCACCAGCACCCATTGCGCGCCGCCCGCCACCAGGGCGTGCATCGGGCTGGGCGCGTCGCCGATGTCGATATCGCCATCGGCATGCCATTGCGCCAGCCGCAGGTGCTCGACCACCACCAGGTCGGTTTGCGGCAGCACGAGTTCCAGGGTGGCGGCCAGCAGGTCGTCGGCGTCGTCCTGCGAGGCGGCGTCGTGCGCCGGCAGGCCGCGCTGGCCCAGGTGCAGCACCAGCGGCACCTGGTTGTAGTCGGCGGCCACCTGCGCGGCCACGCTGGCCGCCTCGGCGCCGTACAGCCCGCCGACCTTGATGGCCTGCACCGGCATGTCCTCGAGCAGGCAGCGGGCCTGGTCGTCGAGCAGCTCGGGCGATACGGGGTGGATTTCTTCGATGCCGGCGGTATCCTGCACGGTCAGGGCGGTGGCCGCGGCCAGGCCGTGGCACCCCAGGCGGGCACAGGTGACGGCGTCGGCCGGCAGGCCGTCGGCGCCAGACGGGTCGACCGGCCCGAAAATCAGGATAAGAGGGGGAGTCACTGGAGCCACATGCTGCGCGAAAGAGGGGGGATGCGCCGGCTGCGCCAGGGCAAATCGGGCAACCCCTATTGGGTTTCGGTAAGATTGCCCCATTCTAATGGATGCGCCTGGCGCTTGGCCCGCACCCGGGGGCGGGCGTCCGTCGATGTAACAGAGAAAAGAGAACTATGCGTACTTGGATGTGTCTGATCTGTGGTTGGGTTTACGATGAAGAGGCCGGCTTGCCCGATGAAGGCATCGCTCCCGGCACCCGCTGGGAAGACGTGCCCCCCAATTGGGTCTGCCCCGAATGCGGGGCCCGCAAGGAAGACTTCGAACTGATGGAAATCTGATCTCGCGAGTGTCCCGGCCGTTCGCGGCCTGGCCGCCTGTGCACAGCCCCAAGGGGTTGCCATGACCGACGAAAACCACGATACGCAGGCCGACGACGACGACGCCACCGACGCCCCGGCCACCGATTTTTCCAATCAGTTCCTGATCGCCATGCCCCAGATGGTCGAGGGCAGCCTGGCCGGCTCGGTCATCTATGTCTGCGAACATACCGCGCGCGGCGCGCTGGGGCTGGTCATCAACCGGCCCACCGACCTCACTCTGGCCAGCCTGTTCGAGCGCATCGATCTCACCCTCGAGATCCGGCCCGTAAAAGACTCGCCCGTGTTCTTCGGCGGGCCGGTGCAAACCGACCGCGGCTTCGTGCTGCACGCGCCGGCCGGCGACTACAGTTCCAGCATCAAGCTGGGCGACCTCGCGCTGACCACCTCGCGCGACGTGCTGCAGGCCGTGGCCGACGGCAACGGCCCGGCGCGCATGCTGGTCACCCTGGGCTATGCGGGCTGGGGCGCCGGCCAGCTCGAAAGCGAAATGGCCCAGAACGCCTGGCTCAGCGTGGGCGCCGACGCCGACATCATCTTCGATGTGCCGCCCGAAGACCGCTACCCCGCCGCCCTGAAGCTGCTGGGCGTCGATCCGGTGATGCTGTCCGGCGGTGCGGGGCATGCCTGAAGAAACCCTGCTGGCCTTCGATTTCGGCGAAAAGAAAATCGGCATCGCCATCGGCAATACGCTGACGCGCCAGGCGCGGCCCCTGGAAATCATCTTCTCCGAAGTCCGCGAGGCGCGCTTTGCCCGCATCGGGCAGCTGCTGCAGCTATGGCAGCCGCAGCGCGTGGTTGTCGGCCTGGCGCTGGCCACCGACGGCGGCGAACAGCCCGCCACCGCGCGCTGCCGGCGCTTCGCCAACCAGCTGCACGGCCGCTTCGGCCTGGCCGTCGAACTGGTCGACGAGCGCGGCTCCAGCATGGAAGCCCAGCGCCTGCTGGGCACCCATGCGCCCGACGACGCGGTGGCGGCCGCGGTCATCCTGCAACGCTATCTCGACGCCCTGCCATGATCCGTGCCAGTCGTGCGCCGACCCCGATCGCGGGTATGATGCTGGCCGGCCGGCGGCGCGCCACACGGGTGGGCGCCGATGCGGCCTGGGAGCCCCTGATTTGCTGAAGTTGCCGCGTGTCATCCTGCGCCTGGCCCTGGTGGCGCCGTGGATCGTGTTCGGCCTGCTGTGCGTGGGCCTGGCCTACCCTTTCATGGAACTGCCCGCGCGCGCCGGCCTGAACCGCTACTGGTCGCGCAAGCTGATGGCCATGTGCGGCATCCGCGTGGTGGAAAGCGGCGACCCGGTGCTGTCCGGCCCCGTGCTGTGGGTGGCCAACCACGTGTCCTGGGTCGATATCTTCGTGGTCAATTCGGTGCGCGCCACGGCCTTCGTGGCCAAGAGCGAGATCCGCGGCTGGCCGCTGATCGGCTGGCTGGCCGCCGGCGCCGGCACGCTGTTCATCGAGCGGGGCCAGCGCCACGCCGTGCATGCGGTGGGCGAATCGGTGCAGGCGCGCTTCCGGCAGGGCGTGGCGGTGGGCCTGTTTCCCGAAGGCACCACCAGCGAGGGCGACACCGTGCGCCCTTTCCACGCCAGCCTGTTCGAGCCGGCCCGCACCGCGGGCGTGCCTATTCAACCGGTGGTGCTGCGCTTCCTGCAGCATGGCCGGCGCAGCCCGCTGGCCGCGTTCGTGGGCGAAGAAACCCTGGCGGTGAACTTGTGGCGCGTGCTAGGGGCCACCGGCCTGGCTGTGGAAGTCGAATTCCTGCCGCCGCTGCAGGCGCAGGCACCCGACGGCCAGCCGGTCAGCCGGCTCGAGATGTCGCGGCTGGCGCGCGCGGCCATCGCCGCCCGGCTGTAGGGCGCGCCCGCCGGCCCGCGGCCCGGCGATTCCCGCCGCGCTATTCGCCCAGCGGGTCCTGGAACTGCGAGCACTTGATCTGCGCCACCTTGCGGTCCTGCAGGCGCATGGCCGTCAGCGAGCCGCCCCATACGCAGCCGGTGTCCAGGCAGATGACGTCGGGCCGCACCAGCAGGCCCAGGGTGGACCAGTGCCCGAACACCACGGTGATGTCGCGCGTGGCGCGGCCGGGCACGTCGAACCAGGGCAGCAGGCCGGCCGGCCATGCGCCCGGGGCCACCTTGGTGGCGAATTCCATGTGGCCCGCCGGCGTGCACAGGCGGATGCGGGTCAGCGCGTTGATGATCACGCGCATCCGCTTGCCGCCCTTGTGGCGTTCTTTCCAGTGGGCCGGCTCGTTGCCGTACATTTTCTGCAGCGCCTTCTGCCAGTTCGGTCCGCGCAGGGCGTCCTGGACTTCGCCGGCCAGCGCCAGGGTCTTGGCCACGTCCCATTTGGCCAGCACGCCGGCATGCACCAGCAGGTGGCCCTGCTCGAAGTGGGCCAGCGGCCGAAAGCGCAGCCAGTCGATCAGTTCGTCGGCGTCGGGGGCCTGCAGGATCTCGTCGATGGTGTCCGACTTCGACGGCTTGCGCACGCCGGCGGCGGCGGCCAGCAGATGCAGGTCGTGGTTGCCCAGCACCGAAACGGCGCGCTCGCCCAGCCCGATGATGCGGCGCAGGCTGGCCAGCGACTGCGGGCCGCGGTTGACCAGGTCGCCGGCAAACCAGAACTGCGCGTCGGGGTCGCCGGCCAGGTCGGGGTGCGCAAGAAGTTCGTCCAGCGGCGCGCAGCAACCTTGCACGTCGCCGATCATCCAGATGCTGCCTTTCATGCGGGGCTTCGTCTCCAGGGCCAGCGCGCCTGCGCGAACCGCGCGGTGGCGTGGCGGTATTCCATCAGGCTGAGCGCGCCCAGCGCCAGCAGTGTGGCCCCCAGGTTGGGGCCCAGCGCCGTCAGCCACGGCGGCCAGCGGCTCAGCATGCCGACGTTCAGCGCCAGCTGGTTCAGCATGAAGAAGCCCACGCCCAGCAGAATGCCGATGAACACCTTGGCGCCCACGCCGCCGCGGCGCGTCTGCATGAAGCCGATGGGCGCGGCGATGGTGATCATGACCAGCAGCGTGAAGGGATACGAGACCTTGCGCCACAGCGCCACCACCTGGCGGCCGGCGTCGAGCTGGTTGTGGTGCAGGTAGTCGATGTAGTCGAGCAGGGTGCCCAGCGACATGCGCTCGGGGGTCAGCACGCGGGCCAGCAGGCGTCCGGGGCTGAGCGTGGTGTCCAGTTCGCGCTGCGGCAGCTTGCTTACGCGCGCCGGCGGCGTGCGCGGCGGCTTGGCGTCGGCCAGCGCCTGCGCGGCGCGGTCGTCGATGTGGGTTTCGGCCACGTCTTTCAGCATCAGCTTGTCGTCGGTGAACGCGCCGGTGGCGGCCGTGGACATGGTGGTCAGCTGCAGGCCCGGCTTGAATTCATACACCGTGACGCCCTCGACGTTGCCGTCGGCCAGCAGTTTGGCGATGTTGATGATGCGGGTGCCGCCGTCGCGGGTGGGTTCCTTGAACCAGTAGCCGCTGTCCATGCGGGTGCCGCTGGCCTTGCCGCGGAACATCAGGCTGGCCTCGCCGCTTTTGATCTCGGCGGCCGGCGTGACGAACTCGGACAACAGCGAGGCGCCGATCATCAGGGGCAGGGTGATCAGCCACAGCATGCGCAGCAGCCGCATGCCGCTGACCCCCGAGACCCGCAGGATGACCAGCTCGTTGCGCTGCGCCAGCCCGGCCAGCGCCAGGATGGCGCCGATCAGCAGCCCGATGGGCAGCAGGTCGTACAGGCGGGTGGGCAGCGCCAGGGCCTGCATGTACAGCAGGGCCAGCATGCTGAACTTGTCGCCCACGTTGTCCAGGTCGTCGACCAGGGCGAAGAACGTGAACAGGCCCAGCAGGGCCAGCAGGACCACTGCACAAGAGCGATAGATTTCGCGGGCCAGATAGCGGCGGGCTGTACGCATGAAAAGGGTGTGCGTCGGTATGCGCGTAAACGTGAAAGCTTACCAAAATCGGCCGGCATCCCGGCACTTCCTTGCGTGTGTCAAGGAATGTCAACCATGCGCATGCGGCGGGTCAGGGTGCCGGTGCGCGAATTCAGGTAACTGGTGTGCCGGTGTTTGTCGTAATAGCGCGGGTTGGGCAGCATGGCCGCCAGGCGCGCCGCCTGGGAACTGCCCAGCCCGGCGGCGCTGGTCTTGTAGTAGTGGCGGGCGGCCGCCTCGGCGCCGAACACCCCCACGCCCCATTCGGCCACATTCAGATACAGCTCCAGGATGCGCTGCTTGGGCATGACATGTTCGATCATGTAGGTCAGCACCAGTTCCTGGCCCTTGCGCAGGTAGCTGCGCGAGCTGGACAGGAACAGGTTCTTGGCCAGCTGCTGGGTAATGGTCGAGCCGCCGCGCATCTTGTGGCGGCCGCGCGCCTCCTGGCGCTGGTTGTATTCCCAGGCCTTGCGGATGGCGTCCCATTCGACGCCGTCGTGCTCGGTGAAATTGGCGTCTTCGGACGCCACCACCGCGCGCTTGAGCGAATTGCTGATGCGGTCGTACGGCACCCACCGGTACTGCAGCTCGGCATCGGGGTCGGTCTCGCGCAGCCGCGACAATTCCTGGCGCATGATGGCGCTGCTGCCCGGGTCGCGGTAGGCATACCAGACCACCAGGCAGAACATCCACAGCTGGTACATGATCAGCAGGCACAGCAGTGCCATGATGCCCGCGCCGATGACCCGGCCCCAGCGGATCCGGCCCATGGTCGAACGGCGCGTCGGCATGCCCGGTCAGTCCCTGGCCAGCAGCGCGGCGCGCAGGGCGGCCAGCACGGGCGACGGGTCGGGCCGCACCCCGTGCCAGATCAGGAAGCTTTCGGCGGCCTGGCCCACCAGCATGCCCAGGCCGTCGGCCGTGCGGGCGGCGCCGTCTTCGGTGGCCTGGCGCATGAACGCCGTGGGATGAGCCGCATACATCATGTCGTAGGCCAGGGCATCGGGCGCGTACAGGCCGCGCGGCAGCTCGGGCGCGGCACCCTGCAGGCTGCTGGCGGTGGCGTTGATCACCACGTTCCAGCCGCCCGCGGCGCCGGCCTCGGCCAGGGCCCCCGCCGTGACGTGCGTGCCCGGCACGGCGCCGGCCGCGGCCCAGCCGGCGGCCAGGTCGTGCGCGCGCTGGGGGCTGCGGTTGACGATATGGATGCGGGCGCAGCCGGCCGCGGCCAGCGGCTGCAGCACGCCGCGGGCCGCGCCGCCGGCGCCCACCAGCAGCACGCGGGCGCCTTCCAGCATCACGCCCAGCCGCAGCAGGTCGCCCACCAGCCCCACCCCGTCGGTGTTGCAGCCATGCCAGGCGCCGTCGCGCAGCCACAGCGTATTGACCGCGCCGGCCAGGCGGGCCCGCTCGCTCAGGTGCGCGCCGGCCAGTTCGCGGGCCTCTTCCTTGAACGGCACGGTCACGTTCAGGCCCAGGCCGCCCTGTTCGCGAAACGCCTGCACGGTGGCCGCGAAGCCGTCCACCGGCGCCGGCAGCCGCTCGTACTGCAGCGGCTTGCCGGTCTGCGCCGAGAACATGGCGTGGATCTGCGGCGAGCGGCTGTGCGCCACGGGGTTGCCGATCACGGCGTAGCGGGGCAGGGAACTGGCCTGGCTCATGGGACTCGGGTTTCCAGGGTGTCGTTGACGAAATGCCAGGTGCGGGTAATGACCAGCATGTCGGCTTCGCGCGCAATCTGCGGCGGGAAGGGAGGAAAGGGCGCCGCCATCTGCACGATGCGCCGCGCGGCCTGGTTCAGCACGGCGTGTTCCGACGGCTGGTCGATCTCGACACTGGCCACGCTGCCGTCGGCGCGCACCGATACGGTGATCTGCAGCGAGCCGTAGATGCGGCCGCGCGCCTCTTCGGGGTAGTGCCGGGTGCCGATGGCCTCGACGCGCGAGCGCCAGGCGTCGAGATAGGCGGCGTAGCGCGATGCCTGCGCCGAGGGCGCGACGAATTCCTTGCGCGGCTGCGCGTTGTACGACTGGATGCGGGCGGCCAGCGTGGCGACCTGCGCGTTCTGCACCACGCCGGGCTGGTCGTGCACGTCTTCGCCGGGCGCCGTGGCGTCGGGCCACGGGTAGACCGGCTGGCGCTCGGTGCCGGTCTTGGCCTGCGCTTCCAACTGGGTCAGCAGGCGCATCTGCTCGGCTTCGAGCTGCGCCTGCCGCTTGCGCATGGCCTGCAGCACGATGGTCTCGGCTGATTCGCCGGTGCGCGGCAGCGGCGTGGCGGCCACGCCGCGCTCGGCATTGCCGCCGCCGTCCACCTGGCTTTGCGCCACCACTTGCGCCTGGACGGGGGCGGACTGCGTATGGGCGTTGACCAGCACGATTTCCAGCGGCGCCTGGGCGGGCCGGGCCGGCGCAGGCGCGGCAAACCGCCACGCCAGCGCGCCGGCGTGCAGCAGCAGCGAAATCGCCAGTCCGATCCGCAAGTAGTGCTGGGCAGGCNATACGTACAAATGTTCGTATATAGAACATACTGATTCCCGGCCCGCGCGGGAATGCATGCTCGGCTGGGCGCGCTGCGCGCGTCTGGCCGCCCGGCGCGAGCATCTCAAGAGCGTATCGACATGGATCTTCCTATCCAGAGCCTGGCCGTGGTCGGCGCGGGCGCCATGGGCAGCGGTATTGCGGCCCTGTTTGCCGCCAAGGGGCTCGACGTGGTCCTGATCGACCCGGTGCCCGGCGCGCTGGAGCGCGCCGCCGGTGTCATCGACCGGCAGCTCGGGGTGTATGCCCCCGGCGCCGTGGCCGAGACGCGGCGCCGCATCCGCATGGACGCCGGCCTGGAAGCGGCCTGTTCCTGCGACCTGGTCATCGAGGCCGTTCCCGAAAAACTGGAGCTCAAGCGCGACGTGTTCGCGCGGCTGGACACGCTGTGCCGGCCCGAGACTATCTTCGCCACCAATACTTCGGGCCTGTCCATCAATGCCATCGCCCAAGCGGTCACGCGCCGCGACCGCTTCGTGGGCACGCATTTCTTCACTCCCGCCGACGTGATTCCGCTGGTCGAGGTGGTGCGCAACGACCACACCGCTCCGGCCACCGTCGACACGGTGATGGCCGCGCTGCGCCATGTGGGCAAGCGCCCCGTGCTGGTCAACCGCGACATTCCCGGCTTTATCGCCAACCGCATCCAGCATGCGCTGGCGCGCGAAGCGATGTCGCTGCTGGAAAAAGGCATCGCCAGCGCCGAAGATATCGACGAAGTGGTCAAGTGGAGCCTGGGCATCCGCCTGGCGCTGACCGGGCCGCTGGAACAGCGCGACATGAACGGCCTGGACGTGCACCACGCCATCGCCACTTATCTGTATCCCGACCTGGAAAACCGCACGACCCCGTCGCCCCTGCTGGCCGGCAAGGTCGCCAGCGGCCAGATCGGCGCCAAGGCCGGCAAGGGCTTCTACGACTGGCCAGCCGAACGCCGCGAGCAGGTGCTGCGCGACAAGAGCTCCGCCCTGGGCGACCTGGTGGACTGGCTCAATAGCCGGCAAGCCGATTGACCCCCATCCTATTCTTTTCAAACCCCTGACCCGGCGGGCCGCTGCGCCGGGCGGCCGCCACCGGCCGCGTGCCACGGCCCCCAACGGACACGCTTTACCGGAGCTGGAAGCAGCATGAACAAACTGACGTCGTTTTTCACGGAGCTGATGCGCAAGTATCTGCCCGACCCCTTCGTATTCGCCATCGCGCTGACGCTGCTGACCGTGCTGATGGCCATGGGCATCGAGGGCCAGAGCCTGGGCCAGGTCACCCGTGAATGGGGCAAGGGCTTCTGGAGCCTGCTGGCCTTCACCACGCAGATGGCAGTGATCCTGGCCATGGGCTATGTGCTGGCCACCGCGCCGCTTACCGACCGCCTGCTGAACCGCATCGTCAGCCACGTGCACCAGCCGCGCACGGCCATCATCGTGGCCACTCTGGTGGGCGGCATCGGCAGCTACCTGAACTGGGGTTTCGGCCTGGTCATCGGCGGCATCGTGGCCAAGAAACTGGCGTTGAAGGTCAAGGGCGTGCACTATCCGCTGATCATCGCGGCGGCCTACAGCGGCTTCACCATGTACGGCCTGGGCCTGTCGGCCAGCATTCCGGTGCTGATCGCCACGCCCGGCCACCCCATGGCCGACCAGATGGGCGTCATCCCGCTGTCGGAAACGATCTTCTCGGCGCCCATGCTGCTGACCAGCCTGGTCATCATCGTGACCTTGCCGCTGCTCAACGCCTGGCTGCATCCCCGCGGCGGCGACAAGGTCGTGGAAGTCGACCCCGCCATCGACAAGCCCACCGAAACCGCCGCGGCCGGCGACCTGATAGAACAGAACACCTTCGCCTCGAAGCTGAACAACAGCCGCCTGCTCAGCCTGGCGATCGGCCTGCTGGGCATGGCCTACGTGGCGTTCCACTTCATGGACGGCGGCTCGCTGGACCTGAACCTGATCAACTTCACCATCCTGTTCCTGGGCGTGCTGCTGCTGGGCACGCCGGCCGCCTACGTGGCCAAGCTCAATGAAGGCATCAAGACCATCTCGGGCATCATCCTGCAGTACCCGTTCTACGCCGGCATCATGGCCATCATGGCCGGCTCGGGCCTGGTCAACACCATCTCGCACGTGTTCGTCGACGTGGCCTCGGCCGGCACCCTGCCGTTCTGGGGCCTGATCAGCTCGTTCTTCATCAACTTCTTCGCGCCCTCGGGGGGCGGCCACTGGGTGATCCAGGGCCCGTTCATGATCGACGCCGCCAAGGAAATCGGCAGCTCGATCAGCCAGACCTCGATGTCGGTCATGCTGGGCAACGCCTGGAACGACCTGGTGCAACCCTTCTGGATCCTGCCCGCGCTGGCGCTCTCGAAGCTGAAGCTGCGCGACGTCATGGGCTACACCGTCATCATGATGCTGTGGGTGGGGCTGATCGACATCGTCGCCGTGCTCGCCTGGGGCATCCTGACCCACTAAAAGAGCATCGATATGAACAAAGCTCAGGCTTATCTGGTTACCGGCGGCAGCGCCGGCATCGGCGCCGCCATTGTGCGCGCGCTGCTCGACGCGGGCCACCGCGTGGTCAACATCGATTACCGCCTGCCCGCCAACCCGCCCGAAGGGCTGGTGTCGATCCAGGCCGACCTGACCGACGAAGCGCAAACCAGGGCCGCGGCCGCCCAGGCCACGCGCGACCACGCCATCGTGGGGCTGGTGAACAACGCCGGCGCCACCCGGCCCGGCACCGCCGACACCGCCACCCTGGCCGACCTGGATTACGTCGTGGCGCTGCACCTGCGCACGGCGCTGATCCTGGTGCAGGCCGTGCTGCCCGACATGCGCGCGGCCGGCTTCGGCCGCATCGTGAACATGTCGTCGCGCGCGGCGCTGGGCAAGCCCGACCGCGTGGTGTATTCGGCCACCAAGGCCGGCCTGGTGGGCATGACCCGCACGCTGGCCATGGAACTGGGCGGCGACGGCATTACCGTCAACGCCATCGGCCCCGGCCCCATCGCCACCGACCTGTTCCGCAACAGCAACCCCGACGGCGCCCCGCAGACGCAGCGCATCATCAACAGCATCGTGGTCAAGCGCCTGGGCACGCCCGAAGACGTGGCGCGCGCCGCGATGTTCTTCCTGTCGCCCGACAACGGCTTCGTGACCGGGCAGATGCTGTACGTGTGCGGCGGCACCACGCTGGGCGTGGCGCCGGTCTGAATGAACGGCCGCGCCGCCTTCGCCCCCGGCCGCCGCGCCTCAGCGGCGCCGCAGCGCCTGGTCGATGTGTTCGGCCGCGCGGCGCAGCGGCGGCAGGAAGGCGTCCAGCATGGCCTCGCGCGAGTAGCGGTTGGCATGCCCGCTGACGTTCATGGCGCCGATCACGCGGCCGCCCCGGTCGATGATGGGCACCGCCACCGACTGCAGGCCGGGTTCGAGCTCCTGCACCACGCAGGCATAGCCGTCGGCGCGCACCTGCGCCAGAATGCGCTTGAGCCTGCCCGGGTCGGTGACCGTGTGCCGCGTCAGGGGGCGGATATCGCTGGCGGCCAGCACGCGGTCTTGTTCGGCCGGCGGCAGGCCGGCCAGCAGCACGCGGCCCATGGAAGTCACCCAGGCCGGCAGGCGGCTGCCCACCGACAGGTTGATGCTCATTACCTTGTGGGTGGACAGGCGCAGGATGTACACCACGTCGACGCCGTCCAGCACCGACACCGAGCACGATTCGCGCGTGGTCTCGGCCACCTCTTCCATGTAGGGCAGCGCCAGGTCCCACAGCGGCGTGGCCGACAAGTACGAATAGCCCAGTTCGAGAATGCGCGGAGTCAGCGCGAATTTGCGGTCTTCCACCGACACATAGCCCAGGTGGGCCAGGGTCAGCAGGATGCGGCGCGCGCCGGCGCGCGTCAGGCCGCAGGCGGCCGCCACTTCGGACAGCGTCATTTGCGGGCGCTGCGGGCCGAACGCCCGTATCACCGACAGCCCGCGCGCGAACGACTGCACGTAGGTATCGCTGGGTTGCTGGGTTTCCTGCGTATCGATAGCCATGCGTGCGCCAACCCTGATCACCACCCGGGAACCCGCCAGGCGCATCCGCCTTGACACTCCCAGGTCACCATGAAACGATGTTCTTTAAAAGAACGAAAGTTCTAATAAAGAACAAATTATGACACGCCCTTTTTACTGCGGACACTCATGATCTCAAAGCTCGTTGCAAACGCGGCAGCCGCCCTGGCGGACGTACCCGACGGCGCCACCGTCCTGATCGGCGGTTTCGGCACGGCCGGCCAGCCGATGGAACTGATCGACGCCCTGCTCGAACAAGGCGCGAAAGACCTCACCATCATCAACAACAACGCCGGCAACGGCACCACCGGCCTGGCCGCGCTGCTGGGCGCGGGCCGCGTGCGCAAGATCATCTGCTCGTTCCCGCGCCAGGTCGATTCGCAGATCTTCGACGGCCTGTACCGCAGCGGCAAGGTCGAGCTGGAACTGGTGCCGCAGGGCAACCTGGCCGAGCGCATCCGCGCCGCCGGCGCCGGCATCGGCGCCTTCTTCACGCCCACCGGCTACGGTACGCCGCTGGCCGACGGCAAGGAAGTCCGCGAGATCAATGGCCGCCATTACGTGCTTGAATACCCCCTGCATGCCGACTACGCGCTGATCAAGGCCGAACGCGGCGACCGCTGGGGCAACCTGGTGTACCGCAAGACGGCGCGCAACTTCGGGCCCATCATGGCCAGCGCCGCGCGCGTGGCGGTGGCCCAGGTGCGCCAGGTGGTCGAACTGGGCGAGCTCGATCCCGAAACCGTCGTCACCCCCGGTATCTTCGTCAAGCGCGTCGTGCAGATCGACGCCGCCCCGGCCGCCAAGGAGCAGCAATGAGCAGCAAACTGACCCGCGACCAGATCGCCGCCCGCGTCGCGCAAGACATTCCCGAAGGCGCCTACGTCAACCTGGGCATCGGCCTGCCCACGCTGGTGGCCAACCACCTGCCGGCCGACCGCGAAGTGATCCTGCATACCGAAAACGGCATGCTGGGCATGGGCCCCGCCCCCGCCAAGGGCCAGGAAGACTATGACCTGATCAACGCCGGCAAGCAGCCCGTTACCGAACTGCCGGGCTGCTCGTTCTTCCACCATGCCGATTCGTTCGCCATGATGCGCGGCGGCCACCTGGACATCTGCGTGCTGGGCGCCTTCCAGGTGTCGCAGCGCGGCGACCTGGCCAACTGGCACACCGGCGCGCCCGACGCCATTCCGGCCGTGGGCGGCGCCATGGACCTGGCCATCGGCGCCAAAGACGTGTTCGTGATGATGGAACTGCTGACCCGCGACGGCCAGAGCAAGCTGGTGGCCGACTGCAGCTACCCGCTGACCGGCGTGCAGTGCGTGTCGCGCGTGTACACCGACCTGGCCGTCTTCGACATCGGCGCCGACGGCGTCACCGTCATCGACATGTTCGGCGACATGAGCGCCGACGAACTGCTGCGCCTGACCGGCCTGCCGCTGAAGTTTTCCCGCTGAATACGATTGGAGATACCCCATGCTTTTCATGGTCCAGATGCAAGTGAACCTGCCCGTGGACATGCCCGCCGAACGCGCCGACAAGCTCAAGGCCGATGAAAAGGCCTTGGCGCAGCAGCTGCAGCGCGACGGCAAATGGCCGCACCTGTGGCGCGTGGCGGGCCGCTACGCCAACGTCAGCATCTTCGACGTGGCCAGCAACGACGAACTGCACCAGCTGCTGTCGTCGCTGCCGCTGTTTCCGTACATGGATATCCAGGTAACGGCGCTGGCGCGCCATCCCTCGGCCATCTGAGCCCCGCGCGAGCCCGCCATGCCCTACATCATCGAAACCTTCGACAAGCCGGGCCACCAGGCCGTGCGCCAGCAGCAGCGCGCCGCGCACCTGGAATTCCTGGACGCCAACAAGCATCTGCTGCTGGCCTGCGGCGCCAAGCTGCACGACGACGGCCAGGATGCCGGCGGCGGGCTGTACGTCGTGGATCTCGACACGCGCGAGGCCGCCGAAGCCTTCATCGCCGCCGACCCCTTCAGCCAGGCGGGCCTGTTCGAGCGCGTGGCCATCACGCGCTGGCGCAAAGCCTACGTCAACGGCCAGTGCCTGCTGTAATGCGGGCCGCATCCCAGGAATCTTCTTATGTCTTATGCTGACCTGAGCCAGGTACGCCTGTACTACGTCATCGACGGCCCCGCCGACGCCCCCGTGCTGGTGCTGTCGAATTCGCTGGGCACCTGCGCCGACATGTGGGCGCGCCAGGTGCCGGCGCTGTCGCAACACTTCCGCGTACTGCGCTACGACACGCGCGGCCACGGCAAATCGTCGGTGCCGGCGGGCGAATACAGCTTCGCGCAGCTGGCCGGCGACGTGGCCGAGCTGCTCGACCACCTGGACATCGCCCAGGCCGATTTCTGCGGCCTGTCGATGGGCGGCCCCACCGGGCTGCAGCTGGCGCTGGACCACCCGCAGCGCGTGCGCCGGCTGGTGCTCAGCAACACGGCGGCGCGCATCGGCAGTGTGGAAAGCTGGTCGGCGCGCATCGCGGCGGTGGCGCAGAACGGCCTGGAAAACATGGCGCCCGGCCTGGTCGAACGCTGGCTGTCGCCGGCGTTTCGCGCCGACAAGCCGGGCCTGACCCAGGTGCTGGTCGACATGCTGCGCCGCATTCCCGATGAAGGCTACAGCGGCAACTGCGCGGCCCTGCGCGATGCCGACCTGCGCGGCCGGCTGGGCGACATCAAGGCGCCCACGCTGGTGATCGCCGGCACGCAAGACCCGGCGGCCACCCCGCAAGACGGCCGCGAGCTGGCCGCGGGCATCGCCGGCGCGCGCTACGTGGAACTGGACACTTCGCACCTTTCCAACTGGGAACAACCGGAAGCCTACACCCGCGCGGTCGCCGACTTCCTTACGGAGTAAGCCTATGCAACGCTGGAAGCAACGTCCCGAAGGCTCGAACTGGGGCGACTACGGCCCCGACGACCAGCTGGGCCGGCTGAACCTGCTGACCGAAGCGCAGGTGCTCAAGGGCGCGCGCGAGATCCGCGCCGGCAAGACGTTCTGCCTGTCGCTGCCGCTGGACCTGCCGGGCGGCAATGTGCTGAACGCCCGCCGCCACCCGCCCCAGCTCAGCCCCACGCGGCTGCAGGACACGCCGTACCTGAACTTCCCGCTGCGCAACCTGAACCCCGACGCGGTCGACGTGCTCAGCGACGACCAGGTGCTGCTGTCGATGCAGTACTCCACCCAATGGGATTCGCTGGCCCACGTGGGCGCGCTGTTCGACGCCGACGGCGACGGCCGCGCCGAGCTTTGCTACTACAACGGCTACCGCGCCGGCGCGGACATCATCGGGCCGGCCGACGCCGACCACGCCGGCTGCGGCTGCAACAGCGGCGGCCCCTCGGCCGCGCTGAAGCTGGGCGTGGAAAACCTGGCCTGGCAGGGCATGCAGGGGCGCGGCGTGCTGCTCGACCTGGCGCGCCACTTCGGCACCGGGCGCACGCTGATCGGCCATGCCGAACTGATGCAGGTGCTGAAAGCCGACGGCATCGCCGTCGAATCCGGCGACATGCTGGTGCTGCGCACCGGGTTCGCCGAGAAAGTCGTCGAAATGGCCGGCCAGCCCGACCCCGATGTGCTGCACGCCTACGGCGCCGCCCTGGACGGCACCGACGCGGCCCTGCTGCAATGGATTACCGACAGCGGCATCGTGGCGATCTGCGCCGACAACTACGCGGTCGAGGCCTACCCCGCGCGCGACCGCCAGGGGCCGCGCGCCATGCTGCCGCTGCACCACCACTGCCTGTTCAAGCTGGGCCTGCCGCTGGCCGAGCTGTGGTACCTGAAAGACCTGGCCGACTGGCTGCACGCCAACGGCCGGCGCCACTTCATGCTGACCGCCCCGCCGCTGCGCATGCCGCACGCCATCGGCTCGCCGGTCACGCCCATCGCGACCGTGTAACCGGCCGGCAGGCAGCTGCCTGCCCCGGTTGCCAGCTGACACACACTGCCGCGCCGCGCGCTTGCGCCATCGGGCGCGGCATTCTATGGTGGAACACGGGCCATGCGCCCCGGAGGACCACCATGAAAAAGATCCTGGCTTCGCTGGCGCTGGCGGCGGCGTCCGCCGCGGCCGCCGCCCAGAGCCTGCCGTACGGCGTGTCCATCGACAACCTGGCCGCCACCCGCCAGGCCGACGGCAGTTCGGTCATTACCGGCATCGTGTCCAACCACGGCGACAAGGCCGTGCAGGGCCTGACGGTTACTTTTGTGCTGTACGACGCCCAGGGCCGCGAAGTCGGCCGCACCACGGGGCGGCGCGACACCGCCCTGGCGCCCGGGGAAAACTGGCAGGTGCTGGCCACCACTCCGCACGCCTTCACGCGCTTTACCGCCATGGACATCAAGGCCCAATAAGCCCGCGCCGGCCGCCGCCCGCAAGCCGGGGGCCGCCCAGTAGCCTGTAAGGGTGGTGTGGGAAAATGGCAGGGTACCCACCCCATAACAACAAAAGGACACGTCCCATGTTTCCGAAACGACTTTCCGACGGCTACCAGGCATTTCTCGACGGCCGCTTCCACAACGAACGCAAACGCTACGAACAGCTGGGCGAAACCGGGCAAAGCCCCGAAATCCTGCTGATCGGCTGTTGCGATTCGCGGGTGTCGCCCGAAGTGATCTTCGACGCCGGCCCCGGCGAAATGTTCGTGATCCGCAACGTCGCCAACCTGGTGCCTCCGTACGAAGGCGAGGCCAAATCCTCGTCCCTGCACGGCACCAGCGCGGCCATCGAATTCGCGGTCAGCGCGCTCAATGTGAAACATGTCGTGGTGCTGGGCCATGCCTCGTGCGGCGGCGTGCGCGCCGTGTTCGACGACGCCAAGCCGCTGACCGAAATCGACTTCATCGGCAAATGGATGTCGCAGGTCACCTCTGTGGCCGAAGCCACCCCGCGCACCGGCGACCGCGACACCGATATCCAGCGGCTGGAATGGGCCGTGGTGGAACACAGCCTGAAAAACCTGATGACCTTCCCGTCCATCCGCAGCCGGGTCGAACAGGGCCAGATGGAACTGCACGGCGCCTATTTCGGGGTGGCCACCGGCCTGCTGTTCCTGCGCGACCCCGGCACCGGCCAGTTCTCGCCCTGCCAGCCGCAGGCGGCGGCGTAATTCATACGTATGCGAACGCCCGGTTCCGGGCGTAAGCCTGGCGCTATCCAGGCCCGGGCATAAGCATTAACCTTCGATGGGTTGGCGCCACGGCATCTTGCCCGCGCCCCCACCAAAGGAACCCGCATGAAACTCTATTTTTCGCCCGCCTCGCCCTTTGTACGCAAGTGCCTGGCGGTGGCGCACGAAACCGGCCTGGCCGGCCGGATCGAAAAGCTGCCCAGCGCCGCGCACCCGGTCAACCGCGACCAGACCATCATCCCCAGCAACCCGCTGGGCCAGGTGCCCACCCTGATCACCGACGATGGCCAGGCGCTGTACGACAGCCGGGTCATCTGCGAATACCTGAACGACCTGGGCGGCGGTGCGCTGTTCCCGGCCGCCGGCCCGGCGCGCTGGCAGGCGCTGGCCGACCAGGCGCTGGCCGACGGCATCCTGGGCGCGGCGTTGCTGGCCCGCTACGAAATCACCGTGCGCCCCGAGCCCAACCGCTGGAGCGGCTGGATCGACGGCCAGATGGGCAAGGTGGCCGACGCCCTGGCGCAATTCGAACGGCGCGCGGCCTCGCTGGCCGGCCGGCTGGACATCGGCAGCCTGACCCTGGGCTGCGCGCTGGGCTACCTGGATTTCCGCTACGCCGACTACGACTGGCGCAGCAGCCACCCCGGCCTGGCCGCCTGGTACGCCAGCTTCAGCCAACGCCCGTCGCTGGCCGAAACCGCCCCGCCGGCGCCCGGCGCCTGAACCCGCCGGCATGGCCGCGCCCGGCCTGCGGCACAGGGTGCGGCGGGCTTCTATTCTTATTACCAGAATGACTTAGACAAGCCAATCTAGCGGCTGTTACGGTTATGAGCATAGAACCCTGCGGCGCCGGGCGGCGGCACGTGTCCGTGTCCGCCGCAACCATTGCGGGCCGCTGCAAGCCGCAGGCTGTTCCCTTGCGCCCTCCGGGGCGTTCCAAGAAGGGCAACCTGCCATGTATGTGTACGACCCCGTCGATCAGCAACTCGTCGAACAGCGCGTCGCGCAGTTCACCGACCAGACCCAGCGCTTTCTTGCCGGCCAGCTGACCGAAGACGACTTCCGCACGCTGCGCCTGCAAAACGGCCTGTATATCCAGCGCCATGCGCCCATGCTGCGCATCGCCATTCCCTACGGCCTGCTGGCCGCGCGCCAGCTGCGCACCCTGGCCCACATCGCGCGCACCTGGGACCGCGGCTACGGCCACTTCAGCACGCGCCAGAACATGCAGTTCAACTGGCCCAAGCTGGAAGACGTGCCCACCATCCTGGCCGAGCTGGCCAAGGTGCAGATGCATTCCATCCAGACCAGCGGCAACTGCATCCGCAACACCACGTCCGATCACTTCGCCGGCATCGCGCCCGACGAGCTGGTGAACCCGCTGGTGTGGTGCGAGATCATCCGCCAGTGGTCTACCCTGCACCCCGAATTCGCCTTCCTGCCGCGCAAGTTCAAGATCGCCGTCAGCGGCGCCGAAGAAGACCGCGCCGCCGTGGGCGTGCACGACATCGGCCTGCAGGCGGTCGAGCGCGACGGCGTGCTGGGTTTTCGCGTGTGGGTGGGCGGCGGCCTGGGCCGCACGCCCATGGTGGGCCACCTGATCAACCCGTTCGTCGAATGGCAGCACCTGCTTACCTACCTGCAGGCCGCGCTGCGGGTGTACAACATGCACGGCCGGCGCGACAACAAGTTCAAGGCGCGCATCAAGATCCTGGTCAAGGACCTGACGCCCGAGGCCTATGCGCAACAGGTCGACGAGCAATGGCAGCTGACCAAGGGCGGCCCCGATACCCTGACGCAGGAATACGTCGACACCATTGCCGGGCGCTTCACCTGGCCCGACTACGACGCGGCCGCCGCCGGCGAGCCCGACCCCACCGGAATGCACGCCGCGGCGCACCCGGCCTTCGCGCGCTGGCTGCGCAAGAACGTGCATGGCCACAAGGTGTCCGGCTACGCCGCGGTCACCCTGTCGCTCAAGCCCACCGGCGTGCCGCCCGGCGACATCACGGCCGAGCAGATGGAAGCCGTGGCCGACCTGTCCGAACGCTACGGCTACGGCGAGGTGCGCGTGTCGCACGAACAGAACCTGGTGCTGGCCGATGTGCGCCGCGCCCAGCTGTTCGAGCTGTGGCAGGAACTGCGCGCGCTGAACATGGCCACGCCCAATATCGGGCTGCTAACGAACATCATCTCGTGCCCCGGCGGCGATTTCTGCGCGCTGGCCAATGCCGTGTCGATCCCGGTGGCCGAGGCCATCCAGCGCCGTTTCGACGACCTGGACTACTTGTTCGAAGTGGGCGAGCTCGACCTGAACATCTCGGGCTGCATCAACGCCTGTGGCCACCACCACGTGGGCCACATCGGCATCCTGGGCGTGGATAAGAACGGCGAAGAGTGGTATCAGGTCACCATCGGCGGCCGCCAGAACGGCGCGGCCAAGCCGCTGCCCGACCTGCAATCGCTGCGCGGCGGCGGCGCCGCCATCGGCCGCATCATCGGCCCTTCGTTCGCCCGCGAACAGGTGCCCGACGTCGTCGAGCGGCTGGTGCGCACCTACCTGCGCCTGCGCGACAGCGACGCCGAGCGCTTCATCGACGTGGTCGACCGCCTGGGCATCGCGCCCTTCAAAGAAGATGTCTATTCCGATCCGGCGGTGGCCAAGGCCGCCCCGGCGCAATCCCGCGAGGCTGCTCATGCTTGATGCCATTGCCACGAACCCCGACGCCGCGCGCCTGATCCGCCACGGCCGCCTGCAGGCCAACGACTGGCGCGTGTTCGCCCCCGAAGCCGGCACCGAGCCGGGCGCGCAGCTGCCGGCCGACGAACCGGGCTGGATCGTGCCGCTGCCTGTGTGGACCGCCGCGCGCGACACGCTGCGCCAGCGCCGCCATCCGGTGGCCGTGCTGCTGGCTCCGGCCACCGACCTGAACGAGCTGGTGGGCGCGGACGGCCGGGTAGACCCTGCAGGCATCGCCTTCATCGCCATCGACTTTCCCGTCTACACCGACGGGCGCGGCTATTCGCTGGCGCAATTGCTGCGCACGCGGCATGGCTGGCAGGGTGAACTGCGGGCGCTGGGCGATGTCATGATCGACACCATCCACTACCAGGCGCGCGTCGGCTTCGACAGCTTCCTGGTCAAGGAAGGCCACGACCCGCACAAGGCGCTGGCGGCCTTCAAGACCTTTACCGTGCACTACCAGAAAACGTATCCCAAGCCCCGGGCCCCGGAAGAACTGCTGGCGGCATAGCGGCAAGGCCAGGTGCCAGGCTCCCGAAGGGTGCCTGACACCGCTGTACGCCACAGCTATCTCAGTCGTACGGTGTCTGACACCCTGCGGGAGTCAGACACCTGGCCGCGCTGGCTACATGCCTTCCCAGTGCGGGCCCGGCACGTGGATGTCGAACAATTCCAGCACGCGCGCCACGGTGTGGTCGACCATCTGCTCGATGGACGCGGGGCGGTGGTAGAACGCCGGCAGCGGCGGAAAAACAATGCCGCCCATTTCGGTAACGGCGGTCATGTTGCGCAGGTGCGCCAGGTTGAAAGGCGTTTCGCGCACCATCAGCACCAGGCGGCGGCGCTCTTTCAGCGTAACGTCGGCCGCGCGCGTGATCAGGTTGTCGGACAGGCCGTGCGCCACGGCCGCCAGGGTGCGCATCGAACACGGCACGATCACCATGCCGGCCGTCTGGAAGGCGCCGCTGGCCAGCGTGGCCCCGACATCGCGCACGCTGTGCACGTGGTCGGCCAGCGCTTGGACATCGTGGCGGCCGACATCCAGTTCATGCTTGATGTTGAGCACGCCCGAGGCGGACACCACCAGGTGCGACTCGACGTCGTCCACCCCGCGCAGCGCCTGCAGCAGGCGCACCGCGTACAGGGCGCCGGTGGCGCCCGTGATGCCGACGACCAGCCGCCGCGGAGACGTCATGCGGTGGTGGCGCCGGAGGTTTCCAGCAGCGTCTTGAGTTCGCCGTTGTCGTTCATTTCGGTCATGATGTCCGAACCGCCGATGAACTCGCCGCTGACGTACAGCTGCGGAATGGTGGGCCAGTTGGAATATTCCTTGATGCCCTGGCGCACTTCGTCGTCTTCGAGCACGTTGACGGTGACCAGCTTCTTCACCCCACAGTCCTTCAGGATCTGGATGGCGCGGCCCGAAAAGCCGCACTGGGGAAACTGGGCCGTGCCCTTCATGAACAGCACAACGGGATGCTGGGTGACGGTGTCGCGGATGAATTCTTGCACGTCGCTCATGGTGGTCTCACAAACAGGAAAAGCAGGGGTGGCGGAATGAACTCATTATAGGGACCCGCCGGAAATCCGCTCGATGCCCGACAGGTCGCGCAGGCTGGAAACTTGACCGAACCCCGCCGCGGCCAGCAACTGCCGTACCGCGGCCGCCTGGTCCCAGCCGTGCTCCAGCCACAGCGCCCCGCCGGGGCGCAGCCGTCCGGCCGCCCCGGTAATGATGGCGGCCAAGTCGCGCAGGCCGTCGGCGCCGTCGGTCAGGGCGCTGCGCGGCTCGAACCGCAGGTCGCCGCGCCCCAGGTGCTGGTCGTCGCGGGCGATATACGGGGGGTTCGACACAATCAGGTCGTAGCGCGCGCGTGCCGGCAGCGCTTCGTACCAACTGCCCTGCGCGAAATCGACCCGGGCGCCCAGCCGCGCCGCGTTGCGCACCGCCACCTGCAGCGCGGCCGCGCTGGCGTCGGTGGCGGTCACGGCCGCCTGCGGCGCGCCCAGCGCGATCGACACGGCAATCACGCCGCTGCCGGTGCCCAGGTCCAGCACGGCGGCCTCGGGGCGGTCGGCCAGCCAGGCCAGCGCCGTCTCGACCAGCAACTCAGTTTCGGGCCGCGGAATCAGCACGTCGGGCGTTACCGCGAAATCGTGCCCCATGAACTCGCGATGGCCCACCAGGTAGGCCATGGGCTCGCCCGCCAGCCGGCGGGTGGCCAGCACCTGGTATTGCTGCGCCTGCCAGGCCTCGATGGGATCGGTATCGTGCGCCAGCATCCAGGCGCGCGGCTTCTGCAAGACATGCTCCAGCAGCATGCGCGCCTCCAGGCGCGGCAGGCGCGGGTCTTGCAAGAAAGCCTGCAGGATGGGGCGCTGCTCCACTTCAGGCATCATCCCCCAGCGCCGCCAGCTGCTCGGCCTGGTGTTCGGCGATCAGGGCGCCGGTCAGTTCTTCGAGATCGCCTTCCATGATCTGCTGCAGCTTGTACAGCGTCAGGTTGATGCGGTGATCGGTCACCCGCCCCTGCGGGAAGTTGTAAGTGCGGATGCGCTCGGACCGGTCGCCCGAGCCCACCAGGCTCTTGCGCTCGGCCGCTTCCTTGCTTTGGCGCTCGCGCAGCTCGCGGTCTTTCAGGCGCGCGGCCAGCACCTGCATGGCCTTGTCTTTATTGCGGTGCTGCGAGCGGTCGTCCTGGCATTCCACCACCAGGCCGGTGGGCAGGTGCGTGATGCGCACCGCCGAGTCGGTCTTGTTGATGTGCTGCCCGCCCGCGCCGCTGGCGCGGAACGTGTCGATGCGCAGGTCGGCCGGATTGATCACGATCTCGTTCATGGCGTCGGCCTCGGGCATCACCGCCACGGTGCAGGCCGACGTATGGATGCGGCCCTGCGCCTCGGTGGCGGGCACCCGCTGCACGCGGTGCGCGCCCGATTCGAACTTCAGCCGGCCGTAGGCGCCATCGCCGTCGATGCGCGCGATCACTTCTTTGTAGCCGCCCAGTTCCGAGGGGCTTTCGGACATCAGCTCGACGCGCCAGCCGCGCTGTTCGGCATAGCGCGAATACATGCGCAGCAGGTCGCCCGAGAACAGCGCGCTTTCGTCGCCGCCGGTGCCCGCGCGGATTTCCAGGAACAGGCTGCGGCCGTCGTTGGGATCGCGCGGCAGCAACAGCAGCTGCAATTCAGATTCGAGCCCTTCCAGGCGCTCGCGGCCGGTCTTGATCTCGTCTTCGGCCATGGCCTTCATGTCGGGATCGGCCAGCATTTCCTGCGCGGTGGCCAGGTCGTCTTCGGTGCGCGCGAACTGCGCGAACGCCTGCACCACCGGCTCGAGCTCGGCGCGCTCGCGCGACAGCTTGCGAAAGCGTTCCATGTCGGCAGCGGTGTCGGGTTCGGCCAACAGGGCGTCAACCTCGATCAAGCGGTGGGACAGCTGTTCCAGCCGGCTGCGCATGGAAGATTTCATAAGGGATACCAGGAAGACAAATAGCGGATTGGCAGAAAGCGGGCGCCCGGAAAGCGAACGCCCGCCATGGCGGCGGGCATTGCGGCAGCAGCGCTAACGGCGCGAATCGCGGCCCGGGAACAGGCGCGGCATCCAGGCGAGCAGTTGTTTGCGCTCGTCGCCTTCGCTGCGGTTCAGCGCCGCCAGCGGGCCGTGCAGGTACTTCTGGGTAAGCCCGTGCGCCAGCTGGTCGAGCACGGCTTCGGGCGATTCGCCGCGCGCCAGCAGGCGGCGGGCGCGCTCGAGTTCGGCGGCGCGCACGTCTTCGGCGGCCTGGTGCAGGTCGCGGATGACGGGCACCACTTCGCGCGACTGCATCCAGTGCATGAAGCCCTGGACGCGCGTTTCGATGATGGCTTCGGCCTGCACCACGGCAGCGCGGCGCGCGTCGGTGCCGCTTTGCACCAGGCGGCCCAGGTCGTCGACCGAATACAGATAGACGTCGTCGAGCCGGCCGACTTCGGGTTCGATATCGCGCGGCACGGCCAGGTCGATCATGACCATGGGGCGGTGGCGGCGCAGGCGCGTGGCGCGCTCGACCAGGCCCAGGCCCAGAATGGGCAGCGAGCTGGCCGTACAGGACACGATGACGTCGAACTCGGCCAGGCGCTCGGGCAGGTCGGCCAGCTTCATGGTGCCGGCCGAAAAACGCCCGGCCAGCGTTTCGGCGCGTTCGGCGGTGCGGTTGGCCACCACCATGCTGCGCGGGCGCTGCGCGGCGAAATGGGTGGCGCACAGTTCGATCATTTCGCCCGCGCCGATGAACAGCGTGCGAGCCTGGTCCAGGTTGCCGAACACGCGCTCGGCCAGCCGCACGGCGGCCGCCGCCATGGACACCGAATGCGCGCCGATGGCGGTTTGCGAACGGACTTCCTTGGCCACCGAGAAAGTGCGCTGGAACAACTGGTGCAGCAGCGTGCCCAGCGAACCGGCTTCGCCGGCCGCGCGCACCGCGTCTTTCATCTGCCCCAGAATCTGCGGCTCGCCCAGCACCATGGAATCCAGCCCGCTGGCCACGCGGAACGCATGGCGCACCGCGTCGTCTTGCTGGTGGCGGTACAGATGCGGGCTGAGCGCCACGGCTTCGATGCGGTTGTGATCGGCCAGCCACGCCGGCAGCTGTTCGGCCACCTGCGCCTCGGCGGCGCAATAGACCTCGGTGCGATTACAGGTGGACAGGATGGCCGCTTCGCGCACCGAGCCGCCAAAGGCCGAACGCAGGCCTTCCAGCGCCGGCCGCACCAAGTCGACCGGCATGGACACGCGTTCGCGCACCGACACGGGCGCGGACGTGTGATTCAGGCCGAAAGCGAGAACAGCGACGGACATGGGACGCGGCAAGCGCCGCCCGGCGAGGGTCGGCGCATTTGTAACATTAGGTCGATGAAAATTATACCTCTGCGGGTAATCCCGAGGGTAGTGGCCGCAAGCCGGTTTGTGGCTGAAGCGCCTGCAAGAATCAAGAAAATTGTGTATAGTTGCGGACTTCGTTGGCCTGGTAGCTCAGTTGGTAGAGCAGCGGATTGAAAATCCGCGTGTCGGTGGTTCGATTCCGCCCCAGGCCACCATTCATTTTCCCCAGAACGTCCCAAACAAGCCTAAAAAACCTTAGAAACCAAGGGCTTATCGGTAAAATCTGACTCACTGGGTTCATAGTCGTCTCAAGAAATCCCAAGCTTGCGGGTCCCCTACGGGGTCCCCCATAATGATTTCGTCGAAATCGCATTTTGGGGGGACCCCATGGGACTGCTCACTGACGTCAAAGTCAAAACCGCCACGCCGCACGGTAAAGAATATTTACTGTCCGATAGCGACGGCCTGTACCTGCGAGTACGCCCATCCGGCAAGACCTGGCTCTATATCTACAAACATCAAGGCACCAAGACCAAACTCGGACTCGGCAGCTACCCCGTTGTTTCGCTGGCCACTGCTCGCCAAAAGGCGCGGGCCGAGGCTGAAAAACGCGCCAGTGGTATCGACCCCAAACAGGCACGCCGACAGGAAGAAGAGCGCGAGCGTGTTTCCCGGCTCAACACATTTGAGCGCATGGCACGTGCATGGCATGCACAGTCCAAAGTGGACCGCGTGTGGTCGGATGATTACGCGAACAAGCTTATCCGCCATCTAGAACTGCACATCTTCCCTTGGGTCGGCAAACTAACTATCGACAGCATTCAACCCACCGAAATTGTGCGATGCCTGCACCGCATCAAAGAGCGTGGCCATCTTGAAACCGCCCAGCGCGTCCGCGAAGTTGTTCAGAATATCTACCAACACGCGGTCGATGTCGGCGCCCTGGAGCCGGCCAAGAACTTCGTCAACAATCGGACGGGCGGACTGCCAGCGCCGCGTAGTCGCCACTATGCCGCCATCACCGATCCCAAGAAACTCGCTCAACTGTTGATCGACATTCGGGCATACAGCGGGCATGTCATCACGCGCAGCGCCCTGCTCCTGTCACCCCTAATCTTTCAACGACCCGGCCAGATACGGCTGGCCGACTGGGAGGATGTCGATTTCGAGCAGGAGCTGCTGCGCAGTCCGCCCGAAAAAATGAAGATGCGCGAATGGATGAAACGCGATAACCGGACTCCCGCGCACCTGACTCCCCTGCCCCATCAAGCGATGGCGATCCTCCAAGAACTGTATCCGCTGACCGGCCCCACCGGGCCAATCTTTCGGAGCATGGCAAAACGCTCAGAAGGCAGCCGCTACATGAGCAACAACACCATCAACAGTGCCTTGAGAACGCTCGGTTACGACACTCAGGAGGAGATCACGGGACATGGCTTTCGAGCCACTGCGCGAACGCTCATCCGCGAATACCTGGGATGGGATAAGGACGTAATCGAGCGCCATCTGGCACACGTCTCAGATGAAGAACTGGGCGGTAGCTATGATCGCGCCGTTTTTCTCGCGCAGCGACGCAGGATGATTCAGGAATGGTCCGATTTTCTGGACGACTTGGCCGCAGGCAAAGAGGTCGTACCGGTAGATGGCATCACGCCCGAAGCGCAGCCGGCTCGGCTCAAAGTCAGACACAAGGCAGTTCAATTGCCCAGAGAGGAGCAATCTATGGCGTCGGAGCGGGCAGCCTGACGGCCTGATAAGTATCGGGACTGTTAATCCATTCCTGCAAGTCGTTGCTCGGCCATGCGGAAGCACGGCCACCCAAATGAATCGGCGCGGGGAAACGGCCTTCGGCGATTCGCCGATAAACCGTTGACCGACTCAACGCGGCAATACGAACTACGTCACGCAGACGGTAGAACGCAGGCGCAGCGTCAGACGACGATGGGGCGGGGCTGATGGCAAGTCTATGGTGAACAGGCATGGCACGCCTCCTTATTTACCAGGTAGACCTAGCTTGCCGCACTGTCCGTAGGAAGCACACTTAGCACAGCATGGTTCAACGTATTCAAGCGGATTCTCGGGCTTATTTGGGCCGACGCGAGAGGACGCACAGAACGAAGTGCTTGAGCCCAACGAGCTAGAAAGATCATTGCATGAAATACATTTTTGTAGTAACATTTTAGTATGTTCACGCAGTTTGAATGGGATGCTGCCAAGGCGGGAGCCAACCTACGTAAACACGGTGTGAGCTTCGAGGTCGCGATGCGGGTGTTTGCCGACCCTTTGGCGTTAACTGGGCTGGATCGCGTGGAACGAGGCGAGCAACGCTGGCAGACGCTTGGCATGGTGGATGGGTATCTCCTGCTTCTGGTGGCTCATACCGTTCTTGAACTGAACGCGGACAATCAATCCATTGAAGTTATCCGCATCATCTCGGCCAGACGGGCCGACAGGAAAGAAAGGCGACGTTATGAGCAAGAAATCCGTTAAACATGAGGTAAATCTGGCTAACCTGCCTCCCCTTAGCGACAAACAGAAAGCCGAACTGGCCGCGCTGTCGACGCGCGCTGATGAGGATGTCGATTACGGCGACATCCCTCCGTTGACGGCGGAGTTCTGGAAGACCGCTGAACGCGGCAAGTTCTATAAGCCGACCAAGACGTCCACCACCGTACGCATTGATTCAGATGTCCTAGCATGGTTGCGGTCGCAAGGCAAAGGCTATCAGTCTCGCATCAATGCGATTCTGCGACGGGAAATGCTGTCATCACTAAAGTAAGCAGTGATCAGCCCATACCAGCGATCAACACAGTAGAGGCTCCTAGCTCTGTTGCCGCGCTTAACGTATCGGCTGAGGGCCGCCCCTTCCCCTTCTTCGTACCCCTGACGACCTATCCGCAAAATCCTGTAATTGTTGCAGATACCCAGGTCACTTATTGGCTATCGGTCAGGTCTAAGACTAAGTTGGCCCAACGCTTCAAGTGTCCTAACGACAGCCTCCACATGGTCGCATTAGGCACATTGCCGGTAACGCGACGTTGGTAGTTTCCATCGTGATACCGAAGCAAATAGACTTTGCAATTGCCGCGCCGCTGAACAGGTATCCGCGGCCAAGCAATAGGGCCGGACCGCACTTCGCTTCGAACCTCTTGCAGAGTTTCGCCCCATGCGGGTATCCACTATTCCCTCGCTGCGCTCGGTTGACACCTTCGACCCGACTTATCGCTTCGGGCCTGCGCGTGCTTCGCACTTGCACCAAATGGCAGCGAGACGGTGGGTGGCGGACTTGCCGTTCCGGTCAGTGTGTCACGGCGTTCTCGGATTCAAGGGCTGCACGCCGGCGGCGCTTGCGGCCCGATAGGCCGGTGCCCCCTTGAGTCCTGCCCTGCGCCGTGCCTGTTCCCCGGAGACAGGGCAATTCCGCTCTGATTACCGGAGAAAACGATGAATACGACGACTTCCTTAACAGCTTCGGCCATCACTGGTCCGGCTCGTCTGAACTTCTTGCCTAAACTCTTTACCGAGCAAAGCTACTTTTATGGTGAGCGTGCGGTATTTGAATGGATGCGCCGACGGTGCCAGGACTACAACGGCGGATACCGGGAGTATTACGCGGTATCGAACGGTGCGTATTTCATGGCGCCGCATCGCCCTGAACCCATGCGCTTGCAGTGGGCGCTGAACTGGTCGAATGAAACGGTGTCGTCCGAGACGGCTGGCATCGTGGCGACATTGTTCGGCATCTATGAAATTCTGGAGTCTTTTCCCGACGAAGATTTGGCTGAGCACTATCGCTTGTTGTGCCAGTATGCGTATGAATTACCTGAGAGCTGCTCCATCATGCGCTTGATTGACTAATCCATCTTGGGGCTTGCGTGGAAACGCAGGCCCCACTTTTCTCGGTCAGATACTCTTTTGATTCACGCGCTTGCTTAATTCCTCGGCACTTTCCTTACGTTCGCTATAGCGGTCCACTAGATACGTTGTGGCATTGCGTGTCAGCAGCGTGAACTTCATCAGTTCTTCCATCACGTCTACGATGCGATCGTAGTAGGCCGACGGCTTCATGCGTCCGGCTTCGTCGAACTCTAGCCACGCTTTGGCAACCGACGATTGATTGGGAATCGTCAGCATACGCATCCATCGGCCCAGTACACGCATCTGATTAACCGCATTGAACGACTGCGAACCACCGGATACCTGCATGACGGCCAGTGTCTTGCCTTGTGTGGGGCGTACCGCACCGACTGAAAGCGGTATCCAGTCGATCTGGGTTTTCATCAGGCCGGTCATCGCACCATGGCGTTCGGGCGAGCACCACACCATGCCCTCAGCCCACTGCGCGAGTTCGTGTAGCTCCTGTACCTTGGGGTGATCGGCGGGCGCATCATCGACCAGCGGCAGCCCAGAGGGGTTGAATAGGCGAGTTTCACCACCGAGGACATGCAGGATGCGCGCGGCTTCTTCGGCGGCCAGGCGACTATACGAGCGTTCGCGCAGCGAGCCATAGAGCAGCAGAAAGCGCGGGGCATGGGTAGCACGCGCCGGGGTGAATAACCGCTGTGTATCGGGCTGTTGGAATAATTCCGTGCCGATATTGGGTAGATCCATCTGCAATGCCTTAGACACGACGACCCTCGGCATCAATCACAGGCTCGCCGTCTTCCTTGGTGAACGCACCACGTTGCGGTTGGGGCAGAATGTCCAGCACGATTTCCGATGGGCGGCATAGACGCGTGCCCATCGGGGTGACGACGATAGGGCGGTTCATCAGGATAGGGTGCTGTTCGATAAAATCGAGCAACTGTTCATCGGTCCATTTGGGGTCGCCTAGTCCGAGTTCGGCATACGGTGTGCCTTTTTCGCGGAGCACGTCGCGCACGCTCAAGCCTGCATCGGCCAACAGCTTGACCAGTGTTGCGCGCGTAGGCGGTGTTTTCAGGTACTCGATGACCGTGGGGTCTTCGCCGCTGTTGCGAATCAGAGCCAGGGTGTTGCGGGATGTGCCGCAGGCGGGATTATGGTAGATCGTAATGTTGCTCATAGTAGTTCCGGCTTATCTCTGGGAAACGCTGGCGCTGGCTTCGTACCAGCCCTTGCTTTGGTTGACGATACGCACCACCAGCAGCATGACGGGTACCTCGATCAGCACGCCGACCACGGTGGCCAGTGCAGCCCCCGATTCAAAACCAAACAGGCTGATGGCAGCCGCCACGGCCAGCTCGAAGAAATTGCTCGCTCCGATCAAGGCTGACGGGCAGGCAATGTTGTGTTTTTCACCTGCGCGGCGGTTGAGCCAATAGGCCAGCCCCGAGTTGAAAAATACTTGGATCAGGATAGGCACGGCCAGCATGGCGATGACCAGCGGTTGTTGCAGAATGGCTTGCCCCTGGAAGGCAAACAGCAACACCAGTGTCAGCAGCAAGGCCGCAATAGATAGCGGGCCAATGCGTTCCAGTGCTTGATCAAAGGCTGCTTGGCCCTTGCGCAGCAGTGCCTTGCGCCAGAGTTGAGCGATGATGACAGGTACCACAATGTAGAGGGCGACCGACACCAACAACGTGTCCCACGGCACGGAGATGGCAGAAAGGCCGAGCAGCAACCCGACAATGGGTGCAAACGCAAACACCATGATGGTGTCATTCAGTGCGACCTGTGACAGCGTGAATACCGGATCACCGCCGGTCAGTCGGCTCCACACAAACACCATGGCTGTGCAGGGAGCAGCAGCTAGCAGAATGAGCCCTGCGACATAGCTGTCAAGTTGTTCTGCAGGCAACCATTGGGCAAAGACATGGCGGATAAAGATCCATGCCAGCAACGCCATCGAAAACGGTTTGACTGCCCAGTTAATAAACAGCGTGACGCCAATGCCGCGCCAATGTTGTTTGACCTGTCCCAATGCGCTGAAGTCGACCTTCAGCAGCATTGGGATGATCATGACCCAGATCAGAATACCGACAGGCAGATTGACCTGGGCGATCTCCATGCGACCAATGGCCTGGAATACGTCGGGAACGAATTGCCCCAACGCAATGCCCACGACAATGCACAGGAAAACCCATACCGTCAGATAGCGCTCGAATACGCTCATCGTTGGCACCGGTGTGAGTCGGGCCGTTTCAATCGCTGCGGTCATGAGTGCCTCACTTCTTGCCGATGTCGCGCAACTCTTGTTGCAACGACAGGCTATCCAGGCGCTGGAAAGGCAATGAGATGAACAATTCAATGCGTCGGCGAAGCGCCATGGCGGTGTCGGAAAAGGCTTTGCGTTGCTGTTCTTCGGGGCCTTCAACTGCTGCAGGGTCTGGTACGCCCCAGTGAGCCGATACCGGTTTGCCCGGCCATATCGGACAAACTTCCCCCGCAGCGTTGTCGCAAACCGTGAAGATGAAATCAAACACGGGCGCGTCGGGCGCGACGAACTCGTCCCAGCTTTTGCTGCGGTAGCCCGTTGCAGGCAGATGCAGTCGTTCCAGCGTCGCTAACGCTAACGGGTGAACTTCGCCCTTGGGATGACTACCCGCAGAATAGGCACGAAAACGGCCATTGCCCAAGCCATTGAGCAAGCCTTCAGCGAGGATGGAACGGGCCGAATTGCCCGTGCAGATGAATAACGCGTTGTAGGTGGTATCGGTCGTCATGGTGTCAGCAGTCGCAGTGAGAGGATTCGGAGACTTCGCATACGCCGCCCTGGCAGCAATGTTCAGTCAGGTAGCCGAGTAGCCCATTCATCTGGGCAAAGTCGGCGCGGTAGATGAGGTTGCGGCCTTGCTGCTCAACCGTGACAAGACCTGCATGAGTGAGTTCTTTCAGGTGGAAGGACAAAGTGTTGCGGGCCACAGCAAGTTGCTCGGCCAGTACGCTGGGCGTCAGGCCTTCTAGGCCAGCAATAACCAAGGCGCGAAACACCCGAAGGCGTTGCGTGTGGGCCAAGGCGCTAAGTGCGGAGACAGTTTGAGCTTCGTTCATATTTCCATGATACAACGTTTGTTGAATTAATGCATAGAGGAATGTCGAAATGCTGCGCCGTATCCCTCGCAGTGTGCCTTGAGGCGTTGCGCAGATAGTCAAGACCATGCAACGTCAATCAATAGACTTGCCTTGTAAGGCGACACAGGGCACCCGCATCATCTGCTGTTGGAGAATGAATGGGCGGCCTTGCTTTTAGGCCATCATGCCACGACGTGCTCCGCGTCAAAGGCGGCGCGTGCTGTGCACGCTGGCGGCCTGGTGGCCGTCTGTGACCCTGTGACGGCGTGCGCTGCGCCGTGCCTCTTCGGTTATCCGGGCAATTCCGCCCAGTTACCGGAGAAGGTCATGAGCGACAAATCCCACGTTTCGCTGGAGCAGCATGTCTGCCTGGTGTGCGGCACCACTTTCGATACCGGCAGTCTGCTGCTGGACAAGCGTCTGCGTCAATGCATGGAGCACCACACGGTTACCGGCTGGGGCCTGTGCCGTGAGCACGAACAAGTGTTTAAGGATGGCTTCGTCGCCTTGGTTGAATGCGACCCAGCGCGTAGTGGTGGCGTGAAATCGGGGTGCATGAAACCCGAAGACGCTTATCGCACAGGTCGAGTGGCCCATCTGCGGCGCGAAGCATTCGCTCAGGTGTTCAACGTGCCGATTGAAAACACACAACCTTGCGTCTTTGTCGAGCCCGGCGTCCTCGCACATTTGCAGGCGATGGTCGAACCCGCATCGGACTGATGCGTCTGGCGCGCCGCCCCATGTCGTATCCGGGTGCGGCGCGCTTTTTTATGCGCGGCAGTCGATGGATGTACGACGCTAAGTGTCCATGGCCTGCCCTGATTCGACAGGGGTATTACACAGGTTTGCCGCCAAGGGTCTTGCCGATGGCGATGAACGGGTCAATCAGCGCGTGACCCGTGTGGTGCGTCATCGCTTGCAACGTCACGCCGTCTCGGTAGGTGTCATCGGTGTACCAAACGCCTTGTACGTCTTGCCGGGACAACAAGCAAAGCACGGTGAGGGCATAGTCCATGACGGGTCCTTCTGGGTAATGCTCGCTCCCCCCACAGGTGACGTACTGGATGTGGTGCAAGCGGCCTTGAATGAAAGGCACGTTTGACAGCGCGCCAGGCCGCGGGCGGGACAGGTATTGAAGCTCACCTTCGGCACAGACATTCGCTACCAAGTCCGCGTCCTCTACGGCATGGATGCGATCGTACGATGCGTGGCTCGGTACGAAGGGGCGGCCAATTCGGTTGGCAATGCGCAGGTGCAATTGCGCAAGATCCGTGTCCGATGGGGCGTGCTGGAACAGCACTTTCCCGCGTTGATGGAATGACCGCGTAGTGCGTCTCCCGGCCGGGCCGCGCTGCTCCAGGTTCGCTTTTCGCTCATCCCTGACGGGACGGGTCAAGCCCGCCTTGCGTATCGCTGACGCGGCGCGCGCGATGCGCGCTCAACGTCACCCCACTTCCATTCTCTGCTGTTGAGACAGGTGGCGGCTTTGCTTTGCCGTCAGTGTGTCACGGTGTGCTCCCAGTCAAGGGCGGCGCGTGCCGGGCACGCTTGCGGCCGATGGCCGTCTTTGACCCTGTGACACGGTGCGCGGCGCCGTGCCCTTGCCGGTTTCCCGGGCAATTCCGCCCGATTCCGAACCGGAGGCAGTCATGCAGCAATATTCCCTTTTCGTCGATAGTCCGATCAACCCGAGTAATACGCTGCTGGTGCGCGAGGCCGATGGCGCGATGCGCCCGGCCCAGCGGGCCGAGATTCTGGCCGTGGCGCGTGAGCTGGTGTCGATCGACACGTTACATGGCGAGGATCTGAGCAATCCCGATAAAGCTAAGGCATTTCTGCAGTTGCGTCTGGCGGGCCTGGAACACGAGGTGTGCGCGTTGATGCTGCTCGATGTGCAATTGCGGTTGATCACATACCTGGAGCCATTTCGCGGCACCTTGAGCCAGGCGCCCGTTTATCCGCGCGAAATCCTCAAGCTGGCCCTACGGCATAATGCGGCCGGACTCATGATGGCCCACAACCATCCGTCGGGTCTGGCCGAAGCCAGTCAGGCGGATAGGCAATTGACCCAGGCCGTGCAGCAGGCCTTGGCGCTCATTGATGTGCGGCTGCTCGATCACTTCATTGTCGCCGGCACCACGGTGGTGTCGATGGCGCAGCGCGGGCAGCTCTAGCCGGTTGTGCCGAAGGCGGGCGATGCCCGTCTGACTTCCTTTCATGGGGTCGATGGCGACGTTTTTGACGGGTAACACGGCGGTTAGGGACGCCTGCGCGCGCCGGGCGGCGCTTGCCTGGCATGTCTGGGGCGCATCCGTCAAGGGTCGCGTCCGGCCCCCGTGTCCTCGCTGCGCTGCGGGCCGCGCCAGGGCCGTGCGCTTTGTCCCCTTGACGGTGCGCTCCCGGGACATGCCGCGTGGTGGCCATGGGCACGAAGGGCCACTCCGGCCCTACGTGCCCAGATGGGAACTCACCCCCGGGCTTCTCTTACGCAAGGAGCGCATCATGAACACCACGATTTTCTCTGAAACCACCGCCGTGCAAGCCGTCAGTGACAAGGTATCGCAAGACGCGGCACAGCAAGCGCACACCGTGCTCGACCACGTTCAAGCCGCCGTCCAGACGGATGAAGGCGTGTCGCCCCAGCCGCAGGCCCCGGCGGCTGAACTGCGCTTTATCGCGCTCTCGCGCTTGCGCCTGTCCCAGCGCAATGTGCGCAAGACCGCCGGGCCGGTCGATGCCCTGGCCGATAGCATCGAGCGCGTGGGCCTGCTGCAAAACCTGATCGTCGTACCGCATGCGGACGGCAAAACGTTCGACGTCGTGGCAGGCGCTCGGCGTTGGGCCGCATTGCGCCTGCTGGCCAAGAAAAAACGCATGGCCCGCGAGCAGACCATTCCGTGCTTGGTCGTGCCCGATGCCCGCGCCATCACCGTCAGCCTGACTGAGAACGTGCAGCGCGAAGCAATGCACCCGGCTGATCAGTTCGAGGCGTTTCTGGCGATGGTCAACGAGGGGCGGCCTATCGAGGATATTGCGGCCGATTTTGGCGTGACGCCGCTGGTAGTGCAGCGCCGCCTGAAACTGGCCCGCATCTCTCCGCGCCTGATGGCGGCGTACCGCCAAGGCGATGTCACGCTGGAGCAATTGATGGTGCTGACGCTGACCGAGGACCACAAGGCGCAGGACGCCGCGTACTTCGATGCGCCACCCTATGAGCGCGAGCCTTACGCGCTGCGTCGGCGGCTCACGCAAGGCGACGTGGACGCGGCGCGTAGCCCCTTGGCGCATTTTGTGGGCGTGGACGCCTATACGGCGGCAGGCGGTGGCATCCGGCGCGATTTGTTCGCCCAAGACGGCGATGGCGTGTATCTCACCGATGCGGATCTGCTGGCGCGGTTGGCGGCAGACAAGCTGGAAGCGCTGGCCGCAGACGTTCGCGCCGAGGGGTGGAAATGGGTTGAAGCGGTGGCCGTGTTCGGCTACAGCGAACTGGCCGCGTTTCGCCGCGCCCCGCAGATCGAGCGCCAGCCCACCGCCCGGCAAGCCAAACGCCTTGCCAAGCTGCAAGCGCGGCAGGCAGCCATTGAGCAAGCGCTGCATGCCGCCGAAGACGCCGAGGACGAAGATGCCGCCGCTACGCTCTACGAGGAAGGCGACCGCGTGGGCGAAGCGCTGGACGCGCTCTATGCCGATTTGCTGGCCTACGCGCCTGAAACGATGGCGGCATCCGGCGCGGTGGTGACCCTCGATCACGATGGGCAAGTCCTCGTTCATCGCGGCTTGCTGCGCCCGGAGGACGCCAAGGCCATCGAATCCCCCAGCCACGCCAAACACCCCAGCAGCGGCGACGGTGAGCCAGACAGCCAGAGCGACGCCGCCGACGCGCCACCTGCCAAAACGCTGTCCGAACGGCTGGTGCGCAACCTGAGCGCACACCGAACCGCCGCGCTGCAAGCCACGCTGGCGAAAAAGCCCGAGGTGGCACTGGCCGCGTTGGTGCATCGACTGGCGTTGACCGTGTTCTATCACGGCGGCGACAGCCTGCTGCAAATCGCTGCGCAACCGCAGGATGGTTTGACACACCATGCGCCGGAACTGGCCGAGAGCAAGGCGGCAGGCGAGTTCGCTGCGCTGCGCACCGCATGGCGTGAACGCCTGCCTGCCCGCGAGGACGAGTTGTTCGACGCCGTGCGCCAGATGAAGCGGGCCGATGTGCTGGCGCTGTTGGCGGTGTGCGTGGCAGGCACGGTTGATGCCGTGGTACGCAGCGAACACGACACCCACGCTGACGCATTGGCGCAAGCCGTGGCGCTGGACATGAGCACTTATTGGCAACCCACTGCCCAAGCGTACTTCAATCATGTCTCCAAACCCCACATTCTGGCGGGATTGCAGACCTTCAAACCCTCGGAAGTGAACCGCGTGGGCGGCTACAAGAAGCCGCAGATGGCCGCAGAAGCCGAGCGGTACGCCACGGCGGCGGCATGGTTGCCTGACATGCTGCGCACATCAGTGTAAACGCGTCCGATACGCATGGGCCTTGGCGGCGCAGGTTCGCGCCGTCAGGCGGATGCGGCATCGCCCGCCGTTGTGAGGTCATGAGCGGCGGGCGTTTTTTGTGCCGACGATTTGCCCGTCCATCGGGGGCCGTACAAACCGCGCCCGCTCGCGCCTGTAGGCTCAGGCGCGAGCGGGCAACGGCCAGGGCCGCGTCGGCCTGGACGCGGCCCAGTACGCGCCGCAGAGCGGCGACAAACGCAACCAGTCGCGCATCGGCAGATAGACCACGTGAGGTAATGAACACGCCCGGCGAACCGGGCAGGCGAATCCGCCGCTACGCTGGAATGCGACCAGATCGGTTGTGTAGGAGCCGGCCGTACTCGATCCTATTGCGTAGGCGTGCCGGCGAGGGCACCTCAGCGCCCAGCGATGGGAGCGACCGTCGACCTTGCGCCATGCCGCGCCGATGTACCCATCACACCGCACCGACACCTTATCGCAAATCCCGGACGGATCACTCGACATGCCCAGGCATCACACCGCGCGCCGCTGCACCGTCATGACATTGACCGAGCCAGCCATGAAGACTCTTGCGTACCGTCCGTCCCAAGGCGGCCTTGTTGTTGTGAATCCTGGCTCCGGCACGGCGGCCCGGCAAACCTCACCGGGCCGCCTCGGGCTTGTGCGGTGCAACCGGCTGTCACAACGATTTTCCCCTGCGCGTGCCGCGCCTTCCTCGCGAGTCAAAATCGCCGTGCCTACCGGTCGTCCACTGGCGTTCCCGCCCCAAGGGGTGCACCGCGCCCGACCTGCGCCTGATCGGAATCACACAAGGACGCGATGGGCGCGGACTTGAAACTTCAGGAGAGTCATCATGGCTAACATCGGCACCTTCACCGCTCAGGACAACGGCTACACCGGCACGGTGCGCACCTTGACCTTGAACGTCAAAGTCAAGTTCGTTCCGGCCGACAAGGACAGCGACAAGTCGCCCGACTACCGCATCGTGGTGGGCAGCTACGAGATCGGCGCGGCATGGCGCAAGGTCTCCAAACAGGACCGTTCCTATCTGTCGGTCACGCTCGATGATCCGTCGTTCCCGGCCACCATCTACGCCCGGCTGATCGGGAACGAGGCCGGCGATTTCGACCTCATCTGGTCGCGTCCAGCGAAGGCGAACTAGGGTTCGCCCGCACGCCCGGTTCGCCGGGCGTGCTTCACATTCCGTTACTATCGGAATATGGACGCTTTGAACTCCCGTCCTTCTTCTGCAAGTGGCCGTTCACGGCTTACCGTCCGCGCTTTTGAAATGGCGGCGCGCCTGCGTTCGCGTCGTAAGAATCTTAAACTGACATGCCGTTTCGTTGCCGAAAGATTAGGCATTCCCGCCGTGCGCTATCGTTTCTGGGAAAAGCAATTTGGCCCTGCTGCTGAAAAACAGTACCTTGAGGCTGTTGCGCAAGTGCTTCAAGTCTCGCCGGAGTGGTTGGCCCATGGCACAGGGATCTTGCCTATTCCGGCAGATCAGGTCGAATCTGCAAAATTCGTGGATTCATTTGCGAATCGCAAGGCGACAGAGGAAGAACGAATCGTGCTTGGCCAACGAGCACTGGCTAGGCGAGTCGCACTTGAACTAAGCCGTCAGGAAATTGCCTTGCGAATCGGTATCGCAACCTATCTTCTTGCCAACTGGGAGCGTGTGCTGCCACTTAAACCCAAAGTCGAGTTTGAGAATAAATGGGAAGAGGCGTTGGGCGTCCCCGCAGGATGGTTGCGCCGGATAGACATCGAAACGCCAGCTCCTTCGAAGGAGGCTGTGACTCAAATCATTGAGGCAAGAACGGCCGATAGTGTGGCAGCCGAAATTCGTACTGCTGGGACATGGCTTTGCCGCGCGTCTTTCGCGCGTCGAACTGTTCTCCATCACGAACTCTCGCCGACTGAACAGCGGTTAGCGGACATCTTTGCGCTGCGATATGGTGTCGACGGAGAAGCGCACACGACCTTGCAAGTCATCGGGGATCGCTATGGTCTGACTCGCGAACGTATCCGCCAGATCGTGGAAAAGATGGTGGAGCGTTCGGCACGAATGCAGCTTCTTACCCCGCATATTGACAGGCTTGCCGACGAAATCCGTCCGTTGTTACCGGCAACGATGGACGCAGTGGATACTCAACTGCGAGGCCGACTCGGAGAGCGCTTGTCTATTGAGAGCGTCAGTCGGTTTTGCCGTGAAATTCTCGGGCGTAATATCGTTGCGTTAACGGATCGGCCAGCTGATATGGCCTATCTATGGTCACCTACAGTCATCGATCCCGCAACCCATGATGTAACCCGTATTCGCGCCGCACGCGATGCGGCGTTGCGACTAATTCGAAGCTGCGGTGCTGCGCAAGCCATGTTTGTTGCGGGCGCTGCAAGTGAAATTACGGGAACGGGCCTCACACCAGACGAAGCCATGCAAGGCTGTCGTATGGTGCCAGGCTTTGAGTGGCTTTCAGAAAGGGATGGCTGGTTTTGGTTCGGCGAGGGTAACGAAAACCGTTTGGTGACGATCGCTCTAAAAGTGCTAGCGGTCTCCGGCCGTCGAGTCGATGCAGAGGAGATTCTGGCCAGCTTTATTCGTGCGCGCCGTGGTTACTATCCACCGGAGCAACTGCGGCCTTATCTCATTGAGCCACCGCTACAGATTGTCGTCGAAGTGTTGCGTCGGGTGAAAGGACTAAAGAACGTGCAGTCGGACGATTTCTTGCTCGACAAACCTGTTCCCGTCGAAACGGTGTTGTCCGATGCGGAGCTTGCGGTCTATAGCCTAATGCGAGATAACGGCAACATCATCTCTCGCCATACCCTCGTCACCGAACTGGTCAAGACAGGCAAGGTGAAGCTGATGGCACTGCATGTCAGTCTCAATAGTTCTCCCATTTATCGCCAATTAGATCGAGGCGTCTTTGCGTTGCGGGGAGCCACCTTGAATCCCGCGTCTCTGCGCGAGGCACAGAGAACCGTTGGTGGCGACGCGAGCAAATCGGCACGAATCAGCGAGCGTGACAAAGATGGCTACTACCATTTCACCTTCGAACTCACGGAGTATATGGTTAGAACCCGTGTCTGGGAGGTGCCGCGCGCGCTGGACGACCTCATTACAGAAGAAGGAAACGTGACTCTGCAAGGATCAGAGCAACCGGTAGTGTTCGCACGCCTACCTAGCGGCTCGTGCCGCCTCAAGCAGTTTGTATCCAGACTTTTACAGCAAGGTTTCGTAGCGGGAGATATGCTTAACCTTGCTCTCCATCCCGAGCAGCGTCTGATTCGCGTAACCCAACTTGGACCAATCATGCAACGGGCCGAGACTGGCGATCAACCTAGGCTTTTTTAGTCCAAAGGTGCTTGGTTTGTCGCTCGCCAGACCATACCCAGTTCTCCCTCTACCTGCGATAACAAGCTTTTAGCCTGGCTTGCATCGTCAACATAAGCCAGTGCCATTAAGGTCAGCGGGTGAATCTGCATGACTTCGCACAGCTCGGCCAGCTTGCTGAGCGTAGGGTTCTTCAGGCCGCGTTCGAGCGTGCTCAGATAGGTCCGGCTGGAGACGTCCGAAAACGCTTCTTGGCTCAAGCCACGCAGCGTGCGTACGGTTTTGATGGCTTGGCCTATGTCATATTGTTCCGCCATCCGCCTGTCATCCCCAAAATGAAGAATGACACCTGACAGCGCCCTATAGAGCTACAATCTATAGTGTTCATTGTGCTGGCCATATCAGCCGGTTTTACGGATTCACGGTTTTGCACATTGGTGGGAAACCGCTTTTCCGTATTGGCGGATTTGCGCCAATACGGAAAAGCGGCGTTACGATATCGCGTAAAGTCGGCTTTGCGTATTGTCGATGGCGCGGCTCGGCGTGCTGGTGCGTTGCCCATTTTGTGCTTGTGGCTTGGAGGCCATTATGCCGCTGCTGACTGACGCTCAACAGGCGCAACTGCTGGCCCATGGTCAGCGGCGCGCTAACGATCCGGGCTTCGATCCCATGCCGGTGGTCAAGCTGTACACGCCCGATGCGGGCGCGGTCTGGTTGCTGGCCTTTGCTTATCCCGACGATCCGGGCCGGCTACACGCCTTGTGCGATGCCAATACGGGCTGTCCGCAACTGGTCGATATCCGCTTGGACGAACTCGAAGCCATGCGCGGGCCGAACGGCTACCGCGTGGCCGTGGATGCAAGTTTTAGAGCCGCGCGTACGCTGTCGGATTACGCCGCCCGGGCGCACGCCCGAGGCGCTTACACCGAGGACTAGCGCCTGGCGGGAGCCTTCCCACCGCTTTTGGCTGGCGGCCACAATAAGCCGTCGGCGAGTCACTTCTCGACATCCTGTTCGGGGTCGGGGGACTTATAGCGGGAGGAAGGACCATGGTCATGACCATTGGGGCCGCGCCCTGGCAGGCGACGGCGGCTTATCTGTACCTGTTGCGGCTCGATGCCGCGAGCCTCGCCTGGGAATATCTGCGCCGTAATGCCGACTACCGCGCATGTTGGCGCCGCTACGGTCGTACCGCGGCCGTGAGTGTTACCCGGCCCTGGGGGCTGGCGCTGCTGGAAGATCCACAGCTTGACGCACGGCGTGCGCATCCGGTCTGGGACAACCGGCTGTCGGCACTCCTGCACATCCAGGCGGATGATCATGCCGCGCAATCCGGCCTGGACCTGTGGCATATTCCCGGTCCCAAAGACGTGATTGTGTTGCCGACGGGCGTGGCAGCGCTATGCGTGCGTGCTTCGGTACCAAGCACGACACTGCGGGCGCGCCTTGGGCCGGGCGTGCTCGACGGTCGCCCGGCGCTGTGCGCCGTGCCGCTTGATACGCGTCTACACGCCCAGGCGGCACTGCTGACCTTGCACGCGGCCCGGTTCGCGCCGCGCCGGGCCTGTCCCGTCCGGCCTATCCCCTGCGCCGCCCTCACTGCCAAGGTGGACCAAGCCCACCTACACCATCTGCACGCCTTGCAGGCGCTCGATGGCGTACAGGCCGGCGCATCCCAGCGTCGCATCGCCGACGTGCTGTACGGACGCGAACGCATGCGCCGCGACTGGCATGCTGACAGCGCCCTGCGGGCGCAGGTGCGCCATAGCCTTGCGCGGGCCGTCGCACTGATGCGTGGCGGCTACCGGGACCTGGCCGGGCTATCCCCGGACGACCTCGACCAATAGTTCGCTTGCGTCCGATCAGGGGGAGAAAAATGTGCCCCCCTGAAGATACTCCCTTACGCACCTGCCTCGGCTTGCGCAGACTGTCTCCAGCCAGCGGGAATTGTCCCGCGTGCGCATCGCATTGCTGGAGGCAACATGATCTCGTCACACGCTGTCCTTGCCGCACCGTCCACGCCCGCACTCACCGCCGTACCGACGGCAACTTCGGCACGCTATCTGACCAACAGCGAAGCGGCCGATTATCTGCGTCTGTCGCCGCGCACGCTCGAAAAACTGCGCGTATTGGGCGGCGGCCCACGTTTTCGTAAGTTCGGCCGACGCGTGCTGTATGCCGCCGTCGACCTGGAGGCGTGGGCCGACGATCACAGCTACGCCATGACGTCTGACCCCGAATACCTCGAACACCGCGCTGGCCGTTAACGGCTGGGCGCGCAACGAGAAGCGGACATGGCTGCGCGGCGACTCCCGCCAAGCGAACGCGATCAGCTCACGCTGTTTCGCGCGCTGCCGGGCGACATGCGTCCGCGCGATGCGCAGGACCTCATGGCCTATCCGTTCTTCTCGTTGTCGAAATCGCACCGTGTGGTGCCCATCGACTTCACGGCCGGGCCGGTGCGTATTCAGGTCGAAGCCGTCCCCGAACACGGCATGGCGACAATCTGGGATGCGGACATCTTGATCTGGGCGGCCAGTCAGATCGTCGCGGCCCGCGACCGCGGACTGCCAACGTCTCGGCTGATTGCGGCCACCCCGCACGAAATCCTGACCTTCACCGGGCGCGGCACCGGCGCACGCGACTACCGGCGCCTGCGTGCGGCGCTTGATCGCCTGCAATCGACCACGGTAGCCACGTCGCTGCGTCAGGCCGATGGCCGGCGTCTGCATCGGTTCTCGTGGATCAATGAATGGAAGGAAGTCGTTCACGCCGATGGCCGCTCGGCGGGTCTCGATCTGATCCTGCCCGACTGGTTCTACAGCGGCGTGCTTTGCAATGCGCTGGTGCTGAGTATCGACCCGCGCTACTTCCGGCTAACCGGCGGCATCGAGCGCTGGCTGTACCGCCTGGTGCGCAAGCACGGCGGCGCCCAGCGCATGGGGTGGCGTTTCGAGCTGCGCCACCTCTATGTCAAATCCGGCAGCCATGCCCGCTATGCCGACTTTGCGCTGGACGTCCGTCGTTTGGCTCAGCGCCAGACGCTACCGGGCTATCGCCTGCGTGTGGCATATGCGGGTGGCGCCGAACAGTTGTTCTTCTACCGACATCCTGCGCAAGCCGGCCACTTGCCGGCCCCTGTGGCGAGATGTGAACGGAGCACATCAACATGTGGATAACTTGTGGGCAACCCTGTGAACATCCTGTGGATGCATTCGTGCTATCGGGCGCATCCGGTTCGTGCTATCAGGCGCAAAACAGTCGTGCTATCAGGCGCAGCGATGCCTTGAAACCCGCGCCAATCAAGGCGCTCCGGGCCGTTCCTAACTCTCTAACTAAAAGACTAACTAAGACTACTAGCGCGAGGTTGTTTGGTCAAAAATTGACCAGTGAACCATGCGAGGCCGTTAAAAGCAGTAGACAACCGGAGCCATTACCGGTCGTTATCGGCGCGCTGGATGCCGACCTCGGTCGGCCTCACACTGGCCGAGTCATTGCGCTACTGAACCAGAAAGGCGGCTCGGGCAAGACGACGCTGGCTACACACCTGGCTGGGGAGTTGGCCAGCGAGGGATTCAACGTCGCGTTGCTCGACGCCGATCCGCAAGGCTCGGCCTCGGGCTGGGCCGAGCGACGTGCACAAAACGGGCACAAGCGCCTGTACGGTGTTTTCGGCCTGGCACGCGAGTCCTTGCATGTTGACGTGCCGCACATCGCGCGCAGCGCCGATTTTGTCGTGATCGACGGCCCGCCGCGGACGGCGGCCATCACGCGCTCAGCGCTGCTGGCCTGCGATATCGTGCTGATTCCTGTGCAACCCTCGGCCTATGACGTGTGGGCCAGCCAGGAGATGGTACGTCTCATCGAGGAAGCGCGCCTGTACCGCCCGCAGCTTCGGGCGGCCTTTGTCATCAACCGGCGCGTCGTGGGCACCGTCATCGGCCGCGAAGCGCGTGCCGCACTAGCAGAGCAGATCCTACCGACACTGGCGGTCGAGATAAGTCAACGCATTGCGTTTGCGGACAGCGTGGCCGGCGGCTTGCTAGTGCGCGAGCGCGACGCCCGTGGCGCGGCCGCTCGCGAGATCGCGCGGCTTGCCGCTCAAGTGCGCAAGGCGCTGCGATGAGCGAGTCCCGCGAGCGTCCCATGATCGGTACGCGACCCGCGCCACGCGGCGCGACTGCCTGGGTAAAGCATGGCGACGGGCCTGCGCCCGTTTACAGCGCACGGCTGACCATTGATGTAACGCCCGCGCTGCGCGGGCGCATCAAGGTGGCCGCATTCCAGCATGGCGTGACCGCCGCCACCATGCTGCGCACCGTATTGGAACGCGAGTTCCCGGAGCGCACGTCATGACGGTGCCGCCATGTACGTGACGCGCGTGGCGCTGGCGAGCATAGGTCGGCACGTACGCATCCGGCTGCGCTTTGGCGCGCCGCAACGCATCGTGCGGCTGGATGCATACCGGCGCCTGGCGATCTTCATGCCCGGCGCGGTGTGCTGCCGCGTGAGCTGGGCCGCCAATGCCTACGGTACCGTGGCCTGGACGCTGATGGTGATGCAAGCGGCTACACCGCTTGATGCCGTCCAACGCATCTCGGGCGTTGTGCCCGGGGCGCGTCTCTTGCTGCGCGTTGATGGCAAGCGGCAGGTCAAAACCGTGCTTGCGCTGATCGATGCCGTCGAGGTCGGCGGCATCGCACCTGTGACGGTTTCGCCCGCCTACTGGCGCACCGTGGCCAACCGGCTCGCGGCTCGGCAAGCGCCACCGGTCTACACGGCCGAGCGGCATGCCGCTTACCTTGCGCGTCGCACTTTACAGGGAGTAAATGATGTCTGATGTGCCATGCGTTGCGTGCCGGCCCGCCTGGCGCTATCGCGTAGCGGTGCTGGCCAGCACGACGGTCGGTCTGGCGGCAATTTTGGCGTCCGGCCTGCTGCGTGCCGTAGCGCCTGCCGCCGCGTCCGGCGATCCGGTTGCTACATTCGCGCCCCGCCTAGTCTACAACGCCAGCGACAGCGTGCCGCGCGGCTTCTATGTTATCCATGCGCAGCCGCCGCGTGTGGGCGATACCATCCTCACGCGCTTGCCCGGCGATGCCGCGAGGCGGGCTGCCGAGCGCGGCTACTTGCCAGCTGGCGTGCCGCTGATCAAACCGATCGCCGCTGGCTATGGCGATCATGTCTGCGTGCGCAACGGTATCGTGCGCATCAATGGCCGTGTGGTGACGCGCACGCTCACACACGACCGCCAGGGCCGGCCAATGTCTGCCTGGCCAGGCTGCCGGCTATTGACCATACACGAATGGTTTTTGCTCGGCACGACGCACCCGGCGTCGTTCGACAGCCGCTATTTTGGTCCCGTTACGCACGCGGCCGCCTACGGCGTGGCCGTGCCGCTCTGGGTGTGGGGCACGCCATGAGTGGCGTGTTGTCGGTCAGTCACTTTGCGCGCCGGTTGCACTGCGCTATGCGGCGCGTATGCGGTGTTCGGCGCAGTGGCCATGTCAGCGGCTTGGCCAGATGGCTGCGCCCCGGCGTGCAGACCGCTTACCCTCGCGGCGGCTCGCCGTCTACGTCTGGCTGGCCCGGCCTGTGGCCGTCGCCCGCGCCCGGCGCACCCGGCATCGACCGGATCGCCAGTCTATTCCCGTCACCAAGACGGCGGCAAGGGGCGCAGGGTGACAGCGAGGGCAAGATAAAAGGGCCAGCACGTGGTTGGCCGCAAACCCTTGTCTGCACGTGTGGGGAGACGACACGCGGGTCGGTGGACCGTGTGCCGTGGAAGGACGCTTGGGCTCATGGGTGCAGGCGTCGCCGTGTGCTGTCTGCGCTCGTGTGCGCTTGCCTTGTCGGGAGTGTGGCCGATGGCGCAACCTGACGACGATCGTTTCCGGCCCCAGCCCGGTGCGCCTCGCCAGCGCGGCGGTGGCGGCGAACGCTTTGTGTCGCTGGTGCGCCGTCAGGTGGCCAAGACAGGCCAGGCGGCCGGCCGCTCGATGCGTGGCCGCCAGTTCGGCCGGGGCCGGGTCGCGGCTCGATTGAGAGGGCGCACGCCGACGCTGCGCAGCCGGCGCGTCGTCATCAAATCGCGTTTCGTGATGATCAAACCCGGCTCGGATGCCATCGCCGCGCACCTGCGCTACATCGAGCGCGATGGCGTCACCCGCGACGGCGAACGCGGCCAGGCCTATGGCGCCCAAACCGACGCGGCCGATACGCAAGCTTTCGCCGATCGCTGCCAGCAGGACCGGCACCAATTCCGATTCATACTTTCCAGTGAAGATGCTGTGGAGATTGGCGATCTGCGCGCCTTCACTCGCACCTTCATGCAGCGCATGGAAGTCGATCTGCAAACCCGACTGGATTGGGTGGCCGTCGATCACTGGGACACCGACAATCCGCATACGCATATCGTGCTGCGCGGACGGGCCGATAACGGGCAGGATCTAGTCATTGCACCGGAATATATGAGCCATGGCATGCGCGAGCGCGCTGCCGAGCTGGCCACCGAGTGGCTCGGGCCACGTACGGAACGCGAGATCGCCGACACCTTGCAGCGCGAAGTCCAGCAAGAGCGGTTCACCACCTTGGATCGGTCACTGTTGCGCCTGTCAGTCGACGCCGAGGCAACAGGTGCATCGGGCTTGCGCGGCGACTCGTCTTATCAGCACGCGCTGGCCGCTCGCTTGCAGCATTTGACCGGCATGGGTTTGGCCCATTTGAACGATGATGGCCGCTATCAGCTTGATGCAAAGTTGGAGGCCACGTTACGCAGCCTGGGCGAGCGCGGCGACATTCTGCGCGCCTTGCACCGGGCAATGCGCGACCAGGCACGCGAATACGTCATCGAATCCGGGCCAGCGCTGCGCCATCCCATCATCGGCCGCATTGCCGACAAGGGGCTTGCCAATGAGCTGTATGACAAAGGTTATCTCGTCATCGACGCGGCCGATGGCCGGGCGCATTACCTAGCATTGCCGCCCGGTATGGTGCTGGCCGACTTCCCGACGAATGGCATCGTAGAAGTGCAGCCTATCCCGGAAAGCGCTGCCGACAGAAACATCGCCAAGCAAGCGGCGGGCGGTCTATATCGACCCGGCGAACACTTGGCCGAACTCGAACGCTGGCAAGCGCAGCGTGAAGACAGTCAGGATCAGAAACGCCTGCCCAGTCCCGAAGCCATGGTGCGCTCGCATGTGATGCGTCTCGAAAGTCTGCGGCGTGCCGAGATTGTGGAGCGTGTGGACGATGAAACCTGGAAGGTGCCAAACGATCTCATCAAGCAGGGGCGGGAACATGATCTGAAGATGCGCCACGGCATCAACATCACGGTACGCTCGCACCTGCCTCTGGCGAACCAGATCGACGCGCGGGGCGCAACCTGGCTGGATCGCAAGCTGATCGACAACGGCAAAGACCTGACAGGACAGGGTTTCGGCGGCGAGGCGCGAGAGGCCATGCGGGCGCGTGCGGCCCACTTGGAAAGCGAGGGGCTGGCTCGACGTCAGGGGCTGCACGTCATCGTTGCGCGTGGACTGCTCAATACGCTGCGTGACCGGGAAGTGGCAGCGGTAGCTCAGCGGCTGGCCATGGAAACGGGCCTGACGTATCAGCCGCTGGGCGAAGATGGCCAGGCCGCCGGCGTCTACCGGCGTTCACTAATGCTGGCCAGCGGTCGCTACGCCATGCTGGACGATGGGCTGGGTTTTACGCTAGTGCCATGGCGGCCGGTACTGGCGCAGCGGCTGGGTGAATCCATGTCGGTCTCGATCGAGAATGGCCGGGCGACGTGGGAGTTAGGTAAACAGCGCGGCCGAGCATTGTGAGGCTAATGTCGGGGTTCGCTCTCAACCTGACGCGCCAACTCCAAATAGGCCTGCTCCAGATACTCCGCTTCAACATCTCGTGCGCCCATGGCTTCCAGGGCCTGTAGCAGCGACTCGGCCACAATTGTGTCCCCTTCCTTGCATGCGCGTTTGAACGCTGCAAGTACGTCGTCACCTAAGGTTGAAGCTGCTTTGTCCATGATTTAGCCCGCGAACTCTCACAGCACTCGCAAAAAAGAAGCCGCTCGGTCCATAAGTGACTAATTTCGTTTGGCCTTTTGAAGGCGATAATAATGGGTTCCACGATTCATTTACGTTTCGACCGCAGCAATTCCCGCCTCTTTCTCCGTAATCCCATTCCAGCCTTGTGAGATTGACCGAGCTACGGCCACGCACCTCACTTACGTGCTTTATTTGCTGTTTCCTGAAACGTCTTCAGCATTAACTAATCAAAAATTGCCCCATCATTCCAGCATCCTCGTGCTCAAGAATATGGCAGTGATACATAAATGGCGAACTCACCGCAGTCTGCGAAAACTTCACAAGCAACTCGACCGGCTCCTGAACTATGACCGTATCTCGGAGACCTTGATCACGGATGCCCGGGCTCGAGCCATTTCGACTCAGTACCTCAAAGTGAACACCGTGAATATGGAACGGATGCGCCATCATCTCACCTGAGACTTCCCAAATCTCGGTGTCTCCAAGTCGAATCCTTTCGTCAATCCGCGACATATCGAAAGCGCGGCCATTGATGCCGAACATTGTCATTCCGCCGCGCATTTGGCCTCCCATACCTATGTTCATTTCGAAACGACGCCGCCGAACGGCATTCGAAACGTTCGGGCGCTCCCAGCTGACAAGCTTGTCCGGCACGGCCTTCACCAGTGCCTCTCCTGACTGCGGTTCGAACCTGACAACCGTCTCGCGTCCGATACCACCCAGATTAGTGACGCCTGTCATTGTTCTCATCATCATCGACATGGTGTTGTCTGGCCCCGCTTCGAGCAGAGCGGGACGGCCATCAGAAAAATCAACAATAATCTCAGCCCGCTCGCCGGGAGCAAGCCTCAAAGAACGCAATTCCACTGGCCCTTCGAGTAGCCCGCCTTCGGACGCAATCCATTGAAATGACCGGCCATCGTCAAAGGCGAGATCAAAGTCTCTGGAGTTGGCCCCATTGACCAAGCGAAGCCGAACTAGACGACGTGGCACTCGAGCCACCGGATTGACGGTTCCGTTGACCATCAACGTATCGCCGCGTCGGCCGTGCATCATCGACATCATTCCTTGCGGGAGGACAAGCATCCCATCCTGGAATTGTCGATCCTGCAATACCAACGGAAGATCATCGACGCCATACTCAGACGGTAGTCCGAGCGCTCTTTCTTCGTCGTCAGAAACGATCAGGACGCCGGCCAGCCCGGCATAGACTTGCTCGGCGGTACGACCATGGGCATGCGAGTGATACCAGAGCGTCGCTGCAGGCTGACGAATGGGAAGCACGGGTCGCCACGTAGCACCTGGACGGATCGTCTGGTGTGGACCGCCATCAAGCTCTCCGGGAATGAGTAACCCATGCCAATGGACTGTTGTATCTTCGCGAAGGGAGTTGGTGACGGCAATTTGCACGTCATCACCGCGATGGACACGCAACGTCGGTCCAAGATAGCTGCCGTTATAGCCCAAGGTATCGCTTTCACGCCCGGAGTAGAAGGCTGTTCTGCCGGACTGCGCGGTCAGCACAATCGCTTGCCCCTTCGTGCGGGCATCAATCAGCTCAGGAATTCGTAACGCCGTTGAAGCGCTATTAGCCCTAGAAGGCCATAGGAGGGATCCCGCCAGGAACGAACCTCCTGCCAGGCCTGCCCCTGTGAGGAAAGATCGTCGGGTCAATGTCATAGCGAAGTTTTCTCAATTCCAGGCCATGCTTTGCACCCAGCTTTAAGTCAAAACGCTCACTGACAATTAGAAGGATGCTTCGCCCAGCCGATGCCTCGCCGCACTCCCATTGCTTCGGGGACATGTATGTCATATGCGGCAATGGTAATTAGCGTAAACCTTACCACCATGGAAAGGTCAAGCATCCCTCTCAAATTGGATCTAAAGTGCCCCGCGAGATCCTCCCGTGTTTTCACTCTCTCGAATGCACATTACTCGTCAATTTTCGCGACTCTAAGCCTCAACGCGTTACCGATCACGCTCACAGATGACAACGCCATAGCCGCCGCCGCAATGACGGGAGAGAGAAGGACGCCAAAAATCGGATACAGCACACCGGCGGCAACGGGAATGCCCGCCGCGTTATAAATAAACGCAAAAAACAAGTTCTCTTTGATGTTTCGCATCGTTGCTTGGGAAGCACGCCGTGCGCGTACGATGCCCATGAGGTCGCCTTTCAGCAGCGTCACGCCGGCGCTTTCCATCGCCACGTCAGTACCGGTCCCCATGGCTATACCAACGTTAGCGGCGGCCAAAGCGGGCGCATCATTGACGCCGTCACCAGCCATGGCAACAATTCTGCCCTCTGCCTGGAAGCGCTTTACGGCAGCGCTTTTATCTTCGGGCAGCACTTCGCCTATAGCCTCATCGATGCCGAGCTGCTCGGCAACGGCACGCGCAGTCGCTTTGCTGTCCCCGGTAAGCATCACAACTCTGACTCCCGACCTGTGTAGCGCATCGATCGCCTGGGGTGTCGACTCCTTGATGGGATCGGTGATGCTAACGAACCCGGCGTAGTGACTATCAATCCCGACATAAATGACTGTGGCGCCTTTCGCTCGTAGCGAATCGCCCGAGTCCTCGGCTGATATCACAATGCCGTGCTCTGCCAAGAATTTGGCGCTGCCGCAAACAATGTGCTTTTTGTCGACGGTTCCAATTACCCCCTTACCAACGGGAGAATCAAAATTCTCTACGGGTAAAAGCGCCAACTTCGCCTCTTGTGCAGCATCGACGATCGCAGTGGCTAATGGGTGCTCGCTGGCGCGCTCCACGCTGGCCAGCATTTGCAGCAGCACAGCGCGGTCTACGGCTGCCGCGGGCTGAATACTGGTGACCTTTGGTTTGCCTTCGGTCAACGTCCCCGTCTTGTCCACAATTACCAAATCAACTTTCTGCATCTGCTCGAGCACTTCGGCGTCTCGGATAAGCACCCCATGCTGTGCAGCACGCCCCACCCCGACCATGATCGACATAGGTGTAGCCAGCCCCAACGCGCAAGGGCACGCAATGATCAGCACAGACACCATCGCGATGAGTGCATACGTGAAGGCAGGAGCCGGTCCCCAGTAAAGCCAGGCGGCAAAGGCAACCACAGATGCCACGATTACCGCAGGCACGAACCAGCCAGCCACTTGATCAGCCAGCCGCTGAATTGGCGCTCGACTGCGTTGCGCGGCCGCGACCATCTGTACGATTTGCGCTAGAAGCGTATCTGCCCCTACCCGCTCTGCCCGCATGACGAAACTACCAGTTTGGTTCAGCGTCCCCGCAGTAACAGAGGACCCTGGCGCCTTTGTCACCGGAATTGGTTCACCCGTTATCATCGATTCATCTACGGTGCATCGTCCCTCCAGAACCTCCCCGTCTACAGGGACTTTCTCACCCGGCCGAACTCGCAGTCGCTCGCCGACTTGGATCGACTCCAACGCGACAGTCTCGTCGCTGTCATCTTCTCTGACCCTAACCGCCGTCTTTGGCGCGAGGTTCAACAGCGCTTTAATCGCTCCAGAAGTCCGCTCTCGTGCGCGCAGCTCCAGCAGCTGCCCCAGTAGGACAAGCACCGTAATAACAGCAGCCGCCTCAAAGTAGACTGCGACAGCTCCCTGAGTCCGAAAGTTTTCGGGGAACCATTGTGGCGCGACCGTGGCGACGACGCTATAGATCCACGCAACGCCAGTGCCCAATGCAATAAGTGTGAACATGTTCAGACTTCGAAACACGAGCGACTTCCACGCTCGCACGAAGAATGGCCATCCCGCCCACCACACTACGGGGGTGGCCAACACAAATTGCAGCCAATTCGATAACTGTGGACTCACCAGTCTATGAATGTCGAATAGGTGCCCTCCCATCTCGAGTACGACTACGGGCAACGTAAGCACCAGGCCGATCCAGAATCGACGAGAAAAGTCACGCAACTCGCTACTTTCTTGCTCGCCGTCTAACGACACAGTCACCGGCTCGAGCGCCATGCCACAGATAGGGCAACTGCCCGGTCCAATCTGCCGAATCTGCGGATGCATCGGACATGTGTATTCCGCACTCGATGATCCGGCACGCGATACGCCAGCGTCAGTCGTTCGGCCATGAGAGGAGCCATGATGATGGTCATGTCCTTCACAAGCGTGCCTCGTTGAAGGAGCCTTAGCGTCCTTCTCATCCCGATGATGACTGTGCTGGAACGCGTGTGTCGCAGGCCCATGCTTGTGGTCCGCCAAGTCCTGCTTTGGTAATGACTTCCGCGCCATGCCAACCTCCAGTGACTGAGGTTCTAAGCCTAAACCTTCCCCCCATTGGAATGTCAAGCTCTAAAGCTGGGCATTCAGCAAAACTATCGAGCCATAATCTCGATAGCGATACCCAGACGAAAGATAGGCCACTTGTGCTTGCGCTGAATCACCACATGATCCATCACGGCTAGTGCCTTTAGTGCTTACACATTATAATTTTTCACCATGGCTCTATTACGCATACTAGTTATCGTTTTACTGACGCTGGCGGTCCCCGTTGCGACCACGGCGAGCGTACTCGCGCCTCACGCCATGCCTGCGATGCAGATGTCCGTTCAGCCGCACGATACTGCAACAACCCAAAATTCGATGTCCGACGGGCACTGCGCAACAGATTCGGCCGATACGAAGTCGTCTCCGCACTCCAGCGGATCCAAGCCATGTAAGCCGAGTGCAGCCTGCAAGCTCTGCCATTCCTTTCCGTCTCCTCAAGCCGTCTCTTGGCAACCGTCGTGGACTATCCAGCCACACCTGCTGCTCTTGACTGATACGGCAGTCAGCACGCGCGACCCATCAGGGTTGTGGCGCCCTCCTCGTTCGCTCTAACGCTCCCTAGATTTGGTGTCCCGCCAGTTTGACTGGCGGAGATCGATGCGCGTCCCCGTCACGCGTAGGCCCCGTCATGGAGTTGGAGCATGTCTCCTCGTTTGGATTTTCTTACCCTGCCATTGTTGGTAGGGTGGGTGGCCGTGGCTCACGCCGCCCCGCTTTCGTTTGAACAGGCAATCTCTTTAGCACAACAAGAATCCCCCGCCTTACGCGCCGATACCGCGGAAATACGAGCCGCTCAGCTTTCGGTCATCCCTGCAGGAGAACAACCGGATCCCAAGATTGCGCTCGGCATCGACAACTATCCCGTATCGGGAATGGGCCGATGGACCATGAATGGAGAGTCGATGACCATGCAAAAGGTCTCCATCATGCAAGACTTCATCAACTCGGATAAACGAGAGGCTCGCAAAGACGGTGCTCGCGCCGCCGTTGGTGTGGCCCAGGCCCAGCGGCGTGTTGCGCTACTGGACATTCGGCGGGCTGTCGCCCAAGGGTGGATCACCCGGTATTACCTCGAGCGCAAAGTGGAGGTTCTCAACAATATCCACCGCGACAACAGAATTGCGGTAACGACGGCCGGCGCACAAGTCACAGCCGACCGCCTATCGCCGTCCAATGCTCTTGAACCCCGTATCGCGGCGGCTGATATCGAAGACCTGAAAGACCAACTGACGCGAGACATTTCAAAGTCCAAAGCGAACTTGCGGCAATACATCGGCTCGGCGGCCGATGAACCCTTAATAGGCGCTCCGCCACCCATGGAAGTTGAAATCGGTGCATTGCGCGAAGGGCTAGATCGCCACCCTCTGTGGGACTCCTATGATGCTCAGGCGCGCAGCGCCAGTGCCGCCATTCGAGAAGCCGATGCGGAGAAGAAACCCGACTGGGGCGTAGAACTCGGATTCCAGCGGCGAGACCCGCAATTCGGCAATATGGTGTCCCTGCAATTCACCTGGGAATTGCCTATCTTTTCATCGACGCGACAGGGACCTCGCGCCGACGCCAAACGTCAAGATCTCATACGTGTCAACGCCGAACGCGAGACAGCCAGGCGGGAACGCAGTAGCGCTCTCGAGAGCACATTTTCCGATTACGAGGCGGCATCCCGCCTGGGCCACCGTTTGGCCACCACGACGCTGCCGCTCGCACGATCCTCTGTGGACTTGCAGTACGCCAGCTATCGAGCCGGAAAATCCTCTCTGAAGCAAGTTCTGGCGGTTCGTCGCCTGCTGCTCGATCAGCAACTCAAACTCATTGACCTGCAATGGCAACAAGCGATGCTCGCCGCAGAACTCTACTTCAGCTATGGAGAGTTAGCCCAATGAAGGCCTCATTCACTCTCGGTCAAATCACGCTTGGCATGGTCGTAGCCGCAGCTATTGCGGCAGGCGCAGGCTATGCCCTAGCCAATCGCAACGTACCGACATCATCGGCCGTATCTACTGCCATAAATTCCAAGGGCGATCGGCAAGTACTCTACTGGTATGACCCCATGGTGCCCACTCAGCACTTTGATAAGCCGGGAAAGTCCCCCTTCATGGACATGGAGTTAGTGCCTAAATACGCCGACGAAGGAAACGGCGCGCAAGGCATCATGATCGAACCTACCATCCAACAGAACCTGGGCATTCGAATCGTCAAAGTTCAACAAGGTCCAATACCAGGCGCTATTGAAGCGACGGCCAGCATAAAGTTGAATGACCGCCTCGTAACCATACTGCAGGCGAGAACCACCGGATACGTTGACAAAGTCTACCCCCTGGCGCCGGGCGACGTTCTAGCGAGCGGAACACCCATTGCCGAGTTGATTGTTCCAGAATGGGAAGGGGCGCAATTAGAGTTTCTCGCCCTGATGCGAAGTGGCGAGCGCTCCCTCGCTCGCGCCGCTCGCGAACGCATGCGGCTTTTGGGGATGCCAGACGATTTGATCGAGCGTGTCGAGCGCACCCGCAAGGCGCAACCCACCTTGACAATCAGAGCCCCATCAACCGGACTGCTCCAGACACTCAACGTGCGTAACGGAATGGCTGTCAGCGCGGGAACAGTTCTGGCGCAACTCAATGGATTGGATGCGGTCTGGCTCGATGCCGCTGTTCCTGAGACCCAAGCCCGAGCGATGCGGCCCGGCCTAGAAGCGAAGGTGAGTTTCCCTGCATTCCCCGGACACACAGTCGTTGGGAAAGTCAGCTACATCCTGCCTGAGGTAGACGCAGCCAGTCGGACGGCGCGGATACGCATCGAACTCCAAAATCCGGATGGCCAGCTCAGACCAGGTCTATTTGCCAAGGTAGAGTTTGCTCACACAGGAGAAAAGGCCGGCCTACTTATTCCTTCCGAATCGGTAATCCGCTCAGGCAAGCGGAATGTGGTCATCGCAGTAACCGACAACGGCCGATTTTTGCCGACGGAAGTACAGCTAAACGGCGAGGCCGATGGAAAGACGGTGGTCGCGAAAGGCCTCAAAGAGGGCCAAGGCGTAGTGGCTTCAGGACAGTTCTTGATCGACTCTGAAGCGAATCTACGCGGGGTACTCGCGCGCTTGGCGACCGACAGCTCGGCTGCAGCAACACCTTCCGCCGGGCCAACAACCGGTGCCAGCCACCACAAGGCGACGGGCACAGTGAAAACCATTACGCCGACAGATATAACCATATCGCACGGCCCCGTCCCATCGATAGGCTGGCCCGCCATGACAATGACGTTCAAAGTGATCGATCCCGGGCTGACGCGGGATATCAAGACTGGCGAGGCAGTCGCATTCCAATTCGTTCAAGAAGAGGACAGCTATGTGGTCCAGACCATCCAAGCCTCGGGAGCATCTCGATGATAGAGAAACTCATACGGTGGTCTATCAACAATCGGTTCCTGGTGCTCTTGGCCACACTCTTTCTATTCTTTTGGGGACTCTGGGCAATCAAGAATGCGCCCATCGATGCACTGCCAGACCTCTCCGACGTCCAGGTCATCGTCCGCACCACGTATCCCGGGCAAGCGCCTCAAATTGTAGAGAACCAGGTCACATATCCCCTGGCCACAACCATGCTTTCGGTCCCCGGGGCCAAGACCGTACGGGGCTACTCCTTCTTTGGCGACTCGTTCGTATACATCATCTTCGAGGACGGAACTGATCTCTACTGGGCACGCTCCAGGGTGCTCGAATACTTGAACCAAGTTCAAGGGCGACTGCCCGCCACGGCAAAGCCATCTTTGGGCCCGGACGCCACCGGAGTCGGCTGGATATACGAATATGCGTTGGTCGACCGGTCCGGAAATCATGACCTCTCACAGCTACGAGGACTTCAAGACTGGTTCTTGAAATATGAACTGAAGAGTGTGCCGGATGTCGCTGAAGTCGCGTCGATCGGAGGCATGGTAAAGCAATATCAGATCGTGATTGATCCGATAAAACTCGCGGCATTCGGCGTGACTCAGGATCAGGTCATCCAGGCCGTACGCGCCTCAAATCAGGAAGTGGGCGGCTCCGTTCTGGAGCTTGCCGAGGCCGAATACATGGTACGCGCCTCAGGATATCTCGCAAGCCTGGAAGACTTTCGGAATATTCCTCTGGCGGTCAAATCGGGCGGAACACCCATTCTGCTTGGCGACGTGGCCACGATCCAGCTAGGGCCCGAAATACGACGCGGGATTGCCGAGCTCAACGGCGAGGGTGAAACCGCCGGCGGCGTGGTGATCCTTCGCTCGGGCAAGAACGCCCGACAGGCCATATCCGCGGTCAAGGCGAAGTTGGACGAGCTCAAGGCGAGCCTGCCGCCTGGCGTGGAAATCGTACCCACGTATGACCGCAGCAAACTGATTGATCGCGCAATCGAAAACCTCACATCCAAACTCATCGAAGAGTTCATTGTCGTTGCTCTCGTATGCGCGATCTTTCTTTGGCATTTGAGGTCTGCGCTGGTGGCGATTATTTCTCTGCCTCTTGGAGTGCTAACCGCCTTCATCATCATGCATTATCAAGGCGTGAGCGCAAATATCATGTCGCTTGGCGGCATCGCGATTGCCATTGGCGCCATGGTGGATGCAGCAGTCGTGATGATTGAGAACGCTCACAAGCACGTCGAGACATGGCGCCACGAGCACCTGGGACAAGAGCTCAGGGGCGAAGCGCACTGGCGGGTAATGGCCAACGCGGCAGCTGAAGTAGGGCCGGCGCTATTCTTCAGCCTACTGATCATTACGCTATCGTTCATCCCCGTTTTTACCCTCCAAGCGCAAGAAGGTCGCTTATTTGGCCCTCTGGCGTTTACCAAAACCTACGCCATGGCCGGTGCAGCTGGACTGGCCGTCACACTTGTCCCAGTATTAATGGGTTACTGGATTCGAGGGCGCATTCCGCCAGAGGAAAAGAATCCGCTTAACCGATTCTTGATACGAATCTATCGGCCTTTGCTTGATGCCGTACTGAGAAGGCCTCGCACAACTCTTGCTGCGGCGTTGATCATCCTGCTAACCGCGATATGGCCCGCAACACGCCTTGGCGGTGAATTTCTGCCGCCCTTAGACGAAGGCGACCTACTCTACATGCCATCTGCTTTGCCGGGCCTGTCGGCTTCGAAGGCATCCGAGCTCCTTCAGCTGACCGACAGGATGATCAGGACGGTACCAGAGGTGGCGAGCGTATTCGGCAAGGCGGGCCGCGCCGAGACAGCCACGGATCCTGCTCCGCTTGAGATGTTTGAGACGACGGTCCAACTCAAACCACACGATCAATGGCGCCCAGGAATGACCGTCGACAAGCTGATCCAAGCGCTCGACGATGCGGTCAAAGTTCCCGGGCTTGCCAACATATGGGTTCCGCCTATTCGCAACCGGCTGGACATGTTGGCTACAGGCATAAAAAGTCCTATCGGTGTAAAGGTGGCGGCGGCCAACTTGGCCGATATAGAGAGCGTAGCGCTCGCTATCGAGCAGGTCGCCAAGACAGTCCCAGGAGTAAGTTCCGCTTTGGCCGAACGCCTCACAGGAGGTCGTTATGTCGACGTCCAAGTTGATCGCATCTCCGCCGCACGCTATGGGCTGAGTATTGCCGATGTGCAGTCGGTCGTGTCAGCCGCAGTGGGTGGAGAAAATATCGGGGAGACCGTAGAAGGCCTGGCACGCTATCCGATCAATGTCCGCTATCCCCGAGAAATACGAGACTCGGTCGAAGGCCTTCGCAACCTCCCCATGTTTACCAGCAATGGCCAGCAGATCACATTGGGAACGGTTGCACGTATCGCTATCGAGAACGGGCCGCCGATGCTCAAGAGCGAGAATGCCAGGCCGACAGGCTGGGTCTACATCGACGTACGAGGACGCGACCTGGCCTCCGTGGTCTCAGACCTACGCCATGCGGTTGCACAACAAGTAGCGCTCAAACCGGGCATGAGCATCTCGTTCTCTGGGCAGTTCGAATATATGGAGCGCGCCACGGCCCGTCTGACCCTTGTGATACCCGCTACGCTATTGATCATTTTTGTCCTGCTTTATCTGACATTTCGACGATTCGATGAAGCACTTCTCATCATGGCCACACTTCCTTTCGCGCTGGTCGGTGGTGTCTGGTTCCTGTATCTCCTGAACTATCACTTATCCGTTCCGGCAGGCATCGGATTCATCGCTCTTGCTGGTGTATCGGCCGAATTCGGCGTGGTGATGCTTTTTTACCTGAAGCAGGCGGCCGCATCCCGCCAGGACAGCGGCTTATCGTTAACGCCATCGGTTCTTGAAGACGCCATTCGCGAAGGTGCCGTAATGCGCGTACGCCCCAAGGCCATGACAGTTGCAGTCATCTTGGCGGGTCTGCTGCCGATTCTGCTTGGCAGCGGCGCAGGCTCAGAAATCATGAGCCGTATCGCCGCGCCCATGGTCGGTGGAATGATCACCGCCCCTCTGCTTTCCATGTTCGTCATACCCGCCGCATATCGTCTGATGCGCGGTCGAGTCAACGCGTCTTCGGACGCATCAACAAGCCCTCACGCTAAAGGAACCTGAAATGAAGTCTCCACGTTTTACCATTCCGCTCATCATGCTTACCACGCTGGCCTCACCCGCAATGGCGGCCGGCATGCAAGGCATGTCCTCGAGCCAGATGCAACAGATGCCAATGAAGCAAATGGGAATGTCCCAATCAAGTAATTCGGATTCGACCGCGCAAAGTGCTGAAGGGACCGGAGCGATCGACGCCCTGGACACGCAGTCTGGCACCGTCAAACTATCGCATGGCCCAATCAAATCCTTGAACTGGCCTGCCATGACAATGAGTTTTCCCGTCGCGGAAAAAAAACTGCTCCAGGGCCTCAAAGTGGGGGACAAAGTGAAATTCTCTCTTCGTAATGGGAGTTCTTCGCCCGTCATAACGAAGATCACACCGACGCAGTAACCCTTCCCATGATGTGGCATCGGTAACAGGGCACACCGATGCCACACCGTCACTCTTTAATACTTCGCCTGTGTGGATTGACTGCTGTGTGCTTTGTGCGTATGGGTTCGCGGCAGCCTGTCGAAGAAGGAAGTGCTGCTTATGATGACATTCGCAAGGACATTAACGTCCTTCTCTGTGTGCGTTACGTTGGCACTGCGATCTGGCAATGCTCAGGCGCAGATGATGGGAGAGGCCATGATGGGCGGGATGATGTGGCTGATGGTTATTTTTCTGCTGCTCATCGCCGCGGTGCTTATTCTTGCCATCGCAGCGCTGGTGAAGCATCTTTTTAAGAAATGGTGACCTAATGGGCGAGCCAGAAAACTTGGAACCAATTCTTCATAGCTGACGAAAAAGTAATACTACTGTTGGATTGGGGTCAGGCTCCCCCTGTCAGAATTGTTCTTACGCATCCCGGCACCCAAGGCGCACATCGGATACCCCGCTTGTACGAACGGCTTGCCGAATTTAGAAAAGGCAGTGTCTCTGGATGCGCGAGGCATTACCCCTTTATTGAGGATGATTACCATGAATCGACTTGCTATTGTGACCATCGCTTCTGTTCTGTTCGCCACCGCTTCGGGCGCCAATGCGGATCCCTTGCCGAGCGGTTCCGCGAACGTTGCAAATTCCTCGCTCACTCGTGCTCAAGTTCAGGCCGATCTCGCGCTCTGGAAACGTGCGGGGATGGAACGTCTTCAAAAACGAGCGGAAGTGGATCCGAGCGTCTATGCCTCAACGGATTATCGGGCTCACTATGCAGAGTATGTACGCTTGCGCTCCAATCCGGATTCCGCACGCAACTGAGTCTTCAATGAACGCGTGCGTCGCTAGGACATCGGGCAACACGAAGGCCGCAATGATCTTCGGTGAGGTGTTGCCCACGACTATGCCTCTTGTCTGGTGCCACTAACTAAAGGGCGCTTGAAACGTTGCCTAAGGTGAAACCCTCTTTATCGCTATCGATGGTCGCCGAAAAATTGAACGCATCGAACAGTTTCTTGTCTATTCATCTATCGGCCAACCGTTAATTTTCAGGAGCAGATATGAACACGAAAACCCTTCTTGCCGGCATTGTGACGTCAACTGCCATGGCATTCGGCGTGCCCGCCATCGCCGCAACCCCCGCACACGATGGCGGCAACATGAACACCGGCATGCACGACATGCAGGGCAACGGCAAGAACATGCCTATGGGGGACATGATGGGGATGATGAAAAATTGTCCCATGATGGCTCAGTTGCCTCCTGGCAACGAAAAGCTTTCGATGCAGATGCATGCCGCAATGATGAAGGCTATGGGGGATATTCTTAGCAAGTATGCCGATCAGGTCAAAGTCCCTGAGGGCAAGTAGCTGGAACGTAACGATTGAACCTTAGCTTGCCCGATTTGGAGGAACCCAAAATGCAATGCAGCAAAAAGACGATGGCGTATGTGGCCGTGGGAGTCGTGGCGGCTATCGCCGCAGCCTACGCACTCCTTCCTGGTATGCGTGAAACGCTACTGGGTGTGGCCCCGTTGTTGCTGGTGCTGGTTTGCCCGTTGTCGATGCTATTCATGATGAAAGCGATGGGTGGCCAAAATCAAGCAAAAGAGGCTGACCGGCCCCACGTAGACGTAGATCCGGTCGCACAAATAGGCTCGAAGGCTTCGCAGTAGGATGCGAGGTCACGGAGTGAAACCGAACTGCAGAGGGTCTCTTCTTGCGTCACCTGGCATCGGCTCGGAGGCCTATTGCACTACGCCCGTATTCACATTCCTGCATTCCCGCCGATATCGCATGCTGAATCCCACAGGCACGGGCCTCACTCACAGCAGTGAGGCCACAGCCTCGCGCCTCTTCGTCTGAGATTTACGGCATGAGCGCACCGTTGCTGGTCCAAACCCTGTTGGCTATCGGTGCCGGACTGCTGCTCAATCTCACTCCGTGTGTCCTGCCCGCTGTGCCGCTCAAGGTACGCGCAGTGTTGCGCGAAGCGGGCGAACGTCAGGCGATGCGCGTGACCTCCGCAGCACTCTTTGCTGCCGGATCAGTAGCTTTTTTTGGCAGCTTGGGATTGGCCACCTCCCTCTTGCAGTGGCGTTGGGGAGTGCTCTTCCAGTCGCGACCACTCCTGATTGCCATGAGCGCTCTGCTTACCGCCTTGGCCATTCTGAGTTTCTTTGGGCGCAGCCTGCCTCTGCCCAATGCTTTGGTAACGCTGCGCGGCAGACGTCTGCTTGAACCTTTCGTCTCTGGACTGGTAAGCGCGCTACTGTCCACTCCCTGCACCGGGCCGCTTCTGGGCGGCGTGTTGGTCTTTGCGCTAGCACAACCGCTTGCCAACATTCTCGTTATCTTTGTCGCAATCGGTCTGGGACTGGCGGCACCTTATGTCGTGCTCATTTTGCGACCGAGCCTACTCAAGCGTATGCCACGTGCCGGAGCATGGACGGCAGTTGTGCAGCAAAGCTTTGGCTGGTTGCTGCTCGCAGCAGCACTTTTTTACGCACAAAGCGTGCTACCCGCCGCGTGGGGTACCCCCATATGGATAGCGCTGCTTATCGCCATACTCGGATGGGCGGCCGTCACGTTCCAGCGGGCCACAGAGCGCAGTGCCCGAACAGCCGCAATATCGGTGGGTGTCATAGCGGTAGTGCTCGGCTACTTCGGTTCTGGACTCGGCCAGTCGTCAGAAACCGCCATCGCGTGGCAACGGTTGCGCGCTACCGATGTAGAGGCCCTACCCACGCTCGGTCGGCCTGTCTTAATGGAATTTACCGCTCAGTGGTGCATCAACTGCAAGGTTCTGGAGAAAACGGTGTATGCGGACAGAGATGTCGTCGCGGCCCTGAAACACACTGGAACCGTTCCACTGCAGGTGGATCTCACTCGCCCCGCCCCGATTCTTGAACACCTACTCGCCTCGCACGGTGGGGTGGGCCTGCCCTTTGCCGTCGTGCTCGATGACAAGGGGCGCGAAGTGCAAGCGCTCTCGGGTCTTTTTACCAGCACCAGCCTAGTGCAAGCGCTGAACAAAACCCTGACACAGGAGAACGGATCATGAATCGCCAGACCCGATACGGACTAGGCATGCTTGCCGCTATCGTGGTCGTCGCGGGCGTCGCCCTCCTGATTGCTGGCACGCTCCAGACTTCCCTCGATTCGCCTGCGGGCGGCATCACTACGTATACAGAATTTGCCGATTCGGCCAATCATGTCAAGGCATCACTCACGAAGACGGGACAGGACGGAGTAATTACGCTGCACATTGGCGACGGTTGGCACGTCAACGCCAACCCAGCCTCTCTAGACAACCTGATCCCGACTTCCGTACTCGTTGTGGGCGATGGCGAGGAGCGTTCAGTGCAAGCTGATTACCCGGCCGGCAAAAATAGTGGAATCAAGATCGATACAACCGATATCATGGTTTACGATGACGGCACGCGCATTCCGGTGCATCAAATCGAGATCGACGCGGGCGAACACCTCGTCATGCGGGTTCAGGCCTGCAACGATCAAGGGATCTGTCTCGCACCTGCGACGATTTCTGTCGTTCAGGAGCAAGTCTAACTGCGGAACCCGCGCCACGCGGAGCAAACAAAGATCCTGTCAAGCGTAGGATATGGCGACTGCGGACGAATCATGACTTTCAACGTTCGGTAAATCACCTCAAGAGGAACATTTATCATGCACACAGTAAAGAAATTGGCCTTGGGTGTGGCGCTCGGCCTGCCGCTCTCAGTCTTTGCCGCCGGTATCCCTGTCAAAATGTACAAAAATCCCGACTGCGGATGCTGCGATCGATGGGCCGCATACATGGAAGCCAACGGCTTTGCCGTGGAGACTATCAACACACGTGATCTCGCCTCCATCAAGGCGAAATACCATGTCCCCGCGAGCCTTGCTGGCTGCCATACAGCACTGATTGAAGGCCATGTAGTAGAAGGCCTGGTGCCTGCCAAGTATGTCAAGCGGATGCTCTCGGAGCACATTGCAGGCCAGGGGTTATCGCTTCCCGGCATGCCGGTGGGCGCGCCGGGCATGCCCGGTGACCAGGCAGGACCTCTCACCGTCTACACCCTGGGTCCGGGCGCCCAGTCCAAAGCGTACGCAAATTTCTAGTATCGAAGAAGCGAGCTGCAGACCAGCGTCGTCACCGCGGCCGCTGCTGTTCGGTCACTTCCTTCTGCATGCGCAGGACGTCGGACGACCACGTGCTCTTGATGTAGGCGAGCACCGCAATAATCTGTTCATCGCTCAACGTACTACCGAATGCTGGCATGTCGCTCTGATAGTCCGATGGCGCGGTTCGTCCTGGAATCAGGCCGTTTTTCACTAGATCAAAAAGCACTGCATCGGGATGGTGCCAGGTATGGCCAGTATCATCGTGTGGCGGCGCGGGCAGTCGTCCATTGGCTAAGCGCTCACGCCAACGTGGCTGTCCCTGCAACTTTGCCCCATGGCAAGCAGCGCAAGCGTACGCATAAATAGCCTTCCCCTGCATAACATGCCCTGAGTTCGTGGGATCGATGAACGTCGCACTGGACGGAAGGTTGACCCAATACAATAGGGATGCTCCCCCAACGGCAGTCATACCAATGGCTGCAACGGCCCATTTTCTATTGAATTGGAGAAATGCCATAGCCTGATGAGTATTCCAGTCGGTGGTAATTAACGAGTCCAATGTAAGTCAAAGCCAGTAGTCGATTGCGCTACTCGCGCTGCTACAGGAGAGAGTACTCCCAACCAATCCATACTTGCCAAGATACGGCGAGCGTCGATTCCATGAACAGGCTCTCAAGCTTGATACAGCCGCGGCGGCGGTTAGCCTTAAACAGCGAATCAGCGTGATCAAGCGCCGAACATAGACGAACAACATCATTGCTGACGGTGGCGATCTTCCTCCCACCTTCGCCTCCACGGATGCACCAATCGATTAGCAGACCGTGCATTCGAAGCGGCTTACCTGCACCATATTCCTCGCCCCTGAAAAATGCACGACGCTCCTCCATCTACTAACAGCCTCATCTACTTCGCCGCTCGGACTGCGGCAAAACTAACGAGAGCAGATACAGAACACGTGCTGAAGGGAGGCAGCCAATATGAGTTCATGATTGCTCCTTTTGCAAAAACTACGCCTGCTTTCTCCGCGCCGTTAATAGCGCGTGTTTATGACAACCTCCCACCCGGTCGTTAGTCTGCATCCCCCTAACGCATGTCAAATATTAGGTTCCGTTGGGAGAAAGAATGCCTAGCCATGCGACACCCGCGAAAATCAGAACCGCTAAGCTTGCCTCCATGAACAGACTCTGCCGTAGTTTGACAACTGCCTGCGTGCGATTTTCGCCTTTCAGCGACGCTTCCAGAGCGGGACTCAACCTAAACCGATTCGCCGCCGCAAGCGCGAGCATTCCTCCAAATAACAAGAGCTTCCCTAAAAGCAGACGGCCATAAAGCGTTGAGGAAAGCGGACTAAGAGATGGTCCAGCGATCATCAAGTAATTGAGGACTCCACTCACGACCAGCGTTGCCACGATCAGCGTACCAATCCGTGCGAAGCCATTGGAAGCTCGGCTCAGGAGTTCTACCGAACCGTGAGCGGTGCCCGGCTTGATTACTGCAAGCATAAAGAAGGCAACCAAAGCGCCTATCCAGGCGCCCGCCGCCCAGAGGTGCATGACGTCGGAAGCGAGATGAATGTATCCGCGCACGCCATCATCCATAGCGCCGTGGCCCGCCCAGGCAAGTGTCGCAAGTCCCACGCCGCTTGAGACTGCCATAACAGAAAATCGCAATCTTGGATTCAATTTGAGTATTGCGATGACTGCACAAGTCATCAGCGCTAGGATACGAACGCACCAGGCGATTCCCAAATGGGTACCTGTAAGGAGCATTTCGAATACATGCGTCGACAGCTCGGCGTAGTTTTGCGCGCCAGACATGACCTTGGCCATGAGCGCCAATGCCCACATTGACAATGCAATGCCGATTACTGCAAACGCGCCAACAAGTATTCGATAACGTCTTGAGATCGCAGAAGATCGCTCGTCATGCCCCAAAGCGTAGACACCGAACATGGCGACGCCAAATGCCGCCGCCACGTCCAGATAGAGTGCGAGGCGCAACGCGATAGTCAACCAATCCCCAGCCATGGGTTATTTCACCTGGAAATCCACATTACCGGTGATCGGATGCGTATCCGACGAAACTGCGCGCCATTCCACGCGGTACTCGCCTGGCTGCAATGCTTGTGCCGGTGTAATAATCATGGTTTTTCCATCACTGGCACCGGACACGCTGGCGCTTATCTTCATCGCACCGTGATTCGGCATACCGGCCATGCCTGTCATGGACAAGCTAGCGGCAGAGAATTGCGACACGAGCGTTTCGGAAAACTTCAAATCGATAGTGGCAGGTGCAGTGACCTGAGATTTGTCGGCGGGCGTCGACGACACCAGCGAAGGGTGCGCAAATGCAGCGGTGGCGAACAAGCCGGCGGCGATTGGCGCAACGAATTTTGCAATGAAGTCTAAACGAAGCATAGATTTCCTACCTTAATGTGTGATGGTGGTTAAGTAAGCAATGCTTAGGCAGCTAGTGTCTCAAGCATTTAACGTCACAACCGTTTTCAACTCAATAAGCAACCGCACGCTGAGATAGCGCACGTGCATTCTTAATGCAGAGATGCTTGGAAGTGATTTTGACAGGATCACCCTGACGCGAATCAAACGACGGCATTACTCTTTCGTAAGCATTCAGAATAGTTCGCCACTCTGACCCAATGCAACGGACGCGACGCCGCATAAGCATACTCAAATAAAGTGTAGCGACAGTGCGGCGACCAAACTAAGCCGGAACGAAATTTGCTGCACACCAAAAGTCAAAATCAATCTGCGCCGTTCGCATGGGCGCTGTGCTTGGCATGGCAACAACCAGCGCACAACAGGGAGTCGACAATGGACAACACCGAAAGAAAATCAATGAAGATGAGTTACGGACGCTTTGCGCTGATGATCATTGCCGCTACAGTCATCATGTACGGGCTCATGTATTTGAATGTCTACGTCTTATCGCATATTGAGTTCAGTCAAATGCGAATATGGATGGCGATCCTAATGGGTGCGGTGATGGCCATCGTCATGCTTGGCTTCATGTGGTCCATGTATAGGAGCGCGAAAGCCAACATCGCCATCGTGATCAGCAACGTAGCAGCCTTCGCCATTGCACTGTGGTTGGCACGCAGTCAAACCACAGTTGACGATATCTCTTACATGAGAGCAATGATTCCTCATCACTCTATCGCAATTTTGACGAGCGAACGTGCTCGCATTCGCGATCCGCGAGTCCGGAAGCTAGCAGACGGGATTATTCGAGCACAGCTCAAAGAAATAGAGGAAATGCAGCAGTTGATCGCCGACCTGGAAACAAACCCGCCGGCAAACGATACGCCTGTTCTCCGAAGCTATCGAACACTTGGCTTACCGCCTCCGAAACCACAGTAGGAAACCCACTCTAGCGGTATTGCTGATACACGCTGGCTTCGCCAGCATTCCCGATCAGAAAAACATCATATGCGAATCGCTTGCCACCATAGGCCGGTCCGTCCATCCCCGGAGAACCGAGGGGCATACTTGGCACGGCCAGGCCCACGGCGGCCGGACGCTCACGCAATAACCGCCTGATCTCACGTGCTGGAACATGTCCCTCAAGGGCATATCCCTCAACCCGGGCGGAGTGGCACGACCCATAATCGTCCGGAATTCGGTTCTGACGGCGAGCTACTGAAGTGTCCGTCACGTCACGGACGCTCACTTGAAAACCATTATCTTGAAGATACTTCACCCAGTCTTTGCAACAACCGCATGTAGACGTCTTCCATACGTCAACCGTCACCGCCGTTTTTGCTAAAGACGCGACGGGAATTAACGCAACGGCCGCCAGCATTGCACGGCGGCTTAGATATCCGCCTTCAGATTCGAGTAGCGTCATCCTTACGCTCCATTGATTGAAAAATTTGCTGAGCATCTAGAACCAAATTCGGACACCAGCCAAGATCGTCCGTTCAGATCGGCTTTCCCCATCCTCGCTCGCGTATCTGGCTGTCTTACCGAACTTGCGGCCGAACGACACGCCAATATACGGTGCTACCTCTCGCGTTATCTCGTAGCGAAGCCGCAACGACAGCGATGCATCGGATAAGCCCGCGCCTATACCACGCGCTTTGTCATCCTTTCCGTAAAGACTGGCCTCGACCTCGGGCGTCAAGATCAACCGCTGGGTAAGCAGCAGATCGTACTCGGCTTTCAACGCCAATGCGGTCCGTCCTGCCTCACCAACGTAGGCAGTTAGCTCCGTTTCAAATTTGTACGGCGCTAGACCTTGGATGCCCATTGCCGCCCAATTGCGTTTAGGTCCGGTACCAAAATCGCGGCGGGCACCTAGTTGGAAGTCCCAATATGGAGAAAAGGTATGACTCCAGAAAGCCTCTAGTTTACCATCGGTGCTGCCATTGACACGATCGCCCTCACTCTTGATCCAGAGCTTATTCAAATCACGCCCGATCCAAAATTGACCATCCCATTGCAGACCGGTCTCGCCATCTCGATTATAGGCCACCCCTAGTTTGTCAAAAAGCAGATGGGTCGTAATCATGTCATCCATCATGTGAGGATGAATATCGTAGGCTGAATAGCGGTGATCGGTTGTACCGTCACTTGTCGGCAACGTCCCCACTGCAGGCCCATTCTGAAAAGATCCCATCAACATCCCATCCATGGAGCCGTGGTCCATTCCTTGCATAGGCTGATTCTTCGCCCCCTCCGACATACCCGGCATCGAACTATGATCCATGCCTTTCATTGAATTTTGGCCCATGCCCTTCATCGAGCCATGATCCATCTCTTTCATGGGCGACGCCTTCGCTCCTTCCGACATACCGGGCATCGAACTATGATCCATGCCTTTCATTGAATCCTGGCCCATGCCCTTCATCGAGCTGTGATCCATTCCCGGCATCGACTTATGGTCCATACTCGTAGCATCGGCCTGAGCCAGAGCCGCGGTAGCTGCAAATCCCATGAATGCACCGCTCAGAACCGATGCCAGCCGTTTTCGTTCCACGCTTAACGTCCCCATTTTGACTTACTCCACGACGACGGCGCGGAACATGCCCGCTTCCATGTGATATAGCAGGTGGCAGTGATACGCCCAGTTCCCTCTAGCATCCGCGCTTACGCGATAACTGACACGTTGCGCGGGATTGAGGCTTATCGTGTGCTTACGAACTTGAAAATTACCCTCAGGCGACTCGAGGTCGCTCCACATCCCATGCAAGTGAATCGGGTGCGTCATCATCGTGTCATTGACCAAGACGAATCGCACGCGCTCGCCAAACTTCAGGACAATAGGCTTCGCTTCAGTGAATTTCAATCCGTTGAAGGACCACATGTACCGTTCCATATTTCCCGTGAGATGCAATTCGATCTCCCGAGTGGGCGGTCGATTATCTGGGGGCTCGACCATCGAATGCAGATCGGCGTAGGTCAAAACCTTGCGCCCATTGCCTCGTAGGCCCACACCAGGATCATCTAGCCTGGTTGACACCACATCAGGAGGCATAGTCGTTGCGGGACTATTCTCTGCGGGATAGGGATGCTTGACTTCAACCATCCCTCCTTCCCCGTCTCCAGCGCCATGATTCATCCCGCCGTGACTCATTCCCGCCATGCCGCCCATACTGCCGTGGTCCATTCCGCTCATCGCGCCTTGGTTGCCTGCGCCCGACGAGGATTGATCAGCGTTGCTCATTGAGCCATGATCCATCCCCTTCATTGAGCCGCCCGACTCTCCGCCCATATCCATTCCGGACATATCGTGAGCCATTCCCATATCCATCATGGTGAGGACCTGTACCGGATCCGTAGGTGGCACTTCTGCCGCCATACCCTCACGCGGAGCCAGCGTGGCGCGCGCGAATCCAGAGCGATCCATAGCCTGTGAGAAGATCGTATAGGCCCGATCTTCACTCGGCTCCACAATGACATCGTATGTCTCGGCGACAGCAATTCGGAATTCTTCTACTTCCACCGGCCGGACTGGTTGGCCATCAGCAGACACCACTGTCATTTTTAATCCCGGGATACGAACGTCAAAATACGTCATCGCTGAACCATTAATGAAGCGTAGGCGAACGCGTTCTCCAGGCTTAAACAGGCCTGTCCAATTTCCCGCTGGGGCCTTACCGTTGGTAAGAAATGTATAGGTCGCACCGGATACGTCAGCCAGGTCGGTCTGATTCATGCGCATTTTCTGCCACATGAGACGCTCGTTTAGGGCATTCTTCCACCCGCTCTTCTTTGCGTCATCCATCAGGTTTTCTACGGATGGCTGGATATAGTTGTAATAATCGGGCATGACCTTAAGCTTGCGGAACACGCTCATCGGGTCTTCGTCTGTCCAATCGGAGAGCAGCACGACGTAATCGCGTTCAGCTCGCACAGGATCTGGACGCTTGGGTTCAATAACAATCGCCCCATACAGGCCCGTCTGCTCTTGGAAGCCAGAATGGCTGTGATACCAGTACGTACCGCTTTGACGCACTTCGAATTGGTAGGTAAACGTTTCGCCAGGACGAATCCCTGGAAAGCTCAACCCAGGGACACCATCCATGCCTGTCGGCAACAAGATGCCATGCCAATGAATTGACGTATCCTCGCTCAGGCGATTTGTGACGCGCAGCGTTACCGTATCCCCTTCCTTCCAGTGCAGGGTCGGCGCGGGCAACATGCCGTTGACGGTAGTTGCCATTCGGGGAGACCCCGTGAGGTTGGCCGGGGATTCACCTATTTCCAGATCAAACTCAGTGCCAGACAGTACATTGGCCTGCTCGGGAGTTGGGAGCGCCCACGCCGGTTGCCGCCAAAGCCCCAGACCGGTCAACAATCCACCCGCTGCCAGGCCTTGAACAAACTGGCGGCGTTGGTTCGAAACAGCTTTTGTCATTTGCTCTCTCCCCGGACTGCCACTGGCCGCCCGGCTCCGAATTACCATCATTTGACCGAAACGGCCCCCTTCATGCCCGCGGGATAATGCCCCGGCTCAAGACATGCGAACGCCACGTGACCCGCCTTATCGAATTGCCAGACGATTTCGCCGGTCTTGCCAGCCTCCAGAGAGACGGAATTCGCCTCTTCGTGGCGCATACCTGGATCCTTCAGCATCATTTGATAATGGCCACTCAGGTCAGCCTCAGTACCCAGCACCATTTCGTGACGGATCTTGCCCGAGTTAGTAACCCTAAAACGCACCGTTTCGCCGGCTTTAACGTCAATACGGTCCGGTGTGAACCGCATGGCGTCTGTCATGACGACATCGATGGTGCGAGACACTTTGGATGCGTTGCCAGCCTTACCAATCGGAGCAGCTGTCTCGTGACCACCGCTATGGTTGCTACCATGCTCACTTCCGTGCGAACCCGCAGCTAGAGCACCAAACGAAATTACCGCGGCACCAACCGCAGCAATTAGGCGAACGCGATTGATCACTTTGCTCATCTTCATCCTCGACAATCGAAGTTGGGAAAGGCTGCCACTGTAACGAGCCACCCCTAACTACAGTCTGTCAGAAAGATTACTTTTTTGTAATGTCCTGATCGCGTTGAATTGTAAAACCCACTTCTGAACCGTGATTATCCGATTTCGCAAACGCGGCACCGCCATGCATCCGGGCAATTGCGCTAACGATTGCGAGCCCCAAGCCGTGTCCGTCTGCCCGTCCACTGCGAGCGTCATCCGCGCGAAAGAATCTATCGAAGATTCTGGGTAGCGCATCCCGGTGAATCGGTGTCCCTGGATTCCTGAGGCTGATTTCGACGAACTGATCGTCTTGTGCGCAACGAGCAAGTATCGTCTGACCATTTGGCGTAGCTTTTATCGCATTGCTCACGAGATTTGCAATGGCTCGTCTTAACAAGCGTGAGTTTGCGTGTACTTGCACATTTCCATCAACCACTAAGCGCACCCCGGCCTCTTCCAAAGCCGCCTCGTAGTATTCAACCACCTGATCTATCTCATCGCGAACCATCACGGGCCGGAGGTCGCGGGCAGTCTCGCCACCATCGGCACGCGCGAGAAACAGCATGTCGTTAATGAGCGCCTTCAGGCCGTGAAGCTCCTCCAGGTTGGATGCCATCACATCGCGCAATTCCTCAATGGAACGCTCCGAAGAAAGAGTAACTTCTGTCCCGTTGATCAACGTGGCCAGCGGGGTGCGCAATTCATGCGCTACGTCAGCGTTGAACCCCTCCATCTGCTGATAAGCAGCCTGGACACGTGCCAACATTTTGTTGAACGTGTGCGTGAATTCTCTCAATTCACGATCGATCCCACCCTCTGGCAACCGCACCTTTAAATTATCAGGCCCGATCTGGGCCGCGCGGGCGGACAGCCGACGGATAGGGGCAAGGGATCGTCGAACCGCCCAAGCTGACAGTATCACCGTCACACCTATCCAAATGATGCATATCAGCACTAAAGCTGTAGCGAAGGCATAAAGGAACTCCGCACTGGGACGCACATTGACAGCGACAAGGAGCTGACCTTGCGGAAAGAGCTTTCCGTCAAGGGCAGCCTGCATTCCGCGCATATGCAATCCATCTTGCGTTTGAAGAGACACTTCGCCATCGGAAAATACTCGAGTGATCTGCGGTGCCTCGGCACCGTAGAAAACTTCACCATTGGGCCGTATGATCCACACCCGGAGATTGGTGTGCCCGACGAGAATACCGTCAAGCGTCTGACGCAAGCCATCGTACTGCGACGGCTCCGTCTGCATATCCACCATGTGGTCGATAAGCTCGAGCTTTCCCGAAACTTCCGTCATCTCCTGGCGTTGAACCTCACGCTTTAACGCCAGGAACAATGTGCAGCCTGCCACCGTGGACACCACGAGCGCAATCAAACCTAACAAAAGAGTGAGGCGGACCTGAATAGAATTCGTTGGAAGTAACCTCATTCACCGCGTTCCTCTAACACATAACCCATACCACGTACCGTATGCAAAAGCCTCCTGTCAAAAGGGTCGTCGATCTTAGCTCGCAAGCGTCGCACAGCGACTTCAATCGCATTCGTGTCGCTATCGAAGTTCATATCCCAAACTTGTTCAGCCAACATCGTTCTGGACAGAACTTGCCCCTGCCGGCGCAATAAAAGCGCAAGCAGCGTGAACTCCTTCGCCGTCAAGTCCAGTCGCATACCCGCGCGATGCGCCTTTCGCCGAGCAAGGTCCAACTCGAGATCGCCCAGTTTAAGCAGCGTTGATTCCTGGCCGCGGCCTCGCCGAAGCAATGCCTGGATACGCGCCAGTAACTCAGAAAACGCAAACGGCTTCACCAAATAATCGTCAGCTCCGTTCTCAAGGCCCCGCACCCTATCCTCCACTTTGTCTCGCGCAGTGAGCATGAGAACGGGAGTGTCCTTGGTTTCACGCAAGTCCTTCAGAATCCAAAATCCGTCGATTCCTGGCAGCATGACATCGAGCACGACGAGATCGTAATTGCCCTCCAGGGCGGCGTGCCGGCCGTCGACTCCGTTGCTTGCGATGTCCACGACGTAGTTATGTTCCGTCAAACCCTTTTGCAGATAGTGTGCCAGCTTACGCTCGTCTTCGATGACCAGAATTCGCATAACGAACCTCCTATTCCTTGCATAAATGTAATCAGCTAGTCCGATTCATGTCAGTACCAGACACGTAAAGTTTGAGATGTCGCCCCAACCCCAATTGGGTCATCTGATTCGAACGGAACCATTCATGCTAAATCGAAAATCACTGCTTACCGTTGCCGTCGCTGGCAGCCTGCTCGCCCCCGCAATCTCGAATGCGTCGCAGACATTCGAAACTACCAACGACGAGATTGGTCTTGTCACGCATTATGCACCGACTTCAGTCACCCGCGAGCAGGTTCTTCAAGACCTTGCCATGTGGAAAGCTCAACCCATTGCCAGCGACGGATGGCGAGAGACCGACAGCGACCAAGCGTGGCAAGCGCCGACGTCCGTTAATCGCCATACGTCTCACCAACCCCTTACGACTGCCAGTCAGGAACACGAACGTTGGCGCGTGGTTGATGGAGAAGCCGGCTGGATTGGCCCGTTCGGGGTTTGACGTTCATCCCCTTTTTTCAGGTCGGTACGTAGAACCTGAACATGGCATCCGCTATAGCCCCTTCTCATAGTTGATGCTCTGATCTCGTCGATGCATATGCGGCCATTTCCTGCGCTGCAGGGAGCAGATCGTCCCATGCATCTACGCGTCGCACCACACACTTGTAGATCCTTGTAGGAGATTTATATGAAACGCATTTCGTGCGCCATTGTCGCAGCAGCTATTTCTTTCGGTGCGATTGGCATCGTTCATGCTGAGACCAAGACTCGCGCCCAAGTCCGTGCCGAGCTGCAGGAAGCGAAAGCTAAAGGTCTGGTTACGTATGGAGAGCAGGAATACCCGGCGCCCGCCGTGTACACCAGCGGCAAAACCAGTGAGCAGGTGAAAGATGAACTGCAACAGGCTAGAGCCGCCGGCTTGATCACTGACGGTGAGCAACAGTACCCGCCGCAAGTTCCCGTCAGCAGCAGCAAGACGCGCTCACAGGTGCTCGCAGAACTGAAGGATGCTAAGGCTGCGGGCCTGGTTTCCTATGGCGACTTGGATTACCCGCCTACGCTCACCAACTGACCCACAACACCTCGGACTCCTGATTGTCCAATTTGCCTTAATGGGCTTAGCAAGCCTCAGGCGCTGAATCAGCATTCGCGCCTGGCACTCCCCTCCACGCGTTGCATGAAGAGAATGCATGAAGATCCTATACACCAACTTCCATAGGGCTGACGGAGGAGGGCACACAACATACATCATCTCTTTAGTGAGGGCATTGAAAGAAGCACATGAAATCGTAGTTTCCGCTCCATTGACAAGCCGTCTGCATCAGACGCTACTGTCGCTCTCCGATGTTAGGGTAGTCAATCATGACTTTCGAGGTGGGTTGCTGAAATGCGTACGCGATGCGCGCCGCTTCAGAGCATTCCTGCGTAGCGAGCGATTCGACATCGTTCATGTCAATGGTTCCGCAGACCATCGACTGTGCATGTTGGCGGTCGCAGGAATGGGTGTCGATCGGCCCGCAATTGTCTATACGCAGCACAACGACAGAGACGTCAATCGATTAGGCACACTCATCCGAGCGCGTTTCGGTACCACGCGCGTGATTTGCGTGTGCGCCCACAGTAGACGAAAACTGGAACAAAGCCCATTCAACCGATGCGGACTTACTACTGTTTACAACGGCGTCGACGTTGACCGATTCTCCCCCCCGCCCGCCTCTGACGTCAGGCACTATCGCAAACGCTGGATCGAGCCGCGACGGTCTGGCCGTTTGGTGGTTGGAAGCAATGCCGGCACGGCTGATTACAAGCGTTGGCTCGATATGGTAGAGGGTGCGGCATTATTGCCGAAGCATCTTCGCGATCAGATTATAATTTTGATCGCCGGCGTACCGCCCTCGGAAGACCAAGTATCCAAAGTCGAACAACTCGGCATGATGGACCATGTAATCTTCGTCGGCCTGCTCGACGACGTTCGACCATTCATTGCAACACTGGACGTCGGGTTCGTACTTTCATCGGAGGTCGAGACCATATCGTTCGCCTGTCGCGAGATGATGGCAATGGGCGTTCCCGTTATCGTCAGTGATTCGGGTGGACTTTCGGAAAACGTGGAACCTTACTGTGATGGCTGGGTGGTTCCTGCGTGCAATCCGCGTTCCGTTTCACTTGCCATAGCGAGCATCTTGACGAACCGCCAAAGCCTGATTCCCATGCGGCATGCTGCGAGAAAGAAGGCAGTCTCCGAATTCTCACTTACACGGTTTGTGTCCGACACACAAGATGTATACCTAGCAACAAAGTAGGAAACTCATTCCATCCAGCACGGGTTGGAACTTGCTCGCTTATGCGGTGATAGGGAGACCAGCGGCTCAAGATAGCGCTGTTCGACTTTTTTTATAGAAAGTCTTCTGCTTGCGGCTACGTCGTCAGCAATCGGTCTTGAACTTCTTCAACTAGTGACAAGCCGGTACCGATCCAGACACGCCACACAAACAGTCTCTTGTGATCGTCAGAAATGCGCACGGCTCCCATGTCCATTCATTGGATCTGTATCGTGTGTTCTTTAGCGCCCTAGCCTAGCTGGATACGGTGGAATCACGCTGGTCGCCACACATCGTCAACGATCACTGCATCACACCAAAAGCCGTAGTGTCAGCACGTTGAATTCCGACGATTTCAATACAAAAAAGTAATTCCATCGTACGCATTTTGACAGAGAATGTCTCATAAAATTCCGATGTCAATATGCACTGCTTATCATGTTCCCCGGCATAAGAAACGTTCTACCGACGCAGCCGATGAGTAGCCGCTCTGCCAATGGAGTGCGACAGGGCTTGCAAGCATTCTAGTAACCTGCCGACAACGCAGCAGCTAGAGTGTGTCACTGCAGTCATACTGAGCGTGACCTCTATCCTCCGCGAAGGGATGAGGTGTTTCGCACCGCGCATACTGCGTACACAGTATGCGCGGTTTTTCTTCGCACATGCATGGTGAATCCTATTGAAAGTACGCACGAACGTTCTTCTTGACAGTGTCACGGATTATCTCTTCGCGCTTCTCAACGGCTGCGTGAACCAAGCTTCCAGGCCTGCAGATTGCAGACTAAAACGTAATCTCGTTGTTGGCATTTAGCAAGGGTCGATCCAATAGAATTTGTTGTACAGCTATTTGATTTTTGAAAGACATCTTGCCGCGCTTAAATGCTCTGCTTGAGTCGGAACGTAAGGAGTTTCTCGTGAAGAATTTTTTGAAGTATCTACCCCTGGGACTGGCGTTGATTTCTATGCAATCGGCCATCGCAGGTTCAGCATCGACGTCGGAGAAATCCGCATTCGCACAAGATGCAGAACTCTCCCGTGCAGAGGTGCAGGCCGATTTGGCTATCTGGAAGCGAGCTGGCATGGACAAGTTCTGGCGAGGGAATCAGACTCCAAACACATTCAGCCGGGAATACCGAATGGCTCAGGCCGAATATCAACGGATGCGAAATGGCACGGAGTATCAGCAGGAACTACAACGTCGGACACAATGAGGCTCCTACCGCGCTTGATACGAACTGCCTTTCGCAGACTGAGTATCTCGCAATTGCATGCCACTTCGGTGGCATATTTTTTTGCTAGCTGTTGTCGCCAGCACAGGGAGCATTACAATCTTTCTTCCTTTCCGTTAACTTTCTCAACTTCATTCGAATGAGCGCCTCGACTGAACAGCCATCAACCGACGAGCGTCGAACGTTATGGATCGTGCTGATTCTCAACGCAGCTATTGCGGCGGCGTTTTTCATAAGCGGGGTAACCGCGGATTCAAGTGCGTTGATTGCGAACGGTGTCGACAACCTTTCTGACACAGCCGTCTACGCTCTCGGGCTGATAGCGTTGAGCCGCGGGAGCTTGTGGAAGCAGCGCGCGGCGATGGCATCGGGCGTGATGTTACTTGTTTTTGCTGTAGGGATATTGCTGGATGTGGGACGCCGCTATTTTCAGGGTAGCGAGCCAATCGGGCCGACAATGATGATCATGTCGCTTGTTGGCGGAGGAGTCAATTTCTATTGCTTGCGTCTTCTGCATCGGCTGGAGAATCCTGATGTCAATTTGCGAGCGGCAACGACATTCAGCCTTAACGATTTTATATCTAATGGTGGAATTTTGTTGTCTGGCGTACTGGTCTTTTGGCTGAACAGCAACTGGCCTGATCTTCTAGTTGGGCTGGCGACAACGTTAATCGCCATCAAGGGTGGCGTTGACATATTGCGCGATGTCAAAACAGATATCCGAAGGAATAATGGCTATGGCACGAAATAATATCAAGATATTCGGTGACAGATATCACCGACGATTTAGATACCGTGCGCCACTGTACTCCGCCATGACGAATCTAACGATCTCGAGAGAGTAGATAACAAGAACCCCGTAGGCAGAAGAATGGGGTCCATAGACTCAGCTCCATTAACGAATCGGCCGCTTTGCTATTCTCACCCCGCTCAAACGCATCCAGTCGCCCAGTTCCGGACGTGCCAATACCTCATACTCGGCCAGGCGTTGGGCTGCCGACATATCGTCCGCAATCGGTAAGCCAGGATGGCAAATCAAAAGATCGCCATCTCGCGCATTGTTCAACCAATGATGCAATAGCCTAGCATAACGACGTTCGCCTCCTTGAAATCTGTAGATTCCAAGCATACGCCGATTGATAGGCCAACCTTCGCATCGAGCGGCCCGCGCCACCTCGTCCGCGCCCAGAGCTCCAATTAAGTGGGCTTTGGCGGAATCGAGAATAGGGATTCCCGTCAACAGTCCGGGAGCGGTATATCGCAGCCAGGGCTTCCGGCGCCCACGGTAGCGTTCGCGCAATATGCAAAGCAATCGTGGTAGGACGCCGGGCAACTGATGAACATGTTGATGGCCATCGATATAGTCTGGAGGCCGTCCCAGTGTCTTCTCAAAAGTATCAAATTGACGCAGGAGCTGGTTGTCGACCCATGCTCTCTCAAGACGACCAGAATAGACACGGCCTATAAGTGTGCGTAGTGCCAATACGTTCGGTTGACTCGTTCCTCCAAATGCTGCGGTGAGATTCAGATGAAGGCCAACATCAAGATCAGCATCATTCAGCCGTCGCCCATTGACGACAAACGTGGGCCCGTGTACCAAGCAGCTAATTGCGCTGAGACGATCTAGTTTTATTAGTTGAAGTATGCCTGCATCAATACCAGAACTCATGCCGAAGTCGTCGCCGCAAAACACAACACGCTTCCAACATCGTTCTTCACCTTGCTCAGCACTAACGAGGCGGCCATGAAGCTCTTGATGATGGAAGCACGCTGGTTCGTTTTGGTGGGCGTCGGAGCTACCACGACACATTGGTTGGCCGTGGTGATGTGCGTTGAGTGGTTGTGCATACGCCCGTTGGTTGCGAACATCGCCGGATGGTTCATCGCATTCATAGTGTCTTTTATGGGACATTATTTGCTCACTTTTCGCCATTTAAGCGCGCGTTGGACGATAGCGCTACGACGCTTCTTTCTCGTATCGACATGCGGATTTTTGTTCAACGAGGTTGTGTACGCCTGGCTGCTGAGCAATACGAGGCAAAGCTACGAGCTTATGCTCGGTTTGGTTCTCTTAGGCTTGGCTTTCGCCACATTCCTCGCTAGCCGGTTGTGGGCATTTAGATGTCGCTCTGGCGGTTGACCCTCACTCCTACTGTATCCCTCGTCTCTGTGCACCGACACCCGAGCAAACGACTTTATCGACTGGCTGTTTTACGCAGCTCATAGAGGACAAAGCGCCGACTGGAATATCGAGATTTTGCAACAACTCCAGGTGAGGCCAGTAGCGGCCAGGATTTATCACGGGAAACTGCCACCCACAACCGACCGGATGGGCTAAATGGCGGCAAAGTGGATGCTTGCCAGGGAAGCAATTTCGCTTTGCCTTGCGAGTAATATCGCGCAGAGAAAGGTCTCGAGCCTACAAAATAGAGCGTGTCGCCGGGCTGCTGCAGCTTCTCAACCATTGCGACGAGGCCCTTCTCTGTCTTGAAGCGTGGTTCGTCGAGAATACCTAGTGTGCCGATCACAACAGCAGCGATGGGGACAAGCAGCGACGCTGCGAATACGAAAGAGTTCGCAAGTCTCTGGTTCCGGGTCAGTTCTACACTTGAGAGCCAACAGCCAAGGCCTAGAGCCAGCGGCGGCAGGCTTGGCAAGACATATGTCCATAAGATGTTGCCGGAAAAAGTAAAAAGGACCGGGGCTACTAATGCCCACGACACTAGTAGCTTGACTATGGGTTCACGTAGAGCGGCTTGAGCAGCCTGGCGTAGACTGGATTTCAGTGGCAGCACCAGTAGGCCGGTCACGAGCAACAGACTCCACGGTGCTGAAGCCGCAATCCAATCTAACCAAATTGCTCCCCATGCGCGAGCGTGGGCGGTGCCGTATCGATCACCTGCCCAACCCGCGTCGACGAAGCGAAGGAAATGCTCGCCCACGAGGAAGTACTTCAGAAATCCAGGCGTCTTGAGTTCTGCGATGACATACCATGGCAGTGAAATAGCGAGCATCAATGCAAGCCCTACCGACCACGGTAGAGCCTTTAATGCCTTTCGGCCTTCACGCGCCCATAACGCCCAAGCCAAACTCGCGCCTCCAATCAATACCAGAGCAAGCGGGCCTTTGGCCAACAGACCGATCGAAAGACCAATGAAGAATCCATAGCGCCAGAATGCAGTGGGGCAAAAGGGAGCCACCATTAGTGCAAGCATCGATAGTGTCACGCCCAAAGTGAGAAACGGGTCCGTGAGAACGGCGCCGGCGCTCACAAATGGCAGAAGCATCGCAGCCAGCATTAGCACAGCCCATCGCGCCTGCTGCAAGCCGAAGACTCTTCGTGCAGCCACATAGACGAGGCGCGCAACCAGTAGCATGACTAGCAAGGACGGTAGGCGTACCGCGAACTCGCTCAATCCGAGTAATTTGATGCTCAGGGCCTGAGCCCAAAAGGCTAGAGGAGGTTTTCCCCAAAAGGGCTCCCCCGGTTCAAACCAGGGGGTGACCCAGTCTCCCGAGACGGCCATTATCCTCGCAATCTCTGCATAGCGCGGCTCTGACGTGTCAATCAGTGGAAGCGTTGCCATGGCAAACAAACGGACCCCCAATACAACCACGACGGCAATTAAGAGAGACTTACTACTTATTCTCACCGACTTGCTCCGCCGACGAATCTCCAGGTACAGGCGCTTCGGTTGATTCGATGATCTCCCGTACAAGATAGACGGGACGTTGTTTTGATTCCATGTATGTTTTTCCCAGATATTCGCCCAACAGGCCGATAGTCAGCAACTGAATGCCGCTAAGTAATGTGATCATCGCCATTAGGGACGGATAACCGGGCACTGAGTCGCCAAAAATCAGTGTCTTGAGCACTATCGCAAGACCAAATCCCCCCCCGAGCAATGCAATTACGGCGCCGATTGCAGTGGCCCAACGCAGCGGTGTCGTCGAAAACGAGGTGATACCCTCCATCGCCAAGCCAAACAGGGCAAAGTAATTCCATTTGGTGGTACCGGCCGCTCGAGGTGCTCGATCGTAGTCGATGACGGTCGTTGGCATGCCCACCCATGCATATAGACCTTTCATATATCGGCATCGCTCTGGAAGCCTAAGCATGGCATTGACAGTACGCCGACTCATCAATCGGAAATCACCAGTATCGGCCGGAATTTTTGAATGGCTAAGACGGCTAAGTAGGCGATAGAAGGCGTATGCCGAGAGCTTTTTGGCCCATCCTTCTCCTTGTCGAGATCGACGACGCATGCATACTACGTCGGCGCCAGCTCGCCAAGCAGCAACCATGGCCGGAATCAGTTCAGGGGGATCTTGTAGGTCGGCGTCCAACACGATCACTGCGGCACCACGAGCATGCACCAAACCAGCCGACATCGCGGCTTCTTTGCCGAAGTTGCGGCTCAGGCACACAATGCGCACTGCGGAATTTTGCCGGGCCACTGCGCGGAGAAACGCGACGCTATCGTCAGTGCTACCGTCATCGACGAAGATGATTTCGTATGGGTACCCCTGGCTTTGCAGCAAAGGTTGCAATCGATTCAGACACAGGGGAAGAACTTCTTGCTCATTAAAGAAAGGAATAATGATGGAAAGGCAGTCACTTTGAGCTGCCGAGGCGACTGGTTTCACGGGTGGTTGGTAGGCAGCTAGAGCGTGCATGAAATCGACCTAGTAATACGATGCATCACTCTAGCCGCTGACCCACGACAACACGCAGACGACTACATTACATTTTGGTCAGTTTCAAGAAACGAGAAACCTATGTTCAAGAAGCAGACACCGATCACATACACCCAACTCAAAAACACTTATGAGCCGTGTGTCGGGAAACCATGTGACCTTATGGAAGCCGTTGTCGCGATTTTCCCCCAACCACCTCAACAGCCTCAAGCGTCATAAGACCAATATCGGTCACTTGTTCGAGCGATATCGCAAAGGCCCGAAGTTTGATGTCACTATCCACTATTTCAATGACGACTGCGCGATCGTTTTCTAGAACATGTTTACGATGGAGCTGTGCCGCATGGCCAAATCCCAATAGCGCTTCCAAGACTGTCACCCCTGCCAGGCCGCTGTCGCGGGCGGCAGTTGCTACATACTCGAATACGCGACGGTCACCGACGTATGCAGACTCATCGGTATAGATGCGTAGAAGTTTCATTGTTTGTTCGGTCACTGTATGTCTCCTTCAATGGGAGTTTCACTCTTGAGCGCTCCTTCAGGGATATCGCTCTTCCGTTTCTCCTTCGGCTCCAGCACTACCTTAGCAATCGCAGGCAGGACTAGCAGCGTTAATATCGTTGCCGCGATCAATCCTCCAATGACCGTCGTCGCGAGTGGCTTTTGCACTTCTGCGCCTGTACCCAGCGCTAGTGCCATTGGCACAAAACCAATGGCGGGCACAAAGCCGGTCATCACAACTGCCCTCATCTTTTCCTTCATCCCTTCCCGGATGGCTTCGGACAGTGGCAAGCCTGCTTCGGTATGTGCACGGATTGCGGTCATGACCACCAAACCATTCAACACCGCTACCCCCGCCAGGCAGATGAAACCGACTGCGGCCGAAACCGAGAAATTTATCCCTGTCATAGCCAACGTGAAGACCCCTCCTGCGAGGCCTAACGGAACGGCGAGGAACACAGAAAGTGCGCGTCCGAATCCACCTAATGCCATAAACAGAAGCACGAATATCGCAAGAAAGCATATCGGCACGACAATCGAAAGCCGTTGTGATGCTGCCTGCAGGCTTTCAAACTGACCACCCCATTCCAGATAGTAGCCAGCCGGAAGTTGCACTTGAGCAATCTTTGCTTGCGCCTCTTCTACGAAGGAGCCGGCATCGCGACCATCCAGGTTGACTTGCACCACTACACGCCGTTTACCATTCTCGCGCCTAATTTCGTTTAGTCCCTCCGTTAATCGAATTTGCGCGACTCGGGCAAGCGGAACTTGACGCCGCAACTGTCCTTCCATCTCGGGTAGTAGTATGGGCAGTGCTCGAATGGCATCAAGGTTCATGCGGGTTGCTTCGGGCACACGGACAGTGATGTCGAATCGCCGATCTCCCTCGTATAGAAGCCCCGATGGACGTCCTCCCAGTGCCGCGGCAATAGTGTCTGCAACGTCTTGGACGGTAAGCCCATAGCGTGCAATCTCTGCGCGGTTTAGTTTTACATCGAGTGTTGGCGCCCCACCCACTTGGTCGGCCTTGACACTGCCCGCCCCGGGGATGTCCTGGAGTACGCGGACCATTTCGTTCGCAGTTTGCTGCATTTTCTCGAGATCATCGCCATAAAGCTTGATGGCGACATCGCCGCGTACACCTGCAATCAATTCATTGAAGCGCAGCTCGATGGGTTGACTTACCTCGTACAGATTGCCGAGTTGAGTACCTGCAGCTTTCTCAACGCGCTCAATAACCTGCGCTTTGGTAGTCACGCCGTCCGGCCATTCTTCTTGCGGCTTGAGAATGACGAATCCATCGGACACGTTCGGCGGCATAGGGTCTGTGGCGACCTCTGCAGTCCCGGTCTTGGAAAACATCAACTCGACCTCCGGCAGTTTTTTAATCGCATCCTCGACCTTGAGTTGCATCGCGAGCGACTGTTCTAAGCTGACAGAAGGAACCCGAGTTGAAGCCACCGCCAGATTTTTCTCGTCCAGCTTCGGTATGAACTCTGATCCGAGCAGCCCGAACGCTGGAATTGCGGCGAGAAAGAAGACCAGTCCCGCAAAGATGAATGGCCATGGCCGTGCGATCGCCTTGTCGAGAAAAGGTAAGTATCGCTCTTTCGACTTTGCAATAAGCCAGACTTCCTTTTCTGCAACCCGACCACGAATCAGAATTGCAACAAGCGCCGGAACAAGCGTGATCGCCAGAATGAATGCCGCGACCAGGGCCAGCATGATGGTGATCGCCATGGGCGAGAATGTCTTGCCTTCGACCCCTGTGAACATAAGGAGCGGGGCAAAAGTAAGGAGAATGATCACCTGACCAAATACAGTCGGCTTAATCATTTCCTGTGCGGCACGCATTGTCTCTTCCAGGCGCTCTCGAAGGAACAGCAACCTGCCTTCATGCTGTTGTCGATGGGCGAGTCGGGCTAAGCAATTTTCAATGATTATGACTGAGCCGTCGACAATAAGGCCAAAGTCGAGCGCACCGAGACTCATGAGGTTGCCCGGAACTTTAAAAGCGTTCATCCCCATTGCCATCATCAGAAACGAGAACGGAATTACGAGTACCGCGATCAGCGCTGCGCGCCAATTGCCGAGCAACAGAAATAAGGAGGCTGCGACGAGTATCGCTCCTTCAGTCAAGTTACGCTCGACAGTGGAGACAGTCGCATTTACCAATTTTGCTCTGTCCAACACCGTTTTTACCTGAATGCCTGGCGGCAAACTGGTCGCAATTTGGTCGAGTTTGGCGGATACATCCTCTGCTACGACTCGACTGTTCTCACCGATGAGCATAAGGACTGTACCAATGACGGCTTCTTCGCCATTCATACTTCCCGCGCCAGTACGCAGATCTCCACCGATCTTTACGTCGGCGATTTGACCGACAGTGATAGGCACTCCCCCACGCGTAGCAGCAACGGCATTGCGAATTTCATCGACCGAGCCGACACGCGCATCGACCCGCACAAGATACGCCTCACCACCACGGTTATAGTAGTTGGCACCTACTGCGATATTCGCCCGTTCCAGCGCTTCACCCAATTCGCTGTAGGAAATGCCATAGCTCGCGAGCTTTGTAGGGTTGGGTTCGACAACAAATGTCTTCGCATAACCCCCAATGGAGTCAACACCAGCAACGCCCGGAAGCGCCTTGAGTTGCGGGGCAACGATCCAGTCTTGTACGGTACGAAGATACCCAGCTTTGGCGACCTCATCGACCATCCGATCGCCTTCAGGAGTCAGATAACTACCATCTGGCTGCCAGCCGGGCTCACCCGCGACCTTCTGCGCTCCTTCTCCGTCTGGATAGGTATATCCAACCGTATACAACAGCACCTCGCCAAGTCCGGTGGTGACAGGTCCAATCTGTGGCTGTACTCCATCTGGCAAACTTTCCTGTGCTTTGATCAGCCGCTCGCCCACCTGCTGGCGAGCAAAATATAGGTCGGTTTTGTCAGTAAAGATCGCAGTGACTTGGCTAAAGCCGTTGCGTGATATGGAGCGAGTGGATTCCAAGCCAGGAATGCCGGCAAGCGAAATTTCGACCGGATAAGTAACGAGCTTTTCAATCTCCACTGGCGACAATCTAGGATCGACTGTGTTTATCTGTACCTGATTGTTGGTAATGTCTGGCACGGCATCAATAGGCAGTTTGGTGAGCTGCCAGACTCCAAGGGCTCCAATTGCGAGGAAGAGGAAAAGCACCGCCCAGCGCGCACGGACGGACAAAGCCATGAGACGTGCAATCATGCTTATTCCTCCTCGCCTGCGCCCTTGCCAAGCTCAGCTTTGAGCAGGAATGCCTGGCCGGTAACAATCGTCTCGCCTGGGGAGAGGCCTTTTACGACTTCGACACGCCCAGCGCTGCGCTGGCCAATGGTGATAAAGCGTGCCTTGAAGCCGTCTGCAGTTCGTACAAAAACCGTGTCTTTGCCGTCTAACGTTTGGATCGCCTCCTCAGGAACGACGATCACGCCAGAAGCTTCAGTTTTCTGCGGGAATATCCGTACTCGGACAGCGAGTCCTGGCTGGAGCGAGCCCGCCTCGACGTCGATGACAGCAGTTGCCTGCCGCGTTGCAGTATTGAGGGATGGAGTAACTGATCCAACTTTCGCTTCTAGAGTGCCGCCTCCTGGTAATTCCACAATGGCACGGTCCCCAGGCGCAATGCGGAAGATGTCGCTAGGAAGTATGGCTGCTTCCACTTGGATCTGCTTAGGATCGGCGATTCTGAAGAGCTCAGTTTCAGGTTGAACGAAAGCACCTAAGCTCAAGCTCTGCGTAGTGATTCGGCCACTAATCGGGCTGGAAACGGCTACACCTTGACCGTCTTTGGTAACATTGGCGACCTCGGCCTCAACTTTGGCTCGACGGGCATCGGCCGCAGCGGCTTGAGCTTCTGCCTGTGCCCGCTCCAGGTCGACTCGTGCGGAGACTTGCTGCTTGTATAGATATTGTTCACGTGCCAACTCCTTCCTTGCGAGTTCAGCTCGTGCGTATGCGGCCGTTCTTGCAGCAGCTAACTGTGCCGCATCGCGGCTGGCAACTACCGCTAGCACTTCACCAGCTTGGACCGGATCTCCTAGCCGCTTGAAGACTTGCGTGACCGCCCCACTTGCTCTGGCCGTGACGATCGCTTCCCCTCCTGGCTGCGGTGAGACGACGGCTTGCGCCCCGATTTCGGCATCCAGTCCACCGGGCTGCAAGACTTCAGTCGTGATCCCTGCCTCGCGAATTGCATCGATGCTCATCGTGAGGCTATCAGGCTGTGCGGGCTCGACGAGGCTGGCTTCCTGAGAGCTGCTTACGATACCTGCCGAAGGAGCTGTGTAGCGCGCAATACCAAAGCCGCTGATACCGGCGAGCAGGACAGCGCCAACAACGCTTCCGATCAGGCGCTTGTCATATGGATTCATTTCCGGTCTCCGATGCAGTTATGCAACCTTGAGTTGTGTGTTCATACAAAATCGGCGCTGGAGTTAAAAAGCGCCTTCTGTTCATTGCTTTATTCATCAGCATGCACGTCGACCTTATTCCTTGCTCGTTATCGAGAAGAACAGGCAACTGCGGCGACCTCGTGGCGAATGACATCGCCACGGCATATTTTGGAAACGAAAAATCAGGGTGGCGATACATATGAGGCGCTGCACTTAGTAGCCAATGAGGCGATCTATTTCCGCCCGGGCGAGGAACGCTTCACTGAGGGCGGTTAGGTAGGATATGTTTCCCTGGGTAAGTGCGCGCTGTGCATCGAGAACTTCCAGATAGCTCATTTTCCCGGCTGCAAACCCTTTTCGTGCAGCTTCATATGCCCTTTGCGCCCCTGGTAGTACTGCATTTCGATATTGCTGCGCAGAGGAAGCAGCTAGATCGTATTTTGATGCGGCTTGAATCAACGATGAATTTAGACGTGCCTCGAGATCACGATATACATCTTGAGCTTTATATGAGCGCATGGATGCCGCATAAACGTTGCCCTGATTGCGATCGAAGAGCGGCAAAGGAATGGAAATGCCAAGCTGCCCGCGATTACGCCCCATTTCATTGTCGCGAGCAACCCCTACGCTGACAGTGATGTCAGGATAGCGCTTGCTTTTTTCTACTTCGAGTTCGGCTCGACTGAGTTCCAGAGCGGTGCGTCCCGACGCTAAAAGGGGAGATTTATCGAGCGATGCCTTTAACTCGTCTAATGAAGGCCGGGGTGGCAGGGATTCCAGACTGGCTGCAACACCCTCGAAATCGGGTTGACTCTCACCCCAAGTGAGCGCAAGAGCGCGCCGAGCATTTGCCAATGTATTCAATGCGGCTTGTTCCGCTAAACCGCTATTACTTAGCTCGACTTCAGCCCGCGTCTTTTCCAGGGGAACCGCTTTTCCGGACTCAACCCGAGCAGTAGCGACACGTAGCGCACCTTGCGCAATGTCTCTGGTCTCGCGCGCTACGCGTACATTTTCCTGGGCAATTGCCACTTCGAAGAATGCTGCCGACACCGATGCACGCAAGCTAGAGCGTGTGGCCTCTAAATCCAATTGAGATATATCTCCTGCCAATCGAGCAGCCTGTTGTCGAGCTCCGCGTTTTCCTCCCAGTTCGATCGGTACGTTGAGCATCGTTGTGGTCGTTCGTGTAGCTCGTCGTTGGTCCTCTACGTTCACGTCCAAACTCGGATTGGGCATTACTCCCGCTTGGGTAATGAGGCCGTCGGCTGCCCGAGCTTCATTCCGTGCGGCAGATAACATCGGATTCCGCGTCAATGCCTTGTCGATCGCTTCTTGCAACGTGATGACGTCATTGGAATTAGTCGCTGCGCCTGGATCAGCACTAGATGCCAAGACCGAGGCCGACAGGGCATAGAGACATACGCCTGCTATGAGGAACGGTAGACGTGGCAAACGCATTTTTGAACCTTGAAGAACGCCTTGGCGACGCAATATTGGCACGTAGTAGCGACGCCGCTACCGACGAAAATATAGATGGCTGGTACTGTATCGAAGTGGTCCCGACAAAATAGCGACGCCAAGATGACAAATTTGCAAACTATTCAGGCCGAAGACCATCTAATTACTGATTAGTAATTTGGTTGTTCGTCATTTGACGTCAATATGTTCGTAAAATGCCAGCTATTGCAGGCAAATCCTTATTTTTTGTAATTAGCACCTCCGGAATCAAGGGTGGGAAAATTGAAAATATTGGTCATTGAGGACGAGCGAAAGCTCGCGGAATATCTCAAGCGCGCGCTTTCCGAACATAACTACGTCGTCGATATTGCAATGGATGGTATTAGCGGACTTCATCTAGCCCAGGAGACGCAGTACGACTTGATTCTTCTAGACGTAATGTTGCCTGGACGAGATGGCTTTTCGGTATTGGCGGAATTGCGAAAAGGCGATCGGGTCCCTATCCTGATGCTTACCGCACGCGACAAGCTGGAGGATCGTGTTCGAGGGCTGCAAGATGGTGCTGACGACTACCTGGTAAAACCTTTCGCGCTTTCAGAATTATTGGCACGCGTGCTTGCGCTGAGTCGACGCCAGAGTAACTCAGTTATCGAGCCGAACCGCCAAAATGTGCTAAAGGTCGGCGATCTGGAGCTCGATCTGTTACGCCGCAGGGCGTCGCGTGGAGGCGTGCGCCTTGATCTCACGGCCAAGGAGTTCACCTTGCTGGCACTGTTAATGAAGAAACAGGGCCAAGTCTTGTCACGCTTGGACCTGGCGGAGCAAGTGTGGGACATTAACTTCAACAGTAATACGAATGTAGTCGAAGTGGCAGTACGCCGACTGCGCGGCAAGGTTGATGACCCTTTTCCAACAAAACTCCTCCATACAGTACGCGGTATGGGATACGTACTTGAACCACGGGAAATTTGATGGCGATTCGTCCTAGAAGATCGTTAAGACGATGGCTATCGTGGTGGCTGGTGCTTCAAACATTTGCCGCCTTAGGTCTGGTATGCATAGTTGTATATGGTTCCGTGTACCTAAACCTTTTGGCTCGGCAGGAGACCTTGCTTGAGCAAAAGAAGGGGGTAATCGTTCACCTAGTAGACGAGTTTGCTTCTTTTGGTGATTTCTCCCATTTGGAGCACAAATTAACGGATTTTTTCTATGGCAAATCTGAATTTAGTCTTCGGCTGAAAATCAATGGCAAGCTCATGACCTATGGTGAGCATGAGCCGGCATTGAGTCCCAGAGATATTAAGCAGACGACCTTCACGCTTACCATGCCTCAGCAGCCTGGAGTGCAAATGGAGGCAGAGCTCCTGTTAGACATATCACCCGACATACAACTCCTAACCATACTGGCGTGGACCCTATTCGCCTGCGCGCTTGGCGGCGCGTTGCTTGTCTCGATGATTGGAGATGTACTGGTTCGCCGAGCCTTGTTTCCGCTTCATGATGTTGGGCGGCAAGCTGAGATGCTATCGCCACACAGAATTGGTGAGCGTCTTGATGAAAGCGGTCTTGCCGAAGAACTGCAGCCGCTAGTGCGGCAGTTCAACCAAGTACTACAGCGTGTTGAGCGAGCGTATGTCCAAATGGAAGGCTTCAATGCGGATGTGGCTCACGAGCTACGTACCCCGTTGGCAACACTGATTGGCGAAACGGAGTTGGCGTTATCAACGCGGATGTCACGGACCGGGCTTCAAGAGACTTTGGGCTCAAACTTGGAAGAGTTACAGCGCATGTCGGGTATCGTTAACGATATGCTCTTTCTATCACAGGCGGATCGTGGCGCAGCCGCGCGCACAACTCGGGTGTGCAACCTGCGCGAGCTCGTATACGAAGTACTCGCTTATCATGAAGCAGAAGCTTTTGAGGCAAAAGTATCTTTCATGGTTGTCGGAGACAAGTCTGCGGCTGTCGACAGAACGCTATTCCAGCGGGCGGTTTCGAATCTTGTCTCCAACGCGGTGCGCTTTGCCCTCCCAGATACCCAAATTCAGGTTCGCATCGAGGAGAGGGACGAAGGACAAATGGGGGTCACTGTAAGAAATATCGGTGATCCAATCAGTACAGAGCATTTGCCTCGCCTCTTTCACCGCTTCTATCGGCTGGACTCGTCCCGGGCCAGCAACGCTATGCATCATGGACTCGGCTTGGCCATTGTAGCTGCGATAGCTCGAATGCATGGAGGGCAGACCTATGCGAGTTCCGACCATATCTCGACAACTATTGGTTTCAGCATAGACGGAAGCAGATCGATGGATGCCTAGCGACCCTTTTCACCTACAACATTGCAGGGACATTACATTTTTCGCTGCACTACTTTTCATATTCGTAATACGTTTGTCCGCTTATTGACGTAGCTAGGCAGCTAAAGTCTTCTCTGTTGATCAATAGTGCAAGTACGAACCCCAGTGCGTTGTGATCGCTTGCTCCATGGTCTTTGAATTTTCGACCTCCAGATAACGCCCATGTGTGGCGAAAATCCCTCAAAAAGGTGCATGGTGGGGCTATTCAGATCTACTGATGAAGATACTTATTATCGATGACGAGAGGAAGCTGGCAGAGACTGTCAGGCGTAGCCTGACAGGGAACGGCTACCTCGCTGATATAGCATTGGACGGCGCAAGCGGATTACAGCTTGCATATGAAATGCAGTACGACTTGATTATTTTGGACATTAATCTCCCCGACATGGAAGGATTTGAGGTCCTGCAACGAATCCGGCAAAGTGATGCTGTCCCAGTCATGATGCTAACCGCACGAACGAGCTTGGAAGATCGAGTCAGGGGCTTAGAACAAGGTGCAGACGATTACCTCGCGAAACCATTTGCTCTTTCTGAATTGCAGGCAAGGGTTCAGGCTCTTCGCCGCCGTGGAAGCGGCAACGAGAGCAGACGGGGACCGAACGTGCTTCGCGTCGCAGATTTGGAACTTGATTTACTGAGGCGCCGCGTCGTGCGTGGCAACGCACGCATCGACTTGACCGCCAAGGAATTCAATTTGCTGACGATTCTTATGCGCCGTCAAGGCGAAGTTGTCTCACGCTTGGTATTGGCCGAGCACGTATGGGATATGAACTTCAATAGCAATACAAACGTCGTGGAAGTAGCGGTCCGTCGACTGCGCTCTAAGATTGATGACCCATTCGATGCGAAGTTGCTGCACACGATTCGTGGAATGGGCTATTTGATCGAGTACCGGCCCGATTGAATGCCCAGAAGGCATTTTCTGAACGGTTCCCCGTGCGCCCAGCCACGCACCGATCTTGCCAATTTCGACGGAAGCGCTTGCCTGGCTCGAAAGCCCAATCTGGCCTCCGAAGCTCATGATCGCGGCTAAGAACCATGGCGAGAAAATTGGCCGGAGGAAGCTCATAATTGCTTCGCCCCGGCCATTGAAGGGAGCGGCGTGCTGTACTCCTCACCGCTCCACTTGACCTTAGAATACGTGTCGCAAACCGATAATCGCTTCAGTTGCTTTAGCGTCGCTTTGGAACGCGAAATTCTTCGTATACGACCCGGCTGCGTATATGTTAGTCCGCTTTGACAACTTGTAGGAATAGCCCAATGCAAACGTATTGCTCGTCGAATCCCCGCCGGTCAGATCACTATTGTTCGGATCAACACGCTGCCACGAGCCGAACATGCTGCTGGCCCCGCCCAGCGGAACCGCAACACCGAGCAGGTACGAGTTCGTACTGAATCCATCAACGAAGGCATTCGATGGTGTTCCTTGGAAGCCATTGATGTTTGCGCCGGACGGGAGCCCCTTTCCGGCGAACCAACCGTCTGTTGCGCGTTCATAGGCAGCGATTAACTTCAAGACTTCAAAATCATATGCTGCGCCGACAGTAAATGAGCGTGGCGTGGCACTTGTCTGTGCATTGCTGAGTTTGTTGGAGGCATTCAGCTGTTCGTATGCAATAAATGCAAGAAGGGGGCCATTGTTGTAGCTCAAACCGCTGGTGATGGCTCGAGTATTGTCTGCCGTAGCAAAGCCAGATTGAGCCGCCGAAAGATCGTTGGCATTGAAGGAGTACCCTGCCGATAGGCGAAAACCGCCAAACGACGGGCTTTCATACAACGCCAGGTTGTCATAACGAACCCAATTCGATCCACTGAAACCAAGACCAGCTCCGGTATTCAATTGAGTGAATCCGCCGAATTGATTACCGAATAGGCTACCCATCATGCGGCTGGCGACGTTGTATTGGCGGCCGAGGCGCACTTCTCCCCAATCGGCGCTTCCCAGACCTACAGTGGCTTCACGACCGAACAGGCGACCGCCTTGGCTAGATTCGCCGTTGGTCGAATCGAAGCCAGACTCGAGTCGAAACGTAGCATAAAGCCCATCCCCCAGGTCCTCTTTGCCACGCAAGCCCCAACGCGAACCCGCAGTCTGGCCAGTTGTGGCACCGATCCTGCTTGCGTTCACATCAGCCTTGGCGCCCGTATTGGGATTCGTATAGGAACCGTCGACCTTGGCATATCCGATACCAGTGTCGATGAGGCCATAAAGGGTTACCGATGTCTCGGCGTGCACGGCGGCAGCCGAGAAGGTAGCTGCGGAAGCAGCCAAGAGAATAGTTTTTTTCACAATTGCTCCTTATGTGGAATCGAACTGCATGCCAGGCCGACAGAAGAAGCGATCAATAAGGGGCTTGTGCGTAGTTCACGACGAGGTTGCCCGATCTGCCGACGTTAGCTATCGCCAGTTTGGATAGCGGCAATCGACAAATAGCGAACTAAAAAATTACATGTTTGTTCTTATGTGGTTATGTCCGTGGAGTCGGCATTTGAAGCAACTACGTAAGTCTTTGTTTTGCATGAGCAACATCACACCATGTCAATTGACGTGTCGCCGAAACATCGGCCTCCACGCATTCTGGTTGAGATGTTCCTTTGTCGCAATTCCACCACGATGTGGTTATTCGGTTTTGGTCGGTGCACTGGAATAGCTAGTATCCGTCTAGATATGACTAGCGCTAGTCGTTCATTGCATGAAGCTCTGGTTAGCCATGAAGCATGCCCGACGTATATGACAAAAAAGTAATCCTATCGTTGGGCTTTTGGCGGTGGGCGATAGGTAGACTTTCCATCATGCACTGTCATTCGCATGCATTGGATGGCGGTGATGAGTAATGGAATGAACCTACCTAGAGGAATGCCGTATGAAAAACTCTTTGAATATTCTTTTTGTGATGTTGACGATTGCCGTTGGCCCACAGGCGATTGCGCAGGTGAATCCGTCGACCAACGCTCGAACACCAGTCAATGTATCCTCCGAGCATGATCTGACGCGCGCAGAAGTCAAAGCTGACTTGGCCGTCTGGAAGCGCGCCGGAATGGATCGCTTCTGGAACAAATCGGTCACTCCTGACATTTACAGTCGTGAGTACAAAATGGCACAAGCAGAGTACTTGCGAATGCGCAATGGCCCAGAGTATCAAGAAGAGCTGCAACGACTGCAACAGTAAGGCTGCCGGCACGCCAGCGATAGTTATAGTTAGTTCGCTCAATGTCAATGGAAGCATGCCGATTCCACGGCGTGCTCCCTTACTTTGGCCTCCTGGCATGGCTCTAAGTCCGAATCGTGGTGCTAACTCGCATGTAAGGATATTGCCAAGCTGAATAACGCGAATGCACAGTGTCCTCGCTCCAATAAGACGACGACCGTTTTTAGCTGCATTCGGCTACTAGGGTTGCCATAGTCGCGGCGAAGCCGGCAATGTGCATTAATGCATGCAACATCCGACATCGGGGCTCGACACCTTCTATCATGGAGGCGCGGCACCATCGTCGTGCTCGGTGGAATAGATGCGGGCCCTGCTGAGGAGATTTCAGACAATGAGAACGAAATACCTCAAATGCTTTCTGGTGCTGGCCGAGGAACAACACTATCACCGGGCGGCCGAACGATTGAACGTGGCCCAGCCGTTGCTGTCGCTGGCGATCAAACGCCTGGAGGCCGAACTGGGTTTGCAACTATTTATCCGCACGCAACGCAGCACGCAGATTACTGAAGCCGGACGCCGACTGGTGCCTGATGCGCGCCGGGTGTTGGATACGTACGCCGAGTTGCAACGCAACGCTTCCAGCGTCACGCAGGCCGTGCAGCGTCGTATCCGCTTGGGGCTGTCCGGCATGACGCTCGGCCTGGCGCATCCCCGGCTCGATGCCTTGCTGGCTCACATGCGCATGAGGCTTGCCGATATTGATCTCTACGTGACTGAGCATCAATATGGCCCGCTGATTCGGGGTTTGCGCGACGGCACGCTTGATGCGGGCATAGTAATGGGCAGCGTGCGTGTTGAGGATCTGGTAATCCAACACCTATGGTACGACCCGATGTGGGCGGTGGTACCGGCCACGCATCCCCTGGCTCAGACCGAGATCGTTACGCGCAAGGCGCTGAAGTCATGCAGCCTGATTGTCTGTCATCCCGAGAATGATGATGGGGCGAGTGACCAATTGCGCGCGGTCATTGCCCAAGCCATCGCGGAGCCGCATATCGCGCAATACGCATCGAGTATTCCGGGCATGCTGTCGATGGTGGCAGCGGGCTTTGGCATCAGCTTTATCGCACAATCCCAGATCGCACGTAATCCGCGCAAGGACGTGCGTTACCTGCCGATCGAACAGTGCGAGGCGACGTTTTGTACCTCGGCGCTGTATCACGCCGGTGGTTTGCGTCCGGAAGACCGGCGCTTCTTTGAAGCGGTGCGTGACTTTCTTGGTACAACTGCTGACGGCGACGCATTGGCCGATACGCACTGAAAACGCTTGATCGTATGGTGGGTTATCACTCATAGGCCCGATTGTTATTTGATCTATCACGAAACCGTCATCATGATGGTTCTCAACGTGCAGCGCTTTGCCGGACCTTTCTGTATTTTGCGGCGATGCGCGATACCGCGACGCGGCAGCAAATACATCAAGCATATGCCTTTGTGAGCCGTGCTGTGGCGCGCTCGCCCTTTATCCCATTGCCTGCGCTGGACTACGCCCATACGGGTGTGTGTTCCAGCGCCTCTATACCAAACTAGTCCCGTGTTGGTACGGCACGCGTTCGCGTGCCATGCGCGGCACCGGATCAGGGGAGGATTGGCATGGCGGACAAAGCAGCGGCAGCGCATACGGGCGTGTTATTCGGGCAGATCGTGGTGGTATGCACGGTAGCCGGTGCATGCGTCTGGGCCGGCACGCAATACACGGCCGCCGCGCTCGGCTATTCGCCGCGCCTGGGCCCGCCGGCTGGGTACATAGGCAGCCTGCCGGTCTACTACCCCTGGCAGCTCTTTATGTGGTGGTATGCCTACGAGGCTTATGCGCCGGACGTGTTCATACGCGGCGGCGTGATCGCGTCAATGGGCGGCGTACTGGGTGCTGGCACCGCTGTGATGATGTCGGTGCACCGCGCGCGTCAGGCCAAGCGCGTGACCACGTATGGTTCGGCGCGCTGGGCCGAGCGCGACGATATAGAGAAGGCCGGGCTGCTTAAACCTGCTGGCGTGTTTCTGGGCAGGCTCGGCGGCGATGCGCCGACCTATCTGCGCCACGATGGCCCGGAGCACATCATGGCGATCGCACCGACCCGTTCCGGTAAAGGGGTGGGCCTGGTCGTGCCCACCTTGCTGACGTGGCGCGGATCGTGCGTGGTGCACGACATCAAGGGCGAGAACTGGACGCTCACTGCGGGTTGGCGTGCACACTTCTCGCATTGTTTGTACTTCAACCCCACCAGTCCGAAATCGGCCGCGTACAACCCGTTGCTCGAAGTGCGCCAGGGCATCCATGAAGTGCGCGATGTGCAGAACATCGCCGATATTCTGGTTGATCCCGAGGGCATGCTGGAGCGCCGTAGCCATTGGGAAAAAACGTCTCATTCACTACTGGTCGGCACCATTCTGCACGTGCTGTACGCCGAGCGCGACAAGACGCTGCGCGGTGTGGCGGCATTCTTGTCGGACCCGGCGCGTCCCTTCGAGATAACCTTACGCGCCATGCTGAGCACGCGGCATCTGGACGATGGCCCGCATCCGGTGGTGGCATCGGCAGCACGCGAAGTGCTCAACAAATCGGAGAACGAACGGTCGGGCGTGTTGAGTACCGCTATGTCGTTCCTCGGACTGTATCGCGACCCCACGGTGGCGACCGTGACCGAGCGATGCGACTGGCGCATCGCCGATCTCATCAGCGCTCAACATCCGGTATCGCTTTATTTGGTCGTGCCGCCGTCGGACATTTCGCGCACCAAACCGCTGGTCAGGCTCTTGCTCAATCAGATTGGCCGCCGTCTGACCGAGTCGCTGGATGGCTCCGATGGCATTGCGCGCCTGCGCGACCTGCTGCTGATGCTGGACGAGTTCGCCGCGCTGGGCCGGTTGGACTTTTTCGAGTCGGCGCTGGCCTATATGGCGGGCTATCGGCTGCGCGCGTACCTGATTGCGCAAAGCCTGAACCAGATCGAAAAAGCGTATGGCCCCAACAACTCGATTCTGGATAACTGCCACGTGCGCGTCGTGTTTTCATCGAACGATGAGCGCACCGCCAAGCGCGTGTCCGATTCGTTGGGCACGGCGACTGAGCTGCGCGCTCAGCGCAACTATGCGGGCCACCGGCTCGCGCCGTGGCTGGGACATTTGATGGTGTCGCGGCAGGAAACGGCCCGACCGCTGCGCACACCCGGCGAGATCATGCAGTTGCCGGACACGGACCAGATTGTGATGCTGTCCGGCCAGCCGCCCATCCAGGCCAAGAAGCTGCGCTACTACGAAGACGGCAATTTCACACGACGGGTATTGCGTTCCCCCGTGTTACGCGAGAACGGTTATGCCGACAAGCCCGCCGCCCGTCCCGACGATTGGAGTGGGCGCGCACTGCCGCCCGTGCTACCCGTATCGTCTGACACCGATACCTCGGGCCTGAACGAGGACGGTGGTTTGCAGATCCGCCCGGAACTGGACATGCTGCCGACTGCCGCGCCGCTGGAGCTCGAACCTGATCTGGCGTCGATGGAAGAAGATGACGGTCCGCCGTTGCCCGTAGAACCCGATCGGCGGCTGCAACGCTCGGCACGACTGGCGGCGCTGGACCCAGACGACGGGATACCGCTATGACCACGCGCACGCGACTGAACCTCTTCATCGAACCCAGCCACGCCCGGCGGCTGGACGATCTGGCCGCGCATCGCGGCGTCTCCAAGTCCTCGCTGGTAGCAGCCGCCTTGGCCTCGTTCCTGTCGCCGGATGGCGCTGATCAGCGCGAAGCGGCGCTGGCGCGGCGTTTGGACAAACTCTCGCGCCAGTTCGACAAGCTCGACCGCGACCAGAACATCCTGATCGAGACCGTGGCGATCTATGTGCGTGTCTTTCTGACCATCTCGACGCCCGTGCCAGCCACCCATCAGGACGCCGCCCGCGCCCAGGGCAAGCTGCGCTACGGACAGTTCATCGACCAGCTTGCCCGCCACTTGCAACGCGGCCGCAGTCTGGTGCACGAGGTTCATGAAGAAATCTATCCCGATCTGGATGGCCTGGCACCGGGCCCGGACGACAGCCTGGCCGCACAGGCCGATTCGCCGGTCGGTCCGCTTGCCGAGGGAGCTGATGATGCGTGACACCGACGCCAGCAAAGCCGCCGCGCGCGAGCGTAGTGTGCAGATGCTGCGCACGGCGTTCGGCCCGGCCATCATCGAAGCCCTGGATGATCCAGACATCGGCGAAGTCATGCTCAATCCGGATGGCCGTATTTGGGTGGATAGGCTGCGTAGCGGCCGCGAGCCGACGGGTGTGTCGCTCTCGCCGGCCGATGCCGAACGCATCATCCGATTAGTTGCCGCATGCGTACAGGCCGAGGTCCACCGTGAACGGCCGCTCCTGTCGGCGCGCTTGCCGCTACACGGCGAACGGTTCGAGGGGGTGTTGCCGCCGGTGGTCTACGCGCCGTCCTTCAGCATCCGCAAGCATGCGGTGGGGGTGTTCACGTTGGACGACTACGTGCGTGACGATATTTTGCAGACCGGACACGCGGTCTTCTTGCGCGGGGCCGTGCGCGATCGCTTGAACATCGTCATCGCCGGTGGCACCAGCTCGGGCAAGACTACATTTGCCAACGCGTTGCTCGACGAAATCGCCGATGGCGGCGACCGCATCCTGATTCTCGAAGATACCGTGGAATTGCAATGCCGCAACGAGGACCGCGTGCAGCTTTGTACGTTGCCGGGCGCGGCATCAATGGCCGATCTGGTGCGCTCGACGCTACGCCAGCGGCCCGATCGCATCATCGTGGGCGAAGTGCGCGGTGCTGAAGCGCTGGATCTGCTCAAAGCCTGGGGCACCGGCCATCCGGGCGGCATCGCCACGCTGCACGCCAATTCCGCCTACGGCGCGCTGCTGCGCCTGGAACAGCTCACGCTCGAAGCCTCCAGCCAGCCGCCGCGCGCGCTGATTGCCGAGGCCGTCAACGTCATCGTTTTCCTGGATGGCCGGGGCGCCGCCCGGCGCGTGCGCGAGATCGCGCGCGTAACGGGTCTGGAGGGCGAGCGCTACGTACTCGATCCCATCCCGCTTACTTTCGGAGAATCCCCATGAAGTCGGTCTCGTCACCAACTTATGTACCCGCATTCCGCGACCAGGCTTTGGCTTTTGCGCATCGCTTTGGCGGGCTGTTGTTGCTCTTTGCCGTGGGCGCGCTGCACGCGGCCGGTTCCAGCATGCCGTGGGAAGCCCCGCTGCAATCCATTCTGGAATCGGTGCAGGGGCCGGTGGCGCGCATCGTCGCGGTCATCATCATTATCGTGACCGGGCTCACGCTGGCGTTTGGCGATACGAACGGCGGATTTCGTCGGCTGATTCAGATCGTGTTCGGCCTGTCCATTGCCTTTGCGGCCTCGTCGTTCTTTCTGTCGTTCTTCTCCTTCTCGGGCGGCGCGCTGATATGACTGCAATGGCCAATCTACCCGAAGGCTTCGAAGCGCCGTTGCACCGGGCGTTGACCGAGCCGATTTTGCTGGGCGGTGCGCCGCGTACGGTGGCGATCGCCAACGGTACGCTGGCCGCCGCTATCGGTCTGGGCCTGCAACTGTGGTTGCCCGGCCTGGCCTGCTGGTTCGTCGGCCATATGCTGGCGGTGTGGGGCGCGCGCGCGGACGTGCAATTCATGCAGGTCTTCACACGCCATGTGAAGCATCCGACGCTCTTGGACGTATAGGAGACGGCGATGCTCAATCTGACCGAGTACCGCAAGCGTCCCGCGCAACTGGCGGACTGGCTGCCGTGGGCCGCGCTGATCGCCGATGGGGTGGTGCTCAATAAAGATGGCGCGTTTCAGCGCACCATGAGGTTTCGCGGACCGGACTTGGATAGCGCCACCGAATCCGAGCTGGTCGCGGTGACGGCACGCCTGAACAACGCGCTCAAGCGCTTCGGCTCGGGCTGGGCCTTGTTCGTCGAGGCCGACCGGCGCGAAGCGGGCAACTATCCCATTGCCACCTTTCCCGACAAACTGTCGTGGCTGATCGATGAGGAGCGGCGCGCCGCGTTCGAGGAAGCGGGTTCGCACTTCGAGAGCGCTTATCACGCTACCGTGTTGTGGCAGCCCCCCGAGGACGCACGTGCGCGGGCCGGACGGATGCTGTACGAGAATCCGGCGCGCCAGGGCGTTGACTGGCGCGAGCGCCTGACCGGTTTTATGGCCGAAACCCAGCGTTTTGCTGGGTTGCTCGATGGCGTCATGCCCGAGGTACGCTGGCTCGACAGCGCGCAAACGCTGTCGTATTTGCACGGCACCGTTTCCACTCGGCCGCATCCGGTGGGCGTGCCCGAAGTGCCCTGCTATCTGGATGCGTTGCTGGCCGATAGCGCCCTGGTGGGCGGTGTGGCGCCCATGCTGGGTGACGAACACGTGCGAGTATTGTCCGTGCGCGGGTTTCCGACACGCACCTGGCCTGGCTTGCTGGATGATCTGAACCGTCTCGGATTCGCCTATCGCTGGGTCACGCGTTTTATTTGTCTGGACAAGCACGAAGCCGAGGCCGAGCTGACACGACTGCGCCGGCACTGGTTCGCCAAACGCAAGAGCGTGCTGGTGCTGCTGCGCGAGACGCTTTCTCAACAGGAAAGCCCGTTGGTCGATAGCGATGCCGACAACAAATCGGCCGATGCCGATGCCGCCTTGCAAGAGCTGGGGTCGGACGATGTGGCATACGGATACGTGACCGCCACCGTGGTCGTGCGTGACAAGAATGCGGCCGTGGCCGACGAGAAGCTACGCCTGGCCGCGCGCGCCATCGAATCGCGGGGCTTTGTCGTCGTGCCCGAGACGCTGAACGCGGTCGAGGCGTGGCTGTCGTCGCTGCCGGGTCACGTCTACGCCAACGTGCGCCAGTGGCTGGTATCGACACTGAATCTGGCTCACCTCATGCCGGCATCGGCGGTCTGGGCAGGCCAGGAACGCAATGCTCACCTGGATGGTCCGCCACTTGTCGTCACACGCACCGATGGCGCCACGCCGTTTCGGCTCGTGACGCATATCGGCGACGTGGGCCACACGGTGGTGGTCGGCCCGACTGGCGCTGGCAAATCGGTGCTCTTGGCCATGCTGGTCGCGCAGTTTCGTCGCTATGCCGGTTCGCGTGTTTTTGTGTTCGAGATGGGACGCTCGTTACGCGCAACGCTTCTGGGGCTGGGCGGCGAGTATCACGATCTGGGTCTGGAAGGCGAAGCCGCTTTCCAACCGCTGGCACGTGTAGACGACCCTGCGTACCGCAGCCAGGCGGCCGAATGGGTGGAGGGCCGCCTGGCGATGGAAGGTGTCGTGGTCGGCCCCGAAGAAAAAGCCGCCGTGTGGTCGGCGCTGGGCAGTCTGGCCAGCGCACCCGTCGCGCAGCGCACCATGACCGGGCTCTCGGCACTCCTGCAGTCGAACCGGTTGCGCCAAGCGCTCGCCCCCTATGTGCTGGGTGGCGCGCACGGACGACTGCTCGATGCGGATCACGACCGGCTGGGGACGGCCGATGTGCAAGGTTTTGAGATGGAAGACCTGATGCCGGCCAAGGCCGCCGCCAATGCCGTCATCCGTCATCTTTTTGCTCGGCTGGAGGAACGCTTCGACGGCGCGCCCACGTTGCTCGTGCTGGATGAGGCCTGGTTGTTTCTGGACGACCCGGTGTTTGCTGCGCGATTGCGCGAATGGCTTAAGACCTTGCGCAAGAAAAACGTGTCGGTGATCTTCGCCACACAATCGCTGGCCGACATCCGCGATTCGAGCATTGCGCCGGCCATCATCGAAAGCTGTGCCAGCCGAATTTTTCTCGCGAATCCGCAAGCGGTCGAACCGCAGATTCGCACGATCTACGAAGGTTTCGGCCTGAACGCCCGCCAGATTCAGCTCGTCGCTCACGCACAGCCCAAGCAGGACTACTACTACCAGTCCCGTTTGGGCCACCGTATGTTCGACCTGGGCTTGGGGCCGGTATCGCTGGCCTTTGCTGGGGCGGCCTCGCCTGAAGATCAGCGAGACATCGACGCCGTGCTGGCCGGGAACGGGCGCGACGGCTTTGCTGCGGCATGGCTGCGCCATCGTAGCCTGGACTGGGCGGCCGAACTGATCGATCCCATGTCCGCACCGGCCGCTGCCGCCCCCATTTCTCCCGTTGTCGACTTATCGGAGGTTTCATCATGAAAACGTCCATCCTTGTCGTACTCGCCACCGCGCTGGCAGCGGCCACGCCTGCCGCATATGCCTGGCGCACCGTCTTCGATCCGTCCAACTACACACAGAATGTCATGACGGCCGCTCGCGCGCTTGAGCAAATCAACAACCAGATCCAGCAGTTGCAGAATGAAGGACAGATGCTGGTCAACCAGGGACGCAATCTCGCCACGCTCAACTTCGACAGCATCAATCGGCTACGCTCGACGCTGGCTGCGACGACTCGCCTGGTCGATGAGGCGCGGGGCCTGACCTTCGATGTGTCGCGCATGGATGCGGATTTTTCTCGGCTCTATCCCGAGCAGTACGGCACCGCCGTCACCCGAGATCAGATGGTGCAGGACGCACGCGAACGCTGGACGCAATCGCTCGAATCGCTGCGCACCACCATGCGCGTGCAAGCGCAGGCCGTACAGAGCCTGCGCGACGACGAAGGCGTGCTCACCGACATCGTCGCGCAGAGCCAATCGGCCGTGGGCGCGTTGCAGGCGCAGCAGGCGACCAATCAATTGCTGGCCTTGCAGGCCAAGCAGGCCATCCAGCAGCAGCAATTGCAAATTGCCCAGGATCGCGCCATCGCACTTGATGAAGCGCAAACCGCCGCCGACGAGGCCCAGGCGCGCGAGATCCGGCGTCGCTTCAGGGGCAATGGCCAAGGCCAGTACACCCCGCAATCCGTGACGTTCTACCCCTGACAGGAGCTTTGCCATGATCAAGACGACGATGGCCGTAGTGGCCGTGACCGCACTTGCTGCCGCGTGCGGCGACAAGCAGGATGCGCCGACGCACCCAGACGCGCCAGCCGTCGCGCCCAGCGCCGACGATGCCCGGGTCCAGCGCGCAGCCGAAGAAACCCGCAAGCGCTTTATGGGCGACGGCAAGAGCCAGTACACGCCGCAGCGCGTCGACGGGTTTTAGGGGCGGGAGCCATCCTCATGAACGATCTGGCCATTATCGACCGCTTCACCAACATTTTCTCCCGCTACATTGATTCGGGCTTTGGCCTGGTCAATGGCGAGGTGGCGTTCCTGTCGGCCACGCTGGTGGTCATCGACATGACGCTGGCGGGCTTGTGGTGGGCGATGGATCATGGTCAGAACGACGTGCTGGCACGACTCATCAAAAAAGTGCTGTACGTCGGCGTGTTCGCCTTCATTCTGGGTAACTTCAACTGGTTGTCGGGCATTGTGTTCCGTTCGCTGTCCGGTTTAGGACTCATGGCCTCCGGTTCATCACTGACGATCGCCGAGTTCTTGCAACCGGGCCGGCTTGCGCAGGTGGGCGTCGATACCGCCGCGCCGCTCCTGGAGCGCGTGGGTGACCTGTCGGGCTTTACCTCGGTCTTTGCCAATTTAGACACCATCGTGGTGCTGTTGCTGGCCTGGCTTGTCGTGATCCTGAGTTTTTTTGTGCTGGCGATTCAGCTTTTCGTGACGTTGATCGAATTCAAGTTGACCACTTTGGCCGGCTTCGTACTGGTGCCGTTTGCGTTGTGGGGCAAGACCGCCTTTTTGGCCGAGAAGGTGTTGGGCAATGTCATTTCCGCGGGCATCAAGGTATTGGTGCTCGCGGTCATTGTCGGCATCAGTACGCTCGTCTTTAACGATTTTCGTACCGCGATGGGCCCTGAGCCGACATTGGATGATGCCGCTGCCGTGATGCTGGCCTCGCTGGCCATGCTGGGTCTGGGGATTTTCGGGCCAAGCATCGCGACGGGTCTGGTTTCCGGTGCGCCGCAACTGGGCGCGGGTGCGGTGGCCGGCACCGCGCTGGGCACAGCCGGTGTGGCGACAGCCGGTGCCGTTGCGGGTGCCACGGTGGCGGGCGGTGCGGCTCGGATGGCTGGCGGCGGTGTACGGGCGGCCACGTCGATGGCCAGCGGCGCGCGCAAGGCCTATGTGGAAGGGGCGAGCTTTTCGGGCAAGACCGGCTGGCGAGCCACTGCGGCGGGACTGAAAGATGTCGCCCGCGCCGGCGCCTCGGCGGCGGGCCGTGGCGTGAAGTCCCGTGTCATGGGGGCCGGACGCGCCAGTCCTGCGGGTGGATCCACCGTCGCACCATCCGCACCGCCCGCCTGGGCCAAACGCGCGCAGGCCCGCCAGCGCGCTACCCAAGGCGCGACGATGGCCGCGCACGCCGTGCGCTCGGGCGATGCCGGCGGCAATGGCCTGATTCCCAGCCTACGTGACGATTCCTGAAGGAGATGACGATGCGTTTTCGACGCCCCTCGGTCAAGTATGCGGCCACGCCCGAGCCCGCGACGCCTTTTCAGAAGGCAGGCCAAGCCTGGGACGACCGCGTGGGCGGTGCCCGTGTGCAGGCCAGGAACTGGCGCTTGATGGCGTTCGGCTGCCTACTGCTGGCGGCCGTGTCCACGGGCGACCGCATCATGCGCCACGCCGAAGGCAATGCCGCCGTTCCATACCTTGTCGAACTCTCCTGTGGCGAGGTCCAATCCGTGAGCCAGGCCATGCCGCTCGGCGATCCCGGAGACCAGGACATCGCCAATCAACTGGCGCGCTTTATCGAGAGCGTACGTTCGCTGTCCACTGATCCCGTGGTGGTTCGTAAGAATTGGCTCAGCATCTACGACTACACCACCGACCGGGGTGCGGCGTTCCTGAACGAGTACGCGCGTGAACATGAACCCCTGAAAGACGTTGGTAAGCGCTCGGTCATGGTCGATATCGTCAGCGTGGTTCGCGCCAGCGAACATTCGTTCCAAATCCAGTGGGATGAGAAAACCTACGTCAATGGTGCCGCCGGTGGCACCGAGCGGTGGACCGCCATTCTGACTATCGTGCAGCAACGCTCGCGTATCGCAGAAAAGTTGCGCGCCAATCCCTGGGGCATCTACGTCGATGGCATCAGTTGGAGCCGCCAGTTCTCCGCAAACCCTACGCCTGGAGGCACATCGTGATGACGCATACTTTGTCTGGCTGCAGAGATTCATCCATAAGAAGGACGTTGGCCCCAGCGGCTGGCCAAAGCGCTCGCATGCCGTGGCGACGCCGTATGGTGCAGGACGGCCGATGGCGACACGGCCGGTCCGCGCGTAGGCCGATGCCGGGCGGTCGCCACGCCGCCTGGGTCGGCGCATATCGGCCATGTCCGTGCGGTCTGGCCTTGACAGTGCTCGTCGCGGCGCTGGCCGGTTGCGCCACACGCGGCACGCCGCCGCCCGAGATCGCGCTGGACGATCCTGTCGTGGCGGTCAGTTCGCCGGTCCAAGTGCCTGAACCTCCTACGCCAGTGGAAATCGTGCCGATGCCACAGCCTTTGCCGCTGCCGGGGCAGTTGAAGGCACTCAAAGACAAACCCGCACCCGAGCAGACCAGCCCGACGGCACAGGTCAATCGCGCCAACAGCGAGGCACGCATGGCGCCTACGCGCGATGGGTTCATTAACGCGATACAGGTCTGGCCCTACAGCGAAGGCGCGCTGTACCAGGTCTACGCCAGTCCCGGGCGCGTAACGCTGGTGCAACTGCAAGTAGGTGAACGGCTGATCGACGTGTCCGCAGGCGATACGGTGCGCTGGATTGTCGGAGACTCATCAAGCGGCACGGGCGCTACGGCTCGGCCCAATCTGCAGATCAAGCCGATACGCGCCGGTTTGAAAACGAATCTGGTGGTCACGACCGATCGACGCATTTACTTGTTGGAACTGGCTTCCACCCAGTCGGCCTGGATGGCTTCGGTGTCGTGGGACTATCCGCAGGACAGGCTGGCCGCATTAAAGCGGCGCAACGAAGCGGCAGCGCAAGCCATGCCGCTGGGCGCAGGCGTATCGGTAGACCAGTTGCGATTCCGTTATGCCATCACGGGCGACACACCGCCGTGGCGGCCGCTACGCGCCTTTGATGACGGCCAGAAGGTCTACATCCAGTTACCGCCCGGCATCATACAAGGGGAACTGCCGCCTTTGTTCCTCGTTGGATCGGACGGCGATCTGCAATTGTTGAACTACCAGTACCGTGCGCCGTACTACGTGGTGGATCGGCTCTTTGGTGCGGTGGAGTTGCGCTTGGGCGCAGACGACGCCCAGATCGTGCGCATCGAGCGCAACGACGGCAAAACGGTGCGAGGTGGCACATGAACGAAGCCGCTGATACGGACGATTCTGCGGTGCCGCCCAAGCTGCCGCCGGAAACCGTTGAACTGCGCGCCGCACCTCAACGCGTAACGCGCTTGAACCGGCGCACGCTGACTGTCGGCATCGGCGCGGTATCGCTGGCCGTCCTGGGAGTCACGCTCTGGTCATTGCAGCCACGCTCGCGTGGCAATCAAGAAAATCAGGAGCTGTACAACGTCGATCGCATCACCCGCGCCGAAGGCTTGGAGTCGCTGCCCAAGGATTACAGCCAGGTGCCGCAGCCCGCACCGCCGCCGGTGCTGGGCGATCCGTTGCCGGGGGATCTGGGCCGGCCGGTGCTACGTGCCGAACGCGAAGCCGGCTTGCAACCTCACGGCGGACCCGACGCGGCAGAAGCTGAACGGTTGGCGCGGCTCAAAGAAGCCGAGGAAGCAGCCCGGTCTGCGCTTTTCTACAAATCCAGCAGCCGAAGCGGTACATCGGATGCGAATGCAGCGCCCGCGCCCGGCGGCATGCCAGCGGAGACGCTCGCCGATGCGCCTACCGACGCGGGCGGCACGGTAGACCCGATGCAAACGCAAAACATGCAGGACAACAAGACGGCATTCGCCAGCCAGGGGCGCACGGCCACGCAAAGCGCGCATCGTCTGCAGGCGCCGCGTGGTCCCGACACGGTGATGGCCGGCACCGTCATCGCCGCCGCACTCGTCACTGGCATCAAGTCGGATATGCCAGGCGACATCATCGCCACCGTGACCGAGCCCGTCTACGACAGCGCTACGCATCGCAACGTGCTCATTCCGCAGGGCGCGCGCCTGATGGGTCGCTACAACAGCCAGGTCGCCTACGGACAAAGCCGTTTACAGGCCGTATGGGAGCGCATCATTATGCCAGACACGTCTTCTATCGTGCTCGATAACCTAGCGGCTGCCGACCCGGCTGGCTACGCGGGTCTGGAAGACGCGGTGGACTGGCATTGGGATCGGATACTGAAGGGTGCTGTGCTGACCACGCTATTGGGTGTAGGCGCGGAATTAGCCGCACCACAGAACCAAGGCGGCCGCGATGGCCCGGTGGTGATCGCGACGCGCGACGGTGTGCAGGACACCGTGAACCAAGTCGGACAGGAAATCACCCGGCGCAATCTCAACATTCAACCCACGCTCACGATCCGGCCAGGCATGCCGGTGCGGATCGTGGTGAATCGAGACATCACGCTTCGGCCATACCGGCCGCTTTTTATCAACAGGTAATGCAATGGCAACGAAACTACGCTTAGGCCCGCTTCCAAAACAAGAGTCCGTCAAGCTGACGGTCAGCCTGCCAACGACGCTAAAAGCCGACTTGGATCGGTACGCCGCCATGCACAGTCAAGCCTATGGCGAACAGGTGGATGCGGCTACGCTCGTGCCGCATATGCTGGCGTGGTTTCTCAAGAATGACCGAGGGTTTCGTCATCTTAATAATTAAGAAGAATCATTGACGACGTTCGACAGCAACACGTCTACTACAATGGACAGACCTGAAGGTCGCGCGCAAAGAGCCAATTATCAGCGGTGGCCACAGATAATCTGTTGCACGCCTGGACATCGTCGAGCGTCAGCGTACCATCTTGATATCCGCCGAGAAACGCAGCGGTCGGCGAAATGGGCATATACAAATGTCCCCCATGATTGTCAGCACAAAGAAGCTCTCCAGCGCGGCAATGTACTAACCCCCAACGAGTGCCACGTAATCTCTCCATCTCACGATCGTGGAATAGATAAAAGCGTGCTCCATATATGAATCTAGTGCTCATCGTCGCATCCTCATTCATGTAGATGATACCCCTCGACTCTAGCAATTCACGAGAATTTATATCGAGCTCACGCTCTGGAACAACTCCATTTATCGTCAACGGCGTCCGATCAGCGGTCGCCGCAAGAAATCGGAAATGCCATAACAGGTAATATGCGCTGATCGCCTCGTGATTTCGGGATTCAAAAGTACTTGGATTGGTCAGAACGTTGAAATAGGCCCTTTCAAAGCCAGCCATGCGTGATTTTTCTGTCACATCGTCCCACGCCCGCTTCGTGCAAAATACCTTTGCTTCCGGTTTGGCTCTTGTTACTTTGTCAGTAGCCATTTCACGTACATCGACCAGCCCGTCTTTTCCACAAAACTGCTTGATGCAGTGCTTGGAATGGATGTGTTGATTAATGGTTATGTGATGCGGATTACCCTTCTGAGTTCGCTCGAATATGGGTTGATTCATGTCAAGACATTCTTAGTCGGCAACAGGTGAAAAGGTGATGGTTCCTGCTTCATAGGCCGCTTTTTCTGCGGTGACCTTTGCAACTTGCTCTCGCAGCGTTTTCTCCCTATCCCAATTCCCTAACACAGGCTGGTCGACTGGCAGATTCGCATGCTGTCGCAATCGACGTGCGAGCTTAGATATCTCTAGTCCAAGTTCAGCATACCCAAGCTGTCGTGCCCAGAACGTTCTATCGAAGTCAGGAGGGTCGTCGTATTCCGCTATGCTTGAAATGTAGCCTGCCAGTTGCTCTGCTCTATATGGCAGATTCAATATCTCGTACATCAAATCGGCTGGAAGTACTTTCCAATCTACCGTCAAGACGAGAGGATCAAACGACGGCACTGTGACGGTAGCTGCACAAACACCATCCTCGCCCGCTGGGCGGCCCTCGCTCATCCCGTTATCAAACGAGACTTGCACACATCCATCTATAAATCTGTCCAAATGAGCGACGACAAGGATCACGAGATAGTTGGATTCTCTCTTTATGCGATCAGCCTCCCGTCTTGCTTCACGTTTGAATGTGAGCTGTCCGCCTAACCACACGCCACACAGTCCAGACACAGCAGACACAAGGCTGGGCATTACTACATTCCAATCTAACGGCATCGTGTCTCCGTTTTCGTGAAGGAGGATCTTGGTACCCACGTTGGCAGACTCTCCGTCGACGCGGGCTAAGGCCTATAGCGATTTTAAGTCGATTTTCTCAAAAAAGAACATTATGTAACTATAATTCGCATGCTGAAGGCGGGCCATTGCCAAACGCCTACCCGACGCTGAACTTGATATTTCCTTTGGAGGATAAGGGTATGGCGACTGAAGCTGAAGCGCTGGCAAGTATTCTCGCGTGGTCTGCTGACAGCCCTAATTGGCAACGAGATGCACTACGTCGCCTTATCGTACAAATGCCTCCATTGGAGTCAGACGAAATCGACGAGTTGATTGCTATCTGCAAAGGAGAAAAACCGCCAGCGCCTCTGGAGGCAGTGCATCTTCTCGATCCCAACCACACCCATGGCGAAGTTTTCCTACGTCAAGTCCATAGCGTGCAATACGTCAATGCATTAGCGTCTGACCAACGGCTGACATTTCACCGCATTGGTTTAACCATCATCTATGGAGACAACGGATCGGGTAAATCCGGCTACGCGCGTATTCTGAAGAAAGCTTGTCGGGCACGCCTTCCCAACCGTGGCGACGAAATCATGCCTGACATATACGACGCGGAGCCAGGTATACCAAGCGCCACGATCGAATATGTAATCGGAGGACAGAACAGGACATGTACATGGCAGCATGGACAGGCAAGCGATAGTGCACTGTCTACTGTAAGTGTTTTCGATTCCCGCACGGCCAACATCCACGTCAATGAGACGAACGACGTGGCGTATACACCTTTCCCACTCAAACTGCTTGGCACTCTGGCTCAGTTATGTCAGTCAGTCAAAGGAAAATTGAATGATGAAATCAGTCAGATAGAGGCCCAGACGCCACAAGTAATCCATACACCGGCTTGGAGCCAGAACACCGCTGTTGGAAAATTGATGAATCAGCTTGGCGCTAAAAGCGACCCGGCTGCAGTCGAAACGCTTGCCACACTTACGCGAGCAGATCAAGATCGACTAACTCAGATCACAGCAGACCTCGCTGACGATCCTACTCGCGCGGCTCGGCAGTTATCTACCTTAAAAACGAAGGTTGAGGGATATGTCACTAGTCTCAATCTGTTATTTTCCGCTGTCAGCGACGATAACGTAGCCAATTTGCGTTCCCTCGCAGCTGGCGCCGAAGCTGCACGTCGAGCCGCAGAAACCGCCTCCAGCGCACTTTTCCGCAATGAACCCCTTCCTCAAATCGGATCGGAGGTATGGCAGGCGCTATGGGAAAGCGCACGCGCCTTTTCCGATGAAGAGGCCTACGTTGGCCAGCAGTTTCCGGTCACGGCTGCAAGCAGTGTCTGTGTTCTTTGTCAGCAGGAGCTAACACCTATTGCCGCTGACCGCCTCAACCGATTTGAGAACTTTGTCCGAGACGATAGCCAGCAGCGTGCCGACGCAACGCGTCAAGCTTACGATGCAGCACTGGCAACGTTCAAAAATCAGACACTGTCGTTGGGTCACTTGAAGAACATCGTAGAAACCGTCCGTGATGAGCTCCGGCAAGATGCACTGGCTGCGCAGATCAGAGATGCGACTCTCCGGACCCTGTGGCGCCACCGTCAAATCAAGCGGCTGCACGCGAATCTTGAAGCCACAATTAGCTCACCCGTCGGCATCTATCCCGGACAGGCTCTGGTCGAACAGATTGCAAGTATCGAAGCGCGGGCAACAGCTCTTGCTGCTGAAGCAGGTTCCCCCGCCAGAGCCGCACTCCTGGCCGAAAAAGCGGAGCTCGCTGATCGTCAACGGTTGACTGGAATTAAGGCCGATGTGGTGGCCGAGATTGAACGGCGAAAGCGTATCGCTCAACTTGAAGTGGCTCAACGAGACACATCTACCAAACGCATCACCACGAAGAGTACAGAAATAGCTCAAGCATTGGTCACTGACGCACTCCGAACACAGTTCGCGCAAGAGATCGCCAATTTTGACATTGCAGGCCTCGCAGTGGAGTTGAAACAGCAAACTAGTGCGCAAGGGGTCCCCCGTTTCAAGGTTGCACTCACTAGGAAACCCGACGCTCCGGTGGGACAAGTTCTGAGCGAAGGAGAGCATCGTTGTGTTGCCTTGGCGGCATTCATGGCGGAACTTGCAACGCTTGGGAACAAATCTGGCATCGTTTTCGATGATCCAATGTCATCCCTTGACCACATGCATCGAGAAGCCGTAGCCCAGCGCCTTGTTGCAGAGGCAGCGCACCGCCAGGTCATCGTTTTCACTCATGATCTTGCCTTTTTATTCGAACTGGAACGGGCTGCGGCCGAACTTCAACCCAAGCCCCACGTAGCGATTAGCTCGATCAACCGAGGTGCGGATAAAGCCGGCTTTTGCCGTAACGAGGCGCCCTTCAAAGCCCGCCGTGTCAATGACATCGCGGCAAGTCTTACCAGACAGTTGGAGAATGAACGCTTTCATTTCGAGCAGGGTGATCCTGACGAATGGCGTAAAACAGTCAAATCTATTGGTAGTTCCTTACGCGACACCTGGGAAATTGCGGTGGAGGAAGCGGTGGCGCATGTGATCCGTCGTCTTTCCAACAAGGTGGAAACGCCGGGCCTAGTGAAGCTAACTGCCATTACCGTTGCCGATTGCGAAGCAATGAGAGATAGCTACGGTCGCTGTTCGGAGCTGCTACACAGCGCAGCGCGAGACTTGAATCGCCCATTGCCACGACCGGAGACGCTATCAACTGAAATTGCTGCATTGGCTGCGTGGGCCCAAGATCTTCGTGACCGACAAAATGCAGCGAAACTGCAATAATTAACGACGGCTGTTAGTCGACCTTTTGTGGCATTTAAACAACGACATAGTCGAGGGTCCCCTAAAGGGTCCCCTGGAGCTTAATGAATCGCTGAGAGCCAGAAAAGACGCGGCTTTCCGATGATTGTTTGATTCAGCCCCAGCCACCAAGGATTCGATGCCCAGCCCTGAAAGCTGGGCATTTTCATTTGTGCATCAGGGACTTAGGCGAGAAATCGCACCCATAATGTCCCAAGTCGTGCCGTTACATCCCACGTTTGCCCGTACCCCGAGCCGTACCCTAGAGTGATCTCGTGATAAACGCCCCTTGGGGGTACGGGTAGATCATCATGGGACAGCTAACCGAGACGCAAATCAGGGCCGCCAAGCCTGGCCCGAAAGAGTATTTCCTCAACGACGGCGACAACCTGTTCCTGCGGGTACGCGATACGGGAAAAACCTGGGTCTATCGGTACGAGCGCAACGGCAAGCCCGCGAAGCTCGGCATGGGGCCCTATCCGGAAGTCACGCTCGCGCAAGCACGCGCCAAGGCATACGAAGCGAACAGCCTGCGCGCCAACGGCCAAGATCCGAAGGAAGCCCGCGAGCGCCAGGAAGAACAGGCGCGCATCGCACAGCTCAACACCTTCGAGCGGCTGGCCCGCGCCTGGCACGCCAGCGCCAAGAAAGACCGGGAGTGGTCGGAGAGCTATGCGGAAAAGGTCATCCGCCACCTGGAAATCCACGTTTTCCCCTGGGTGGGCCACAAGCCGATCGAAACCATCCTGCCCACTGAGATCGTCGGCTGACCGAACAGCAAGGCCGCCAGTTCTCCAACAGCAGACGATGGGAAACGGGTCATGACGCCACGACGTACAATTTCGGCATGAGACGCGAAGGCGTGACCTACACGCTCCACCATATCGGCATCCCTACCGATATCCCGCAGGCTGGCGAACGCTACGCGGCCAAGATCGGCATGTACACCGCCGACGACCTGACAGGCCCGGTGCCCATTCAGTGGCATCGGTTCGAGCCTGCGTCGCCCTTGCATCCGCTCCTGCGCACGCAGCCGCATGTCGCTTACAAGGTCGACAACCTGGCGGCAGCGGTCGTGGGCCATACGGTGATTCTTGGTCCGTATGAGCCCATCGACGACTACCGCGTGGCCGTGATCGAAAATGCAGGCGTGCCGGTGGAGTTGATCGAAACCACCCTATCCGACGACGAGCTTTTTGGGCCGGGTAAGAACGGGCCGAAAAGCCGCGTTATACCGTTGAGAACATCGTGGGCAAGCGCAGCGCGCAGGCGTCAGCGATGCGCAAGGCGGGCGGCGCCCGTCCCGCCGGGGATGAGCGTCTAGCGAATCTGGAAAACCGCGGCCCGGTTAGACAGGGAGATGCGATGAAAATCTAGTACGACTATTCCTAAAACAAATCTTCTAGAGCGTCGTCGCGAACACCATAGACATGCTTTTCCAACACCCAACCAGCAATGCTTGCCGGCGCATTCAGCATGGCATTTTCAGACAGATTCCCGAGGTGATGGGCGAGTGCGTTGGCGACGAAATCCGCCAACAACACTAGCGGTTGTGCCTTGCCAAGCACACTAATTGATCCAATACGCTCAATTGACAAGGGTAGGTTACTGTGCGGAGCGTTAGCGGAAATTTCTATCTTTCCCTTGACATGCTCGCGGGTAGCCTTGTTGAAGCCCTTCACGACATCGGATGAATGCGCCAGTTCTTCCAGACCCTTCTTGACCTCGTTGACGGTGCGTTCCAGTTTCTGGTCCATTTCATCGAAAGCAAGATCCACACGCTCGCGGTGGTGGTCTATTGCCCAACAATCCAATTTCAGAAGCAGCCCTTCAGAAAGGTGGCCCTCCATCGTCTCGTCACTAAGACGCCTAAGCTCGGGAATGTCCACGTCGCTGCGACGGGCAGCAGCCAAAGGCTTGAGAAAGGACTGCTGCAATTCATGACGACTGCGCGACAGCGCAGCACGCCGAGCGTCATACACCACGCACAGATTGAATTGAGCGACGATGCGCCACGCCTCCTCACGTGCCGATTTTGCGGCTTCGCCCCAGGCTTCATAGCCAGGCTTGAAAGCGTCCGTGATGTGCCATTTCTCGCCTTCCGGTGCCCCGGCAACAAAACGCTCGAAAGCTGGCCGGAAGGCGCTCTCCACCTGATCTTTCAATTCAGTGGGCACTACCACAGCGCACAGAACGCCAAACTGCTCGTCCCGATCCTCGGTCAAATTACGGACATAGCCAGCTTTGCTCGGGCCAGATTCATCGACATAGGCAATGGCCGTCCGGCTCTGCCACGCAGCGCGGGCGGCGTCCTCCCCCTCAGCGGTGACGTTCAACAGATTTTCCGCAACGACACCCAGCCGCAGATCAGCGACGCGCTGACCTGTCTCGTCGAAAATACGAGCCGTGGGGGGAGTTCCATCTTTGCTGGCGATGCCGCCCACTCTGTACCGTTGACCAGCTTGCAGTAAGAGGGTACGCGCCGCGTCTTTATTGCGGATAGTGGTCAAGGCAAGCAGTACGTCGTCAGAGCAGACCTTGTAAGGATCCAGCATGTGATGTTTCCCAAATCAGTAGGCGGACCATCATGTCGTCTGGGGTGCATCCGCTGCGACTAAGGCACCAGCGTCTCCACCACCCCAGACACAAACCAAGCAGTAATAATTTTATTATTTCCGGCGCCGCATCACCGGACGCCGAGGGAAAAAAAAAGCGCCGCCTGCAGCCAGCGGGCGGCGCCCGGTCGCGTCAGTCCGACGCCGGCGCGACCATCGCTTGTAGGTGATCGAGCACGCCCGGCTCGACAAAGACGCAAGGTTGCTTGTCCGCGATGGGCACGTTGAACACCTTGCCGGACACCTCGCGCCGCAGATGGGCCAGCTTGCCCGTGCGATACGCCTGCTCGGGTTTCAGGTTGCCCGAGGGTGAACCGCTGCGCTACGGATCGCATTCGACCAGGGCGACGAAGCCCTCATCGAACAGCCGCTGATGGTCGGGGCACAAGCCCCAGCCCGTGGTCGTGTAGTGCTCCATGCTCGGTCGCAGGCGCTTGTCGAGCAGGATTGCGCCGGTATCGAAGGCGCTGCCGCACACCAGGCAGACGTGCCGTTCGAGCGAGACGTGGGATTTGTCGTGCATGATCTTCTCCGGTCATTGGGCGGAATTGCCCGGAACCGGAGGGCCGCGGCACAGCGCAAGCCGTCACAGGGTCGTAGACGGCCGTCAGGCCGCAAGCGCCAGCGGCGCGCAGCCCTTTTGACGGCGAGCACGTCGTGGCACGATGGGGGATCAGCAAGGCCGCCAGCTTTCCAGCAGCAGATGGTTCAATGGTTACTGTGCTGTGGTGGAAGTGATTCGCCACGGCTAACCGCACCCGCTCGTTGATGGATTGGTGCGGCATTCCGTTGCGAAGAAATAGCGTCCGGTTACCATCATCGAAAGAACGATCACGTTAGATCAGACTGAGAAACTCATGCCCATCATTGACCACCTCGCTCTGTTCCCACTCCAGGGAGTTGCTTTACCGGCGCGTCTTCACGCTCTACTTAGTCCGGTAGGACTCGATCCTCTCGAACGGGTTGAAGTTACCAGTAATCTTGAGTTTGACGATGATGGTCCTAACGCTGAATACGTGCATATGCTCATGGCGGTGGTCCCCGAAACCGTCGAAAGCCCCGTGCCTATCTTTGACGAAACTGGGGATGGTGTTGTCTCGTTTTCAGTACCAGTGTTAGGCGACAAAGGTTCATCCGAACCGTTTTCGCCCAGCGTGTCGGGCTACGACTACATTGTTGCCTCGTGGGGGAATGGTTCCTACTACACATACAACCTTGCTGAGAAAGTGTGGATGGCTCTTGGACTCTCGCCCAGATGCTTAGGCAACGAACAGCAACGCATTGTCTACGATGACTTGGGGATTCCAGAGTTCGCTATCGCCGAAGGTGAGGTCGCAAGCGAATACTATTTCAACTCTTCCCGAAATGTCACTTGGCGAATGTCTAACGCCCACTTGCGAAAATATCTTTGGCTGCGAGGCGCGAGGGGCGTGCGAACTTTCTTTTATCAGGCAAGACTCCCGGACGCCCCTGAGCTTCGACAACTCATGAACGGGGATGAGCACATCGAAATCGAATCAGATTTGAACTGGTACAAGCTCGACCTCCGTGAGGACGATGGATTTCTTCTCCTACAGGTATGGGCATCCGTTGACGCGGTTTCATGTGAGCTGTGTCCAGAGCGGTCAGCCGATAACATCACTTGGCCAGGCGTCGAAGGACCTGTTACCCACGCCAGCGCCAATGCAGATATAAGAGGCCACCACGTCATACATTTGGACGACCGATTCCTGGATCGATATGAAAAAAGTGGCTTCTACGACACAACCCCAGTGTTTTCCCACGGCCAATGGCTTTGCAGCCCATCATATCGGGGGCAATGGAGCTTTACTGACTGCAAACGCATCGGACGAAACTTGGTTCGCGTTTCGCTAAGGGAGCTGTATAAGCCCAAGCCGGAACAAGAAATACTCCATGCACATGCGTTTGCACTAGATCCTGCCGTGGCAACTCAGTTTGACCAAAACGAGGAGCACATCGCGTCTAAGACTCAACGGCTTCTGAATGAGCTTCTGGCGTTAGGCGACAAACTTTCCCGACTTGGAAATGTTATTGGACAGGAAAGATCTGCTGAAGAACTTATCGGATTTTCAGCCGATGATGTCAGAAATAACGGCTGGCTTCACTACCCACAGTTGAGCCGTCTAGCTCAGGTTGCTCCTCTATCAATGTCGGAGCAGGACTTCCTCGCTCGGTGCAAGAGTCTTCACGAAGTTTGGCAAAAAATCCCGGATGGATTCTTGAAGCGTATCCTCGAAGCCGCTGGCTGTCCAAAGGCAGAGATCGGTAAGTTAAGAAGCATGAAATTGCTCCAGGCCCTTCTCAATATTGTGGAACGACTGGATGCTCACGATGAAAATGTAAGTGCATTCTCCAGTGCAGATGAACCAGAGGGGTGGCGCGAGCCTAATGACAGGCTGGCTGCCTTGTTTGTGGCCCATGATTTGCGTATTGCCGACGCTCACGAAGCTTTCGCAAATGCATTGCCACGTCTTCAAGACCTCGGCTTTGACACTGCAAGCCTTCAGCAAGGGCATGGACGTGCAATTGACTTCGTAATGGACGGAGTTATTGAGGCTTTCGCAAACATCAATCAGCCACTAAGTCGCATTCTTGCCCGTAATTTGTAAGGATAAAGTGCGGAGAGACGGTACTGCCGTCTGGATCTGACTACCCTGATTCATTTCCTGCTTGCAGTCATCAAACAGCGAGCGCCGTTGAGCCGCAACTTAGCGTGCACCTCGATCAAGGGAATCACCATTCGGCCCCACGTCGCCATCTGAAATAGCTTCCTCAAGGCGCCAGTCAAAGTCCCAGACTACTACGTTGGTATCGTCACTATGGAGCAACTGCGACTTTTCAAGGAGCGATGGCTGGTGTGCCGCGCCCACAAGCAAGACTCCCTTCTTAAAGGACGTATGATTCGCAAATGCCTCGACTCGACTGATCATTTCCAGTTCGCGCAAATCATTTGTGCGCGTCCAAAGTGCGTGTAGCTCAGTAAGCTTGGAGTCTCCAACGGCCTCGACCGAAGCTCGCATCTCTCTTTGTATTTCGGACTCTAGTTGGGCGTTGAGTGGGCTGTTTAGGTACGCGAATCCCCCCTCTGCGGTGTATTGGCAGTTCGTCGAATCCAACTGACAGTACCGCAGGCTCTCCACCTCGATTCTATCGAGCATCTCGTCGACCCCCAGCTTAAGAAGCTTAGCGTCCGGAAGGTGCAAATCTACCGGAACCAATATCACTTCATTATGCCTGCGATAATGCATGACGACCGCTGATTCGAGCGTGCCATAAGAACCATCCAGAAATGCAGGAAAATCAGCCTGGGAGCACTCAAGAAAAAGTACGTTCGGTCGGAGACGGTTAAGAAGCCAGTACAACTCTCTGGCAGTGGCTTTGCCGATTTCTTGGTGGACGCTACGGACGACCAACACACGCTTCATGCCTTCCATATCGGCATAGCCTTATAGCGAATTTAGGATGTCCTTGGCTATTTTCGTAGCCAGGCCATACGCCTTGGGGCTTTTATTGGATGCCGCGAAGTAAAGTGCGAATAGCGGCGAACCGCTGGGAGTTTTGGAATCGCCATCTTGGTAAAGCACCTTGGGGTCCGTCACTGCAGGAAACAATCCCTTCAAGCGCGTAGATACGTATTCCAGCATTTGCGGGTGCTCGACATGCCGTTCGTCTCCCTCACTACCGTCGCCAAACAAATCGGATTGTCGTTTGGGTTCGTAAAAAGATTTACGCCACTCGTCTGTTCCCAAGATTCGATTCAATGCGGCCACCTTGGAATCATCCAGGGCATCAGAGTTTTTTGCAGCTTGTCGATACAGACCGGCGTATGGGAATAGGTACCAAACATCAATCGCTTCGGTCTTAGCGATGACCTCCAGAGTGGCCCATTCAACATCCATGCCGTAGGGGTCTAAGAACAAGACTGCTCGCGAATCTTTCCACTGGTAGGCTGTGCACAAGGACTTCAATGCCACATTCGCGTCGCCCTGGATAATTTCGATGGATTTTTCAGGGTGTTTATTTTTTAGAGCATTGAGGGCAGCGATTTTTACGGCACCACGTTCAATGAAGACAAATTTGTTAAAGGAGGGTGACGTACTTAGTGCCCTAAGAGCCGAGCCTTCGATGCTGTGTCGTTCACCATCTACTTTCACATCACAACGGCCTGTGCCCGCAAAAGCATCAATGTAGGTGCGAGTGAAAGTTTGTTTCGACAGAGCCCTATTGAATGCACCGAGATATTTTCCCAATGCTTCCAGCTTGATGATGGTCCAAGCTCCGCCAAAGTTGTGCTCGTTGTCTGCCTTGTCAAGTTCATTATTGAGCTGCATGTCTTTTTCCGATGTTGAGCCCTGCCACCCTTAAAGCGTCACCGTTGGGATATGGATCGTCATCCTGAACAAGTACAAACGCTATGTCTATGAGCGAGCAGAAAAGACTATTTGGAACTGGGGATTGCGTTCAATAACATCGGTATCTCGCATATAGCGCGCGTGTCGGCGCCGCTTTCCATCGGCAGATACAACGATGATGCCCTTCTCGCCGACTAGATGCTCAAGAGCCTTGTTATACATATGCGCCGTCGCGGGCGTGGTGTTGCAGGTAGTCGCGAACAACTCACCGATTTGCAGGGGCTGCCCGTGGCGATAGATAACCTGACCAAGTTGGTCAATCAGCGCGGTATCGGACTGATGGCGCGCCACATCATCAAACCGAAATCCGCCAGTGAATGCTTGGTTGAAGCCCATCGTTTGGGGCGCAAGCATGTCCAATCCGGCACCGCCGTAGTGGACAAAGTGGTTTTGGTGCACCCAATGGACCTGCTTCATAACATCTTGCGCCCGCGGATGCTGAGACAGATGAACCAGCCAGTATTCACCGTGACCACTTCCCACGCCACGGATAAAGAAAGGCGTGAAGAACTGAGCAGAACAGTCCGTCACCAGACCTTTATATAACGCGGCCTGGATAAACCGGCGCCAATCCGCCTCGTTGTTCTTTATTTCCTCGATAGACCTATTGCCCAATGCGGAACGCAGGTCGATGTCGAGCGTATCGGAGATCTTCTCCACCAAAACATCGTTCGCATACGTCCCAAACGCAGAGACATGAAACGTCAGGACGATTTCGCTCTTGTCCAGTTCCTTGAGGATATTTCGGATCAGACTCCCTGGGACATCGGTATAGCCATACTGGTCCAGAAAGAACAAGGCTCGTGGCGTCCTCGGCATGTGTCCACGAATAAGCTGCATCACGGAAGGGGCTGCTTTGACAAAATCGGAACACATGATGTGGATCGATTTGTCGATTTCCCCGCCGTAGCCGCGCTCGTCAAGTACCTTGCGCAAATGCGCAATGGCTTGACTGTCCTCATCAACGAAGATGTATTGGACCTCCAGTTCGAGGGGCTTGAGCCGATCCTGGTTGATTGCTTCCTGTGCCTCACGCACACAGTCCAGCATTCGCAATGGCGAACCGAGTGCTTCCTGCCCTGTAGATCGGACGGTGTACAACCCACCACCACAAAATCCATCAACCAGTGTCAAACGCAGGCGTTCTTGCCCTCGACCGTTGAGTGTGCGTCGCTCAAAATAGCGGCGCAAATACCCCACCAGTACCTCGTGCTTGGTCAGGCTATGTTCTTCGATTTCTGCTGGTCCGACTGACCAATCGTAATGGGATTTCGCCACGCACGAGCCCTTACAAACCAGGCCCGTGATTGTGAGGGCCTATATCGGAAACTGATCCCAAAGCTTGCCGGCGAGAGATCGGCCAGCTTTACCCTTACCTACCGCGGCTAATTTTACTTCTGTTCCATCCCGTTTTACGACATGGATGGGAGTGCTTTTATTGATTGCGTCGGCGGCCTGGTCAAGCGGCGCCCAATGCCCCCATTGCTTAAAATGAAAGGCAACCTTGGCCGTGCTGCATTGTTTACGCAAGTCGTCTGGCCACGCAGGGTCCATGGGACGGGCGCCAGGCCCGGACTCGCCTCCGGCGATCACCCAATCCACGCGCATTCCGTTCTCACCTCGACGGAGGTACTTACGCAGATCAACGGGGCCGAGCAACGGTTCACACGACAAGAAGCGCACGGAGGGCGTCGTGAACTCTAAAAGATACTTCAACCGCTTTTCGACGGCATCCTGATTTTCCACCGTCGCGCCAAGCCACACATTGGCAGGGAATTCGTACCCTTTGGGGAGTTGTTTGCGAACCAGATGGATACGCTTGGTCAGCAAGAGCCAATCCAATTGGGGCGTCGCAGCAATCAGTTCCAGCAATCGGACACGGTGTGGGATGAGATCTTTCCTGTTCTCAAAAACATCCGCCATCGAAGCGCAAAACACACGCCGGCGAACGCCTTGCGCCTCCGCCTCACGGTTCCATTTCAGCGGCTCCTTCCAATGAGCGTCGCTAAAGAACCGGCGATCGGTTTTTGGTCCCCAGACGTTTTCGCCCAACCGCTTGGCCCAGGTTTCCGCATAACAATGATCACACGCATCTGACACACGCACGCAACCCCACCACGGGTTAAACGTGTGGTGTGTCCATTCGATGCGTGTATCTTTTCCCATGATTGCCTTAGCCGCAGCCACATGATTACTGTATATTTATACAGTAAAATAGGCTTGGAGAGCACCAAACCCCGCCGCTTTAGTGGGTCATTTCCCAAGAAACAACGATGTTGTTTCACAAGAGCTAAATGTCGTATTGTCGCCGATTCACCGCCTATGGTCATCTGACCTCGGCGAATACGAGCGCAGCGTGTTCGCCGCCTGCTGCAACGCCCCGACGTGGCAACCTGGCAGACTACCAGCGCGTTAGCGCACGACCGCGTGCGACATGCTCGGCTGTTCTTCGGTAGTATGGCCCTCAGCCTCGGCACGGCAGCACACAGCACCTTCACCTTGACACCACCACAGCCTATGCGCGAGGCGCTCGCGGGTGACTTCATAACAACGAGCGGGATGATCTTTGGATCAGCTTCAGTGCGACGGAGCACTCTCTAATCTGCTGTCAGCCCCGGTAATGGGATCGAACCACAGCCCGCTTCCGTAGCTTTTTTGCACTCGTACCCTAGCCCGTACCCCGACTTTTTTGTAACGGCGGACATTGGCTTAAATACTAGCTCTCCGGCCAGTTTTCGATTCCGCCCCAGGCCACCACGAATTCGATGCCCAGCTTCCGAGCTGGGCATTTTCTTTTTTGCATCAGGGAATTAGGCGAGAAAGAGTATTTCCTCAACGATGGCGACAACCTGTTCCTGCGCATACACAGCACAGGTAAAGCTTGGGTGTACCGCTACGAGATGGCAAGCCCATTAAGCTCGGCATGGGGCCATAATCCGGGTAGCAAGTGCCTGCAAGGCGCGCACATGGCTCTCACTGCCCACGCTAACCAGAGCAAGGGGCGACACCATTCGCTTAGGACTGAAACGGCAGTCCCGGGCCAGGCATGGTCATTCCGCCGAGACCGCCGCGGGCTCGCGCAGCGGCGCCGTCGTGTCAGCCTTTCGGATGGACCAGATGCTATCGGCGAGGCCGTTCCTGATCCGGCGGGTGGTGGCGACCGCCATCCATGCGAAGCAGAGCGCGCCAAAGAAGGCGACGGCATCGACGCCGATGGTCGCGCCGCTGTCGTGCGCCCACATGCCCAGCGCCGGGAACAGCAGCGCGGCCAATGTGGTCAACGGGATCGCCATCGTCGCGGCGGCGCACAACCACAGCAGATGCACGGCCGAGCGCGCCGCGCCCCGGGCGAACGCCCAGGCGACCGAGGAGAGGAACGCAACGTAATAGATGTATTCATGCCAATGATTGAGATCCGCGACACGGCCATGCAGCCACTTGGCGGCAACGATGGTAAGCGAAAGGCCAGCCACGCAGCCGAGGCAAACGCCTACCGTCGCACTACCCAACAGGCGCGTCGAGCGCGACTGCCCGGCTTCGCCGCCCTTGCGAGCCTTCTTGCGGCGTGTCTCGATCCAAAGCAGATTGCCGCTATAAAACAGCCATGCGCCGGAGAGGCCCAGGAAGAAGTATGCCCACGTAATCGTCGCCCCTTCATACTGCCCGGCGTGCAGGCCATAGAGCGTCTCTGACGCTCGACGATCCGGATCCTGGCGCGATGGACGTGTGCGGTCTTTGAGCAATTCGCCGGTTACGGCGCTGAGCATGACGCCCCCAAGATGGTAATCGCCGACATAGCCACGCTCGGCTCCAGGGACTCTCACCGACGCGGCCTTGTCTCCAAAATTCTTGAAGATCATGACGCGGGGCTCGAAATCGGGCGCCTGCACTTTGAGTTGCTGAATCAATTGTGCGGGAGTCATCATTGCGCCGGCCTCGCCGATCGGCATTGGCGGCCTGAATGGCTCATTATCGAGTTCGTTCAGGATTTCTTGCTTGCCGCCGAAGATTACGCTCTCTTGCGCAGACCAGAGCGAGCCGCTCAAGCTCAACGCGGTCGCAGTTATCGCCATTGCAATATGAAATGGCAGTGCGGTAATTCCGACGACATTGTGGGCATCCAGCCACATGCGCTTGAGGTTCTTGCCGATACGCAGCGCGAAAAAATCCTTGACGAGCGACGGCAGCAGCACGATCACGCCGGCGATCAGCGCCACACCGTAGAGCAGCGAGACCACCCCCATCAAATAGGATCCCCACGGTTCGGGAATCCCGACGCGCATGTGGATGTGGTTGATAAACTCCGCCAATTCGGACGGTTCCTCCTCCCTGGCCAGCAGCGTGCCGTCAGGCCTGAGGGTCGCCCACCAATGAACGTGCCCATGCGGCTGGCCTTCTTGATGCGGCGCATCTTGTTCCCACGTCACCCGCGCAGGCTCGTTCTCGTTTCCCCGCAGATGCAGCATGATGCCGTGCTCGCGCGCTTCGGGATGCGCGGCGGCAACCAATTCGAGAAGGCGGGGCGCATCGTCCAAAGGAACCGCTGCCACACCTACGGCAGGCGGCGACGCCCAGCGTGCTATGGGCTCCTGAAACATGGTGAGCGCGCCCGCATAGAAGGCGATGAACAGCGCGAAACCACAGGTGATACCAGTCCAGGTGTGGGCGGTCTTGTAGACTTTGATGATGTCGGCGCGGATCATGCTGCTCTCATGCAAAGAAATAGAAGCGGCAGCCAAACAGCGCCGCGAAGGCAATCAGGTTCGCCGCGCCCAGCCACGCCCAGGCCGCGCGGCCGCTGCGGAACAGAAAACAGAAGCCGAACACCACGATCCAGACCAACGCTTCCAGATAGCGCATCAGCGAGTAGCGCCCACCCGGCGCATCTATGCCCCCCGGCCCCAGATAGGCGTAAAGGCCGACCAGCGAGAGCGCCAGGCCCAGGCCGAGGATGGCCCCGGCGCTGGCCTTTCCCCACCAGTCAGTGCGAATCTTGCCCGCCATGTCAGCTCCTCCGCCGTGTTGCGCGAAGCGCAGCGATGTAGGGAAAGGCGAACAGGCATACCATCGCGACATGCAGGGTAACGAAGAAGCCGGACAAGGGCCGCAATGCCGCGATCCATGCGGCAAGGCCGCCTGCCAGCAGCAGGCTACTGGCGCCCCAAAGCGGCGTTCGCGGGAAAGGCCGCGAACGCCATTTTTGATTCGGGCTGGCGAGGTAAAGGCACGCACAACCGAGAATGGTCAGCGTCAGCGCAAGAACTTTGATCATGGCTCAGAAAGCAAATGTCGCTGAAAGGCGATAGGTTCTCGGCTGACCTCGGTACACGAAGCCCGATGCATAAGTACCAGCCCAGTAGTCTTTGTCGAAGACATTATCGACATTGAAACGGACAGTAATAGGCTTGCTGTTCCACGGAGAACGGAAGGCATAGCGTGCGCCAAGGTCCACTGTGGTCCACGAAGGAATAGTGACGCCGGATGAGGTCGAGACAACCGCATTGCCAGTATGGGTCAGCCGACCCGTGAGCGTCAGCCCTTGCACGAAGGGCGTGTCCCATTCCGCTCCAATCACTGCGCGGACTTTCGGAGCGGTATCGTTCCTCTTGCCGTCCAGAGTGCCGCCTTCGGTCTTGGTCAGGCGAGGGTCGAGCAGGGTAACCCCGCCCATCAACCGAACGCCGCGCATGAGTTCGCCATAGGCGTTCAGCTCAATACCGCGAGTGCGCTCTTCGCCGTTCTGCGTCAATGTCGGGTCCCCGCCCGCGGGATCGTCTACCGCAATTGAACTGGGCTTGGCGATCTGGAATACCGCCAACGTCGTCATCACCTGTCCCCAGTCAGCCTTGACACCGGCCTCGTACTGCTTGGTGGTATAAGGCGGGAATACCTCTCCGGCATTCGCGTATGTCGTGCCAACAATGGTTCCTGGTCTCAGATCCTCGATATAGTTGGCATAGAGCGAGACGTTTTCCCAGGGCTTAACAACCAGCCCGAACGCGGGAGTCCAGGCATCGGAGTCATACTTCGAGGATAGCCGTCCCGTCTTAGCATCGAAGTTCTTGATACCCACGTCCTGATAGCGAACGCCGGCCATGAATTGGATACGCTCATCCAATATGGACAAGGTATCTGCAACGCCAATGCTGGACGCCGTCGTCTCGGAACTCTTCTCGGGATCGCCGGGATCAGCAGCGTAGGACGCGGGCGGAAATACAGGGTCGTACATGGAATCTATTATTGAAGCGGTTCCTTCAGACTCCGCGCGCTTGAACGTAAGTTCTGACCGAGACAGGTTCAGGCTCAAAGCGTGGTTAACTGGGCCGGTATTCGCTGTAGCCCGAATGCCGCCCTGCATAGACAGGATGTCCCGCGAATAGTGTTGGATTTCTCGCGCAATACTGTATCGGCCGGTGCTATCGAGCAGCTTGGCCTTTTCGTAGCCATCCAAGTCGACGTCGGAACGCTGCTTTCCTATGGCGGCATAGGCTGTGACGTTGTCAAATATGTCGACTTCGCCTCGTATCAAGCCCAGGGTGGATTTGGTTTTATATTCCGAGCCGCGAGGAACGAGGCTTACTGTCGAGCTTGGTGCGCGGGGAAAGGATGAAAGCGAGTCGGCGACAGATCGAGCCTGGATGTATACCCCATTCGGATCCAGCTTCTGGGATTGATGCGCAAAGTCCGCTGACAGGCGGACACGGTCGCCGGCGTAGTCCAGGTTGAGCGCCGCGCTACCGAGTCTCGAGTGTTGCGTGTCGATTGGCGTATGACCGCCGTCGATAGATCCGTTGAATCGAATGCCGAACTCGTTGCTTGCCCCGAAACGACGGCCGACGTCAAGGTGTGTACCAATTTGGGATTTGGACACATAGCGCGCGGTCACCGCCGTGATCGGCTCATCCGTTGCACGCTTCGTCACTAGATTGACCGAGCCGCCAAGAGCGCCGGTGACCGCTGCGGACGCAAGCGTCATACCGTTCAGAAGCGCGCTTGGGCCTTTGAGAATCTCCACGCGTTCAATGTAGTCGGCCGATGGGAAATACAGAGGTGCCATACCGGCCACGCCGTTCAAGGTGCGGGTGCCGTCAATCCCGTAACCCCCAAATCCCCGGATCACTTGGTAATCATGGGGGGTGCCACTCGAACTGCTCGCGACAACAGAGGGATCGTTGTTCAATACTTCCTCAACTGTCCGCGCCTGTTGGTTCTGGATGGTCTTGTTGGTGTAGCTGACCAGACTAAACGGCGTATCCATTACATCCTTGTTGCCAAGCATCCCGACCTGACCGCCGCGTGCGACCTGGCCGCCTGCATAAGCCGGCATTGGCGTCATCGTCGAATTCGGATTGATTGCCGTACCTGTCACGGTCACGGGCGCCAGATTGATGGCGCCGCTGTCGTCCGCCGTCATCTGGCGCAGTGAATAACGGCGGGCGCCCATGTCCACCAACTCGTAGCCACTGCCTGCGAGCAGGCGCGCGAAGCCTTCGCGTACGCCGTAACGGCCCTGCAAACCACTGCTGCGCAGGCCGGTCAGGATTTTCGGATCGAATATCAGCTGCACGCCCGATGCCGCGGCGAACTCCGCCAGCACGTCGCTCAGCCGCCCAGCGGAGAGGGCGTATTCCCGGCTGGCCGAGCCGGTAGCGGACTCGGCGGCCAGCGCAGGGCTGGGCGCGAGCGCGGCTGCACCAGCCAAGGCGCAGCCGATGGCAAATACAAACTCCTTGGCCTTGAACGCCGGTAGAGCGTCGTCGCGTAAACGGATAGTGGAAAATGCAGCGAGACCCACCCCGCTGGCCAGTCGCCGCGAACGAGGACGCCTGAAGACCATGTCAGTACCTTTCGTCGATGTTTTGGTGTTCGTTCTGGCGCGCCAAAAGACGCGCTTTCACCAGACACACCGGACGAGGCGGAAAAAGTGATCACCTCTCGACATGTTTTTTTGCCAGGCTGTCGCACGTCAACACGCAGGCGGCGCCGACGATCAGCGGATCAGAGACGGGGCATGACCGTGACCCAGTAACGCGTGCGGTGCTCGATGCGCAACGGCAGCGTGCTGGACAACAGGGCCAGAGCAGCATCGGTGTCGGTCAGCGAGAGAGCGCCGGATGTGAGCATATCGGCCACTGCCGGGTCACAGCGCAGCACGCCGGGACGGTAGCGGGCCAGTTCGGCGATCACGTCGCCAAGGCGCATATCCTTGGCTAGGAGCATGCCGCGTTTCCACAGGATGGCGTTATCGTCGGCCGGCTGCACGGCTTGCAGCGCGCCGGCCGTGAACGCCATCTGTTCGCCAGCATGCACAATGGTTGCCTGGGTTGAGGCGGCCGGGCGCACTTCGACCGCGCCCTCGAACACGGTGACGCGGGTACTGCCGTCGAGACGGCGCACGTTGAAGCGGGTGCCAAGTGGCCGCAGGCTGCCCTGGACGGTGCGCACGATGAAAGGGCGCGGCGTGGGCGACGGGTCTTGCTCGGTGGTAATGAAGATTTCGCCGGCGACCAGGGCGAGGCGCCGTTCGGTGGCGGTGAAAGCCACATCCACGGCCGTCGCGGTGTTGAGCACCAGCCGCGTGCCATCGGCCAGGGTGACGCTCTTCTGCTCGCCGGTGGCGGCGCGCAGGTCGGCTGTCCATTCCTGCCAAGGTGTGTGGCGCCAAGCCAGCCAGCCGGCCGGCGCAGCCAGCAGCACCAAGCCAAGCATGCGTAGGGCCCGCCGCCGGCCGTGGCAGTGCTCCAACCTCTTGAGCGCATCCTTGCCGATGTTGGCGGGCATCTGCTCGAATGTACGAAAAACGGCTTGCGCGCGAGTCCAGGCGGCCTCGTGCGCTGGACTCAGCCGGCGCCAACGGTCGAACGCCTGGCGCTCGGCGTCGGTTGGCGTGTCGTAGTGGAGGGTCACGGCCCAGTCGGCGGCCTCCCTGAGCAAGTCGGTGTCGATAGCGGATGGCATCGCGGAATGCCCCGACCGTGTCAGGCGACGGCCATGCAGGCCATCAGCGCCTTGTGGATATGCCGACGCACGGTGATCACCGGAATGCGCGTGCGCTCGGCGATCTGGTGTAGCGTCAGTCCGTCGAGCTGAGCCAGCAGGAACACTTCGCGCGTGCGCGCTGGCAGACTGGTCAACATGGCGTCGATGCGCATCAACGCCTCAATGATGAGCAGGCGCGTCTCCGGGGACGGCACTTCCGGTTCCGGCAAATAGGCCACCGCTTCGAGGTAGGCGCGTTCCACATCCTGCCGGCGCCAGTGGTCAATGACCAGGCCCTTGGCGATGTGAGTGAGCAACGCCCGGGGCTCTTCGCCCAGTTGCGCCGGCAGCCGGCGGGAAACCATGACCCGCACGAAAGTGTCGTGCGCCAGGTCCGCCGCGTCGCAGGCGTTGCCGAGCTTGCGGCGCAGCCAGCCGTACAGCCAACCATGATGATTGGTGTACAGGGTGTGAACCTGCTGCGTTGCACGATCGGCCGCCGACACGACGCCCTCCTTAATGCTGGTCTAGCACGTATGCGGACCGATAACTAATGATAAGCATTCTCATTTTATAACGTAACAGGCGAATGCAGCAAGAAAGATATGGAAAAGCCAACTAAACGGCCATCAGGCGCCGACGGTAGACCCGAGCTGCTTGCCGCACTGCCGATTTGGTCTTGCGATGGTGTGGAATTCCGCGCATGGCGTGAATACGAGCTTTCCGACGATTTTGGGGAACAGCTCCAGCCACCAGAATCCTGAAGTCCCCGCCACGGCGGGGATTTTTCATGCCTGGCTCAGGCGCAATACTATTCTCGCACCACGCTCCTGAATGCTGCCGCCAGAGCATCCAGCGCATCGCGTGACCGGCCCGCGCGGGTTCGGGTATGCAGCAGTACCGGCAAACGTGGCAGCTCGGGAAGCCTGAGCCTGCGGCCTACATCTTCTGCGCCGAACGGCAGCATGCGCGGCGCCAGCGCGGCCACGCCCAGGCCTGCCATGACCGCGGCAGCGACAGCCGCTACACCGCCGCCGACGAATACCTCTGTCCACGGCACGCCTGCCGAGTCCAGCGCCTGTTCAGCCATCGCACGCACGCCGCAAGGCTCGGCCATCGTGGCCAATGGCAGCGGCTCGTCCGTGCGGTGCTGCCAGCCCGGTGCGGCGAACCAGCAGAAAGGTTCGTCTGTCAGTAATTCTCCATCGTTCCGGCCCGTATCCAGGCGCACGATGGCGGCATCCAGCTCGCGCCGATCAAAGCGCTGCAACAGATCCCCCGACGAGGCAATGCGGATTTCGATCAGCAATTGAGGATCTTGCGCGTTCATGCGAGCGATCAACGCAGGCAGTTCCGGCCCCGCCACGTGATCACTGATGCCCAGCGCCAGACGCTGCCTTTCCCCGCCGCACAAGCTCAGTGCGCGATCGTGCACTTCCAGTAAGCCTCGTGCCTGTTCCAGGAAGACCACGCCATGTGCAGAAAGCTGGACGTGCCGGGGGGTGCGCTCGATGAGCCGCGCGCCTAGCCGCTTTTCCAGCCGCTTGAGCTTCAGGCTGACAGCGGACTGCGTGGTGCGCATGCTATCGGCCGCGTGCGTGAAGCTGCCGAATTCAGCGATGCGCACAAAGGCCCGGACGGCATCGATGTCGAGAGGGCGATCATCCATTTCAAACGGTTATCCCTGTTATCTTCATTGATATCTTGTTGAAATGAATGATAGACCATAAGGTTCTATCGACATTCACACGACAGGAATCGTTATGCCATTTGTCCATATTTCCCTGCGCGCCGGAAAGCCTCCCGCCTATCGGCAGGCAATTTGCGACGGCGTTTATGAAGCGATGCGCGAAACGTTCAACGTACCGGAGGACGACCAGTTCATGACCGTCTCTGGACACGAGGCTGCCGACTTTCGCTACGGCGCGTCATACCTGAACGTGGCGCGCAGTGACGACCTGGTGTTCATTCAAATCACCGCAAACGCCACTCGCAGCGTGGAACAGAAGAAAGCGTTGTACCAGTGCATCGCACAGCGGCTCGGCGAAAGCCCCGGCGTGCGCGCCGAAGACGTGTTCGTGAACATTGTCGAGGTTGCTCCGGAAAATTGGTCTATAGGCCATGGGTTGGCCCAGTACGCGTAAAGCAAGATATGATCGGCCATGGCCGGCACAGCCCGGCCGGCCATGCTTTCTGGCCGAAGAACGCTTAACGGAGCATGAAATCAGATGACGACGAATTTCGTTGACACCTTCATCACCGCCTCTCCTGACAGCACGGCCACCACGGGCCAGGCACCGAAGAAGGCCGGCTCCATCGCACAGATCCAGCACCAGCTCTTGTCCGAACGGCCTTACCACTTCACCAGCGACGATCTGCTGTTCGAGGTTTACGCCATTCGCAACGGGATTGCCCCGGAAGATCGCGCTCAGGCGCGCGACATATTCTTCGCCAAACCCCAGGCTTGCCTGCGCACCTCGCCACTGGTCAAGCAATACGGCTGGGGCATCCACCACGACGCCGGCGCGAAAGTCGCCGCCTACGGCGTCGACACCGATGCGTACCGTGAGTTCAGTACCCGCAAGAGCCTGAAAATCGTGGCCGGTGTGCGCAGCCATCGGGCCAAATAAAGAGAAAGTCCCGGCGCCGCGCATGCAACAAGGGTACGCCGAAGGGGCGATCCGGCACCGCCGACGAAGTCGCGCAGGCGGTGCTATGGCTGGCTTCCCCCGACGCCTCTTATGTGCAAGTTGCCAAAACGACCCAATTCAATCAATAATTGATATTGGTTCTCATTACAATCCCGGCGCCGCGGCGGCTGCCGGAAGTCCGATCCATGTCCGAGCAGGCAGCGTCTGCCAATATCGAAAGCCTCTATTGCGACCACCACGGCTGGTTGCAGGCATGGCTGCGCCGCCGCCTGGGCAACTCGTCCGATGCGGCTGACCTGGCGCACGATACTTTCTTGCGCATATTGGGCCGTGGCCTGCGCGAACAGATATGGGAGCCGCGCGCGTATCTGGCCACCATTGCCAATGGCCTAGTGATCAGCCACTGGCGCCGCCGCGAGCTGGAACGCGCCTGGCTCGAAACCCTGGCCGCCCAGCCGGACGCGGCCAGCCCATCACCGGAAGAGCGGGCGTTGATCCTGGAAACGCTCGAACAGATCGCCTGCATGCTGGAAGGCCTGCCCGCGCGCAGCCGCGAGATTTTCCTGCTGTCGCAGATTGAAGGGCTGACGTATCCGCAGATATCCGCACAACTGAAAGTCAGCGTGAACGTGGTGCAAAAGGCCATGACGCGTGCCGTCGGGCATTGCTTCCGGATACTCGCGGCAAACAGCTAGCGGAGAAAGCCATGGTATATCCGCTACCGCCTCGGGTAGAGGCAGACGGCGTCGGAAATTCGGACTCGCCGGTTGCCGGGCGCCTCGGGCCGATACCGGACCAAGTCGCGCAACAGGCCATCGCCTGGTATGTGCGGCTGGCATCGGGCATGCAGACTGCCCGGGAACAGGAGACCTTCAGCCGCTGGCTTGCGTCGCATGACGAGCATGCCCGCGCCTGGCAGCAACTTCAGGTCATGGAAGGCCGGCTGCGCGACGGCGCCACGCGCCTGCCACCGGCCGTTGCGCGCACCGCCCTGGAACGCGCGGCGATGGCAGGCGGCCGCCGCCGTGCGCTCAAGACCTTCATGTGGCTGGGCGTGGGAAGCGCCACCCTGTATCTGGCCCAGGACCAGCTTCCTTGGCGCGCTTCGCTGACGGGCGCATTGGCCGATGTGCGCACCGCCACGGGCGAACAGCGCAGGGTGGTGCTTGAAGACGGCACGCAGATAATGTTGAACACCGCGAGCGCCATCGACGTGCGCTTCACTGCGCGGGAACGCCGTATCGTCCTGCGCGCTGGCGAGATCATGCTGGCCAGCGGCCGCGACCGCGCGGGCCGGCCTATGATGGTAACCACGGCGGAAGGCACGCTGACACCGGTGGGCACGCGGTTCTCTGTGCGGCACGAGGCAACTGGCGAAAGCGGATCCTGGACCCGCGTGGCGGTGACCGAAGGCGCCGTCGAAGCGCGGCTGCTGGACGAGGCCGCCGCGCCTGTCCTGGTGCGGGCCGGAGAACAGCTGCGCTTTACCCGGCAGGCCATCACTGCCCCCACGTCGCTAGACGAAGGCAGCCAGGCCTGGACAGAAGGCGTCTTCACCTCGGCGGGCATGCGGCTGGATGACTTCCTGACAGAATTGGGCCGCTATCGCCCCGGTGTGCTGGGCTGGGGGCCGGAGGTGGCCAGCCTGCGCATCACCGGCGCCTGGCCTTTACGCGGCGCAGACGCCACGGACCGCATTCTCGACTCGCTGGCGCGGCGGCTGCCCGTGAAGGTAAGCCGCTTTACCCGCTACTGGGCGCGAGTCGGCGCGCGCTGAGCCTGGCGCGCCGCAGCGCTGTAGATTTGCGGATTCCAGTTTTTTTTACAAATTCCCCGGCAGTTTTTCCGATTTCGTGCGGCCTACAGGGAAAGCACGAAGAACGATCCACGCGGATCCAGGGTGCTTCGATTCAACCATGACAAGCATCGGCATAGGAAACTGCATATGGCTGCTCTTCCCACTCCCCCCCGCCCGCCCCGGCCTTCCGTGCACAAGCGCCGCGCACCAGCGCCGTGCCGCGGACCGGCAACGCTGGCGCGCGCGCTGCTTTGGGCGGCGACGGGCTTGGCGCTGACGGTGCCCGTGTCGTTTGTGCGGGCCCAGGAGACCGCCGCGTCCGAGACGCGCCATCGCTTCAGTATTCCGCAAGGCCCGCTGGACCAGGCCTTGGGCAGCTTCGGACGCCAGTCGGGCGCGATTATCTCAGTCAACGCGGCCATGACGGCGGGACTGCGCAGCCCAGGGCTGGCAGGCAGCTATACCGCGCAGCAGGCGCTGGAACGCCTGCTGGCAGGCACCGGCCTGGAAGCCATCAAGGAAAGCAACGGCGAATTCACACTGCGCAAGCAGGCGCCGCAGGCAGGCGTGGCTGCCCTGCCCGCCATCACCGTGGTCGGCAGCGGCAACCTGTCGAACGCGTTGCCAGTAGCCTACGCCGGTGGCCAGACCGCGCGCGGCGGCCGCGCCGGCATGCTGGGCAACCAGGACATCATGGAACTGCCGTTCAGCCTGACCAGCTACACCGAGAGTTTTCTACGCCACCAGAACGCCATCACGATAGCGGATGCGCTGGCGTATGACCCGTCGGTGGCGGTCAGCCAGACTGGCGGCATGGTCGATTCTTACTCCATACGCGGCTTTCCCATCGCAGAAGGCAACGTCGGCGAAGTCGCTTTCAATGGCGTGTATGGCGTCGCGCCCAACTACCGGGCGTTCACGCCCTACATTGAACGCGTCGAAGTCCTGAAGGGCGCGACCGGCCTGTTGTATGGCATGTCGCCCGACGGCGGCGTGGGCGGGGTCATCAACGTGGTGCCCAAGCGCGCGCAAGACCAGCCGATTACCCGCCTGACCGCCAATTACGGGCAGCGCTCGGTGGGCGGGGCGCAGGTGGATATCGGCCGCCGCTTCGGCGAACAGCAGCAATGGGGCGTGCGAATCAACGGCAGCCATGAGCAGGGCGATACGGAAGTGGACCATCAGCACCGCAAGATTTCCGTCGGCGCGCTGGGACTCGACTATCGCGGCGAAAAACTTTCCGCCAGCCTGGACTTGGTGCTGCAGGACGAAGACTGGAATGCGCCGTCGCGCGTCTATTCCGTGGCCAGCGGCGTGAGCGTGCCAGACGCGCCGGATGGCAGCACCAACCCGGCCCAGACCTGGGGATGGTCCAAGCTGGAAGACCGGTCGGCCTTGCTGGATGTGCAGTATCAGGTCAATGACCGGCTGACGCTGTTCGGCAACGCGGGACGCGGCTATTCCAGGGTAGACCGTCTGTTTGACCAGCAGATGGTCTTTGTGGACGATGCGGGGGATTTCACCAGCACGCCGCGCTACGGCATTTTCAAGGTGAAGCGCGACACGGCATCGGCCGGCGCCCGGCTGGGCTTTGATACCGGGCCATTGCGGCATGACGCCACCCTGCAGGCCACGGTGCTGGAAGTCACCAACTACCAGAACAGCACCGATGGCACTCCGCTGGCGTCGAACCTGTACGACCCCGTGCGCTATCCGGCCCAGGATGTGCCCAAGCCCGACAGCCTGCCGCGCGTGGCGCGCTCGCGGCTGAATAGCCTGGCGCTGTCGGACACGCTATCGATACTGGAAGAGCGCGTACAAGTAATTGCCGGCGCGCGGTATCAGCAGATCGACTCGGACAACTGGGACCGCGTCAGCGGCGCGCTTACCAGCCAGTACCGCGACCATGCCTGGACGCCGGCGGTGGGGGTGATTTTCCGGCCAACCGCTTCCACCATGGTGTACGGCAGCTATATAGAAGGGCTGTCACGGGGCGATGTCGCGCCCCAGACGGCCAGCAATGCCGGCGAGATGATGGCGCCCTACAAGTCCAGGCAGTATGAACTGGGGTTCAAGGCGGATTTCGATACCGTACTGGCCACGCTCAGCCTGTTCCAGATCACCAAGCCCAGCGGCTATCTCGACAACGGCGTGTTCGGCGTCAATGGCAAACAACGCAACCGCGGCGTGGAACTGAGCCTGCAGGGCGAGCCCGCGAGGGGCGTGCGCCTGCTGGGGGGCATCACCTGGCTGGACGCCGAACTCACCCAGACGGCCGATCCCGCTCTGCGGGGCAACCAGCCCATCGGCGTGCCGCGCTGGCATGCCACGCTGGGGGCCGAGTGGGATCTGCCCTGGGTGCCTGGCCTGACGCTCACTTCCGGCGTGCTTCACTCCGCCAAGCAGTACGTAAACCAGCAAAACAGCGCGTATCTGCCCGCCTGGACGCGCGTCGACGTCGGGGCCCGGTATGCTACGGCCATCCAGGGCAAGGAAGTGACTTTCCAGCTCAACCTGCGCAACGCCTTCAACCAGGAATACTGGTCCGGCGTATCGCAGTGGGGCGCCTTCGCGCTGGGTTCGCCGCGCACGGTTACCCTGTCGGCAAGCGTGGCGTTCTGATTGCCAGCCTGCTCCAGCTTCGCTCGCGCCGCGTTATGCCTCTTCATCCGGCCGCCGGCGGCATTGCCATCTTGTCGGTGAATACCCGGCGGACTCGGCCACGGCTTCGGTTGCCTGCCGGGCCCGGGCCCGGGCCTGCCATTTGCTGACTTCACTGGCTGCGCAAACCGTCTGTACAACGACTTCTATCTTCAGGCTGCCATGTAAGCACCCTGCCCCACGCGGTCGCCCGCGACCGACTCCCCGTTCCGCGAAGAACCGTTTAAAGTGGACAGGGAAGACGCCTGGCCGATGCGCCAGCACCCATTTGTGCGGCTGCGCATTCATACTTGTTGATGAGCTCTCGTAAAGGATCACTGCCATGCATAGCAACGGCCCATACAGGAGTACGCCCCAGATTATCGGCTGGGTGATTTTGCTGCTCGTTGCCCTCTATTCCCTGATAGGCGGCATCTGGCTGGCGGCGCTGGGGGGCTCTTGGTATTACGTGGTGCTGGGCGTCGTGCTGCTGGCCAGCCTGGGGTTTCTGTGGCGGCGCAGCGAGACGGGGCTGTGGCTGTACGCGCTGGTGCTGGCCGCCACGCTGGTGTGGGGGATATGGGAAGCCGGCGCCGATTTCTGGGCGCTGGCGCCGCGCTATGGCCTGCTTTTCCTGCTTGGCCTGTGGCTATTGCTGCCGCCGGCCACACGCGGCTTTGCCGCGCCGCGCCCCACCAAGATCGCCATCGGCGCCGCCATGCTGGCCATGCTGGCGGTGCTGGGCTACGGCATATTCAACGATCCGCAGGAAATCAACGGCACGCTCGCCCGCGCACAGCCTGCCCAGGCGCAACCCGTGCCGGGCGTGGCCGCCGAAGACTGGCCGTCTTACGGGCGCACCGAGGGCGGGGTGCGCTATTCGCCGCTGGCGCAGATCAACGACCAGAACGTGAACACTCTGCAGGTGGCCTGGACCTATCGCACGGGAGATTTTCGTACCGACAACGATTCCGGCGAGACCACCAACGAGGTCACGCCCATCAAGATCGGCGACAAGCTGTTCCTGTGCACGCCGCACCAGTTTCTTGACGCGCTGGACGCCGCCACCGGCAAACGCCTGTGGCGCTACGACCCGAAGCTGAAGGCGGACAAGACCTTCCAGCACCTGACCTGCCGCGGGGTGTCTTACCACGACGCCGGCAATACCGAGCGGTTTCCGGCCAGCCTGGCCAAGGCCGGCAGCAACGCGCCGCCTGAGTGCCCGCGCAAGTTGCTGCTGCCCGCCAACGATGGCCGCCTGATCGCGGTGAACGCCGACAACGGCCAGAAATGCACCGATTTCGGCGACGACGGCGAAATCGACCTGCAGAAAAGCATGCCGCATGCCTACCCCGGTGGCTACAACCCGACCTCGCCGCCGGTGGTCACCGCGACCACCATCGTCATCGGCGGCTCGGTGACGGACAACTTCTCCAACAAAGAACCTTCTGGCGTGATTCGCGGCTACGACGTGTACACCGGAGCGCTGAAATGGGTGTTCGACACCGGCGCACAAAACCCGAACGCCATGCCGGGCGAATCCACGCCGTTTGTGCACAATTCACCCAATGCCTGGGCGCCGCTTGCCTACGACGCGCAGACCGATGTCGTCTACGTCCCCACCGGCGTGGGCACGCCCGACATCTGGGGGGGCGACCGCGGCCCGCTGAAAGAGCGTTACGCCAATGCCATCCTGGCGCTGGACGCCAGCACCGGCCGCCTGATCTGGCATTTCCAGACCACGCACCACGACCTGTGGGACATGGACGTGCCGGCGCAGCCCTCGCTGATGGACGTCAAGCTGGCGGACGGCCAGACCGTGCCGGCGATCTATGTGCTGACCAAGACCGGCAATGTATTCGTGCTTGACCGCCGCAACGGCCAGCCCATCGTGCCTGTAGAAGAACGGGCGGTGCCGCAAAGCGTGGCGCGCGGGCCGCAGACCCAGGGCGAGCATTATTCGCCCACGCAGCCGTTCTCGGCGCTGAATCTGGCGCCGCAGGAAAAGCTGACCGACAAGGATATGTGGGGCGCCACGATGCTGGACCAGCTGATGTGCCGCATCATATTCAAGCGCCTGAATTACGACGGCATCTACACCCCGCCTTCCGAGAACGGTACGCTGGTGTTCCCCGGCAACCTGGGCGTGTTCGAATGGGGCGGCATGTCGGTAAACCAGGACCGCCAGGTGGCGCTGATGAACCCGATCGGCCTGCCCTTTGTTTCCAAGCTTATCCCCGAAGACGCGAACCGCCCGGTTCGCGAAAAAGGCGCGGGCACGGAAAGCGGCGTGCAGCCGATGTACGGCGTGCCTTATGGCGTGGAGCTGAATCCTTTTCTTTCGCCGCTGGGCCTGCCGTGCAAGGCGCCCGCGTGGGGGTATGTCGCCGGCGTGGACCTGCAGACCCACCAGGTGGTGTGGAAGAAGCGTATTGGCACCATTCGCGACAGCCTGCCGCAGCTATTCCAGCTGCCGCCGCTGAAGATCGGCGTGCCGGGCCTGGGCGGCCCCATCTCGACGGCCGGCAATCTGATGTTCGTGGCGGCCACGCAGGACAACTACTTGCGCGCGTTCGACGTCGACAACGGCGAGCTGCTGTGGGAAGGCCGCCTGCCCGCCGGGGGCCAGGCCACGCCGATGACCTATGCGGTCAATGGCAAGCAGTATGTGGTCATCATGGCCGGCGGACATGGCTCGTTCGGCACGCAGATGGGGGATTATCTGGTGGCCTATGCCTTGCCGGATTGAAGCGCGGATGGCGCCCCGTTTTTTGTGCGCCCCGGGGCCGGGGCCGGCCTAGAACGCGTACGACGCGGTCAGCCCGGCGCTCCAGTTTCGGCCGGCGGCGGGCTCGAAGTAGCGGTCGTTGCCTTCGTTGACGATGACGGACCCGACGTACTCGCGATTGAACAGGTTGTCGACGCGGGCATAGGCGTCCCAGGTCCAGGCTTGGCGCCGCCACCGGTATCCGGCCGACACCGCGGCCACAAAATAGCTGGCGGCGGCATCGCTGTTGGCGTCGTTCACATATACCTTGTCCAGATAGCGCCCTTCCAGGCCGGCCCGCCACCCTTGTTCGGGCGCCCATGCCAGGGCGCCGTACAGCATCTGGCGCGCGACGCCGGGAATGCGGTTGCCGGCGCGGATATCCGAGCCGGCGATGTCGTCGCGATAGCGGGCGTTTATCCACGTATAGGCCAGGTCCGCCCGCCAGTTCGACGCCAGGCGGCCGCTCCAGCCCGCCTCGATGCCGTCGCGGCGGGTGCGGCCGGCATTGCGATAAGAGGTGCGGCCGTTGGCGCTGCCCGCCGCCACGATTTCGTTGCGGGTGTCGGTGTGGAACACGGCCACGGAAAACAGGCCGTCGCCCCATTCGGACTTGAATCCCAGTTCGTAATTGTTGCTGACGGCAGGCTGCAGGCCCAGGTTCAGCCCGGCCCTGCCGTCGGGCCGATACGAGACCTCGTTGGTGGTGGGTGTTTCGAAGCCCTGGCCATACGACGCATAGATGGCGCTCGACGGGCTGGGCGCGTAGCTTAGCGAGGCGACGGGCAAGGCCCTGCGATAGCGCGCGGATCCGCTGTCGTCGTCGTTGCCGGCCGCGATGTAGTGGTCGTCGGAATCGAAGTCGACGGTGCTGTAGCGCAGCCCGGCATCCAGCGTCCAGCGGGGCGCGAAACGCCACGATGCCTGTACGTAAGGGTCGATGTTATAGACCCGGTTGGTTTCGTCGCGGCGCAGTTGCCCCTTGACGCCGAGTTCGGTGGGGGCGTAGACCGGGCCGGCGTAGTTCTCGTAGCCCTTGCGGTCTTCGCGCAGGCTGTCGTAAGCCAGCCCGCCCACCAGCGTAAGGGGCCGGCCGGCCAATTTCATGCGGGAAGTCCAGCGCAGGTCGACGCCGCCGTACTCGCGTTTCAGGCCGATGACGCCGCCGGCCTGCCCGGGGTTCAGCTGGACCACGGGCGGGATCGACAGATACTGCGTCATGTCGCGCTGCCCGTAGTACACCATGGCCCGCAGTTCATTGTCGGCGTCGATCTGCCGTTCGTACAGCAGGCCGCCCTGGGTCTGGCGCACCGTCTTGCGGGTGTTGTACTGGCTGGCCTGCGGCGTGGCCTGGCGCGGGTCCTGCTCGTACTGCTGGCGCGTCAGGCCCAGCGGATCCTGGGCGTTCAGATCCACGCTGTTGACCACCACGGTAAGGCGGCTGTCGTCGTCGAGCTGCAGCCCCAGCTTGGCATTGCCCAGGTTCTTGCGCGCGGCGCTGTGGTCGCGGTAGCCGCGGGTGGTGAAGCGGTTGGCGCTCAGCACGTAGTCCATGGCATCGCCAGCGCCGCTGGCCTTGATGCCATAGTGATAGGTGTCGTAGCTGCCCGCCGAGAACCCCGCCTGCAGGCGGGGCGGGCTTGCGCCGTCTTCGGTGAATACCTGCACGACACCGCCCGACGAATTGCCATACAGCGCCGAAAAAGGGCCGCGCAAAACCTCTATGCGGTCCGCCGAGGCCAGGTCGATGTTCGAGGTCTGCCCCTGGCCGTCGGGCATGGTGGCGGGAATGCCGTCTACATACAGGCGCACGCCGCGCACGCCGAATGTCGAGCGCGCGCCGAAGCCGCGCACCGATACCTGCAGATCCTGCGCATAGTTCTGGCGATTCTGGATTTGCAGGCCGGGCACGCCGCCCAGGCTTTCGGACAAATTTATGCCGGGCGTATCGAAGCGCAGGCGATCGCCATCGACCACATTGACGGACGCCGGCGTATCCAGCACCGAGGCGCTGTAGTGGATGCTGGTGGTGACGACCACCGGCTCCAGCGTGGGGGTATCGGGGGATGGCTGGGCGCGGACGGCGTTGCCCGCCAGGGGCGCAAGCGCGCCGCAAAAGACGAGCACGGCCCGGGACGAACGCGGCGGGAAGGAACCATTCATCAAGAAACCAGCGGCCCGGCTGTGAACGGACTATTCGTTCTGCGCAGGCCGGGAGGATTCGGCGGGCCGCGCTGGCGCGGCCGGTTGAGACGATTGTGCGGGCTGCTTCGGTATTATGCGCCAGATCGTGTTTGAAAGATCGTCAGCCACGATGAGCGCGCCGCGCGGGTCTACCGTTACCCCCACCGGGCGGCCGCGGGTCGTGCCGTCACTATCGCGGAACCCGGCAACGAAGTCCACGGGCGGCCCCGCCGGCCGGCCGTCGCTGAATGGCACGAACACCACCTTGTAGCCGGCGGGGTCGCTGCGGTTCCAGCTGCCGTGTTCGCCGACGAAAACGCCGTTGGCGTAGCGGCCCCCCATGGCATCGGCAGAAAAATCGACGCCCAGCGCCGCGACGTGCGACCCCAGGGCGTAGTCGGGCTTGATCGCCGCGGCGACCTTTTGCGGATCTTGCGGCCGGACGCGGTCGTCCACATTTTGCCCCCAATAGCTGTACGGCCAGCCATAGAAGGCGCCCTGGCGGACGGCAGTCAGGTAGTCGGGAACCAGGTTCGAACCGAGCTCATCGCGTTCGTTCACGACCGCCCACAATTGGCCGGTATCGGGCTGGATGGTCAGCGCGGTGGGATTGCGCAGCCCGGTGGCGTATGCCTTGTGTTCGCCGGTGGCGGCATTGACCCGCCAGATGCGGGCACGGTCGGCCTCGGCCGTCATGCCGCGTTCGGTGATGTTGCTGTTGGAACCGATGCCCACGTACAGATATTGTCCGTCCGCGCTGGCGGCCAGGGCCTTGGTCCAGTGGTGGTTGATTTCCGACGGCAACGGCGTGACGGTTTCGGGCGGGCCGCTGGCCTTGGTCTGCCCGGGCTGGTAGTCGAACCGCACCAGGGCATCCTGGTTGGCGACATAAAGATCGTTGCCTACCAGTGCCAGGCCGTACGGCGCGTTGAGGCCTTCGGCGAAAGTCGTGCTTTCGTAGGTACCGTCGCCTTCGGCGTCGCGCAGCAGGGTCAGGCGGTTGCCGCCCTTTACCGGGCTGGTGCCCCTGGCCTTGATCATGCCGGCGATCACGTCTTTCGGCTTGAGTTTGGCGGCGCTGCCGCCCCGCCCCTCGGCCACCAGGATGTCGCCATTGGGCAATACCAGCGTCTGGCGCGGGATTTTAAGGCCGGTGGCGATGGCGGTAATCGTATAGCCGTCGGGCACCGTCGGCATTCTGTCGCCCCATGGAGCGGGTTTCGCGATCACCATGTCGGGCAGCAGCCCGCGTTCGGGCTTGGGCAGTTCGGGCGCGGGCCCGGTCTGTGCCGGGCCGGCCTGGCCGCTGCATACGCCCATTACCGCGGACAGCGGGACGGCGGCAAGCAAGCTGCGGTATTTCATACGGCGCCTCTGATGTGCGGGGGGCGAAAACCCAGCCATGCGGCCACGCAGGCCAGCACTACCGTGATGACCGACAGGATCAGGCCGGTCGGCATGCTGGCCCACGCGTCGCGGGCATGTATCAGCGCATTCAAAAAGCCCACGATCCAGGCCGCCAGTAATATCACGGCATAGGGAACGATGCCCCGCGCGCGCTGGCGAGGCCGGAACAGGCCGATGACGGCGAACACCAGCGCAATGGCGCCAAACAACAGGCCGCCGACCAGCAGCCAGGAGGCGAAATTATTCCACTGGATGTCAAAAGACTTCGCATAAGCGGCGTCGGCAAGCGCAACGCAGAGAAACAGGGCAAGGGCTCCGCCCAGAAACACGGCATGCAGGGGGTGCACGGTCAAGGTGTACCGGGGTTGGACAATCTGGGTCACGGGATCGCCTCCTTGATCGACGGCTGGGCCACGATATTCGGGCAGCGATGCAGCAAATCACGTGCCCGCCCCTTAATACATATTCCGCTTGTAGTCCTGCTGCAGGCCCTTGCGCATCAACCCCGGAATCGACACCATGCCGCGCGCGATGGCCGCGCCCAGGCCGCGGGTCTTGTTCAGCCTGACGTGCGCGGCGAAGATGGCGGCCGGGTCGATATCGGCCGGCGGCGGGACCGCTGCCCAGGGGCGGGCCCGCGCCAGCGCGGCGCTGTCGCGCAGGTCGATGGCCGGCGAGACCAGGCTGGTGACCAGTTTGGGCGTCTTGTCCTGCACCGTGAATGACTGGCGCAGTCCAGGGTCGGCGCTGATCTGCGCGGCGCCCTGCAGCTCCGCCACGCGGGCGCAGCCGGGCACGATCAGCAAGGCCGCCGCCTGCGGCCGCTGCAGCAGGTTGCGCAGGCTGTCGGTGCGGCGGTTGCCGGGCCGGTCGGCATAGCGGATGCCGCCGTCGTAACACTGCGCCAGTCGGCCCGCGGGGTCGCCCTTGGGGCTCAGGTCGGTGTGCAGCGCGGCATCGGCGGTGGCCAGGGCCATGAAGCGGCTGGCCGCCACGAAGGCGGCGGCGTCGTCCGGCGGCGCGGCGTCGTCGGGCCGCCAGAAATCCGAGCGCAACAAGGCCTTGGCGCAGTGCGCATAGCATTCCTGCACGTCGATCACGATGTCGGGGCCTGCCGCGTTCGCCACCACGCCATTGATGCGCAGGGTCTCGCCCAGGCCGGGAATCAGGAACAGCAGGCCGGCGCCCCGCCCGGCCTGCGCCTGCCGCGGGTCGTCCAGCGCCGCGCGCGGCACGCGCAGCTGGCCGGGCCTGGCGGCTGCCGCGAAACCTGGCGCGCCGCCGGCCACGGTTACCTCGACCCGTACGGCATCGCTGAAGCCGGCAAACGCCAGCGGCGACGCGGCCAGCCAGCGCTGGGCGTGCGGGTCCAGGTGGTCGATGACCTTCAGGTTGACCGCGTCGGGGCGCGTGCCTATGCGGGCTTCCAGGGCCTGGACCGTATCGATCATGCTGTCCATCCACGCCTCCAGGGTCGGTGAACAGCCATTTTATAAATGAGAATTATTTCTGTCCATGTATATTCTGATGCCGTCCTGCCGGATCGCGCAATGACCGGGCGGGCGGCGCGTCGGCGAACAGGGTGCCGACGCGCACCACGTCGTCCTGGCTGAGCACGCCCGCCTGCCAACGCAGGGTCAGCCAGGCCAGCAGGTAGTCATAGCGCGCACGGGCCAGGTCGCGCAGCGATTCATACTGCTGGCGTTGCGCATCCAGCACGTCCAGGCTGGTGCGCTCGCCGCCTTCGACGCTGCGCCGCGTGGCATGGACGCGCTCGGCCGCGGCCTCGGCCGCCTGGCGATAGGCGGCGATGCGCCGCCGGCTGCTGGATACCGTGTAGTACTGGCGCTCGAGGTCGTCCAGCATGGCCCAGGTCGAGGCCTGCAATTCATGCGCGGCCTCTTCCTGCTGGGCCAGGGCCTGGGCGCTGGCCGCCGAGGTGTGTCCGCCCGAATAAAGCGGGATGCTCAATTCAATGCCCACCGTGCTGGTGTCGTAGCGCTGCCCGATCTGGTTCTCGGCATTCGAGTCGGTAAGCTGCTGCCGGGCGTACAGGCGTACTGTGGGGTAGTGGCCGGCGCGCGCGGCGCGATAGCGCTGGCGGCTGGCCTCTACCAGTTGGCGCTGCGCCGCCAGCTCGGGATTCCTGGTCAGCGCCAGGGCGCGCCAGGCCGCCAGATCGCGCGCATCATCTCGCAGCACGTCCAGGCCGGCCGCATGCAGCGGCGCCAGCGGCGCGCCGCCCATGGCCGGGCCGGCGATGGCGCGCAACGCATTGCGGGCATCGCGCGCCAGGTCCTGCGCTTCGATGGTTTGCGCCTGCACGATGCGCGCGCGGGCTTCGACTTCAACTTGATCGGTGCGCGTGCCCTCGCCGCCGGCCACAAAACGCGCGGCGCGGCGCGCATCTTCGTGCAGCGCCCGTTCCTGCGCGCGCGCCAGGGCCAGCGCATCGTCGGCATACAGCACATCGGTATAAGCCTGCAGCACGCGCACGGCCAGCGCCTGGTGCGCACGCTCCAGTGTCAGCCCGGCCGCATCGGCGCGCGCCTGGCCTTCCCGGTACTGGGCGAAGGCGGCCGCGTCGAACAACGGCTGGCTGAGGGTGAAGCCGGATGCGTAGCTGGAATAGCGGTAGTCCTGCGTGCTGGTGCCCAGCACCGTCTGCTGGCGCGCCTGGGACCAGTTGCGTGCGCGCGTGTAGCGATAACTGAGGTTGGGCAGCAGGCCGCTGCGGCCCAGGCTCCGCTCTTCGCTGTCGGCGCGTTCGCGCGCCTGCGCGGCCAGCCAGGTGGGGTCGGCGGCGGCGGCCATGTCGTACACCTGGCGGAAACCCAGCGCTTGCGCCCGCGCGCCGTCGGGCCAGGCGCAGGCCCCGGCCAATGCCAGCACCCGCATCGCCCGCCACCACGCGCTTGCAGCGGCGCGCCCCCTCATGCGTCGCCCCACGCCGAATGGGTGCGGTCCAGCAAAGGCTTGAACAGATAATTCAGCAGCGAGCGCTCGCCGGTGCGCACGAATACTTCCACTGGCATGCCGGCCCGCAATGATGCAGCGCCGCCGATGCGCAGCAACTGGCCGGGCGGCACTTCAACCCTCAGGCGGTAGTACGGCTGGCCACTGCGTTCGTCTTCATAACGGTCGGCCGACAGCAGCGCGACCGTGCCTGCCAGGCGCGGCGTGCGGCTGGTGTCGAACGCCGTGAACATCAGTTCCACCGGCAGGCCCACCTGCACCTTGTCGACCGAGTCCACCGGCAGGCGGCCCTCGACGATCAGCGGCGCATCGGCAGGCACGATTTCCATCAGGCGCGCGCCCGGCTGCACCACCCCGCCCACCGTATGCGCGGCCAGGCCCACCACGGTGCCGCTGGCCGGCGCGCGGATCTCGGTGTGGGCCAGGTCGAACTCGGCGGCCGTCAGCTGCTGGGCCAGCTGTTCGCGCCGGACGCGCGTTTCGGCCAGATCGGCGCGCACCTCCTGCTGGAATGCGTCGCGGCGCTGGCCTGCGCGCAAAGTCAGCTCGGCGACCTGCTGGCGGGCCTGGCCCAGCGATCCCAGATCGGCGGCGATCTCGCTGCCCAGCTGGGCCCGCATGCGTTCCAGTTCCAGCAACCGGTTGCGCGGCACATAGCCTTCGCGCGCCAGGCCGCGCAGGTTGCCCAGCTGTTCTTGCAGCATGCCGCGCTGGGCGCGCTGGTAGGCCAGCGACGATTCCAGGCCGGCGGCCAGCGCACGGTTGCCTTGCAGGGTGGCCTGGATGCCGGCCAGCTCGCCCTCCAGCGCGGCGCGGCGGCTGGCGAACAACTGGCGTTCCAGCGCCAGCGCGCCCGCGGCTTCGGCATGGACGGCGGCATCTGCCGGCAAGGTCACCACGGACAGCCCGTCGCGTTCGGCCAGCAGCCGGGCCTCGCGCGCCCGCGCGGCAGCCAGCTGGGCGCGCAGGCTTTGTGCTTCGCTGTGGGCGCGTGTGCTGTCCAGCCGCACCACGATCTGGCCGGCCCGCACGGTTTCCCCTTCGCCGACCAGCAACGCGCCCACCACGCCGCCGCCCAGGCTGTCCACGGCTTGCCGCTCGCCAGTCACCACTACGGTGCCCGGCATGGACACGCCATTGTCCAGCGGCGCCAGCGCCGCCCAGGCCAGGAATCCGCCGAACCCCAGTGCCAGCACCCACCAGCCGAAACGCGCGGCGCGCGCGGAAGCCGCGGAGTCATCGGTATCGGGCCGCCCGTGTTCGAGCCCGGGATCGGCGAGGCCGGGCTGCGCGTCCGTGGCGGCGGGCCGCAGGGGCACGACACGGCCGGTACGATGCGGGACGCTCATGCGCAGGCTCCCGGCAACGGCGCGGCTCCGGCGGTGCCTGTGCCGGCGGCGGCCGGCGGCGCCGGACGCACCAGTACGTTGCGCGTGGCTTCGAAGCGCTGCGCCCGGCCGTCGCGCAGCAGCAGCATGTGAGTCGTGGCGGCCAGCACCTTGGGGCGATGCGTGATCACCACCACTGTGGCGCCGCGCTCGCGCAGCCGGCCCAGCGCCTCCAGCAGCGCCTGTTCGCCGGCATCGTCCAGGCTGGCGTTGGGTTCGTCCAGCACCACCAGCGTGGGCGGACCGAATAGCGCGCGCGCCAGGCCCACGCGCTGGCGCTGTCCGCCGGACAACCCCTGCCCGCCGATGCCCAGCGGTGTGTCGTAGCCCCTGGGCAGCGCCAGGATCATCTCGTGCGCACCGGCCAGCCGCGCCGCGTCGATCACGCGCGCGGCCAGCGCCTCGCGGTCGTCGCCCGGGTCGGCAAAGCGCGCGATGTTCTCGGCAACCGTGCCGGTGAACAGTTCCACATCCTGCGACAGGTAGCCCAGCGATTCTCCCAGGCGGCTGCGATCCCATAGCCGCAGATCCGCGCCATCCAGGCGCACCACGCCCGCGCGCGCCGGCCAGATGCCGGCCAGCAGGCGCGCCAGGCTGGACTTGCCCGAGCCCGACGGCCCGACCACGCCCAGCACCTGCCCCGGCTCCAGCGCCAGCGACACGTTCACCAGCGACGGCGCGGCCGCGCCCGGCGGCACCACACTGGCGCCTTCGACACGCAGGGAACCGGCAGGCCGCGGCAAGGGCAGCGGCGGCTGCCGCGCGGGATAGGCATCGAGCAGCGCCTGCAGGCGCTTCCAGGCCAGCCGCGTGCCGCTCCACTGGCGCCACGCGGAGATGACCTGGTCGATGGGGCTGAGCACGCGCCCCATCAGGATCGACCCCGCGATCATCACGCCGGGGCTGACGTGGTTCTGCAGCACCAGCCAGGCGCCCAGCCCCAGCACCAGCGACTGCAGCGCGATGCGCACGCTTTTGGACACCGCCGCGATGCGGGCGGAGCGCCGGCTGGCCAGCCCCTGCTGTCCCACATAGCCGCGATGCAGGCGCTGCCAGCGCCGGCGCAGAGCGGCCAGCATGCCCATGGCCTGTATGGTCTCGGCGTTGCGCAACTGTCCTTCCGCCTCGAGACCGGCGCGCACCGACAGTCCGCCGGCCTGGGCCAGCGGCCCGCGCGACAGGCGCTCGTTCAGCCAGGCCAGGCCGATCAGCAGCAGCGCGCCGGCCAGCGCCAATGCGCCGATCCATGGGTGGAACAGGAACATCACCAGCAGGAACAAGGGAAACCATGGCGCGTCGAAGAACGCGAATACCGAGCTGCCCGTCAGGAACTGGCGCAACGCATTCAAGTCGCCCAGCGCCTGGCCCGCGTTGGCGGGCGCGCCGGCCAGCCCGCGCTGGAACGCGGCCTCGTGGACACGCGGCCCCAGCGCCGCGTCCAGGCGCGCGCCGACCTGGATGATGATCGCGCTGCGCGCGTAGTCCAGCGCCCCCATCAGCGCCAGCAGGCCGACAATCATCAGGCTGAGCATCAGCAGCGTGAACGCGTTGCCCGACGCCAGTACGCGGTCGTAGACCTGCAGCATGTACAGAGACGGCGCCAGCATCAGCAGATTGATGGCCGCGCTGAACGCGGCCACACTGCCCCACGCCGCGCGGCACTGCGCCAGGGCGGCCCTGAGCTCGGACACGGGCTGCCCGTGCGCGGCAGCGCCCACGCGCGCCGGATCTTGCTGCATTGCAGTTCCTTGGAATGATTCGTCAATCGGCACGCATGGCGGCGCGCGCCGGCCCGCGGGCCGGGCGGCCGCCACGGCACCCGCCGCCAGGCGGATGCATCAGGCCGCCATTACGCGGCCAGCGCCAGCTCGGTTTCGGTAGCGGCCGAGCTGCCGACCAGGTCGGCGAAGGCCTGGTCCACGTCCAGGCCGTTGTCTTCCAGCGCGGCGATCAGGCCGCCCTGGCTGATCGTGCCCGCGCTATCGGACGCGCCGGTCACCGAACCGTTCATCAGGCCCCAGATGATGTCGTGCACGACGTTGGTGCGCCCGTCGGCGATGTCGCCGTACAAGGGATCATCGAAGGTGAACGTGACGAACGGGTCGACCACGGCGCCGCTGGAGGTGATGCCCGAGCCCAGGGTGATGGACTCCAGCGTGCCCCACAGCGTGTGCGCGGTGGGGCCGTCGCCCACGCTGCCGTTGAACGGCGGGAAGTAGTAATGCAGGTCGCCCGTGGCCAGGAACGCGTAGCCGTCGACCGTGGTGCTGGTAAAGCCGTAGCTGGTTCCGTTGAAGGCGTTGCCGCCGAAGAAACCGCCTTCGTTCGGGCCGCCGGTGTGTTCGCCGGCCACGCCGCTGTTCTGGAACTCGAGCAGCACGTCGCGCACCGAATCGTCAGCCGAATACCCGAACGGGAAGTTGTCTTCGTCGTAGGCGCTGATGGTTGCACTCATATCAGTACTCCTGGATTGCCTGTCATCATCGATGCCGGGACCATGCCCGGCGCGGACGGCGCCGTCCATGGACAGGCGCCGTACATGCGAAAGGGCTTCGCATGTTTCTTGCGGCGGGCCGCGCGGCCCGCCGAGTTCGTCGCTAATATCGGATTTCCATGCCCACCAGCACGGTGCGGCCCGGCGCATAGGTGCGCGCCAGCGCATCGGAATAGCCGTCGCGGTACATGCGGTCGGTCAGGTTCTCGATCGACGCCATCAGCTTGACGTTGTCGGTGGCCTGGTAGCTGGCGTACCAGTCCAGCGTGAAGTATTTGTTCCAGACCTGCGAGCCGCCGGTGTCGCGGTTGTACCAGCCGTCGCCGCTGTAGGTCAGGCGCACGCCGGTGTCCAGCTTGCGCTCCAGCAGCCGTACGCCCACCAGCGCCATGCCCTTGTCCACCGGCTTGGCGATGGCGCTGTTGTAGACAAAGTTGCTGCACACGACCTGGTCATCGGCCCAGGCCTGCCACGACTTGTAGCCCTGCGCCACGGCCATCTGGTGCTCGGGCGTGTAGCTGCCGTCTTCGTTGCGCTGATCGTAGACGCTGCTGCCGGATCCGGCGAAGTACAGGTCCTGGCAGAATTCGTTGGGCCCGCCGATGTAGTGCGTGTAGCTCAGCCCGCCATAGATCCAGCCCGCGTCGTAGCGGCCTTCGAATTCCAGGCCCCGAAAGCGCGTGGTGGCGCGGTTGTTGACGAACGCGACCTTGCCGAAACCCATCAGCTGGTTCATGTTCAGGCCGGGCGTGTTGTTGTTCAGCGACGAGAACAAGTAGTTCTGCGCCTTGGTATCGAAGTAGCCCAGCTTCAACGCCAGCCGGTCGCTGTCGGCCAGCACGTTCTGGAAGATGGTGTTGGCGCCCACTTCCCAGGTGCGCGAGGTCTCGGGCTCGGCATCCGGGTTGGGATACATGAAGGCGAAGCTGTCGCCCGGGTGCGCGCCCACCATCAGCGACTCGTTGATGGCCGGCGGGCGCCACGCCTTGCCCCAGCTGGCATAAAGCTCCAGCCAGCTGGCCGGGCGGATGGCGGCCGACAGCGAGGGCAGCAGCTTGCCCTCCGAGCGATCCACCTCGCGTTCGTACAGGCCGTTGACCTGTTCCCAGCTGGGTGTGAAGTTCTTGCCGCTGCGATAGTACCCGCGGGGGTCGTGGTCGTTCGCCCATGGAATCAGCGCGCTTTCACCGCCGGCCCGGGCCACGCCGCAGCCTTCTTTCCTTATCGCGCTGCTACCCGTGCAGAGGTAGCTCTTCCACATGTCGAACCGGGTCCGGTATTCGTTGTGGGTGCCCGGCACCTGGGTGTCGCCCTTGAGCCAGTAACGCTCGTAGCGCAGCCCGGCCGACACGGTGTAGAAGTCGTCTTCCAGCGTCAGGTTGGTGAAGATGCTGCCCATGCTGCGGCGGCCGTGCGGGTTCAGCGGATCGCCCTTGCCATAAGGGTTGTACTGATCCACGGCGCGGCCGTTGTGGTCGAGCTGCACGTTCGACGTGGCCCGGTCGGAGAAATACTCGATGCCGTAGTTGGCGCTGAGCACGGTCTGCTCGCCCAGCGTGAAGCGCGAGGTGTTGTCCAGCTGCGCGCCGTAGGTCTTGGTGCGAATGCGGTTGTCGACGCCCAGGCCATAGCTGCAGCGCGCCTTGTAGTCGTCGACGATCGTGGCGCCCTCGCAATTGCCGCGGTTCCAGGCGCCATCGACCCATTCCCGGATCAGGCCCGGGTCGGTCAGATTGTCCAGGCTGCGCGGATAGCTGGGATCGGTGTAATTGCGATTGCTCGTGTCGACGCCATACAGCTTCAGGTTCAAATCCAGCCAGTTATTGCCGGCCGGCCGCAGCTTGTAGTCGAGCGCATAGCTGTCGGACTCCACGCCCGAGGTGCCCAGGCTGCGCCAGGGCGTGCCGTCGCTCAGCGACTGGCCGGCGTCGGTGACGTTGGAATAGCTGACGCGCGTGCCGATGTAGGTGAACTGCAGCGACTGGGCCGGGTCCAGCTGCCAGCGCGCCTTGAACAGGTTCGAGTTCTGCCGCTGGCTGGCGAACTTCACGTCGTTGAATTGTTCCAGGCCGCCATCGACCCAGCCGATATTGTCGTCATCGCCATGCGTGCCGATTTTGTAGTCGCCGATGGAACGCCGCGAATAGGCGGCAAGCAGCTCCAGGTTCTCGCCCACGCGCGCCGCGCCCGCGGCGCTGCCCAGGAAGTTGACCCCGTTGCCTTCGCCGCCCAGGCCGGTGTTGCCGCGCAGCCGCACGCCCACGTCGTGGCCGTCGCGCAGAATGTCGGCGAAATCCAGGCTGCGAAAGTCCACCGACCCGGCCAGCGCCCCCGTACTGTGCACATCGGCGCGCACGCCGCGCTCGATCACCACTTCCGACAGCAGTTCCGAATCGATGTACATCTCACCGTTGCGCTGCATGTGGCCGTTCTGCACGAAATTCTGCCGCATGCCGTCGATCATCATGTTGACGCGGCCGAAGTCCTGCATGCCGCGGATGTTCACCGACAGGCCCGGATTCTGGCGGCTGACGGCGCTGGTTACGCCCGGCGTGTCCTGCAGCAGGTCGGCGGCATGCAGCGCCGGCGTACGATCCATGTCCTGCCGGGTGATCACGCTGACCGCCCGCGGCGTTTCATAGACCCATTGCTCGGGCGCATCGCCCACCACCACCACGGCGCCCAGCGCGTGCACCGCCCCGCTGCCGCCGGCGGCCGGACGGTTGTACAGCTGCACGTTCAGGCGATTGCCGCCTTCTTCCAGCCGGTAGCGATAGCCAATGGGCGCGTCGCCCAGCAGCTGGGTCAACCCGGCCGTGATGCTGTAGCTGCCCTGCAGGGCAACGCTGGTGCGGGCCGCGAGGCTGGCCTGGCCGATATACAGGTCGATGCCGGCCTGCCGCGCGAAGTCCAGCACGGCCTGCGCCAGGGGTTGCGCGGGAATATTGAAGCGGCGCACCTGGCGGCCGGCTTCTCCGGCGGGTACGGCGGGCGCCTGTGCACCCGGCGCCGCCCTGGACGGCGCCGGCTGCGGCCAGGCCGCCGGGGCAGCCGACAGCGCCAGGGCGCCTGCCATCAGTATTCTCCCCGGCAGCTTTGGATTTATCGGTCTTGTGATCACTGTTCCATCTCGGTCTTAATGCGAACGCGCATCATTACCGTTGACGGATGGGAATCGAAAGACAGTAAAAAAAAAATCGGCCAGCGCGGTGCTCAAGCGTCAATACAGCACGGTCATGCCCGGCAGCTGCAGGGCCTTGAGCTGCAATTGCGCACAGAGCGTGGCGATGGCGCCGTCGAGGTTGTCCAGGTGAAACAAGGCGTGCACCGGCTGGCGGGCGGCCTGGCGGTCCAGCAGCATCAGCAGCCCGGGCCGGAAGTCGGCCAGCCGCCGCAGCACCTGGTCCAGCGGCTGGCCGCGGAACACCAGATAGCCCTCGGCCCAATCAGCGGCCTGCCGGGGATCGGCATCGGTGGCCACAATGCCCTGCCCGGCGCTGTATTCGGCACCCCTGCCGGCCGGCAGCGTCAACCGTGCCGCGCCGCGCCGCGGCGGCTGGTCCAGCGCCACCGCCACGCTGTGTTCCAGCACCCCCACCCAGGCGCGGTCGGCGGCTTCGCGCTGCACCACAAAGCGGGTGCCCAGCGCCGTGGCGCGCCCGCCAGCGGCTTCGACCACGAATGCGCGAGGCTCGCCGGCCCCGCGCGGCGCCGGCGCAAAGACGGCCTCGCCGCGCACCAGGCGCACGCGCCGTTCGTCGCGTCCGTAGTACAGGTCCAGCGCACTGTCGCTGCCCAGCAGCACCTGGCTGCCATCGGGCAGGGCCAGCGGCCGGATCTCGCCGGCGGCCGTGCGGTAGTCGGCCAGCCAGGGCGCCGCGGCTTCGCCGCCGCCGCCGAACCACATCACGGCCAGCACCAGGCAGGCCGCCAGGCCTGCCAGCCGCCATCGCGCGCCCGGCCCTGCGCCGGCCTCGCGCAGCCGGTCGCGCCATGTGCGGCGCCGCGGCACCGGCTGCGCAAACAACGGCAGCCCGCGGCATTCGCCGGCCAGCGCCCAAACCATCTCGGCGTCGGCCAGGGCCGCCGCATGGCGCGGATCAGCCGCCAGCCAGCGTTCGAGCTGGCGCTGCCCGCGCGTATCGAGCGCCTGCATGCCCAGGCGCATGGCCCAGGCGCTGGCCTGTTCCCGCACCCGGCGCTCGCTCGTACAGTTCATTGCGCACATGATCGACTCTTCATTACCGGTTAGGACGGATGACACCGCGAAGACAGTAAAAAAAGCCTGCCCGCCAGGCGGCCCGCCTCATGGTCTGTCTCCCAGCCGCTCGCGCAGGAACTCCAGCGCCATGGCCAGGTGCTTCTGCACCGAACTGGTGGAAATGCCCAGGTGCCGCGCCGCGTCCTGGTAGCTCATGCCCTCGAAGCGGCACAGCTGGAATATCTGGCGCGTGCGCAGCGGCAGCTCGGCCAGCCCTTCCTGCAGGCGCGCCAGCTGCCGGCGCGCCTCGGCCTGCATGTCGGGGCCGCCGGCGGGGTCATGCAGGCTGGCCATTTCGCTGTCGGGCATCGCATCGGTGCGCGCCTGATGGTGATTGCGCCGATGGTCGATCAGCAGGTGGGTCGCCATCGCATATAGATACGACTGGACATTCTCGGGCGACGGCTGGTCGCTGCGCGCCAACAGTCGGGCGAAGCATTCTTGCGCCAGGTCGGCGCTGAGATCCGGCTCGCCGGTTTTCAGGAACAGGTAGCGGCGCAGCCGAGCGGAATATTCCGCATACAGTTGCGCGACGTCAGGTTTGGACGACACGTGACCCTAGCCGTGATAGCCTTTTAATGATTATGATAATCATTTACAAATTGAGCATATCACGGAATGCGCGGGCGCCGCGTGGCGCCCGGGGGCAGCATCAGGCCGCGGCCGCCGCGCCGGCAAATGCAATCACACGGGCAAATGCCTGCCGCGCGCCCTCGAGCGCCTGCGCTTCGTCTTGCGCCGCCACCGGCGCGGCATCAAGCTGGGCCACGAACTGGTGCCAGTGCGGCGCCCGGCCATCAGCATGCGGCGCCAGGTGGCGCGCGCCGAATTCGGCGCTCAACCCCAGCAGCAACGCGCGCTTGTACAAGAATGCGGCGCCCAGGTTGGAGCCTTCGATGACGTACAACCATCCCACCGCCGCGGCGCGGTCGGTTGCGCTGCGCGGCGCGGGCAGCGCCGTTACGCGCAGTGCGGCCGTGTCCACGCCCAGGTCGCGGCAGTCCTGCTCTACCGCGCCCAGGCGGTTGCGCCCGGCCAGGCCCGGAAACCATTGGTTGAGGGTCTCGTCCTGGAAGAAGGCCGGCGTCAACTGATGAAAGCGGTATTGCGTGGCCAGGAAGCGCGCATAACGCCCGCGGTCGTCCAGGGGCTGGCCTGCCATTACGGCCGCGTCCACTTGCGCATGCAGTGCGGCGGTGGCCTGGCGCAATGCGGCGGCTCGGCCAGGCGACTGTGCGGTATTGTCTTGGGCAACGGCGGCGTTGCTGGCGGTCATGCGGGCTCCTTGTCATCATCCTTGCGGCACTCGCGGGCTTGTTGCGCGCGCCTGTCAGGGATAAAGACGGATGACAGGGGAAATGCAGTAATTCCGGCGTGGCCTCTGGTTGCACACGCGTCGGTATTGAGTACCATGAACGCACCCTGACAGCATCTCACGGAGCCCGCCGCCATGCCCTCATCCTCCACCGACGCCTGCGCGGCCTTCCACGCCCTGCATGAACAGGGCTGCTTCATCCTGCCCAATCCCTGGGACGTGGGCAGCGCCCGCTTCCTGCAAAGCCTGGGGTTCAAGGCGCTGGCCACCACCAGTTCGGGCATGGCGTGGTCGCAGGGCTGGCGCGACGGCGCCGCCACGCTGGAATCGGTGCTGGCGCACTTGCGCACCATGGTGGCCGCCACCAGCCTGCCGTTGAACGCCGATTTCGAAAACGGCTATGCCGCCGACGCCGAAGGCGTGGCGCGCAATGTGCGCCTGGCGGTGGATACCGGCGTGGCCGGGCTGTCGATCGAAGACGCCACCGGCAACCCGCAGGATCCGCTGTTTCCCATCGACGTTGCGGCAGACCGGCTGCGCGCCGCGCGGCGCGCCATCGACGCGGCCGGCACCGGCACGCTGCTGGTAGGCCGCGCCGAGAATTTCTTCGTCGGCCGGCCCGACCTGGACGACGCCATTGCCCGCCTGCGAGCTTATGCCGACGCCGGCGCCGACTGCCTGTACGCGCCGGGCATCCGCACCCGCGAGCAGATCGCGGCGGTGGTGGCGGCCGTGGCGCCCAAGCCGGTGAACCTGCTGGTGGGGTCGACCAGCGAGCTCAGCCTGCAGGACATCGCCGCTTTAGGCGTGCGCCGAATCAGCGTGGGCGGCGCGCTGGCCCGCACGGCCTGGGGCGGGTTCATGCAGGCCGCCCAGGCCCTGGCGCAGGGGCGCTTCGATACCGCCTTTGCCCATGCGGCCGCCGGCGATACGCTCAACGCGCTGTTCACGCCGCGCCCATGAACGAAAGGCGGCGGAAAATCGACGGCAAGAATGCGAGTGCCGGCGGCCGGCGCGCGCCCTAGACTGGAACCCTGCAAAAGCGGCATGGCGCCGCGCGCAAAGGAACCTGACATGACCTACGCATACAAGACCATGGCCTCGCCTGTGGGCCAGTTGAAACTGGTGGCCAGGCAGTCCGGCCTGGTCGCCATTCTCTGGGAAAACGACAAGCCCAACCGCGTCCGCCTGGGCCCCATGCAAGAAGACCCGCAACATCCCGTGTTGCGGGAAGCCGAGCGGCAGCTGGACGAATATTTCGCCGGCAAGCGCGATCGCTTCGACCTGCCCCTGGACTTCAACGGCACCGAATTCCAGAAGCAGGTATGGGCCGCCTTGCTGACGATTCCGTACGGCCAGACGCGCAGCTATCGCGACATCGCCATGCAGATCGGCCGCGACAAGGCCGTGCGCGCGGTGGGCGCCGCCAACGGGCGCAACCCGATCTCCATCGTGGCGCCCTGCCACCGCGTGGTGGGCGCTTCGGGCGACCTGACCGGCTTCGCCGGCGGGCTGCGCGCCAAGGCCCTGCTGCTGGCCCTGGAAAGCGGCCAGAGCCAGCTGGCATGAACGACGTCATCATCGGCGCGGACGGTCTTGCGCGGCCCCCCTGGGCCGCGCAAGATCCGCTGCTGCGCCAGTACTACGATACCGAATGGGGCATGCCGGTGCGCGACGAGCATGGCCTGTTCGAACGGTTGAGCCTCGAATGCTTCCAGTCGGGGCTGTCGTGGGCCACCATCCTGCGCAAGCGCGAAGCCTTCCGGGCGGCGTTCCGCCGCTTCGACCCCGATGTCGTGGCGGCTTTCACGTCCGCCGACACCGAACGCCTGCTGGCCGACAGCGGCATCGTGCGCAACCGCGCCAAGATCCTGGCCACCATCAACAATGCGGCCGCCACGATCGCCCTGCGGCGTGACGGCGGGCTGGCGGATTTCATCTGGTCGTTCCAGCCGGCGGCCACGCCCGCGCCGCGCACGCTGGCGGAAATCCCCACGGTGTCCGAGGCATCCACCGCCCTGAGCAAGGCCCTGCGCCAGCGCGGCTTCTCGTTCGTGGGGCCGACCACCATGCATGCCCTGATGGAAGCCACCGGCATCATCGACACGCACCTGGTCGACAGCCATCGCCGCGGCAGCTCGGGCGTGTGGCCGCGGCCCTGATGCAAAAATGTAAATATCGACAAGCTTCGCAAAGCGCCCCGCCGCGCCGGCCCGCGCGGCGGCTATTCGCGCCATAATCAAGTGTTTCGGCCCTTGGGGCATTCACGCAAAGGCGCGATCATGAAACACTCGATATCCCGATTCTTCCTGGCCGGCGCCCTGGGGCTGCTGGCTGCCTGCGCCATGAACAACGACCGCACGCCCGCAGCCGCCACGCCGGCCACCGCCACCCTGTCGGCCTACCACTGGGACCTGACCCAGGCGCGCAACGCCAACGGCGCCGCGCAAACGCGCTGGGTGCCGCCCACCACGCGCAACGGCGCGCCGCTGCGCCTCAGCTTCGCCGACAATCGCCTGTCAGTGTCGGGGCTGTGCAACCGCCTGGGCGCCGGCTACGAAGTACATGGCAACCAATTGAAAATCTCGCAGGTGGCCGGCACCATGATGGCCTGCGGCGAGCCCGGCCTGATGCAATACGAACAGGCGTTCAGCCGGCAGCTGCCGCGGGCCGCCACCTGGCGCATCGACCAGGCGCCGGGCAACCCCACGTTGACGCTGGGCTTCAGCGACGGCACGCAATGGACCCTGGCGGGCACGCCCACCGATGAAACCCGCTACGGCTCGGCCGGGCAGCTCATGTTCCTGGAAGTGGCGGCGCAGCGCGTGCCCTGCTCGCACCCGCTCATTCCCAACAAGCAATGCTTGCAGGTGCGCGAAATCCAATACGATGCCAACGGCCTGAAAACCGGCCATGGCGAATGGCAGGCCTTCTACAGCGACATCGAAGGCTATACGCACCAGCCCGGCGTACGCAACGTGCTGCGCCTCAAGCGCTATGAACGCCAGCAAGTGCCGGCCGACGCCTCGCGCTACGCCTACGTGCTGGATATGGTGGTGGAAAGCGCCCAGGAAGGCAGCTAGCATCGTGTCCGGCTGCCGCGGGCCGGGCGGCGCGGGGGTTGATTCCCGTCATTGGCCTGGCCGGCCGGCAGGGTGAACATCGGCCTTCCCTCTCAACCCGGTAGTCCGCGCCATGGCTTATCCCATCCTGCTGATCCTGCACCTGTTCGCCGCGCTGGCTTTTGCCGGCACGGTGTTCTTCGAGGTCGTCATGCTCGAAGGGGTCCGCAAACACGTGCCGCGCGAGGCCATGCGCTTGCTCGAATCGGCTATCGGCACGCGGGCGCGCCGCGTGGTGCCCTGGATACTGCTGGTGCTGTATGGCGCGGGGCTGGGGCTGGCCTGGCAGCACCGCGCCGCGCTGGCGCAGCCCCTGGCCAGCAGCTTCGGGCTGCTGCTGGGCCTGAAAATCATCCTGGCCCTCAGCGTGTTCGGCCACTTTGTCACGGCCATGGCGCTGCAGCGCCGCGGCCGGCTGAACACGCGCAATTCGCGCCGCATTCATATCAGCGTGTTCTGCCACGTGGTGCTGATCGTGCTGCTGGCCAAGGCCATGTTCTACCTGCACTGGTAGCGGCTCCGCAGGGGCCGCGCCGGCTACCGCGGGTTGGCGTTCGGAAAGAACAGCTGCTGGCCGTTCACCTTGTAGCTGGCAATGGTGTCCTGGCCCGCCTTCGATATCACCCAATCGACGAACTGCTGCGCCGGCCTGGCCTTCACGTGCGGGAACTTGGCCGGGTTCACCACCATCACGCCGTACTGGTTGAACAGGCGCTTGTCGCCTTCCACCAGCACTTTCAGGTCGCCGGGGTTCTTGAAGCTGAGCCAGGTGCCCCGGTCGGACAGCACATAGGCGTTCATCGACGAGGCCATGTTCAGCGCCGGCCCCATGCCGCAGCCGCAGGCCTTGTAGCCCTTGCCGTGGTCGTCCAGGCCGGCGGCCTTCCAGAAGCGCAGTTCGGCCGCGTGCGTGCCGCTCTTGTCGCCGCGCGATACGAACGGCGCGTCGGCCTTGGCCAGCTTGCCCAGGGCCTGCACGATGTCATGGCCTTTGACGCCGGCGGGGTCGGCGGCCGGGCCGATCAGCACGAAGTCGTTGTACATGACCGGGTAGCGCTTGGTGGCATAGCCCTCGGCCACGAATTTCTCTTCGGCTACCTGGTCGTGCACGAACAGCACGTCGGCGTCGCCGCGGCGGGCCATGTCCAGCGCCTGCCCGGTGCCCTGCGCCACAACCTTGATGTCGATACCGGTAGCTTTCTTGAAGGCGGGCAGCAGGTGCGAAAACAGGCCCGACTGCTCGGTCGACGTGGTGGAAGCCATGACGATGGTCTCGGCGCCCGCCGCCGGGGCGGCCAGGGCCGCGGCCGCCAGCAGGGCCGGTGCGGCGCTGCGCCGCAATAGCACGGACAGTTTCATGGTATGCGTTCTCCTTTGACGAACAGGCTGGCTGCTTCGGGCAGCGGACCGTAGAAAAAATCGTCAACCGGCAGGTCGGCCACGATGCTGCCGCGCTCTAGGTAGACCACGCGCCGCGCCAGCCGCTTTACCTGGCCCAGGTTGTGGCTGCTGAATATCATGGCGGGCGCGCCGGCGCCGGGCTGGGTGAAGTCGGACATCATCTGCTCGACCTCGCGCTTGGCGTGCGGGTCCAGGCTGGCGGTGGGCTCGTCCAGCAGCAGCACCTCGGGCGCCAGCGCCCAGGCGCGCACCATGGCCAGCCGCTGCTGCTGGCCCCCGGACAGGGTCTTGGCATTGCGCCCCGCCAGGTCCGCCATGCCGGCCTGCCGCAGCGCCAGGCCGGCCTGCGCGCGGGCCGCGCGCCAGCGCATGCCGCGCAGCCACAGGCCCAGCGACACGTTGTTCAGCGCCGAGGTGCGCAGCATGTACGGCTGCTGGAACAGCATCGCCTGGCGCCGGCGCGCCGCGCAATGCGCCTGGCCGCGCGTGGGCTGGACCAGGCAGTGCAGCAGCCGCAGCAGCGTGCTTTTGCCGCTGCCGTTGGCGCCCACCAGGGCCACGCATTCGCCGGCATGGATGGTCAGCGATACGCCGCGCAGGGCCCGCACGGCGCCGTAGTCGACATCGACATCGCGCAGGTCGAACAATGGCGCGGCCGCATCGCGGGCCACACCGCGGCTGGCGGCGCCGGCGCCCGGCCCGGTTTCGCTGTCCGGGCGTTTCATGGCAGCGCCCCGGCATGGCCGAACAGGCCCGACAATCCGGCGTCGCGCCGCTCGCGCCAGCGCCGCACCAGCGCAGCCAGCACGTTCAGCAGCAGCACCACGAACAGCAGCAACAGGCCCAGCGCCAGGGCCAGCGGCAGGTCGCCCTTGCTGGTTTCCAGGGCGATGGCCGTGGTCATGACGCGTGTGTAGCCTTCGATATTGCCGCCCACCACCATCACGGCCCCCACTTCGGAAATGGCCCGGCCGAACCCGGTGATGACGATGGTCAGCAAGGTGAAGCGCTCGTCCCAGACCAGCAGCAGGCTGCGCACCAGCGTGCGCGCGCGCAGCGAGCGCAACTGCTCGCCATGATGGCGCTCGGCGTCTTCGACGGTCTGGCGCACCAGCGCCGTAACTACCGGACAGACCAGCAGCGCCTGCGCCAGCACCATGGCCTGGAACGAGAACAGCCAGCCCAGGAAGCCCAGCGGGCCGGAATGCGACAACAGCAGGTAGACCACCAGGCCCACCACCACGGAAGGCAGGGCCAGCGAGGTGTTGAGCAGGGTCAGCACGATGCCGCGGCCGCGAAAGCGCGCCACCGCCAGCCAGGAACCGGCCACCATGCCGACGCTGCAGGCCAGCAGGCAGGCGCAGGCGCTTACCGCCAGCGAACGGGCCACGATGGACAGCAGCACCGGATCGGCCCCGACGATCAACTGCAATGCAGTCAGTACGCTTTCGGACAGAGTATTCATTGTTGGCACACGCGAGACCTGCACAGAGGGTAGCCCAGCGGTATCATGCGGACCATATGAACAAGATTTCATAGGCTGGCGCATCCGCCCCGCCACCGGCATTTGGTGCATACTCGCGAACGTGCATCGTATCGACCTTTCCTACCAGCTGGGCGGCGCCGACGCCGCCCCGGCCACCATCGGCAATGCGCTGATGGACCTGCTGTTCGCCGTGCGGCAGCAGGGCTCGATCTCGGCCGCCGCCAAGTCGCTGGGCCTGTCGTACCGCCATGTGTGGGGCGAGCTCAAGCGCTGGGAACAGACCCTGGGGCGCACCCTCATCGTGTGGGACAAGGGCCAGCCGGCGCGCCTGAACGAGTTCGGCGAAAAGCTGCTGTGGGCCGAGCGCCAGGCCCAGGCGCGGCTGGGGCCGCAAATCAATGCCCTGCGCGCCGATCTCGAACGCGCCTTTGCCATGGCGTTCGACGATGCCGCACATGTGGTGCCGCTGTATGCCAGCCACGACGACGCGCTGGGCGCGCTGCGCGAGCACGCGGTGGCCAGCGCCAAGCTGTACCTGGACATCCGCTACACCGGCAGCGTGGACGCGATCCGCGGCCTGAACGAAGGGCGCTGCGTGATCGCCGGCTTCCATACCCGGCACGACCCGGTGCCCGGCTCGCTGACCGAACGCATCTACAAGCCGCTGCTCAAGCCCGGGCTGCACAAGATCATCGGTTTCGCGCAGCGCAGCCAGGGCCTGATCGTGGCGCGCGGCAATCCGTTGCGCCTGGGCGCGCTGCCCGACCTGCGCCGGCCCGGCGTGCGCTATGTGAACCGGGCGCTGGGCACCGGCACGCGCGTGCTGTTCGACGAACTGCTCGAACAGGCCGGCCTGCCCGCCGCGGCCATTGCCGGCTATGCGCGCACCGAACCCTCGCACGCCGCCGTGGCCCATGCCATTGCCGCCGGCAGCGCCGACGCCGGGCTGGGTATTGAACCGGCGGCGCATCACCACGGCCTGGATTTCGTGCCGCTGGTGCAGGAAAACTATTTTCTGGTGTGCCTGAAGTCGACGCTGGACCACCCGTCCACCCAGGCCCTGCTGGCGATCCTGCGCAGCGCGCCGTGGCAGGCGGCCCTGTCGCGCATGCCGGGCTACGCGCCGGCGCAAAGCGGCCAGGTACTGTCGATGCGGCGGGTGCTGCCGTGGTGGAGCTTTCCTACCCGGAAACCGCCGCGCCGGGCCCGCTAGGGCGCGGTGGCGCGCGCGGCCGCCAGCTCGGGCTGGGGCACCAGCCGCTCGGGCGCGGTGTAGCACACGAAATGCCGGTTCACCGCGCGGCCGATGGCGCACAGCCCCAGGCCCCGGGCGATTTCGTAGCCCATCTGGGTCATGCCGCTGCGCGACACCACGATGGGCACGCCCATCTGGGCCGACTTCATGATCATTTCGCTGGTCAGGCGGCCGGTGGTGTAGAAGATCTTGTCCGCGCCGCCCTGCTCGGCCGGCGGCTGCATCCACATCCAGCCCGCCAGCGTGTCGATGGCGTTGTGGCGGCCGACGTCTTCCACGAACATCAGCATGGTCTCGCCGCGGAACAGCGCACAGCCATGCACCGAACCCGCCGACTTGTAGGTGGTTTCCTGCAGCCGGATGGCGTTGAGCAGGCCGTACAACTGCGCCTGGGTCACGCGGGCCTGCGGGGCCAGGCGGATGTAGTCCAGTTCTTCCATCAGCCCGCCGAACACGCTGCCCTGCCCGCATCCGGTGGTGACCACGCGCTGGGCCGTGCGGGATTCGATATCGGCGATGCCTTCGCGCGTAACCACCGAGGCGGCGTTGACTTCCCAGTCGACCATGATCGACAGCACATCGCTCACATCATGGATCAGGCGCTGATTGCGCAGGTAGCCCAGCACCAGCAGTTCGGGCATGGCGCCCAGCGTCATCAGCGTGACCAGTTCGCGCCGGTCGACGTAGATGGTCAGGGGCCGTTCGGCGGGAATGGAAACGGTTTCGGACCCGCCGTGTTCATTGACCACGGAGACTTCCCGCGTCAGCGGGGCGCGCGCCTGGGTCAGCCGCGGCAGGGACAGGCTGGAAGCGGTCACTTGGCGGTCTTGCCGTCGGCCTCGGGCTGCGGCGAACTGGGCGGCTGGCTGGCGGTTTCGGCGGGCGAATGCGCGCCCGAGCCCTCGCGCGGCTGCACCGGCGCCGGCGCGTATACGAACGGACCGGGGTCTTTGCATTCGGGCGTGGGCACGGCCGGTGCGGGGTTCTTGCCCGCCGCCCGGGCGCTTGCAAAAAACCGCTCGGCCACGGCATCCTGCACCCGGCACAGCTTGTAGGCGGCGACGTTGGCGCTCCAGGCCGCCTTGGCCTTGGTTTCGGCAGCCTTGGCCTGGGCCTCGGGGCTGGGTGCAGGCAGGGTTGCGTGGGCGGCGGCGGCAGCCAGGGCCAGCGGCAGCGCGGCAAGCAGTTTCATGGCGTGCTCCTTTGCAGGTCAGGCGCCGGCCGGACGGGCGCGGCGCCGCTTGGCGGCCTTGTCGGCCGTGCGCTGGGCCGGGACCTTGCCCGACTGGATGTCGTCGTACCAGACGTCGTGGTGTTCGCGCGCCCAGGCCTCGTCGACATAACCGGTTTTCATGGCCTTGTAGGCGCCCTTCATGCCGATGGTGCCCAGGTAGATATGGCCCATCAGCATGCACATCATCAGGATGACCGACACGGCGTGGACCATGTGGGCGATCTGCATGTTGCCGCGCGTGTACACCATGGCGCCCGGCACCACCCGGTCGAGGAACAGCCCCGATCCGACGGCAAGCACGCCCAGCAACAGCATGCCGATCCAGAACATGACTTTTTCGCCGGCATTGAAGCGGCCCGACGGCACATGGGTGACGCGCAGCAGCCCGCCGCCCTTGCGCAGCCAGGTCAGGTCGTAACGCTTGAAGAGATTGTCTTTGGCGAAAGTGGCCAGAACCACCAGCAGCGACACCGCGAAGACCGGGCCCACGAAATTGTGGGTGGTCTTGAGCACCCAGGTCAGCCAGCCGAAGACGGCGCTGCCCACCAGGGGCAACAGGAAGAACTTGCCGAAGGCCATCACGATGCCCGACAGGGCCAGGATGACGAAGGCCGTGGCGTTGACCCAGTGGGCCGCGCGCTCGAAATAGGTAAAGCGCTCGATCTTGCGGCCGGTTTCGACGCCATGCACCTTGATGGGCCCTTTGGCCAGGTAGAACAGCAGGATGGCCACCAGCACGATCAGCAGCAGTCCGCCCCCGTACGGAACCAGCCAGTGGTTGCGCACCTGGCGCCAGGCTTCGCCGGCGGTGGTGTACGCGGACCCGGGGTACTGCACGAAGCGCTGGATCAGTACGCCGGCCTCGGGCGCCTGGCTGGCCGGCAGGCTGGTAAAGCCCGGCTGGCCGGAATTGACCTGGCGCCACATCGGCGCGTTGTTGCCGGGCTGGACCTTGGCGCGCTGCGCATTGGTCTGTTCCGCGTAGCCGGGCAGTTCATTGGCATCCGGCCTGACTTCGAAGATGTTGGCGTTCTTGATGCCGCCCAGGCCGCCGTCGTCCGGCGCGGTATTCTGCGCCGCCGCCGGCGCCGCCAGCAAGGCGCCCATCAAGAGTGCCGCGAAGAATGACCGTACCATGGCTGCCTCCGGTCTACATTCTGGTGTAGTCGTTCTGGCCGTGCTGGGTGCGCACGGTAAGCTGGCGCACCCAGCTGGCCCGGTCGCCCGGCGTCCAGCCGGGCGCGACAAAATTGCTGCCCGTGCCCATATAGGCGGGCGTGCCGGTGTTGCGGCCCGAATGCAGCTCTTGCGAAGGCTCGGAACACGCCGCCAGGGCCAGCACCAGTGCCGCCGCGAAACCGATGCGCGCGATCATGATTTTTCCTTTGTGCCGGCCGGCTTCTGCGGTGGCTGCCCGGCCTGCTGCGACCCGTAGGCCGTGCCCCAGCCCCAGACTTCGGCACCCTTGCCGCGGTGCACCACCCGCGTACGGAAGATGTCGGCCACCACGTCGCCGTCGCCGGCCAGCAGCGCCTTGGTCGAGCACATTTCGGCACAGGCGGGCAGCTTGCCCTCGGCCAGGCGGTTGCGGCCGTACTTTTCGAATTCGGCCTCGCTGCCGTGCTCTTCGGGGCCGCCGGCACAGAAGGTGCATTTGTCCATCTTGCCGCGCACGCCGAAGGTGCCCTGCGAGGGGAATTGCGGCGCGCCGAACGGACAGGCGTACGAGCAATACCCGCAGCCGATACAGGTATCTTTGTTGTGCAGCACCACGCCTTCATCGGTGCGGTAGAAGCAGTTCACCGGGCACACGGCCATGCAGGGCGCGTCGCTGCAATGCATGCAGGCCACCGAAATGGATTTTTCGCCCGGCACGCCGTCGTTCAGCGTGACCACGCGGCGGCGGTTCACGCCCCAGGGAATCTCGTGCTCGTTCTTGCAGGCGGTGACGCAGCTGTTGCACTCGATACAACGCTCTGCATCACAGACGAATTTCATTCTTGCCATGGCGGTCTCCTAGGCTTTCGCGATGTTGCAGATCGTGGTTTTGGTTTCCTGCATCATCGTGACGGAGTCGTAGCCGTACGTCGTGCCGGTATTGACTGCCTCGCCGCGCACGATGGGCGCCGCGCCTTCCGGGTAGCTGGACAGCAGGTCGGCCCCCTGCCAGCGCCCCGCGAAGTGAAACGGAATGAATGCCGTGTCGGGCCCCACCCGCTCGGTGACCAGCGCCTGCACATTCAGGCGCGCGCCGGTAGGCGTGGACACCCACACCCGGTCGCCGTTGCTGATGCCGCGATCGGCGGCCGCCTTGGGGTTGATCTCGACGAAGCATTCTTGCTGCAGTTCGGCCAGCCAGGGGTTCGAGCGGGTTTCGTCGCCCCCGCCCTCGTATTCGACCAGCCGCCCCGAGGTGAGAATGATGGGGAATTTCTCGTACAGCTTGTCGGCCACGTTCTTTTGCTGCAGCGACTTGTACAGCGTGGGCAGGCGCCAGAAGTTTTTCAGGTCGTCGTGCGAGGGGTACTTGGCGACCAGGTCGGGACGGGTGCCGTAGATGGGCTCGCGATGCTGGGGAATGGGATCCGGGAAGTTCCACACCAGCGCGCGCGCCTTGGCATTGCCGAACGGATAGCAGCCGTGGTTCTGCATGACCACCCGGATGATGCCGCCCGAGGAATCGGTTTTCCAGTTCTTGCCTTCGGCCGCGGCCTTTTCGGTGTCGGTCAGCTCGTTCCACCAGCCCAGCTTCTTGAGCAGTATGTGGTCGAACTCGGGATAGCCGGTGGTAAGGGCGGCCCCCTTGGAATGCGAGCCGTCTTCGGCCAGCAGGTTCACGCCATCGCGCTCGACGCCGAAATTGGCGCGGAAGTTCCCGCCGCCATCCATGACGTGCAGGCTGGTGTCGTACAAATTGGCCGTGCCCGGGTGCTTGAGTTCGGGCGTGCCCCAACAGGGCCACGGCAGGCCGAAGTAGTCGCCGGTGAGGTCGTAGCCGGTTTCGGCGTCTTTGCCGCCCTTGGCGCGCAAGGTCTTGATGTCGAACACATGCATGTTGCGCATGTGGGCCTTCAGGCGCTCGGGGCTTTGCCCGGTGTAACCGATGGTCCAGCAGCAGGCGTTGATTTCACGCAGCACGTCTTCGATGACGGGCTCATCCATGCCCTTGACCTTCTGCAGCTTGTAGTTCTTGACGAACTCTTTGCCGAAGCCCAGCTTGTCGGCCAGCTGGTACATGATCATGTGGTCGGTGCGGCTTTCCCACAGCGGGTCGATGACCTTGTCGCGCCACTGCAGCGAGCGGTTGGACGCCGTACAGGACCCGCTGGTCTCGAATTGCGTGGCCGCCGGCAGCAGGTAGACCGCCCGCTTGGGGTTGAGGTCTTCGGCCTTGCCCGGCATGGCGGCCATGGCCGCCGTGGCCGACGGATAGGGATCGACCACCACGAGCAGGTCGAGCTTGTCCATGGCGCGCTTCATTTCGAGCCCGCGCGTCTGCGAGTTGGGCGCATGGCCCCAATAGATGACGGCCCGCAGGTTGGTGGGCTGGTCGATGACGTCGGGGTCTTCGAGCACCCCGTCGATCCAGCGCGACACGGTGATGCCGGGCTTGCTCATGAGATCGGGCGAGGTGTAGCGGCCCTTGATCCATTCGTAGTCGACGCCCCACGCCTTGGCGAAGTGCTTCCACGAACCTTCGGTCAGGCCGTAATAGCCCGGCAGCGAATCGGGGTTGGGGCCGATGTCGGTGGCGCCCTGCACGTTGTCGTGGCCGCGGAAGATGTTGGCGCCGCCGCCGGAAACCCCGATGTTGCCCAGCGCCAGCTGCACGATACAGGAGGCGCGCACCATGGCGTTGCCGATGGAGTGCTGCGTCTGGCCCATGCACCACACCAGCGTGCCGGGGCGGTTTTCATGCAGGGTCTTGGCCACGCCGTACATGGTGGCCTCGTCGACGCCGCAGGCGTCGTGCACCTTGTCGGGCGTCCATTTGGCCAGCACGTCGGCCTTGACCTTGTCCATGCCGTAGACGCGCGCGTCGATGAAGGCCTGGTCTTCCCAGCCGTTCTTGAAGATGTGGTACAGCAGGCCGAACAGGAACGGGATGTCGGTGCCGGAACGGATGCGGACGTGCTGGTCGGCCTTGGCGGCGGTGCGGGTAAAGCGCGGATCGACCACGATCATCTTGCAGCCGGTTTCCTTGGCATGCAGCATGTGCAGCATCGAAACCGGATGGGCCTCGGCGGCGTTCGACCCGATGTACAACGCGACCTTGGAATTCTGCATGTCGTTGTACGAGTTGGTCATGGCGCCGTAGCCCCACGTGTTGGCCACGCCGGCCACCGTGGTGGAATGGCAGATGCGCGCCTGGTGGTCGCAGTTGTTGCTGCCCCAGTAGCTGACAAACTTGCGCATCAGGTAAGACTGTTCGTTGCTGTGCTTGGACGAGCCGATCCAGTAGACGGAATCGGGCCCGGTTTCCTTGCGCAGCTGCATCAGGTGGGCGCTGATCTCGTTCAGGGCGGTGTCCCAGCTGATGCGCTGGTACTTGCCGTCGACCAGCTTCATGGGGTAGCGCAGGCGATGTTCGCCGTGGCCGTGCTCGCGCACCGCGGCGCCCTTGGCGCAGTGCGACCCCAGGTTGATGGGCGAGTCGAACACCGGTTCCTGGCGCACCCAGACGCCGTTCTCGACCACGGCGTCGATGGCGCAGCCCACCGAACAGTGCGTACAGACCGTACGGTGGGTGGTGGTCTTGGTCTTGCCGATGAGCGCCTGGCGGTCGTCGGCGGCCTGGGCCTGCCTGACCAGCGCCAGCGGCGCGGCCGCCAGGCCGGCCCCCACGCCGATGCCGGAACGGCGCAGAAAGGCGCGGCGGTCCATGGTGGGCAGCGCCTGCGACATGCCGCGGCGCAGGCTTTGCACGAAGCTCGACTCGGCCGCGGCATCGCGCGCGGCATCGGTTTTTTTGGTTAGCAGCATGCCGGGCTCCGTCAGACGAGAGTGGTCTTGTAGTAACGCTTGACGTGTTCGCTGAGGCGATAGCCGCCGCCCCGCTCGGGCGCGGAAGGCGGCACGGCGGCGGAGGATTGCGGCTGCGCCGCGGCCCCGGGCAAGGCGGCCGCGCCGGCCGCCGCGGCGCCCGCGGTGGCCGCGCCTGCCAGGAATACCCGGCGTGAAAGTCGGGGATGGGTCTTGGACATGTCCGTCTCCTCCGGGGCAACCAGATATGAAATGCTTTGCATACTGTACCCCTACACTACGCCCGCGGCAATGTCCCCGCAGACAGCAGGGTGAATGGCGGCTAGGCCAGCATGTCGAAGCCCTGCGCCTCGACCTGGAAGAAATCGCGCGTGAAACCGGCCGCGCGGGCGTAGAACCGCGCAGCCGGCTGGGCCGCGACCGCATCGCACAGGTCGCCGGCCCAGGGCTGGATATGCGCGGCGAAGAACGTGCTTTGCCGCGCCAGGTTGGCCACCGCGGCGTCGGGGCCGGTGATCAGCAGCCGCATGACTTCGCACAGACAGGCGATGTGGTCTTCGGTTTCGGGCATGGCCGGATCGCGCGCCAGGCCCAGGGCGGACAGGTCGTCGCGCAGCCGCACCAGCGGCTTTTCGTTCAGGAAGCCCGCCAGGTAGTGCGAGCCGAACAGGTAGACCTCGGGCTTGCCGACGCCGCCGAACAGGGCGTCGTACTCGGCCGCCACCGCCGCGGTGGAAAGTTCGCGCGCGCCGGCGGCCAGGGCGTTCCAGGACGCTTCCAGCAGGCTGCCGGGCGCGGCGGCCGGCGCCTGGCGCAATTGCGCCAGCAATGGGTCGGGCGGCGGCGCGTAGAACAAGTGCGCCAGCAAGCCGTAGATCTCGGCGCGCGCGGCGTCTTCGTCGAGGCCGGCGGGGGCGATGGCGGCGGGCGGGACGGTAGCGTTCATAGGTCGGTAATGCGGGTTTCGTCAGGCGAGGAATACAGGTCGATGACACGGCAGTCGCCGCACATTTTCAGGCGTTCGAGCGCCGCCCCCTGGAACATGGCGTGGCCGCCCAGCCGCTGCAGCATGGCGTCGATGCCCTTCTGGGTGCCGAAGGCCTTGCCGCAGCGCACGCAATGGAAAGGCTGGGTTTCATTGAGCACCACGGCCTCTTTGCGGCGTTCGGACAGCAGCAGGCGCGGCACCAGCTGGATGGCATCTTCGGGGCAGGTTTTTTCGCACAGCCCGCATTGCACGCAATTCTTTTCGATGAAACGCAGCTGCGGAAGTTGCGGATTGTCTTGCAGCGCCTGGGCCGGGCAGGCGCTGACACAGCTCATGCACAGCGTACAGGCCTGGGTATCGACCGCCACCGCGCCAAACGGCGCGCCGGCCCCGGGCGCGCCCGCCGGCAGGGCGATGGCCGGCGGCAGCGGCCCGGGCGCCTGGGCCGTCAGGTGGTCCAGGGCCAGGGCCAGGGTGGCGCGCTTCTCGGGCGCCGCCGCGAAGCGCGCCGGCCGGGCCGGCACACGCGGAGACTGCGCCGCGATGTTCTGCAGGTGGGTGTCCAGGGCGTCGGCGGTATCGGCGCGCAGGATGTGCAGATGCGTGCCGGCATAGCCCAGTCCGTTCAGGATGGCCTGCGCGGTTTCCATCTGGGCGGCCAGCGCATCCAGGTACTGCGGCGCCTCTTCGCCGGTGACCAGCACGGCCACCTGCGCGGCGCCGAAGGCCACGCACGACAGCCACAGGTCGGCGCCCAGGCTGGCCACGTGCCACAGGGCCACCGGAATCACATTGGCCGGCACGCCGTGCGCCAGCTTGAGCTGCGCGGCGCGGCCCAGTGTTTCCACCAGGCGCTGGCCGCCCTGCTGGCTGTGCAGCAGCAGCACCGCGTCGCGCCCGCCGGCCTGGGCGTAGGTGGACAACAGCGTGCGCAGCTTATGGCCCTGGTCGGGGTTGCGCGGATACGTATAGGCCATGGCCCCGGACGGGCACACGGTGGTGCAGGCCCCGCACCCGGCGCACAAGTGCGGATCGACCACGATCTGCTGGCGATGCGCGTCGCTGCGGATGGCCTCGGCCGAACAGACATCGACACAGGCGTTGCAGCCGATGGTTTCGTTGCGGCTGTGCGCGCACAGCGACTGCTTGTAGTCGAAGAACCGGGGCTTTTCGAATTCGCCCACCATGTCGCGCAGCTTGAGCAGCGTGCCGGGGTCGCGGCCGTCCCAGGTGAAATAGCCCTGCGGCGGTTCGTGGCGGCGGATCTGCGGGGTGGCGCCCAGGTCGAGCACCAGGTCGTACTGTTCGGTTAGCTGGCGGGGCGGGCGCTGGAAATCGATGGCGCCCGCCACCGTACAGGACGCCACGCAGTCGCGATGCGAGGTACATCGTTCGCGGTCGACCTGGTAGTCGAAGCCGATGGCGCCTTCGGGACAGGCGGCCAGGCAGGCATTGCAGCGGGTGCACAGGTCGAGGTCGATGGGGTTGTCTTGCGACCAGGCCAGCTCGAACGCGCCGAGCCGCCCCCGCAGGCGTTCCAGCCGGCCGGCCAGCACCGGATGGCGGCGCGCCTGGGCGCCGCCATCGCGGCCTTCGCCCTGCACGAACAGCGTCACCTGCAGCACATCGTCGAGCAAGGCGGCGGCCTGCTCGGCGCGGTCGAGCGGGCCGATGATCAGCAGGCGGCCCGCGCTGCGGTACGTAACCGTGGCGACCGGGTCGGGGTCGGGCAGGTGCGCCGCCGCCAGCAGGGCGGCCAGCTTGGGCATGGCCTGGGCGGCGTCGCGGCTCCAGCCGCCGGTTTCACGGATATTGACGAAGCGCACCGGCGCCACGGCGCCTTCGGTGGCGCGGCCCAGTTCGCCGAACAGGCGCTGTTCTTGCGTACAGGCCACCACCACCGGCCCGGTGCCGCGAATGGCCTGCTGGAAATCGCCGGCCTGGCTGCGGCACAGCAGGGAATGCGGCGCCAGCGGCTCGCCCAGCGCGCGGCCCAGTTCGTCGGGGGCCAGCGGCATGGTGCGGTTGCAGTCGCAGATCAGCGTGGTCATGGGTGGGGTCGCATAAAAGGAAGCCTAGCCTTGCCGGCGCGCTGCGGCCTGGCCTGGCGCCGCGGCGGCGGAATCGGATTCGCGGCCGGGTTCGGCGTCGGCGGCGGGATCGGGAACAGGCGCGTCCGCCGACTGGGCCGTGGCCGTGGGCGGATCGGACGGAACTTGCGTTTGCGGCGGCACGGCGGCCCGGCCGTCCGGCGCATCGTCGGGGGATTCAAGCATCGCCAGCGCCTGCGCGCTGGCCAGGCGGCGCAGCATCGGCGCCGGCAGCGCTTCCATGCGCGAGTAGTCGTCGATGTAGGTGTCCAGCCCGTCCATCACGTTGTAGTGCGGATCGGCAAACAGCTTTTTCAGGGCGGCGTTCTTGACATCGGGCGCCACCTGCCGCGCCACGAAAGGCGCGAAATCGGATTCCGGGGTCAGCGCCCGCACGTCGTCGAGCGTAAGAGGCGGCGGTTCGTCGGGCGTCTGGCCAGGCGCCGCGGCGGCCCCGGCATCGGCGGGCGCGGCTGCCGGGGTATCGGGCGGCGCCGCATCGTCGGGCGCCTGCCCGGTGCGGGCCCGCACCTTGCGGCGCGACCAGCGGCGCAGGAAGCCGTCGTCGTGCTCGGGGGCTGTCATGACGACCCTTCGCCACCGAATTTCTTCAGGGTGGACACCGATGCCGGATTGCCGAAGCGGTCTTGCAGCGACTGGAAGCTGGCCGGGCGCTTGCGGCGCTTGGGCTCGGGCACGTAGTGCGCGGCAATGAACGCATTCAGCCAATCGATGATCACGGGCGGCGCCGGCACCTGCTCGACGGTTTCCTGGGCGTCGAGCCAGCGGCCGGCGTCGTGATAGCTGAGCGTGACGATGGCGGGCCGCGCGCGCGGCTCGCCGCCGTCTTCGGGTTCGTGCATGCGCCACAGCACGAACCAGCACGGCGCCGGCGTAGTGGCATTGAGCACGTAGCCTTCGGCGTCGTCTTTGAACAGCCGCACGGTGTAGCCCGGATGCAGCCAGCGTTCTTGCGACTCGTCTTTATAAAGCAGGCGCTCGGCCGTGCCGAACGCGGCCTCGTTGGTGACGACGTCGTCGAGCACCCAGCGCCATTCCTGCCAGCGCCGCATCGGCCCGGTGATGCGCTCTTTGCGCATCACCACGGCAACGTCCAGGCTGATGGGCAGGGATTCGCTCATGGCATGCTGCCCGGCTAGGTGGTCCGGCTGATGGAAATGGCGGACAGCTTGGCGGAATGGTCGCGGGCCATGGCCGCCACCGACACCGCCACCTGGCGGGCCACGGCCTTGTACAGGCCGGCCACCTCGCCGTCGGGGTCGGCCACCACCGAGGGCTGGCCGCTGTCGGCCTGCAGGCGGATGTTGATGTCGAGCGGCAGCGCGCCCAGATAGGCCAGGTTGTAGTCCGCCGCCATTTTCTTGCCTCCGCCCGCGCCGAATATGTGTTCGGCGTGACCGCACTGGCTACAGACATGCACCGCCATGTTTTCGACCACGCCCAGGATCGGTACCCCGACCTTTTCGAACATTTTGACCCCCTTTCGCGCATCCAGCAAGGCGATGTCCTGGGGCGTGGTGACGATGACCGCGCCGGTGACGGGCACCTTCTGGCTGAGCGACAGGTGGATGTCGCCCGTGCCGGGCGGCATGTCGACCACCAGGTAGTCGAGGTCTTTCCAGTTGGTCTGGCGCAGCAGCTGTTCGAGCGCCTGCACCGCCATGGGACCGCGCCAGATCATGGCTTCGTCGGAATCGACCAGGAACCCGATGGACATGACCTGCACGCCGTAGTTTTCGAGCGGTTCCATGGTGTTGCCGTCTTCGCTTTGCGGGCGCGCGTCGATACCCATCATGAGCGACTGGCTGGGGCCGTAGATGTCGGCATCGAGCAGGCCCACCCGCGCGCCTTCGGCGGCCAGCGCCAGCGCCAGGTTGACGGCGGTGGTGCTCTTGCCCACCCCGCCCTTGCCCGAGGCCACGGCGATCACGTTCTTGATATTGGGCAGCAGGGCCACGCCGCGCTGCGCCGAGTGCGGCACGATGACCGAGCGCAGGTTGACCGAGACATTGCCCACGCCGGGCACGCCGCGGGCGGCGGCGATCAGGGCGGTGCGCAGGGCCGGAATCTGGCTTTTGGCGGGATAGCCGAGTTCGACGTCGAAGGCGACGTCGCCGCCGTCGATCTGGAGATTCTTGACCGCCTTGGGGCCGGCCAGGGGCTTGCCCGTGTTGGGATCGATGACGGCCTGCAAGGCCTGCAGCAAGAGTTCGGAAGCGACCATGGGGTCTTGTGCGTGGAAGTCGGAAAAAGGAAAAATGGCCGCCGCGGCGGCCGTCCGATCCATCTTAGCAGAGCGCTTTGCGCTGCCGCAGAAGGCCCGCCGTGCGCCCGCGGAACTGCCGCCGGGCTGGTCTATACTGGCCGCCATACCACGCTGTTTAACGCGGCTTTCCCATCGCATCCCATGATCGACAAAACCGACATCACGGGCCTGATTCTCGCGGGCGGGCGCGGCAGCCGCATGGGCGGCGTCGACAAGGGCCTGCAGAACTACCAGGGCATTCCCATGGCCATGCATGCCTTGCTGCGGCTGTCGCCGCAGGTGGGCCAGGCTATGATCAACGCCAACCGCAACCTGGGCGCCTACGAAGCCATGGGCGTGCCGGTATGGCCCGACACCCTGCCCGATTTCGCCGGCCCCCTGGCCGGGCTGGCGGCGGGCCTGGAACGCTGCGAAACCCGCTATCTGGCCACCGTGCCCTGCGACAGCCCGCGCTTTCCGCTCGACCTGGTCGAGCGCCTGGCCGGCGAACTGGCCGGGCACGACGCCGACATCGCCATGGCCGCCACGCTGCAGAACGGCCAGCTGCGCACCCAGCCGGTGTTCTGCCTGATGAAGACCTCGCTGCTGCCCAGCCTGCTGGCCTTCCTGCAAAGCGGGCAGCGCAAGATCGACGCCTGGACGGCCATGCACCGCTGCGTCGAGGTGCGCTTCGACGATGCGCCGGCCTTCGCCGGCGCCAACACGCTGGCCGAACTGCAACAGCTATGACCCGCCCCCTGCCTCCCAGCCTCGCTTCCATCGCCTCGTGCATCAGCGGCTACGACCCGGCCGCCCTGCCGGTGGCCCAGGCCCGCGCCTTCATCGACCAGCTCGTGCCGCGCGTGCGCGCCGCCGAAATGCTGCCGCTGCGCTCGGCCCTGGGCCGCGTGCTGGCCAGCGACGTGGTCTCGCACCTGAATGTGCCCGCGCACGACAATTCCGCCATGGACGGCTACGCCTTCGCCGGGCGCGACCTGGCCGGCGATGCCGACACGGTGCTGCAGGTGGCCGGCAGCGGGCTGGCCGGCACGCCGTTCAGCGGCCAGGCGGGCGCGGGCCAATGCGTGCGCATCATGACCGGCGCGGTCATGCCCGCCGGGCTGGACACCGTCATCCCGCAAGAATTCGTGCGCCAGGACGGCGACCGCATCGTCATTCCCGCCGGCGCCGTGCGCGCCGGCGACAACCGCCGCCTGGCCGGCGAAGACCTGGCCATGGGCGATGCCGCCCTGGCCGCCGGCCGGATACTGCGGCCCGCCGACATCGGCATGCTGGCCTCGCTGGGGCGCGCCGAAGTCCCGGTGCTGCGGCGCCTGCGCGTGGCGTTCTTTTCCACCGGCAACGAACTGCGCTCCATCGGCGAGCCGCTCGACGAAGGCAGCGTGTACGACAGCAATCGCTACACCCTGCATTGCATGCTGCAGCGCCTGGGCGTGGACATCATCGACCTGGGCGTGGTGCGCGACGACCCGCAGGCGCTGGCCGAGGCCTTCGCCACGGCCGCCGCCAATGCCGACGCGGTCATTACTTCGGGCGGGGTCAGCGTAGGCGAGGCCGACCACACCAAGACCGTCATGGCGCAGCTGGGCGACGTGCTGTTCTGGCGCATCGCCATGCGGCCGGGCCGGCCCATGGCCATTGGCCGCATCCACGCCGAACACGGCGACGCCATCCTGTTCGGCCTGCCAGGCAACCCGGTGGCCGTGATGGTCACGTTCTACGCACTGGTGCGCGACGCCCTTCTGGCCATGGCCGGCGCCACGCCGCAGCCGCTGCCGCTGTTGCGCTGCGCCGCCGCGCGCCCCATCCGCAAGAAGCCCGGCCGCACCGAGTACCAGCGCGCCATCGTCACGCCGGCGCCCGACGGCGGCTGGCAGGCCAGCACCACCGGGTCGCAGGGTTCGGGTATCTTGCGCAGCATGAGCCAGGCCAACGGCCTGATGGTGCTGCACCACGAACAGGGCGATGTCGCGGCGGGGCAGCTGGTCGATGTCCTGCCCTTCGAAGGCCTGATCTGAACGCCTGTTACGAGCCCCGAATGACAAGAATCATAGGCTTTGCCGGATGGAGCGGCGCGGGCAAGACCTCGCTGCTGACCAAGCTGATCCCCTGCCTGAAAGCGCGCGGCTACAGCGTGTCGACCCTGAAACACGCCCACCATGCGTTCGACATCGACACGCCGGGCAAAGACTCCCACCGGCACCGGGAATCGGGCGCCACCGAAGTGCTGGTGGCCTCGTCGGCGCGCTGGGCGCTGATGCACGAGCTGCGCGGCGCCACCGAGCCCGAACTGGGCGAACTGCTGGGCGCCATGAGCCCGGTGGATTTCATCCTGGTCGAAGGCTTCAAGCGCAACGCCCACATCAAGATCGAAGTCCACCGGCAGGCCAATGATAAGCCCTGGCTGTACCCCGATGACCCCAGCATCGGCGCCATCGCCAGCGACGTCGCGCCCGACGGCGCGCCGCTGCCGCGCGTGCTGCTCGATGACACCGAAGCGGTAGCCGACCTGGTCGAGGTGCTGGCCTGGCCGCTGGATGTGGCGGTGGCGCGGCTGGCCGAACCCGCCGGCAAGTAATATCTGACTTCCCTGTCCAAAAGTGGCAGTAAAGTACCTGCTGCGACAATCGCCTTCAGCAAATATCCCCGCGCGAGGAAGCCCCTTGAACTTCATTTTCCGTGGCAACGAACTGCTGGTGCACGAGGCCGGACTGGATCTGCCTGACGCCGCCACCTGCGCCGTCCTGGGACTTCAGCCCGAGACCCTGCAGCAGGTATGGCTGGACAATCCGCAGATCCGCACGGTGCACGTGTCCGCCACGGCCGAAGCCCCGCCAGGCTATGCGTTCCGCAAGCTGCGCGCCCTGCTGGCCGACCTGGGCGAGCGCGCCGCGCTGGCCGGACGGGCCTTCCAGATTGCCGAATGGGCCCGCACCCACCGCTATTGCGGGGTGTGCGCCACGCCCATGCAGCCGGTGGGCCACGAATTCTGCATGCGCTGCCCGTCCTGCGGCATGTCGGCCTACCCGCGCATTTCGCCGGCCATGATGGTGCTGGTGCGCAAGGGCGACAGCATCCTGCTGGCGCGCCACGCCACCTATGCCACGGCCCGCCATACCGCCCTGGCGGGCTTCGTGGAAGCCGGCGAAAGCATCGAAGACGCCATCCACCGCGAAGTCATGGAAGAAGTCGGCCTGCGGGTCGACAGGCTGCAGTACTTCGGCAGCCAGTCGTGGCCGTTCCCGCATTCGCTGATGATCGCCTTCACCGCCGAATATGCCGGCGGCGAGATCCGCCTGCAGGCCGATGAAATCGCCGAAGCGCGCTGGTACGGGCCGGGCGACACCCTGCCCGAGATCCCCATGCGCGAATCCATCGCGGGCAGCCTGGTGCGCGCCAACCTGCCGGCCGGCATCCGTTCCTGACCCAGCTGCGCCGCCCCGGCGCCTGGCGCCGGAGGCGGGGCCGAAGACTATGCGACATTCGACCCTACTGTTCATTATCGCGGCCTATGTGCTGCTGACCGCCAGCCGCCTGGCGCTGGCCGCCTGGCAATGGCGCCGCGTGCAGAATGCGGGCGGCCTGAAGCCCATTCTGCTGGGTGGCCTGCGCATCGACACCAACCAGATCGCCGTGCTGGTGGCCTGGCCCGCCGTGCTGTCGCCCTGGCTGGGGCACCTGCCGGGCGCCGCCACGGTCACCGGCATCTGGCTGCAAGTGTGCTGGGTGCTGCTGGGCTTCCTGGAAGTGGCCACCCCGGCCTTCATCACGGAATACGACACCCGGCCCAACCGGCTGTTCGTCGAATACCTGAAGCATCCGCGCGAAGTCTCGGGCATGCTGTGGCGCGGCTACAAACTGGAACTGGCCGGCGCGCTGGTGTCTCTGGTAGTGCTGGTGGCCATTGGCCATGCGCTGTTCGGCAACGCCGAGGCGGGCGCGCGCTGGGACTGGTGGCAAATGGCCCTGGGCAGCCTGGCCATCCTGGCCGCGGTGATCCTGGCCATACGGGGCACCCTGGGGCACCGCCCCATCAATCCGTCTACTGTGGCCTACAGCAACGACGGCATGCTGAACACCCTGGCGCTGAACTCGCTGTACAACGTGCTGTACGCGATCTACAGCATGAAGTACGAAAAATCGGCTGCCGCCGTCTACGGCCGCATGCCGGAAGAACGCATGCACGAAGTGGTGCTGTCGTGCGCCGGCCTGCCCCGCCCGCCGGCCGTGGCCACACACCCCAGCGTGCACCGCCAGGCGCCCACGCGCACCCGCGAGCGCCCGGCCAAGATCGTGATCATCCTGCAGGAAAGCCTGGGCGCGCAGTACAGCGCCGCGCTGGGCGGCGCCAACCTGACGCCGCAGCTGGATGCGCTGGCGCGCGAGGGCTGGGCCTTCACGCGCGCCTACGCCACCGGCACGCGCTCGGTGCGCGGGCTGGAAGCCGTGACGGCCGGCTTTCTGCCCACCCCCGCCCAGGCGGTGCTGAAGCTGCCCGCCGCGCAGCGCGGCTTTTTCACGCTGGCCGACGTGCTGGGCCGCCACGGCTACCACTCGCGCTTCATCTATGGCGGCGAATCGCACTTCGACAACATGAAGGCGTTCTTCCTGGGCAACGGCTTCGACGAAATCGTCGACCGCCCGGATTTCACCGACCCGGCCTTCGTGGGCACCTGGGGCGCGTCGGACGAAGACATGTTCACGCAGCTGGACGCCCGCCTGCGCGCCGACGGCGACCAGCCCTCATTCACCCTGGCCTTCACCGTATCGAACCATTCGCCCTGGGAATATCCGGCCGGGCGCATCGTGGTGGACGGCAACCCCGCCACGGTCGAGAACACGGTGCGCTATGCCGACTGGGCGCTGGGCCAGTTTTTCGAGCGCGCACGGCAGGCGCCCTACTGGGACGACACCGTGTTCCTGGTGGTGGCCGACCACGATTCGCGCGTGTTCGGCGACACCCTGGTGCCGGTGCGCCACTTCCACATTCCGGCGGTCATCCTGGGCGGCGGCATCGAGCCGCGGCGCGACGACAGCATCATCAGCCAGATCGACCTGCCGCCCACCCTGCTGTCGCTGGCCGGCGTGGCGTGCACGCACCCCATGGTGGGCCGTGACCTGACCCGCGCCGCCCCCAACCGCGCCATCATGCAATACGAGAACCACTACGGCTACCTGAAGGGCGAAGACCTGCTGGTGCTGCTGCCGGGCAAGGCGCCGGTGCAGTTCCGCTATGCCATGCCCGAAACCTTCGAACCCGCCGCCACCGACCCGGCGCTGGCCGAAGAGGCCCTGGCGCACGCGCTGTGGCCCAGCTGGGCGTACCGGGAAGAGCGGTATTGCGTGCCGGGTGATGTTCACGCCTGACGGCTCGCCGCCCTGCGCGGCCCAGATAGCCATTCATGCCGGGTGTCAGGCTCCGCAGGTGCCTGACACCGCTGTGTGCCATCGCTGCCTCAGTCGTACGGTGTCTGGCACCCTGCGGGAGCCAGACACCTAACAGCCCGTGGCGATGACGCGGCCTTCCTATACTGCGGTTTTCATATGGGCCGCTTCCCCGGTTCAAGTGCGATACGACGGATCGCGCCGGTTCAGCAAGCGCAGCATCGCCGGCCATTCCAGGATGCCGTGCGGCCGCCTGACCTCGGGCTTGTACAGGTGCTCGGTCTTGGCCACCACCGCGGCGTCCGGAATGTTCAGCTCGGTGTTGCAGGCCATGGCGTCCACCTGCGCGCGGCAGGCCATTTCCAGCCAGTAGATCGTATTGAAGGCCTGCGGGATATCGGCGCCGGTGACCAGCAGGCCGTGGTTGCGCAGCACCATCGCATCGCCCTTGCCCAGGTCGCGCAGCAGGCGCTCGCGCTCTTGCAGATCGATGGCCGGCCCCTCGAAGTCGTGATAGGCAATGCTGGCGAAGCGCATGGCCGTCTGGGTCAGCGGCAGCAGCCCGCACTTCAGCGCCGACACCGCCATGCCGGCGCGGCTGTGGGTATGGATGACACACTGCGCATCGTGGCGCGCGCCGTGCACGGCGCTGTGGATGACGTAGCCCGCGGGGTTCACGCCGTAGTCCTGGTGCGGGTTGAGCAGCACATTGCCGGCCACGTCGATGGTGATCAGGCTGGACGCCGTGATCTCTTCATACAGGTAGCCGTACGGATTGATCAGCAGCCGGTCGGCTTCACCCGGAATGCGCGCCGTGATGTGGTTGTAGATCAGGTCGCTCATGCCGTACATCGGCATCAACCGGTAGCAGGCGGCCAGTTCGACGCGGGTTTCCCATTCTTGCGCCGACACGGCCGACTTCACGTCCATGGTCAGGTCTTCGTTCATGCAACGCCTCCTTTGCGGCAACAGGCCAGAACTCGCGCGGCGCGAAATGCGCACGGCGCCTGACCATCGATGCTAGGGAGGCCCGCGGGCGCCCACAAGACCAGCCCCGGCGCGCGCGCCCGCTTTTTTTCATGAGACGAAATTACCGGTGCCCGGCGGCACGCCAGGCGCCCCGCACGCTCAGGTTCCGGCAATATGCGTGGGCGCGCGGAAGCACTGCAGCGCATCCGATTCGATGTCCGCCGCCGCCTCGACCATCTGCGCGTGGTACGTGTCGATGATGCCGGCGTGCAGCGTGGCATTGCTGCCGGTCAGTGTCAGCCCTGCAAACGGCCGCCCGGCCGCATCTCGGATCGCCACCCCCATGGCGGAAATGCCCGGCGCCAGGTCGCTGGTAGTGAACCCGAAGCCCGCCTGCGCGCTGCTGTCGCGCATGTGCTCCAGGGCCGGCAGCCGGTGGGTACCGCGCGTGCGGATCTCGCGCTGCGTGTTCTCTTCAATGATGCGGGCCCGCTCGGCGGCCGGCAGCAACTGCAATATGGCCAGGCCGGCCACGGCGGCGAACAGCGGGCGGCGCGACCCCACGCGGATCAGCATGCCGGGCAGGTCGGCGCTGCCGCGATTCTGGAAGACGCACACGATGTCGTTGCCGCTGCGCAGGCTCAGGCTGGCGATGCAGCCGGTGCCGGCGCCGACCTGCTCCAGGCGCGGCGCGGTCAGGTCCTGGAAATGGGCATAGCCCGGCAGGGCCAGGCCCATCTCGAACAGCAGCTGGCCGGGGTAATACTTGACGTCATGCGGATAGCGCTGGGCATACCCTTCCTTGACCAGGCAGGCCAGCATGCGATGACAAGTGGCGCGATCCAGCCCGGCCTGCTCGGCCAGGTCGGACAGGCGCCAACCGAACTCGCCCCGCGTGCTCAGCGCCTTCAGCAGCCACAGGGTGCGTTCGACGCAGCGCGCGCCCACTGGCGCCTTGGTGCCCGGCGTGCCGGAATCGCCCCGCGGCAACAGCGGCGCGGCATCCATCGACAGGCCCAGGGGAATGTCCCGTCCACCCATGTCTCTCTCCTTTCCGGTCACAAGCGCCGCGCAGGAGTATTTTTTAGTGTCCGGCGGCATCACCCATTCTAGAAGCGCGGTTTCGCGCGGCGCGGCCCGGGGAATGGAAGTTTCACCATATGAACTTTCCGGCCGGCTGGCAGCGGCGGCCCGGCACGGGCTGCGCCATAGTGGCGGCTCTACAGGCAACCGACCCGGCCATGGCCATGACCACACCAGACCCGTCCACATCGCCATTCGACCTGGCCGGCAAGACCGCCCTGGTCACGGGCTCGAACAGCGGCATCGGCCTGGAAATCGCCCGGGGCCTGCTGCGGCTGGGCGCGCGCGTGGCCATTCATGGCCGCGACGCCGCCCGCGCCCGCCAGCTTGCCGCACAACTGGGGCCCCAGGCGTGCTGGTGCGCCTTCGACCTGGCCGACGCGGCACAGCGCGAGCAGGGCTTGGCCGCGGCGCGGCAGTCGCTGGGCGAAATCGACATCCTGGTCAACAATGCCGGCGCGCGGCATCGACGGCCGCTGGCCGACCTGTCGCTGGACGATATCCGGCAGGTGTTCGAAGTGAACCTGTTCGGCGCGATCGAGCTGTGCCGCGCCGTGCTGCCGGCCATGTGCCGCTCCGGCTTCGGACGGATCGTGAACGTGTCGTCGGTCAGCGGACACCTGTCGCGCGAAGGCGACTTCGCCTACCCCATCAGCAAGCAGGCCCTCGAAGCCATGACGCGCGGCCTGGCGGTGGAATACGGCCGCCACGGCGTCACCTGCAACGCCGTCGCGCCGGCCACCATCGCCACCGAGTTCAACCGCGAACTGCTTTCCCAGGAAGCCAACCAGGCGCGCATCCGCGCCCGCAGCCCCCTGATGCGCTGTGGCGAGCCGTCCGAAGTGGTGGGCGCCGTGCTGTTCTTCGCTTCGCCCGCGGCCTCGTACGTGAACGGGCAGACGCTGCGGGTGGATGGGGGATATAGCGTCAAGTTCTAGGGGCGGATTTGGAATCGGTGGCCTGGCATCTTGCAACACTCGACCAGCCTGGGACAGATTCGTCCACTTGTTTCCCCGCCTATGTCAGCGTACGATGGTATATCCCAATTGTATATGGCAAGGAGAGCGATGTGAATCAGGGAGCCGTTTTCAAAATCAACCGCAGTCAGGCGGTACGCCTGCCCAAGGCGGTCGCGTTGCCCGCCGATGTCACTCGGGTCGATGTTCTGGTAGTTGGCCGAGCCCGGATCCTGGTGCCCGCAGGCGAGTCGTGGGATACCTGGTTCGCTGGCGACTCCGTGACCGGCGATTTCGCCGAGCGAGAGCAGCCGGACGACCAAACCCGCGAGGGATTCTGATGCTGAAGTTCATGCTCGATACGAACATCTGCATCTTCACGATCAGGAACAAACCGGAGGCCGTGCGCCTGGCGCTCAATCATCACCAAGGCCAGTTGTGTGTCAGCATGGTGACCGCGATGGAGCTCGTCTATGGCGCGGAAAAATCTGCAGTGCCGGCGCGCAATCAACCCGTGATCGAAGGATTTCTCGCACGGCTTGAAGTACTGGATTATGACCGGGCGGCCGCCGCCAATACCGGTCAATTGCGAGCAGAACTGGCACGCGTCGGCACTCCCATCGGCCCGTACGACGCAATGATTGCGGGACATGCCCGATCACAAGGCCTGGTGCTGGTCACCAACAACACGCGCGAGTTTTCCCGTGTGCCTGGATTGCGAATCGAGGACTGGTCCCAGGCCGCGGCATGATCGCCGCTGGCGCCGTGGTCAACGCCAACGTCATCTCGCCCGCAGCATCCAGAAAGAACGCACCACACGCAAAAAAGCCGGCACCGCTTGCGCGATACCGGCCTATGCAGTGGCGTGGGAAGCGCCACCAGGAATTCGACCAAATCAATGGTCGGGGCGAGAGGATTCGAACCTCCGACTCCTGCGTCCCGAACGCAGTACTCTACCAGGCTGAGCTACGCCCCGGCGTACCCCGCGGTTTTCGCCACGGGTTTTCAACAACCGCTTTCAACGATCACGATTGACCGCGAAAGCGCAGAATTCTAGCAGGGATTTCTGATAAACGGAAATGGGAAAGCCGGCCAGCGCCTGACGCGCGGCTTCGGCTTCGGCTTCGGCCGCCTGGCGGGCGTGTTCCAGCGCGTCGGTGGCCTGGATGGCCCGGGCCACGGCGGCGAAGTCGGCGTCGCCCGTCTTGATGGCGTTGCGGATCAGTTCGCGCTGCGCCGGCGTGCCGGTTTCCATGACGCGGATCAGCGGCAGCGTGGGCTTGCCCTCGCGCAGATCGTCGCCCACGTTCTTGCCCAGGGCCTGGGCATCGCCGCTGTAGTCGAGCACGTCGTCAACTAGCTGGAAGGCCGTGCCGATGTGCCGGCCATAGGCGGCGGCGGCCTCTTCCTGTTCGGGCGACGCGCCGGCCAGCACCGCGCCCACCTGGGCGGCGGCCTCGAACAGCTTGGCGGTCTTGTAGCGCACCACCTGCAGGTAGCGGCTCTGGGACACGTCGGGGTCGTGCACGTTCAGCAGCTGCAGCACCTCGCCCTCGGCGATGATGGTGGTGGCTTCGGACAGGATCTGCATGATGCGCATCGAGCCGGCCTCGACCATCATTTCGAACGAGCGCGAATACAGGTAGTCGCCCACCAGCACGCTGGCGGCGTTGCCGAACATGGCATTGGCGGTTTCGCGGCCGCGGCGCAGGTCGGATTCGTCGACCACGTCGTCGTGCAGCAGAGTGGCGGTGTGGATGAACTCGACCACGGCGGCCAGCAGGCGATGGTGCTCGCCTTGGTAGCCCAGCGCGCGCGCCACCATCAGCACCATGGCCGGCCGCATGCGCTTGCCGCCGGCGCCGATGATGTAGTCGGCGATCGTCCGGATGAGTACGACTTCCGAATCCAGGCGTGCGCGGATAACCGCGTCGACGGCCTTCATGTCATCGGCAATGGGGGCGATCAGCTCAGGGAGATTCAAGACGTATCCGGCACATTACAAGTCGAGCCGACCCGTGGCTCGGTGGTCCGCCGGCGCGGGCCTGCCGCGCCGGAACCCGGGGTCTGGCGAATTATACGGGGTATGCGTCCCCGTTCGCGGCGCCGGCGGCCGCGCCCGCCGCGCTACAGCCCGCGGCGGCGCAGATTGGCGTAAAGCGCGCGCACGCCGAAAGTCCAGGGCGCGATGCCATTGCACAGGCCCACGCGGTTGACCAGCGCGCCCAGGCGCGGCGTGGCGATGCGCACGACGTCGCCGGGCCGGTGTGTAAAGCCGCTGCCCTGCCCGCCGCGGTCTTGGGTGGGCGAGAACATGGTGCCCAGAAACAGCATGAAGCCATCGGGATACTGATGGTATTCGCAGGCCTGGCGCACCAGGTCGAGAGGGTCGCGGCTGATTTCGCGCATGTGGCTGACCCCGTCGAGCACGAAGCCGTCTTCGCCCTCGATGCGCAGCGACACGTCGTCCTGGCGCAGGTCGTCGAGCGTGTAGTGCTCGTCGAACAGGCGCACGAACGGGCCGATGGCGCACGATCCATTATTGTCCTTGGCCTTGGTCAGCAGCAAGGCGCTGCGCCCTTCCACGTCGCGCAGGTTGACGTCGTTGCCCAGCGCGGCGCCGACGGCCTGGCCGCCGCTGTCGACCGCCAGCACCACTTCGGGCTCGGGGTTGTTCCATTCGGACTGCGGCAGCAGCCCCACCCAGGCCCCGGTGCCCACCGACGCCATCGGCGGCGCCTTGGAGAACACCTCGGCATCGGGGCCGATGCCCACTTCCAGATACTGCGACCACTGCCCGCGCGCCTGCAGCTCGGCCTTCAGGGCCATGGCCTGCGGCGAGCCGGGCCGCAGCTGCGACAAGTCGGAGCCGATCAGCGCGTGGATGCGCGCGCGTACGGCTTCGGCCTGGCCGGCGTCGCCGCCGGCCTGCTCTTCGATCAGGCGTTCCAGCAAGCTGACCGCGAAGGTGACGCCGGCGGCCTTGACCGGCTGCAGGTCGCACGGCGCCAGCAGCACCGGCCCGGCGGCGGCATCGCCCGCCAGGCTGCGCGCCAGCAAATCGGCCACCGGCCCCAGGTCTTCGCCCCGGCCGTCGCGCGCGATGGCCAGCCGGTCGGGGTGGTCGAGCAGGTCGGCCAGGGTGGGCGCCAGGGCGGTCAGGTCTACCACCCGCCCCTGGCGCACCGCCACCACGCTGGGGCCGTCGATGGGGGCGGGACGCCAGGCGCGGCCCACCAGCAGGGCGCGGTCGAGGTCTACGGGCAAATCGTTCAAGGCGGTCATGCGGGCTCCGGTGGCGGGGCGCGGGCCGCCCCATCTCGTGCCGCCAGTCTAGGAAAGCGGCTTGCGGATGTCCAATATAATGACTTTGAATCCAATATATTGGACAACTATGCCCGCCCCCGATTACGACGTGCCGGCCATCCGCCGCGCCCACGACATCCTGCGCGCGCTGGCCGGCCAGCGCGGGCCGCTGCGCGCGGCCGATCTGGCGCGCGCCTGCGCCATGCCGCGCAGCTCGCTGTACCTGCTGCTGGATTCGCTGGTGCGGCGGCGCTGGATCGACCGGGCCGGCGACGGCTATGTCATCGGCCTGGAGCTGATGGCGCTGGGCGCGGCCTACCTGCGGCACGACGGCCTGCAGGCGGCGTTTCGCGCGGCCGCCAGCGAGTTCGTCGAACGCCACAACGAAGTCATGCAGCTGGCGGCGCTGGACGGCGCCGAGGTGGTGTACCTGGCCCGCGAAGACGCGCGCCGCCCGGTGCGGCTGGTGTCCGAGCTGGGCTCGCGCCTGCCTGCGCACGCCTGCGCGCTGGGCAAGGCGCTGCTGGCGGGCCTGCCCGAGGCGGCCCTGGCCGGGATACTGCCGCCGGTGCTGGCGCAGGTCAGCGAGCGCACCCAGACCGACCGTACCGCCCTGCTGCGTGAGCTGGCCCGGGCGCGGGCCGACGGCCTGGCGCAGGAACACGAAGAAGTGGCCGCCGGCCTGCACTGCTACGCCGCGTATGTGGGCGAAACCGCCCTGGGCAAGCGGGTGGCGGTCAGCACGTCGATTCCGGGCGACCGCCTGGAAGCCGCCCATGTGCGGGCCGTGGCGCAGGGCGTGCAGCGGGCCGCGCGGGCCATCGCCGCGCGCGTGGCGCTGGCGCCGGATGCCCGCTAAGCGCCCGGCCTGTAAGGGGTTTTTGACTTTTCCACAGGGGCACGCTAGAATCTACGGTTCGGTCAATACCGAAATTCATTCGTAGTACTCCCATTAAGGAACACCCCATGTACGCGGTCGTAAAAACCGGTGGCAAGCAGTATCGCGTTGCCGCTGGCGAAAAACTCAAGGTAGAACAGATACCTGCTGACATTGGGCAAGAAATCACCCTGGACCAGGTCCTGTCGGTGGGCGAAGGCGACCAACTGAAAGTTGGTACTCCTCTCGTCGCTGGCGCCGTGGTCAAGGCAACGGTTCTTGCGCATGGCCGGCACGACAAGGTCAAGATCTTCAAGATGCGCCGTCGCAAGCACTACCAGAAGCATCAGGGCCACCGTCAGAACTACACCGAAATCCGCATCGAAGCCATCACGGCTTGATGACCCGATCCGGTATTGATTAGCAGGAGCTATCAACATGGCACAGAAGAAGGGCGGCGGCTCTACGCGTAACGGTCGCGACTCAGAATCGAAGCGACTGGGCGTCAAGGTTTTTGGCGGCCAACAAATTCCGGCTGGCTCGATCATCGTGCGCCAGCGCGGCACCCGTTTCCACCCCGGCACCAACGTCGGCATCGGCAAGGACCACACCTTGTTCGCGCTGATCGACGGCAAGGTTCAATTCGGCTTCAAGGGCGCATTGAACAAGCAGGTCGTGTCGGTCGTGGCGGCCGAGTAACGGCAACCCGTTACCCGAACGGCAAAAGCCCTGTCGCATGCGGCAGGGCTTTTTTGCTTAACGGGCCGGCTAAATCAGGCAGAATACTTTCATGAAATTCGTAGACGAAGCCACCATTGAAGTCGTCGCCGGCAAAGGCGGCAATGGCGTGGCGAGCTTTCGCCGCGAAAAATTCATTCCCAAGGGCGGCCCCGACGGCGGCGATGGCGGACGCGGCGGCAGCATCTTTGCCGTGGCCGACCGCAATATCAACACGCTGATCGACTTCCGCTACGCCCGCCTGCACCGGGCCAAGAACGGCGAGAACGGCCGCGGCTCCGACCAATACGGCGCCGCCGCGCCCGACATCACCCTGCGCGTGCCGGTAGGCACCGTGGTGCACGATGCCGACACCGGCGACCTGCTGTTCGACCTGAATCGCCACGGCGAAAAGGTCACGCTGGCCGCCGGCGGCCAGGGCGGCCTGGGCAACCTGCACTTCAAGTCCAGCACCAACCGCGCGCCGCGCCAATGGACGCCCGGCAAAGAAGGCGAGCAGCGCCGCCTGCGGCTCGAACTGAAAGTACTGGCCGACGTGGGCCTGCTGGGCCTGCCCAATGCCGGCAAGTCCACCCTGATCAGCCGTATTTCCAATGCGCGCCCCAAGGTGGCCGACTACCCGTTCACCACCCTGCACCCCAACCTGGGCGTGGTGCGCACCTCGGCTTCGCGCAGCTTCGTGGTGGCCGACATCCCGGGCCTGATCGAAGGCGCCTCTGAAGGCGCCGGCCTGGGGCACCTGTTCCTGCGCCACCTGGCGCGCACCCGCGTGCTGCTGCACCTGGTCGACATCTCGTCGGCCGATCCCGACACCGACCCCATCGAGCAGGCCGTGGCCGATGCGCGCGCCATTGTCGAAGAACTGCGCCGCTACGACCCCGAACTGGCGGCCAAGCCGCGCTGGCTGGTGCTGAACAAGCAGGACATGGTGCCCGACCCCGAGGCCGCGCGTCAGCGCTTCATCGAACTGTTCGATTGGCAGGGCCCGGCGTTCGGCATTTCGGGCCTGAGCGGCGACGGCACCCAGGAACTGATCTGGGCGCTGCAAGACTACCTTGACGCCGAACAGCGCAAAGACCACGTGGCGCAAGACCAGGCACAGGGCACCTACGTGGCCGAAGACCCGCGCTTCGACGCCACCCGCGGCGACGCGGCCCCGCCCGGGGCGCCGCGTGGCGGTGACGAATAAGCCATAATCGCATTCTCGTCTACCGCCGGCCGCCCCCGCGGCCTTTCATCACCGCAACACCCCGGTCATCGCCATGACTGCCGACACTACCGCTGTTTCCGTTATTGCCTCTGCCACCCGGCTGGTGGCCAAGGTCGGATCTTCCCTGGTCACCAATGAAGGGCGTGGCCTGGACCGCGCCGCCGTGGCGCACTGGGCCGCCCAGATCGCCGCCCTGCGCCAGCAAGGCAAGCAGGTGGTGCTGGTGTCCAGCGGCGCCATCGCCGAAGGCATGGCGCGCCTGGGCTGGCGCAAGCGGCCGTCGGTCATGCACGAACTGCAGGCCGCCGCCGCCGTGGGCCAGATGGGCCTGTGCCAGGCCTACGAAGCCGCGTTCGCCGAACACGGGCTGCGCACGGCGCAGATCCTGCTTACCCACGAAGACCTGGCCGACCGGCACCGCTACCTGAATGCGCGCAGCACCCTGTTCGCCCTGCTGCGCCTGGGCGTGGTGCCCATCGTCAATGAAAACGACACGGTGGTCACCGATGAAATCCGCCTGGGCGACAACGACACCCTGGGCGCCCTGGTCACCAACCTGATCGAAGCCGATGCGCTGATCATCCTGACCGACCAGCGCGGCCTGTACGACTCGGACCCGCGCAAGAACCCGGCGGCGGTATTCGTGTCGCACGCCCAGGCGGGCGACCCGGCGCTGGAAGCCATGGCCGGCGGCGCCGGCTCGGGCATCGGCACCGGGGGCATGCTGACCAAGATACTGGCGGCCAAGCGGGCGGCGCACAGCGGCGCGCACACGGTCATCGCGTCGGGCCGCGAACGCCACGTATTGACCCGCCTGGCGCAGGGCGAGTGCATCGGCTCGGAATTGCGGGCCGTGCTGCCGGTGTGGTCGGCGCGCAAGCAGTGGCTGGCCGACCACCTGCGCCTGCGCGGCCGGGTGGTGCTGGACGCCGGCGCGGTGCGCGCCCTGCTGCACGAAGGCAAGAGCCTGCTGCCGATCGGGGTGACCGACGTGCAGGGCGAATTCGAACGCGGCGACGTGGTGGCCTGCGTCGACCCGCAGGGCGCCGAGTGCGCCCGCGGCCTGATCAACTATTCATCGGCCGACACGCGGCGCATTCTGCGCCAGCCGTCGTCGCAGATTGCGCGCATCCTGGGCAGCATGACCGACCCCGAGCTGATGCACCGCGACAACCTGGTGGTGATCTAGGGCGACCTAGGCGCCCGGCTGGCCGGGCGCGTGGGCGATGGCCGACGCATCGACATTGCCGGTGGGATTGTCGGCCAGGAAAATGTACCCCCACTGCCGCACCGCCAGCAGCGGCAATTCGACCCCCAGCCGCTGCGCCTTGGCGCGCAGGCGCGACACCATGACATCGACACTGCGCGCCGAACGTGCCTGATTCGGGCCCGACGGCGACGCCAGCAGCTGCGCGCGCGGCAGGCGATAGCCTGGCGCGGCGAGCAGGCGCCGGAAAAATGCGCTTTCGGTGAAAGTCAGCGGCAGGCGCTGGCCGCGCGGGCCGGCCAGTACCCGACCGCCGCTGGCCAGGCACCATCGGGATGCCTCGGACGGCGATTCGCCGCTGCGCAGCAGGGCCTGGGCGCGGCCCAGGGCGGCCAGCTCGCGCACTTCGACGTGCAATGAGCAGGTGGCGTCGGCGCCGGCGGCCAGTGCCACGATGCGCGATTCGACCTCGGCATCGTCGGCCAGCACGATCACGGCGGCCCGTGGCACGGTAAAGCGCGCGATGCCGGTCAGGGTGCACAAGGCATGGGCGGGCCCTTCCAGCACCAGCACCTGCGGCGCGCGGGCTTCGGCCAGCTCGCCCAGGCGGCCAATGGCGGCGCAGTCGCGCACGGACCAGCCCGTGGCGGCCAGGGCATCGGACAAATGTGGACGGCGCGGCACGCCGCCCCGGATGACAATGGCTTCAATGACCGCTTGCATGGATTCTCCGGCGAATATGACAAAAGTAATAATAGTGATCGCCAAAGTAATCTGATGGCACGGTTCAATCGGCCGGTGAAGACATTTTCGGACCGACTGAAGCACGCCAGATTGCTGCGCCACCACACGCAGAAATCGCTGGCGCGCGCCTGCGGGTTGTCACAAAGCACAATGTCGGGCTATGAAAGCGGCTTGCGCCGCTCCAGCCGTTCGCTGCGCAAGATCGCCCAGGTGCTGCGGGTCGAGCTGGATTGGCTGGATACCGGCAAGGGCCCGATGGAAAAGCGCGACGCCTACAGCCTGCCGGATACCGCGGACACACACACGCTGATGGAACCCGGCAGCGCGGGCGGCAAGGCGCCGCCGGCGCCCTGGCCGTTTCCCAGCGTGCCGCCGGCACAGATCAACGCCCTGACGGCCAGCGACAGGCGCGAAGTCGACAAATTGCTGCGCATGCTCGTGGACGGCTATCTGCGCTCGTACAGCGAGGGCAAGGGGCGCAAGCGGCGCGGCTGAGCCCCCATCATGCGGCAAGGCGCCCGCGGGCGCCTTGCGATGGGTTGCTTGCCGGGGCCTGGCCGGCCCCGGGTACGCACAAGGCCTTACTGCGCCTTGGGAGCCTGCGATGCCGGCGCAGCGGGATCGGCCGGCGACGGCGGCGTGGCGCTGCCGCCATTGGCGGCGGGCTGGTCGCCACGGATCTTGGCGGCGATTTCAGAGGCCGCCTGGGCCGACGACACGCTGAAGGCCAGCACGCCGCGGTTGAGCGGCTCGGCGATGCGCGGGGCGGCGACCAGTTCGCGGTCGATGACCAGGGCCAGCATGTTGCCGATGTTCTGGCTGCTGACGTCGTTGAGCTTGCGGGCGCCTTCTTCGGTAAAGCGCAGGCCCACGAAATTCTGCCCCTTGCGGTCGACCAGGGCGGCGGCTTCGGTAAGGTCGCCGCGGGTCAGCACGGGCTGGCGCTGCATGAACAGCGAACCGTCGGGGATTTTCACTTCCATCAGGCCGGGCCCGGTCTGGGACTGGGCCACATAGAACTCGACCACGGCGGCCGTGGCGGGCTGGGTGGCCTGGGGCTTGGCAGCCGCCTCGGCGGCGTCTTTCTGGGGCGCGGTCTTGCAGCCCGCGAGCACGAGCGTCAGGACTGCGAGAGCCGGGGCCAGTTTACGTAGGGAGGGTTGCATATCGGGTTCCTTCTTCAATGACTGGGGGCTGGCATGCCAGGCTACGTGCATCCCGGCGTTACAAAAAAGTGTACAGGTCTGGCGCGCAGACCGATAGCCCCAAGCGTATACAGATGTAAAGCGGTAATACGGCCTATACTGCGGGTTCACGCAGGGGTACTCGCTGGCCGCAAGCGGCTGGCGTGTTGAGAGAGTCCCTTCGTACCAGTACGGATAATGCCGATGCTGGGAGCGTATTCCGCGCCGCCCGCCAGGGTCCCACGCCCGCCCGGCCCGGAATCCATCCCGATTCGGCTCCAAACTCACCATTGGAGCTTTCCATGAACGCCAACCCGAAGTTCCTTGCCGCCACGGCCGAAGTCGATGCCGCCGCCGTCGCGCCGCTGCCCAAGTCCCGCAAAGTGTATGAAACCGGCTCGCGCCCGGACATCCGCGTGCCGTTCCGCGAAATCTCGCAAGACGACACGCCCACCATGTTCGGCGGCGAAAGCAACCCGCCCCTGACGGTATACGACACCAGCGGCCCCTACACCGACCCCGACGTGCGCATCGACATCCGCCGCGGGCTGCCGGCGCTGCGCAAGGCCTGGATCGAAGAACGCGGCGATACCGAGCTGCTGGCCGGCCCCACCAGCGAATACGGCCAGGCGCGCCTGACCGACCCCAAGCTGACGGCCATGCGCTTCGACCTGCAGCGGCCGCCGCGCCGCGCCAAGGCGGGCGCCAACGTGTCGCAGATGCACTATGCGCGCCGCGGCATCGTCACCCCGGAAATGGAATTCGTGGCCATCCGCGAAAACCTGCGCCGCGAACAGTACCTGGAAACCCTGCGCGCCAGCGGCCCGGACGGCGAAAAGCTGGCCCGCCGCCTGCAGCGCCAGCATCCGGGCCAATCGTTCGGCGCCGCCATTCCCGCCGTGATCACCCCCGAATTCGTGCGCGACGAAGTAGCGCGCGGCCGCGCCATCATTCCGGCCAACATCAACCACCCCGAAGTCGAACCGATGGCCATCGGCCGCAACTTCCTGGTGAAGATCAATGCCAATATCGGCAATTCCGCGGTCAGCTCGGGCATCGGCGAAGAAGTCGAGAAAATGACCTGGGCGATCCGCTGGGGCGGCGACACGGTCATGGACCTGTCCACCGGCAAGCACATCCACGAAACCCGCGAATGGATCGTGCGCAACTCGCCGGTGCCCATCGGCACGGTGCCGATCTACCAGGCGCTGGAAAAAGTGGACGGCAAGGCCGAAGACCTGACCTGGGAAATCTTCCGCGACACGCTGATCGAACAGGCCGAACAGGGCGTGGACTATTTCACGATTCACGCGGGCGTGCGCCTGCCGTTCATTCCCATGACGGCCGACCGCATGACCGGCATCGTGTCGCGCGGCGGCTCGATCATGGCCAAGTGGTGCCTGGCGCACCACAAAGAAAGCTTCCTGTACGAGCGGTTCGAGGAAATCTGCGAAATCATGAAGGCCTACGACGTCAGCTTCTCGCTGGGCGACGGCCTGCGCCCGGGCTCGGCCTACGACGCGAACGACGAGGCGCAGTTCGCCGAACTGAAGACCCTGGGCGAGCTGACGCAGGTGGCCTGGAAGCACGACGTGCAGGTCATGATCGAAGGCCCGGGCCACGTGCCCATGCAGATGATCAAGGAAAACATGGACCTGCAGCTGGAACACTGCCACGAGGCGCCGTTCTACACGCTGGGCCCCCTGACCACCGACATCGCGCCGGGCTACGACCACATCACCTCGGGCATCGGCGCCGCGCTGATCGGCTGGTACGGCACGGCCATGCTCTGTTATGTAACGCCCAAAGAGCACCTGGGCCTGCCCAACAAGAAAGACGTGAAGGACGGCATCATCACGTACAAGATCGCCGCCCACGCGGCCGACCTGGCCAAGGGCCACCCCGGCGCGGCGATTCGCGACAACGCGCTGTCGAAAGCGCGCTTCGAGTTCCGCTGGGACGACCAGTTCAACCTGGGCCTGGACCCCGACACGGCCAAGGAATTCCACGACGAGACCCTGCCCAAGGACTCGATGAAAGTGGCGCACTTCTGCTCGATGTGCGGGCCGCATTTCTGCAGCATGAAAATCACGCAGGACGTGCGTGACTATGCCGCGTCGCAGGGCGTGGCCGAAAAAGACGCCCTGCAAAAAGGCATGCAGGAGAAGGCAGTGGAGTTTGTGAAGAAGGGGGCGGAGATTTATCACCAGGCTTGAAGGTGGTGGTGGCTTTCTGTTGGCGTCGAGGCCGTGCCTGGGGGCGGGGGCGGGCTTCACGGGGCCGGTCGGCCGCCTTCGCGGCCGACATCGCGTTGTCAACCTCGTCAGCCTGCGGCTTCCTTCGGTTTCCCTCGCTCGGCCCCGAGGCGCCCGCCCCCGCCCCCAGGCACGCCCTCGACTCGCAACGGATGATCATCGCCGCATTGCTGGGGAGAATCGCGTTCTTTTGCTTCGTGGGGGGCCACCGGCCAGGAAAAGAAAATCGTGCGGGGCCGCCATGGCACGCCGCCCTGCGCGGCGCGCCATGGCATTCGGATGGCGGCCGGCTTGAGGGCTGATGCTGATTGGATTGCCAGGTGTCAGGCTCCCGAAGGGTGCCTGACACCGTGCTGTTGAGATAGCTGCTGCACACATCGGTGTCAGGCACCCTTCGGGAGCCTGACACCTGGCAACGACGTCAATAGAACGCCAACCTGACGCGCCCCGGGGCAAACGGCTTAGGCCGCGGTGTAAGCCGTCTTGACGCTGGTGTAGAACTCTGCCGCGTAGCGCCCCTGCTCGCGCGGGCCGTAGCTGGAGCCCTTGCGGCCGCCGAACGGCACATGGTAGTCGACGCCCGCCGTGGGGCAGTTGACCATCACCATGCCGGCCTGGGAATCGCGCTTGAACTGCGTGGCGTACTTCAGCGACGTGGTGCAGATGCCGGACGACAGGCCGAATTCAGTGTCGTTGGCCAGTTCCAGCGCATGCTCGAACGAATCGGCCGGGATCACCGCGGCCACGGGGCCGAAGATTTCTTCGCGGCTGATGCGCAGGTCGTTGCTGCAATCGACGAACAGCGCCGGCGTCATGTAGAAGCCGTCGGTGGCGCGCTTGACGCGTTCGCCGCCATAGGCCAGCTTGGCGCCCTCTTCGCGGCCGATGCCGACGTATTGTTCGTTTTGCGCCAGCTGGCTTTCATCGACCACCGGGCCGATGTCGGTGCCGGCCAGCAAGGCGTCGTCGATTTTCAGGCCCTGCAGGCGCTCTTGCATGGCGGCGACAAAACGCGGGTAGATGCCCTTTTGCACGATCAGGCGGCTGGATGCCGTGCAACGCTGGCCGGTGGAAAAGAACGCGCCATTGACGCAGCTTTCCACCGCCACTTTCAGATCGGCGTCGTCCAGCACCACCATGGGGTTCTTGCCGCCCATTTCCAGCTGCACCTTGGCCAGGCGCGTCATCGCGGCCTGCGCCACGCGGCGGCCAGTGGCCACCGAGCCGGTGAAGCTGATGGCGTCGACGCGCTTGTCGTCCAGGATGGCCTGGCCGACGATGCCGCCGCGGCCCATGACCAGGTTGAACACGCCCGGCGGCAGGCCGGCGCGGCTGAGGATCTCGGCCAGCGCCCAGGCGCTGCCCGGCACCAGGTCGGCCGGCTTGAACACCACCGTATTGCCGTAGGCCAGGGCGGGCGCGATCTTCCAGGCCGGGATCGCAATGGGGAAATTCCAGGGCGCGATGATGCCGACCACGCCCACCGGCTCGCGGGTGACGTCGGCTTCGACGCCGGGGCGCGTCATGGGCAGTTTCTCGCCCTGAATGCGCAGCGCCTCGCCGGCGAAGAACTTGAAGATGTAGCCGGCGCGGCTGGCTTCGCCGATGCCCTCGGGCAAGGTCTTGCCTTCTTCGCGCGACAGCAGGCGGCCCAGCTCTTCTTTGCGCGCCAGGATCTCGGTGCCCACGGCGTCCAGGATGTCGGCGCGGCGCTGGCCGGTGGTGCGGGCCCAGTCATACGCGGCGGCGCGCGCGGCCGCAATGGCCTGGGCGGTCTGGGCGGCGTCGGCCTGGGCATATTCGCCCACGATGTCGGCCAGGTTCGAGGGATTGATGTTGTTGCGCGTGTCGACGCCGTCGACCCAGGCCCCGTTTATGTAATTCGCATGCATGTGTCTCTTCCCGTAGGGTGGATGAATGAAATGCCTCCGCGCCGCAGCGTTGGCAAGCCCGTCCGGAAGCGGCGGGCCCGCCGCTGCGCGGCTGGCGGCGCAGAAAACTACAGCAGCTTGCCAGGATTCAGAATGCCGGCCGGATCGAGCAGCCGCTTGATGTCGCGCATCAGCCGAAGTTCCAGCGGATCTTTGCTGTGCAGGAAATGGTCGCGCTTGAGCTGGCCGATGCCGTGCTCGGCGCTGATGCTGCCGCCATAGCGGTTGACCTCGTCGAGCACGATGTCGGTAATGGCCGCGCCATGCTGCGCCGCCCAGTCGCGCGGCGCGCCGGCCGGGCGCGACAGGTTGTAGTGCAGGTTGCCGTCGCCGAAATGGCCGAAGATGAACGGCCGGATATCGGCATGGGCGCCGCGCAGCCGCTGTTCGGCCGACTGCATGAAATCGGGGATGCGCTCGATGGGCAGGGAAATATCGTGCTTCAGGTGCGGGCCGTCGGCGCGCTGGGCCTCGGAGATTTCTTCGCGCAGCTTCCACAACGCCTGCAGCTGCGCCAGCGACGCGGACACCGCGGCATCCAGGCACAGCTCGCGCTCGAGCGCGGCGCCGATCACGTTTTCCAGCAGCGTGTTCAGGGCGGCTTCGTCGGCCGTGTCGGCCAGTTCCATCAGCACGTAGCCGGGATAGCGCTGCGCGAAAGGCTCTTGCACGCCCTGCGCATGGGCCAGCACCAGGTCGACGCACTGGCCGGTGAAGAATTCATAGGCCTGCAGGCGCGAACCGCATTGTTCGTAGACCAGCTCGAACAATTGCAGCGCCTGGGCGGGCGACTGTACCGCCGCCAGCACCACCGAGCGCACGCTGGTGCGCGGGAACAGGCGCAGCGCCACCGCGGTGATCACGCCCAGCGTGCCTTCGGCGCCGATCAGCAGCTGCTTCAGGTCATAGCCGGTGTTGTCTTTGCGCAGGGTGCGCAGGCCATGGAAGATTTCGCCGGTGGGCAGCACCGCCTCGATGCCCAGCACCAGTTCGCGCGTCATGCCGTAACGCACCACATTCACGCCGCCGGCGTTGGTGGACACGTTGCCGCCGATCTGGCACGAGTCTTCGGCCGCCAGGCTGAGCGGCAGCAGGCGCCCGGCCTCGTCGGCCGCGCGGCGCAGGTTGCCCAGAATGCAACCCGCTTCGGCCACCATGGTGTTGGCGATGGTGTCGATGGAGCGCACGGCGTTCATGCGGTCGAGCGCCAGCACCACATTGGCCGGCTGCGCGTCGGGCGTGGCGCCGCCGCACATGCCGGTATTGCCGCCGCGCGGCACCACCGGCACGCCGGCCTGCTGGCACAGCGCCAGGCACTGGGCCACGTCTTCCGTGCGGCGCGGCCGCACCACCGCCTGGGCCTGGCCGTTGTACAGGCCGCGCCAATCGGACAGCCAGGGGGCGATGTCGTCGGGCGCGGTCAGGACGGTATCGGGGCCCAGCGCCTGCACCAGGCGCTGTGAGAAATCTGACGGGTTCATGGCGTAGGCTTGGAATCGAACGAAGAGAAATCGAGCCGCAGGCGGGCGGCGGCGCGCTGCAGGTGCAGCACGGCGGCGGCGCGGGCGCGCTGCGGGTCGCGCGCGGCAATGGCCTGGTACAGGGCGACGTGTTCCTGGTGCACGTCGACCACCAAATCGGCCTGATGCTGCTGGGTATTTTCCCGCGCAATGCGCACGGCCGCACGCACTTGCAGATTCAGATACTGCAGCAACTGCTGGTAGTAAGTGTTGTGGGTGGCCACGGCGATGGCGCCATGGAAGCCGATGTCCTGCTCGACGCCCTGGTCGTCGGCGTGGCTGAGGGGGTTTTCCAGCGCCGCCAGGCAGGCGGCCATGCAGGCCAGGTCGGCCTCGCTGCGCCGGGCGGCGGCCAGGGCCGCGGCCCCGCCTTCGAGTTCCATGCGCAGTTCGTACACGCTGGCCAGTTGGGCCCGGTCGAGCGTGGCGCGGCCGGGCACCTGGAAACCCGGGCTGGCGGTGCGCGACACCACCGTGCAGCCGGCGCCCTGGCGGCTTTCTACCAGCCCCTGGGCCCGCAGGCGCTCGGTGGCCTCGCGGATGACCGCCGCGCTGACGCCGTACAGCTGCGCCAGGGCCTTGCCGGTGGGCAGCTTGCCGCCCACCGGATACACGCCGGCGGTAATGTCGGAAGCCAGCTTGCCGGCGACCTGCTCGGTCAGGGTGAGCGACTTGGTTAGCATCCGGGTATTGTACGGTGGTTTTCAGGTTATATGAAAACTTTCACGGCGAGCCTGTCCCCAGGTGCCCTCCGGTGGCCCTAGGCCAGCAGCGACAGGGCCTCGGCCAGCGACAGCACCGTCGTGCGCGACTCGAATGCGGTCGAGAACAGATGCTCGTGCACCACCGGGTCCGGGTCGTAGCAGCAATCCTTGACGGTCAACAGGCGGAAATCCGCGTCGCTGGCATACGCCACCGACGACAGCACCACCCCGGTCGAGGCAATGCCCGCCATGATCAGCGTATCGATTCCCCGCGCGGCAAGCTGCGGCATCAGGTCGGTGCCGAAGAACACACTGGCCCGGTGCGCCATGACAATCGGCTCGTCGGGCCGCCGGCCCAGCTGCGGCGACACCTGGTCATTAACGAAAAGCCCCAGCTGCTTCATGCCCTGGCCGTTCTTGTTGCGCGGGCTGACTTCCGGGTAGCCGGGGCTGAAGTGAATCTTGGCGAAATAGACCCCGACGCCCTTGCCGCGCGCCGCGTCGCACAGCTGGCGGGTATTGGCGAGCAACGCGGGGGCGACCGACGGGAAGAGATTCAGGATGTCGGTTTGATAATGCATGACCAGCAAGGCGGTCTGGCAAGGGGTGATGGCCAGGGGAGTGTGGGTCACGGATGTACCTTTTCGTGTCGTTCCAGCATTTGCACGAACTGTGAAATTCGCTTGGCGCGCGTTTCGGCCTTCTTGGCAGTTTGTATTCTGAACAGAACGGCGTATCGATTCCGACCGTCGAGCGTTCCGAAGAAGTCCTTCGCTCGCGCATTGCCGTCTAGCGCCGACTGAAAATCACCGGGTACCGTTGCCTTGCTGGCCGAATCATATGCAGCATCCCAGCGCCCGTCGGCCTTTGCGCGCTCAATTTCTCTGAGCCCGGCTGGTTTCATGGCGCCTGCTTTGACCAGGGCTAGCGCTTTTTCCTTATTGATTTTGGACCAAATGCTTTTGTCTGAGCGTCGAGTAAATTTCTGGAGCCAGAATTGCTCGCTGTGAGCTTGCTTTTGTCCATCTATCCATCCAAAGCAAAGGGCAATCTCAACGGCTTCGTTGTATGAAACCGACTGGACATCGGCGCTTTTTTTTGCAAATTTCAGCCACACGCCAGACGATGTGTCGTGATTTTCTATCAGCCAGGCAGCCCAGTCTTGTTGCTGCTCAAAGTGACAAACCGGCAGGGCGGTAGACGACTTAGGTGGAGATTTCATCCTGGACTCATCTTCGGGCACGACGCGTGCCATAGGTGTACACGAATAACAAACCCGATGAAAGCGCCAATCCTCCGATTCAGGCAAGTGGCATGTACCTGGACACCCGCCCCCAACCCTATTGATAATCACAACATCGCCCTCTCACCCCCAATCTCCATGTTCTCCCACATCTTCGTCGGCATTACCGACTTCGACCGCGCCCTGCGCTTCTACGAACGCCTGTTCGAAGTCCTGGGCCTGGAACAGCGCTTCTTCGACGCCGACATCCCCTGGGCAGGCTGGCAGTCCAAGGGAGCCGACCGCCCGTTGTTCGCGATCGCCAGGCCCTTTGACGGCAACCCCCACGAGCCGGGCAACGGCCAGATGACAGCCTTTCTGGCCGTGACACGCGAGCAAGTACGCCAAGCGCATGCCGCAGCGCTGCAGGCGGGCGGAACTTGCGAAGGACAACCGGGCCTGCGGCCGCAATACCATCCGCATTACTACGGGGCCTACTTCCGCGACCCGGACGGCAATAAGTTGTGCGTGGTCTGCCATCATCCGGAACAGGCCGACACCGCCACCTGACCCTTCCCCAATGAACCAGCCCTTCGTTCCCCCCGGCTACGACAACGCTCCCGACGCCACCTGGGCCACCGATCACGCCGTCCTCGTCCGCATAGCGTACTGGCCCGCCGGCACACAGAGCTGCGCGCCGGCTGAGGCCGCGAATTTCAGCCGGTGTGGCGTGCCTGCAGTTCGGCGAACGACACCAGTTCGCCAGCCAGCGCGCTGGCCACGACGGTAGGCGGGCTGGCCAGCCAGACCTTTCCGGGGCCCGACCGGCCGGGGAAATTGCGATTGATCGCGCTGACAGTAACTTGCCCGGCATCGGTGGACGAGCCCGGCCCGCAGTTGGCGCAGGCGCCGCACGACGGCTGCAGGATGCGCGCGCCCACTGCCGCGAAGGTGCGGTCATAGCCGCGGGCAATGCAGTAATCGCGCACGGCGGTGGTGCCGTATTGCAGGTACAGGGAAACGCCCGGCGCGATGCGCAAGCCACGCTCCACCGCCCAGGCCAGCACGGCATGGTAGTGGTCGAAGTCTTCCCGCTTGCCGGCGGTGCACGAGCCGCCGTAGGCGATGTCGACGCGGGGCCGCTCGCGCAGGGCGGCCAGCGCGGTGCCATTGCCCGGGTCGCCGGGCGCCGCGACCCAGGGCGATAGCGATGCGCAATCCACGCGCAGTTCGGCGGCGTACGCGGCGCCGGGGTCGCTGCGCATCCAGGGCTCGAGTTCGAATGCGATGCCTCGCCGCGCCTGCAGGAAACACAGGGTTTGCGCATCGGGCGCGACGATGCCGGTCAGCCCGCCCAGTTCGGCGGTCATGTTGGTCAGGGTGGCGCGTTCATCGATCGACAGCCGGGCCACGGCCGGGCCGGTGAATTCGAAGACTTTGCCCACGCCGGCGCCGGCGCGGATCTGCGGCAGGGCCAGCAGATGCAGCACGATGTCCTTGGCGGTGACACCGTCCGGCAGAGCGCCGTCCAGCTGCACTTTCAGGCATTGCGGCAGGGTCATCCGCACGGCGCCCGTGACGAAGGCGTTAGCCATGTCGGTGGTGCCGACGCCGAAGGCGACGCAGCCCAGCGCGCCGCTGTGCGGAGTGTGCGAATCGGTGCCCACCACGACCTGGCCGGGCAAGGCGTAGTGCTCGGCCATCATGGCGTGGGAAATACCGGCCACGTTGCCCCCCGCATCGCGCGCCGCCTCGGCCTCGGTCAGCGTGCGATGCTGGTGCAGGCCATAGGCTTGCACAAAGTCGCGCTGGGCCTGGCACATGGCGCGCACGTTGGGCACGATGCCGGCGCGCACGTGGTTGGGGCTGTCGTCCACGTACGAGGTGTGGTCTTCGAACACGACGATGCTGCCGGGTTCCACCAGGCGCAGCGGCCGGCCGAACTGGGCATGCAGCATGTTCGCGGCCATGCCCGTGTAGTACTCGTGGATGAAGCGCCAGTCGGCGCGCACGAACATGCCTTCGCCCGGCATCGGGCAGGCGGGCGTGGCGGGCGTGGCCAGCAGATGGCGCCGCACGATTTTCTCGAACAGGGTCTGGGGCGCGCCAGCCCCGCCTTGCCGGCCGGCCGGCGCGGGCCGGCTTTGGGCCAGGTGCGCCTGCCCGAACGCCAGCAGGCCGCCCGCCTTCAGAATGGCGGCGGCCAGGGCGTCGCGGCCGGCGACGAGTTCGTCCACGGTGATGGCTTCGCCGCGCTGCAGGCGTTCGACCAGGCCCAGGTCGGTGCTGGTGTACAGGCCGATGTTGTCGGCGTTCTGCCGGTAGATGCGCTCGAAACTTTCCGCGATGACCAGGCGGATGCCGGCCAGTTTTTCCGCCATGGGGCTGTGCTCGCGCGACGAGCCCTTGCCGTAGCGTTTGCCGGCCACCACCACGTTGAATGCCGACTGCTGGACCGCGCCGGCCGCGATGGGCCGCTGTTCGCCTGCGGTCAGGCCGGTGTACGGATAGCGGCCCAGCTTCTGGTCGAAGTGGGTCAGGATGGGAACGGGCGTGATCTCGTCGGTAGACACGTCGTCGCGCAGCGGCAGCGCGTCGGCCAGGGACACCGCCGCCCCATCGAGCTGGGCGGCGATGCAGGCCGGCTTGCTGGACAGGAACAGCAGCCGCGCGGGGGCATCGGACAAGAAAGCGTCGGGCATGTGGCGGGCGGCGTTACTCGGGGGACAGCCCGGCCGCGGATACCAGCATGCGGGTGCGCGAGATCTCGTCGGTCAGGGTGCGGGCAGCCTGTTCGCTGGTGCCGCCGTCAGAGACGAAGCCTTGCGGCGACAGCGCATTCAGCACTTGCTTGTCGCGCATGGCCTGCTGGGTGGCCTGCTGCAGTTTGGCGACGATGGCGGGCGGCAGGCCGGCCGGGCCGATCAGGGCGATCCAGGCATCGTAGGCGTAGCCTTTGACGCCGGCTTCGTCCAGGGTGGGCACGTCGGGCAGCACGGCCAGCCGCTTGGGCGTGCTGACGGCCAGGGCGCGCAGCTTGCCCGCCTGGATCTGTGCCAGCACCGAGGGCACGGCCAGGAAGGCGGTTTGCACCTGGCCGGACATGACGTCGGTGATCAGCGCGTTGCCGCCGCGGTAGGGGATGTGCATCATGTCGATGCCGGCCCTGGATTTCAGCAGCTCGCCCGCCAGGTGCAGCACGCTGCCGGTGCCGGACGACCCGTAGTTGATCTTGCCGGGCTGGGCTTTGGCGGCCTTGAGCAGTGCGCCGATAGAGGTGTAGGGCGACGAGTCGGAGACGACGACGACCAGCGGCGTGGTGCCGATGATAGAAATGGGCGTGATGTCGCGCACGGAATCGTACGGAATGGTCTTGTACAGGCTGGGGTTGATGGCGTGGTTGGACGATATGATCGCCAGGGTGTAGCCGTCGGGCTTGGCGGCCACCAGTTGCCGGGTGCCGGGAATGCCGGCGGCGCCCGCCAGGTTTTCGACGATGAGCGACTGCGCCAGGGTCTGGCCGAGTTTGTCGGCAACGACGCGCGCCACGACGTCGGCGGTCGAGCCGGGCGACGTGGGAACGATCAGGCGTATGGGGCGGTCGGGGTAGCCGTCGGCCAGGGCGGAGGCGGCCTGGCACAGCATGGCCAGGCCCAGCGCACAGGCGGCCAGCGGTTTGGCGATGTTCATGTTTGTCTCCTTTGTCGAGAGGACGGAGTCTGCGCCCCGCCTCGATGCGAAATGCGCCTTGACTATAAGGAGATGCGGCGGCGTGGCGAAGCGACATCTCGGCATGCCCGCCATCGCAAAACGAGATGCCTCAGGGCTGCTGCGCCAGGAACCTGACCAGCGCCGCCGCTGTCGCGGAAAGCTGGCCTTCGCCGGGAAATACGATGCAGATCTCCCGCTGCGCCCAGGGGTCGGACAAGGGCCGGACCACCACGTCGAGCGCCTGCAGGTACAGCTCGGCCACCTGTTGCGGCAGGATGGCGATGCCCAGCCCGGCATGGGCCATGCGGCACAGCGCGTCCAGGCTGGCGACGCGTATTTTCACGGCCGGCGCGGCGCCCAGCGCCTGGGCCTGGGCCGCCAGCAGCTGGGTCAGCGCGCTGTTCTCGCGCAGGCCCACGAAAGTTTCGTCGGCCAGGTCCCGGAAATGAAAGTGGCGCGCCGCCGCCTTGGGATGTCCGGCCGGCAGCATCACGGCCAACCGGTCGCGGCGGTAAGGCTTGACCTCCAGGCCCTGCACGCCGGCGATGCGGTTGCAGATGCCGAAGTCGGCCGCGCGCTCGCGCACCAGGCGCAAGACATCGGGGCTGTGCTGCTCTTCCAGGTCGATGTCCACGTCGGGAAACAGCCGCTGGAAGGCGGCCACGTCTTCGGGCAGGAACTGCACGATGGCCGACAGGTTCGCCACCACGCGGACGTGGCCTTTCACGCCGCTATACATGCGCGACAGTTCCGCGCCCATGGCCTCGACGTCGCCGATGATCTGGCGCGCATGGCGCAGGATGGTCTGCCCCGCGGGCGTGACCGTGATGCCGCGGGCGTGGCGCCGCATCAGCGGCAGGCCGACCAGCGATTCCATTTCGGCGATGCGCCGGCTGACGGCCGAGGGCGCGATGAATTCGCGCTCGGCCGCCCGGGCGATGCTGTTTTCCTGGCATACGGCCACGAACAGCCGCAGCGTGGTGAAGTCCAGCTTGCGGAGTAGGTTTTCCATGGTGCGCCCCCGCCCTTTCAAGAGGGTGGGCGATGATGGTACTACAGCCGCTGCCCGCCTATGCCGCCTTGCCGACGGGCAGCGCGGCGCGATACTGCCGCAGCAGCGTGTCGCGCTGGCGCAGGGCCTGTTGTACGCTGCGCGCCTTGACGTGCCCATAGCCGCGGATGGCGTCGGGCAGTTCGGCCAGCGCCAGCGCCGCCTCGCGGTTGTCCGGGTCCAGGGTGCGCGCGAATTCGGCGGCCAGGTCCAGATAGTCCTGCGCCAGCCCGCGCTCCATGCGGCGTTCGGCGGTCTTGCCGAATACGTCCCAGGCGGTGCCGCGCAGGCGTTTCATGGGCGCCAGCGCGCGGAACACCCATTCAACCCACGGCCCGAAAGCCCGCTTGCGGGGGCGGCCCTGCGCATCGCGCAGCGCCAGGACCGGCGGCGCCAGGTGATAGCGCAGGCGGTAGTCCTTGCCGGGCTCGCCCGCGAACTGCGCGCGCAGGCGGTTCTTGAAATCGGGATGCGTATGCAGGCGCGCCACTTCGTATTCGTCTTTGTAGCTCATCAGCCTGGCCAGGTTGCGCGCCACGGCGCGGGTCAGTTCCAGCCGCTGGCCTTGCGGCAAAGCGGCTTCGCGCGCGCGCAGCGCCTCGACGGCGGCGAGGTAGCGCCGGGCGTAGCCGTCGCTCTGGTAGTCGCGCAGATGGTCCGCCAGGCGGCGGACCATGGCATCCAGCGATTCGGGCAGGTGCGCCACCCGCTGCGCCGGGGCGGGGCGCAGCGCCTGCACGCCGTGATGGGCGGCCTGGCGGCCCAGTTCGAACGCGGCCAGGTTCTTGTCCACCGCCACGCCATTGCGCGTGATCGCGTCGCGCAGGCTCTGCCGGGCGAGCGGCAGCCGGCCCTGCTGCCAGGCATAGCCCAGCAGCAGCGGATTGGCATAGATGGCGTCGCCCAGCAGCGCTTCTGAAAGCGCCCCGGCATCCAGCACATCGCACTGGCCGGACGTCGCCTGCTGCAGTGCCTGTTCGGCCCGCCCGGCCGGAAAACGCCAGCCGGGGTTGGACAGGAACGCGGCCGTGGGCGCCGCGGCGCTGTTGACCACGGCGCGGCCCCGCTGCGGCTTGAGCCGCGACAGCACATCGGGCGACGCCGCCACCAGCGCGTCGCAGCCGATGACCAGGTCGGCCTCGCCCAGCGCCACCCGGGTCGATTGCAGGCCGTCCGGGCTCGCGGCCAGCTGCACGTGGCTGAGCACCGCGCCGCCCTTCTGGGCCAGGCCGGCCATGTCCAGCACCGTAACGCCCTTGCCTTCGATATGCGCGGCGGCGCCCAGCAGCGCGCCGACCGTCACCACACCGGTGCCGCCCACGCCCGCGACCACGATGCGATAGGCCTGGCCGGCGGGAATGGCCGCCGGCGCAGCGGGCGGCGGCTCGGCCAGCACGGCGCGCGCGGCCGGTTCGGGCTTGCGCGGCACGGCGCCTTCGGCGGTGACGAAGCTGGGGCAGAAGCCCTCGACACAGGAGAAATCCTTGTTGCAGGACGACTGGTTGATGCGCCGCTTGGTGCCCATGGGCGTGTCCAGCGGCTCGACCGACAGGCAGTTGGATTGCACCGAGCAATCGCCGCAGCCTTCGCACACAGCTTCGTTGATGAACGCGCGCCGCGCCGGATCGGGATACGCGCCGCGCTTGCGGCGGCGGCGTTTTTCGGTGGCGCAGGTCTGGTCGTAGATCAGCACGGTGGCGCCGGGCACTTCGCGCAGTTCGCGCTGCACCGCATCCAGTTCCCGGCGGTGGTGCACGGCCACGCCGGACGGCAGCGTGCCGGCCGGGTATTTGTGCGGCTCGTCGGTCACGACCACGGCGCGCGCCACGCCTTCGGCCAGCACCTGCGCCGCGATCCGCGGCACGGTAAGCACGCCGTCCACCGGCTGGCCGCCGGTCATGGCCACGGCATCGTTGAACAGGATCTTGTACGTGATGCCGGCCTTGGCCGCGACAGCGGCGCGAATGGCCAGCAGGCCGGAATGAAAGTACGTGCCGTCGCCCAGGTTGGCGAAGATATGCCGCTCGCTGGTGAAATCCTTCTGTCCCAGCCAGGCCACGCCTTCGCCGCCCATCTGGCTGAAGGTGTCGGTATTGCGGTCCATCCACATCGCCATGTAGTGGCAGCCGATGCCGGCCACGGCGCGCGAGCCTTCGGGCACGCGCGTGGACGTGTTGTGCGGGCAGCCCGAACAGAACCACGGCTTGCGCTCTTCGACCAGGATGGGGCGCGACGCCTCGCGTTCCTTGGCGTCGATCACGGCCAGCCGCGCGGCAATGCGCGCGCGCAGGCCGTCGGGCAATTGCGCCTTTTCCAGGCGGGCGGCGATGGCACGCGCGATCAGCGCGGGCGACAATTCATAGCGGGCCGGCAACAGCCAGCCGCCGCGCGGCACCGACCATTCGCCGCCGCCATTGCTGCGCTCGTCGAATTTGCCGTAGATGCGCGGGCGCACGTCGTCGCGCCAGTTGTACAGCTCTTCCTTCAATGCATATTCGAGGATCTGCCGCTTTTCCTCGACCACCAGGATTTCATGCAGGCCGGTTGCGAATGCCCGCGCGTCCTGCGCGTCCAGCGGCCAGATGCATCCGACTTTCATCAGGCGTATGCCCACGGCGCGGCAGGCCTCGTCGTCCAGCCCCAGGTCGCACAGCGCCTGCCGCACATCCAGATAGGCCTTGCCTGCGGCCATGATGCCGAAGCGGGCCTGCGGGCCATCGATCACCACGCGGTTCAGCCGATTGGCGCGCACGTATTCCAGCGCCGCGTACCATTTGTGGTCCAGCAGGCGGGCTTCCTGCGCCAGCGGCGTATCGGGCCAGCGGATATTCAGGCCGCCTTCGGGCAACGGACCGGCCGGCAGCACCACCCGCAGCCGCGCGGGGTCGACCTGCACCGAGGCGCTGGACTCCACCACGTCGGTCACGCACTTCATCGCCACCCACAGGCCGGTATAGCGGCTCATGGCCCAGCCGTGCAGGCCATAGTCCAGGTATTCCTGCACATTGGCGGGGTACAGCACCGGAATGCCGCTGGCGATCAGCACGTGCTCGGACTGGTGCGCCACCGACGAGGATTTGGCCGCGTGGTCGTCGCCGGCCAGCAGCAGCACGCCGCCGTGCGCGGCCGTGCCCGCCGAGTTGGCATGCTTGAGCACGTCGATGGAACGATCCACTCCCGGCCCCTTGCCGTACCACATACCGAATACACCGTCGCGCGCCGCGCCGGGAAACAGGTTCAGCTGCTGGGATCCCCACACCGCCGTGGCGGCCAGGTCTTCGTTCAGGCCCGGCTGGAAGACCACGTCGTGCGCCTGCAGCTGCGCCCTGGATTTCCACAGCGCCAGATCCAGGCCGCCCAGCGGCGACCCCCGGTAGCCCGACACGTAGCCGGCGGTGTTCAGCCCGGCCTGCCGGTCGCGGATTTTCTGCAGCAGGGGCAATTGCGCCAGCGCCTGGGTGCCGCTCAGGTAGGCGCGGCCGGTGTCGAACCCAGGCGGCGCGTCGAGGGCCGGCGCGGCGGCCGAAAGCGGGGTATCCATGGCAGTTGTCTCCTGTGTGCCGGCATATTTCCGCGCAGTGTAGGAACAGACATGGTTATCGTATATTCATATATTCTGGTATCAGGTATCTGAAAAACACATGCCTAAAGACATCACCCTGCGCCAGCTGCGCTATTTTTCCGCGGCGGCCCGCAGCGGCCGGCTTTCCATGGCGGCCACCGACGAACACGTATCGCAGTCCGCCATTACCAACGCCGTGCTGGCGCTGGAAGCGCAATTGGGCGTGCGCCTGTTCGACCGCCATCCGCACGGGGTTACGCTGACGCCCGAAGGGCACCGTTTTCACCTGCGCGCGCGCGAAGTGCTGGACACCCTGGAGGACGCGCTGCGCGAGCCCGGCTTCCAGCGCTATGCGCTGCGCGGGTCGGTGCGCATCGCGGCGTCGTACACGGTGCTGGGGTATTTTCTGCCCGACCTGCTGGCGCGCTTCCGCAAACGCTACCCGGACGTGGTGCTGGAACTGGTCGACATGGACCGGCCCGCCATCGAAGCCGCCGTCGCCAGCGGCGAAATGGAACTGGGCGTGGCGCTGCTTTCCAACATGGAAAAGCGCCAACGCTTCGGCCACCATGTGCTGGTCAAATCGCGCCGCCAGCTGTGGACGGCAGCGGGACACCCCCTGCTGGAACGCCCCGCGCCCACGCTGGCCGATATTGCCGGGCACCCGTACATCCTGCTGGAAATGGACGAAGGCGAGCAGTCGACGCTGGGCTACTGGCAGGCCCACGGCCTGCGGCCCGACATCGCCTTCCGGACGCGCTCGATGGAGGCCCTGCGCGGACTGGTGGCGCACGGCTTCGGGGTCACCATGCTGTCGGACATGGTGTACCGGCCATGGTCGCTGGAGGGCCGCAAGATAGAGGCAGTACCCATTGCCGACGCCGTGCCGGCCATGGAAGCGGGGCTGCTGTGGCACCCCCGCGCAGCCCTGGCCAGGCCGGCCGAGGCGTTCCGGCAGTTCATGATCTATGCCTGCGGCACCTGATCGTCCGCCCCGGCGCCCAGGCTGCGCAGATAAGCGCAGAACATGTCGGACATGGCCTGGGCGTAGGCCTCGATTTCCTGCTCGGTGCGGGGGCTTTCCGAGAACTGCTTGCCCGCGGCGCTGAGCGTCGTGGTGATCAGGTTGGCCGCCGATAAGCAGGCCGCGTCCGAAGCGCCGGGCAGGGCCTGCCGCATGAAAGCCTGCACGGTGCGATGCCCCTCTGCCTTGGCCTCTTTGGCCTGCGGCGCGGCGCGATAAAGCGGCGCGGCATCGCTGAGCGCCACGCGCATGGCGGCCTCGTCGCATTCCGAGCGGATGAAGGCGTGCACCAGCGCGCGCACCCGGTCCAGCGGCGGCCGGCGCGCATCTTCGAGAATATTGCGCAGCAGCGCCGAGGTCTGCCGCCATTCATCGCTTTGCAGCCGGAAAAGAATCGCGGCCTTGTTGGGAAAGTACTGGTACAGCGACCCGATGCTGACCCCGGCCTGCTCGGCCACCCGCGCGGTGGTGAAGCGCCGCGCGCCCTCTTTGGCCAAAACCTGAGCCGCGGCCTGCAGAACCGCGGCGACCAGGCTTGCCGAACGCGCCTGCCTGGGCTGTTTGCGCGAGGAAATCTGCGGGTCTGCGTGGCGAGTCATGGCGGCTGGCGGGAATGCGAATAGAAAACCTGAATGTTTCGTCGCATTATAGATGCGCCTACTCCACACACAGGATCTCGTCCATGACTACCCTTGCCCACCCCACCGTCGCGTCGCTGCTGGACCGCCTGTTCGCCGAAGCGGATGCCCTGGCGCCCGCCGCCGGCGCCGTCTTCGCCGGCCTTTCCGAGACCGAGCAGGACCGCCTGATGCGCAGCAGGACCGATTACCGCGACCTTTATGGCCGCCTGAAAGACGCGCCGCTGCCCGTATCGCGCGAGACAGGCACGCTGCTTTACATGCTGGCGCGCGGCGGCAAGGCGCGAAGCATCGTCGAATTCGGCACCTCGTTCGGTATTTCGACGCTGCACCTGGCCGCCGCCCTGCGCGACAACGGCGGAGGCCGCCTGATCACCAGCGAGTTCGAGCCGTCGAAAGTGGCACGGGCCCAGGCCAATCTGGCGGCTGGCGGCCTGGCCGACCTGGTGGAGTTCCGCGCGGGCGACGCGCTGCAGACCTTGCGCGACGACCTGCCGCCGGCCATCGACCTGGTGCTGCTGGACGGCGCCAAGGCGCTCTACCCCGACATCCTGGCGCTACTGGAAAGCCGCCTGCGGCCCGGCGCGTACATCGTCGCGGACAATGCCGACTACAGCCCCGACTATCTGGCATACGTACGGTCGCCGGCGCACGGCTATCTGTCCACGCCGTTCGGCGGCGACGTCGAGCTTTCCATCCGCCTGGGCTGAAGGCATGCCGGCCGCGGCGGCCGGCGGGGTCATCGCCTGTGGGCCGGGCCGCACACCGCGCATTCCGGGTCGCGCTGCACATTGACGCTGCGCCACTGCATGGTGCGCACGTCCAGCCACAGCAGCCGGCCCGACAGGCTTTCGCCGATGCCGGCCAGCAGCTTCAGGGCTTCGGCCGCCTGCATGGCGCCGATAATGCCCACCAGCGGCGCGAACACGCCCATGGTGGCGCAATTGGCCTCTTCGACCTCGTCGGCTTCGGGAAACAGGCAGTGATAGCAGGGGGCGTCGTCGCGGCGCAGGTCGTACACGCTGACCTGGCCGTCGAAGCGGATGGCCGCCCCGGACACCAGCGGCTTGCGGTGATGCACGCAGGCGCGGTTGATGGCGTGCCGCGTGGTGAAGTTGTCGGTGCAGTCCAGCACCAGGTCGGCCGCCGCCACGGCGTCGTCCAGGCGCTGACCGTCCAGGCGCTCGACGCGCGGCGTGACGCGGGTTTCGGGGTTGTAGGCAGCCAGCGTGTCGCGCCCCGATTCGGCCTTGGGCCGGCCGACGCTGGCGTCGACGTGCAATATCTGGCGCTGCAGGTTGCTGAGCTCGACGATGTCGTCATCGGCCAGGGTGATGTCGCCCACCCCCGCGGTGGCCAGGTACAGCGCCGCGGGCGACCCCAGGCCGCCCGCACCAACGATCAGGACCTTGCCGGCCAGGAATTTTTCCTGGCCTTCGATGCCCAGCTCGTCGAGCAGGATGTGCCGGGCATAGCGCAGCAACTGCTGGTCGTTCATTTTTCCTTGGCGGGCTGGACTCCGGACGGCGTGATGGTCAGGCGCTCGGGCGTGCCGACGCCCGGCTTGGCCGAGGCCTTGGCCTGCGCGCGCGCGCTGCCCTTCTGCACCGGCTTGCCGGCCAGCAGGTTCAGGGCCTGCTGCAGTTGGAAATCGTCTTTGCCGCCGAACTCGAACATCTTGACCGGCGCGGGCGTGTCGGGGGCGTCGGGCGAAGACTTGACCTCGTCGCTCTGGTTGTTGGCCAGGTGGCGCTGCAGGTCGGCTTCGCGCGGCAGGCGGAACAGGTCGCCTTCGGCGGTGTCGGCCACCACGTAGTCGGGCTCGATGCCGGTGGCCTGGATGGAACGGCCGCTGGGCGTGAAATAGCGCGACGTGGTGAGCTTGACGCCGGTGTCCTGGGAAAGCGGCAGGATGATCTGCACCGAGCCCTTGCCGAACGTGCGGTTGCCCAGCACCTTGGCGCGCTTGTGGTCTTGCAGGGCGCCCGCCACGATTTCAGAGGCCGAGGCCGAGCCCACGTTGACCAGCACCACCATGGGCACCTTCTTGACCCATGCGGGCAGGCCCGACAGGTAGTTGCCTTCGCCGCGCGCATACTCGGCCGGCGTGGCCAGGTACTTGTGGCGCGAATCGGGCGTGCGGCCGTCGGTGGACACCACCAGCACGTCGGGCGGCAGGAACGCCGCGGCCACGCCGATGGCGCTGGTAAGCAGGCCGCCCGGGTCGTTGCGCAGGTCGAGCACCAGGCTCTTGGGTTCGGCCTTGGCGCCCAGTTCTTTCAGCTGGCGGGCCAGGTCGGCGCCGGTTTTTTCCTGGAACTGCGCGATGCGCACGTAGGCCACGCCGTTGTCGAGCATCTTGCTGCGCACGCTGCGCACCTTGATGATGTCGCGCACGATGTGCACCACCACCGGCTGCGGGTTGTCGGCGCGCATGATGGTCAGCGTGATGGGCGTCTTGGGGGCGCCGCGCATGAGCTTGACCGCTTCGCTCAGCGACATGCCCTTGGTGGGCGTGTCGTCGATCTTGATGATGAGGTCGCCGGCCAGCACGCCGGCGCGCGCGGCCGGCGTGTCTTCGATGGGCGAGATGACCTTGACGAAGCCGTCTTCGGCGCCGACCTCGATGCCCAGGCCGCCGAATTCGCCCTGCGTGGTGGTCTGCATTTCGCGGAACGCGTCGGCATCCAGGTAGGCGGAATGGGGGTCCAGGTTGGACACCATGCCCGAAATGGCATTGTCGATCAGGGTCTTGTCGTCGACCGCCTCGACGTAGTTGTTCTTGATGGCGGCGAACACGTTGCTGAGCTGCCTGAGTTCATCGAGCGGCAGCGGGCTGCCGCGCTGCGCCAGTGCCGTGACACCTACGCTGAGCAAGATGCCCGCCACCACGCCGATGGCAACCAAACCGAAACCGCGAAACTTGCGAGTGCCCATGCACACTTCCTGATTTTGATACCGGGTTATAGGGCCAGCCATTGGGCCGGATCCACCGGAGCGCCACGATAGCGAATCTCAAAGTATAGGCCCGATTCCACCTGCCCGCCGGTGGCGCCCACCGTGGCGATGGCGTCACCCGCGGCGACCGGGTCTCCGACCTGCTTGAGCAGGCTCTGGTTGTAAGCGTACACGGTCAGGTACTGCTTGCCGTGGTCGACGATGATCAGGTTGCCGAAGCCCCGCAGCCAATTGGCATAAACCACCGTGCCCGGCGCCACGGCCTTGACCGGCGTGCCGGCGGCCGCGCGCAGCACGATGCCGCGCCAGACGCCGCCGTCGGGCCGGTCGACCCCGAAACGCCCCTGTACCGTACCACGCACCGGCACCGGCAGGCCGTGGTGCAGGCCGTTGCCGCCCCCGGGCGGCGGAGCGGCCGCCCGGCGGGGGGCCGGGCGGCGGGCGGCTTCGTCGTCGGGCGTGTCGCCGGCGGCATCGTCGGGCCGGGCGGCGGGGCGCGCATCCGATGGCGGCGCGACCCGCCCCGAGCCGGAGCCGGCCGGCTTCAGCCCGGCGGCGTCGGGATCGGCCAGCGCCACGGGGCCGCGCTCGCGCTCGCGCGCGGCGGCGGCCTCGACCTGCTCGCGCGCCCGCGCCGCGTCGCGCGCCTCTTCGCTGCGGCGCGCCTGGCGCGCGGCTTCGGCGCGGCGCTCGGCTTCGGCCTTGCGGCGGGCCTCTTCGGCCAGGCGGGCTTCCTGGGCGCGCCGCACGGCCTCGGCGCGGCGGCGGGCCTCTTCGGCGCGGCGCGCGGCTTCCGCCTGCTCGGCGATGGCGGTTTCCAGATCGCCGATCAGGCGCGACAGGCGGTTGTCGTCGCGGCCCAGCTGGCGGGCCTCGGCGCGCTGCGCGGCAATCTGCCCTTCCAGGCGCGCCAGCAGCGTGGCGCGTTCTTTCTGCTGGGCCACCAGTTCGGTTTTCTGTTCGGCGGCCTCGGCCGCCATGGCCTGGATGTCGGCCCGGCGCGCATCGGCCTGGCCCTGCAGCTGCGCCAGGCGGTCGATGTCCTGCCGCAGCGCGTGCACCGCCTGGGCGCGGGCCCGCGACACATAGCCCAGGTAGCCCAGGTTGCGCCCCAGCTGCTGGGGGTCGTCGCCCGACAGCAGCGCGGTCCAGGGCGACAGGCCGCTGGTGTACTGCGTGCGCAGTTGTTCGGCCAGCTGGGCGCGGCGCTGTTGCAGGGCTTGCTGCTGCTCGCCGATCTGGCGGTTCAGGCCGGCCAGCTCGGCCTCGGCGCGGCGATTGTCGTCGGCCAGCTCGCGCAGGCGGCGATTGATGCGCGAAATGGCCGACTCGGATTCTTTCAGGGCATCGGCCGCCTCTTTGCGGGCGGCCTCGCGGCCGTCGATTTCTTTTTGCAGCGAACCGATGCGGTCGCGCAGCGCGGCTTGCTGCTTTTCGGCCTCGGACTGGCGGTCGGCCAGCTCAGAAGACGCCGCCATGGCCGGCCACGGCGCCGCCGCCACCGCCGCCATCAACAGCAAACCCGCCGCAAACCGCATGAATCAGTCCTTTTTTGCCTTGCCCTGGGCCGCGACCGCCGCCATGGCGGCTTCGATTTCAGCGGCATCGCCCAGATAATAATGGCGGATCGGGCGCAGCGCGTCGTCAAGTTCATATACCAGCGGCTGGCCGGTGGGAATATTCAGGCCCACGATGTCGTCGTCCGAGATATTGTCCAGGTGCTTGATCAGGGCGCGCAGGCTGTTGCCGTGCGCGGCCACCAGCACCCGGCGGCCGGCGCGGATGGCCGGGGCGATCGAATCGTTCCAGAACGGCAGCACCCGCGCCACCGTGTCTTGCAGGCATTCGGTGGCCGGCAGCTGGTCGGCCGGGATCTTGGCGTAGCGGCCATCGAAGCGCGGATGGCGCTCGTCGTCCAGCGGCAGCGGCTCGGGCGCGATGGCGTAGGCGCGGCGCCAGATCAGCACTTGCTCGTCGCCGTACTTGGCGGCCGTCTCGGCCTTGTTCAGGCCCTGCAAATTGCCATAATGGCGCTCGTTCAGGCGCCAGCTGATGCCCACCGGGGTGTACATGGCGTCCATGGCGTCCAGCGCGATCCAGAGGGTGCGGATGGCGCGCTTCAGTACCGAGGTATAGGCCAGGTCGAATTCGTAGCCTTCTTTCTTGAGCAGCTCGCCGGCCTTGCGGGCCTGTTCGCGGCCGGTATCGGTCAGGTCCACGTCAGTCCAGCCCGTGAAGCGGTTTTCCAGGTTCCACTGGCTTTCGCCGTGACGCATCAGAACGAGTTTGTGCATGGTTTTCAGCCGCGCGCGGGCGGGTTTGAAGTTAAAGAATGGGCTCATTTTATAATTGAGCGATTTTGCCCCTGGTTTTCACCCCGGCAGGCGGTTGGCGCCGCCCGCCGGCCCAGGCCGGGCCGCCGTTTCCAGGCGGGCTGCGCACCCCTTGCAGGCCCGCCGCACTTTCAGTTCAGGAACCTCCGTGGATCTTCTGCAATTTTTGGTAGACAAAAACAACATCTTCATCGTCGCCGTGGCCGTGGTTTCGGGCGTCATGCTGGCCGTGCCGGCCCTGCGCAAGGGCCGCAGCGGCTCGGGCATCAGCACCTCGGAAGCCATCCAGATGATCAACCAGCGCCAGGCCGTATGGGTCGACGTGCGCCCGGCCGAGCAGTTCCGCGCCGGCCACATCGCCCAGGCACGCAATATGCCGGCAGCCGAAGTCGAGCAGAAGGCCGGTTCGCTGCCCAAGAACAAGCCCCTGGTGCTGGTGTGCGAAACCGGCCGCGATGCCGGCCGCGTGGCCAGCCGCCTGCGCTCGCAGGGGTTTGCCGAGGTGGCCGTCATGGAAGGCGGCATGCGCGCCTGGTCGTCGGCCAACCTGCCTGTCACCCAGAAATCCTGATCCGGAGCCCGACATGGACAAAGTTGTCATGTATTCGAAGGATTATTGTCCCTTCTGCGCGCGCGCCCAGGCCCTGCTGAAGCAGCGCGGCGTCACCGACCTGGAAATCATCCGCATCGACCAGGACCCGGCCCAGCGCGACATCATGATCGAACGCACCGGCCGGCGCACCGTGCCGCAGATTTTCATCGGCGACAGGCACATCGGCGGCTGCGACGACCTGATGGCGCTGGACCGTGCCGGCGGCCTGGCCCCGCTGCTCAACGGCTGAGCGCCGCGCAACCTTATTTCTTTTGCCCACCCCAACCCGGAAATTGTCATGGCTGAACAGGATCAAAACACCCAGCAAGCAGGCGGCGACGCGCCGTCGTTCAATCTGCAGCGCGTCTACCTGAAAGACCTGTCGCTGGAAATGCCCAATGCGCCGCACGTGTTCCTGGAACAAGAGCAGCCGCAAGTCGAGGTCAGCATCAACGTGGGCGGCCAGCGCCTGGCCGAGACGGTGTTCGAATCCACGGTTACCGCCACCGTCACGACCCGCATCAACGACAAGGTGCTGTACCTGGTCGAAGGCACGCAGGCCGGTATTTTCGAACTGGCCAACATCCCGCCCGAGCAAATGGACGCGCTGCTGGGCATCGTGTGCCCCACCATGCTGTACCCCTACCTGCGCGCCAACGTGGCCGACGCCATCACCCGCACCTCGCTGCCGGCGCTGCACCTGGCCGAAGTAAACTTCCAGGCCCTGTACGAGCAGCGCCTGGCCGAAATGGCCCAGCAGCAAGGCGGCAACAACGGCTCCGATTCGGGCATCATCCTGCCGCCCGGCACCACCCGCCAATAAGCCCGCCAGCCGCCATGAACCAAGCGCCCGCCCCCTTGAGCGTCGCCGTTCTGGGCGCGGGCAGCTGGGGCACCGCGCTGGCCGCCGTGGCCAGCCGCCGCCATCGCACCGTCTTGTGGGCGCGCGACGCCGCCCAGGCGGACGCCATGGCCGACACCCGCGAAAACGCCCGCTACCTGCCGGGCACCCGCCTGCCCGACGCCCTGGCCGTCACCAGCGACCTGTCGGCGGCCCTGGCGCCGCTGGCGGCCGCGCCCGAGCGCGCCCTGTTCATCCTGGGCGTGCCGGTGGCCGGCCTGCATGCCACCTGCCTGGAGCTGGCCGCGCGCCTGCCGGGCCTGGGGCTGGCGCAGGCGCCCATCGTCTGGACCTGCAAGGGCTTCGAGGCCGACAGCGCCCGCCTGCCGCACGAAATCGTGGCCGATGCCCTGTCCGGCATTCCCGACGCCCGCGGCGGCGTGCTGTCGGGTCCGTCGTTCGCCCGCGAAGTGGCTCAGGGCCTGCCGGTGGCGCTGACCATCGCCAGCGGCCATGACTCGGTGCGCGAGGCCGCCACCCGCGCCCTGCACGGCGGCGCGGTGCGCGTCTACGCCAGCACCGACGTCGCCGGCGTGGAAGTCGGCGGGGCGCTGAAGAATGTCATCGCCGTGGCCTGCGGCATTGCCGACGGGCTGGCCCTGGGCACCAATGCCCGGGCGGCGCTGATCACCCGCGGCCTGGCCGAAATGCGCCGCTTCGGCGTCGCGCTGGGCGCGCAGGCCGAAACCTTCGCGGGCCTGACCGGCCTGGGCGACCTGGTTCTGACGGCCACTGGCGAACTGTCGCGCAATCGCCGCGTGGGCCTGGAAATCGGCGCCGGCCGCAAGCTCGGCGACATCCTGGCCAGCGGCATCACCGCCGAAGGCGTGCGCTGCGCCCGCGCGGCCCTGCAGCGCGCCCGCGCCCTGAACGTCGAGCTGCCCATCACCGAGGCCGTCTGCGCGGTGCTGTTCGACGGCGTGGCTCCCATGACCGCGGTATCGGCGCTGCTGGCGCGCGAGGCCCGCCTTGAAATCTGATTCCCGACGATAAGCCACCTATAACGGCCCGTTCATTCTCAAAACAACCAAAGGAGCTTCCGCCATGTTTCCCGTCCGCCCCCTGCGGGCCGGCGCGCTGCTGCGCCGCCTTGCCCTGGCGCTGGCCGCCGCCGCCGTGCTGCCGGCCGCCGCTCATGCCGAATGGCCTGAACGTCCCATTCACATGGTGGTGCCGTTCCCGCCCGGCTCGTCGCCCGACTTGCTGGCGCGCACGATCGCCGAGCCGCTGGCCCAGGCCCTGGGCCAGCCGGTGGTGATCGACAACAAGCCGGGGGCCGGCGGCAACATCGGCACGCGCATCGTGGCCAAGAGCGCGCCCGACGGCTACACCCTGGTCTACACCATCAACGGCCCGCTGGTAACCGCGCCGACGCTGTACAAGAAGACCCTGGGCTACGACCCGCTGAAAGACCTGGCGCCCATCACCCTGGTGGCCACCAGCCCCAACGTGCTGACGGTGCCCGCCGGCCTGCCGGTGGCCAGCGTCGCCGATTTCGTCAAGCTGGCGCGCGAGCGCAAGGGCGCCCTGAACTACGGTTCGGTGGGCCCGGGCAGCTCGGCCCACCTGGCCATGGAAATGTTCAAGAACGAAGCCGGCATCGACCTGGCGCACATTCCGTATTCCGGCTTCCCGCAGGTGATCAGCGCCATCATCGCCGGCGACGTGCAGGCCGGGTTCATGGTGCCGGCCATCGCCATGCCGCAGGTGCGCAACGGCAAGGCCAAGGCGCTGGCCATCACCAGCCTGGAACCCAGCGAATCGCTGGCGGGCATTCCCACCATGGACAAGCAGGGCTACCCGGGCTTCGAGGCGATTTCCTGGAACGCCATCCTGGCCCCGGCCGGCACGCCCGCCCCCATCATCGACCGCCTGAACCGCGAGTTGGCCGGCATCATCAACAGCGAAGCCGTGCGCAAGCAGCTGGCGCAGCAATACTTCACGGCCGCGCCGTCCACCCCGCAGGGCCTGACCGACCGCGTCAAGAAAGACAAGGCCCGCTGGGACGAAGTCATCAAGCGGCTGGGGCTGTCGCTGGATTGAGCGGCCGGCTGTCAAGCCAGGTGTCTGATCAACCGCATCTGGTACTGTCACAGACACGCCGTTCGCCGTGGAGCCTGTGCATGAAAGTCCTGATTGCCCGCCTGAACCACGAAACCAATACGTTTTCGCCCGTGCCCACACCTTTATCGGCCTTCGGCGAGAACGGGCCGCAGTATGACGGCGATGCGTACCACGCCAACCGCGGCCAGCGCACCGCCATGGCCGCCTTCATCGACCTGGCCGAGGCGCGCGGCGCCGAACTGGTGACGCCGGTATCGGGCTGGGCCTATCCCAGCGGGCCCGTGGCGGCCGATGCGTACGACGAGATGTGCGCGCGTATCGTCGCCGCCGCCCCCGGCTGCGGCGCCATCCTGCTGGATCTGCACGGCGCCATGGTGGCCGAGCACCGCGACGACGGCGAGGGCGACCTGCTGCGGCGCGTGCGCGCCGCGGCGCCCGGCGTGCCCATCGGCGTGGCGCTGGACCTGCACGGCAATGTCACACAAGCCATGATCGACCACGCCGACGTGATCGTCGGCTTCAAGACGTACCCGCACATCGACATGTACGAAACCGGCGAGCACGCCGGCCGGCTGCTGTTCGGCATGCTGGACGGCCGCTGCCGGCCCGCCCTGGCCTGGCGCCAGTTGCCGCTGATGACCCACACCCTGCGCTCGGCCACCGACCAGGGCGCCATGCGGGCGGCGGTCGAGGCGGCGCGGCAGCTGGAAGCGCAGGGCCTGCTGGCCGTGTCGGTGCTGGCCGGCTTCAGCCTGGCCGACATCGAGCGGCCCTGCATCAGCGTGGTGGCCGTTGCCGATGGCGACGCGGCGGCCGCCGACCGGGCCGCCGCCCAGGTGGCGGCGCAGATCTGGCGCGAACGCGACGGCTTCGTGTACCGCAGCGAGCCGCTGAACGACTCGCTGGCGCGCGCGCGCGACATGGCGCGCGGCCAGAGCCGCCCCGTACTGCTGCTGGATCACGGCGACAACTGCAATTCCGGCGGCACCTGCGACACGACCGCCGTGCTGGAAGCCGCGCTGGCCCAAGGCATGGACGGCATCCTGGCCGGCCCCCTGTGCGACCCCGAAGCCGTGGCCCAATTGATCGCGGCCGGCCAGGGCGCACGCGTGTCGGTGGCGGTGGGCAACAAGCGCCCGCTGGCGCACCTGGGCATCGCCGCCCGGCCGTTCGTGCTGGACGGCGTGGTGCGCGCCGTCACCGACGGCCAGTACCGCATCAGCGGCCCCACCTACACCGGCATGCTGTGCCACATGGGGCGCACGGCCGTGCTCGATGCCGGCGCGGTATGCCTCGTGCTGTGCGAACGCCCCCACGAGCCCTGGGACCTGGGCGTGTTCGAAAGCGTGGGGCAAGACCCGCGCCGCGCCCGCTATCTGCTGCTGAAGTCGCGCATGTACTGCCGCCCGGTGTTCGTGCCGATCTCGGCCAGCCTGGTGGAATGCGACAGCCCGGGCGCCACGACGTCGGACTATGGCGTCTTTCCGTACCGCAAGCGCGCCCGGCCGCTGTACCCGCTGGAGCCCACCCAATACGACGACGGCCGCTGACGCGGCCCGCTACACCCCGCCGGCATAGCCCTGCTGGCGCCACGCCTCGAACACCGTGACGGCCACCGCATTCGACAGGTTCAGGCTGCGCTGGCCCGCGCGCATGGGCAGGCGCAGGCACTGCTGGGGCGCGAACAGCGCCATGTGCTGGTCGGACAGGCCCGCGGTCTCGCGGCCGAACACGAACACGTCGCCCGGGCTGAACGCCACGTCGGCCACGTTGCGCTGCGCGCGGGTGGTCAGGGCATAAATATGCGCGGCCGGGGCTGCGGTGGCCGCCAGCGCCTGCGCCAGGGTGTCGTGCACCTGCACCGGCTGCCATTCGTGATAGTCGAGCCCGGCGCGGCGCAGGCGCGCGTCGTCGAGTTCGAAGCCCAGCGGGCGCACCAGGTGCAGCTGCGCGCCGGTATTGGCGCACAGGCGGATGGCATTGCCGGTGTTGGGCGGAATTTCGGGGCAGACGAGTACGACGTGGAACATGGTTTCATCCTGGCGCGCCGCGGGGCCGCGGCGCGCGACGACCGCTATTGTGCCAGGGCGGCGGGCGGGCTTATGCAGCCGCAAACCCGTCCTTTCAGAAAAGCGAAGCGCAATCGGGCAGGCAATCGTACGCGCGGCCGGGGCATTGCGCCACAATAGGCAGCTTCAGTGCAGGCCCCGCACCTGGACGGCAAAACCATAACGGAGGCAATCTTGAAGCGTTACCAGCTCTACATCGACGGCAAATATGTCGACCCCGCTTCGGGCGAGTGGTTCGAATCCGACAATCCCTGCGACGGCAAGCCCTGGGCCAGCATCCCCAAGGGCAATGCCGAAGACGTCGACCGCGCCGTGCAGGCGGCCTACCGCGCCGGCCGCGAAGGCCCGTGGGCCACGTACACGCCCAGCCAGCGCGGGCAATTGCTGCACCGCCTGGGCGACCTGATCGCCCGCGACGCCGAGGCGCTGGCCCGCACCGAAGTGCGCGACAACGGCAAGCTGTACGCAGAAATGGCCGGCCAGCTGAAATATGTACCGCAATGGTTTTATTACTACGGCGGCCTGGCCGACAAGATCGAAGGCACTGTCCCGCCCATCGACAAACCCGGCCACTTCGGCTACACCCGCCGCGAACCGCTGGGCGTGGTGGCCGCCATCACGCCCTGGAATTCGCCGCTGCTGCTCACCGCCTGGAAAATCGCGCCGGCGCTGGCCGCGGGCTGCACGCTGGTGCTCAAGCCGTCGGAATTCACCTCGGCCTCCACCCTGGAATTCGTCAAGCTGTTCGAAGAAGCCGGCTTCCCGCCCGGCGTGGTCAATGCCGTTACCGGCTTTGGCGCCGAAGTGGGCACGCCGCTGGTCACGCACCCGCAAGTGCGCAAAATCACCTTCACCGGCTCTGACGCCACCGGCCGGCTCATCAACGAGCAGGCCTCGCGCGACTTCAAGCACGTCAGCCTCGAGCTGGGCGGCAAATCGCCCAACATCGTGTTCGACGACGCCAACCTCGACGACGCCGTCAACGGCGCGGTGTCCGGCATTTTCGCCGCCACCGGCCAGACCTGCATCGCCGGCTCGCGCCTGCTGCTGCAAGACAGCATCTACGACACCTTCGTCGAAAAGCTGCTGGCGCTGGCGCGCACCGCCAGGATGGGCGATCCGATGCAGGCCGACACCCAAGTGGGCCCCATCACCACGCCGCCGCAGTACCGCAAGGTGCTCGAATACATCGACATCGCCCGCAACGAAGGCGCGCGGCTGCTGCTGGGCGGCGACCCGGTGCGCGAAGGCCCCTGGAAAGACGGCCGCTTCATCCAGCCCACCATCTTCGGCGACGTCGACAACGCCATGCGCATCGCGCAAGAAGAAGTCTTCGGGCCGGTGCTGTCCATCATCCGCTTCAAGGATGAAGACGAGGCCGTCAGGCTGGGCAACGACGTGCGCTTCGGCCTGGGTGCGGGCGTCTGGACGCGCGACATCGGCCGCGCGCTGCGCATGGCCGAACGGATCCAGTCGGGCACGGTGTGGGTCAATACGTATCGCCTGGTCAGCTACCTGATGCCGTTCGGCGGCTACAAGGATTCGGGCCTGGGCCGGGAAAGCGGCATCGACGCCATGCGCGAATACCAGCAGGTGAAAAGCGTGGTCATCAACGCCGGCGCGCCGGTGGGCAATCCGTTCGTGATGCGCTAGCGTACGGGTTGCGCGACCCGCCGCGCAGCCCGTACTTTCAGGTCGCGACCTGAATGTCTCGCCCGCCATAAGTCGTACTCGGCCTGCATCTGCAACCACATGATGGCCGTGGGGGCGGGCACCCATTGGGCAAGGCGTATCGCCAACTCTGGCGACACGCCGGCATGCCCATGCACAAAACGCGACAGCTGCACACGCGACACGCCCAACTGCGCAGCCGCGTCGGTAAGGCTGAGGCCCAACTCGGGCAGGATGTCGTCCCGCAGGATGCTGCCGGGATGAGGCGGATCATGCATAAGCATGGCGAGTTCCTAATGGTAATCCTGGTAATCAACCTGCAGCGCGTCGTGCCCCTCGAAGGCAAATGTCAGGCGCCAATTACCGCTGACCCACACTGACCAATGTCCGTCCAAGTCATATCCCAACGGATGCAGGCGCCATCCGGGTATTGCCATATCTTTCGGCACAGCAGCGTGATGAAGAGCCAGCAATTGACGTTTGAGCCTGGCGGCATGGGCGGCCTGTATTTTCGCGGTCGAGCCCGTGCGAAAAAACAATTCAAGCACTTTATGTCGAAAGTGTTTGATCATTTGATTGTATCTTGTATCTATACACGATACAAACCTAAGCTGTCCTGCCGGCCGTCTTCCCTATCCCGAATCGGCGTGCGGGCGGCCACCAGTACGGTGACATCGGCGGCGCCTGCCCGCAGCAGGGCACGGGCGGCGGCGTCGACGGTGCTGCCGGTGGTCATCACGTCATCGACCAGCCCCACCGGACGCCCGTGCCATGGCTGGCCGCAGTGGAACAGGCCGTGCGCGCCCTGGCGCCGGGCGCGGCGATTGCCGGCCGCCTGCCGGGGCCCTTCGCGCAGGCGGCGCAGGGCGCCGCGCCGCAGCGGCAGGCGCAGCTGCCCGGCCAGGCTGGCGGCCAGTTCGGCGGCGGGATTGAAGCCGCGCCGCCGCAACGACGCCTGGCTGGACGGAATGGGCACCAGCACCGTGTCCCGGTGCAGGGGCACGGCCTGGCGCGCCACTGCGTCGGCCAGCAATTGCGCCAGCGCCGTGGCCAGCCCGTAGCGCCGCTCGCCTTTGTAGCGGCCGATCAGGCTGTCGTAGGGCGGCTCGTAATCGAAGGCCGCGATGGCGCGCGCGAACGCCGGCGCGGCCCGCGCGCAGTCGGGGCAGTGATGGCGGGCCTGCGCATCCAAGCGCAGAGCGCAGCGCGCGCAACGCGGGCTGCCGCCGCGCATGCTGTGCGCGATATCGCCGGCGCAGCCCGGGCACAGCCGCCCGCCCGCGGCGGTTTCGCCGCACAGCGGGCAGTCCGAGGGCAAGCCGGCCAGCAGGCGCCGGGCGGCATGCAGCGGGAACGAAAGCAGCGAATGGGCAATAATGGGTGGCATGGCGGCAGGTACGGAACCGGGCCGCCCATCACATCACGCTTTTGCAGCGCCGCGCTCCGGCGGCGCGCCCTTCATGTCACAGTCTTCGCCCGAATCCCCGCCCACCCTGCCCCTGGTGCCCGCCCACGTCATCCGGCAATTCGCGCGCCGCGGCGACTTGTCCGATGCGCAATTCCTGTATGGCGAGATCGCCCGCCGCATGCTGGGCCGGCTGCAATACATCCGCCTGCAACCGGCCGCCCTGCTGGATGCCGGCTGCGGCGCCGGCGACAATCTGCCGCTGCTGCGCGAACGCTATCCCGACGCCGCCTACCTGGGCCTGGACGCCAGCGAGGCGCTGCTGGCGCACGCCCGCCAGCGCCATGCCGGCGGCGGGGTAGCCCACTGGCTGGGCAAGCTGGTGGGCCGGCAGGGCCACGGCCCGCGCTTCGTGCGCGCCGACCTGGCCGACACCGGCCTGGCCGCCGAATCCCTGGACCTGGTGTGGTCCAACCTGGCGCTGCACTGGCATCCCGCGCCGCACGCGGTGCTGGCTGAATGGCGGCGCGTACTCAAGGTGGGCGGGCTGGCGATGTTTTCCTGTCTGGGGCCGGGCACGCTGCGCGAATTGCGCCAGGCGCTGGACGACGCCGGCCTGCGCACCGCCACGCCCTCGTTCGTGGACATGCACGACTTCGGCGACCTGCTGGTGGAAAGCGGCTTCACCGACCCCGTAATGGACCAGGAAACCCTGACGCTGACCTACCGCAGCCCGCAACGCCTGCTGGAAGACGTACGCGCGCTGGGCGGCAACCCGGCCCGCGACCGCCGCCGCGGCCTGGCCGGACGCGGCTGGCGCGACCGCCTGTGCGCCGCGCTGGAAGCGCAGCGCAATGCCGAAGGGGTCATTCCGCTGACCATCGAGGCGGCCTACGGCCACGCATGGCGCGCCGCGGCGCGCCACAGCGCGCCGGGCGAAACCCGGTTGTCGGTCAGTGCAATAGGCGGACGCCGCGCGGGCGGCTGAGCGCGGCAAGGCATTCGGATATCTGACTTCCGCAGGGTGTCGGATATCGTTCTATTGGGACGATCTCGCCACACTTCGGTGTCTGACACCCTGCGGGAGTCAGACACCTTGTATCTTGGCGCCTCAGTGCAGGCGGTCGGGGCGCCAGCCGGGCGTGACGCCCGCTTCGGGCGTGGCCAGGGCCTGCACCCCGTGCACCGGCTCGGACGTGGCGCGGATCCGGCGCCGCGGCACGTCGGCCGCCGGGCCGGTTTCGCGTTCGCCGCGCCAGGTGCGCGTCATCGATTCGACCACCAGCGGCAGGTCGCGCAGCCGGTGGAACTGGCTGCGCAGCCAGCGGGCATCGTTGCCGTTGCGGATGGACTCATCGCGCAGCGCCGCCAGCATATCGCCGGTGCCCAGCTCGTCGGCAATCGGCATCAGGCGCTGGAACAGGCCGCGCAGATGATCGATCAGGCGCAGGCGCTGGCCGTCGGGCGTAACGTAGCTGCCCTGCAGGCCGAAGCGGCACGCCTGGAAATGATTGCTGCGGTACGCCAGCCAGGCGGCCGGCGCGGGTTCGGGCTCGCGCGAGACCAGCACCGCCAGCGCCTGCGCGAAGGCGGCCAGCTGGCAGGCCCGTTCGACCGTCAGGGGCGTATCGCACACGCGGATCTCGACCGTGCCGAACTCGGGCTTGGGCCGGATGTCCCAGTACAGGTCTTTGATGCTTTCGGCCAGGCCGCTGGTGCGCAGCTGCGCCATGTGGGCCTCGAACCGGTACCAGTCGGTAACGTCGGCCGGCAGGTGGCCGGCCAGCGGAAAGCTGCTGACCGCATTCAGGCGGCAGCACGAAAACAGGGTGTCCACGCCCTCGTAGTAGGGCGACGAGGCCGACAGGGCGATGAAATGCGGCACATAGGGCGACAGCCCGCGCACCATGCGCACCGCCGCGTCGCCCGAGGGCACGCCCAGGTGGATGTGCTGGCCGAACACCGTGAACTGGCGGGCCAGGTAGCCGTACATCTCGGCCAGGTACTGGAACCGGGGCGAATCGGAAATGGCGCGTTCCTGCCAGCGCATGAAGGGGTGCGCGCCGCCACCGGCCACGGATACGCCGACGGCATCGGCCGCGTCGCACAGGGCATCGCGCATTTCGCGCATTTCGGCCAGCAGGCCCATGGGGTGCTCGTGCACCGAGGAATTCAGTTCGATCATGGACCGGGTGATTTCGGGCTTGACCCGGTCTGCAATGGGGTGGTTGGCCATCTGGGCCAGCAGTTCGTCGGCAGCGGCGGCCAGGTCGAAGCTGCGCTGATTGATGAGTTGCAACTCGAGCTCGATGCCGAGTGTGTTGGGGGCGGACGAAATGAACGGGATCTGTTCCATCTCCGACTCCTTCAGATATGTTGGTGGGGGCGCATCGTTCGGCCTTGAAGCCCGGCAGCTTCCCGGGGGGCTCTTGACGACGTCTTATGTCTGCATGATAGCCGCAACTTTATGTCGGGAAGATTCGAAATCGTGACAATTGTGCGCAACTTGGAGATGCATTGCGTTTTTGTCTGTGACGACAATGTGAGTAAACGCTTACAGCCCAATATTGGCGCGGCTGCCAGCCCGATACCCGGCGCAATCGCGCCAAAAATGTGGGTATTTGGGTGTGGGCGGGATAACCCTATATCGGGTAATCCCCTATATTTTGCGGCCGGCAGCTGACCAGATCGTGACAGGATCCCGCCCGCCGCCCAGCCGCTATTTGAAAGCCGCCGCGGGGTCGCCCGAACCGCCGCCGTAGACGCTGCTGCCGTAGGTGGTTTCGATCTCGATCTTGACGGTGCTGGGGTCGACGGTGGACATGCCGGCCTTGTAGTGCATGACGATGCCGGGGAAGACCATAACGGCGATCACCATGGCCAGCTGGATCACGATGAACGGCACCGAGCCCCAGTAGATCTGGCCGGTGGTCACCGGCTCGNCGTCCGGGCGGGTGGGGGCGGCGCACGTGCGTCGGGCTCGGGCGCATGCAGGCGCCCTCGGCCTGCTGCGCAGGCTGCCCCGCCGCCCAACGCGCCACCCCCACCCGCCCGGACGCCGCGGGACTGCGACAGCCTCAGATGTCAGGCTCCGCCAGGTGCCTGACACCGAAGTACGCCGCAGCCGTCTCAGTCGTACGGTGTCCGACACCCTGCGGGAGTCAGCCTTCTGGCAACGAAGCGAGGCCGATCGGGGACGTCGCGCAGCCGGCTTTGCCGGTGCGTCAGCGTCGCCCCCTTGAGGGGGAAGCGCGTCAGCGCTTCGGGGGTGGGTCTTTACCTCAGGCACGATAATTGCAGTGTGTCCGCGTCGGCCGGCCTGGAGCAGGGCGGCCCGTATATCGGCAGAGGTGACTCATGGCGACTCGAACAATCTGGAAAGGGGCGATCTCGTTCGGCCTGGTTCATATTCCGGTCGGCCTGCATACGGCCACCACGGACTCGGGCGTGGATTTCGACTGGCTGGACAAGCGGACCATGGATCCGGTGGGCTACAAGCGCATCAACAAGCGCACCGGCAAGGAAATCGACCGCGACAACATCGTCAAGGGCGTGGAGTACGCGGATGGCGAGTACGTGATTATTTCCCCGGACGAAATTGCCGATGCCTATCCCCGCACGACCCAGACCATCGAGATCCAGCGCTTCGTGGAGGCCGCCGAGGTGTCGTTCGTATATCTGGAACGGCCGTACTACATCGAGCCCATCAACCGGGGCCACAGGGTGTATGCGCTGCTGCGCGACACGCTGGCCAAGGCCGGCAAGATAGGCATCGCCAAGGTCGTCATCCAGACCAAGCAGCACCTGGCGGCGCTGATTCCCTCGGGCGATGCGCTGGTGCTGAACCTGATGCGCTGGGGCGAAGAGGTCAAGTCGATGAAGGGCCTGGACCTGCCTTCATCGAAGGCCAGGAACATGGCGCCCAGCGCCACCGAACTGAAAATGGCGAAGATGCTGGTGGAAGACATGTCGGGTCCGTGGGACCCCGATGATTTCCAGGATGAGTTCCGGCAAACCATCATGGACCTGGTGGAAAAGAAGGCGCGCGCCGGCAAGACCAAGACGGTGATCGAGCCGCAGGAAGAGGCCCCCGCCTATGGCGACAATGTCATCGACCTGACCGAGCTGCTGCAGCGCAGCCTGAAGGGCGGCAAGAAGGGCGGCCAGGGCGCCCGCAAGGCGGGCGCCAAATCTGCCGGGCGCGCCGCGCCGCGCAAGCGGGCCGCCCGGAAAACCGCGGGCAAGGCGGCCAAGGCGAGCGGTAATGCACGCAAGGCGGCATGACCATGGCCGATACCCTGAAGCGGTACCGCGAGAAACGCGATTTCAAGCGCACCCCCGAGCCCGCCGCCGGCGGCAGGCGCAACGAGCAGGCGCGGGCTTTTGTCGTACAGAAGCACTGGGCCAGCCGGCTGCACTACGACTTCCGGCTGGAACTGGACGGCGCCATGAAGAGCTGGGCGGTGCCCAAGGGGCCCAGCTACGATCCGTCGGTCAAGCGCATGGCGGTGCAGGTGGAAGACCACCCCATTGCCTACAACCAGTTCGAGGGCCGGATTCCCAAGGGCCAGTATGGCGCGGGCAAGGTGATCATCTGGGACGAAGGCGTCTGGACGCCGGTGGGCGATCCGCGCCAGGGCTACCGCGACGGGCATCTGAAGTTCGACTTGCGAGGCGCCAAGCTGCGGGGGCGCTGGGCCCTGATACGCATGAAAGGCAAAGAAAACGAAAAGCAGCCGCCCTGGCTGCTTATCAAGGACCGCGACGACCAGGCTCGCGACGAAGGCGAGTTTTCCGTGGTGGACGAAATGCCCGACAGCGTCGTGCCTTTGCGCAAGCAGGGCGGGCGGGGGCCCGGCCGGGGCGCCCCGCAAAAGCAGGCAGCGGTCTCGTCCGCCCCGCCGGATACCGGCGAAAAAGTGCCCGGCAAGCCGGCCGAGCTGCCCACGGAGCTCAAGCCGCAGCTCGCTACTCTGGTCGACGGTCCGCCGCGCGGCGGCGACTGGCTGTACGAGGTAAAGTACGACGGCTACCGCATTCTGGCGCGCCTGGAAGACGGGCAGGCGCGGTTGTGCACCCGCAATGGCCACGACTGGAGCGCGCGCCTGCCGCACCTGGCGCGGGCCATCGGCAAGCTGCAGGTGCCGTCGGCCTGGATCGACGGCGAGATCGTGGTGCTGGCCGACAATGGCGCGCCCAGCTTCCAGGCCTTGCAGAACGCCTTCGACCGCGACCGTCCGGGCGCCATCGTGTATTACGTGTTCGACATGCCGTATGTGGCCGGGCGGGACGTGCGGGCCGAGCCGCTGCATGCGCGGCGCGCCTGGCTGCGGCAGCTGGTCGACGCCAATTCGGACGCTCTGCAAGACATGGTGCGCTTCAGCGAAACCCTGGATGCCACGCCCGCGCAGCTGGTGGCGTCGGCCTGCAAGATGGGGTTGGAAGGCATTATCGGCAAGCGGCGCGATGCCTCGTACGTATCGCGCCGCAGCGATACCTGGGTCAAGCTGAAATGCGCCCAGCGCCAGGAATTCGTGATCGTGGGGTACACCTCGCCGCAAGGATCGCGCACGGGTTTCGGCGCGCTGCTGCTGGCGGTGCATGGCTCCGACGGCAAGCTGCGCTATGCGGGCAAGGTGGGCACCGGCTTCGATACGCAGGGGCTGCAGTCGTTGGCAGAGCAATTGCAGGGGCTGGCCACGGCCGACAGCCCGCTGGCCAGCACGGCCAAGGTGCCGCGCGGCGCGCATTGGGTCAAGCCGCGGCTGATCGCCGAAGTGTCGTTCGCCGAATGGACGGCGTCGGGGCATGTGCGCCAGGCGTCGTTCCGCGGGCTGCGCAGCGACAAGCCGCCGCGGGCCATCGGCCGCGAGACTCCGGTGCCGGCGCGCGAGGTCGAGGCGGGCAAGCCTGATGCGCGGCCGCGCCGGCAGCGCGCCGCCGCGGCCGAATCCGGCAAGGCGCGGGCCGCCGGCAAGACGGCCCAGGCCCGGGGAACGGTGCGCGCGTCGCGGCTGACCCATCCCGAGCGCGTCATCGATGCCAGCACCGGCCTGACCAAGCTGGACCTGGCGCGCTACTACGGCCTGGTGGCGCCTTTGCTGCTGCAGCACCTGCGCGGCCGGCCGGTTTCGTTCCTGCGGGCGCCGGCCGGCATCGAAGGCGAACTGTTTTTCCAGAAGCACCCCGATACCGGCAGCATGCCGGGCGTGCGGCTGCTGCCGCGCAGCCTGGACCCCGGCCATCCCGCGCTGGCCGAAGTGGCTACCCTGCAGGGCATCATGTCGGCCGCGCAGATGAATGTGGTGGAGTTCCACACCTGGAACGCCGTCAAGACCGCGATCGGCAAGCCCGACCGCATGCTGTTCGACCTGGACCCGGGCCAGGGGGTGAAGTGGCCCGCCGTGCGGCAGGCCGCGGAATTGGTGCACGTGCTGCTGCGCGAGCTCGGCCTGCGCGCCTGGCTGAAAACCAGCGGCGGCAAGGGCCTGCATGTGGTGGTGCCACTGCGCAGGCAATACGGCTGGGACGTGGTGAAGGATTTTTCGCAGGCCATCGTGCAGCACCTGGCCAGGACGGTGCCGCAGCTGTTCGTGGCCAAGAGCGGGCCGCGCAACCGCGTCGGCAAGATCTTTGCCGATTACCTGCGCAACGGCTTCGGCGCCACCACGGTGGCCGCCTGGTCGGCGCGCGCGCGGCCCGGCATGGGCATTTCGGTGCCGCTGGCCTGGAGCGAACTGGACCAGCTCGACCGCAGCGACCAGTGGACGGTGGCCAATATCCACACGCGGCTGGACGTGGGCAATGCGCCCTGGGACGACTACAAGCCGCAGGCGCTGGGCGCGGCCATGAAGGCGCTGGGCTATCGGCCGCAATAGGCGCGGCGCAGCCCGGCCGCCCGACCGCGGCCGCTGCCGTTCAACGCGACACGACCGCCAGCGAGAAGCCGTCCCAGCCCTTGCTGCCCACGGTCTGGATCGCGGTGGCGGTCAGGCGCAGGTCGCGGCCCATGGCTTGCAGGAAATCCCGCGCGCCGCGCACGTCGGGCTGGCCGGCCGCGGCCGGATCGGCAATGCGCCCGCCGCGAATGATGTTGTCGCCCACGATCGCGGTGCCGTCGCGCGCCAGCGCCAGCGCCGCGGCCAGGTATTGCGGATTGTCGGCCTTGTCGGCGTCCAGGAAGATCAGGTCAAAGGGCGGTGCGCCTTCGGCCGCCAGTTGCCGCAGCGTATGGTGCGCATCGCCTTCGATGACCTCGGCGCAGGCGTCCAGGCCGGCCGCCGCCAGGTTCCGGCGGGCCACCCGGGCGCAGGCCGGGTCGCGTTCCAGCGACAGCAGGCGCCCGCCGGGCGGCAGGGCCCGCGCCAGCCAGATGGTGCTGTAGCCGCCCAGCGTGCCGATTTCCAGAATGCGCTGGGCCCGCGCCATTTGTGCAAAAATTTGCAGCAGCCGGCCCTGGTTGGGGGCCACTTCGTGGGGCGGCAGGCCGGCTTCGCGCGCGCGCGCCAGGGCGTGTTGCAGGGCCGGATCGTTCAGGTGCAGGGCCTCTTCAAAGTAGTTGTCTACGGCGGTCCATCGGGCTGTTTCCCTGTGCATGCCAGTGTCCAGAACAAAGTTGCGATGGCATGCATGCTACGCAATGCCGGCCGGACGCGATATCGAGTTATTCTGGCTACTGTGTCAAGTTTTCTAACGAATCTGCTCTATGCGATCCCTGCCGCCGCTGTCCGCCCTGAAGACCTTCGAAGCAATTGCGCGCACGGGTTCCGTGACGGCGGCGGCCCAGGAGCTGCATCGCACGCACGGCGCCGTCAGCCGGCAGCTGCGCCTGCTGCAGGAGCACGCCGGCACGCCGCTGTTCGACAAGCAGGGCACCGGCCTGCGCCTGAACGAACACGGCGCCGCGCTGCACGCCCTGACGCGGCCGCTGTTCGACCAGCTCGAGGCCGGCTATGCCGGCATAGTGCAGCGGGCCCGCCATCCCGGCCTGCATGTGGCGTGCAGCGCAAGCTTTGCGATGCGCTGCCTGGTGCCGCGCCTGGGCGACTTCTATCGCCAGCGGCCCGACATCCGCATCCGCCTGTCCATGACTTCGGCGCGCGAGCTGCGCGGCGAAGGCGCCGACCTGCTCATCGCCTGGGACCTGGCCACTTACCCGCAGGCCGACCGGGCCGCCGCGATACCGCTGGCGCCGGTGGCGTTCGGCCCCGTGCACGCGCCGCGCTACCGCGCCAGGGGCGCGGCCCGCGTGCGGATCGCGCATGATTTCACCACCAGCGCATGGACCCAGTGGCAGGCCTTGTCGGGCATCGACCTGAAGCTGGGCCGCGAACTGGCCTTTCCGCACACCCATCTGTGTGTCGAGGCCGCGGTGTCGGGCCTGGGCGTGGCGCTGGCCGAGCAGCGGCTGGTGCGCAAAGAGCTGGACGACGGCACACTGGTCGCGCCGCACGGATTCACCCGCTTTCCGGGCGGGCTGATGGCGCTGCCCGGTGCAAGAGGGGCCGATGGCCCGCAGGCGCAGGCGTTCATTGCCTGGCTGCGGCAGGCGCTGGGCGGCGGGTAGGGGCCGGGGCAATTTGCCGGCCTGGCCAATAAGATGTTATAGTCTTTGTCTTTACAGCGCCCGTAGCTCAGTTGGATAGAGTACTTGGCTACGAACCAAGGGGTCGTGGGTTCGAATCCTGCCGGGCGCGCCAAATTTAAAAGGGTCTCGCACTGCGAGGCCCTTTTTCTTTGCGCCGCTGGCGGCGCGTGCCTTGGGGCCTAGAACCCTTCCACCACGATCTTGCCTCTGGCCGCGCCGGTTTCCACGCGCCGGTGCGCCTCGCGCATGTTGGCGGCGTTGATCGGCGCCAGCACTTCGGCCAGCGTGGTGCGGATGCGGCCCGCGTCGATTTCATCGGCCACGAACGACAGCAGGCGGTGCTGCTCGATCATGTCGGGAGTCTGGTGCATGGCGCGGGCGAACATGAATTCCCAGTGGAAGCTGGCCGACTTGGTCTTCATGCCGGCCATGGGCATGGGCAGGTCGGTGTTGTCGATCGATACGATGGCCCCTTGGGGGCGCACCAGTTCCACCGCGGCGTTCCAGTGGCGCATGTCGTTGAAAATGGCCACATAATCCACGTGCGCGAAACCCGCCGCGCGCACTTGCGGCGCCAGGTCCTGGCGGTGGTTCACGACGTGGTCGGCCCCCAGTTCCTTGACCCATGCGATGGTTTCGGGACGGGATGCGGTGGCGATGACTGTCAGTCCGGCGCGCTTGGCGAGCTGGATGCCGATGGACCCGACGCCGCCCGCGCCGCCCACGATCAGGATGGATCGGCCCGGGTCGGCGCCGTCGCGGTCGATGCGCAGCCGGTCGAAGAAGGCTTCGTAGGCGGTAATGGTGGTGAGCGGCAGCGCGGCGGCCTCCGTGTGCGACAGCGTGCGGGGTTTGCGGCCGACGATGCGTTCGTCGACCAGGTGGAATTCCTGGTTGGTGCCGGCGCGGGTGATGTCGCCGGCGTAATAGACCTCATCGCCCGTCTTGAACAGCGTCGCCTGCGGCCCCACTGCCTCGACAACGCCGCTGGCGTCGTAGCCGATGACGCGCGGGGCGGCTTCCACCTTGTCTTTGGGGGCGCGCACCTTCACATCCACCGGGTTGACGGCCACGGCCTTCACGGCCACCAGGATGTCGCGGCCCTGCGGCGCCGGCTTGGGCAGGTCGACGTCCAGGAAGGCGTCGGGGTCGGACACCGGCAGGTAGCGGGTCAGGGCAACGGCTTTCATGATTTAGTCCTTTAAAAAAGAGAGCGGGCGGCCTGGCGGCAGGCCGGCTGTATATGCCTGCCAATGTAGTGTTTGCGGTTCTTCTTGATAATTACCTAGAATTAAAAATCTTATTTCGGAATAACCGAATAATGGTCCTGGAAAACCTGGCGCTGTTCCTGCGCATTGCCGAAAAGGGCGGCATGGCGGCGGCCGGCCGCGAACTGGGCCTGTCGCCCGCTTCGGTTTCCGAGCGCCTGGCCGCCCTGGAAAAATACTACGGCGCCACCTTGCTGGCACGCACCACGCGCGCCATCAGCCTGACCGAGGCCGGGCGGCAACTGGCCGAGGGCGCGCGCCGCCTGCTGGCCGAGGCCGACGAACTGGAAGCCCGCGTCAAACTGGGCGCGCAGACGATTTCCGGCCCAATCCGCTTCAGCGCGCCCGAAGACCTGGGCCGGCGCCGCATTGTGCCCGTCGTCGATGCTTTCCTGGACGAACATGCGGGGGTCAGCATCGATTTGAACCTGACCGACGGCAATGTCGACTTGGTGGCACAGGGGTTGGACTTCGCTATACGCCACGGCACGCTGGCCGACAGTTCGCTGCGAGCCCGGCCACTGGGCAGCAACCGGCGCGTGGTGTGCGCCTCGCCCGCCTATCTGGCCAGGCATGGCGCGCCGCGGCATCCCGACGAGCTGGCGGACCACGATTGCATCGTCATGCGCTTTGGCCAGGACCTGGACCGCGAATGGCTGTTTCAGGTGGATGGCCGGCCGCACAAGGTGCTGGTGCGCGGCCGGCGCGTGGCCAACGATGGCGGTCTGGTGCGGCAATGGGCCTGCCAGGGGCGCGGCATTGCGCTGAAATCGATCCGCGACATCGACGCCGACCTGGCCTCGGGCGCGCTGGCCGAGGTGCTGCGCGACTATTCCATCGGCGCCACGGCGCTGCAGATCGTCTATCCACCCAGCACGGTACAGCCGCGGCGCGTGCGCATGCTGATGGACCGCATCGCGGCGGCACTGGCTTAGAGGCTATTCATTCTGCGGCGCGCAGGCCTCGCCGCGCTCCAGCATGGCCTGGATGCGGGCGTCGTCGTAGCCGAGTTCGCGCAGAATGCCGCGCGTCTGTTCGCCGATGCGCGGGGCATGATGGCGCAGCGCGGGGGCGTAGCCTGTCATCGACACTGGCACATTGATGTGCCTGACCGTGCCTTGCGTCGGGTGCCGCACTTGCTGCACCAGGCCTACCGCGCCCACGTGCGGGTCGTCGAGCAGGCTGTCGATGGTGTGGCAGGGCATGGCGGGGATGTCGTGGCGGGCCAGCACGGCCTGCCAGTGGGCGGTGTCGCGCCGGGCGATTTCATCGGCGCGGATCTGGAAGAACTCGGCGATATGGTCGATGCGGCTGACCGCCGTATTGAAGCGGCTGTCGGCCTTCAGTTCGGGCCGGCCCAGGGCGTCGAACAGGGCCATGACCTGGGCGTCGGTATTGGTGGTGATGCAGATATAGCCGTCGAGCGTCTTTACCGGCCGCGCGTTGGGGTCGAGCAGGCGCCGGTCGCCGCTGCCGCCGATGGGCGGCTCGAAGGTCGCGCCGTACATATGTTCGCTGAGCAGCAGCGCCGCGTAGCTTTCGAACATGGGCACTTCGATCTGGCGCGCCTGGCGCCGGCGGCCCTGCGCGAGCAGGGCCACCAGGATGGCGTTGGCCACCATCAGGGCGGCGCTGCGGTCCACCACGACATACGGCACATAGCGCGGGGCGCCTTCGGTGGCGGCGAACAGGCTGGCCAGGCCGGTGCCGCCCTGCAGGATCGAGTCGTAGGCAGGCCGGTCGGCATAGGGGCCGGCCGAGCCGAAGCCGACGATATTGCAGTAGACGATGTGCGGGTTCACGGCGCGCAGGTCGTCGAAGCCGAGCCCCAGTTTGCGGATGGCCGCCGAACGCATGTTGTGCACGAACACATCGCAGCGCCGCGCCAGTTCCAGCGCGGCTTCGCGGGCCGCGGCCGTCTTCAGGTCGAGCGCGATGCTGCGTTTGTTGCGGTTCATGTGCATGAACTTGCCCGACATGCCGGGCGTGGGCGAACGGCCCGAGATCCAGCGGATGATGTCGCCGGACGGCTGTTCCAGCTTGGTGACGTCGGCGCCATAGTCGGCCAGCACCTGGGTCGCGTACGGGCCGACCACGGCCGAGCTCAGGTCCAGGATGCGCCAGCCGGCCAGGGGCAGGGTAGCGGCGGGGTCAGTGGAGCGGGTCATGGGGCAGGCGGCGGAATCAGTCCAGGCGGACGCCGGTGGCATCGATCAGCGCCTTGTACTGCCGGGTTTCCCGCGCGACCAGCGCGGCCAGGTCAGCCGGCGAGCCGCCCAGCGCGATGTTGCCGCTCTGGCGGAAGCTGTCGAGCAGCTCGGGGTCTTGCAGGGCCTGCGCCATGGCGGTGTTCAGCCGGCGCACGATGGCCGGGTCGAGCTGGCGCGGGCCGAACACGGCGAACCAGTTGCTGGCCTCGAAACCCGGCATGCCGGCCTCGGCGAAGGTGGGCACCTGGGGCAGCATGGCTTCGCGGCGCGCGCCGGTGGTGCCGAAGCTGGCCGCCTTGCGGGTCTTGACCTGCTGCATCACGGTGGGCACCGAATCGAACAGCAAATCAATGGTGCCGCCCAGCAGGTCGTTCAGCGCGCCGGCGGTACCCTTATAGGGCACGTGACGCAGCTCGATGCCGCTGCGCGACAGGAACGACAGGGCCACCAGGTGCGTGTTCGAGCCGACGCCGGCCGATCCGATGGTCAGCTGGCCGGGGTGCGATTTGGCGTAGGAGACAAGGTCCTGCAGGGTGGCCACGGGCAGGCCGGGGCGCCCCAGCAGCACATAATCGAAGCGCGAGACCGCGCCGATGGGCGTGAAATCGTTGACCGGGTCGTAGCCCACGTCGCGGCGCAGGTACGGGTTGATGACAAAGGCCGCCGCGCTGCCCAGCAGCAGCGTATAGCCGTCGGCCGGCTCGGCCGCCACGGCGCGGGTGGCGATCATGCCGCCCGCGCCCGGGCGGTTCTCGACCACCACCGTCTGCCCCAGCTGCTTGCCCAGCGCGCGCGCCAGGATGCGCGCCACCAGGTCGCTGCCGCCGCCGGGCGAGAAGCCCACCATCAGCCGCACCGGGCGGTCGGGGTAGGCCTGGGCGTGGGCATATGGCAGCACGGCGGCTTGAATGCAGAGCGCGACGAGCGCGCGGCGCAGCAGTTTCATGGCGGCTTGGGGCAGGGGTGGGCAATTGATTGATATCATCAACTAAAAAGTTGATTTATGCAACTTTGTGACGTCGAATCGTCATGCGGGAATATAGTAGATTTAATCAACTAATTACCGTATAGTGATGTTCAGCAATTCCGCCATTGCAGGAGCCTGAATGAGCGCGGTATACGAAACCCTTGCCCTGGACATCGACTCGCATGTCGCCACCCTGACGCTGAACCGGCCCGACAGCCGCAATGCGCTGAGCCTGCGCATGTGCCACGAGCTGGTGTCCGTGCTGTCGGCGCTGGCCGCCGACGAACGCGCGCACGTAGTCGTGGTGCGCGGCGCCGGCCCGGTGTTCTGCGCCGGTGCCGACCTGAAAGAACGAAAGACCATGTCCGACCAGGACATGACGGCGCGCCGCGTGGCGGGCTTCGCCGCTTATGCCGCCATCGAGCGGCTGCCGCAGCCCGCGATTGCCGTGGTGCATGGCGCGGCCTTCGGCTCGGGCTGCGAGATCGCCGGCGCCTGCGATTTCATCCTGGCCGCCGAAGGCACGCAGTTCTGCTACCCCGAAGTGGGCTGGGGCACCATCGGCGCCACCCAGCGGTTGCCCCGCGCGGTGGGTCCGCGCATGGCCAAGGAACTGCTGTTCACCGGACGCAAGTTCGATGCGCGCGAGGCGCGCGAAATCGGCCTGGTGAATCATGTGTATGCGGCCGCGGAGCTCGATGCCCAGGCCGCCGCGATGGCGGCGCGCATCGCACAGGCCACGCCGCTGACGGTGCGGCTGACCAAGCGCAGCGTCGACCAGGGCCTGGCCACCACGCGCGAAGGCGCCATGGCGGTGGAGCTGCTGGCTATCGACGAAAACCTGCGCGGCACCGACTGGAAGGGCGCGCTGTCCGGCTTCGGCGGCGCACGCGCGGAGGCCCGGGATGCTGGCTGAGCCCACCACCCTGCCGCGCCGGCTGGCGCGCACCGTGGCCGAACGCGGGCCGCGGGAAGCCTTCGTGGGGCCCGACGGCCGCTATAGCTGGCAAGACCTGGCCGGCCAGGCGCGTGCCATCGCCGCCGCCCTGCATGCGCAAGGGGTGCGGCGCGGCGACCATGTCGGCGTCATGCTGGGCAACAGCGCGCTGTGGATCCAGGTGTTCTATGCGTGCGCCAGCCTGGGCGCGGTCACGGTACCCGTCAATACGCGCTTCAAAAGCGAAGAACTGCGCTTCTGCCTGAAGCAGGCCGACATCAGCCTGCTGATCATGGCCGACGAATTCCTGGGCATCGATTTCATCGGCCTGCTGCGGCAGGTCGAGCCGGCCATCGACGCGGGGCTGCCGGGCGCCGAACTGCCTAAGCTGCGGCAGGTTGTGGTGGCCGGGCGCCAGGTGCCCGGCGGGGCCCTGGGCTACGACAGCTTCATCAGCCAGGGCGCGTCGGTGCGCGGCGCCGAACTGGATGGCCTGGCCGCCCAAGTGGCGCCCGACGACGTGCTGCTGATTCAGTACACCTCGGGCACGACCTCGTTTCCCAAGGGCGTGATGCTGACCCACGCCAATATGCTGACCAATGCCTGGGCCGCGGCGCAGCGCATCGGCGTGACGCCCGCCGACCGCTATTTCAGCATCCGGCCGTATTTCCATGTGGCCGGCACCACGCTGTCCATTCTGGTCAGTCTGGTCACCGGCTGCTGCCTGTTGACGCTGCCGCGCTTCGACGTGGCCGAAGCCCTGCGCATCCTGGACACTGAACGCTGCACGCTGACCTCGGGCAACGACACCATCTTCCTGATGCTGATGGGCCATCCCGATTTCGACCCGGCGCGGCTGCATCTGCGCGGCGGCTGGGCGGCGGCGGGGCCCGAAGTCATGCAGAAAATCCGCGACGTGATGGGCGTGCCGTCCATCTGCAATGCCTATGGCCAGTCCGAGGCCTCGCCCAATGTGATCATGTCGGCCCATGACGATGATTTCGCCTTGCGCGCCATGGGCTGGGCCCTGCCGCATCCCGGCATGCAGGTGCGCATCATCGACCCGGCCACCGGCGCGCCGCTGCCGCCGGGCCGGCGCGGCGAAATCCAGGCCAAGGGCTGGAGCATCATGAAGGGCTACTACAACATGCCCGACGCCACCGCGCGCGCGCTCAGCGCCGACGGCTGGCTCAGCACCGGCGACCTGGGCGAAATGGACGGCGACGGCCGCCTGCGCATGGTGGGGCGCCTGAAAGACATGTTTCGGGTCGGCGGCGAGAACGTCGCGCCGCTGGAAATCGAAGAAGTGCTGCACGCCCATCCCGCCGTGCAGCTGGCCCAGGTGGTGGGCGTGCCCGACGCGCGGCTGGGCGAGGTGCCGGCCGCCTTCGTGCTGCTGAAAGAAGGGCATGCCGCCGGGCCCGACGAGCTGCTTGCGTGGTGCAAGGCGCGCTGCGCCAATTTCAAGGTGCCGCGCTACCTCGACGTGGTCGATACGTTCGAGCACATCGGCATGACCGGCAGTTCCAAGGTGCAGAAGAACAAGCTGCGCGACTATGCCCTGCGGCGGTTCGCCCTGGAGCAGCAACCATGATGCGCGACGTGATTCTGTGCGAATGCTTCGCGCGCGACGGCCTGCAGCACGAAGCGCGGTTCATCGCCACGCCGGCCAAGGCCGGCCTGATACAGCGCTTCGCCGAACTGGGATTCGAGCGGATCGAGGCGACGTCGTATTCGAATCCCAGCGTGGTGCCGCAGTTCGCCGACGCCAGCGAGCTGCTGGCCGGCCTGCCGCGGCGCGAAGGCGTCTGGTACAAGGCCACCTGCGCCAACGTGCGCGCGGTAGAGCGGGCGCTGCACGACCTGGAGGCCGGTTTCGGGGCCAACGAGATCAGCCTGCTGGTCTCGGCCAGCGAGGCGCATTCACAGCGCAACCTGAAGCGTTCCCGGCGCGACCAGTGGGACAACATCGCCGCCATGGCGCGGCGGGCCGCCGGCCGGTTCCGCATGGTGGGCACGATTTCGGTGGCGTTCGGCTGCCCCTTCGAAGGGGCGGTGGACGCCGCCGGCGTGCTGGACGATGCCCGCCGCTTTGCCGAGCTGGGCGTCGAGATCGTGACGCTGGGCGACACCACCGGCATGGCGGCGCCGCCGGCGGTGCGCGACCTGTACCGCGCGCTGCAGCGGGAATTCCCGCAACTGGCGCTGGTGGCGCACTTTCACGATACGCGCGGCACCGGGCTGGTCAATTACGTGGCCGCACTGGAAGCGGGCGTGCGCTATTTCGACAGCGCCTTCGGCGGCGTGGGCGGGCATCCCGACAAGGTCAAGTACGGCGGCGGGCACACCGGCAATGTCGCCACCGAAGACCTGGTCAGCCTGTTCGAGTCGATGGGGGTGCGCACCGGGCTGGACCTGGCCGCGCTGCCGGCGGTGTCGCGGCTGTGCCAGGACACCCTGGGCCGCGAGCTGCACAGCCGCGTGGCGGCCGCCGGCCTGAATCCGCTGGCCGGCGGGGGCGGGGCGCCATGAGCCGGCCCGTGCCGGTTGTATATCATGTGCGCGTTGGCGCGCGGCTGGTCCGCCGCGCGCGCTTTCAGTCCGGAAACTAGACACTATGGCCACTCGACCCGCACGCAAGACTGCCACCGCCGCCGCCACGCGCGCCGCGCCGGGCGAACTGAAAGACCTGTTTTCGTACCGGCTCAACCGGCTGGCGCACGTGTCCAGCCGCATTGCCGCCGGCCTGAACGAAAGCCGCTATGGCGTGGGCCCGCGCGAATGGCGCATTGTGGCCTTGCTGGGCGCGGCGGCGCCGATGTCGCTGAACGCCCTGGCGCGCGAATCCAACATCGACAAAAGCCAGGCCAGCCGCACCGTGTCGGAACTGATCGACAAGAAACTGATCCGCCGCAGCGCCGACGCGGAAGACGGGCGCGGCATCAGCCTGGACCTGACCGCGGCCGGCCGGCGCCTGTACCAGGAGATGTTCCCGGCGGCGGTGGCCCGCAACGAATCGCTGCTGCAAGTGCTGACCGCGGCCGAGCGCGACACGCTGGAGCGTGCGCTGGACAAGCTGACCGTGCGCGCGCTCGATATGTTCCACGACCTGAAGAGCGAAATACCGACCCGGCGCGGCCGCAACGCGGGCCCGCGCTAGGGGCGGCGCGCCCTGGCGGCACGGGCGCGCCCATATAGTTGATTTAGACAATTACTTGGCGTCCGCGCGCGGGCGCCGCAACAAGGAAGCGCCATGACCGAACTGCAGATCGAAGACCTGGATACTGTGCGCGTGTTGCGCATGAACCGCCCCGACAAGCACAATGCGCTGAACACCACATTGACGCAGGCCCTGCTGGACGCCCTGCACGACGCCGACCGCGACAGCGCGGTACGCGCCATGGTGCTGGCAGGCAACGGCAAGTCGTTCTGCGCCGGCGCGGACACCAGGGAATTCGCCGGCCTTACGGCGCAACATGCCGACGCGGTGCTGCAGCGCGCGGAACTGACCACGGCGCTGCACCTGGCGTTCTCGCGCATCGGCAAGCCGGTGGTGTCGGCCGTGCAGGGCAATGCGCTGGGCGGCGGCGCAGGCCTGGCGCTGGCCTGCGACATGGCCGTCATGGCCGAAGACGTGCGCTTCGGCTACCCCGAGCTGCGCCACGGCATCGTGGCGGCGGTGGTGATGGCCAACCTGGTGCGCCAAGTGGGACGCAAGCAGGCTTTCGAGCTGGTGGCCATGGCCGAGCCCATCGACGGCGCGCGCGCCCTGGCGCTGGGGCTGGCCAATCGCGTGGCGCCGGCCGGCCAGGTGCTGGACACAGCACTGGAGCTGGCCCGGCGCATGGCCGGCTGGGAGCCGGCCGCCATGAAGCTGACCAAGCGTTCGTTCCACCGGTCGGCCGACCTGGCGCTGGCCGAGGCGCTGGCGGTGGGCCGCGACGCCAACGCCATCATGCGCAGCTTTGGCGGCGGAGGCGGGCAATGAGACCCCTGGACGGCGTCACCATCCTGGACCTGTCGCGTGTGCTGGCCTGCCCGTTCGCCTCGATGATCCTGGCCGAGCTGGGCGCCACTGTGATCAAGGTCGAGCAGCCCGGCGGCGGCGACGAGACGCGCGGCTTCGAGCCGCGCGTGCAGGGGCCGCACGGCACCGAATCGGCCTACTACCTGGCTTTCAACCGCAGCAAGCAATCCATCACGGCCAACTTCCGGCATCCCGAAGGGCAGGCCCTGATCCGCCGCCTGGCCGAGCAGGCCGACGTGGTGGTCGAGAATTTTCCGGTGGGCACGCTGCAAAAGTACGGGCTCGACCGCGAGCACATCGCGCCGGGCAACCCCGACCTGGTGTATTGCTCGTGCACCGGCTTCGGGCTGACCGGGCCTTATTCGGGGCGCAAGGGCTACGACACGGTGTTCCAGGCCATGGGCGGCATCATGAGCCTGACCGGCGAGCGCGGCGGCGGCCCGGTCAAGCCCGGCCTGCCGGTGGCCGACCTGACATCGGGGTTGTGGGTGGCCATCGGCATCCTGGCCGCGTTGATGGGGCGCGAACGCAGCGGCCGCGGATGCCATCTGGATTTCTCGATGCTCGACGGCCAGGTGGGGTTGCTGTCGCTGGCCGCCGCGCGCTATTTCGCCCTGGGCGAGGTGCCGCCGCGCCTGGGCACCGAACATCCCGGGCGGGTGCCGTCGGCGGCGTTCGAGTGCCGCGACGGCAAATGGGTGCAGATCACCGGCAGCGACCAGCACTGGAAACCCTTGTGCGAACTGCTGCAACTGCCCGCCTGGCGCGACGATCCGGCGCTGGCGCGCAATGCCGAGCGCGTGGCGCGCCGCGACGAAATCATGCGGGGGCTGCAGGCGGCCATCCGCCGGTTCGACCGCGATGACCTGTGCGCGCGCTGCGACGCGGCCGGCGTGCCGGCCGGGCCGATATTGTCGGTGGACGAGATCCTGGCCGATGCCCACGTGCGCGCGCGGGGCATGGTCGGCGAATACGAGCATCCCCAGCTGGGGCGGTTCGGGGCCGTGCCGGTGCCGTTCAAGTTCGACGGCTACGACGACCCCAGCCTGGGCCGGCCGCCGCTGCTGGGAGAGCACACGCGGCAAGTGCTGGTTGAACGCCTGGGGCTGGATGACCAGGCGATAGCCGCCCTGCGCGAACAAGGCGCGATATGACCGTACGCCCCGGGGCCGCCGGCCCCGGGGCGGCGCATTTCAGCAAAACACACCAGGAGACAAGACATGCAAGCGATCCGGAAGTTCATGGTGGGCGCCGCGGCGGCCACGCTGTGCGCCACCGCCCTGGCGGCGCAGCCGTATCCGTCCCGGCCGATTACGCTGGTCAACCCCTATGCCGCGGGCGGTCCGGCCGATACGCTGGGCCGCGCCCTGGCGCGCGAACTGGAAAAGCAGCTGGGCCAGCCCGTGGTGGTGGAAAACAAGGCCGGCGGCGGCGCATCCATCGGCACGCAGATCGTGGCGCGCGCCCAGCCCGACGGCTACACGCTGCTGCTGGGCACCGCGGCCGCCCATATCGTCACGCCCCTGATGCAGCACACGCAGTATGACGGCGTCAAGGATTTCCGCTTTATCGGCATCGTGGGCAACCAGCCCAACATGCTGGTGGTGAATCCCAAGCTGGGCGTGAAATCGGTGGGCGAGCTGATCGCGCTGGCGCGCAAAGAGCCCGGCAAGCTGAACTATGGATCGGCGGGGCCGGGCAGTTCGCCGCACCTGGGCGCCGAGCTGTTCCGCCAGCGCGCCGGTATCGAGCTGGTGCACATTCCGTACAAGGGCGCCGCGCCGGCCATCAACGACCTGGTGGGCGGGCAGGTGGATATGGCCGTGCTGAACCTGGCGGCCAGCCTGCAGTTCATCAAGGACGGCCGCCTGGTGGCGTTGGCCTATGCCGCCAAAGACCGCTCGCCGCTGCTGCCCGACGTGCCCACGCTGGCGCAGGCCGGCATCAAGGGGGCCGAGTCGGCCTCGTGGTACAGCCTGGCGGCGCCGGCCGGCACGCCGGACGCGCTTGTCGACCGCTTGAACAAGGCCGTCAATGCGGTGAACCAGGATCCGGCCTACCGCAAGCAGATGGCCTCTCAGGGGGTGGAGCTGTGGAGCATGACGCCGCAGCAGGCGGCTGATTTCGTGCGCAAAGACCAGCAGGTGCTGACCGGGCTGGTGAAGGGCGCGGGGCTGGTCAAGCAGTAATGCGAGCGGGCCGGCGCGCGGCCGGCCCCGGGGCCATCAGGCCGCCAGCAGGTCCGAGCCGCGCGCCAGGGCCTGGCGCGCGTCGCGCACCAGCTCGGCCACCACGTCGCCGGCCGGCTGCAGGGCATCGATCAGGCCGGCGCTCTGGCCGGCTTCGACCTTGCCCTGTTCAACGTCGCCATCTTTGGCGGATTGCTTGAGCGACCGTGCGGCGAACAGGGCGTCGAGTTCGGCGTCGGCCGCGCCGGCGCGTTCGGCGGCGGCGTATTCGCGGGCGTAGGCATTGCGCAGCATGCGTACCGGCGAGCGGCCCCGCCCGACCAGGGTGGTGTCGGCCACGCCGGCCGCCAGCACGGCTTGCTTGTAGGCGGCGTGCAGGCCGGATTCGGGGGTAAGCAGGAAGCGCGTGCCCAGCTGTGCGCCGTCGGCCCCCAGGCACAATGCCGCGGCCACACCCGCGCCGTCGGCAATGCCGCCGGCCACGGCGAACGGAATCTCGATGGCGCGGGCCACCGCGCGGGCCAGCACCAGCGTGCCGATTTCGTCGGGCCCGGGATGTCCGCCGGCCTCCAGGCCGACGGCGATGACCGCGTCCACGCCGGTCGCCTGCGCCTTGCGGGCGTGCATCGGGCTGGCCACCACCTGCAGCCACTTGATGCCCGCGTCGCGCGCGCGGCCCAGGTGTTTTTGCGGGCCGCCCTGCGAAGCGATGATGACGGGCACGCGCTCGGCCACGGCGATGTCCATGTGTTCTTGCGCCCGCTTGTTGTACAGCGGGATGTTGACTGCGAACGGCGCGTCGGTGCCGGCCCGCACGGCCTGGATGGCCGCCAGCAGGTCTTGCGGGTACATGGGGCCGGATGCGATGGTGCCCAGCCCGCCGGCGCGCGATACCGCCAGGGCCAGCGCGGCATTCGACGAGGCCCAGCTCATGCCGCCCTGGATGATGGGGTAGCGCAGGCCGAGCAGGCGGGTCAGGCGGGTCTGGAGCATGGCGGGACGTGTATCCGATGAACGATCGAGGCTGCCATTCTTGCCGATATCGTTGATTTTAGCAACTATATTGGCGAGCGGCCGCGCGCCGTGTCCGCCTTGTCAGATGTCTGACTCCGCAGGTGTCAGATATCGAAATGTGCCACGATGGAGCCGGCTTTGGGGGGCTGAGGTTTGCGTTCCTGGCCCGTCCCGCGTCGTCCGGTCGGGCGGTGTCGGCGCACGTGCGTCGGGCTCGGGCGCATGCAGGCGCCCTCGGCCTGCTGCGCAGGCTGCCCCGCCGCCCAACGCGCCGACACCGCCCGACCGGACGCCGCGGGACTCGATCAGTGAATTCGAACCGCCGCATAGCGCCCATCCCGCAGGAGGGGGGAGGGCCAGCAGCCAGGTGTCTGACTCCGCAGGTGTCAGACACCGAAGCGGGCAGCGATTGTCTCAATAGCACGGTGTCTGGCACCCGAGGAGCCAGACACCTGGGCATGCCAATAGCACGGTGTCCGGCACCTGCGGAGCCGGATACCTGGGCTTCACTTCAGGATCAGGCCAGCGCCGGATAGTCGATATAACCCTGCGCGCCGCCGCCGTAGAACGTGGCCTTGTCGGGTTCGTTCAGCGGCGCCTGTTCGCGCAGGCGGCGCACCAGGTCGGGGTTGGCGATGAACGGCTTGCCGAAGGCGATCAGGTCGGCCTGGCCGGTTTCGACGGCGCGTTCGGCCAGGCTGGCGTCGTAGTCGTTATTGGCCATCCAGGCGCCTTTGCCGCCGGCCTGGTGGTAGGCGTCGCGCAGGGCGGCGTAGTCGAACGGCTGCTCGCCCTGCTGGAAGTCGCGCGGGCCGCCGGTGGCGCCTTCGATGACGTGCACGTAGGCCAGGCCGTAGCCGGCCAGCTTGCGCACCGCGTAGTCGAACAGCGGCTGGGGCTGCGGATCGCTGGCGTCGTTGGCGGGCGTGACGGGCGAGATGCGGATGCCGGTGCGGCCTGCGCCGATTTCGCCGGTGACCGCGTCCATGACCTGCACCAGCAGGCGGGCGCGGTTTTCGATGCTGCCGCCGTAGGCGTCGGTGCGCTGGTTGCTGCCCGAGCGCAGGAACTGGTCGATCAGGTAGCCGTTGGCGGCATGGACTTCCACGCCGTCGAAGCCGACTTCGATGGCGGCGCGCGCGGCGCGGCGATAGTCTTCGACGATGCCGGGCAGTTCGTCCAGCCGCAGCGCGCGCGGTTCGGACGTGGGCACGAATTCGCCGGTGCCGTCGGCATGTACCAGATAGGTCTTGGAATTGGCGCGCAGCGCCGAGGGCGCCACCGGCGCGCCGTTATCGGGCTGCAGCGTCGTATGCGAAATGCGGCCCACATGCCACAGCTGCACCACGATCTTGCCGCCGGCCGCGTGCACGGCGTCGACGACGCGCTTCCAGCCCGCCAGTTGCTCGGCCGAATACAGGCCGGGCACCTGGGCATAGCCCTGGCCCTGGTGGGTGATGGCGGTGGCCTCGGTGATGATCAGGCCGGCGCTGGCGCGCTGCGTGTAGTACGTGGCCATCATTTCAGTGGGCACGGCGCCGGGCGCGCGGTTGCGGGTAAGCGGCGCCATGACGACGCGATTGGACAGTTGCAGGTCGCCGGCGGCGATGGGGTCGAATATCGTGGGCATGATGAAGGCGGAGGTGGGGAAGGAAAAGGACAAGGCGCCCGGCTAGAGATCCTGGCCGAGCGTGCGCAGGAATGCCGCGATGGTGTCTTCGTTGCGCTTGTAGAAGATCCATTGGCCGATGCGGCGCGTGGTGACGAGCCCGGCGCGCTGCAGCACGGCCAGGTGCGTGGACATGGTCGATTGCGACAGGCCGCAGCGTTCGAACTGGCCGGCGCATACGCCGACTTCCAGCGGGTGTTCCTGGGTAGAGAAGTGCTTCTCGGGCTCTTTGAGCCATTGCAGGATGTCGCGGCGCACCGGGTTGGCCAGTGCCTTGATGATGAGATCGATGTCCATGCGGGCAGGTTCTTGAATCGGGTTTTCTCGAATTATATATCTATTAATCTAGATATATCAATATTCGGTTTTGCCAGCCTGCCATGCAGGGCAAGGCGGGGCGCGTCGCGCCTGCCTAGCTGTCGTGCAGATACGCCTGCGGCGGCGAGCCCAGCGCGCGGCGGAACATCGCGCTGAACGCGCTGGGGCTGCGGTAGCCCAGTTCCGCCGCCACCCGCGCCACCGGCTGCCCCAGCGACAGGCGGTGCAGCGCATCGGCCAGCCGCACCTGCTGTACCCATTGCCGGTAGTTCAGGCCCAGTTCGGCCTGGAACAGGCGGATCAGGGTGCGGCCGCTGGCGCCCACCTCGTCGCCCCAGTCGTCCACGGTGCGCGCCAGGCCGGGCTGGGCCAGAATGGCCCGGCAGACCGTCTGCAGGCGGCGGTCGTGCGGCCACGGAATCTGTATGGGAACGACCGGCGCCGCCCGCAGCTCGGTAAGCAGCAGCGCGGCGATCTGCCCGCCGCGGCCGTCCAGCGCGTACTCGATGGGTTCGGCCGCCAGCGCCAGGATCAGTTCGCGCAGCAGGCCCGACACCTCGACCACCTGGCAGCGGTCCCACAGCGTATCCGCCGCGTTGGCGTGCACATACAGGGTGCGCATCGACACCTTGCCCACCATCTGGATGCCGTGGATGGTGCCGGGCGGCACCCACAGCGCGCGCAGCGAGGGCAGGGTCCAGAAGCCGTCGGGCGTGCTGACGCGCATCACGCCTTCTATGGCGTACACCAGCTGGCCGCGCGGGTGGCTGTGCGGGCCGGTGGTGTCGCTGGGCACGAAATCCTTGGCCATGGCCGTGACCAGGCGCGGCACGTGCTGGTAGTCGTCGGCAAGGCGGCTGCGGGCGGGGTCGGCGGGCGGGATCGGTCGGCGGGGCATGGCGGCGGTTATGTCATTTTGGCGACGAAAGTTGGCACTTCCGCGCATCCAGGACTTTATACACTGATTGCTTCGCGCGCCGCGGCCCGCGCCTGGTTCGGGTGCCGCCTTTGATATCCGCTGCTACGCCATGACTTCCACGCCTTCCGCCGGCGCCGTGCCGGCTTCCGGATCCGCCACCGCTTTCAAAGTACTGGGCGCCATCAGCGTGGCCCACATGATGAACGACATGATCCAGTCGATCCTGTTGGCCATCTATCCCATGCTGAAGGATTCGTTCAATCTCAGCTTCGCCCAGATCGGCCTAATCACGCTGACCTACCAGATTGCCGCGTCGCTGCTGCAACCCTGCATCGGCCTGTATACCGACAAGCGGCCCACCACGTATTCGCTGCCCATAGGCATGGGCTTTACCCTGGTGGGCCTGCTGCTGCTGGCTTTCGCCCCTTCGCTGCCGTACTTGCTGGTGGCCGCGGCGCTGGTGGGCACCGGGTCGTCGGTGTTCCACCCGGAATCGTCGCGCGTGGCCCGCATGGCCTCGGGCGGGCGCCACGGCCTGGCGCAGTCGCTGTTCCAGGTGGGCGGCAATGTCGGGTCGGCGCTGGGGCCGCTGCTGGCGGCGCTGTTCATCATTCCGCACGGGCAGGCCAGCGTGGCCTGGTTCTCGCTGGCCGCCCTGTTTGGCATCGTGGTCCTGGTGGGCATCGGCCGCTGGTACGGCGCCAACCGGGCGCTGCTCAAGCCCAAGGCCCGCGTGGCGGGCGACGCCGATGCGCCGGGCCGCGCCAAGGTGATGTGGGCGCTGGGCATCCTGGGCGTGCTGATTTTCTCCAAGTATTTCTACCTGGCCAGCCTGAACAGTTATTTCACCTTCTACCTGATGGACAAGTTCGACCTGTCGGTGCGTTCGGCGCAACTGTATCTGTTCCTGTTCCTGGCGGCGGTGGCGTTCGGCACCGTGGCGGGCGGGCCGGTCGGCGACCGTGTCGGGCGCAAGATCGTGATCTGGGTGTCCATCCTGGGCGTGGCGCCGTTCACGCTGCTGCTGCCGCATGCCAACCTGTTCTGGACCGGCGTGCTGGTGGTGGTGATCGGGGTGGTGCTGGCGTCGGCGTTTTCGGCCATCGTGGTGTATGCCCAGGAACTGGTGCCTGGCAAGGTGGGCATGATCGCCGGCCTGTTCTTCGGCTTTGCCTTCGGCATGGGCGGCCTGGGCGCGGCGGCGCTGGGCAAGCTGGCCGACATGACCAGCATCGCCTATGTGTACCAGGTGTGCGCCTACCTGCCGCTGCTGGGCATCGTGGCGTTCCTGCTGCCCGACATCGAACGCAAGAAACCCCAGGCCGCCGGGCTGGTGCTGAGCCCGCAGATGGGCGGCACCGAAACCAGGCTGGACAAATAGGAATTTTCCGCTATAATTTCGCCTCTTTACCAGCGCCCGTAGCTCAGTTGGATAGAGTACTTGGCTACGAACCAAGGGGTCGTGGGTTCGAATCCTGCCGGGCGCGCCAAATTCAAAAAGGGTCTCCATTGCGAGGCCCTTTTTCTTTTTGCGGCGCGCATGGGGCATAGGGGTCGGGCTCCCGCAGGGTGCCTGACCCCGAAGTGTGCGGCGATTGTCTCAATCTAGGTGGGCGGCGACTGTCTCAATCGTATGGTGTCAGGCACCCTGCGGGAGCCTGACACCTGGGCGCCCCGTGCGGGCGGACCGCCGGCGCCGGATCGCATCGCCCTCCGTTTTCGTATAATCGTATACAATTATACGAACGATATCTGGAGCCGACTTGATGGACTGGCTGTTCAACCCCGTGGCCGATGGCGAATTCGAAGAAATCAAGAACACTTCGCTGGGCAAGCTGGTGCGCGACCAGTTGCTGGGCCAGATCCTGTCGGGCGCGGTCGCGCCCGGGCAGGCGTTGCGCGAATCCGAACTGGTCGAACGCCTGAAGGTCTCGCGCGTGCCGGTGCGCGAGGCGCTGCGCGAGCTGGAAAGCTCGGGGCTGGTGGTGTCGCGCAAGCATTCGGGCGTGTACGTGCGCCAGCTCAGCGACGACGAAGTGCGCGACCTGTACCAGTTCCGCGCCTTGCTCGACAGCCATGCCGGGCGCGTCGCCTCGCGCCTGCCCGCCGAACGGCGGCAGGCCTTGGTGCGGGAGCTGGAAGGCTGCACCGAAGCCATGGACGGCGCCATCCATGCCAGCAACCCGCAGGCCTATTACCGCGAGAACCTGCGGTTTCACTGGTTGTTCATCGATTACGCCGGCAACAAGGAAATCGCAAAGTCGTACCGCGAGGTCATCCAGAAGCTGCACCTGGCGCGCTTGAAGAACCTGTCCACCGATTCCCACCGCCAGCAGTCCAACGCCGAACACAAGCAGATCGTGAAGGCGCTGCGCGACTCGACCACCATGGCGCATTCCGACTACTGCGCCGAACTGCTCGACCATCACGTCACCCACGCCCACGAGCGGCTGTCGGGCCTGGCGGAATAAGCCGGCAAGTTTTTTACCGCGGCTGCCGGCCGCGGCTTTCATCACATCCGTTCATCGGAGGAGACAATCATGCATCGCCGTTCATTCCTGCTGGGGGCGGGCGCAGCCGCCGTCGCCCTGCCTTGCGTGTCCCTGGCCCGTTCGGGCTATCCGCAGCGCCCCGTCACGTACATCGTGCCCGTGGCGCCGGGCGGCGGCAGCGACTACGTGGGCCGCACCGTCACCAATGCCTGGGCCGATGTGCTGGGCACGACTTTCATTGTCGAGAACCAGGGCGGCGGCGGGGGCGTGATTGCCTGCCAGCGCGCCATGCGCGCCGACGCCGACGGCTATACCCTGATGCAGGGCTATGTGGCCACGCTGGCCACCAGCCCGGCCACGCGCAAGGTGCCCTACGATCCGGTGCGCGACTTCACGCAGGTGGGCATGATCGGCGGCACGCCCAACGCGCTGGTGGTGAACGCCAAGCTGCCGGTGAAGACCTTCAAGGAATTCGTCGCCTATGCCAAGCAGCGCGGCGACGCGATGAACTATGGCTCGGCCGGCGCCGGGTCGCTGACCCACCTGCTGATGGAACTGATGCAGCAGCACGTGGGCACGAAGATGGTGCACATTGCCTACAAGGGCATTTCGCCCGCGTTCACCGACCTGATCGCCCAGCAGACGCAGGCCATGTTCCCGGGCCTGGCCGCCGCCGTGCCGCACTTGCGCTCGGGCACCGTGCGGGCCCTGGCGCTGACCGGCGAACACCGCAATCCGCGCTTCCCGGATGTGCCCACCTTCAAGGAGCTGGGCATCGACGGCTTCGACGACGTGCTGCAGTGGTATGGCGTGTCGGGCCCGGCCGGCATCGACGCCGGCGTGGTGCAGGCCCTGAACGACAGCCTGAACAAGACGCTGGCGCGCCCTGAACTGGGCAAGCAGCTCGACATCGAGGCCATCGATCCCATGCCCATGAGCCCGGCCCAGTTTGCCGACTACGCCAAGCGCGACTTTGAACGTTGGGCCCGCCTGGCCAAAGAGCAGAACATCCGCCTGGATGCCTGATTCCTTTTCTTTCTTTTCGGATACGCAGAAACTCCCATGGCTCTGAACACCCAGGTCGATGCCGACCGCAATGCACCGCCCGTTACCCGCATCCTGGCCGAACACGCCATCAACCATCCGTCGCGCGGCTGGAGCGACGAGGTCGAGCACGAGGCCCATCGCACCTTCATGAACTGGCTGGGCTGCGCCGTGGGCGCGGCGCGACACGAAGCGGCCGAGGCCGCGCTGCAGGCCGTGCAGGTGCTGCAGCCGGCCGCCCAGGCCACGGTGCTGGGCCGCGCCGAGCGCGTGGACATCGGCAGCGCGGCGCTGGTCAACGGCATTACGTCGCACACGTTCGACTTCGACGACACCCACCTGAAAACCATCATCCATCCGGCCGGCCCGGTATGTTCGGCCGTGCTGGCGCTGGCCGAGCACACCGGCGCCAGCGGCCGCCAGATCATCGACGCCATCGTGCTGGGCGTCGATGTTTCTTGCCGCGTGGGCAACATGGTCTACCCGCATCACTACGACCGCGGCTGGCACATTACCGGCACCACCGGCGGGCTGGGCGCGGCGGCCGCCTGCGCGCGGCTGCTGGGCCTGGACGTGGAGCAGGCCACCATGGCGCTGGGCATCGCGGCATCGCAGCCCGTCGGCCTGCGCGAGCAGTTCGGCACCATGACCAAGCCGTTCCACCCCGGCGCGGCGGCCCAGGCCGGCCTGATGGCGGCCCTGATGGCGCAGGCCGGCTTTACCGCCAGCCCGCGCGCCATCGAGGCGCCGCGCGGCTTTGCGCAAGTGGTCTCGACCAAATTCGACTGGAACGAAATTACCGACGAACTGGGCAAGCGTTTCGAGATCTCGTTCAACGCCTACAAGCCGTTCGCCTGCGGCATCGTCATCCATCCCAGCATTGACGCGTGCGTGCAACTGCGCCAGCAGGGCGTCACGCCGCAGAACCTTCAGCGCATCGACCTGAAGGTGCACTCGCTGGTGCTGGAGCTGACCGGCAAGAAGGAACCGGCCGACGGCCTGCAGGGCAAGTTCAGCGTCTACCACGGTTGCGCCGCCGGGCTGATCTTCGGGCGCGCTTCCGAAGACGAATACGCCGACGAAATCGTCAACCGGCCGGACGTGGTCGAGGTGCGCCGCAAAGTGCAGGCCATTGTCGACGACAGCATCGGCGAAGCCAGCGTGATCGCCGAAGCCACGCTGACCGATGGCCGAACTGTGCGCGTGCACGTCGAGCACGCCATCGGCTCGCTGCAGCGTCCCATGACCGACGCCGATCTGGAAGCCAAGTTCCGCGGCATGGCCGACGCCATCCTGGGGGCCGGGCAGGCCAGCGAGCTGATCGCGGCCTGCTGGAAGCTGGCCCAGGCCGCCGACGCCGGGCAGCTTGTCCGCCTGGCGCGCGCCGGAGCCGCGGCATGAGCGGCAAGCCGCGCATCGTGGTGCTGGACGATTGGGAAAACGGCCTGCGCTCGCTGGTGGACTGGACCGCCATCGGCCGGCAGGCCGACGTCGACATCCATGCCGGGCCGCTGGCCGGGGCCGGCCTGCTGGCGGCGCTGCGCAACGTCGCCTGCGTGGTGCTGATGCGCGACCGCACGCCCATGACGGGTGAGTTGATGCGGCAGTTGCCCGGGCTGCGCCATATCGTGTTCACCGGCACCCGCAACAGGACGCTCGACCTGCAGGCGGCCGCCGACCTGGGCATCCAGGTCAGCCATACCGATTGGGGCCCGTCCAAGGCCAGCACCTGCGAGATGACCTGGGCCTTGATCCTGGCGGCGGTGCGCCGCCTGCCGTCGATTGCGCTGACGCCGGCGCGCGCGGTGTGGCGCGATGCCGGCGGCGCGCCGCTGTTGCCGGCCGTGCTGCACGGCGAACGGCTGGGCCTGGTCGGCCTGGGCCAGATCGGCGCGCGGGTGGCCGCGGCGGGCCGGGCGCTGGGCATGGACGTCGTGGCCTGGAGCCCGCACATGACGCCCGAGCGCGCCGCCGGGCATGGCGCGCAGGCAGTGGACCTGGATACGCTGTTGTCGACCTCGCGCGTGGTCAGCCTGCACCTGGTGCCGGCCGACGGCACGCGTGGCCTGCTTAACCGAGAGCGCCTGGCATTGATGCGGACCGACAGCCTGCTGGTAAACACCTCGCGGGCCGAACTCGTCGACACGGAGGCCCTGGTGCAGGCGTTGCGGGCGGGGCGCCCCGGCTTCGGCGCTTTCGATGTGTACGATACCGAGCCGCTGCCGGCGGCGCACCCCTTGCTGGCGCTGCCGAACGTGCTGCTTACGCCGCACTACGGCTTTGTCAGCGAGCCGGTGTACCGCGAGTTCGCCGCCGGCGTGCAGCGCAATTTGCTGGCCTGGCTGGCCGGCCAGGCCGTGCCGAACACTCTGGCGGCCTGAGCGCGCCCGGGGCGCGACGCCCTCGGCGGCGCTCAGCGCTCGATGACGGTGTCGATCACGGTGCGCACCGAGTTGGCGATGAAGCACTGCTGGTGCGCTGCGTGGTGCAGCGCCTGCTCGGCGGCCTCGTCCGGCGCCGCGCCGCGGTAAGCCACGCGCGGATGCAGCGTGACACGGCTGATGAACAGCTGCCCCTGCGGGTTCTTTTCCATGACGCCCGCCGCGCGGTCCTGGTAGCTGTCTACTACGTAGCCGCGCTTGGCCGCAATGGCCAGGTACACCAGCATGTGGCAGCTCGACAGCGACGCGACGTAGGCTTCTTCCGGATCGACATGGGCGGCCGCTGAATAAGGCAGCGGCACGATGTGGGGCGACGACGAGGCCGCCACTTCCGCGCCGCCGTCGAAGCGCCAGGTGTGCGCGCGGCTGTAGCGCTGGTCGGAAAAAGCCTCGTGCGGCTGGCGCGACCAGGAAACGGTGGCCTCGATATCGATCATGGGGTCCTCATGGTTTGCTGCGGGTGTAGATCTCGGAATAGCCCAGCTTGATGACTTCGGTGATCTGGTCCTGGCGGCGGGCGATGTGCGATTCCAGCAATGCCACCAGCGCGGTTTCGTCGCGCGATTTCAGGGCCTCGATAATGCCGACGTGCTCGGCCTGGGTGTAGGGCCGTCTGCCGTTGCGCATGTCGATCCAGCGCACGTACTGGATACGCGCGTTGACATTGGCCAGCGCGCGCACGAATTCTTCGTTGCGGGTCAGGCGGGCCAGCCCCATGTGGAAGTCTTCGTCCAGGGCCAGCAGTTCGGCGGAATCCGAATCGTCGGGAATCGAGTTGTCGCGCATGGTGGCCGCGGCCAGCTCGTCGATCCCGGCGTCGGTGGCGCGCTTGCAGGCCAGGCGCGCGATGGCGGTTTCGATGCCCAGCCGGTATTCGTACAGGTCGAAGACCTGCTTGGCGTCCAGCGGCCGGCTGGTGAAGCCTTTGTTGGCGGTGCGTTCCAGGAAGCCTTCGACCATGAGCTGGTTCAGGACTTCACGCAGCGGCGTGCGGCTGACCTCCAGGCGCTTGGACAGCTCGATCTCGTTGATGCGCTCGCCCGGCTTGAATTCATACGTGGCGGCCATGTTCTTGATGCGTTCGTAGATCGCCGAGGAACTGAGCGAGGTGCGTTTGCGCGGCGCCGGTGCGCCGTCATCGAGCGGGCCGCGGGTACCTGCCTGGGTCATGGTGAGTCCGATAATGTGTATACCGAACTGTATTATATCCAGGCCCTGCCGGGCCCCGCGGCCAGGGCCGCGCCGCGGGGGCCGGCAGCCGATCATCTGTCGAGTTTCCAGCCGCGGGTTTCGGGCAGCAGGAAGGCCGCGACCAGAATGGAAATGACGGCCACGACGATGGGGTAGTACAGGCCGGCGTAGATGTTGCCGGTGGTGGTGGAGATCAGCGTCGCGAAATACAGGGCGAAGCCGCCGAAATAGCCGGTGCCGATATGATAGGCCATCGACATGCTGGAATAGCGCACCCGCGTGGGAAACAGTTCGACCAGGTAGGCGCCGTTGGGCCCGTACACCACGCATCCGATCACTACCAGCAGCCAGATCAGCGCCACCACCATGGGGCGGTTGATCTCGGCGTCGTCCGCCTTGACCGGGTAGCCCGCCTCGCGCAGGGCGCGCGCGATGGCGGCCGGGTCGGCGCCGTCGACGCTGGCGCCGGCCACCTGGACAGTGGCGCCCGGCGCCGGCGCCGCAACCAGCGTATAAGGCACGCCTGCCGTGTTCAGCTGTTCGCGAGCCCGCTCGCAGGCATTGCCGGGCGCCGAGAACATGCGCAGACGGCATTCGGACGAAGCAAGGGTGACGGGGGCGGCGGCGATGGCGCGGTCCAGCGCGGGGTTGGCGAAATGCGTCAGGCCCTTGAAGATGGGGATCACGGTCAGCACGCCCACGATGAAGCCGCAGATGATCACGCGCTTGCGGCCCCAGCGATCGGACAGCCAGCCGGCCACCACGAAGAACGGCGCGCCCAGCACCAGGGCCAGCGACACCAGCGTATAGGCCGTGGTGGGCTCGACCTTCAGCCATTTCATCAGGAAGATGAGCGCGAAGAACTGCCCCGTGTACCACAGCACCGTGACGCCCGCGACGGTGCCGAACAGGGCCAGCAACACGTATTTCAGGTTGGTCCAGTTGCCGAAGGCATCGCGGATCGGCTGCCGCGAGGTCTTGCCTTCGGCCTTCATCTGCAGGAACACCGGAGATTCGTTCAACCGGGCGCGGATGTAGATCGAGATACCCAGCAGAAACACCGAGAACAAGAAGGGGATGCGCCAGCCCCAGGCGTTGAACTGTTCGGGCGTGGTGGCGTAGCGGGTTGCCGTCACCACCAGCAAAGACAACAGGAAGCCCGCGGTCGCGGTGAGCTGGATCCAGCTGGTGTACGTGCCGCGCTTGCTGTCTTCGGCATGTTCGGCCACGTAGGTGGCCGCGCCGCCGTATTCGCCGCCCAGCGCCAGGCCCTGTACGCAGCGCAGCACCACCAGCAGGGCCGGGGCCCAGGCGCCGACGCTGGCATAGGTGGGCAGCAGGCCCACGCCGATGGTAGAGATGCCCATCATCACGATGGTGATCAGGAAGGTGTACTTGCGGCCCACCAGGTCGCCCAGCCGGCCGAACACCAGCGAACCGAACGGCCGCAGCACCAGCCCGACCCCGAAGGTGGCCAGGCTGGCCAGGAAGGCCGCCGTCTGGCCCATGCCGGGCGGGAAGAACAGCGGCGCCAGCACCGCCGCCAGCGCGCCATAGACGAAGAAGTCGTACCACTCGAAGGCGGTGCCCAGCGATGCGCCCCAAATGACTTTGCGCATCTCTCTGGCGCGGGTGCCCACAGCGGGCCGGTTTTCCAGACTGCCTGCCAGCGTTTCCATGTTTTCCCCTAATTATGGTCGTGACGCGCCGTCAGGCCGACAGCAGGCCGCGCGCGTAGTCGGCCAGGCTGTTGTCGTCGATTTCCTGCAGCACGTAGGGCGCCGGGTTCATGATGTAGGCGTTTTTGTGCTGCCGGGTGGCTTTGCCGGTGGGGCGGTTGCCGTCGCGGCTATAGGCGAAGTAAAGATTGCGCCGCCCCTGCTGCGAGTGGTTTTCTTTCGAGCTGTGCACCAGGTTGCCGCAGAACAGCACCACGGTTCCCGCCGGGAACGTGCATTCGTACACGGGCGTCTGCGCGAAGTGCTCGGCCATGTATTCATCCGGCACGATGTGCAGCGGGTAGCTGGTGGTGGTGGTGTCGTAGAAGGCCCGGATCAGCCCGTGCTTGTGCGAGCCGGGCACGAAGCGCAGCGGCCCGTTGTCGGGCGTGGAATCGTCCAGGGTGATCAGCACCGTCAGCATGTCGCGGTGCCCGCCATGGGGCAGCCCGTCGTGGATCCAGCTGGCGTAATCCTGGTGCCATTGGAAAATGTCGCCCTTGCCGGCCGCCTTGTAGTTCAGGCGCGACTGGTGCAAGTAGGACGGGCCCAGCAGTTGCTGGATGGCGCCCAGCAGGCGGGGCAGCCGGTAGGCGCGCGCGCAGGCCTCGGAATCGAGCTCGACGGCCCAGGCCGCGCGCACCGTGGTGCCGTCTTTCTCCAGCACGTTGGCATCGGGGTGGCCGCGCTGGTCGCTGCGCAGGACCAGCGCGTCTTCCTGCAGGGCCCGCAATTCGTTGGGCGTGAACAGGTCGCGCAGCACCAGAAAGCCGTTCTCGTCGTAGAAGTGGATTTGCTCAGCGGTCAACATGACAAGCGTCCTTGAAAAGTAAGTGAAAAAGCGCCTTGGCCGCGCCGGGATCCGGCGGGCTACAGGGCTCCGATGGTGATCTGCTTGGTTTCCAGGAATTCATCGATGCCGTGGTGCGCGCCCTCGCGCCCGATGCCCGACTGTTTTACGCCGCCGATGGGCACGGCTTCGGAGGAGATGACGGCCTCGTTGATGCCCACCGCGCCGAGCTCCAGGCGTTCGGCCATGCGCAGCGCGCGCGCCAGGTCGCGCGTATAAAAATATCCGGCCAGCCCATAGCTGGAATCATTGGCCAGCGCCAGGGCCTCTTCTTCGGTGTCGAAAGCCAGCAGCGGCGCCACCGGGCCGAAGGTTTCTTCGTGGCAGATGCGCATCTGCGGCGTGACGTGCAACAGTACGGTGGGCTGAAAGAACAGGCCGCCGCGCGCGTCGGGGGCGCCGCCGATGGCCGCGCGCGCGCCCTTGTCGAGGGCGTCGGCCACGTGCAGCAGCACTTTGTCGATGGCCTTGCTGTTGATCAGCGGGCCTTGCGTCACGCCGGCCTGCAGGCCCGGCCCGACTTGCAGGCCGCGTACCCGCTCGACCAGCCTGGCCGCGAACGCCTCATAGACGCCGCGCTGCACCAGGATGCGATTGGCGCAGGTGCAGGTCTGGCCCATGTTGCGGAACTTGCTGGCCAGGGCGCCGTCGGCGGCCCGGTCCAGGTCGGCATCGTCGAACACGATCAATGGCGCATTGCCGCCCAGTTCCAGGCTGACCTTGAGCACGTTGTCGGCGGCCAGCCGCATCAGGTGCTTGCCGGTGGCGGTAGAGCCGGTGAACGACAGCTTGCGCACGCGGCTGTCGGCCAGCAGGGCGCGTCCTGTCTCGGCCACATTGTCGCGGGTGCACAGCACCAGGTTGATGACTCCGTCCGGGATGCCGGCCCGCTGGGCGAGCACGCACAGGGCAATCGCCGAGAGGGGGGTTTCTTCGGAGGGCTTGAGCACGATGGTGCAACCGGCCGCCAGCGCCGGGGCGCACTTGCGCGTGATCATGGCGCTGGGAAAGTTCCACGGCGTGATGGCGACCACCACCCCCACCGGCTGGCGCAGCGTCAGCACGCGCCGGTCGGCGCTGTAGGTCTGCAGGACTTCGCCGTGGATGCGCTTGGCTTCTTCCGCGTACCAGGCCACGAAGCTGGCGCCGAACAGCACTTCGCCGCGCGCTTCGGCCAGCGGTTTGCCCTGCTCGCGGGTCATCAGCAGGGCTAGATCATCCACATGGGCCAGGATCTGGGCATGCCAGGCCATCAGGCGCGCTGCCCGCTCTTTGGCGGGCAGCGCGGCCCAGGCCGGCTGCGCCTGGTGGGCCGCCTGCAGCGCCTGCCGCGCACCCGCCACGCCGGTGGCGGCCACGCTGGCCAGCTGTTCGCCGGTAGCGGGGTCGAGCACGTGCAGGGCCGGGCCCGCGCCGGCGGACTGCCATAGTCCGCCGACGCAGCCGCCGGCGCGCAGCAATTGCGGGTCTTGCAACTGCTGGCTCAGCGGCGATCGCGCCAGGTCGGGAAGAGGGGTGTGCAGGGTGCTCATTGAATCCAGGCTCCGTTCAAAAGTGCATCATGTATTGAATAATATTCTGTGTACAGTTTGGCTCAATCCAGGAAAACCCTATATCGGGCGGCGCGCGAGCGCGCGCGCCGGCCTGCGCCGCAGGGGGCGTGCAGGCTTGCGGGATAAGGGATGGAAAGTAGGGCGGGCCGGCGTGGCGCCGGCCGGTGGTCAGTCGGCGGCCGGCCCGGCCAGCTCGGTCATGACGTTGCGCCCGGTGCGCTCGAGGTGGCGGGTAAGAATCTGCGCGGCGCGCTCGGCGTCGCGCGCCATGGCGGCTTCAAAGATGGCCTGGTGCTCGGCCGGTACGTTGGCATCGGGCGCATGGCGCGCCAGGAACAGGCGGCGGTAGCGGTCGCTGAGGTCGTGCAGGCTGCCGCAGAAGCGCAGCAGCAGCGGCATGCCGCAGGCCGCGAACAAGGTCAGGTGAAAGGCCCGGTGGGCTTTTTCCCAGCCCTCGGCGCGCTGCCCGTCGCTTTCCAGGCGATGCAGCCGGTGGTAGGCCGCCGCCAGGGCGTCTTCCCAGGCATCGTCGCCGCGCCGCAGCGATTCTTTCAGCGCGGTGGTCTCGAGCTGGGTGCGCAGCACCGTGACTTCGCGCAGGTTCTCGGCCGACACCGGCGTGACCTGATAGCCGCGCTGGTCGGTGATCTGCACCAGGTCTTCGGCGGCCAGGCGCGTCAGCGCCTCGCGCAGCGGGCTCAGGCTGACGTCGTATTCGCGGCGCAACTCGTCCAGCCGCAGGCGCGCGCCGGGCGGGTAGGCGCCGTCCAGGATGGCGGCCCGGATCTGGATGGCGACCGAGGCGGTCAGCGACGGGCTGGCCGCGGGCTTGGGCGCGGCGGAAGAGGCCGGGGCGGTTTTCATGCCGCGTATTGTAGCGCCCTGGATGAATAATCGATTTGAATTAATAAAATCGATTTTTTATTGACATCGCCGCCCGCTTCGTCAACCATATGCCTGCCGTGCGGCATTTCGCCGGCGCGGCGCGACTCGAAGAAGGAATCCCGCATGTCCGCATCCCGCATCGATGCCGGCGTTACCGCCCAGGCCATGGGCGCGCCGCGCGACGCCGCCGCCCTGCAGCGCCAGGCCGACAGTTACCGCCAGCTGCTGGGCTACCTGCCGCCGCGGGTCGAGGCCCGCCTGCTGGTCACCGGCGCGCTCGACCCCGCGCTGGTGGAAATGCAGGAACAGGTGCGCGCCCATGCCATGAACCCGGCGTGCTTCGATGCCAAGACGGCGCAACTGATGATCTTCGGCATGCTCATGGTCGAACTCAGCGATGCCGCCGTCATCCACGGCATTGCCGCGCGCCGCGCCGGCGCCAGCTGGGAAGAGATGCAGGCGGTGGTCAGCATGGCATACCTGTTCCGCGGTGTGTCGGCGGCGAACCGCGGCGCCGACGTGCTGGCCCGCATCGCCGAACGCGAAGCCCAGGCGAGCTAGGCCATGCACGCCTGCCCCGGCCCCGACCGCCATACCAGGCAGCCAGCTTTTCGCATGCCTGCCGGCGCCCGCGACTGCCATGCGCATATCTTCGGCCCGCAAGCGCGGTTTCCTTATTCGCCCCAGCGCAGCTACACGCCTGAAGACTGCACGGTGGACGACTACGTGCGGCTGCTTGCCGCGCTGGGCATCGACCGCGCCGTCATCGTGCATGGCGGCGCCCATGGCACCGACAATGCCGCCACGCTGGATGCGCTGCAACGCATGGGCGCGCGGGCGCGCGGCGTGGCGGTGATGCCGCCGGGGCATACGCTGGCCGAGCGCCGGCGCATGCACGCCCTGGGCATGCGCGGCTATCGCCTGTCTACCGTGGTGGGCGGCGGCGTGGGCTTCGACCAGCTCGAGGCGCTGGCCGCCGAGGCGCAAGAGCTGGGCTGGCACCTGGTGCTGCATTTCAAGCACGCCAACGAACTGGTAGCGCTGCTGCCGCGCCTGCTGGCGCTGCGCGTGGATATCGTGCTGGACCACATGGCGCGCATCCGCGGCGACGAAGGCGTGGACAGCCCGGCGTTCGCGGCGCTGGCCCGGCTGATGGACACGGGCCGCGCCTGGACCAAGCTGGCCAGCCTGTACCGGCTGTCGTCGCAGCCCTATCCGCATGCCGACATGCTGCCCATGATCCACCGTGTGGCCGCCGGCTGGCCCGACCGCATCATCTGGGGCAGCAACTGGCCGCACCCGATTTGCGATGTGCCCATGCCCAATGACGGCGACCTGGTCGACCTGATCCCCTTGTGGGTGCCCGAGCCGGCGGCGCAGCACAAGCTGCTGGTCGACAACCCGGCATTGCTGTACGGATTCTAAGGCGGCCCGCCCCGGCAGGCCGCGCCATAACAAGACCACAACCAAGAACCACGGAGACAACCATGTTCAAGAAAACCCTGCGCGCGCTGGCCGGCGCCGCGCTGGCGGGCCTGCTGCCCGCCGCGGCGGCGCAGGCCGCCGCCTATCCCGAGCGCGCCGTGACCATCGTGGTGCCATTTCCGGCGGGCGGCACGACCGATGTGGTGGCCCGCGTGCTGGCGGACAAGCTGTCGGGCATATTCAAGCAGTCGGTCATCGTCGAGAACCGGCAGGGGGCGGGGGGCAACATCGGCGCGGCCTATGTGGCGCGCGCCAAGCCCGATGGCTATACCCTGCTGGTGTCCAGCGCCGGCCCGCTCAGCATCAACCAGCAGTTGTACGCCAACCCCGGCTACGACCCGGCCCGGGATTTCGCGCCCGTGTCGCTGCTGGCGTCGGTGCCCATCATGCTGGCGGCCAATCCCAAGGCGCCCTATACGTCGGTGGCCGAACTGATCGCGTATGCCAAACAGCATCCGGGCGGCATCGCGTACGGCTCGCAGGGCAGCGGTACCACCAGCCACCTGACCATGGAACTGCTCAAGCTGGAAGCCGGCATCGATCTGCAGCACATTCCCTATCGCGGCAGCGCGCCGGCCGCCACCGACCTGATCGGCGGCCAGATCCAGGTGATGTTCGACAACTCGCCCACCACGTATCCGCAAGTACAGGCGGGCACCATGCGCGCCCTGGGCGTGGCGTCGGCCCAGCGCGTGGCCAGCATGAAACAGATTCCCGCCATCGCCGAGACCGTGCCCGGCTTCGAGTCGGAAGCGTGGTTCGGCCTGGTGGCGCCGGCCGGCACGCCCGATGGGGTGGTGCGCGACTTGAACGCCGCGGTGCGGCAGGTGCTGGCCGACCCCGCGGTGATCAAGCGTTTCGATGAAGTGGGCGTGCGCCTGGTGGGCGACACGCCGCAGGCCTTCGGCCAGTTCATCCAGGCCGAAATGGCGAAGTGGGGCAAGATCATCAAGGCCACGGGCCTGCGGCTGGGTTAGCGCCGCGGCCCGCGGCCGCGCCTGGTCAGAACCGGTACGCCGCGCTCAGCGTCACGGTGCGGCGCTGCCCGTAGAAGCAGTCGCCGCGCCGCAGGCACGTAACCTCGTAGGTCTTGTCGGCGATGTTGTTGACGTTCAGCGCGTAGCGCCAGGTGCCGCTGTCGTAGGCCAGCATGGCGTCGAACAGCGTGACCGAGGGCGTCTCGGGGGCGCCGCCGTCGGTGAAGGCGCCCAGGTAGCGCACCCCGGCGCCGGCCGAGAAGCCCGACATCCCGGCCAGGGCGAAGCGGTACTTGGTCCACAGCGACGCCATGTGCTTGGGCACGCCTTCCAGCGCGGGGTCGATGTCGGTGTAGATGTAGTTGGCGATCACGTCCATCTGCTTGGTCACGCGGCCGCGCAGCTCCAGTTCCACGCCCTTGGTCTTGGTCTTGCCGGCCTGGACCTGGTTGTTGGGGTTGGACGGGTCGGGCACCTGGCGGTTTTTCTCGCGCAGGTCATAAACGGCGGCCGTGGCTTCCAGGTCGCTGTCGGGCGGCATGTACTTCAGGCCCAGTTCCCACTGCTTGCCGCGCATGGGCTTCCAGCGGTTGCTGTACACATCGGTGCCCGCGATGGGGGTGAACGACTCGCTGTAGCTGATGTAGGGCGACAGGCCGTTGTCGGCGGCGTACAGCAGGCCGAAGCGCTTGGTGGTGGCATTGTCGGTTTCGCGGTCGCTGCCTTCCACGTCCGTCTGGGCGCGGTCGTGGCGAATGCCGGCCAGGAAGATCCAGTTGCGGTAGCGGATCTGGTCCTGGGCGTAAAAACCCAATTGCTGCTGCGTGGTCTTTGGGGTGTCGGCGGTTTCGTAGTCGGGAATATTGCCGTACACCGGATGGTAGACGTTCAGCGGGCTGCCCATGCCGGAGCCTTCCTCGCCGGTTTCGCGGTAGCGGCTGTAATCGGCGCCGAACAGCACCGTGTGCTCGGTGGCGCCCCAGTTCAGCCTGCCTTCCAGGTTCTGGTCGGCCAGCAGCGTGCGCATGCGCGGCTTGTGAACGTACCAGTAGCGGTTGAGCGTGGTCTGTTCGGGATCGATATACGGGTCTTCGGTATTCGAGTACGCGTCCGGGTACATCGACTTGTAGTCGACCTTGCTGATGGTGTTGCGGAAGTTCTGGCGCACCGTCCAGCGGTCGTTGAACTTGTGCTCGAACAGCCAGCCCACGCTGAACTGCTCGGTGTCGTAGGCATCGAAGCCCGGCTCGCTGACGAAGCGGCGCGTGGGAACCTGGCCGTTGGGGTTGTAGCTGACCGAACCGTTCCACGGCAGGAACGACTGGGTGGTGCCGGCCTTGTCTTTCTGGAAATAGCCCTGCAGGGTCAGCGACGTGGCGGCGCTGGGCTGCCAGGTCAGCGAAGGCGCCAGCAGCAGGCGGTCGTCGGGCGCGTACTGCACCTGCGTGCCGCTGTCGCGCGCCACGGCCACCACGCGGTACAGCCACTGGCCGTCTTCGGTCAACGGCCCGGTCAGGTCGGCCTGCACTTCCTGGCGGTCGTGGTTGCCCACGATGACGCCGATTTCATGCTGCGCTTCGGGCTGCGGACGCTTGCTGACCAGGTTCAGCACGCCGCCGGTGCTGCCCTGGCCATACAGCATGGAAGAGGGGCCGCGCAGCACTTCGACGCGTTCCAGCGCGTAGATCTCGGTGCGCGGGTTGTTGTAGCTGAAGAACTGGCGCAGGCCGTCCAGGTATTGCACCGGCTCCACGCCGCGCACGCGCACGTAGTCGGCACGGTTGTCCACGCCGTAGGCGTTGGGGCGTACCCCCGCCGCATAGTTCAGGGCGTCTTGCACGTTCTGCGCGCCCTGGTCGACGATCTGTTCGCGCGGGATCACCGTGATGGCCTGCGGCGTTTCGCGCAGCGGCGTGTCGGTCTTGGTGCCGATGGCGCTGCGCCGCGCCACGTAGCCCGTAACCGGGCCGGTGGCGGTTTCTTCGCTGCCGGTAACGCGCACGGCGGGCAGAGTGGCGGCGGTGTCGGCAGAGGTTTCCTGCGCCTGGACGCTGGAAGCGGCCAGGCCGGCGGCCAGCATGGCCAGGGTCAAGGCCGGCGCCTTGCGGGCGGGCGGTGTGCGCAAACGAGCTTTCAAGTGGATCCCCGGAAGATAAAAGAAGTAGATAAATTTTTGATATCAAGAATAATAATGATTCTTGATAAGATTGTGGATTATAAGAGATGGGCCGGCGCCGCGACATACTGTTGCGTAATTGCCTTGCCGCCTGCTCAGCCTGCGCCCGGGGGGCGGGCTCCGAAGGTGCCTGACACCGCTGTGTGCCGCGGGTGGCTCAACAGCACGGTGTCTGACACCCTGCGGGAGTCAGACACCTGGCTTGGCCGGCGGGCGGCGCGTGCCGCCCTGGCGGCGGCTGGCCTTGTCGGCCACGACATTCTCGGTGGCCATGCGCGCGCCGCGCTGCGCCACCACCTGCAGCAGGCGCAGCAGCTGGCGCGCTTCATCCGGGCTCAGGTCGGCCATCAGCAGGTCGTTCAGGCGGGCGACCTCGGGCAGCATGGCCTGGTACAGCGCCTGCCCGGATTCGGTCGCCATGACGTTGGTGATGCGCCTGTCGTGCGTATCCCGCACCCGGGCGGCCCAGCCTTTTTCGCACAGCGTGCCCAGGGCGCGCGACGTGCGCACCAGGTCCAGCCGGGCCGTGGCCGCCAGTTCGGCCGAGGTCAGCGGGCCGTATTCCACCGCCGCGGCCAGCAGGCGCCATTCGCGCCGGGTAATGCCGAACCGGCCTTCGCACAGCCGCACGAACACCGGGCTGGCCTGCGACCAGGCCTGGTACAGGCAGTACATGGGCATTTCCGCCAGATGGACGGGAAGCTGCGCGGGCGCGGAAGGCATTGAAGAGTCTCCTACCTGGGTTTTGTACGTTTATTTATGCCGATATTGGATTAGATCAAGAAACCCCTGCGTTGCTACAGTCTTTTACCTTACCGACAACTCATCAAAAGACGGCAGGACAGGAGAGCAGACATGATCAAACGGATGATATGGGCCGCCCTGGCGGCATGCGCGCTGGCCACCGGCCCGGCCTGGGCGGCCGCGCCATTGAGCGGCCCCCTGACCATTGTGGTGGGCTATCCGCCCGGCGGCAGTTCGGACCGCATCGCCCGGCTGGTGGCCGAGCGGCTGAAAGACCGGGTGGGCGTTTCTGTCATCGTCGAGAACAAGACCGGCGCGGGCGGCCGCATTTCGGCGCAACTGGTGCGCAATGCCGACGCGAACCAGAACGTGCTGCTGCTGGGCAACCCTGCCGTGATGGTAGTGGCCCCGCTGGTCTATGCCGACCCCGGCTACGATGCGCAGCGCGATTTCAAGCCGGTGTCACTGGTCAGCAGCTACAAATTCGCGCTGGCGGTGTCGGCCGATTCGCCCATGAAAGACATGAAGGCGCTGCGGGCGTGGCTGAAAGAACATCCCGACCGCTTCACTGTGGGCGTGCCCGCCACCGGCAGCCTGCCGCACTTTTTCGCGCTGATGCTGGGCGGCGAGATCGGCCAGCAGGCCGAAGTGGTGGGGTATCGCGGCTCGGCGCCGCTGATCAGCGAACTGGTGGGCGGCATCCTGCCGCAGGCGATCGACACGCTGGACACCCTGCTGCCGCAGCACCAGGGCGGGCGCGTGCGCATCCTGGCCACCTCGGGCACCGAGCGCGAAGCAGGCCTGGCGGATGTGCCGACCTTCCGCGAGGCCGGTATCGACCTGGCGGCCGACGGCTGGAACGCTTTCTTCGCCCCGGCCGCCATGCCGCAGGACAAGGTCGAGCGCCTGGCGCGCGACATCGCCGCGGTCATGCGCGATCCGGCCATGCAGAAGGCCGTGCACGCCGTCAACCTGGAGCCCGTGTCGGCCGACGCGGCGCAGACCGCGCAGGCGCTGGCGGCCTATCGCAAGCAATGGGAGCCGGTGGTGCGCGAATCCGGTTTCAAGGCAACCCAGTAGCAAGGGCGGGCATTTCATGAGCAAGATCCAGAACGTGCTGTTCATCATGGCCGACCAGCTGCGCGCCGACCATCTGGGCAGCTACGGGCATCCGTACCTGCGCACGCCCAATCTGGATGCGCTGGCGGCGCGCGGCGTGCGCTTCGAGCAGGCGTTCGTGAATTCGGGGGTCTGCGGGCCGTCGCGCATGAGCTATTACACCGGGCGCTATCCGTCCAGCCACGGCACGATGTGGAACCGCGTGCCGCTGTCGGTGGGCGAGGTCACGCTAGGCGAATACCTGGCCGGCCGCGAGCGCGACCTGGTGCTGATCGGCAAAAGCCACGTCATCCCCGACCAGGCCGGCATGCAGCGGCTGGCCATCGACGGCGGCTCGGAACTGGGCGCCTTGCTGGCGCGCGGCAGTTTCCGCGAGGCCGACCGCTACGACGGCCACCACGAGCCGGGCGATGAAAGCGGCTACCCGGCATTCCTGCGCCGCCATGGCTACGATTCGCCCGACCCGTGGTCGGACTACGTGATTTCCGCCGTGGACGCGGGCGGGCAGGTGGTCAGCGGCTGGCACATGCGCAATACGCATCTGCCGGCGCGGGTCAGCGAGCCGCATTCCGAAACCGCCTACACCACCGACTGCGCCCTGGACTTCATGCGCAAGCGCGGCTCGCAGCCCTGGACCCTGCACCTGAGCTATGTGAAGCCGCACTGGCCCTACATGGCGCCCGATCCCTACCATCGCATGTACCGCAGCGACCAGTGCCTGCCGGTGGTGCGCAACCAGCAGGAACTGGCCGGCGCGCATCCGGTGCTGCAGGCCTACCGCCAGCATGAAGAAAGCCAGAGCTTCGCGCGCGAAGAATGCGTGCGTACCGTGCGGCCGGCCTACCAGGGGCTGATCACGCAGCTGGATACCCACCTGGGCCGGCTGTTCGACTACATGGAAGGCGCGGGGCTGATGCGCAACACGCTGGTGGTGTTCACCTCCGACCATGGCGATTTTCTGGGCGACCACTGGCTGGGCGAAAAAGAACTGTTCTACGACACCGTGCAGCGGGTGCCGCTGATCATCATGGACCCGACTGCCGCGGCCGACGGCACGCGCGGCCAGGCAAGCCGGCAGCTGGTGGAAAGCGTGGACATCGCGCCGACCATCCTGCAGGCGCTGGACGTGCCGCAGGCCAGCCACCGGCTCGAAGGGCGGGCCCTGCAGCCGCTGCTGCACGGCGGGCCGCAAGACACGCCGTGGCGCGATGCGGCCGTGTCCGAGCTGGACTACAGCTTCCGCCAGGCGCGCTTGACGCTGGGCAAGACGCCGCAGCAGTGCCGCGCCTGGTCGGTGCGCACCGACCGGTGGCGCTACGTGTACTGGCGCGACGAACCCGAGCAGTTGTTCGACCTGCAGCGCGACCCCAGCGAGTTCGAAGACCTGGGCGCCAGCCAGTCCCACGCCGCGGTGCGTGCGGAGCTGAGGCAGCACCTGCTGGACTGGTCGCTGCGCGGCAAGCGGCGTACCACCATGTCCGACGAAGCGGTGGAACGGTCTACCAATGCCCACAAGCGGGCGGGCGTGTATTTCGGGCAGTGGTGAGGGTGCGCCCAGGAGTCTGACTCCCCGCAGGGGTGTCAGGCACCTGGCGGAGCCTGACACCTGGTATGACCTGGCATACGCGCGCTAGCGCGCGATCACCACGCCGTCGGTGGCTTTCACGCCTTGTCCCGCCGGCAGCACGAACAGCGGATTGATCTCGGCTTCGGCCAGGCTGGCGTCCAGCGTGGCGGCCATGGCCGCGAAGGCCAGGATGGCGTCGACCAGCGCGGCTACGTCGGCATGCGGCCGTCCGCGATAGCCGTCGAGCAGCGGCCAGGTCTTCAGGCTGCGCACCATGTCTTCGGCGTCGCGGCGCGTCAACGGCAGCAGGCGCAGCACCGTGTCATTGAACAGTTCCGCGGCCACGCCGCCCATGCCCAGCAGCACCGACGGCCCCAGCTGCGGGTCGCGGTGAAAGCCCAGGATCATTTCTGTGCCGCCGGCCACCATTTCCTGCACCAGCAGGCCTTCGAGCGGCGCATCAGTGGCGGCCTGCACGGTCTGCAGCATGGCCTGGCCCCGCGCGGCCACGTCGGCGGCCGGCACGCCGACCGCCACGCCGCCGATATCGCTTTTGTGCGCCAGGTGCCGCGACAGCACCTTCAGCACGACCTTGCCGCCCAGCGTTGCCGCGGCCGCGCCGGCGGCCTGGGGCGTGGCCGCCACGGCCTCGCGCACCGACGGGATGCCGAACGACGCGAACAGCGCCTTGCTGTCGGCCTCGTTCAGGGGGCCGGGCGGCAAAGCCCGCGCCGCGCCGGGCGCGGAGGCCGCCGCGCCTGCCTGCGGCTGGCCCGCATCTGTTTGCGCCAGCATGGCCGAGAACGCCGCCGCGCAGCTCTCGGGCGCGGCGAAGGCGGGAATGCCCTGGCGGTTCAGGTCGGCCAGGATGTGCGGCGCGTGCGGACTGACGTACACCAGCACCGGCTTGTCGCTTTTCTTCAGGCAGTCGCTGACCGCGGCCGATACCAGCGTGGGGTGCTGCAGCGACGATGAGCCGGCGATGACTACGGCGCCGTCGTACGACGGGCTGGCCAGCAGCGTGTCGATGGCGCCGCGCAGCAGGTCGGGCTTCAGGCCCGCCAGGGTCAGGTCGATGGGGTTGCGGCTGAGCACGGCTTCGTCGCCGCTTTGCAAGGCATCCAGGCGCGCGGCCGTGCCGGCGTCCGGCGCGGGCGTGTCCAGCCCGGCCAGGCCGCAGCTGTCGGCCACCAGGGTGCCCGCGCCGCCGGTCGAGGTCAGGATGGCGATGCGCTTGCCTGCCAGCCGCCGGCCCGTGCACAGCGCGGCCGGAATGTCGAGCAGGTCGGCGAAAGTCTGCGCGCGGATGACGCCGCACTGGGCAAACAGCGCGTCGTACAGCCGGTCGGCGCCCGCCAGCGCGCCGGTGTGCGATACCGCCGAACGGGCGCCCGATTCGGACCGGCCTACCTTGAAAGCCACCAGCGGCTTGCCCAGCCGGGCAGCGCGCTGCGCCGCGGCGCGGAAGGCAGCCGGTTTGCGCAGGCCTTCGATGTACAGCGCAATGACAGAAGTGGCCGGATCGTCGAGCAGGGTCTCGATGAAGTCCGCCACGTCCAGGTCGGCTTCATTGCCGGTGGACACCAGCTTCGAGAAGCCGATGCCGCGGCTGGCGGCGCGCGAGAGCATGGCGCCCAGCACGCCGCCGCTTTGCGAGACCACCGCGATCGAGCCGGTGTGCAGGTCGTTCATTTCCAGCGCGCCCGTGGCCGACAGGGTGATGCCGTCGGTCAGATTGACCAGGCCGATGGTATTGGGCCCCAGCAGCGGCATGCCGCCGGCGGCCTCGCGCAGGGCCTGCTGGCGGCCGGCGCCCTCGGCGCCGGTTTCCTGGAAACCGCTGGCCAGCACGATGGCCGCGCCGGCGCCGCGCCGCGCCAGCTCATCCACCGCCTGCACGGCGCGGCTGGCGCCCAGCAGCACCAGGCCCACGTCGGGCGCGTCGGGCAGCGATGCAATGTCGGGATAGCAGGGCAGCCCGGCAATGGTGTCGTTGCGCGGGTTGACCGGATAAATGCGGCCGCCGTAGCCGTGCTTCTGCAGGTAGGCGATGGGGCGGCCGGCCGTCTTGGCGGCATCCGAAGAGGCGCCGATGACGGCGACGCTGCGCGGTCGCAGCAGGCGATCGAGCTGGGCCATGGCCTTATCCTTTGGACGCGGTCTTGGCCAGGAACGCCGCTACCGAGGCCCGGTGCTCGGCCGTGGTGTAGCACACGGCCTGCGCCTGGCTGCTCATGGCGAACGACTGTTCGGCGCCGAGTTCGAAGGCCTGGTTCAATTGCGTCTTGGACAGGGCCAGCGCCGTGGCCGAGCCATGCGACAGCTCCGCGGCCCAGCCGCATGCCTGCGCCAGCAGCGCATCGGGCTCGGCGATGCGGTCGATCATGCCGATGGCCAGCGCTTCGGCGGCCGCGACGCGGCGCCCGGAAAAAATCAGTTCCTTGGCGCGCGCCAGGCCGACGCGGCGCGGCAGGAAATACATGCCGCCGCCATCCGGAATCAGTCCGCGGTGGATATAGGTCATGCACAGCTGCGCGGTGTCGGCGGCGATCACGAAATCGCACGACAGCGCCATGTCGCAGCCCAGGCCCGCCGCCGCGCCGTTGACCGCGGCGATGGTGGGCTTGGGCAGTCTGAACAGCGCGCTCACCGCGTGGTGCGTGCGCTGCTGGCGCGTCCAGCCGTTGAACGCCACCTCGCCGGCCGGCGCGTCCAGCCGCGCCTTCATGCCCTTGATATCGCCGCCGGCGCAAAAGGCCGTGCCCGCGCCGGTGACCACCAGGGCGCGGATGGCTGGATCGCGCGCCGCGCGGTCCAGCGCGTCGAGCAGCTGGGTGCGCATGGCGTCGTCGATGGCGTTGCGTACCGCCGGGCGGTTCAGGGTCAGCACGCCGATGCCGTCCTGCACATCGAGCAGGATGGCGGCGGGCGCGGGGGAAGTATCAGTCGAGGTCATGGTCGATGGCGGGTGCGGGTCGCAATGGAATAAAAAGGGGTTCAGTTCTGCTGCAGGTGGGCGTCGCGCACGACCTGGCTCCAGCGTTTTTCTTCGGCTTCGACGTATTTCGCCAGCTGGTCGGGCGCGCCCACGTTGACCATCAGGCCTTCGTCGGTGACGCGCTGCTGGAACGCCGGCGATTGCACGGCCTTGGCCACCGAGGCGTTCAGGCGCTTGATCACCGCGTCGGGCGTGTTGGCCGGCGCGTACAGGCCGTACCAGCTTTCGGCCTGGTAGCCGGGCACGCCGGCTTCGGCCAGGGTGGGCAGGTCGGGAAACGCGGGCGAGCGCTCGGCCGACGTGACCGCCAGCGCGCGCAGGGTGCCGCTCTTGATGTGCGACGCCACGCTGGCCACCGTGGTGAACATCAGGTCGATCTGGCCGCCGATCAGGTCGTTCAGCGCGGGCGCGCTGCCCTTGTAGGGCACGTGCACCAGGTCGACCTTGGCCAGGCTCTTGAACAGTTCGCCGGCCAGGTGCGCAGACGTGCCGTTGCCGAACGAACCGTAGTTCAGCTTGCCCGGATGGGCGCGGGCGTAGTCGAGCAATTGCTGCACACTCTTGAAGGGCTCTTTGGGATTGACGACCAGCACGTTGGGCGAATGCGCCACCAGGGCCACGGGCGCAAAGGCGTGCCGGGTGTCGTACGGCAGGGTCTTGTACAGCGACGGGTTGACCGCGTGCGCGAAGGTGGCCATGACCAGCGTATAGCCGTCGGCCTCGCTGCGCGCCACGAATTGCGTGCCGATCACGGTGCCGGCGCCCGGCTTGTTCTCGACAATGACGGTCTGGCCCAGGTCTTTGCCCATGCCTTCGGCCAGGGTGCGGGCGATGGTGTCGGTGCCGCCGCCGGGCGCGAACGGCACCACCAGCGTGACCGGATGATCAGGAAAGGCGGCCAGGGCGGGGGCCGTGCCCAGGGCCAGGGTGGCGGCCAGCGCCAGCGCCAGCCGGCTGCATGCGGCCCGGGTGGGCGCCAGAATAGATAAAGCGGACATGACGGCTGTCTCCTTGTTCGTCGGGTTCCATCGAAAGAGTGGAACTGCAGCGAAATTGTGGGACAGCGCGGGCGGGGCGGACAATCAACAATTTGTCCACCCTAGGCCAACTTATTGTTGGGCTTCGGCGGGCGGGCGGAACAGCGCGTCGAGCAGCCAGGCGCGAAAGATGCGCAGTGCCGGCGACTCGCTGCGCCCTTTGGGGCGCACCAGGTAATAGCCGCCAGGCAGGGTGTGGGTCAGCGAGAACGGCGCCACCAGGGCGCCCGACGCCAAGTAGCGTTCCACCAGCGCGCGGATGCCGATCGCGCAGCCCACGCCCTGGATGGCGGCTTCGTAGGCCATGGCGGAATTCTCGAATTTCAGCACCCGCAGGCCGGCGGCGTTGCCGTACCCGGCGGCGCGCAGCCAGGCGGCCCAATCGTCGGGCCGCGCCAGCGAATGCAGCAGGGTTACCTGGCGCAGATCGCCGGCGTCGCGCAGGCCGCCCACGGCTTTCAGCAGGCGCGGGCTGGCCACCGGCAGCAGTTCGATGGGAGCCAGGAAATCGCTTTCGTAGTCGGGCCACTGGCCGGTGCCCGAGCGGATGGCCGCGTCCAGGTCCTGGTGGGCGAAATCGACGGCCTGGGTCGAGGCCGACAGGCGCACTTCGATGCCGGGATATTTTTCGTGGAAGTGCGACAGCAGCGGAATCAGGCCGTGCTGCGCGAAGGTGGTGTAGGCCTGGATGGCCAGCACGTCGGGGCGGTTGCGCCGGCTGACCAGCGCGGCGGCGTGCGAGATTTCGTCGAACGCGCGGCCCACCGACGGATACAGGCGGGCGCCCGCGTCGGTCAGCTGGATCGAGCGCGGCCCGCGCGTGAACAGTTCGACGCCCAGGTAGTTTTCCAGCACGCGCACCTGGCGGCTGATGGCAACCTGGGTAACGCTGAGTTCCTCGGCCGCCAGCGTGAAGCTGAGCAGCCGGGCCGAGGCCTCGAAGGCGCGCAGCGGGTTCAGGGGGACGGGGACGCGTTTCATGGTGTCCCACATAGTAATGGTAATGGTGGCCTGGCCCGCCAGGTGTGGGCAACCAGGTGTCTGGTACCTCAGGGCGCCGTCGGCGTCCTGAGTTCGCGCCGCAGGATCTTGCCGACCGGGCTGCGGGGCAGGTCGTCGCGGAATTCCACCTGGCGGGGCACTTTGTAGCCGGTCAGGTGCTGGCGGCAGTGGGCGATCAGGGTGGCGGCGTCCAGGGCCTGGTCGCGCCGGATGACGAACAGCTTCACGGCCTCGCCCGAGCGCTCGTCGGGCACGCCGATGGCCGCCACTTCGCGCACGCCCGGATGCAGGGCGGCGGCGTCTTCGACTTCGTTGGGGTAGACATTGAAGCCGGACACCAGGATCAGATCTTTCTTGCGGTCCACCAGGAACACATAGCCGTGTTCGTCGACATAGCCCATGTCGCCGGTGCGCAGGAAGCCGTCGGGATGGAAGACCAGGGCCGTTTCGTCGGGCCGCTTCCAGTAGCCCGACATGACCTGCGGGCCGCGCACGCAGAGTTCGCCGGTTTCGCCCAGCGGCAGTTCGCGGCCGTCGTCGTCTCGCACGGACAGGTCGGTAGAGGGCACGGGCAGGCCGATCGAGCCGGTGAAGGTTTCGACGTCCAGCGGGTTGATGGTGACCGCCGGCGAGGTTTCGGTCAGGCCATAAGCTTGCGCCAGCGCCACGCCGGTGACTTCGCGCCAGCGCTGGGCGATGGCGCGCTGCACCGCCATGCCGCCGCCCAGCGTCAGGCGCAGCCGGGAAAAATCCAGGCCGGCGAAATCCGGGTGATTGAGCAGGCCGCAGAACAGTGTATTGACGCCCGTAATGGCGCTGAAAGGCGTCTTGCGCAAGGTCCGGATGAATGTCGCCAGGTCGCGCGGATCGACGATCAGCAGGTTGCGCGCGCCCAGTTTCAGGAAGGTCAGGCAGTTGGCGGTCAGGGCGAACACGTGATAAAGCGGCAGCGCCGTCACCACGCATTCTTCGCCCTCGCGCACCAGGCCGCGCACCCAGGCGTGCGCCTGGCACAGGTTGGCCAGCATGTTGCCGTGCGTCAGCACGGCGGCCTTGGCCACGCCGGTGGTGCCGCCGGTGTATTGCAGGAACGCGGGGTCGGCCCGCGTCAGCGATGGCGCCTGCAGCGGCAGGCCGTGGCCCGCGCGCAGCGCCCGGCGCAGCGGCGTGGCGCCGGGCAGCGACCAGGCCGGCACCTTGCGCTTGACATGGCGCACCGCGAAATCGATGGCGCGGCCTTTCAGCGGGCCCAGCAATTCGCCCACCGAGGTCACCACTACGCGGCGCAGCGCCGTGCGCGGCAGGGCCTGCTGCAGCGTGTGGGCGAAGTTCTCGGCGATGACAATGGCCTGCGCGCCGGAATCGGCCAGCTGGTGGGCCAGTTCGTGCGCGGTATACAGCGGATTGCAGCTGACCACGGCGCAGCCCGCGCGCAGGGCGCCGAACAGGCACACCGGATACTGCAGCAGGTTGGGCAGCATCAGCGCCACCCGGTCGCCCTGGCGCAGCCCGCGCGATTGCAGCCACGCTGCGAAATCGCGCGACAGGCGGTCGAGCTGCGCATAGGTGATGGTGACGCCCATGCTGGTGTATGCCGGCCGGCCGGCAAAGCGCCGGCAGCTGTCGTCCAGGATGTCCAGCAGCGACTGGTAAGGCGAAATGTCGATCTCGGCGGGGACGCCGGGGGGATAGCTGTCGAGCCAGATGCGTTCCATAGCGTCGTCCGGGGGCCGCTCAGGCGCCGGGCGCTGCGCCGCCGCCGCGGGCATCGTCCGGCGCGCCGGCGCGGGCCTTGGTTTTGTAGAACTGCTTGTCGGCGATATACACGGTGCGTTCGACCACGGCATACACCACGCCGTGCTCGTCTTTGAGTTCCACCACGTATACGCGGGTGGTCTCGTGCCGGCTGGCCAGTTCGGCACGGATGGCGGCGATATCGGCGCGGTCGATGCGGAAATCGGCGTACAGCGTCTGGTAGGCCGGCTTGCGGTAGCGAATGGTGGCCGCCTTGTCCCAGACGATGGCGTCGGACCCCAGCGCGGACATCAGCAGCGTGGGGTGGGCGCCATCGGTGATGGCGAACAGCGATCCGCCGTACATCGACCCGACGATGTTGCGCGTGCGCCGGACCAGCGGCAGCCGCACGCGCAGGTGCAGGAAGTCGGGGGAAATGTGCGTGACCCGCCCGCCGGTGGCCCGGAAGGCGGGGTGCAGGTTGAACCCCGCCCGCATCAGCCGGGCCCGCCATGCCGGCGGCAACTGCTTGAACCAGTACGGCTTCACGGGCGCGGGCGCTACAGCGCCTCGAAGATGCCGGCCGCGCCCATGCCGGTGCCCACGCACATGGTCACCATGCCGTACTTGCCGCCGGTGCGGCGCAGGCCGTGCACCAGCGTGGCCGTGCGGATGGCGCCGGTGGCGCCCAGCGGATGGCCCAGCGCAATGGCGCCGCCCAGCGGATTGACCTTGGAGGCATCCAGGTCCAGGTCGCGGATTACGGCCAGCGACTGGGCCGCGAAGGCTTCGTTCAGCTCGATCCAGTCGAGGTCTTGCTGGGCGATGCCGGTGCCGGCCAGAGCTTTGGGAATGGCCATCTTGGGGCCGATGCCCATGATTTCCGGCGGCACGCCGGCCACCGAAAAGCCCACGAAGCGGGCCAGCGGGGCCAGGTTCAGTTCGCGCAGCACGCGCTCGGACACCAGGATGACGGCGGCCGCGCCGTCGGACATCTGCGAGCTGTTGCCGGCGGTGACCGAGCCGCGCGCCGCGAACACCGGCCGCAGCCGCGCCAGCGCTTCGGCGCTGGTGTCCGGGCGCGGGCCCTCGTCGTGTTCGGCCAGGCGTTCGGCGGTGCGCACCGCGCCGGCTTCGCCCGGCAGGTGGCTGACCACCTGATACGGCGTGATCTCGGCATCGAAGTGCCCGGCCGCGATGGCGGCGCAGGCCTTCTGGTGCGAGGCCAGCGCGAAGGCGTCCTGGTCTTCGCGCGATACCTTCCACTGCGCGGCGACTTTCTCGCCGGTCAGGCCCATGCCGTATGCCATGCCCAGGTTTTCTTCGTGCGCGAAGATCTCGGGGTTGATGGCCACCTTGTTGCCCATGATCTGGGGCATGGCGCTCATGGACTCGGTGCCGGCGGCGATCATGATGTCGGCCGCGCCCAGGCGGATGCGCATGGCCGCGTCGGCCACCGCCTGCAGGCCCGAAGCGCAGAAGCGGTTTACGGTAACGCCCGGCACGCCGTCGGGCAGGCCGGCCAGCAGCAGGCTCATGCGCGCCACGTTCATGCCCTGTTCGGCCTCGGGCATGGCGCAGCCGGCGATCACGTCTTCCACGCGGGCCGGGTCCAGCGCCGGCACTTGCGCCAGCGCGGCGCGCAGGGCGGCGGCCAGCATGTCGTCGGGCCGCGTGGTGGCGTAGATGCCGTTGCGCTTGCCCACCGGCAGGCGGGTGGCGGCCACGATGTAGGCGTCCTGTATCTGTTTGCTCATCATGCTTCCTTCGTGTCTAGTTGCGCAGCGGCTTGCCGGTTTCAAGCGTGTGGCGGATGCGCGCCTGGGTTTCCGGCGTGCGCAGCAGGGCCACGAATTCGCGGCGCTCTACCGCCAGCAGCCATTCTTCGTCGACCCGGGTGCCGGCTTCGACTTCGCCGCCGCACAGCGCCACGGCGGCGCTGCGCGCCACTTTGTAGTCGTGCGCGCTGATCATGCCGCCTTCGCGCATATTGACCAGCACCATTTCGAAATTGGCGATGCCGGTGCGGCCGGCCACCGGGATGCCCTGCGGCCGGGCCGGCGGAACATGGCCGATGTCGGCGGCCGCGCGGGCCTGCCGCAGCGCCACCCACAGCAGTTCGTCGGGATGGAACACCACCGTGTCGCCGGCCTGGGCGTAGCCCATGTCGATGGCATGCAGCGCGCTCTTGGCGACCTGCGCGGTGGCGATGTTCTGGAACACCGGCTGCAGGTACGGGAAGACTTCGGCGGGCGTGGCGGTGGCGGCCGCCAGGGCGGCGGCGCGCACCGCCAGCGTCTTGCTGCCGCCGCCGGCCGGCACCAGGCCGACGCCCGCCTCGACCAGGCCGATATAGCTTTCCAGGGCCAGCACGCGGTGGCTGCAATGCATCAGGAATTCGCAGCCACCGCCCAGCGCCATGCCCTGCACCGCGGCCACGGTGGGCACGCGCGCGTAGTGCAGCGCCAGCGAGGCGCGCTGGAATTTTTCCACGGTGGCTTCCAGCAGGTCGAACTGGCCCGCGGCGCAGGCCTGCGCCACCTGCGCCAGGTTGGCGCCCACGGCAAAGGGCGGTTCGTGCCACAGCACCAGCGCGTCGAGCGCCTGTTCGCTGTGTTGCACCGCCTGCAAGACGCCGTCGAGCACTTCGCTGCCGATGGCGTGCATTTTCGAGGTGAACGACAGAATGCCGATGCCGGCATCGATCTCGGGCAGGTGCCACAGCCGCACGCCTTCGTTTTCCCACAAGGTGGCGCCGCGCGCGGCCGGCGGCTCGCCCGCCAGGCGCTCGGGGAACAGCTGGCGCGCGTAGACGGGCAGTGCCGAGCGCGGCTGCTGGCCCTGGCTGCGCGCGGAATACGAGCCCTGCGCGTCGTGCACGCCGGCGCGGCCGCTATCGAGCGCCCAGGCGGGCAGCGGCGCGCGGCTCATGGCGTGGCCGGCGGCGATGTCTTCGGCTACGGCGGCGGCGATGGCCTGCCAGCCCGCGGCCTGCCAGGTTTCGAACGGGCCTTGCGCCCAGCCGAACCCCCAGCGCATGGCCAGGTCGGCGTCGCGGGCATTGTCGGCAATGTGCTCGAGCTGGAACGCGCTGTAGTGGAAGATGTCGCGGAACAGGCTCCACAGGAACTGCGCCTGCGGATGCTGGCTGGCGCGCAGCGCGGCAAAGCGCTGCGCCGGGTCGCGCTGCTTCAGGATGGCGTCGACCTCGTCGGCCACCTGGCCGGCCGACGGGCGGTAATCGCCGGCGGCCGGATCCAGCACCAGGATGTCTTTACCCACTTTGCGGTACACGCCCGCGCCGCTTTTCTGGCCCAGCGCGCCCTTGTCGATCAGGGCGGCCAGCCAGGCGGGCAGCTGGAAATGCGGGTGCCACGGATCGTCGGGCAGCTTGTCGCGCATGGTGCCGACCACGTGGGCCAGCGTATCCAGGCCCACCACGTCGGCGGTGCGATAGGTGGCGCTTTTGGGCCGGCCGATTTTCGGGCCGGTCAGGGCGTCGACCTCGTCGAATCCCAGGCCCAGCCGCTGCGTGTGGTGCAGGGCCGCCAGGATGGAAAACACGCCGATGCGGTTGGCGATGAAGTTGGGCGTGTCCAGCGCGCGGATGACGCCCTTGCCCAGCCGCGTGGTCAGCCAGGCTTCAAGGTGGTCGAGCACTTCGGGCTGGGTGTGGCGCGTGGCGATCAGTTCCACCAGCCGCATGTAGCGCGGCGGGTTGAAGAAGTGCACGCCGCAGAAGCGCGCGCGCAGCGCCTGGGGCAGCGCGTCGGCCAGCTCGCCGATCGACAGCCCCGAGGTGTTCGAGGCCAGGATGGCGCCGGGCGCCACGTGCGGCGCGATGCGTTCGTACAGCGCGGTTTTCCAGTCCATGCGCTCGGCGATGGCTTCGATGACCAGGTCGCAGCCGGCCAGGCGATCGAGGTGGTCGTCGTAGTTGGCCGGGGTGATCAGCGCCAGGCGCGACGGGCTGGCCAGCGGGGCCGGTTCGAGTTTTTTCAGGCCGGCCAGCGCCTTGTTGGCGATGCCGTTGCGATCGCCTTCCTTGGCGGTCAGGTCGAACAGGATCACCGGCACGCCGGCATTGGCCAGGTGCGCCGCGATCTGCGCGCCCATGACGCCGGCGCCCAGGACGGCGGCGTGTTTGACGATGAACTTGCTGCTCAAAGCGATCTCCTGTGTGGGCGGCGCGGCCCGCCGCCCGGGGTGGGGCGGCGGGCGGGCGCTGCGGGTATGGCGCTGCGGCCGTCAGAAGCGGGTGGACACCTGGATGCCCAGGATGTTGCCCTTGCTGCTGTAGTCGCCGGCCACGCGTCCGCGGGTCAAGGCATTGCCCGAATCGTTGTCGATGTCGGCATCGCGCAGGTACAGATACGTATAGCCGACGTCGATGCGGGTGTCTTTGGTTGCCTGATACTGTACTCCGGTAGAGAACCACCAGCGGTCGGTATCGGGCAGCGAGGTGGGGCGGTCGGCCGGGTTGTGCACGGGGGACTGGTCCCAGGCGACGCCGAAGCGCCATTTCCATTTGGGCGCGAATTGGTAGTTGGCGCCCAGCGCCACGCGCCATGAATCGCGGAAATCCAGCGGCAGGGTGTCGGTGGGCCCGCCGTCGTTGTGGATTTTCAGTTCCGGCAGGCTGCTCCAGCCCGTCCAGGACACATCGGCCAGCAGTTCCCAGCGTTCGTTCAGGCGGTGCATGGCGCTCAGGATGAGCGTGTCGGGCAGGGTGACCGAAGCCTTGGCGTCGTACGACAGCGACTGGCCGGGCGCATAGCCGTCGATCTTGGTGTCGCCGCGGGCAGTGTGCTTGATCTTCGAGCGGTACGACAGGCCGATGCGGGTGTCTTCGGTGGGCTGCAGCATGAAGCCCGCGTTCCAGCCCCAGGCGTCGCCGTCCAGGTTCAGGTCGGCGTCGCCCGGCAGGAACGGCCCCGTCGGCATGACCGGCACCACCACCTTCTTGGTGTACTGTGCGTCGATGTACTGCCAGTTCACGCCGAAGCCCATCGAGAACTGGTCGTTGACCTTGTAGGCGATGGACGGGTTGAGGTTGACGGTCTTGATGTCGAACTTGGTGGAATGGTATTGGCCGACCCAGTTGTCGTCGTATTCGGTCATCAGGCCGAACGGAGCCCCCACGCCCAGGCCGACGAACCACTTTTCGTCGAGTTGCCACGAAAAGTAGGCATTGGGCACCACGCCAAGGTTGCCCGCGTCGCCGCCATTGCCGCCGGTGGGGGCGCCGCCGCCCAGGGCGACGGGATTGCGGCTGTTGCCGTTGTCGTGGAACTTGAACGACGGCAGGATCGCATTGACGCCGGCCGATACGTTGAAGCCCGGCAGGTAGGTCATGCCGGCGGGGTTGTAGTAGATGGTGCTGGCGTTTTCCGCTACCGCGGCCGAACCCGCATAGGCGTTGCCCAGGCCGCTGGCGTTCTGCTCCAGCAGTTGGAATCCCGCCGCGTGTACCGTGCCCGCGACGCCGGCCGCCAGGGCGGCCGATAGCGTGGTCAATGCCAACGATGCTTGTTTCATGTGTGTCTCCTCCAGAGGCGGGATAAAACCGATTCGCTGCGATGTGTGGCGTTGTTATGGGGTATGCGGGGCCGGAGCAGCGTGGGCGGCTGCGGTCGGCGGGCTGGCGGTGGCCTGGTAGTGCAGCGGTCCGCCGGTGAACGGCGCGAAGCCGGTACCGAAGATCACGCCGGCGTCGGCCAGGTCGGCGTCGGCCACGACGCCGTCGTCTGCCTGCTTGCGGGCGCGGTCTATCAGCGGCTGCGCCAGGCGCCGCGCCAGGCCCGCCGGCGGCGCGCCGGCGCTGTTCTTGCGCGCCTTGCCGTCCTGCCAGGCATAAAAGCCGCGGCCGGTCTTGCGGCCCAGGTCGCCGCGCGCGATGCGGTCGGCCAGGCAGCGCGGCGGTTCATCCTGTGCGGCCAGCTGGCGGCCCGCCGCCATGGCGATGTCCAGGCCGACTGTGTCGGCCAGTTCGAGCGGGCCCATGGGCATGCCGAAATCGGTCATGGCGCGGTCGATGGTTTCCGGCGCCAGGCCGGCATCGACGCAGCGCATGGCCTCGAGCAGGTAGGGCGCCAGCACTGCGTTCACCAGGAACCCCGGCGCGTCGCGCACCGGCAGGGGCAGCTTGCCCAGCTGGCCCACGAACGCGCAGGCGCGCGCCTGCGCGCCGTGTTCGTCGGGGCCGGCCTGCACCACTTCGACCAGCGGCATTTTGGCCACCGGATTGAAGAAGTGGATGCCGATCAACTGCCCGGGCCGCGCCAGCCCGTCGCGCAGGGCCGCCAGCGACAGGCTGGACGTGTTGGTGGCCAGCAGCGCATCGGGTTTCATGCGCGGCTGCAGCGCCCGGTACAGCGCCTGCTTGGCCTCGGCCTGCTCGGTGATGGCTTCGATGACCACGTCGGCGCGCGCCGCGCCGGCGCCGTCCGGATCGGGAATAAGGCGGTCGGACGCGGCCCGCGCGGCGCGCGGGTCTTTCAGTTTGCGCGCGTACAGACCGGCGGCGCGGCCGATGGCCGGCGCAATGCGGGCGGCATCCTGGTCTTGCAGGGTGACCGTGATGCCTTTCAGGGCGCACCACGCGGCGATGTCGCCGCCCATGGTGCCGGCGCCCACCACGTGCACGTGGCCGATCGGCCGCGCGCCGTCGGCCGGCTTGCCGTAGGCCTTCAGGCGCTCTTGCAGGCGGAACACGCGCAGCAGGTTGCGCGCGGTGTCGGAAGTGAGAATGCGCTGCACCACGTCGGGCGCGCGCAGCGCATTGCCGCCGTGCCGCGACCACAGCGTGACGATGGCCGGCGCCGCCGGATAATGCCCTTGCGGATCCTTGGCGGCGATCTGCCGGTGCGCGCGCCGCGCCACCAGCAGCTTGAGCGGCCAGCGGCCCAGCCAGCCCGCCACGCCGCGGGCCCGGCGCGGCGGCTTGCCGCTGCGCACGTGCTGGCCGGCCGCGGCCTGGGCCAGGCGCGCCGGCACGCGCGCGTCGACCAGGCCCAGCGCGGCGGCGCGGCGGGCGTCGGCCGGGCGGCCGGTGAGCATCATGTCGAGGGCCGCGGGTGCGCCGATCACGGCAGGCAGCCGGCGCATGCCGCCCCAGCCGGGAAAAATGCCCAGCATGACTTCGGGCAGCGCCAGCGAGGTGCCGGGCTGGTCGATGGCCAGCCGGTAGCGGCAGGCCAGCGCCAGTTCCAGGCCGCCGCCCAGGCAGTGGCCGTGAATGAGCGCCAGGGTGGGATAAGGTACGGCGGCCAGCCGGTTGAACAGGTGCCAGCCGCGCTCGACCAGCGCCTGCGCCTGCTGCGGCGTGTCCAGTCCGGCGAATTCGTCGACGTCGGCGCCGGCGATGAAGCCGGCGGCCTTGCCCGAGCGGATGACCAGGCCCGCGGGCGGATCGGCCTGCAGGGCGTCGAGCACGGCGGCCAGTTCGGCCATGACCTCGGCCGACAGGGCGTTGACGGCGGCCCCGGCCCGGTCGAGGGTCAGCCAGGCCAGCCCGTCGGTGCGGCGTTCAAGCTGCCAATGGCGCCAGCCGTGCGGCATTGCGGTATTCATGGGTTGGCCTCCGTTTCGACCAGCATCGCGCCGCCCTGGCCACCGCCGATGCAGATGGCCGCCATGCCGCGCCGCAGGCCGCGCGCCCGCAATGCCTGCAGCAAATGCAGCACGATGCGCGCGCCGGACGCGCCCACCGGATGCCCCAGCGCGATGGCGCCGCCGTCGACGTTGAGCCGGTCCGGGTTGAGCGGGCCCAGCGCACCGGTGCCCAGGTGCTCGCGGCAATAAGATTCATCTTCCCATGCGGCCAGGCAGCCCAGCACCTGCGCGGCAAAGGCCTCGTTGATTTCCCATAAATCCAGGTCGTTCAGCGCCAGGCCGTGCCGCTGCAGGATGGGCGTGGCGGCGTGCACCGGGCCCAGGCCCATCTGGGCCGGATCCAGGCCGGCCCATTGCGAATCGATGATGCGCCCCAGCGGCCGCAGGTTCCAGCGCCGCACCGCGTCTTCGGACGCGAGCACCAGCAGGGCGGCGCCGTCGGTAACCTGCGAACTGTTGCCGGCCGTGATGTTGCCCCAGGGCTTGTCGAACACGGGCCGCAGCCTGGCCAGGCGCTCGGGGGTGGAGTCGTCGCGCACGCCGTCGTCGACGGGGTACAGCGTGCCGCGCGCGTCGATCAGCGGCGCGATCTCGCTGAATGCGCCCGCCGCGCGGCCCGCCAGCGCGCGCGCGTGGCTGCGCGCGGCATAGGCGTCCATGGCGGCGCGGTCGATGCCGAAGCGGGTGGCCAGGTTCTCGGCCGTTTGTCCCATGGACAGGCCCGCTACCGGATCGGTCAGCCCCTTCACCAGCCCGATGACGGGCGCCAGGCCGCGCCAGGGAAAGGCGCGCAGCGCCGCCAGGCGGGCGCCCGCGCCGCGCGCCGCGGCCCAGCGCGCCAGCCAGCGGGTCATGTCGTCGGATACCAGCAGCGGCGCGCGCGACAGGGCATCCACCCCGCCGGCTAGCACCAGCGACGAGCGGCCGGTGTGGATGTTGGCGATGGCGGAATCCAGCGCCTGCATGCCGGACGCGCAGTTGCGCATGACGGTCCAGCCCGGCACGCGGTTGCCGCAGCCCAGCCGCAGGGCGATCACCCGGCCGATGTTGACTTCGTCGGGCGAGGGCGCGGCGCAGCCGATGATGACTTCGTCCAGGTCGCCGGGCGCGAAGGGCTGGCGCAGCAGCAGCGCGCGTCCGGCCTGTACCGCCAGGTCGGCCGCCGCGAACGGGCCGGGCGCGTTGCGCGCCTTCAGGAAGGGGCTGCGCGCACCGTCCACGACATAGATGGGGGCATGTGCCATGGCGATTCCTTTACCGGCCCCGGGCCCTAGGCGGCTTCGCGCTGCGCGCCACGCTGGGCGGCGCCGGCGATGCCGAAATCGAACGGAAAGTCGTCGACCCGGATGACTTGGTCGCGCAGCGCATCGCGGCGCTTGATCTGTTCGTAATCTTGGGGATCCAGCCCGCCCGCGGCGTAGGCGGCATCGGGCAGGTCGCGCACATTGGCGTGCGGGTCGGCGGCCAGGGCGCCGGTTTTTTCGTAAGCGCGCAGACGGGCGTCGGCGGCTTCGGCTGCCAGGGTGGCGGCCAGGGCGGCTTCCAGCGCGCCGACGGGTTCGTCGACCGTGGCGGGCAGATGGCAACTGGCGGTAAGCCGGTCGCGCGCGGTGCCAGGCTCGGTGAGCAGCCGGGCGACTTGCTGGCCAAGCAGATCTGCTGGTGCATGTTGCAGCGAGCCCCAAGGGAAAAGCAGACGGCGTAGCGCCCAGCCTACAGAACGTGAGGGCAGGTTGTCCAGCACGCCGTTGAAGGCTTCCTGCAGGCGCTGCAGCGCGTCTTGCAGCGCCCAGTGCGCCAGCGGCGCATCGGCGGCCTGCCGGCCTTCGTCTTCGAACCGCTTGAGCACGGCCGAGGCCAGGTACATCTGCGACAGGATATCGCCCAGCCGCGCCGAGATGCGCTCGCGGCGCTTCAGGCTGCCGCCCAGCAGCGCCATCGAGGCATCGGCCAGCAGCGCGAAGCCGCACGCGTAGCGCGTCAGCTGCCGGTAGTAACGATGCATTTCAGGAGCCGCGCCGGCCGGGGCCCGCGCCAGCCGCGCGCCGGTCAGCGCATGGCCCAGCGCACGGGCGCCGTTGCCCGTGACAAACGCCACGTGGCGCCAGAACGCGCGGTCGAAGGCTTGCAGGCCGCGCTGCGCGTCAGGGTCGGCGGCGGCCTGCATTTCGGCCAGCACGTAGGGATGGCAGCGGATCGCGCCCTGGCCGAAGATGATCAGGCTGCGCGTCAGGATATTGGCGCCTTCCACGGTGATGCCCACCGGCACCTGCTGGTAGGCGCGCCCCAGGAAATTGGACGGGCCCAGGCAGATGCCCTTGCCGCCGATCACGTCCATGCCGTCGTTGACCACCTGGCGCGCGCGTTCGGTAACGTGATATTTCACGATGGCCGACACCACCGAAGGTTTTTCGCCCAGGTCGATGGCGCCCGCGGTCATGACGCGCGCCGCATCCATCAGGTAGGTGTGGCCGCCGATGCGCGCCAATGCTTCTTCCACGCCCTCGAAGCGGCCCACCGGCGTACGGAACTGGCTGCGCACGCGCGCATACGCGCCCACCGCGCGCGCCGTCAGCTGCGACATGCCGGTGTTGGACGCCGGCAGCGAGATCGAACGGCCCGCGGCCAGGCATTCCATCAGCATGCGCCAGCCCTGGCCGGCCATGGCGGGGCCGCCGATGATGAAGTCCAGCGGCATGAAGACGTCGGCGCCGCGCGTGGGGCCGTTCATGAACATGGCGTTCAGCGGGAAATGGCGCCGCCCCGTTTCCACGCCGGGGTGGTCGTGCGGCACCAGGGCGCAGGTGATGCCCACGTCGGCCGCGCCGCCCAGCAGGCCGTCCGGGTCATACAGGCGGAATGCCAGGCCCAGCAGCGTGCACACCGGCGCCAGCGTGATGTAGCGCTTGTCCCAGGTGACCCGCATGCCCAGCACTTCGCGGCCGCGCCACATGCCTTTGCAGACGATGCCGCGGTCGGGAATGGCGGCCGCGTCGGAGCCGGCCCACGGGCTGGTCAGGGCGAAGGCGGGCACGTCTTCGCCGCGCGCCAGGCGCGGCAGATAATGGTTTTTCTGCTCATCCGTGCCGTAGTGCAAAAGCAGTTCGGCCGGGCCCAGCGAGTTGGGCACCATGACCGACACAGCCAGCGCCGACGAGCGCGTCGACAGGCGGGTGACGACCTGCGAATGGGCATAGGCCGAGAACCCCAGCCCGCCGTATTCGCGCGGAATGATCATGCCCAGAAAGCCGTTGCGTTTCAGGTAGTTCCAGGTTTCGGCGGACAGGTCGTAGCGCTTGTGGGTGACATCCCAGTCGTCGACCAGGCTGCAGGCCTGCCGGACCTGGTTATCCAGGAAGTGCTGCTCGTCGTCGGTCAGGCGCGGGCGGGGCAGGGCCAGCAGCCTGGCCCAGTCGGGGCGGCCGCGGAACAGTTCGCCTTCCCACCACACCGTGCCGGCCTCGAGCGCGTCGCGCTCGGTATCGGACATTTGCGGCAGCACCTTGCGGTAGGCATTGAACAGCGGCCGCGACAGCAGCGCCCGCCGCACCGGACGCACGCCGAGCAGGACGGCGATCAGGGCCGCCGCGATGGCCGCGGTAAGCAACAAGCCGCTCATGATGTTGGGTCTCCGTGGTGGGGAAGGGGTCAGGATGCCGGGTGCTGGGGCAGGGGGGCCCGCAGGCCGCCGAGCAGGAAGCTCATCAGGCGCGGCAGCAGCCGTTCGGGGTCGTGCGCCTGGTCGGGGTCGTCCAGGCTCCAGCCTATGCACAGCCGCAGCACTTCGGTGCCGACGATGGCGTACGAGGTGGCGCCCAGCATGAACTGAAAACGCCAGATGACTTCGGCGCGCGGCACGTCGGGCAGGGCCTTGAACAGCGCGGCCTGGTAGCGTTCCATGACGTCGGCGTATTCCTCGGCCACCACGGCGCGGATGAAGCCGGTGGGGTCGGTCATGGTGCGTTCGAGCAGCGGCAGGAAATTCTTGCCGGCGTGGTCGGGGCTGGCCGCCAGCCGCAGCAGCGTGCCGAAGAAGGCATCGACGATCTGCGAGGGCTTGAGCGGCTGGCCGTCCGCTTGGGCTTCGAGCTGGTCGAGCAGCCGCAGGCGTTCCTGGTTCAGGATGGCCAGCCGGCGCTTGAGCACGGCCTGCACCAGGGCTTCTTTCGAGCCGAAGTGGTAGTTCACCGCCGCCAGGTTGACGCCCGCTTCGCTGGTGATCTGCCGCATCGAGGTGCCGTCGTGGCCCTGGCGGGCGAACAGGGCCTCGGCCGTGTCCAGAATGATTTCGCGCGTGGAAGGTGAGCTGAGTTCGTTCATGGCTAAATTCATTCAAACGTTCGTTTGAACAAAATTATAGGCAGCTGCCCGGAAAGCGCGAGTCAGCATTAACCCCAATAGGTCAACCTGCATCAAGCCGCGTTCAAAACCCCAATGCAAGGCGGGTCGCGCGCGGCAAACGGCGCGCAAGCGGTTACAGTTCAGGGATATTGCGCTGCGGCGAAACGCGGCGCAGGCTTTGCAAAGGTCTTGCCCATGTCTGTATACATTGCCGCGCCCGCGGCCCCGGGGTTGCTGCCATGAACGATTCTTCCCATCTGCCGTCGGCGCACTGGAACCTGGATAACATCGTGTCGGGGCTGCGGTCGGCCCGCGTCGACTGGCGCGGCCCGCGCGGCCGCCTGCGCGACGACGCCGGCGACCGTGAATTCCCCTCGCAGGAAAGCCTGCGCGTGATCGTGCGGCAGCTGTGCGGGGCGCTGTTTCCCATGCGCCTGGGGCCCATCGACCTGCGCGAAGAAGTCGAAGACTTCTACGTGGGGCACACCATCGGCGCGGCGCTCGACGCCCTGCTGCACCAGGTCTGCCTGGAACTGCACCACATGGGCCGCAATGCGCCCGAACCCGAGCCCGAGGCCAGCCTGCGCGCGCGCGGCGTGCAGATCGTGCGGCAGTTCGGCGCGGCTTTGCCGCAGGTGCGGCGCGCGCTCGACCTGGACGTGACCGCCGCCTACCAGGGCGACCCGGCCGCGCACAGCGTCGACGAAGTGCTGCTGTGCTATCCCGGCGTCAGCGCCATGATCCACCACCGCCTGGCCAGCGTGATGTACAAGCTGGGCGTGCCCATGCTGGCGCGCATCGTGGCCGAGATCGCCCACGCCGACACGGGCATCGACATCCACCCGGGCGCCACCATCGGCAAGAGTTTTTTCATCGACCACGGCACCGGCGTGGTCATCGGCGAAACCGCCATCATCGGCGACCGCGTGCGGCTCTACCAGATGGTGACGCTGGGCGCCAAGCGCTTCCCGCCCGGCGAGAACGGCGAACTGAAGAAGGGCCTGCCGCGCCACCCCATCATCGAAGACGATGTGGTGATCTACGCCGGCGCCACCATTCTGGGGCGCGTCACCATCGGCCATGGCTCCACCATCGGCGGCAATGTCTGGCTGACGCGCAGCGTGCCGCCGGGCAGCAACGTCACGCAGGCCAGCCTGGTCAGCGACATGCCCGATTGCGGCCTCGGCGGCGCGTAGCGCGGCGCTCGCCGGCATGGACGCATCGGCCAGCGCATCCGCCGCGCCCGCGGCCCCGGCGCCAGGCGCCGCGGACTTGCAGGCGCTGGGCGAATTCATCGGCCGCCACGCGCGCCTGTTCATCCTGACGGGCGCGGGCTGCAGCACGGGCTCGGGCATTCCCGATTACCGCGATGCCGATGGCCAGTGGAAGCGCAGCCCGCCCATCGATTTCCAGGCTTTCATGGGGCATGCCCATATGCGCGCGCGCTATTGGGCGCGCAGCGCCGTGGGCTGGCGCCGCTTCGGCAACGTGCGCCCCAATGCCGCCCATCTGGCGCTGGCCCGGCTTGAAGCGCAGGGCCGCGTCGCCTTGCTGGTCACGCAGAATGTGGACGGCCTGCACCAGGCCGCCGGCAGCCGCAATGTGCTGGACCTGCACGGCCGGCTGGATGAAGTGCGCTGCATGCGCTGCGACTGGCGCGGGCCGCGCGCGGCCTGGCAGGCCGAGCTGGATGGCCGCAATCCCGCATGGGCCGCGCTCGATGCCGCCGACGCGCCGGACGGCGATGCCGACCTGGAAGGCGTGGATTTTTCCAGCTTCGTGGTGCCGGCCTGTCCGCGCTGTGGCGGCATCGTCAAGCCCGACGTGGTGTTCTTCGGCGAAAGCATCCCGCCCGAACGCGGCGTGCGCGCGCGCGCCGCGCTGGCCAGGGCCGATGCGGTGCTGGTGGTGGGGTCGTCGCTGATGGTGCATTCGGGCTACCGCTATGTGCGCGCCGCGGCCGAGGACGGCCTGCCCATCGCGGCCTTGAACCTGGGGCGCACCCGCGCCGATGGGCTGTTTGCCTTGAAGGTATCCCGGCCTTGCGCCGAGGCGCTGGATGCGCTGTATGGTCCTTTTGTCGCGCTACCGTGAGCGCAATAGGCAAGTGCTTGGCGCGATTGGCTTTTTTACAGATGGCCCCAAGCTTTCCATAGGGTTGTCCACAGAAACTGGGGATAAGCCGGCCGGTTTCAGTGCTTCACCGCGCCAAGCACGACCCGCGCGCAGCGCTTCGGGGGTGGGCTTCAAACAGGGAAGTCGTCGCCCATCAGGGCCCGGCGGGTGGCATGCCAGCTGCCCACGTCGGGCGCATACAGCAGGCCGCCCGTGCGGTGGGTGGGCTTGTAGGGGCTGGCGTCGAAGTGGGCCGCGAAGCCGCCGGCTTCGCGGTGCAGCAGCCAGCCGGCCGCGTGGTCCCAGGGGTCGAGCTTGTTGTACAGCATGACGTGGCAATGGCCGCTGGCCGCCATGCGGTATTCGTGCGCCGCGCAGCGCAGCGAGGCGCTGGAGCCCAGCGTGGCCAGATTGCCGTTGACCGTGCTGCGCAGCGGCTCGGGCAGAAAGCCGGTGGCGATAAGGCCGTCCATTTCGTGGGGCGGCGCGGGCCGCGCCACTTTCAGCGGCGTTTGCGTGCCGTCGCCGGATTCGGACCATGCCCCTTCGCCGCGCACCGCCATGGCCCAGTCGTGCGCGACGGGGTCGTAGATGACGCCGGCCAGCACATCGCCGCGGTGGCATACCGCGACCATCATGCCGAACAGCGGCAGCCCCGCCACGAAATTGCGGGTGCCGTCGATGGGGTCGATCAGGAAGGCCAGGTCGGCGTCGACCAGCATATTGAGCAGCGCCGGGTTGCGCGTGGAGGCTTCTTCGCCCACCATGATCGCGCCCGGATGCAGCTTGGCCAGGCGCGCCGCGATAAAGCGCTCGGCGGCTTCGTCGGCGTCGGTGACGAGATCGCGCGGCGAACTCTTGGCATGCACGGCGTCGGCCGGCAGCCGGCGAAAGCGCGGCATGACTTCGGCCTGGGCGGCCTCGGCAAGAATTGCGGCGATGCGGCGCGTGTCTTCGCGGGTATAGGTCTTGGTCATGCCGGACTCGTCAGGAAGAGTCGCAAATCTAGCATGATTGTGTGTCAGGCACCCTTGATGGGAGCCTGACACTTGCCGGATGGCTGGCTTACGCCCCCAGATCCACGCACAGGTACTTCAGTTCCAGGTATTCCTCGATACCGTATTTCGAGCCTTCGCGGCCCAGGCCGGATTGCTTTACGCCGCCGAACGGGCCGACTTCATTCGAGATGATGCCGGTGTTGATGCCCACGATGCCGTATTCCAGCGCTTCGGACACACGCCACACGCGCGCGTAGTCGCGCGTGTAGAAATACGCGGCGAGCCCGAAGATGGTGTTGTTGGCCTGCTTGAGCACTTCTTCTTCGGTGTCGAACTTGAACAGCGGCGCCACCGGGCCGAAGGTTTCTTCGATGGCGAAGCGCATCGACGGGGTCACGTCGCGCACGATGGTGGGCTGGAAGAACGTGCCGCCCAGGGCGTGCGGCTTGCCGCCGGTGACGATCTTGGCGCCGTGCTCGGTGGCGTCGGCAATGTGCTCTTGCACCTTGGCCACCGCATTGCTGTCGATCAGCGGGCCCTGCGTCACGCCGTCGGCGAAGCCGTCGCCCACTTTCATGGCCTCGACCTTGGCGGTCAGGCGCTTGACCAGGTCTTCGTACACGCCCGACTGGATGTAGATGCGGTTGGCGCACACGCAGGTCTGGCCGGCGTTGCGGTACTTCGAGGCCAGGATGCCGTCGACCGCGCGGTCGAGGTCGGCGTCGTCGAACACGATGAAGGGCGCGTTGCCGCCCAGTTCCAGCGACAGTTTCTTGATGGTGGGGGCGCATTGCTCCATCAGCGTGCGGCCCACTTCGGTCGATCCGGTGAAGCTCAGCTTGCGCACCGCATCGCTTTCGCACAGCGCGGCGCCGATTTCGCGCGAGCTGCCGGTAATGACGTGGAACACGCCGGGCGGCACGCCGGCTTCTTCGGCCAGCACGGCCAGGGCCAGCGCGGTAAGCGGAGTCTGTTGGGCCGGCTTGACCACCATGGTGCAGCCGGCGGCCAGCGCCGGGCCGACCTTGCGCGTGATCATCGCGGCCGGGAAGTTCCAGGGCGTGATGGCGGCGGTGACGCCGATGGGCTGCTTCAGAACCATCAGGCGCTGGCCGGCCTTGGGGCTTTGCAGCACGTCGCCGTCGATGCGCTTGGCTTCTTCCGAGAACCATTCCAGGAACGAGGCGGCATAGGCGATTTCGCCGGCGGCTTCGGTAACCGGCTTGCCCTGCTCCGAGGTCATGATGATGGCCAGGTCTTGCTGGTTGGCCATCATCAGCTGGGCCCATTTCAGCAGGATGGCGGCGCGTTCCTTGCCGGTCTTGGCGGCCCAGGCGGGCAGGGCGACCTCGGCGCTGGCGATGGCCTGCTCGGTTTCTTTGCGGCCCAGCTTGGGTACCGACACGATGGTTTTGCCGGTGGACGGGTTGTCGACGGGAATGCTGGCGCCGCCGCCGGCGCCCACCCATTTGCCATCGATGTAGCAGGCGTCGCGCAGCAGTTCGGCGCGCTTGAGCGGTTGGGGCAATTGCGACATGGAGACTCCTTGATGTATGAAAGCGCGAAATGGCCAACCGGCCGCCCGCGCCCGGCAATGGGCGCGCGCGGCCGGATATCTTGCCGGAACGGCCGGGTCAGGCGGTCAGGACATCGGCAAGGATGTCCAGCGCCTGGGCGAACTGGGCGTCCGGGATGGTCAAGGGATACAGGAAGCGCAATACGTTTCCGTATACACCGCAGCTTAGCAAAATCAGGCCGCGTTGAATTGCCTCATCCTGCACGCGCTTGACGGCCGCCGCGTCGGGCTGGCCGGTGGCCGGGTCGCGCAATTCCAGCGCCACCATCGAGCCCAGGCCGCGCACGTCGGCAATGGCCGGGCAGCGCGGGCGCAGGCTGTTCAAGTGGTCTTGCAGGCGCCGGCCCAGTGCGTCGGCGCGCGCGCACAGCTGTTCTTCTTCGATGACGTCCAGCACCGCATGCGCGGCGGCCACCGCCAGCGGGTTGCCGGCATAGGTGCCGCCCAGGCCGCCGGGGGCCGGGCCGTCCATGACATCGGCGCGGCCCACCACGCCCGAAATCGGGAAGCCGCCGCCCAGGCTCTTGGCCATGGTGATCAGATCGGCCTGCACGTTGTGGTGCTGCATGGCGAACAGCTTGCCGGTGCGCGCGAAGCCGGTCTGCACTTCGTCGGCGATCAGCATGATGCCGTGCTCGTCGCACACCTTGCGCAGGGCTGTCATCAATTCGGGCGGCGTGATGTTGAAGCCGCCTTCGCCCTGCACCGGCTCGATGATGATGGCCGCCACGCGCTTGGGGTCGATGTCGGACTTGAACAGCAGGTCCAGCGCCTTGAGCGAGTCGGCCACGCTGATGTCCTGCGTGCCGTTGGGGAAGGGCACGTGGTAAATGTCGCCGGGCATGGGGCCGAAAGCCAGCTTGTAGGGCGCGACCTTGCCGGTCAGGGCCATGCCCAGCATGGTGCGGCCGTGGAACGAGCCCGTGAACGCCACTACGCCCGAACGGCCGGTGTAGGCGCGCGCGATTTTCACGGCGTTCTCGACCGCTTCGACGCCGGTGGTGAAGAAAGCCGTCTTTTTCAGGCCGTCGATCGGCGCCAGGGCGTTGATGCGCTCGGCCAGCGCCACGTAGCTTTCGTACGGCACGATCTGGTAGGCCGTGTGCGTGAATGCCTCGAGCTGCTCGGCCACGGCCGCCTTCACCTTGGGGTGGCGGTGGCCGGTGTTCAGCACGGCGATGCCGCCGGCGAAATCGATGTATTCCTTGCCGGTGCTGTCCCACAGCGTGGCGTTTTCCGCGCGCACGGCATACAGGTCGCACATTACGCCCACGCCGCGCGGCGTGGCCAGCGAGCGGCGGGTATTCAAGTCTCGGTTCTGCATTTCAGCCTCGATGGCAAACAAGGGGCGCCGCGGAAGCGGCGGGGGAAGCGCCGGCGCCGCCGGCGGCGGCGCCTGTCCAGGGTTTATTTAATGCTAAGATGGCCCTATTGATAAGAACCACTCTGGCAAAACTGGTAGAACCAATTGCGTACCCTAGCCGGCGACCTGCTGCAATTGCGGCTGGGCGACCCCGCCGACGGGCCGATGAACAAGCGCCTGTACCGCGGCATCCGCGAAGCCATCCTGGACGGCGCCATTGCCGCCGGCACGCGGTTGCCGGCCTCGCGCGACCTGGCGGCCGAGCTGGGCATCGCGCGCAATACGGTCGTGCACGTGTACGGCCAGCTGCTGGCCGAAGGCTATACCTATAGCCGCCAGGGCAACGGCACCTTCGTCACCGATTCGGTGCCCGACACCTACCTGGCCAGCGGGCGCGGCCGGCGCCATGCGCCCGCGGCGCAGGCGGGCGCGGCCCTGTCGGCGCGCGGCGCGCGGATCGTCGACGAGGCCTCGGCCTCGCCGTACCAATGGGGCGCTTTCATGCCCGGCGTGCCCGACGTCACCGAATTTCCGCACCAGAAATTCGCCCGCATCGTCGGCGCGCTGTGGCGCAACCCCACCCCCGCCATGCTGAGCTATTCCTATGGCGGCGGGCTGCCGGCCCTGCGCGAAGCGCTGGCCCAGCACCTGGCGGTCACGCGCTCGATCGACTGCGAACCCGAGCAGATCATCATCGTGGAAGGGTCGCACCAGGCCATCGACCTGGCCACCCGCATCCTGGGCGACACGGGCGACGTGGCCTGGGTCGAGAACCCCGGCTACTGGGGCGCGCGCACGGTGCTGGCGGCCAATGGCATCCGCATCGTGCACCAGCCGGTGGATGAAGAAGGCATGCAGCTGCCGGCGCAGCCCGACGGCGCGCCGCCGCGCTTTGTCTTCGTCACGCCGTCGCACCAGTATCCGCTGGGCCCGGTGATGTCGCTGGCGCGCCGCCGGCAGCTGCTGGCCATGGCGCGCGGCTGGGGCAGCTGGATCATCGAAGACGACTACGACAGCGAGTTCCGCTTTTCGGGCCGGCCGATCGCCTCGCTGCAGGGGCTGGAGCCCGACGCGCCGGTGATTTACCTGGGCACGTTCAGCAAGACGCTGTACCCCGGCCTGCGGGTGGGATACCTGGTGCTGCCCAAGCCCCTGACCGATGCCTTCCAGGCCGCGCACGCCGAGTTGTACCGCGAGGGCCACCTGATGACGCACGCGGCGCTGGCCACCTTCATTGCCGACGGCCACTACGCGGCGCACATCCGGCGCATGCGCATGCTGTACGCGCGGCGCCGAGCCATTCTGGTCAACCTGATCGAGCGTCGGCTGGGGGCGGGGTGGCTGCACCGCGATTCCAGCGACGCAGGGCTGCACCTGGTGCTGAACCTGCCCGCCGGCATGGACGACGTGCGCGTGGTGGAAGAAGCGCACGCGCGCGGCGTGCTGACCCGGCCGCTGTCGCGCTACTACGCCAACGGCACGCCCAGCCGGCCGGGGCTGCTGCTGGGCTACGCCTGCGTGCCCGAAAGCGACATCGCGCGCAAGTTCGAAGTGCTGCTCGACAGCCTGGCCGCCGTGGCGCGGCGGCGGGCATAGCGCTAGGCGTTTGCCGCCAGCGCCGCCGCCAGCCCGGCCGCGTTGCGCATGCCCTGGTCTTGATAATTGGTGTTCAGCACGGCGTGCGCGCTGCGCACGCGTTCGGCCAGGCGCTTCAGGCGGTCGGCCAGTTCGGCCAGCTCGGCCGGCGTGTATTCGTATTGAAAGCGCCCCGACGATGCCCCGCTCAGGTTGTTCCAGGCGGCCGCGTTGCGGCCGTGCAGGCGCAGGACGGCCAGGTCGGGATGGGTGGCGTCCCAGATGGCGGGCACGGTGTTGTCCGACCCCTGCGGCGCGTCGACGATGGTGTGCACCACGCCCAGGCTGCGCTCGAACGCCAGCGTGGCGGCGCTGCGGGCGGGGCTGTCGAACCAGCTGCGGTGGCGGAACTCCACCGCCATCAGGTGTTCTTCCATATGGCGGGCGCATTCGCCGACCAGGCCGCGGCCGCGCGCATTGCACTGCACCCAGGGGGCGAACTGGAACTGCACCGCGCCCAGCTTGCCGGCCATGCGCAAGGGTTCCAGCGCGACCAGGAAGCGGCGCCACAGTTCGTCCTGCAAGTCGGCGGGCAGCTGGTTGTAGAACAGGGCGGGTTCGGCCCGGGCGAGCCGGCGGGCGGCCGCCGGGCCGGCTGGCGGGGCGCCGTGGCCGGCTTCGTCGTCGGCGCCGCCCAGTTCGCGCCGGATGTCGGCCGGCAGCGCGCGCAGCGGCGCCGGATGCCCGGTGAATAGGCGGAACGCCTTGATATCGAAGACAAAATCGTCGGGAGTGCGGGTGGACCACAGGTGCGCCATCTGCCCGCTGGGCAGCCCGTAGTAGGTGGCATCGACTTCGGCCAGCGGAAACAGGCTGGCGTAATGGCGCAGGCGCGACGCGGGGGTGCGCACGTGCGGCGGGTAGAAGCGGCCGCAGGCCAGCAGGGTGGGGTCGGTCCAGGAAGCGGTGCCGGTCAGGATGGGCATGGCGGGCGGGCGCCGCCGGGCGACAGCGGCGGGCCAGTTCCGTTATAGTCTGTATAAATATACAGTATTGCTGCCCGCCCCATGTCCGTTGCCTCCGATTCCGGCCCCGCCGATTACCTGTCCGACCTGAACCCCGCGCAGCGGGCCGCCGCCGAATTCGGCGTGGGCCAGCCGGACGCGCCCGCCTTGCTGGTCATCGCGGGCGCGGGGTCGGGCAAGACCAGCACGCTGGCCCACCGGGTGGCCCACCTGATCCTGAACGGCGCCGACCCGCAGCGCATGCTGCTGCTCACGTTTTCGCGCCGCGCCGCCCAGGAAATGGAGCGCCGCGTGGGCATGGTGCTGCGCCGCGTAATGAAGCTGCACGCCACCCAGCAGGCGCCCGCGCTGCCGTGGGCCGGCACGTTCCACAGCATCGGCGCGCGGCTGCTGCGCGACTGCGCCGGCCGCATCGGCCTGTCCGACAGCTTTACCATCCACGACCGCGGCGATGCCGAAGACCTGATGGGCATGGTGCGGCACGAACGGGGCCTGTCGGCCACCGCCGAGCGCTTTCCGCTCAAGGGCACCTGCCTGGCGATTTATTCGCGGGTTGTCAACAGCCAGGCCCCGCTGGCCGATGTATTGAAGCAGGCGTTCCCGTGGTGCGCCCAATGGGAAGAGGCCCTGAAGGACCTGTTCAACGCCTACGTGCAGGCCAAGCAGGACCAGCAGGTGCTCGACTACGACGACCTGCTGCTGTATTGGTCTGAAATGATGCAGGACGAAGTTCTGGCCCACGACATCGGGGCGCGTTTCGACCATGTGCTGGTCGACGAATACCAGGACACCAACCGCCTGCAGTCGGCCATCTTGCTGGCCATGAAGCCCGACGGCCGCGGCCTGACCGTGGTGGGCGACGACGCGCAGTCCATCTATTCGTTCCGCGCCGCCACGGTGCGCAATATTCTCGACTTTCCGGGGCAGTTCGCGCGGCCCGCGCAGGTCATCACGCTGGAACGCAACTACCGCTCGACCCAGCCCATCCTGGATGCCTCCAACGCGGTCATCGAGCTGGCCGCCGAGCGCTACACCAAGAACCTCTGGACCGATCGCGCCTCGTCGAGCCGGCCCGCGCTGGTCACCGTCAGCGACGAGGCCGGCCAGGCGCGCTGGGTGGCCGACCAGGTGCTGGCGCAGCGCGAAGAAGGGGCCACCCTGAAGTCGCAGGCGGCGCTGTTCCGCGCGTCGAACCACAGCGCGGCGCTGGAACTCGAGCTCACCCGCCGCAATATCCCGTTCGTGAAATTCGGCGGGCTGCGCTTCCTGGAAGCCGCCCACATCAAAGACGTGCTGTCATTGCTGCGCTGGGCCGAAAATCCGCGCGGGCGGCTGGCCGGATTCCGCGTGGCGCAGCTGCTGCCCGGCATCGGGCCGGCCATCGCCGGGCGCCTGATGGATACGCTGGCCGAAGCCGCCGAGCCGCTGGCGGCGCTGCGCGATTTCAAGCCCGGCGCGGCGGCCAGGGCCGACTGGGACGCTTTTGCGCAAACCTATGCCGCTCTGCGCGCGCCGGGCCTGCAGTGGCCGGCCGACCTGGACCTGGCGCTGCGCTGGTATGCGCCGCAGCTCGAACGCCTGTACGAAGATGCGCGCGTGCGCAAGGCCGACCTCGACCAGCTGGCCCGCATCGCCGCCGGGTACGCCAGCCGCGAGCGCTTCCTGACCGAACTGACGCTGGACCCGCCCGATGCCACCAGCGCCGAATCGGGCCCGCCGCTGCGCGACGAAGACTACATGATCCTGTCCACCATCCATTCGGCCAAGGGCCAGGAATGGAAGGCGGTGTACGTGCTTAACGCGGTCGACGGCTGCATTCCTTCCGACATGAGCACCGGCACGGCCGAGGAAATCGAAGAAGAGCGGCGCCTGCTGTACGTGGCCATGACGCGCGCCAAAGAATGCCTGCAGCTGGTGGTGCCGCAGCGGTTCTACGTGCACCAGCAAACCGGCCTGGGCGACCGCCATGTATACGGGTCGCGCACGCGCTTCATTCCGGATGCCTTGCTGCCGCTGTTCGAAATGCTGCCCCGGCCGCCCGAACTGCCCCATGGCCGTGGCCAGCCGCCGGCCGCGGCGGCGCCGCGCATCGATGTGGCGCAGCGGGTCCGCAAGCTGTTTTCTTAGCCGGGCAGGCCCTTATGTGTCGTCGCGCTCGCGCCGCACGACGCGCACCGCGATGACCGCGCCCACGATCACCATCGCGGCCAGCGCGAACCAGGTGATGGCATAAGACAGATGGCTGTTCCGAAAGTTGACCACCGTCAGGCCCGGCACCGGGGCCACGGCGGGGTCGGGCGCCTGGCCGGGCCCTTTTTCCACGTCGATGAAGTAGGGGGCGACCTCGCCCAGGCCGCGCGCCGCCGCGATGGCGCCGGTATCGCGCGAATACCAGATGTTGCGGGCCGGGTCGTTGTGGCGCAGGAAGCGCAGGTCGGGTTCAGACATGCGCAGCAGGCCGGCCACGCTGATTTCGCCGGCCGGATGGTCGGGGCCGGCCCGCTTGCGCCAGGCCGGCAGCACGAAGCCGCGGTTGACCAGCACTGTGCCGCCGCCGCGCAGCTGCAGCGGCGTCATGACCCAATAGCCGCTGCCGTAGTCGGTGGTGGCCTGCACCAGGGTTTCCTGGTCGTAGCGCGGCGTGCCGGTGGCCTGCACATGGCGGTATTCGTCGCCGCCGCGGCTCAGGGCCGGCCATTGGGCCGGCCCCGGGGCCGGGGTGGCGGGCCGGTGCACGCGCTGGTCGACCTGCGAAATCAGTTCCAGTTTCCAGGCGCGGCGCTGCACCTGCCATACGCCCAGCGAGCAGAATACGGCAAACAGGACGAGCGCCAGCACGGCCAGGAAAACGATCCTGGCGGTGCGGCGCGGCGGCGGGGAAGAATGCGTGGACGGCGGGGAATTCAAGGAATGTTTCGCATGTCGTGCAGCGACATGGGCATCATGTTGTGATCCAGATGGTACATGATCCAGATCGACCCGCTGAGCGCGATGACCACCAGCACCAGCGTGAACACAATGGAAAGCAGGTTCCAGCCGCCTTCGGACTGGAAGTCGACGTGCAGGAAATAGATGACGTGGACCACGATCTGGACAATGGCGATAGCCAGGATCACCAGCCCGGTTACCCGTGAGCTGGAAAAGACATTGGCCATCACAATGAAGAAGGGCACGGCGGTCAGGATGGCCGCCAGGGCGAAGCCCAGCAGATAGCCATGCAGCGAGGCGTGGGCCAGGGGGTCTTCTTCGTGGTCGTGGCCGTTGTTGGCGGTTGCCGGGGTGCTCATGGCAGGACTCCCATCAGGTAGACCACAGTGAATACGCCGATCCAGACCACATCCAGGAAGTGCCAGAACATGGACAGGCACATCAGGCGGCGCTTGTTCGGGATGATCAGGCCGTGCATGCCGATCTGCACCATCAGCACCACCAGCCAGACGATGCCGAACGTGACGTGCAGCCCGTGGGTGCCGACCAGCGTGAAGAACGCCGACAGAAAGGCGCTGCGCTGCGGGCCGGCCCCTTCGGAGATCAGGTGGGTGAACTCATAGATTTCCAGGCCCAGGAAGCCGGCGCCCAGCAGGCCCGTGACCGCCAGCCAGCCCAGCAGCGAGCCGACCCGGCCCTTGCGGCCCTGCAGCAGCGCAAAGCCGTAGGTAATGGAAGAGAGCAGCAGCAGCGAAGTGTTCAGCGCCACCAGCGGCAGGTCGAAGAGATCGGCGCCGGTCGGGCCGCCATTGTAGTTGCGGCCCAGCACGCCGTAGGTGGCGAACAGGCAGGCGAAGATCAGGCAGTCGCTCATCACGTACACCCAGAAGCCCAGCAGGGTGCCGTTCTTTGCGTGATGCTCTTCGGTCAGGTAGAACTGGCGACCGGCGTCGCCCGGCAGGGTAGCGGTGTGTTCAGGCATGGCTGGCCAGCAGTCGGGTGCGATCGGCCTCGCAGCGGGCGACGTCGTCGGCCGGCACGTAGTAATCGCGGTTGTAGTTGAACGTGTGGAAGATCGCGACGCCGATCACGGCGACGAAGCTCAGGATCGCCAGCGGCCACATATGCCAGATCAGCGCGAAGCCCATCACCAGCGAAATGCCCGCCAGCACGATGCCCGCCCAGGTGTTGGCCGGCATGTGGATGGGAATGAAGCCGTCCTGCGGCCGCGTGTGGCCCAGCTGCTTCATCTGCCACCAGGCGTCGCGGTCGTGCACCAGGGGAGTGAAGGCATAGTTGTAGGCCGGCGGAGGCGACGAGGTGGACCATTCCAGCGTGCGGGCGTCCCAGGGGTCGCCGGTGTGGTCGCGCAGTTCCTCGCGCCGCTTGAAGCTGACATACAGCTGGATCAGGAAGCACGCGATGCCGCCGGCGATCAGCAGCGCGCCCAGGGCGGCGAGCTGGAACCAGATCTGCAGCGACGGATCGTCGAAGTGGTTCATGCGCCGCGTAACCCCCAGCAGCCCCAGCACGTACAGCGGCATGAACGCCAGGTAGAAGCCCACCAGCCACAGCCAGAACGACCATTTGCCCCAGTACGAGTCCAGGCGGTAGCCGAAGGCCTTGGGAAACCAGTAAGTAATGCCGGCGAACAGGCCGAACACCACGCCGCCGATGATCACGTTGTGGAAATGCGCGATCAGGAACAGGCTGTTGTGCAGGGCGAAGTCGGCGGGCGGCACCGCCAGCAGCACGCCGGTCATGCCGCCGATCACGAAGGTCACCATGAAGCCCACCGTCCAGAGCATCGGCACCTCGAAGCGGATGCGCCCGCGGAACATCGTGAACAGCCAGTTGAACACCTTGGCCCCGGTGGGGATCGAGATGATCATGGTGGTGATGCCGAAGAACGAATTGACGCTGGCGCCGGACCCCATCGTGAAAAAGTGGTGCAGCCACACCAGGTAGGACAGCACGGTGATCACCACCGTGGCGTACACCATGGACGCGTAGCCGAACAGCCGCTTGCGGCAGAAGGTGGGCACGACTTCAGAAAATATGCCGAAAGCCGGCAGCACCAGGATATAGACCTCGGGGTGGCCCCAGATCCAGATCAGGTTCACGTACATCATGGCGTTGCCGCCGCCGTCGGCCGTGAAGAAGTTCATGCCCAGGTAACGGTCGAGCGCCAGCAGCGCCAGCGCCACCGTCAGCACCGGGAACGACACGACGATCAGGACGTTGGTGCACAGCGCGGTCCAGGTGAAGATCGGCATGCGCATCATGTTCATGCCCGGGGCGCGCATCTTGACGATGGTGACCAGCAGGTTCACGCCCGACAGCAGCGTGCCCACCCCCGCTATCTGCAATGCCCATATGTAATAGTCCACCCCCACGTCCGGACTGTTCAGAATGCCCGACAGCGGTGGATACGCCAGCCAGCCGGTGCGCGCGAACTCGCCCACGAACAGCGACAGCATCACCAGCACGGCGCCGACCACGGTCATCCAGAAGCTGAAGTTGTTCAGGAACGGAAACGCCACGTCGCGCGCGCCGATCTGCAACGGCACCACGTAGTTCATCAGGCCGGTGACCAGCGGCATGGCCATGAAGAAAATCATGATCACGCCGTGGGCGGTGAAAATCTGGTCGTAGTGGTGCGGCGGCAGGTAGCCCGCGCTTTCGCCGAAGGCGATGGCCTGCTGGCTGCGCATCATCAGGGCGTCGGCGAAGCCGCGCAGCAGCATGATCAGGCCCAGCACCACGTACATGATGCCGATTTTCTTGTGGTCGATGCTGGTGAACCATTCGCGCCACAGGTAGCCCCACAGGCGGAAGTAGGTAATGGCGCCCAGCACGGCGGCTGCGCCCAGCGCCACGCCGATGAACGTGACCACCAGGATGGGCTCGTGGTAGGGAATCGCGTCCCAGCTCAGGCGTCCGAACAACAGGCTATCGGTGACGGGATGGTCTGGCATTTTCTGTGTTCCTGCAAGATTCGTTCGTCGAGCTGGGCTGGGGTGGGGCGGCGGCCTGGCCGGCTACATGGCCGGCGGCGCGGCCAGGGGCGGCGGCAGTTCCAGGGACGCCTGCCGGGGCGCCCGGCAGATCGCGCCGGCCATGTCGCGCATGCATTGGGCGCCGGGCTGCACGCAGCGGTTCAGGATGGCGTCGTACAGGCTGGATTCCACCGTGCCGAAGCGCTGCACCGGCGCGGCCACGCTGGGCTGTTCGAGCTGCAGGTAGGCGGCGCGGTCCAGCGCCTTGCCGGACGCCTTGCCGGTTTGCACCCATTTGTCGAAGTCGGCTTGCGACAGGCCGTGGAACTTGAAGCGCATCTGGGAAAAGCCCGCGCCGCTGTAGTTGGCCGAAAAGCCGTCGTACACGCCGGGGTGGTTGATGACGGCATGCAGGCGGGTCTGCATGCCCGGCATGGCGTAGATCTGGCCGGCCAGCGCGGGAATGTAGAACGAGTTCATCACGCTGGACGCGGTGATCTTGAATTCGATGGGGCGGTCGACCGGCGCGGCCATTTCGTTGACGGTGGCGATGCCCTGCTCGGGGTACAGGAACAGCCATTTCCAGTCCAGCGCCACCACCTGCACTTCGAGCGGCTTGACGCCGGCGGGCACGGGCCGGTCGGCGCCGATGCGGGAAAGCGGCCGGTAGGGGTCCAGCTGGTGGGTGCTGACCCAGGTCAGCGCGCTGAGCGCGATGATGATCAGCAGCGGCGCCGCCCAGATCAGCAGCTCGAGAATGGTGGAGTGGTCCCAGTCGGGGGTGTAGGTGGCTTCGGCGTTGCTTTCGCGGTAGCGCCAGGCGAACCACAGCGTGGCGGCGATGACCGGCACGATGATCAGCAGCATCAGTCCGGTGGAAACGAGGATGATGTCGCGCAACTGCCAGGCGACATCGCCAGAGGGCGACAGCAGCACCGCTTTGCTGCAGCCGCCCAGCGCGCCGAGTACGGGAAGGATCAGTGCGGCTTTTAGTTTTCTGAAAAACGGCACGGACATGCAATCCCCCTAAGGATATGGCCCACCCTCAAAGAATATTTGCAACCCTACTCTGGAAGCTTTGAAAAATCTAGAGTAAAAAGGAAGTCAGTTCGATTCGTGGAGCGGCCGGCAGCCCCGTAGTCGCCTGATCGGGGCAGTCTGTTTCCCACCACAGACGGAGCGAGTCATCGTATGTCCAGTACCGCGATGCAGTATCCTCAATCCGCCCAAGAGTCGGACCACGCCAACGTTGCGCCGGGAGAAATCGCGGTAGGCGTGGTCATCGGCCGGGCATCCGAATACTTCGACTTCTTCGTCTTCGGCATTGCTTGTGTTGCCGTTTTCCCACACGTTTTCTTTCCGTTCGAGCCGCTGCTGTACGGCACGCTGTGGTCGTTCGCGATCTTTTCTTTCGCCTTCATCTGCCGGCCGTTCGGCACCGCCATTTTCATGGCGGTGCAGCGCCGCTGGGGCCGGGGCACCAAACTGACGCTGGCTCTGTTCCTGCTGGGCACTTCTACTGTGGGCATGGCGTTCCTGCCCAGCTACGAAGCGATCGGCCCCATGGCCATTGCGCTGCTGTCGGTGTTCCGCTGCCTGCAGGGCATTGCCCTGGGCGGCTCGTGGGATGGCCTGCCGTCGCTGCTGGCGCTGAACGCGCCGCCGGGCCGGCGCGGCTGGTACGCCATGCTGGGCCAGCTGGGCGCGCCGGTGGGCTTCATGCTGGCCAGCGCGATCTTCCTGTACCTGCTCAGCACGCTCAGCACCCAGGACCTGCTCGAATGGGGCTGGCGCTATCCGTTCTTCGTGGCATTCGCGATCAACGTAGTGGCGCTGTTCGCGCGGCTGCGGCTGGTGCTTACCGAGGAATACACCCGGCTGCTCGAAGAACGCGAACTCTCGCCCATCCGCGTTTCCCAGGTGATCGACGAGCAGGCCTATAACGTCTTCATCGGCGCTTTCGCGGCCCTGGCAAGCTATGCGCTGTTCCACCTGGTCAGCATTTTCCCGCTGTCGTGGATCAGCCTGCACGGCGAACGCTCGCTGGTCAGCATATTAAGCGTGCAGATCGTGGGCGCGGCCGTCAGCTTCGTGGCCACGATCGCTTCCGGCTGGATCGCCGACCATTTCGGGCGCCGCAGAACGCTGGGCACGCTGGCCGCGCTGATCGGCCTGTTCGCGCTGTCCGCGCCGTGGCTGCTGGCCGGCGGCGCGCTGGGCGAAAACACCTTCATTCTGTGCGGGTTCGTGCTGCTGGGCCTGTCGTACGGCCAGGCGTCGGGCACCGTGACGTCGAATTTTTCCATGCACTTCCGCTACACCGGGGCCGCGCTCACCACCGACATGGCCTGGCTGTTCGGCGCGGCGTTCGCGCCCCTGGTCGCGCTGGGGCTGTCCATGAAATTCGGCCTGATCGCCACCAGCGCCTACCTGATTTCGGGCGCCGTCTGCACGCTGGTTGCGCTGCGCATCAACCGGCTGATCGAAGCCAACTGAGCTATCATGCCCCGATCGTCCGGCGCCCGGCGCCGGGCGCGATTCAAGCGGAGGCATGCATGCCGCAAGACCAACCCGTTGCGCCGCCTGAAAGCGAAGTGGTGGCGTCGGTGGCGTATGTGCAGGGCCGGCGTTCGCACGACGTGCCCCTGGAAGACATCAAGTCGTACACCTGCCAGGATGAAAACCTGCTGTGGATCGGGCTGCGCAACCCCTGCACCGAAGTGCTGCGGCAAGTGGCCGACGACCTGGGCATCCGGCCCAAGACCCGCGACGAAATGCTCGAACCGCACCGCCGGCCCAAGATCATCGACTTCGGCCATTGTGTGCTGGTGGTGGCCATTACCGTTGAAATCGACCAGGGCCGGCCGGTCTTCGGCGAAACCCAGATCCTGATCGGCCGCGGGTTCCTGCTGACGGTGCGGCGCGGCGCCACCACCAACTACAGTGCGCTGCGCGAGCGCCTGGAATCCGCGCCCGACCTGCTGCGGCGCGGCAGCGACTACGTGGCCTCGGAATTGCTCGACCTGCTGATCGACCATTACGTGGCGGCCGCGGGCGAACTGGAAAGCGTGGTCGAATCAGCCGAGCAAAAGCTGTTGATCCGCGGCGCCAAGGATTCCGATATCCGCAAGCTGTATCGGCGCCGCCGCGACCTGCTGCGCATCCATACCGTGATCGCGCCGCTGGCCGAGATCTGCCGCCGGCTGGCCACCATGGACATGTCGGCGGTCGACGCCAATGCCCGCCCGTATTTTTCGGTGGTGGCCGACCGCGTGCTGCGCGTGGACGAACTGATCAACGGGCTGCGCGAGGCCCTGGCGTTCGCGTTCGAGGCCAGCATGATGATCTCGCAGACTCAGCAGAACGACATCACCCGCCGGCTGGCCGCCTGGGCCGCCATCCTGGCCGTGCCCACCGCGGTTGCCGGCATTTACGGCATGAACTTCGAATTCATGCCCGAACTGAAAACCCATTGGGGCTACCCGCTTACGCTGACCGGCATCGCGACGGCGTGCGGCGTGCTGTACTGGCGGTTCCGCAAATCCGGCTGGCTGTGACGGAGCCAGGCGATGAGGTGTCAGGCACCTTGCGGAGCCTGACGCCTGCCCAGGTGTAACCGGGGGCGGGCGCGATGTGGCACACTGCACGCCATCGATTCTTTTCGGGGCCTTTCCATCTTGCGCAGGCAGTTTTCCTTCGGCCGTCTGGGCCGCCGGCTGGGCGGCGTGCTGGGCGTGGCGCTGGCCGCCGCGCTGGTGCACTGGTTCCAGGGCAGCCGCAACGAGCCGCCGGCCCAGGCCCCGGCTTCGGCCCCGGCCCGGCAGCCATCCCAGCCGGCGGCCACGGCCGATTCCCCCCGCGCCGGCCAGGCCGTGCCGCCGGGCCGCTATACCCTGACGGGCACGGTTACCAAAGTGGCCGATGGCGACACGGTCACCCTGCGGGTGGGCGGCAGGCAGCACCGCGTCCGCCTGGACAGCATCGATGCGCCGGAAGCGGGGCACAGCGCGCAGGAGCCCGGCCAGCCCTATGCCGACGCATCGCGGCGGCACCTGGAACAACTGGTCGGCGGCAAGACACTGACCGCGCAATGCTATGAGCAAGATCAATTCGAACGCGATGTGTGCGCGCTGATGCTGCCCGACGGCAATTCGGCCAACCGGGCCCAGGTGGCCGCGGGCTATGCCTGGGCCTATACCGCGCGGCGCGGCGACTACCTGAACGACGCGGCCATGCGCGGCCTGCAGCAGCAGGCCCGCCAGGCCCGCAGCGGCCTGTGGGGGCAGGGCGGCGCCACCGAGCCCTGGAAATGGCGTTACGAGTGCTGGCGGAACCAGCGCTGCTAGCCCCCGGTCCAAGATGAAAACCCCGGCCCGGTTCAGGGCGGCCCGGCTGGGGTGCGCGGGCAGCCTTTGCTATGCTGTGCGCCGGGCTCGATGCGGGATAACTATACGGAAACGGCTTTATGGGTGCATGGCTGCGGATCTCGATGGCGGCGCTGGTGTCGGCGCTGGCGCTGGCCGGTTGCAGCCGCGACCCCATCAATAGTCCCTACGAAACCGGGGCCCTGGCCGAAAACACGCTTTACACGGCTTTCGTCAAGCGTTCGCCCAAGTACCTGGACCCGGCCCGCTCGTATTCCACCGACGAAACCCCGTACACCTACAACATCTACGAACCGCTGTACGGGTACCAGTACCTGAAGCGGCCGTACGAACTGATTCCGCGCGCCGCCGCGGCCATCGCGCCGCCGCGCTATTACGACGCGCAGGGCAATGCGCTGCCGCCCGATGCGCCCGGCCAGCAGGTGGCCGAAAGCGTTTACGACATTCCCATCCGGCCCGGCATTCTGTTCCAGCCGCATCCGGCCTTCGCGCGCGAGGCCGATGGCCGCTACAGCTATTTTCCGCTGCAGCCCGGCGAGCTCGACGACAAGTTCTATGTGCCCGATTTTCCCAAGACCGGCACGCGCGAGCTCACCGCCGACGACTACGTCTACGCCTTTCGCCGCCTGGCCAGCCCGCGCGTGGCTTCGCCCATTTATTCGGTCATGGCCGACTACGTGCTGGGCATGCAAGACTACGGCAAGCGCCTGCGGGCGCGCGACGCCGAACTGCGGCGCGGCCTGCCGCCCGGCCAGCGCGACCTGCCCTGGCTCGACCTGCGCGAAGGCGACGGCTTCGACGGCGTGCAGGCGCTCGACCCGCACACCCTGCGCATCCGCATCAAGGGCAAGTATCCGCAGTTCAAGTATTGGCTGGCCATGACCTTCACCGCGCCCATTCCCTGGGAAGCGGACCGCTTCTACAGCCAGCCGGGCATGGCCGAGCACGATTTGTCGCTGAATACCTGGCCGGTGGGCACCGGCCCCTATCTGCTGGCCGAATCGGTGCAGAACCGCCGGCACGTGCTGGCCCGCAACCCGAACTTCCGCGGCGAGCCCTATCCCTGCGAAGGCGAGCCGGCCGACCGCGCCGCCGGCCTGCTTGAAGATTGCGGCAAGCCCACGCCGTTCGTCGACCGCGTGGTGTTCAGCGTCGAGAAAGAAGCCGTGCCCCTGACCGGCAAGTTCATGCAGGGCTACTACGACATGCCCCAGGTCGAGCGCGGCGAGTACGGCGTGGCCATGCTGGTGGCGGCCAGCGATTCGCCCGACAAGGCCCGGCGCTATCGCGACCACGGCATCCAGCTGCCCACCGCCATCGAAACCTCGAGCTGGTACATGGGTTTCAACTGGCTCGATCCGGTGGTCGGGCGCGGCGACACGCCCGAGCAGCAAGAAAAAAACCGCAAGCTGCGCCAGGCCATCAGCATTGCTTTCAACTGGGAAGAATACGTGGCCGTATTCGAGAACAGCCAGGCCATGGTGGCGTACGGCCCGGTGCCGCCTGGCGTGCTGGGCTACCGCGAACCGCCCGAGGGCATCAACCCGGTGGTGTACGACCTGGTCGACGGCAAGCCCCGCCGCAAGCCGCTGGACGCGGCGCGCCAGTTGCTGGCCGAAGCCGGTTACCCCGACGGGCGCAACGCCGAAACCGGCGCGCCCCTGGTGCTGTACTACGACGCCATGACCGGCGGCGGCTCGAACCCGCAGTTCGACTGGATGCGCCGCCAGCTGGCCAAGATCGGCATCCAGATGGACGTGCGCTCCACCGACTACAGCCGCTTCCAGGACAAGATGCAGCGCGGCACCGCGCAGATTTTCTTCTGGGGCTGGGTGGCCGACTACCCCGATGCCGAGAACTTCCTGTTCTTGCTGTACGGGCCCAACGGCAAGGCCAGGCATGGCGGCGAAAACGCCGCCAACTATGCCAACCCCGAATACGACCGGCTGTTCGAGCAAATGAAATACCTGGACGACGGCCCCGAGAAAGAGGCGGTCATCGCCCGCATGGTGGCCATCGTGCAGCGCGACGCGCCCTGGATGTTCGGCTTCTTTCCCATGTCGGGCGGGGCCTACCAGCAGTGGGTGGGCAATGCCAAGCCCACGCAGATGGTGCGCAACACCCTGCAGTACGTGAAAATCGACCCCGCGCTGCGGGTGCGCAAGGTGCACGAATGGAACACGCCGCGCTGGTGGCCGCTGGCGCTGCTGGCCATCGTGCTGGCGCTGGCGATCTGGCCGTCGTATGTGACGCTGAAGCGGCGTGAACGGCAAACCGCCTTCGGCGCCAGCGCCCGGCCCGCCCCTTCCAAGGAGCACCAGCCATGATCGGCTACGTCATCCGCCGCCTGCTGTACGGGGTGCTGATCCTGATCGGCGTGAACCTGTTCACGTTCATCCTGTTCTTTGCCGTGAACACGCCCGACGACATGGCGCGCCTGGCCATCGGCGGGCAGCGCGTCAGCCAGGAAGCCATCGAACGCTGGAAAACCGAACACGGCTACGACAAGCCCCTGTTCGTGAACACCCAGGCGCAGGGCACGCAGCGGCTGACCGACACGGTGTTCTACCAGCGCTCGGTGCCGCTGCTGGCGCTGGAATTCGGCGCCTCGGACGCGGGGCGCGACATCGGCCGCGAGATCCGCATGCGCATGGGCCCCAGCCTGGCGCTGGCCATCCCCACCTTCTTCCTGGGCTTGTTCGCCAGCGTGGTGTTCTCGCTGCTGCTGGTGTACTTCCGGGCCACCCGGCTGGATTTCTGGGGCGTGGTGCTGTGCGTGGTATTGCTGTCGATATCCAGCCTGTTCTACATCATTGCCGGCCAGTGGCTGTTTTCGAAAGTGCTGCGGCTAGTGCCGTATTCGGGGTTTGCCGGCGGGCTGGACGCCATCAAGTTCCTGGCCCTGCCGGTGCTGGTGGCGATCGTGTCGCGCCTGGGCCCCGAGGCGCGCTTTTACCGGGCGCTGTTCCTGGAAGAAGTCGGCAAAGACTACGTGCGCACCGCGCGCGCCAAAGGCCTGGCCGAACGCGTGGTGCTGCTGCGCCACGTGCTGCGCAACGCCATGCTGCCCATCCTGACCGGCACGGTGTCGGCCTTGCCGCTGCTGTTCATGGGCAGCCTGATCGCCGAATCGTTCTTCGGCATTCCGGGGCTGGGCAGCTACACCATCGACGCCATCAACGCGCAGGATTTCTCCATCGTGCGGGCCATGGTGTTCCTGGGCTCGGCCCTGTATATCGTGGGCCTGATCCTGGCCGATATTTCATACACGCTGGCTGACCCCCGCGTGCGCTTCGAGTGACCGCCATGCCCAAGTTCGTGTTCCTGTGGACGGATGTCGCGCTGTTCCTGATGGTGGCCGGCGCGCTGGGATACCTGTGGCGCGTGCGCCGCAGCCGCACGCTGCGCGCCACCTGGACGCAGGTGGGCCGCGATGCGCCGGCCATGTGCTCGGCGGTGGTGCTGGCCGCGTTCGTGGTGGTGGGGCTGCTGGACTCGGTCCATTACCGGCCGCAGCTGCCGCCCGTGCCCGGCACGCCGGCCGGCGCGCCGCCCATCTACGCCCCGGCGGTGCAGTCGGCGCTGGACGGGCTGCTGGCGGGCACCGTGCTGGCCCGCCCCGAAAAAACCTATTCCGCGCCGCTGGCCGCGCGCCAGTTCACCAAAGAAACCGAACTCATCGACGGCCATCCGGTGCGCGATTTTCCGCGCCTGCGCAGCGGCGGCGCGCACCTGGACGACCCCGAAACCCAGCTGGCGGGCGACGTGCTGCGGCGCCTGGCCTGGGGCCTGGCCGGCGGCGTGGCGGCCGCGCTGGCAGGCGGCGCGCTGCTGTGCGCCGCGCTGGCGCGCGCCCGCGGCGGATGGCGGCGAGCCGCGTCGGATATCGCGCGGGCGCGTACCGACGCGCCCTGGCGCGCCGTGTGGATCACCTACGCGCTGCTGTGCGTGGTGGTGGGGGCGGTGGCCGGCCTGGCCAGCGGCTACCATGTGTTCGGCACCGACCGCACCGGCAACGACGTGCTCTGGCAGGCCCTGAAAAGCGTGCGCACGGCCCTGGTCATCGGCAGCCTGACTTCGCTGGCCATGCTGCCACCGGCCATCGGCTTCGGCATCGCGGCCGGCTATTTCAAGGGCAAGATCGACGATGCCATCCAGTACCTGTACACCACGCTGACCTCCATTCCGGGCGTGCTGCTGGTGGCGGCTTGCGCGCTGATGATGCAGGTGTACATCGACAGCCACCCCGACCTGTTCGACACTTCCGCGGCGCGCGCCGACTTGCGGCTGTTCCTGCTGTGCATGATTCTGGGCCTGACCGGCTGGTCGGGCCTGTGCCGGCTGCTGCGCGCCGAAACGCTCAAGCTGCGCGAGCAAGAGTACGTGCAGGCCGCGCGCGCCTTCGGCGTGTCGCACTGGCGCATCATGCGCCGCCACTTGCTGCCCAACGTGATGCATATCGTGCTGATCACCGCCGTGCTGGAATTTTCCGGGCTGGTGCTCTACGAGGCCGTGCTGTCCTACCTGGGCATCGGGGTCGATCCCAGCATGAATTCGTTCGGCTCCATGATCGACCGCGCGCGCGTCGAGATGTCGCGCGATCCGATGGTGTGGTGGAACCTGCTGACCGCGTTCGTGTTCATGCTGGCGCTGGTGCTGGCGGCCAATCTGTTCGCCGACGCGGTGCGCGAGGCCTTCGACCCGCGCGCGCGCCGCTACCGGCCCGGCCGGCCGGGCGGCAACACGGCGCCTGCCGCCGCCGAAACCGGAGCGCCGCGATGAGCCATTCCAGTCATGCCCTGCTGGCGGTAGACGGCCTGGACGTGGACATCGCGGGCGACGCCGGCCTGACGCATGCGGTCAAGCGCCTGCAGCTGGCCATCGAGCGCGGCGAAACCTTTGCGCTGGTGGGCGAATCGGGCTGCGGCAAAAGCATCACGGCCCTGGCGCTGCTGCGCCTGCTGCCCGATGCCGGCCGCATCGTAAAAGGGCAGATCGCGCTGGACGGCCAGGACCTGAACCAGCTGCCCGAAAGCGCCATGCGCGGCGTGCGCGGCGGGCGCATCGGCATCATCTTCCAGGAACCTTCCACCAGCCTCAACCCGGTGATGAGGGTGGGCGACCAGATCCTGGAAACCCTGGTGGCGCATACGCCGCTGCGCGGCGCCGCCGCCCGCGCCCGCGCCGTCGAATGGCTGCGCCGCGTGGGCATTCCCGAGCCCGAGCGCCGCATCGACGACTACCCGTTCCAGTTTTCGGGCGGGCAGAAGCAGCGGGTGATGATCGCCATCGCATTGGCGGCCGAGCCCGCGCTGCTGATCGCCGACGAGCCCACCACCGCGCTGGATGTCACGGTGCAGGCGCAGGTGCTGGACCTGCTGGCCGATATCCAGCGCGAAATGGGCATGGCCATCCTGCTGATCACCCATGACCTGGCGGTGGTGCGCAATGTGGCCAGGCACGTGGCCCTGATGCGCGGCGGCGAAATCGTCGAAAGCGCGCCTGCCCAGGTTTTTTTCGAGGCGCCGCGCCACCCTTACGCGCGCCAGTTGTTCGACGCGATTCCCACCTACCAGAAACGCGGCCGGCCCCTGGCCGGCGGCGCTTCCGGCGCGCCCACGGTTGCGCCGGCGCCGGCCGGCGATATCGTGCTGGACGTGCAAGACCTGCTGGTGCACTACCCGGTGCGCAAGGGGCTGCTGCGGCGCATCGATTCGTGGGTGCGCGCCGTCAATGGCGTCACCTTCTCATTGCGCGCCGGCGAAACCCTGGCCCTGCTGGGCGAATCGGGCTGCGGCAAGACCACCACCGGCAAGGCCCTGCTGCGGCTGGTGGAAGGCGCCAGGGTGCGGGGCCGCGCGCTGCTGCGCGGGCGCGACCTGCTGCGCGCCGGCCGCCGCGAATTGCGCAGCCTGCGACAGGACATCCAGATCGTGTTCCAGGACCCGTATGCGTCGCTGAATCCGCGCATGCGCGTGGGCGACATCCTGGACGAGGGCATTGCCTCGCTGCGGCCCGAGCTTGACGAAGCCGCCCGCGGCGAGCGCACCCGCTACCTGCTGCAGCGCGTGGGGCTGCCGGCCGATACCGCCAGCCGCTATCCGCACGAATTTTCCGGCGGCCAGCGCCAGCGCATCGCGATCGCGCGGGCCCTGGCGGTAGAGCCGAAAGTGCTGATCTGCGACGAGCCCACGTCGGCGCTGGACGTATCGGTGCAGGCGCAGATACTGGATCTGCTGCGCGAATTGCAGGCCGAGCTGGGTATCGCCTATTTGTTCATCACGCACAATTTCGGCGTGGTGGAATACCTGGCCGATCGCATCGCCATCATGCACGAAGGGCGCATCGTCGAAGAAGGCAGCGCCGATGCGGTACTGCATGCGCCGCGGCACGAGATGACCCGCCGCCTGCTGGCGGCGGTCCCTCGGTTGGCGTTCGGGCCGGCGCGCTAAGCCGCGTCGGCGGCCGGCTCCGAACCAGGGGCCGTTCAGTCGTCCAGCCCGTGCACGTGGCGGGTTTCCAGCCATACCCGCGTGTCGTGCCGCAAGGCTTTCAGGCACTGGGCCAGGAAGCTGTGCACCGTTTCCAATTGCGCCGTATCGAAGTTGCGCGACAGCAGCGCGACTTCGCGGGCGATGGCATGGCGTTCGGCCAGCAGTGCGCGGCACTGCTCGTCGACCGGCCGGATCACGATGATCCGCCGGTCCAGCGGATGGCGGCCGCGCTCGACATAGCCGGCTGCTTCCAGCCGGTTGATGAGCGCGGTGGCGCCGCCCGGGCTGATGCCCATCAATTGCGCCAGCTGGCCGGTGGGCAGGGACTCGAATTCGAGCACCAGGTCCAGCGCTTTCAGGTCGGCCAGCGCAATTCCCATCTTTTCGGACAAGGCGGCCTGGCAGGCTGCCGTGTAGGCGGCGAACTGCCGCCCGAGCATCAATGAGATGTCATCTATCATGCCAGGCCGTGTCTCGTCGCTTTCGGAAACCGATGCGGAAGGGCGGCTAAGGTGTATCGCAGAATCCAGGTGCAACATGGGTTCACGCTCCGTTGTCCGCCGATCCGGTTTACTTGGCGCCACCGCCCAGGCCGCCCAGGACGCCGCCCAGGAGACCGCCGAGCAGGCCGCCATTGGCGCCGCCGCTGCCGCCGCTACCCGAACCGCCGCCCGTGTCGCCACCCAGGCCGCCGGTCAGGCCGCTGACCAGACCGGTAACCGGAGCCAGCAGGCCGCCCGCGGCATCGCCGCCGGCGCCGCCGCCCAGGCCGCCCGTCAGGCCGCCCACCAGGCTGGTCACCGGAGCCAGCAGGCCGCCGCCGGCGCCGCCGCTGCCGCCCGTGCCGCCGCCCAGGCCGCCGGTCAGGCCACCCACCAGGCCGGTAATCGGCGAAAGCAGTCCGCCCGCGTCACCGCCGGCGCCGCCACCCAGGCCGCCGGTCAGGCCGCCCACCAGATTGGTCACCGGCGCCAGCAGGCCGCCGGTGGCGCCGTCGCCGCCGCCCAGGCCACCCAGCAAGCCGGTCACGGGGGCCAGCAGGCCGCCGTCGCCGCCGCCCAGGCCGCCGCCCAGTCCGCCCGTCAGCGACGCCACCGCGGCGGTCGCGCTGCCCAGCGTGGCGCCCAGCGGATTCGGATTACCCGGCGTGGCATGCAGCACGCCGCCCGCGCTGGCGACCGCGTTGCCCAGGTTGCTGAGCACGCCATCGAGCGGCGTACCGTCGGGCAGGGTGCCGTCCGCGCCGGCCAGCGTGCTGCCGATCTGGGTCAGCAGGCCGGCCACGGGAGCGCCCACGGTGGCGTCGCCCAGTTGCTGGGTCACGTCGACGAGCTGGCCGGCAATCGGGCTGACCACGCCGTCCAGGCTCTTGCCCACGCCGCCCAGCGCCGGGTTCAGGCCCAGCGGCAGCACGTTGTCGACGGTAGAGCCGACATTGCCCAGGGCCGGTTCGAGAATGGGCTGCGCATCGCCGCCGCCCAGGCCGCCAGTCAGGCCGCCCACCAGGCCGGTTACCGGATTGAGCAGGCCGCCGTCGCCGGCCAGGCTGCCGGTCAGCGCGCCGACCGCGTTGGTGGCATTGCCCAGCACGGTAGTCAGGGGTTGGGGGTTGTCCGGGTTGGCGTTGAGCAGGTCGCCCGCGCTGGCGACCGTGTCGCCCAGGCCGCTGACCAGGCCGCCTACGCCGGTGTCCAGCCCGCCGGGCAGGCCGGTGCCGGCAACGGTGTCGCCCAGGTTGCTGACCGTGCCGCCGACTTGCGTCAGCACGCCGTCAACCGGCGCGCCCAGGCCGGTGGCCGCGCCCACTTGCTGCGTCAGGCCGGTAACGGTGTCGACCACCGGCGCGAGGGTGGGGTCGAGCGATTTGCCGATGCCGCCCAGCGCGTCGCTCAGCTGCAGCGGCGCCACGTTGTCGACCGCATCGCCGGTATTGCCCAGCGTGGTCTCGAGCAGGCCCGCCGGCACGGTAGAGGGGTTGTCGCCGCCGCCGCCGGGCAGGCCGGAAGAAGCGTGCTTGTCGCCGTCGCCGCCGCCCCCGCCGCAAGCGGCAAGCGCGGCTGCCAGCGCAGCCGTGATGGCCGTTCTGGCCAGGACGCGTTGAACGCGACGTACGTCGGAAGATTTCGCAGACATGATTGCACTCCTGTGGGGGACGAGTCGGCGTCACATATGCGCCGGTTACGTCCCTTGAAGCACAATCCGTGCCAACTTTTTGAAGCGGCTGGAAACAGCCCGAAATTCAAAGCGGCGTTGGAATTAAATTGTTTATAAATCAATGCCCAGCAATCGAATCGAAGATTTTCCCTGAAAAGTGAACATCCCAAATTTGGGACGTTGCGCATCCTGCGAATGTTACGGTTTCAGGGGTACATGACGTTACGTTCCGGGCGATGTTACGTAACGTTGCGGGCGGCGCGGCCGCCGCGGGCGGCCGCGCCGCGCGTTCAGAACGCGTCGTAGAACAGCGAGTAGTTGGCGTTGAAACGCAGGTCGCGGTCGCCGTCGTCGACGGTGCGCGAACCCACCGGCTTGGCCACGTTCACGTCGAACAGGTAGTACTTGTCGTCGGTGAAGCGCATGCCCAGGCCCACCGAAGACAGATGGCCGGGGTTGTTGTTCTGCACGGTGCGGTTGTTGTACCAGGTGCGCGCGTAGTCGACCATGGCGTACGGCTGCACGCTGGTCAGGTACTTCCAGCCGATGCCGAAGCGGCGGTTGATCTCGGCCGACACGCCCACCCCCTTGTCGCCGCTTTTCTCACCCTGCGGGTAGCCCATGCCGTAGCGCCAGCTGCCGTACGACACCTGTTCCGAACTGGGCAGAATGTCGTCGGTGTACTGGCCCGCGGCGTTCAGCACCAGCCCGAACTGGGCGGGCAGGGTGAAGGTCTGCTTCACGTCGAGGTTGTAGCGGGTGAAGTTCAGGCTGACATCGGGCACGCCGGTGTAGCCGTAGTTGGTGTCGACCGTCTTGTCGGCGCCGGCCGCGTTGAAGCCCTGCGACACGCCCAGGCCGACTTCGGTCGAGCGGCTGGGCAGCACATCGCGGTAGCGCAGTTCGGCCGTGGCCGCGCGCACGTCCACGTCCTGCTGCAGCCAGCGGTCGCTGTTGCGCGCTTCGTAGCGGTCTTTGGCATTGACCGCGTACACGCCGGCGGTGGCGACCAGCGAGCGCCGGTTGTTCAGCAGCAGCGGATAGCTCAGGCCGACGCCGACCCGGTTGTTGGTGACTTCGCGGTCATAGCCCAGGCGCTCGACCGCGTCGTCCTGCGGCCACGACTGGTAGTGGTGGGCGTCGACGTGCAGGGCCAGGCCGTCGGCGCCCAGCGGGACGGTAATCCGGGCCGCGACATAGCGGACATCGTCGCTGTTGAGCGGAATGCTGCTGGTCAGCTTCACCTGCTCGCCCAGCGGCGTGAGGCTGTTGCCGGCCACGTTCACCAGCGGCTGCATGCCTGTGCCGAGGTCGGCGATGCCGCCATCGGCCGTTACCGGACGCCGGGTGGCGGCCAGCACCAGTTCGGTGGCGCCGTCGGCGCGGCGCGGCAAGTCCAGCTTGGGCTGGAACCGCACGCCCGGCACGGTGCGCATCAGGTTCAGCACCCGTTCCAGCGTGGGCTGCGTCAGCGGTTTTTCTTCCAGCAGGGGGGCGGCCAGGCTTTCGAGGCGGTCGCGCGCGTTGCCGATGTCGCCATCGATCTGCACGTTCGAGATGTACCCCTCGACCACCGTCACCGCCACCAGGCCATTGGCGAACGACTGGTTCTGCAGCAGCGCGAACGACAGCGGATAGCCGCGGTCGCGGTACAGCGCGGTGATCTTGTTCACCTCGGCCACCAGCGCGCCCACCGTGGTTTCCTTGCCGGCCAGCGGGGTCAGAATGGCCGACACCTCGTCGAACGGCAGGGTTCTGACTCCCGACACATCGAAGTTGCGCGGCACGATGCGCTGCGCCAGGCGCGCCTGCACCGCCTGCTGTTCCGGCGTGGGCGCCTGCAGGGCCGGCTGCGGCCGCGGCGCGCCGGTGTTGGCCGGGGTCTGCACGCGCGGCAGGGCATCCACCGGGTTGCCGCGCAGCGGACCGTCGGCGCGGCTGGCCGCGCTGGCCAGCAAGGCCAGCAGCGCAGAAGAAACAAGAACGCCGGTACGCAGGGAAGCTGTCATGGGCCGCAATCAACAAAATGTGGCGGCCTCGCCACGATGCGGGCTGGCACGCGAAGTGAAACAGAATAGTTATTAAGTCTTCTGCATGTTGCCATACTGCAAAAGTTTTGCCAGCAACTAAGTAATAAAAATATACAAAAATCACTTCTCTATATAGTTTCTCTGAGCAAATTTTGCCTATATGTAACGTATATGCTGCATTTTATTAACGTTTTTCATCATTATCTGGACTTATTGTCCGGATAAGCTAGGATAGTCGGAAATATAAACATAAATTACGTAATAACCCTAATGCTATTTGTCTGTTAATAGTTGAGACTATCTTCGACCTTATGCAATTTGTTTTGTCGCAGCTAGTTTCTGGAGTCTCCAAATGAAACTTGCTGACGTGTTTCATCAAAAAACAGGCAAGCAGGGACAGGCGTAGCTCGCAACGGACGGATTTATGACCCCCGGTGAAATTGTTCCGCTGTCATTTGCCTCTGGACTGGTGATCCTTTCGTTTCTGATCGCCGGCTATGGCGCTTATGTGGCGCTGACCGCCGCGGCCCATATCCGGGCGGTGGCCGCAGACGGCCAGCCCTGGCTGCCATTCGTGGGGATCGCGGCGGTGGCGATGGGCGGCATCGGCATCTGGAGCATGCATTTCATCGGCATACAGGCGCAGGCCATGCCCTTCGACGCGGGCTACGAGGTGTGGCTGACGGCCCTGAGCTTCCTGCTGGCGGTGCTGTGTTCGGGCATTGCGCTGTGGTATGTGGCGCGCGCGCGGTTTTCGGCGCTGCGCTGCGTGGCGGGCGGCTTGATCGCCGGCCTGGGCATTGCCGCCATGCACTACGTGGGCATCGCCGCGATGCGCATCCCCGCGTTGTTTCTGTGGAGCCTGCCGTTGATCGTGGCCTCGGTGCTGATCGCCGTGGTGGTGGCCACCGCGGCGCTGTGGCTGGCGTTCCATGTGCAAACCACGTGGCAGCGCGCGCTGGCCGCCACCATCATGGCCATGGCCGTGTGCGGCATGCATTACACCGCCGCGGCGGCGGGCGCCATGGTATGCACCACGCCGCGTGAATTCGCGGGCCTGCTGATCGGCGGCGCTTCGCTGCCGTATGTGGTTTTCGTCTTGTCGATTGCCGTGCTGGCGCTGCTGCGCTGGCAATTGCACCGCTCGTCCCTGCGTTTCCGCCAGAAGCTGGCGCAGCGCGTGGACCAGCTGATCGGATCTGGCGCCGCAGGGACCGCGGCGGGCAATGGGCCCGTGGGTTCACTGGGGCGCGGATAGCAAACCCCGGCCGTGCCGGGGCGGGTGGCTGCTTGCCGGGTTGTTCCACGACGACAGCCGGGGTGTATCAACATGCGCACGCATGGGAGAGAGAAATGAAAGAGCAACTTCTGATGTTCTGGAATGACGAAGAAGGCGTGACCACGCTGGAATACGCGATTCTGGCCGCGTTGCTGGTGGCGGGGTTGGCGACGGTGATCAGCGCGTTGACCGGAGGGTTGGAGACGTTCTTCAAGACCATCGCCACCAAACTGGATGGCCTGACAGGCACTTCGGGAACGGGAACAGGAACGACCTCGGGCTGATACGAGTACCGCGCAAGCGTAGCGAACGCAAAGGTGGCGTGTTGTCCCTAGGGGAATCGTTGTGGTGGGTGTTGTTCATCCTGTGGAGTCTGGCGCTGGTGCACGCCGATTGGCGGCACCGGCGGATTCCCAATGTGCTGATCGCCGGCGCGCTCTGCCTGCAGCTGCTGTGGGCGATCGCGGCCGCGTCGGGCCTGGGATGGCAGTACGCGCCGCCGTGGCCGGGGTGGGGCATGGCCCTGGCGGGCTTCCTGCTGGCGCTGCCGTTCGTGCCGCTGTGGCGGCATCGCGTGATGGGAGCGGGCGACATCAAGGTCATCGCCACCTATGGTTTCGCTTTCGGGCCCCTGAACCTGATGCTGGTATTGGCGGCGGGCAGCCTGCTGGCGGGCGCGCATGCGGCGCTGTACCTGCTCGCGGCGCGCTGGTGGGTGCCGCCCCATCGCCTGCGCCAGGTGCCGTATGCCGGCTATCTGGCCATAGGCGCGCTCAGCGTGGCGTATATGCTCTTGAGTTCGCGATGGTCTTCATAGCGTTCTTCCTGGTGCTGTACGGCATCATGATGTACGGCATGATCTTCACCGCCCAGCAGTCGCTGATTCTGGCGGCGCAGGATGGCGCGCGCAGGGCGCTGCAGTGGCAGCCCGGCGCCGGCCATATGCAGTTGCGCGCCGAGGCCGCGCGCAGCACCGCGCTGCAGCAGGCCGACTGGCTCACCACGGTTTCCGGCGCGCCGCTGGCCGTGGCGGTGTGCGGCGTCGGCGGCGCCTTGAGCGCCACCGGCGGCGCCACATGCAGCGGCACGGCCCTGGCCGATGACCAGATCGAAGTCATTGTCAGCTTCCCTTACCGAGAACATCCGCTGATCCCGAATCTGCCCCTGCTGCGGCAGGCCATGGTGCCCGCGCAACTGCAGGCGCGGGCCTCCGTGCGCCTGAGCAATCTGGCCACCAGCGCAGGAAGCTGACATGGCGGCGCGACGCTTTCCCAGCCTCGATCGTCTTGCCGGCCGCCAGCGGGGCGTGGCGGCCATCGAGTTCGCCATGGTGCTGACAGTATTGCTGCTGATCCTGCTGGCCATTGTCGGCTATGGCGCCATTTTCTGGGCGCAGCAGCAGTTGTCGGCGGCCGCGGGCGAGGGCGCGCGCGCGGGCTTGCAGGCCCGCTACGAGGGCCTGCCCGACGCCCAGGCAGTTGCCTGCGATGCCGCGGTCAGCGTGTTCGGCGCCGGCACCCAGGTGCAATGCAACCGCGGCGCGGCGCCGTTTCCCTGCGCCTGGACAGCGGTGGGGGGCACGGCAGTGGGCTGCATGAGCGTGGTGCTGCAGTACGACGTCGCCCAATGGCCTTTGCTCAAATCGTTCCAGGGCCTGCTGGGGCTCGTTATCCGCAGTGAGGGCGACACCTTGATTCCCAAGACGCTGTCCGCCCACGCCACCATTCAAATCACACAGGAGCCGCTATGACCGGCGTAAGTAAGATTCTCGCCGCTGTCTTGCTGGCGGCAGGCATTGTTCTGGCGGCACTGGCTTATTACCTGGCCAGCCGCCCGGCGCCGGCGCCCGCGGCCGCGCCAGTGGCCGCGGCGCCCGCGCCGGCCCGGCCGGCGGCGCCGCAGGCCAGCCACCCGGTGGTGCTGGCGGCCAAGGCGCTGCAGGCGGGCACGCGCCTGGATGCAAGCATGCTGGAAGTACAGCAATGGCCGGTGGCGTTGAGCCAGGGCTATGCCCAGCCGGAAGCGCTGGTGGGCGAAGTGGTGCGGCTGGACATCGCGGCGGGTGAACCCGTTACCAGCCAGATGCTGGCGCAAGGCCTGGCCAGACAGCTGCATGAAGGCGAACGCGCCGTGGCCGTGCCGGTGGATGAAATCGTGGGCGCGGGCAATCGCGTCATGCCGGGCGACCTGGTGGATGTGTTCTTCTCGCTGCAGAAGGGGCAGGAAGTGCAGGGCAGCCAGGTGCGTCTGCTGCAGTCGCGCGTGCGGGTGCTGGCGTACGGGGCGCAATCCATCGATGGCCCGCCGGTCGAGGCCGACAAGCCGGCGGTGCAGCGCCCGGTGGCCGCGCCGCCGGCCCGTTCGGCGCTGCTGGCGGTGCCCGTGGAACGCGTGAACGAACTGCTGCTAGCCAGCCGTTCCGGCCACCTGCAACTGGCCCTGCGCGCCCCGGACGACGAAACCTTGCCCGACCGCGAGCTGTTCGCGCCGCGCCAGCCGGTCATCTCGGCCCGCAAAGACCTTACCGCCGAACAGCGCGCCGCGCTGGCCGACGGCGTCAACCGCGCTTACGCGGGCGACAGCCTGGCGCAGCTGGACGGGCCGGCGCCGCAGCCGGTCAAGCGTTCCGCCGGCGCCTCGTCGGGCGGCGGGGGGCGCTCGATCGAGATCTTGCGCGGCGACAGTGCGCAGCGCGTGCGCTATTGAATATCCAGCCAGATCACACCGGCCCACTATCCACCATGTCGACTCTGATGAAACCCCGTATGCGCGCCTCTCTGATCTGCACCGCGCTGGCCATGGCCGGCGCCTTCTACGGCGCGCCCGCTGCAAGCCAGGCCCAGCCGGCGAAGCCGGCCGCGGCGCCCGCCGCCGCCCAGGAAATCTCGCTGCCCGTCAAAGGGCAGGAGCTGCTGCCCCTGCAGGGCACGCCCACCCGCATCGCGGTAGCCGACCCGGATGTGGCCGACGTCAAGATATTGCCCGCGGCGGCCGGCCGGCCGGCCGCGGTCATGCTGATCGGCAAGCAGGCCGGCACCACCCAGGTACAGGTCTGGGCCCGCAACAGCCGTATGCCCATGGCCTGGACGGTGCGCGTGGTGGGCGCGGTGCAGGCGGAACTGGCGCGCCGCGGCGAGTCCGGCGGCGCCAATGTGGATGTGGCGGGCACCCATGCGCTGGTGTCGGGCCATGCGTCTTCGGCGCTGTCGCACCAGAGCTCGGTGGCGGCGGCCGCCGCCGCGGTGGGCGACAAGAACGTCGTCGACGTGGCCACCGCCGGCAGCGGCGGGGTGGTGCAGGTCGAAGTCAAGGTCGTGGAAATATCGCGCTCGGTCATGAAACAGGTGGGCCTGTCGATGACGGGCAGCGCGGGCGGCTGGGGGTTCGGCGTGCGCACCTCGCCGGATGGCTTTGCCGTTCCCGGCGCATTGGGCACCCGCGGCATCCTCAGCGACGGCTTCAGCCTGCTGTTCGACTCGAACCATTTCGGCGCCACGCTGCGCCTGCTGCAAAGCAACGGCATGGCGCGCGTGCTGGCCGAACCCACGCTGGTCGCGCTCAGCGGCCAGAGCGCCAGCTTCCTGGCGGGCGGCGAAATCCCCATCCCCGAATCGGGCGGCCTGGGCACGCAGAACGTAGTGTTCAAGCCGTTCGGCATCGGGCTGACGGTGACGCCCACCGTGCTGTCGCGCGACCGCATCGCGCTGAAAGTGGCGCCCGAGGCCAGCGAACTGGACTACGTCAACGGCATTCCCATCCTGAACGGCGAGACCGCCACCCTGATCCCGGCGCTGCGCACGCGCCGGGCCGACACCATGATCGAACTGGGCGACGGCGAAAGCTTCGTCATCAGCGGGCTGGTGTCGCGCCAGACCAAGGCGTCGGTGAACAAAGTGCCGTTCCTGGGCGAGCTGCCCATCATCGGCGCGTTCTTCCGCGGCATCGAGTATTCGCAGGAGGAGCGTGAGCTGGTCATTGTGGTGACGCCGCGGCTGGTGCGGCCGATTGCGCGCGGCGTGGCCCTGCCACTGCCCGGCGAACGGCAGGAGCGGCCCGAGTCCATGACCAATGCCTGGGGCTATTACCTGATGGGGCCTGCCGGCGGCCAACAAGTGCCGGGTTTTTCGCGGTGAAGGATATGAAGGCTTATTCCACAGAGTTGCCCGGGCTGCAGAGCGGCATCCGGTTTCTTTTCTGCTCGCAGGGCGACGGCGTGGCCGCGCAGCTGGTCGAGGCATTGGGCCCCATGGGCGTGCTGACCCAGGAGTCGCCGTCGGTCGAGCAGCTGGGGCGGCGGCTGGCCGATATCGATCCGCAGATCATCTTCCTGGACTTCACGCTGGCCGGCAATGACCCGGGCAAGCTGCTGCGCTCGGCCGACCTGGCGCGCACGCTGGCGCGCGTGGCGCCCGCCATCCCGCGGGTGGCGGTGGGCCTGCTGGGCCAGCCCGAGGGCGCCATTGCCGCCCTGCGCGCCGGGGTGACCGACTTCGTCGACCCTTCGGTGGCCCCGCAGGAAGTGCGCGAGATCGTGCAGCGCCTGCTGGACATGCCCAGCCTGGGCGGAGCCGAAGGCGGCTCGCGCCGCGACGTGCTGCTGATCGGCGCGCGCGGCGGCGTGGGCACCAGCACGCTGGCGGCCCACCTGGCGGGCATCGCGCAAGACCGCTACGTACAGGCGCAGTCCGAATCGAATGGCGCGGCCCGCAAGCCGGCCGATGCGGACGCCACGCTGCCGCTGGCGGCGCGCGTGGCTCTGCTGGACCTGGGCTGGCCCATCGGCGACGCGCAGTTGTATGTGAACGTGGCCGGCGATTTCGACTTTGCCGAAGCCGCGCGCAACCTGCAGCGGCTCGACGCCACGCTGCTGGGCTCGGCCATGGCGCATACGCGCGACGGCCTGAGCGTGATGGCCCTGCCGCGCGATCCGGCCCAGATGAACCATATGTCGCAGTCGGACTCGCTGCTGGTGTTCGAGCGCCTGCGCCAGCACTTCGGGCTGATGATCACCGACACGGGCGGGTTTTCCAATATGGATTTCGTGGCCGCGCTGGCGCGCACCTCGCACACGACCTGGCTCGTCACCGACCAGAGCGTCAGTTCGCTGGTGGCCCTGTCCGCCACGCTGCAGGACCTGGAGCGCCGCCATGTCGAGCGCAGTTCGCTGGGGCTGGTGGTCAACCGCTATGACGAGCGCTACGGCATGACCGCCCAGCAGATCGCCGACCGGTTCCAGCTGGACCTGGTGGGCACGCTGCCCGACCGGGCGCTGGCCTTGATGGTATGCACCAACCAGGGCCGGCTGCTGCACCAGGATGCCGAGCGCGATGTATACGTGCGCGGCGTGCAGGCCCTGGCCGAAAAGCTGTGCAATGAAACGCACCAGGCTGCCGGGCGCGGCAGCTGGCTGGCCACCTGGCTGCCCGGGGTGCACCGGCGCATGCTGGTGGCCGAATAGTGGGCCCACGGCATACCCACTGAACAGGACCCGACATGATCATGACAGCCACGATCCAATTCGGCCCCGACAGCGACAAGAGTTTTGTCGGATCAGCCCGCTACCAGGAAGTCAAGAGCGCCGCCTACGAGCACCTGCTCTCGCGCATCGAAGAACTGGGCGCCGAATTCGGCCGCTGGGCACGCGACGCGATCCAGGACTTCGTCGATATCGAAGTGGCCAGTTTCGCGCGCACCAAGCGCGTGGCCATCAACGAAGGCGAAATGCGCCACATCGCCGCGGCGCTGACCAAAGAGCTGGCCGGCCTGGGCCCGCTGGAAGACCTGCTGGCCGATCCCGCGGTGGAAGACATCCTGATCAACGGCTACGACAATGTGTTCGTGTCGCGCGGCGGCGTGCTGACGCGCGAATCGCTGGGGTTTTCCGACAACCAGCATGTGCTGCGCATCGTGCGGCGCATTCTGGCGCCGATCGGGCGCCGGCTGGATGAATCCAGCCCCATGGTGGATGCGCGCCTGCCCGACGGCGGCCGGCTGAATGTGGTGATCGAGCCGCTGGCCGTGGACGGGCCGATGGTGTCGATCCGCAAGTTCCGCAAAGACCCGCTCAAGCCGGCCGACCTGCTGACGCTGGGCAGTTTCAACGAAGACATCCACCGGCTGCTGAACATGGCGGTGGCCAACCGCTGCAATATCCTCGTGTCGGGCGGCACCAGCTCGGGCAAGACTTCGCTGCTGAACGCGCTGGCGTTTTTCATTCCCACCAACGAGCGCGTGGTTACCGTGGAAGACACGGCCGAGCTGTCGCTGAACCACCCGCACGTGGTGCGGCTGGAGTCGCGCCAGGGCGGCTTCGACGGCGACGGCCTGGTCACCATCCGCGACCTGATCCGCAACAGCCTGCGCATGCGGCCCGACCGCGTGGTGGTGGGCGAAGTGCGCGGCGCCGAAGTCATGGACATGCTGCAGGCCATGAACACCGGCCATGAAGGCTCGATGGCCACCATTCACGCCAACTCGCCGCGCGAATGCTTGTACCGGATCGAGATGCTGGCCGGCTTTGCCGGTTTCCAGGGCAGCGAAGACAGCCTGCGCCGGCAGATCGCCAGCGCGCTGGATTTCATCGTGCAGATCGGCCGCCTGCCCAACGGCAAGCGGCGCGTGCTGTCGATTACCGAAGTCACCGGCATGGGCGATACCGTCATCGCCACCCAGGAACTGTATCGCCACGAGTTGTTCGTAACGCCGGACGGCGAGGAAAAAGACACCTGGAACTGGCTGGGCGTGCATCCGCATACACCCAAGCTGGCCAAGCTGCGCGATGAAATGCGCGCCAGCGTCGCCGCGCAGGAAGATTCGTCCGGCGGCGGCTTCTGGGGCCGGAGGCGCTGATGGCCGCCGCATGGGTACTGGCGGCCGCGGCGCTGGCCCTGGTTCTGGGGGCCGCGCTGCTATGGCATCGCGCCGGGCAGGGGCAGCGCCGCCAGGCCACGTCGGTGTTCCTGGAGCGCCAGCTCAGCCAGGGCCAGCCGGGCGTGCAGGCCGACGACGGCGCCGAGGCGCCCAGCACGGCGCTGCGCAGCGGCATCGAGCACTGGGATATCCTGCTGCGCTGCGCCGGCCTGCGGCAGACCGCCGGGCTGTACACCGCCATTGCCGCCGTCCTGTGCGCGGGCGTCCTGCTGGCGGCCGTGTTCGGCGGGCTGGTGTCGGCCATCGTGGCGGCGGTCATGCTGCTGGTGGCCGTGTATTTCTACATCTGGCTGCGCGCCGACCGGCGCCGGGGGCGCATGTTCGACCAGTTGCCCGAAATGCTGGACACCATGGTGCGCCTGATCACCATCGGCAACAGCATGGCGGCGGCTTTCCAGGCCGCGGCGGCCAATACGAACGAGCCCCTGCGCGAAGTGGTCGAGAAAGCCGCGCACCTGAGCCGTTCGACCCAAGAGCTGGATGCCGCCCTGGCCAACGTGGCGCGCCAGTACGGATTCGAAGAACTGCGCCTGCTGGCCGCCGTGGTGCGCGTGGCCCAGAAGTATGGCGGGCGCAGCGATGTGGTGCTGGAGCGCATTGCCGCCTTCATGCGCGACGTGGCGCAGGCGCGCGGCGAACTGGTGGCCGCGTCGGCCGAGATCCGCCTGTCGGCCTGGGTGCTGGCGCTGATGCCGCTGGGCATCGCCTGCTACATCATGCTGACCAACAACGCGATGTTCATGGACATGTGGGACGACGCGCTGGGTTTCAAGATGCTGATGGCCGCCCTGGGGTTGCAGGTCGCGGGTTCGTACTGGCTGTATCGCATGACCAAATCCATATGACGGCGGCGCCATGGACATTCTGACCGCTCCCACTTCTTCAGGCCTGCTGGCCGCGGCGGTATTGCTGGTGGGCCTGGCGCTGCTGGTGGCCGGCCTGGGCATGGCCTGGCGCCTGCGCGGACAGGCGCGCAGCATGCGCGTGGTCGAGCAGGCGCTGGCCGGGCGCGACCCGGCGCGCGCCGCGAGGCCGGCTGGCGAGCCGGAGCCGGCCGGCCGCCTGGCGGCGCTGGCGCAGGGTACCGACGCCCTGGGCAGGCGCCTGAGCGAAGGCCGCCTGGCGGAATCGCTGCTGCCCGACGAAGACAACAAGCTGATCGAGCTGGCCGGCTATGCCAACGTAGCGGGCGCACGCGCCCGCTACGTGGCGCTGCGCTTCGGGCTGGCGCTGGCGCTGCCCGTGGGGGCCGTGCTGCTGCGCCGCGCGTGGTCCGGGCCGGGTTCGCTGATGGTCATGGTGTTTACCTTGTTCATCGGCTTTGCCGTGGGCTACATGCTGCCCAAATGGCTGCTGGCCCGGCGCGTCAAGGCGCGCAAGAAGCAAGCCGAGAAAGAATTGCCCCTGCTGGTGGACTTGCTGCGCCTGCTGCAGGGCGTGGGCCTGTCGGTGGACCAGAGCCTGAGCGTGATCGTCAACGATTTCAAGGCGGTGCTGCCGGTATTGGGCCATGAGCTGGGCGCCGCCACCGCGGTGTATGCCCGCGGCCGCACGCGCGAGCAGTCGCTGGCGCGGCTGTCGCAGGGCTTCGACAACGATGACCTGGCCGCGATCTGCCGGCTGCTGGTGCAGGTGGACCGCCATGGCGGCGCCGTGCAGGAACCCCTGAACCGGTTCGCGCAGCGCATCCGCGACAAGCGCCGCTTCGAGCTCAAGGAAAAAATCGGCCGCCTGACGGTCAAGATGACCGGGGTGATGATCGTGACCCTGCTGCCCGCGCTGCTGATCGTGACGGGCGGCATGGGCATCTTGTCGGTGCTGCGCGGGCTGTCGCGCATTGCGGGAGGAATGTGATGAAGCGCGTGTCGCGACCCCATGGACGGCTGGGCGCGGTGCTGTGCACCGTGCTGCTGGCCGGTTGCCAGAGCAACAAGATGGAATCGGCCTGGGAGCTGATCCAGCAACAGCAGCAGGAGCAGGCCTTGATGCGGCAGTCCGAAGACGATCCGGATGCCGGCAAGCAGCCTACCGAGCCGCAGCTGATGTTGGCCCTGATCCGTGAAAACCAGGCCCAGGGGCGGTATTTCGCGTCGCTGGCCTATATCGACGCCTATCGCCAGCGCTTTGGCAACAGCGACCAATTAGAGGCGCTGCAGGCCGACGCGCTGCGGCGCACGGGCCAGCAAGAGCAGAGCGAGGCGGCCTACCGGAAGCTGCTGGGCGGCGCCCAGGCCGCGCAAGGCTGGCACGGCCTGGGCCTGCTGGCCGGGGCGCGCGGCGATTACGCCCAGGCCGCGCAAGACCTGGAGCACGCCGTCAAGCTGGCCCCCACCGATGCGCAGATGCTGGGCGACCTGGGCTACGCGCGCCTGCGCGCCGGCGACAGCGCCGGCGCGCGCGTGCCGCTGGGCAAGGCGGCCGAACTCGATCCGTCCAACACCAAGGTGCTGGCCAATATGGCCCTGCTGCTGGTGGTCGAGGGCAACGCCGTGCAGGCGCAGCAGCTGATGGACCGCGCCCGCCTGGGGCAGGACGCGCGCAGCCAGATCTACCAGCTGGCCAGCCAGATGCAGGCGCAGGGCCGCGCGGGCAGTACGCCGCGCGCCCAGGGCGTGGTGCGCGACGTGACGCGGGTGTCCGGCGCGCACGGCGCCACCCAGGTGTCCAGTGGGCGCGACGTGGTCATGCCCATGCTGCAGCCGGTGATGGACCGCATGATCAACCCGCCCATGGTGCAGTAGGGCATTGCCCGGCGCCCGGCCATCGTATTCACGAACCTGAAAGAGACTGACCATGTCCCGATACTTTCTTCGCCTTCCGCTGGTCCTGGCCGCCGCGCTGCCCTGGGCGGCGGCGGCGCAGATGAATGCGCCGCTGACGGGCGGCGGCGCCCAGCCTGCCGCGGTGGCGGCGCCGGCGGCCGCGCCCGCCGCGCAGGCCATGCCCGCCCGCCCGGTGGTCCGGCAGGTGCAGACGCCGATGCCGGCCGCGGCCGCGCCCGCGGCGCCGGCCAGGGCATCGGCCGCCAGCGCGCCGGCTGCCACGGCGCCCGCCGAGCGCCATGAAGGCTTCGGCGATGTCACGCGCGGCCTGCTGGCCGCCCAGGCCGACGGCCGCCGCGCCGGCGGGGCGCTACCCATGCTGGGGCCGGTGTCCACGGCGGCATGGAACCGCTACCTGGAGAGCTTCCGCCAGCCCATTCCGCAATGGTTCACCGAGAAGGTGAAGACGGACAGCAAGTAATCCGCCGCAACGGGCAGCCGCCGATATGAAACCGTCTTTGCGCCTTTCGCCATCGCGCACCCGCCAGCGCGGCTCTATCGCCGTGTCGACGGCGTTCGCCGTGCTGATCGGCCTGGTGGTGCTGCTGTCGGCACAGATCGGCTACCTGTTCTACATGAAGCGCGAACTGCAGAAGGCGGCTGACCTGGCGGCCCTGTCGGCCGTGCAGGTGCTGGCGCCCACCGGGGCCGCGTCCGATTGCGCGGCGGCCTCGCCCGTCGCCGCCGCGGCCCAGGCCAGCGCGGTGGCCAACGTGCCGGATTTTGTCGATCCCATCACGGCCGCAGACGTAACCGTCGACTGCAAATTCTGGGATCCCACTCGCGCCGATCCGGCCGGCATGCACCTGTTCGATCCCGACGCCGCCGCCGGCGGGCGCGTCAACGCGGTGCGGGTGCGCATCGACAAGACGCTCAGCGCCCTGATTCCCAGCGTGGTCGGCGGCTGGATGGGGGGCACGGAAGTCAGCGTCGTGGCGGTGGCTTCGAATACCGCGCCCACGGCGACGTTCAGTGTGGAGTCGCGCCTGTTGCGCCTGGCTTCGGACGGGCTGCTCGGCAAGGTGCTGGCATCGCTGGGCGCCACGCCCGCGCAGTTGAGCGTGCTGGATTCGGCCGGCCTGCTCGACCTGAACGTGACGCCCTCGGGCCTGTTGCAGCAATTGGGCTTGCCTTTGTCGGTATTGTCCGGCATCGGCACGCCCGAGGAATTGGCGGCGCTGAAGGCGGTATCGCTGGGCGATCTGCTCAATGCCACGCTGGCGGTGGCTCAGCGCACCAGCGGCACGGCACAGGCGCAGATTGGTTTGCTGTCCGACATTGTCGGCGTGCTGCTCGATCTGGCGCCCCTGGATGTGCCCATCAAACTGTTCGGTGAAGGCGGCGTACTGGATGCGTCGCTGGTGACGGATGCGCAGTCGGCGTTGCTGGCCGACGTCAAGGTTACTGACCTGCTGCAAACCAGCCTGATGATCGCCAATGGCGACAACCTGATCAACTTGGGCCTGGATGTGCCCATCCTGGGGGTGCAGAGCCGTGTGCGCGTAATCGAGCCCCCTTCGATTGCCGTCGGCGGGGTGGGCACGCGCGCCAGCACCGCCGGGGTGCGCGTGTACTTTCGCTTGAAGACCGACGACATCCCTGTAGTGGGGCCGCTGCTGAGCACGCTGGGAACACGGGTAGACCTGCCGCTCATCATCGAAGCGGGCCAGTCCGACGCCACCTTGACGGCCCTGTGCGAAGCGCCCTTGACGCCGCATCAGGCCAGCTTCGACGTGCGCTCATCGGTGGCCAACGTATGCCTGGGGAAATTCCCGGACATGGACCCGTCCGACGACAATTCCTTTTTTTCCCGCGCCAATGCGTGCGTCGAAAGCGATTTCATCTCTGTGCAACGATACCCGGTGCTCAATGTGCTGGGCATCCTGCCCATCAACAGCCGGGTGACCCTGCCGCTTTTCCGCCCGGGCACTCCGGTGCCCGTCACGCTGACCGAGCCGCCTTCGCCGGACGCCACCCGCACCGTTCAGGCCACCGACCTCGACCTGGCCCAGATGAGCCAGGACACGGCCGACGCCGTCATCGGCGGCATCCTGGGCGACCTGCTCGGCGCCAATGGCTCCAGCCCGGTTTCGATGACCGATGCCGAACGCAAGTCGCTGGCCGCGCAACTGGTGGGGCCGTCCACCAACGGCCGCTCGATCACGACAGTGGTCAATGAATTGCAGTGGTCCGGCCAGGCGATGGATGCCCTGGCCAGCCGCATGACCACAGGCGGCCTGACCGGCGCGCTGGGCGGCACCCTGCAGCTCGTGGGCAATGTGCTGGGCTCGCTGCTGTCGCCGGTACTGGATATCGGCTGCGGCGTGGGCAGCCTGTTCGGCAGCCTGAAGGAATGCCGCATCAATACCGTGGCGGATGTGGTGCTCAAGGCGAACGGCAACGGCCTCAGCGGCCTGGCCGGCATCGTCGTGGCCCTGCTGCAGCCGCTGCTGGACCCGCTGTCGGCCCTGCTGCAGCAGTTGCTGAATCTGCTCGGCCTGAATCTCGGCGAAACCGACCTGTCCCTGCTGTCCGTGGACTGCGGCAAGCCGCGGCTGGTTTACTGACAAGAACAAGGAACCCCAGAAGGAATGACCAAGCCTGCCATCCGCGACGACTTCGACCTCTATGTCTGGGAGGGTCTGTCCGATATTGCGGCGCGCGCCGAACGGTGCCTGGCCGGCATGGACGTCACCGTGGTGCGCGCCGATGCCGGCACCGCCTTTCCGCCGCCGCGCGACATCACCCGCGCGGCGGTGGCGCTGGTGTCGGTGTCGGTCATGGGCGACAAGCGCTTCAGCGGCTACGACTGGCTGGCCTCGCAGGGCATGCCGGTCATCTGGGTGGCGTCCGAAGTGCGCGGCAATGATCCGCGCTTCTATCCGCCCGAGTATTCGCACACCTTGCCGCTGATGTTCACCACGGCGGAACTGCGCAAGCAGCTGTTCGACCTGCTGGGCTCGCTGGACCGCGCCGACCGCCAGGTGGCGCGCCGCGAGCAGCCCTTCGTGGCGGTGTCCGAGCCCATGCAGGCCCTGCTGGCAGAGGCGCAGATGTTCGCCGACTGCCGCAGCAACGTGCTGATCCATGGCCAGACCGGCGTGGGCAAAGAACGCGTGGCGCGCCTGCTGCACGATCGCGCCGCCTGGGCCGAAGGGCCGTTCGTGGCGGTGAACTGCGGGGCCATTCCCGAAGGCCTGTTCGAGGCGCATTTCTTCGGCCATGCCAAGGGGGCTTTCACGGGGGCGGTGGGGGCGCACAAGGGCTATTTCGAGCAGGCCGACGGCGGCACGCTGTTCCTGGATGAAATCGGCGATTTGCCGCTGTACCAGCAAGTGAAGCTGCTGCGCGTGCTGGAGCAGAATGCCGTGACCCGGCTGGGCTCGACGGTGCAGGTGCCGGTGGACTTCCGGCTGGTGGCGGCCACCAACAAAGACCTGCGCGAGCTGTGCGCGCAGGACGAATTCCGTTCCGACCTGTACTACCGCCTGGCGGTCATCGAGCTGTACATCCCCAGCCTGGAAGAACGGGGGCCTGAAGAAAAGATCGCCATTTTCCGCGCGCTGCTGGAACGCCATGATGCCGGGCAGGACGAACCGCCGCCGGGCTGGCTGCTGGAACGCGTGGCCGGCACCGCCTTTGCCGGCAATGTGCGCGAACTGTCGAACGTGGTCGAACGGGTGGCTATTGTGCGGCGCCAGTTCCGGCAATGGGACCGGCCGCGCATCGAGCAGATATTCGACCGGCTGGCGGCCGCGCCGGCCAAGGCCGCCCTGGTGCTGGCGGCCGGGGCCGGCGACAGCCTGAGCGATGCCGAGCGGGCCGAGCGCGCCCGCATCCTGGCGGCGCTGGAGTCGCACGGCTGGCGGCGCCAGGATACCGCCCATTACCTGGGCATCAGCCGCAAGGTGCTGTGGGAAAAGATGCGCAAGCTGCGCCTGGGCAACAACCAGGGCGAGCTGGCCGAAGGGCTGGCCGAACCGTCGTAGGCGCCGCCGGGGACTGGGGAAAATCAGGCCCCTAAGAGTTGAAATTAATTGGTATAGTTCTGCAACGTTTTCTTGGGGAAGGCATGCGAGTCCATCAACTTCATACCGCCGCGCGGCTGGTTGTGCTGGGCGCGGTACTGTCCGGCCTGGCGGCCTGCGCCAGCGCCCAGTCCGAAGCCAGCCGCCCGCCGGTGCAGCAAGTGGAAAGCAAGCAGGCGGGCGACACGCCCGTCACGCCGCCCGCGCCCGCGCCCAAGGCCAATTCCACGGTTTCCGAGCTGCAATCGCTGATCCAGAGCCGCCAGGTTTCCGAACTGCGCACCACGTATAACGGCACCTACGGCGCCAGCCTGCTGTTCAAGCCCGACGACCTTACCTATTACGTCGCGCTGTTCCAGCAAAAGGATTTCTGGCGCGTGGTGCAAACACAGTCGGACAAGCAGGCCGAATCCACGTATCGCGCCTTCGCGCAGCAGTCGGCCGACCTGGCCGAAGTGGACATCAAGCGCATCAAGCTGCAGGCCGAATATGCGCGGTCCGAGCGGCTGCTGGCCGAACGCAGCAGCGAACTGGCCACACTGCAGGCCGACCAGTCGCTGCGCCGCCAGCAGGAACAGCAGGTGGCGGCCCGCCAGGAACAGGCGCGCCAGCAGGCGGCGGCGCTGTCGCAGCAACAGCAGCAGCTGCGCAAAGAGCTCAGCGCCATGCAGCGCCAGATCGACGCCCTGCAGGCCCAGCAAGACGAACTGCAGCGCGAAAAGACCGCGGCCGTGCGCAAGAAAAGCCGCAAATAAATACGCGGCGGCATGTGCCAAAACCAACGGGCCCGTTCAGGGCCCGTTGTTTTTGGAGGCCGGCGGCGCGCCGGACTATTGCAGCCGGTCGTCGTCCAGGAAGTCGGGCAGCGCCATGACGTCGATGCCGTCTTCGCTCAGGGCCAGGCGTTCTTCGGCCGTGGCCGTGCCGCGGATGGGGCGTTCGTCGGCATCGCCCTCGTGGATGCGCCGCGCCTCTTCGGCGAAACGCGGGCCGACGTTCTCGGTTTTGCGGACCATGTCGCGTATTTGCCGCAGCACGGCGGCCTGCATGCGGGCCATGGCGGCCGGGCCCGCCTCGGCTGGCCGGGCGGCGCCCGAAGCCGGGGCCGGCGGCGCATGCAGGTGCGCCACGTTCAGGCGCGGCGCCGACAGGCGCTTGGTGATGTGGGCGGATGCGCACACCGGGCACGTGACCAGTCCGCGCGCCTGCTGCGCGTCGTAATCGTCGTGCGAGCCGAACCAGCCTTCGAAAAGGTGGCCCTGGCCGCATTGCAGGTCGAAAACTTTGAGTGCCATGATGGAAATATGGGGGCGCGTGGCGGCGAATACAAGCATTTTCGGCCATCGGCCGGCCCGGGTGTGGCGCCGCAGCAATAACGGCGCCTGCCGGCGCCGTTATTTGCAGGTGCGGGGCGGGCCGCCGGCCCGCCGGGCGATCAGTTCACGCGGCTGCGGTATTCGTTGGTGCGCGTGTCGATTTCGATCTTGTCGCCAATGGCGCAGAACAGCGGCACGTTCAGCTCGAAGCCGGTGTTGATCTTGGCGGGCTTGAGTACCTTGCCCGAGGTGTCGCCGCGCACGGCGGGCTCGGTGTAGGTGATTTCGCGCACCAGGATGGTGGGCAGTTCGACCGAAATGGCGCGGCCGTCGTAGAACACCACTTCGACGGGCATGGCTTCTTCAAGGTAGTTCAGCGCGTCGCCCATGCTTTCGGCTTCGATCTCGTACTGGTTGTACTCTTCGTCCATGAAGACATACATGGGGTCGCCAAAGTACGAGTAGGTGCATTCTTTGCGGTCGAGCACGACGACGTCGAATTTTTCGTCGGCCTTGTAGACCGATTCGCTGCCCGAACCGGTGAGCAGGTTCTTGAACTTGAGCTTGACGACGGCGGCGTTGCGGCCGGACTTGTTGTATTCAGCTTTCTGGACGACGAGGGGATCCTTGCCGACCATGATCACGTTGCCGACTCGCAATTCCTGAGCGGTTTTCATCGATGTAAAACTCCGGGTGATATAGCGCGCTCGCCGTGCTTGCGCGCAGGTGCCGGCATGATGGCGGCCCACGTGCCCCGGGAGGCTGTCAGTTCGAGACCTGGCTCGGCGCGACATGCGCGGGGCAAAGGAACTCGGAAAACTCTCTATTCTAGCGTTTCCTGGCCAGTTCTGCGCAAAAATCAGCCAAAGCGTCCCCTAAATCGGGGCGTGCCGCCTGGCTGGCGTCCCAGGCGCGGGCCGCGGCCTGCCAGTCGGACCACGGCTGGGCGGCCAGGGCGGCCGGCAGGGCCGCGGCCACGGCCTGGGCGGCGCCGTCCGGGGCGTTCCAGGCGCGGATCAGCGCCTGGGCCTGGGGCGGGCAGGGGTAGCGGCCCAGCCAGGCCTCGAGCTTGTCCAGGTGCGCGTCGTCGGCCTGGGGGTAAATCTGCCAGACCAGCGGGCGGGCCGCCCATGCCGCCCGCACGAAAGAATCTTCGCCGCGCACGAAGTTCAGGTCGGCGCACCACAACAGGCGGTCGAAATCGGGCTGCGGCATGAAGGGCACCCGGGCGATCCGCAAGGCGCCGCCGCCGGCATCTTCCAGGCCGGGCGCGGTGCCTTCGGGCGCCAGCAGCAGGGTGGGCCGGGTGTCGCGGGCCAGGGCCCGCGCCAGCGCGGCCAGCGGCGCGTGCGGATAGCAGAACAGATTGGCCAGGCGGGCGCCGGCCCGCCAGTGCGCCAGGGCGGCATCGTCCAGGCCCAGGCCGCGCAGGAAGGCTTCCTGGCGCGGGCGTTCGGCCTGGAAGGCGTCGCGCTCGGCGCTCAGGCCCGGTTCACGCAGCAGGCCGCCGGTGGCGGCCGTGAAGCCGGGAAAGAAAAAGTGCTTGACCAGCCCGTCGGCGCGCCGCGACGGCAGGCCGTGGCAGCTTTCCACCCAGGGCTCGGCGCTGAGGTATTCAAGATTGATCCATACCGGCGGCCGGGCGCGCATGGCCTGCACGAAGGCGGCCGGCGGGTCGCAGGCAAAGGCCTCGATGGCCACGTCGCCCGGTTCCAGCGGCGGCGGCGATGAGGTCCAGTGCACGATGTCGATGCCGGTATGCCGCTGCAGCCCGGCATCGGCCGCGATGCCGGGCTGGATGCGGGCGAAGGCGCGCAGATCGTCGACCCACAGGCGCACCTGCCAGCCGCGCCCCTGGGCCAGGCGCCGCGCCAGGCGCCAGCACACGCCGATATCGCCGTAATTGTCGATGACGCGGCAGAAAATATCGGCCCGCATTACGCCTCCCCAGCATGAAACGGGAACAAGGCATGCCAGGTGTCTGGCTCCGCAGGCGCCAGACACCGAAGTGTGCCGCGATTGTCTCGACAGCACGGTGTCAGGCACCTGCGGAGCCTGACACCTGGCAAAACCCGGGCGTTGCGGCGCAGAGGTTTCACTTCAGTGGAACTGGGCCGGCGCGGTGTCGGCGTCTTCGGGCAGCTCGGCGTGCACCAGCTCGCCCAGCGGGTTCGGAAACTGCGGCGCTCCGCAATCTTCGCAGTACTCGGGCGGCAGCACGCCGGGGATGCGGCGCACGTCGTGCACGCCGTATTCCTTGAGCAGCGCGGCGATCTCGTCGACCGTGTCGGGCAAGTCTTCGTCGGCCGGCTGGTCTTCTTCGCGGCCGTACAGCGGCCATACGCAGCCGTAGTAGACGTCGTTGCTGTTGCGGGCGGTAAAGCCGATGCGGTATTCGTCGATGCGCACGTCGCCGCAGCCGGCCACCACCGCGCGCAGTTCGGAGGGTTCGAGGTTGACGGCGCCTTCCAGCCAGTTGACGGCGGCGCGCAGCGACAGCGGCCGCACGCGGCGGTCGGCTTCGCGGTTGCTGACGTAATAGGCGTCGGGCAGCAGGCATTCGATGCCGCAGCCGGGCAGCAGCGCCGCCAGGGTGGGCTGGGCCTGTTCCACCCAGTTCGCCAGGCAGCTGTCGCGGCTGTGGGCGGCGTCGCCGGGCTGTTCTTGCCAGCGGAATACCGGCGCGCCCGCGGGCACGGCCACGGCCGCCACCACGTAGCGGGTGTCGGCCAGCATGTTGGCGGTTTCGGCGTCGTCGTTCAGGGCCGGCTTGGCGGTCTCGGCGCCCAGCGCCTGGCTGCCCAGACGCTGCAGCCACTGCCAGGTTTCGGAGAACGTGCGCGGCATCTGGTCGATGCTGACCAGCCAGGGCATCAGGGCCGCGCGCGCGCCGTCGGCCAGCACGTGGCCGTGCAGTTGCGCCAGCAGGGCCTGCTGCGCCGGCGCCGCGATGGGGCCGGTGGGAATCGTGTAGCGGGTCCAGGCCACCACGGGCGCCACCACCAGCAGCACGTCGTAGCGCTGTCCGTTCTTGTCGACGTGCATGGATTCGGACAGGGTTTCGGCCTGTTCGATCAGCACTTCGTAGGCGCCCGGATCGCGTTGGGCGAGGTGGTCCAGGGCCGATTCGAGCGGGGCGTCCTGGCCGGCGCGCAACAGCTTGGGAATGGCCTCGGCGAGCAGGCTTTCCCAGTACAGGTCTTCGACCCGGCTGCCGGAGCGGTTCAGCGACTGCGCAAGCGCCGCCAGCCGCGATGCATCGCGGCCTAGGCGGGAAGAAGAGGGGCTACGGGCTCGGGCCATGCTGGGTCAGGATCCATTTCAGAATGCGAACTGGATAGTGTAACCCTGCGGACCTGTGCAGGCTCGGGCCTTGGGTCAGGGGTCAGGCTCCGCAGGTGCCTGACCCCGAAGCGGGCAGCCAGTGTCTCAATCGAACGGTGTCAGGCACCTTGCGGAGCCTGACACCTGATGGCTGAAACACCTGGCTTCGGCCGTCAAGCAGCCAGCAGTTGGCGCAGCACGAACGGCAGGATGCCGCCATGCTGGTAGTACTCGACCTCGATGGGCGTGTCGATGCGCAGCAGCACCGTCACGTCCTGCTTCGAACCGTCGGGGCGGTGGATGGTGAGGGTGACATCCTGCATGGGCTTGATGCCGTTTTCCAGGCCCGAGACGTCGTACGTTTCCTGGCCCGTGATGCCCAGCGAATCGACGCTGTCGCTGCCCTTGAACTGCAGCGGCAGCACGCCCATGCCTACCAGGTTGCTGCGGTGGATGCGTTCGAAGCTGCGCGCCACCACGGCCTTCACGCCGAGCAGCTGGGTGCCCTTGGCGGCCCAGTCGCGCGACGAGCCGGTGCCGTATTCTTCGCCGCCGAACACCACCGTGGGCGTGCCCTGGCCCACGTACTTCATGGCCGCGTCGTAGATGGACATCTGTTCGCCGCCTGGCTGGAACAGGGTGTCGCCGCCCTCGAAGCGGCTGCCGTCGGCCAGCGCCGGGATCATCAGATTCTTGATGCGCACGTTGGCGAAGGTGCCGCGCATCATGATCTCGTGGTTGCCGCGGCGCGACCCGTAGCTGTTGAAATCGGCCTTCATGACGCCGTTTTCCTTCAGCCACTTGCCGGCGGGCGAGGTTTCCTTGATGGAGCCGGCCGGCGAGATGTGGTCGGTGGTGACCGAGTCGCCAAAGATGCCCAGCGCGCGCGCGCCGCGGATCACCGGCATGGCGCCGGGCGCCATGCCGAAGCCCTCGAAGAAGGGCGGCTCGGCAATGTAGGTGGAATCGGGCCAGTTGTAGGTTTCGCCCTTCACGCCCTTGATGTTTTCCCACAGCTTGCCGGGCTTGCTCTTGACCTGGCCGTAGTTGGCCTGGAACGCGTCGGGGTCGAGCGCGAACTTGAGCAGCGCCTGCACTTCTTCGGTGGTGGGCCAGATGTCGCCCAGCCACACGTCGCCTTTCTTGCCGCGGCCCACGGGCTCGGTCATGAGGTCGCGCGTGATGGTGCCGGCCAGCGCGTAGGCCACCACCAGCGGCGGCGAGGCCAGGAAGTTGGCCTTGATGTTCGGGTGGATGCGCGCCTCGAAGTTGCGGTTGCCCGACAGCACGGCCGCGCAGACCAGGTCGTTGCCGGTGATGGCTTCGTTCAGGTCGGCCGCCAGGTCGCCCGCGTTGCCGATGCAGGTGGTGCAGCCGTAGGCGGCCACGTCGAAGCCGAGCTTTTCCAGGTAGGGCAGCAGGCCGGTCTTGGTCAGGTATTCGGTGACCACGCGCGATCCGGGGGCCAGCGAGGTCTTGATGTGCTTGGGCACGGTCAGGCCGGCTTCGACGGCCTTCTTGGCCAGCAGGCCGGCCGCCAGCAGCACGCTGGGGTTGGACGTGTTGGTGCACGAGGTGATGGCGGCGATCAGGATGTCGCCGTTCTTGATCTTGGTGCCCGCGCTGGTGGTGAAGGTCTGCTGCAGTTTCTCGGCCGGCTGGTTGAAGCCGTTTTCGGCGACCGGCTTGGAATACAGGTCGATGAAGGTGTTCTTGACGTTGCCGATCTCGATGCGGTCTTGCGGGCGCTTGGGGCCGGCCAGCGAGGGGGCCACCGTGGACAGGTCGAGCGTAAGCAGCTTGGTGTAGTCGATGTCTTGGGCCTTGGGCACGCCGAACATCTTCTGGGCCTTGAAGTAGGCCTCGAAGGCGGCGATTTCTTCGGGCGTGCGGCCGGTGCCCTCGAAGTAATCGATGGTGCGTTCGTCGACCGGGAAGAAGCCCATGGTGGCGCCGTACTCGGGCGCCATGTTGCCGATGGTGGCGCGCTCGGCCACCGACAGGCTGGCGGTGCCTTCGCCGCAGAATTCGACGAACTTGCCCACCACTTTTTCACGGCGCAGCATTTCGGTAATGGTAAGCACCAGGTCGGTGGCGGTGACGCCGCCGCGCAGCTTGCCCTTGAGCTCGACGCCCACCACGTCGGGGGTCAGGAAGTACACCGGCTGGCCCAGCATGCCGGCTTCGGCCTCGATGCCGCCCACGCCCCAGCCCACCACGCCGATGCCGTTGATCATGGTGGTGTGGCTGTCGGTGCCCACCAGCGAGTCGGGGTAGTAGACGTTGTTTTTCTGGTGCACGCCGCGCGCCAGGTATTCCAGGTTGACCTGGTGCACGATGCCGAAGCCCGGGGGCACCACGCCGAAGGTATCGAAGGCCTGCATGCCCCACTTCATGAACTGGTAGCGCTCTTGGTTGCGCTTGAATTCCAGCTTCATGTTCAGGTCGAGCGCGTTCTTGGTGCCGAAGTAGTCGATCATGACGGAGTGGTCGACCACCAGGTCGACCGGCACCAGCGGTTCGATGCGCTTGGGGTCTTTGCCCATGCGGTCGGCTACCGAGCGCATGGCCGCGATGTCGGCCAGCAGAGGCACGCCGGTGAAGTCCTGCAGCACGACGCGCGCCACCACGAAGGGGATTTCATCTTCGCGCTTGGCGTTGGCCTGCCAGGCCGCGAGCTGTCTGATGTGTTCTTCGGTGACCTTCTGGCCATCGCAATTGCGCAGCACCGATTCGAGCACGATGCGAATCGACACCGGCAGGCGCTGCACGTCCACCCCCAGGGCCTTGCCCAGGGCCGGCAGGGAATAAAACTGACAGGATTTATTGCCGATCTTGAAATTCTGGAGGGTATTGAACGTGTTGTGCGGCATGATGGGACTCCGTGGGTTTGGGACCGCGTAAAGCTGCCATTTTCTGGCGTTTTGGCGCGCTTGTCATTGTATGTGAGACAAGGTTACCCGGCCTTGAATGTCTTTGGTCTTATATCTTATATAAGACTTGATTTTACTGCGGGAGTTCCCGTGCCGTTTCCAGGGGCATTGGGGGGGGCGGCCTGCCGGCGCGCCCGGTCAGGCCGGCGCGGGGCCGGCCGCCAGGCGCTCGCGCAGGAAGTCCGCGAATACCCGCAATTTGGGCGCCATCTGCGTCCGGTGCGGGTAGTACAGGTAGAAGCCGGGAAAATTCGCGGCCCAGGATGTCAGCACGGGCGCCAGCGCGCCGCTGGCCAGGTGCCGGGCGATCGGATCTTCGAGCACGTGGATCAGCCCCAGGCCGTCCAGCGCCGCCTGCACCATCAGCGCGAAATCATTGGTCACGATGCGGTGCGGCACGTCGACTTCGAGCAGCTGGCCGTCGGGCTGGCGGTATTCCCAGCGGTACAGGGTGCCGCGTGTTTCGAAGCGGGTGCCGATGCAGGTGTGCGCCGCCAGGTCGGCCGGCTGCCGCGGCGCGGCGCCGCACTGCCTGAAATAGGCCGGCGAACCGGCGGTCACCATGCGCTGGTTGCGGCTGATGCGCACTGCCACCATGTCGCGCGCCAGGTTTTCGCCCAGCCGGATGCCGGCGTCGAAGCCACCGGCCACCAGGTCGGTCAGGCCGTCGTCCAGAATCAGTTCGAGCACGATGCCGGGGTAGCGCGCGGTGAATTCGGCCAGATGCGGCGTGACCAGCAGGGCGCAGGCCACCCGCGAGGTGTTGATGCGCAGCGTGCCGGCCGGACGGCCGCGGGTGTCGTCCATGTCTTCGAGCGCGTCGCCGATGGCGCCCAGGGCGGGCCGCACGCGCTGCAGAAAGCGCTGCCCTTCTTCGGTCAGGGCCACCCGGCGGGTGGTGCGGTTCAGCAGGCGCACGCCCAGCCGGGCTTCCAGGCCGCGCACCGTTTGCGACAGCGCCGAGGCCGATACGCCCAGGTCGGCCGCCGCGCGGGTGAAGCTGCCGTAGCGGGCCACGCGGGTGAAGGCGTGCACGGCGGGCAGCAATTGGGCAGGGTAGTCCATGCGGCAGATTATGAAGCCAGGCTTCATTAATTATCAACCGATAGGCCATTTTTCTTATCAGTGGTGTTGCCTAGAGTACCCACATGGCCGCCGCATCCCGCGCCGCCGCTTTCCAGGAAGGCACCACCATGACCATGAAGCAATATCTCACGCTGGGCCGTTCGGGCCTGCGCGTCAGCCCGCTGTCGCTGGGCACCATGACTTTCGGCAACGAATGGGGCTGGGGCGCCGACCAGGACGCCGCGCGGGCGCTGTTCAACCTGTACCGCGAGGCGGGCGGCAACTTCATCGACACCGCCGACATGTACACCGAAGGCACCAGCGAGCGCTGGCTGGGGCAGTTCGTACAGGAAACGGGCAGCCGCGACGAACTGGTGATCGCCACCAAGTATTCATATAACGCGCAGCCGGGCAACCCCAACGCGGGCGGCAACCAGCGCAAGAATTTCCAGCGCGCGCTGGAAGGTTCGCTCAAGCGCCTGCGCACCGACTACATCGACCTTTACTACCTGCACACCTGGGACCGCCTGACGCCGGTGGACGAAGTGATGCGCGCCATGGACGATGCTGTGCGGGCGGGCAAGATCCGCTACGTGGGCCTGTCGGACGTGCCGGCCTGGTATGCCTCGCGCGCGCAGGCGCTGGCGCAGTGGCGCGGCTTCGAGCCGGTGGCCGCGCTGCAGCTGGAATACTCGCTGGTCGAGCGCAATGCCGAGCGCGAGTTCGCCGACCTGGCGGTCGAGCAGGGTATGGGCATCGTGCCCTGGAGCCCGCTGGCCATGGGGCTGCTGTCGGGCAAATACCGGCCCAGCCAGGACGGCCAGTTCGGGCAGGGGCGCCTGCAGGCGGTGTCGCAGAATCCGGGGCCCGGCTTCGACCGCTTCACCCCGCGCAATTTCGCCATTGTGGCGGAACTGGAAAGCGTGGCGCGCGATGTCGGCAAGCCCATGGCGCAGGTGGCGCTGAACTGGCTGGCCGGCAAGCAGGGCGTGTCCAGCATCATTGTGGGCGCCACCCGGCCGGCGCAATTGCGGGAATCGCTGGCGTCGCTGGAATTCACGCTGCCGCCCGATGCCGTGCGGCGGCTCGACGCCGCCAGCGCCATGCCGGCGCCATTTCCGTATTACATGTTCGCCGACGTGCAGCAGCAGCGCATCCACGGCGGTGTGCAGGTGGCGTCGCGGCCCGGCGGCTATGCGCCCGCCACGGTGATCGGCGCCGCCGCGCCGCAGCCGCAGCAAGCCTAGGGCAGGGCGTCCAGCCGGCGGTTCAGCGCGGGCGTGTCAGGCAGCGCCAGGCCGAAGGCATCGTGCAGCACGGCGCGAATCTCGGCCGTGCCGACCAGCTGGCGCCGGGTGGCGGAGCCATCCAGCCCGTACTCGGTGTAGTCGCGGTTGATCAGGGCCAGGCGGCCCCGCGGCGTGGGCCGGGCCGCGACCAGCCGCGTCACGAAATGCGAATCGGGGTGCGTGGACAAGTAGTAGTTGCTGACTTCATAGTCCACCCGGTAGGCGGGCTGCAGGTCGAAGCGGTACAGCGAACGCCACTCGCCCTGCATGCTGCTTTGCAGGCGCCAGGTGTCGGCGTCCCGCAGCAGCCGGAAGAGGCCGTGGGGCGTGTTCTGCGCCACGCCGGCCTGCAGGCGCAGCACGCCGGTGGGCGTGCTGCCGCCGAAGCCCACGTCGACGATGCAGGGCTCATCGTCCAGCCGCACCGCCAGCAGCATGTGCGAGCGCGGCGTGATGGCGTCGTCGGGCCGGTTCCACAGCACGCGCGCCGACAGGTCGTCGACCGGCAAGCCCAGGCTGCGCAGCACGGCGCCGAACAGCAGGTTGTGTTCGTAGCAATAGCCGCCGCGCTGGCCGCGCACCAGCTTGCGCTGCACGTCGGCCAGTTCCAGGCTGACGGGCAGCCCCGCGAACGGGTTCAGGTTCTCGAACGGAATGGCCTGTGTGTGGTGCAGCACCAGGGCCTGCAGCGCGTCGCGCGCGGGGGCGGCGGGCGCGCCGGGCAGGCCGATGCGGGCGAAGTAGGCGGGCAGGTCGAGGAAGTCGGACATGTGCGGGGGCAAGGTGGCCGAAGTGGCGTTCAGTGTATTCGCGCTGCCGGGGCGATTTCGAACTATTCCAGGTGTCAGGCTCCGCAGGTGCCTGACACCGCGGTGTGCAACGACTGTCTCAACGTTGCGGTGTCAGGCGCCTGCGGAGCCTGACACCTGGCGGGGGGCTTCCGGCAGAACTGCATCCAGCCGGACTGACGCGGCGGCCTTCAGGCGGCCTGCCGCGCCGCCATCATCTGCCGGTTCACCAGGTGCGCATAGGCGCCGCCGCGGCGCAGCAGGTCGTCGTGCGTGCCTGATTCCACGATGCGGCCGCCGTCTACCACGGCGATCGTGTCGGCCTGGCGGATGGTGGACAGCCGGTGCGCGATGATCAGCGTGGTGCGGTGGCGCATCAGCTCGGCCAGCGCCTGGTGCACCTGGGCCTCGCTGATGGCGTCCAGGTGCGACGTGGCCTCGTCCAGGATCAGGATCGGCGCGTCGCGCAGGAAGGCGCGGGCGATGGCGATGCGCTGCCGCTGGCCGCCCGACAGCGCCACGCCGCGCTCACCCACGCGGGTGCGCAGGCCGTCCGGCAGGCCGGCCACCAGCTCGGCCAGCGCGGCGCGTTCCACCGCCTGCCGCACGGCATCGGCGCTGGCGTCGGGGCGGGCCAGCCGGATGTTGTCTTCCAGGGTGCCGTTGAGCAGCCAGGTATCCTGCGCCACCAGGGCAATGCGGCGATACAGCGCGTCGAGCGTCAGCTCGGGCAGGCCGATGCCGCCGATGCGCACGGCGCCCTGCTGCGGATCCCAGAAGCGCAGCAGCAGGCTGGCCAGCGTGCTCTTGCCCGCGCCCGACGGGCCGACCAGCGCCAGGGTGGCGCCGGCCGGCAGGTCCAGTGCGACCTGGTTCAGGGCGGGATGCCGGCGGCCCGGATAAGTGAAGGTCACCTGGTCGAAAGCCAGCGGCAGGCCGGCGCTGTCCAGCGGCGGCGCCAGCGGGCCATCGGCGATCGGCACCGGCTCGTCGTGGATGGCGCGCAGGCGCCGCGTCGAGGCCAGCGTGTCGGCCAGCTGGCGGCTGACCTGGGCGATTTCCGACACCGGCAAAAAGGCAGCCACCGACAGCAACACCAGCAGCGGCAGCAGGCCGGCCGCCAGCTGGCCCTGTGCCACCCACCAGGCGCCCACCGCCGCCACCGCCAGCCCGCCCAGGCCGGTGGCGATTTCAAGCAGGGCGCCCTGGCGCGACAGGTCGGCCAGCAAGGCCAGCCGCACACGCTGGTAGTCGTGGGCAATCGCCAGGAAGGCGGCGCGCCGCCGGCCGGCCGCCGAGAACGCCACCAGGTCGGACAGCCCCTGGATGGTTTCGGAAAGGTGGGCGCCGAGCAGGCCCAGCGACTGGCGCGCCAGGCTGCCCTGCGCGTCCACGCGCGCGCGGCTCAGCCAGGGCGAGGCGCCGGCCCACAGCAGGAACGGCAGCAGCGCCAGCACCAGCGGCCACGCCGTGACGCCCAGGATGGCCAGCACCACGGCCGGCACCAGCACTGCGACAAATGCCGGTGCCACCGTGTGGGCGAAGAAGTACTCGATGGTTTCCACGTCCTGCGTGGCCAGGCCGACCAGGTCGCCCGAGCGCCTGCGCAGCAAGTAGGCGGGCGCCAGCGCTTCCAGCTTCTGGTACAGCGCGATGCGCATTTCGGCCAGCAGCTGATAGGCGATGGCATGCGCCAGCCAGGATTCGAGCCAGTGCAGCGCCGCGGCGGCCACTGCCGCTGCGAACAGGCCGGCCAGCAGGCCATCGAAGGGCTCGCCGTTCTTCAGGCGCGCAATGACCAGCGCGCCCAGCACCGAAACGCCGATGAACGCCGCCACGCGCCCGACGCCGCTGGCGACCGTGATGGCGAACTGCCGCTTCCAGGGGCGGATGATCTGCATCAGCGTCTGCATCACCTGCCGCGTGCCGATGTGGCGCGCGTCGGCTTCCAGCGGCGCGGGGGCGGGGCGGCCGTCGCCGCTGCCGGCTTCGGCCTGCAAGGCATCGGCCTGCAAGGCATCGGCCGCGGCCGGCAGCACTGCTGCCTGCGGCGCGCCCTGCTGGCCGCCCATCAGGCGCCGGTACAGGGTGTCGCCGGCCATCAGGGCGTCGTGCGTGCCCGATTCCACGATGCGGCCGCCGTCCAGCACCAGGATGCGGTCGGCATTGACGACACTGGACAGGCGATGCGCCAGCACCAGGGTGGTGCGGCCGCGGCTGAGCCGGTCGAGCGCCTGCTGGATCCCGGCTTCGTTTTCGGCGTCCACCGACGACAGCGCCTCATCCAGGATCAGGATCGGCGTGTCGCGCAGCAGCGCCCGCGCAATCGCCAGGCGCTGCCGCTGGCCGCCCGATAATTGCAGCCCGCGCTCGCCCAGCACGGTCTGGTAGCCCTGCGGCAGCGCCATGATGAACGCATGCGCGTTGGCCGCCGCCGCGGCCGCCTGCAATTGGTCCGGCGTGGCGTCGGGCCGCGCCAGCAGCAGGTTTTCTTCCACCGTGCCGTGAAACAGCGTGCTGTCCTGGGCCACCAGCGAAATGCGCGCGCGCACGGCTTCGGGGTCGAGCGCGCGCAGGTCGTGGCCGCCGATTTCGATATTGCCGGCCTGCGGGTCATGCAGGCGCAGCAGCAGGCGCACCAGGGTGGATTTGCCCGAGCCGCTGGGCCCCACGATGCCGACGCGCTCGCCGGGCTGTATGTCGAAGCTCATGCCCTGGTGCGTGATGCGGCGTCCGCCGGGATACGAGAATTCCACATTCTTGAAGGCGATGGCCAGGCCGCCCGCGGCGGCCGGCGCGGTGCCGCCCGCGCCTCGCGGCGCCGGGCTGGCGGCGTCGAGCAGCGCGCGCACGCTGGCCGCGGCCGACTGGCCCATCAAGCCCTGGTGCAGCACCGAGCGCATGTCGCGCAGGGGGCGGAAGATTTCGGTGCCGGCCATCAGCACGACCAGCAGCGCGGCCAGCGTCATCTCGCCCTGCGACACGCGCCAGGCGCCCAGCGCCAGCGCGGCGGCGGCCCCCACGGTAATGCCGATGTCGGTGGCGAAGCGCGCCGAGACTTCGCGGCCCAGCACCTTGAAGGTATTGTCCGACAGGGCGCGCGCGCGGTCGGCCAGCCGTTCGCCCCAGGCGCGGCTTTGGCCGAACGCCTTCAGCGTGGGCAGGCCCTGCATTGCATCGAGGAATTCTTCGCCGAAGGCCTTGAAGGCCTGGGCCCGGCGCCGCGAGGCATCGCGATGGCTGCCGTGCGCCGCCAGCGGCAGGATCAGCGTGACCAGCGCGGCGGCCATCAGCACCAGCGCCACCGGCCAGTCCCACCAGGCAATGAAGGCGAAGATCACGACCGGCGCGCAGGCCGCGATGAACAGCTGCGGCAGGTAGCGGCCGAAGAAGCTCTGCAGCTGCTCGACACCGTCGATCACGGCCAGCATCACGCCGCCGGTGCGCTGGCCGCCGAACCAGGCCGGGCCCAGCTCGACGATCTTGTCGTACAGCTGCGCGCGCAGGTTGTTCTGGATGAGCGCGGCATTGCGGTTGGCCAGCAGGTTCAGCGCATGCTCGAACATGCCGCGCAGCAGGATCGCGCCGGCCGCGCCGGCCAGGGGCCACCACAGTGCGCCGCCCTCGGCGCCGGCGAACAGCCGCGCCAGGAACTGCCCCAGCAGCACGAAGCGCGCGATGCCCGCCGCCAGCCCCAGCAGGCCCAGCAGGGCGCAGGCCAGCATGCGCAGGCGCACGCCGCGCGTCATCGCCCAGAGTGTCGAATCGAAATACATGGTGCCCCTTTCGTGTAGCCGACAGGATAGCGCAGCGCGCGAACCTCAGAACACGCCGAACAGGCCGCCCCGGTTCAGTTCTTTTTCGCACGAGCGGTATTGCGCGCCGAATCGTTCTGCGCGGGCCTGCACCTGCCGGGCCACGCGCATGAGCCAGGCCTTGCGCTCGTAGCTGCGGTTGCGGTAGCCCGTCCAGCCTTCGTGATAGTTCAGGTACTGCCCGTAGGCGTCCCATTTCGACACGCCGTTGATGCGCTGGGTCTTGCTGATGTACCAGCCCATGAAGTCCAGCGCGTCGGCCAGGTTGTCGCGGCTGGCGGTCCAGCCGCCGGCCTCGCGCTTGTAGTCGGCCCAGGTCTCGTCCTTGGCCTGGGCATAGCCATAGGCCGAACTGACGCGGCCCCAGGGGATGAAGCCCAGGAAGTAGTAGCGCGGCGGCAGGGCATCGTGCCGGAAGCTGGATTCCTGGTACATCATGGCGAACGGCACCTGCACCGGCACGCCCCATTTTTCGCGCATGTCCAGCGCGGCGTCGTGCCAGTCGGGCTTTTCGCGGAAGATGGCGCAGAGATTGTCGGGGTTCGACGGCGGCGTGGCGGCGCAGCCTGTCAATACCATCAGCAGGGCCAGCAGCGGCGGCCCCAGTGCGCTGCCCCATAGTCGCATTGCCGGATTCCTTGTTGGGAGGATGGCGGCATTCTAAGCGCTGCGGCCCGTCATCGTCGCGCCGCCCCCGGCGTCCGGCCGGCCGCGTTCAGGGCAGCACGTCGCGGGTCAGGATGAATTCGCTGGCGCTGGTCAGGTCCGCCACCAGCGCGGCGCGGGCGGCTTCGCCGTCTTGCCGCGCAATCGCCGCGACCATGTTGGCGTGGTGCATGTACGCTTCGCCTTCGGCCAGCCGGCGCGGGCTGCTGGCCAGGTCGTAGTTGAGCACCGGGCCGACCTGCAGCCACAGGCCTTCGATGATCTGCAGCAGCGCCGGCATGCGGGCCGCCCGGTAGATGGCGAAGTGCAGGCCCTTGTTGGCGCGCACGGCCTGGCGCCCATCGGGCACCGCTTGTTCGCGCGCCAGCCGGAATTCCTGCTCGTAGGCCTGGATTCCGGCCAGCTCGGCCGCGCTGCGATGCTGCGCGGCCTGCACGATGGCCAGGCCTTCGAGCTGGATGCGGATGGTGCGCAGTTCCAGAAAGCGGTTGCGCGTCATGATGGGCACGCGGATGGCGCGGTTGGGCATCACTTCCAGCGCCTGCTCGGCGGCCAGCCGGCCGACGGCCTCGCGCACCGGCATGGCGCTGGTGCCCACGGTGGCGGCCAGGCCGCGCAGCGTGAAGCGCTGCCCCGGCTCCATTTCGCCCGATTGCAGCAGTTCCTTCAAATCGGCATAGACCCGGTCCGACAAGGTATGCCGGACGATTTTCTCCATTTTCCCTTCTAGTTCAGTGGCTGGCGGCAGGCGGTCGGCCACATCGGCGGCGGGCGGGGCGGGTGGTTGCATGGCTGGATTTCTCATCGTATTATGCATTTTATGATCTGTGATCACAGATATACCTGATTCAACAATAAGCTTAACCCGACCCGGAGCACAAGAATTCCGGCGCGGCAAAAAATCCACAAACCATCCTCAATGGATACGGATACGGAGACAGGCATGAATCGGTGCAAGACAATATTGGCCGCCGCCGCCCTGGCCGCCGCGGGCCTCGCCCCGGCGCTGTATGGCGCGCCGGCGCAGGCGCAGCAGAAAGCCAAAGTGTTCCTCAGCATGAGCTACGTCGGCAACGACTGGCAGGCCGAGGCATCCAACATGGTCAAGGCCATGGCGGCCCATCCGTCGATGGCCGGCAAGGTCGACCTGCAGGTGCAGGTGGCCGGACCGAACGCGCAAAAGCAGATCCAGCAGATCAATGCCATGGTGCAGGCCGGCGCCAAGGCCATCGTCGTTTATCCGATCTCGCCCACGGCCTTGAACCATGTCATCAAGAACGCCTGCGCCAAGAACGTGCTGGTGTTCGCCTACGACGCCGAGGTCACCGAGCCCTGCGCCCACAACGTCACGATCGACCAGGAAGAGGCAGGCCGCGTCACCGCGCAGTGGCTGGCCGACAAGCTGGGCGGCAAGGGCAATGTGGTGCTGGTCACGGGCGTGCCGGGCACCTCGGTCGATACGCAGCGCACCGCGGCGGCCAAGAAAGTCTTCGCCAAATACCCCGATATCAAGATCGTGGGCGAGGCGGTGGGCATGTGGAGCCAGGCGGTGGCGCGCACCGAACTGTCCAAGCTGCTGGCCACGCGCAACTGGGACAGCATCGATGGCTTGTGGATGCAGGTGGGCTGCTACACCGCGAATTCCATGCAGATCGAGGCGGGCCGCAAGCCGCAGGACCTGCTGCCCTGCGCGGGCGAGGGCTCCAACGGCGGGCGGGTGCAGATGCTGCCGCCCGGCACCCAGGCCGACGGCGCCGCCGGCACGTATGCGCCGATGGGCGCGCCGCGCGTGTCGTACGCGTCGCCGCCGTATTCGGGGGCGCTGGCCCTGAAGCTGGCCGTGCAGGCGCTGGAAGGCAAGCAAGTGCCCAAGCACGTCACGCTGCCGCTGCCGCTGGTCACCAACGAAACCATCAAGCTGTGCGACACCGGAAGCTGGGCCGAAATGAAGGCCGGCTGCAATGTGTTCAAGCCGTCGGCCGTCAAGAACCCCGGCTGGTTCGCCTCGATTTTCTCGAACGAAACACCGGAAGTGGGCCTGAACGCGGCGCTGGCGTCGCAGCCCGAACCCTGACGCCCGCCCGCACCGCAAGGAAACTGCCATGAATATCGCCGATCCTGCTGTCGCGGCGGTGCGGGCTGTCGGCCTGCGCAAGGCCTTCGGCCCCACCGTGGCGGTGGACGACGTGTCGTTCGAGATCCAGCCGGGCACCGTGCATGCCCTGCTGGGTGAAAACGGCGCGGGCAAGTCCACGGTCGTCAAGCTGTTGTCGGGCCTGATCGAACCCAGCGGCGGCCGGCTCGAAGTGCACGGCCGGCCCGTGCGGCTGCGTTCGCCGCGCGCCGCCCATGCGCTGGGCATCCAGACGGCCTTCCAGGAAATGACCCTGGTGGCCGACCTGTCGGTGCTCGACAATATGCTGATGCCCTACGCGCCGCGCGGCCCGCTGGGCATGGTGCGGCGCCGGGCGGCGGCCGAGCGCGTGTCGCAGCATTTGCGCGACCTGGATTTCGACGTGGACTTGCACGCCGAGGCCGGCACGCTGGACCTGGCGCTGCGCCAGAAGATCGAAATCGCCCGCGCGGTGCTGCGCGCGCCGCGCATCCTGCTGCTGGACGAGCCCACGTCCACGCTGGCCGGCCGCGATGTCGACTGGCTGGGCGGCCTGATCGCGCGCCTGAAAGCGCAGGGCACCACTGTAGTGTTCATCTCGCACCGCATGCGTGAAGTGCGGGCCTTCTGCGACCGCCTGACCATTCTGCGCAACGGCAGGCATATTTCCACCGGCCCGGCCGGCGAACTGGACGACGATGCCGTCATCGAGCGCATCGTGGGCCGCAGCGTATCGCGCGTGTTCCCCCCACGCCCGGCCGACGCGCCGGCGTTCGGCCCGGAAGTACTCGGCGCGCGCGGGCTGGATGCCGGCAAGGCGCGCGGCATCGATTTCAGCCTGCGGCGCGGCGAGATACTGGGCGTGGCGGGGCTGCAGGGCATGGGCCAGCTGGATCTGTTCCATGCCTGCTTCGGCATGCTGGCGCCCAGGCAGGGGCAGATCCTGGTCGACGGGCGCGCCGTCATGCTGGGCTCGCCGGCCGATGCCATCCGGCCCAACATCGGCATCGGCATGGTGCCGGAAGACCGCAAGACCGAAGGCCTGTTCCTGAAACTGGACGGACGCGCCAATGCGACCCTGCCGGTGGTGCGGCGCTATACGCGCGGCGGCGTGATCCGCACCGCGGCCGAGAACGCCGCGGTCGAGCGCGCCTTCGAGCGCGTGCAGGTCGACCGCCGCGCCGTGTGGACGCCGGCCGGCGCTTTCTCGGGCGGCAACCAGCAGAAGATCGCGATCGCCAAATGGTTGCTGGCGCAAAGCCGCATTCTGCTGCTGTTCGACCCCACGCGCGGCATCGACGTGGGCACCAAGCACGAGCTGTATGTATTGATGCGGCAGTATGTGGCCGAAGGCGGCGCTATCTTGTTCCATTCCACCGAGATCCCTGAAATCGTCAACCTGTGCGATCGCGCGCTGGTGCTGTATGGCGGCAGCGTGCAGGGCGAACTGGCCGGGGCGGCCCTGACCGAGCAGGGCATCATGCGCATTGCGCTGGGCGGCCAAACGCAGCAGAGGGCGGCATGATCACCCAGCCCCGCCTCGAACATCCGCTGGACACCGCGCCGGCGCGCCGCGCCGGACCGTCGCCGCTGGCGGCCCATCGCGGCCTGCTGACGGCCATGGCGGTGTTCGCCGTGATGCTGTGCACGGTCGTCATGCTGGGCAGCGGCACGCTGACTTATTTCGACGTCGCGTTCCTGAGCAGCGGCGGCGCCACGCTGGCCATCGCGGCCATCGGCGCCACCGTGGTCATCCTGACCGGCGGCTTCGACCTGTCGGTGGGCGCGGTGATATCGCTGGTGAACGTGGCGCTGGCCGCCGGCCTGGTGCTGGGCGGCCCGCAGGCCTCGGTATGGCAGGCCACCGCCACCGGCGTGGCGATCGGCATGGCGGCCGGCGCCTTCAACGGTTTCTTCGTCGCGGCCCTGCGCCTGCAGCCCATCGTGGTCACGCTGTCGACCATGTTCATCCTGCAAGGGGTGACGCTGCTGGTCATGGACAAGCCGGGCGGCGCGGTGCCGCCGGCGCTGGGCGACTTCTACATGGGCGACGCCTGGCCCGAGCTGCTGCCCATGCCGCTGGCGCTGCTGGCCGTGCTGGCCCTGCTGTGGCTGTGGCTCAAGCGCACGCCCGTCGGCACGGCCCTGTATGCGGTAGGCAGCGATGCCGATTCCGCGCGCGCCGCGGGCGTGCGCGTCGACGCGGTGCGCTTCCTGGCCTACGTGCTGGCGGGCGGGCTGTATGGCCTGGCGGGCGTGTTCCTTAGCGCGCAGACCGGCGCCGGCGATCCGCTGGTGGGCAATCCGCTGCTGCTGTCGATTTTCGCCGCCGTGGTGGTGGGCGGCACGCGGCTGGGCGGCGGCCGGGGCGGGCCGATGGGGTCGGTGTTCGGCGCCTACATATTGATGATCGTGGTGAACATCCTGCTGGTGCTCAACGTGTCGGCCTACTACTCCACGGTGGTCGAGGGCGTCATCCTGATCATTGCCGCCCTGGCCGCCGCCGCCAATAGCGACTCGGTTCCGGTGCGTCAGCTGCGCGCGGCAGCCGCGCGTTGGCGCGCCTGGCGCGCCGGCACCTTGCCGCGCCAGCTGGGCGGCGCCGACCGGCGCCTGCCCGCGTCCACGGCACTGCCGCCCGCCGCGCCGGCTGCCGCGCCGCCGTTCACGGTGCGCCACGCCCAGACCCTGCGCTATTCGCTGCCCGCCGTGGCCTGCCTGGTGCTGGTGCTGGCGGCCACCGAACTGACCCTGGGCCGTTCGCTGGCGCATTGGGGCTACTGGAATTCGCTGATCGTGCTGGCCAGCTTCCTGGCCATTCTGGCGCTGGGACAGGGCGCCGTCATCCTGACCGGCGGGCTGGACCTGTCGCTGCCCTGGACGATCGGCCTGTCGGGCATCCTGTTCGCGGGTATCGCGCAGGGCGCCGATGCCGCGCTGCCCCACGCCATGCTGATCGTGCTGCTGCTGGGCTGCCTGGTCGGCCTGGTCAACGGCCTGGCCGTGGTGGCGCTGGGGCTGTCGCCCATCGTGGCCACGCTTGCCGTCAACGGCATTCTGCAGGGGCTGGCGCTGCTGTACTCGGGCGGCACGCCGGCGGGTTTCGCGCCGCCGCTCTTGCGCAGTTTCATGACCGGCCATCTGGCCGGCGTGACCCCCGTGGTGCTGTTCGTGGCCGTATTCGCGGCGGCGGCGGTGCTGCTGCTGTCGCACACGGCGTTCGGCCGGCGCGTCTATGCGGTGGGCAACAGCCAGCTGGCGGCCCGCCTGGCCGGCGTGCCGGTCGGCCGCACCCTGATCGGCGTGTATGTGCTGTCCGGATTGTGCGCGGCGCTGGTGGGCATTCTGCTGACCGGTTTTTCGGGCCAGGCCAGCCTGGGCATGGGCGACGACTACCTGTTGCCGTCGATCGCCGTGGTGGTGGTGGGCGGCGGCCTGATCACCGGGGGGCGCGGCCATTACCTGGGCATGCTGGCGGGGGTGCTGCTGCTGACAGCCCTGCAGACCCTGCTGGCGGGCAGCAACCTGCCTTACGCCACCCGCGCCATTTTGTATGGCGCGGTCGTGCTGGGCGCGGTGATCGCCCTGCGCGAGAAATGAACACACTATGCGGCGCCGCGCCGGCCAGGTAAGGTCAGCGCACACACATTTGCCAAGGAGCAGACATGTCGAATATCGCCATCATCGGTGCCGGGCTCATCGGCCGGGCCTGGGGCATCGTCTTTGCGCGCGGCGGCCACCGGGTCGCCCTGTGGGACAGCCAGCCGGGCCAGGCCGCGCGGGCGCGCGAGTTCGCCGCCACCGTGCTGCCCGACCTGGCCGGCCAGGGCCTGCTGCGCGGCCAGCCGCCGGCCCAGGTGCTGGAGCGCCTGCGGGTCGAGTCCGACATCGGGGCGGCGCTGGCGGACGCCGACTACGTGCAGGAAAGCACGCCCGAAGTGCTGGACAGCAAGCGCGCCGTCTATGCCGAGCTCGACCGCCTGGCGCCGCGCGAAGCCATTCTGGCCAGCTCCACATCCGCCTTGCTGCCGTCCCGCTTCACCGACCACCTGCCGGGCCGCGAACGCTGCCTGGTGGCGCATCCGATCAATCCGCCCTACCTGGTGCCGGCCGTTGAAGTGGTGCCGGCCCCCTGGACCGCGCCGCAGGCCATGGAGCAGGCGCGCAAAATACTGTCCGACGCCGGCCAGGTGCCCATCATGATGCGGCGCGAAATCGACGGCTTCGTCATGAACCGCCTGCAGGGCGCGCTGCTGCAGGAAGCCTTCCGGCTGGTGGCCGATGGCTACGCGGGCGTCGAAGACGTGGACATCGGCCTGCGCGAGGGCCTGGCGCTGCGCTGGTCGTTCATGGGGCCGTTCGAGACCATCGACCTGAATGCGCCGGGCGGCGTGCGCGACTATGCCGAGCGCTATGAAGGCATGTATGCCGGCCTGTTCGAACAGATGCAGCGGCGCGTGCCGTGGGGCGGCGACCTGATGGACCGCATCGAGGCCGAACGCCGCGAGCACCTGCCCGCCGATGCGCTGGCCGCGCGCCAGCTGTGGCGCGACCGCCGCCTGATGGCGCTGGCCGCCCACAAGCAGGCCGGCAGCGACGACCCTACCTCTTGAGCGCCTGTCCGGCGCGCCTTCTTTCCGGAGTTCGACATGTCCCAAGACAAAGTCATCATTACCTGCGCGATCACCGGCGCGATCCATACGCCGTCAATGTCGCCGCACCTGCCCGTCACCCCCGAACACATCGCGCGCGAAGCGCTGGCCGCGGCCGAGGCCGGCGCCGCCATCCTGCACCTGCACGCGCGCAATCCCGACAACGGCAAGCCCGACCAGACCCCCGAGGCCTTCGCGCGCTTCCTGCCCGACGTCAAGCGCGCCACCAACGCGGTGATCAACATCACCACCGGCGGCAGCCCCTATATGCGGGTCGAAGAGCGCGTCAGGCCGGCCGCCCAGTTCAAGCCCGAAGTCGCATCCCTGAACATGGGTTCGATCAACTTCGGCCTGTACCACCTGCTGAACAAGTACACCGAATTCAAGTTCGACTGGGAACGCGAACACCTCGAAGCCACGCGCGACCTGGTGTTCCGCAACAGCTTCAAAGACATCGAATACATCCTGTCGACCTGCTACGACAACGGCACGCGCTTCGAATTCGAGTGCTATGACATCGCCCACCTGTACAACCTGGCCCACTTCGCCGACCGCGGCCTGGTCAAGGCGCCGTTCTTCGTGCAATCGGTGTTCGGCCTGCTGGGCGGCATCGGCACCCATCCGGAAGACGTCATCCACATGCGCCGCACCGCCGACCGCCTGTTCGGCAGCGACTACCGGTGGTCGGTGCTGGGCGCCGGCGCCAGCCAGTTCCGCATTGCGGCGCAATCGGCGGCCATGGGCGGCAATGTGCGCGTCGGCCTGGAAGACAGCCTGTGGGCCGGCAAGGGCCGGCTGGCCCAGTCCAACGCCGAGCAGGTGCGTTCGGTGCGCCAGGTGATCGAAGGCCTGGGCATGCAGATTGCCACGCCCGACGATGCCCGCCGCATCTTGCAACTGAAAGGAGGCGACCAGGTCGCGTTCTGAACCACACCAAGGAGATATCCATGCGCATCGACATTCTGGTCGACGTGAAGACCACCCTGGGCGAAGGCCCGTTGTGGGACGTGGACGAGCAACGGCTGTACTGGATCGACAGCGCCGACGGCCGCATCTTCCGCTGCACTGCCGACGGCCGCGAAGTCCGCGCCTGGGACGTGCCGCAGAAAATCGGCTCGATGGCGCTGCGCAAGAAGGGCGGGGCCGTCCTGTCGCTGGCGCGCGGTTTTCACTTCCTGGACTTCGACACCGGCGAGGTGGAACTGATCGTCGACCCCGAGCCCGACAAGCCGGCCAACCGCCTGAACGACGGCAAGGTCGACCGCCACGGGCGCTTCCTGGCCGGCAGCATGGACACCAATGAAGACGGCCCCAACGGCGCCCTGTACCGGCTCGACCCGGACCTGTCGCTGCACACCCTGGAGCGCGGCATCGTGGTGTCCAACGGCCCGTGCTGGAGCCCCGACGGCAATACCTTCTACTTCAACGACACCTGGTCGGGCGAGGTCTGGGCCTACGACTACGACCAGCAGACCGGCAAGGTCTCCAACCGGCGCACCCACGCCCGCGTGGACATGAGCGGCGGCGGCGGCGCCGACGGATCCACCGTCGATGCCGAAGGCTATCTGTGGAACGCCCTGGTGTACGACGGCAAGCTGGTGCGCTATGCCCCCGACGGCTCGGTCGACCGCGTGATCGAGATGCCGGTGAAGAAGGTGACCAGCGTCATGTTCGGCGGGCCCGACCTGGACGTGCTGTACGTCACGTCGATGGCGCGGCCGCCGCTGCCGCGCTTTCCGCACGACGGCGTGGCGCGCGGCAGCCTGTTCGCCGTGCATGGACTGGGGGTGCGGGGCCTGCCGGAGCAGCGCTTCGGGGGGTGAAGGCGGCCCTGTTCAGGCAGCCGGGAACGTGTCCGGCCCGGCTGCCTGCAGCGTCAGAAGTCGACCGACATCGACAGCTTGTACACGCGGCCCATGCCCTGGGTGATCTGACCGAAGTCATTGCCTACCGTGGACCAGTATTCCTTGTCGGTCACATTGTCCACGCCGGCGCGCCACACGACGTTGCGGCCGTCGATCTTGGTGGCATAGCGCGCGCCCAGGTCAATGCGGGTCCAGGCCGGGATCTTGCCGGTATTGTCGATGTTCACATATTGTGAACCACGTCGCTGTACGTAGGCCTGCAGCGTCAGGCCGGTAAGGGCCGGCACATCCCACTCCGCGCCCAGCACCGCCTGATAGCGCGGCACGCCGATGGCATCGTTGCCGTCTTGCTTGCCGCCCTGGGTGCCACGCAGTTCCGGGTCCATGAAGGTGATGCCGCCCAGCAGGCGCACGCCGCGCATCGGTTCGCCATAGATGTTCATCTCCAGGCCGCGGTTGCGTTGTGATCCCGCCAATTCGAAAACATTGTCCGAATTGGTATAGGCCTCGGGTTTTTCTATCTGGAATACCCCGATATTCCCGCCGATGTCGCCGAAGTCCAGCTTCACACCCGCCTCGGTCTGCTTGGTGCGGTACGGAGCAAGGGTCTCGCCGAAATTGCTGGCGCCCAACGGAGCCGAATCTCCTTTGCTCAAGCCTTCTATGTGGTTGACATAGAACGACACTTGCTCCCAGGGGCGTACTACAAGGCCGTAGGCCGGCGTCCAGATTGATTTGTCGTACGTGGTGTCAGGTACGCCATCATTGGTGTAGAGCTTGTCTTTGAGGGTCTGATAGCGTGTTCCGATCGTCAGGAAAACGCGGTCGTCCAGAAAAGACAACTGGTCGGATAGCGCGAAGCTCGTCAGGTGCGTGCGGCTGCTGACATGCGGATCATCGATGTCGCCACCTGAAAATGTCGTATCGGGGCGAGGGAAGTATTCAGGGTCGTAAATGTCAATGGGGCTGGTGGCGCTCATTTCCCATGCTTGCCGTACGCGAGTCTGGAGTCGTGATACGCCTGCATTGACCAGATGGCCGACCGCGCCAGTCTGGAACTTTCCGCGCATGCCGATCTCGCCACTGACCGAATCACGCGTATAGGGAACGGTAAGCCTGGCCACTGTTCCCATGCCGTCGGCATTTACTCTGGGCTGGCCATAGTCGCCGCTTTCCCGGTCGTGGCTGGTGCCGATTGCCGCGTATCCCATCCAGTTGCTGGAAAAATCATATTCCGCCCGCAACACGCCAAACGTGCTTTCCAGTTCGCTGTAAGTCCAGGGCTGTCCGTAATTGGTGTGGTTCGACGGCGGCGAAGGCGCGTCGGAATCGGTGGGCACAATCGTCGGTCGCGGCTGCGAATAATGGTATTTCTGATACCCCGCATCCAGCGACACCCTCAGTTGCTCGCCCAGATAGTCCAGTCCCACCGTACCGACGGTCATGCGCTGGCCGGCGTCGTCGACGACGGTATCGCCATCGCGATGGGCCGCATTGACCCGGATGCCGAACTGTTGACTGTCGCCCCAGCGCCTGCCGATGTCGACACTGCCGCCGACCTGGGAATCGCTGGTGTAATCGATGGTGGCGCGCGTCAAAGGATCGGCCCCCGCACGCTTGGGCTGAATATTGATCGACCCGCCCAGGCCCGAACCGCCCGGCGCCGCGCCATTCAGGAAGGCGTTGGCGCCTTTCAGAATTTCGACCCGCTCGATCATCTGCGTAGGCAGTACCTGGCGGGGCAGGATGCCGTACAGGCCGTTGAACGACAGGTCGTCGTTGTTCAGCGCGAAGCCGCGGATGGAAAAGGTCTCGGCCGAATTGCCGAAGCCATTGCCCACCTGAACCGACGCATCGTTCTTCACCACGTCGCCCAGGGTGCGCGCCTGCTGGTCTTCAATCAACTTGGACGTATAGCTGGTTACCACGAAGGGCGCGTCCATATTGTCGATATTGCCCAGAACGCCCAACTGGCCGCCCCGCGCCACCTGGCCGCCGGCATATTCGACAGGGGTCGGATTCGAGACGCTGGCTTCGCCCGTTACGGTGGTAGTTTCCAGAGTTGTGACCGCGCCTTGCACGGTTTGCGAAAATGCCGGCGCGCAGGCCAGCATCCCGGCTGACATGGCGGCATGCAGGGCCATCGATAGCGGGGTCAGGCGTGCGCGCGAGGTGGGGCGGCGCAAGGGAGAGGCGTGGTCTGGCATCGTGTCGGTTTAAAGAGATTGGAAATAAGAATTTGTCGTATTATCCTGATACGAAGGCGGGTATGCAATCCTTTCCCGCGTTCTGTCCGGCGGATAATGGCGGCTTCTCGCCGCCGTTCGCCATCCCGCCATGAAAGGATCCCGCAATTCCGTCACTTCGCTGCGCATTTTCCTGGCGGCCGCCCGCAGCCTCAACTTCAGCCGCAGCGCCGAAGAACTCAGCCTGACCCAGAGCGCGGTCAGCAAGCACATCAGCGCGCTCGAAGGGCGCCTGGGCGTGGCCCTGTTCCAGCGCCTGCCCACCGGTTTGCGCCTGACGTACGCGGGCGCGCTGTACTTCGAACGCATCGGCGCGGCGCTGCGGCTCATCGACGAGGCCGACGCGCTGGTGGCGCAGCCGGGGTCGCGGGTGGCGCTGAATGTCGCGGTGTCGCCGTCATTCGCGCAGTTCTGCCTGCTGCCGGGCCTGGCCGGGTTTTTCGAGCGGCATCCGGGCATCCGGGTCAACGTCAGGCCGCGCCTGTTGTACGGCCGCGGCGAAGCCGAGCGCTTCGATGCCGAAATCCAGCTGCACGCGGGCTATGTGTCCGGCATGTCGGCACAATATTTGTGCGGCCGCGAAATGACGCTGGTAGCCACGCCCGGCCTGCTGCAGCGGCATCCCGTGCGCTGCGTAGACGACCTGGACGGCCTGCCGCTGCTCAAGCGCGCGCAGCGCGGCTATGGCTGGGACGAATGGCGCGCCGACGTGGCGCCGCTGTGGCCGGGGCCGTCGGTGACCGCGCCGGAATACGAAGGGTTTTCCGTGTTGCTGCCCGCCGTCATGCACGGCCTGGGCGCGGCCATCGTGCCCCTGTGCATGGTGCTGCAGCCGCTGCGCGACGGCACCCTGCGCCGCCCGCTGGGCGAGGTGGTCGAAGGGCGTTTCGGCTACTACCTGATGCAGCCCCGGCCCAATGTGGGCGGCCCGTATACCGACGCCTTCTGCGCCTGGATGCAAGAGCGCGCCCTGGTTCTCAACCAGGCCGTGCAAGCCTATCTGCGCGGCTAGCCGGCCCGCCATTCCAAATCGGAATGGCGCATGCGCATACATCTCTTGTTACCGCCGGCGCCCACGGCCAGAATCGAAGCCGGTTCAATTAAAAACGGGCTCAATAAACATGAACAAGTGGAAAACCTGCTGGCGCGGCATCGTGGCTGTCGCCTGCGTCGCCTTGCCGGCCCTGGCCGCGGCCTATCCCGACAAGCCGGTCAAGATCGTGGTGCCTTACTCGGCCGGCGGCAGTTCCGACCTGATCGCGCGCGCCATCGGCGAACAGCTCGGCGCCCAGCTGGGCCAGCCCGTGGTGGTCGAGAACCGCGCCGGCGCGGGCTCGATGATCGGCACCGCCTACGTGGCAGGCGAGGCGCCCGACGGCTATACCCTGCTGCTGGCCGACGTGCCGTTCACCATCGTGCCGGCGCTCTATGGCGGGCGGGTCAAGTACGACGCCCGCAAGGATTTCGCGCCGATCGCGCTGGTGGGCCTGTCTCCCATGTACTTGTTCGCCAGCCCCGGCTACGCGGGCAAAAGCGTGGCCGACCTGGTGGCCGATGCCAAGGCCCGCCCCGCCACCGTTTCCATCGGCTCGGGCGGCAATGGCTCGCTGACCCATTTGCTGGCCGAACTGTTCATGCTCAACACCCAGACCCGGCTGGTGCACGTGCCCTACAAGGGCGCCGCGGCCTCGGTCAGCGACCTGGCAGGCGGCCAGATCGATGTCAGCTTCAGCAGCATGCCCAGCGCGGCGGCGCTGTTCCAGGCCGGCAAGATCCGGCCCCTGGCGGTCTCGTCGCCGCAGCGCCAGGCCGGCACGCCCGGCGTGCCCACCTTCCAGGAAAGCGGCCTGCCCAACCTTACCGTGCAGAGCTGGTGGGGCCTGCTGGCGCCGGCCGGCACGCCGCAGGCGGTGCTCGACAAGCTGGGTGCCGCGATGGGCAAGGTCATGCAGTCGCCCGCCATCGGCCAGCGCTATGCGGGCATCGGCGCGAACGTGCCTGACCAGACCAGCGCGCAGGCGCTGCAGGCATTGCTCTCGGCCGACTTCGAGCGCTGGCAGGACGTTGTCGGCCGCGCCGGGATCAAGCTGGAATAACTCTACGCGCCCATGCGGGCGCTATCGCTTTCAAGGATGTTCATGACTCAGTGGCTGCAGGCGGCGGCGCAAGATGCGCAGCTGATGGATGACTTTCACGCGTTGTGCGGGTTTGGCGGGCGCCTGTCGGGCAGCGGGCAGGACGCCGCGGCCATGGATTGGGCCTTGCGGCGCATGCAGGCGGTGGGGGGCAATGCGCAGAAGCTGCAGGTGCCCTACGACGGCTGGCGCTGCCTGCAGGCCAGCCTGGAGCTGCTGGACGACCAGGGCCGGGCCGTGGCGTTGCCGTGCAAGCCCCTGTTGCGCTCGGCATCGACCGATGCCGAAGGGCTGGTGGCGCCGGTGCTGGACCTGGGCCAGGGCCGCGCCGATGATTTCGCGCGCGCGGGCGATCGGGTGCGCGGCAAGCTGGTGCTGGTGCGCCACGAATATCCGTTTACGCCGCATCATGTGCATCGGCGCCGCAAGTACGATATGGCCGTGCAGGCCGGCGCGGCGGGTTTCCTGATCGCCAATCCCTGGGCCGGCGGCGGCCTGCTGTCGGGTTCGTCGGGCCGGCCCCGCAACGGCGCCGGCATTCCGGCGGCCTACATCGACGAAGCCGGCGCGCGCCTGCTGGCCGGCGCCGGCGCACAGGCGCGGCTGCGCATCCAGGGCGCAGAAGTGCCGGACGCGCGCGCGAGCGTGGGCATATTGGACATTCCGGGCGGCCGCGAGGCGCGCATCGTCATCAGCGCCCATCTCGATGGCCATGACCTGGGCTGCAGCGCGCTGGACAACGCCACGGGCGTGGCCGTGGCGCTGGCGGCCGCGCGGGCGCTGGCGCCGCATGTATCGGCCCGGACGGCCGGCTTGCGCGTGTGCCTGTTCTGCGCCGAAGAATGGGCATTGGCCGGCTCGGCCCGCTATCTGGCGGACCTGCCCGAGGCCGAGCGCGCGCAACTGAAACTGAACATCAACCTGGACACGGTGGCGGGCGACGATACCCTGGCCGCGCTGATCAGCGACTTTCCCGCCTTGGCCGGCTATGTGGCCAAGGCCGCCCGGGCCGCGGGCGTGGCGGTGGCCAGCTGGCTGCCGCTGATGCCGAATTCCGACCACGCCAATTTCGCCCGCCATGGCATTCCGGCCTTGCGCCTGGTGGCCGGCTTCGACCGGCCGGATTCGCGCGTCAATCGCATCTTGTCGGCGGCCGATACGCCCGACATCATCCGCGAACCGGAACTGCGCCGCGCCCTTGCGGTGACCTGCGCCATGGGCAGCCTGGCCCTGGGCCTGGACGACGCCCAGCTCGATGCGCTGGCCGTGCGCGACTGACGCGGGCTCACGCCTAAAGCGCGCGCGGCGCGGCGGCCGGCGGCCGATATCCGCCAACCGCCGCGCTGCTTGCATTACCGCTCTGCCCAGGGCGTCTCTTTCCAGAAGTTCTGGAACAGGGCCTCGTTGGCGCGCAGTTCCGCCTCGTACTCCTTGGGCGCCAGGTAGCGCAGCGGCGCATACATGGCTTCGGCTTTTGCGCGGAACGCCGGGTCCTGCACGGCTTTCTGCACGGCCTGCACCAGCTTGGCCTTGACCTCGGGCGGCAGGCCCTTGGGGGCGCCGATGCCGCGCAGCGACGACATGGTGATGTCGTGGCCCTGTTCCTTGAAGGTGGCCAGATCGGGCGCGATGGGCGAGCGTTCCTGGCTCATGACGCCCAGGTCTCGCATGGGCGAGCCGGCCTTGATGTAGGCCATGGCTTCGCCGATGTTCATGGCGGCCATGAAGATCTCGCCGCTGGAAATCGCGCTGCGCACTTCGCCCGCGCCCTTGTACGGTACGTGCGTCATCTTCGTGCCGGTGGATTTTTCGAACAGCAGCATCGCCAGGTGATCGTCCGAGCCGATGCCGGTGGTGCCCACCGTCACCTTGCCCGGATTGGCCTTGGCATAGGCGGCCAGGTCGGCCAGGTTCTTGATGTTGCTGCTGGTATTGACGGCGAAGCTGTCCGGGTCGTCGATCAGGTTGCCGATCAGGTCGAAGTCGGTCCAGCGGTACTGGGCCTTGCGCTCGATGGGAATGGTGATCAGGTTGGGCGTGTTCAGGAAGCCGATGGTATAGCCATCGGGCTTGGCGCGCGCCACTTCGGCAAAGCCGATGGCGCCGCCCGCGCCGGGCCGGTTCAGCACCACGATCTGCGCGCCCTTGCCCAGGTATTTTTCAATGAACGGCGCCAGCGCGCGCGCGATCAGGTCGGTGCCGCCGCCCGGCCCGTACGACACCACCATGTTGATGGGGTGTTCAGGATATTCGGCCTGGGCGGCCGGGCTGGCCAGGGCCGCCGACAGGGTCAGCGCGGTGGCGGCCAGGGTGGCCAGCTGGCGCCTGAGTCCGGTCTTGATCTGCATGAAAATGTCTCCTTGGTGTAGTGGTTGTTGGGGGCGGCGGAATCAGCCGCCCAGGCGCCGCTGGAATGCCGGCAAGACCTCGGGGTTGACGATGCGGCCGGGCAGGGCGCCGGCGCACAGCGCCACAATCTGCTCGGCCGCCATGGTCGCCACCTTGCGGCGGCCTTCGTGGGTGACGCCGGCCGTGTGATAGGTGGACACCACATTGGGCAGCGTCAACAGGGGGTGTTCCGGCGGCGGGGGTTCTACGTTCCATACATCCAGGCCGGCGCCGCCCAGGTGGCCGGCCGCCAGGGCGTCGTACAGGGCCGCCTCGTCGTGAATGCCGCCGCGCGCCGTGGAAATGAACAGGGCGCCGCGCTTCATGCTGCGGAATTCCGCGGCGCCGAACAAGTTGCGGGTTTCCGCCGTGCGCGGGCAGTGCAGCGAGACCACGTCGCTGCTGGCCAGCAGCTCGTCCAGCGGTACCGGCGTGGCGCCGCGCGCCCGGATCTCGGCCGCGTCCAGATAGGGGTCGGCCGCCAGCACCTGCATGCCGAAGGCCTGCCCCAGCCGCGCGGTATAGCGGCCGATGTGGCCGATGCCCACCAGGCCCAGCGTCTGGCCGTTCAGTTCGCGGCCCATCAGGTCTTCCCGCGTAAAGCCGCTGGCGGTTTTCAGCAGGTGGTCGGATTCGACGATGCGCCGCGCCACGGCCAGCATCAGGCCGAAGGCATGCTCGGCCACCGAGGCCGCATTGCCGCCCGCCTGGTTGACCACCAGGATGCCGTGTTCGGTGCATGCATCGACGTCGACCGTGTCATACCCGGCGCCCGAGGTCGAGGCGCAGACCAGGCTCGGGCAGTGCCGGATCAGCTCGCGCGTCACCTGCCATTGCGGGGGCACTTCGTCCTTGGCGGCGGACACGTGGTAGATGTCGGCCTGGCCCAGCTGCGCCCGGATCGTCTCCGGCGGGCTGGCCAGGTCCACGACGGTCAGCGCCGTGTCCGGGCTGGCGCCGATGATCCGGTCGAAAGCCGGGTCGGTCCAGAGATTGAGCCGCACCACTTGCTTGGCCATTCTGCTTATCCTTGCTGCCAGTCTGTAAACGTTGAAAGTCTACGAGACGGGGGGCCGGCGGATTCGCAAATTTTTTGCGTTCTCAACGCAAAGGATTTACCGCCGCGCAGTCTGCGCGCGGGTCAGAGCGCCTGGCTGGCGTGCTCGATCAGGGCCTGCACCACGCTCAGGCGGGGGCTGTGGCGGCCCCAGATCATGCCGATGCGGCGGATCGGCGTGCGTTCCGGCAGCGGTATCTTCACCAGCCCGTCGGCCTTGTACCAGATCGAGAACGAATCCGGCACCAGCGATACGCCCACCCCGCGCTCGACCAGCGAGACAATGGTCAGCAGGCTGTCGACCTCGACGCGCTGGCGGGGCACCAGGGCGTTGTCTTTCAGGTAGCGGTCGACCAGCTGGCCGCTGTGGGCCAGGCGGTCGTAGCGGATGAACGGCTCGTGCAGGAGCAGGTCGTGCGCGTCGCGCCCCGCCATGTGCGCGGGGGCGATCACGATCAGCGGTTCTTCCTGCAGCGTGTGCAGGTCGCAATTCTTGTGAATGGCGAAGGTGGGTTCGATCACCACGGCGGCGTCGAGCTGGCCCATGTGCACGCGGCGGCACAGTTCGGCCGAGGCGTCGTAGGCAATATAGATCGACAGGTCCGGATGCCTGGCGCAGAAGCCTTCCAGCAGCACCGGCACATGCGTGGTCAGCGCGGACGGAAACGCGCCCAGCTGCAGTTCGCCTTCGGGGGCGCCCGAGCTGGCGATGGCCTGCAGGTCGCGCGCCGACTGGATCAGTTCCTTGGCGCGGTCGTAGATGCGCATGCCCGCCTCGGTGGGCGTGATGGTCTGGCCGGAACGCTGCACCAGCGTGGTGGCCAGTTCGCTTTCCAGGATGCGGATGCGCGCGGCCACCGCGCCCGAGGTCAGGTGCAGGCGGCGGGCCGCCTCGGCCAGCGATCGGCATTCGACCACTTTGGCGAAGCTTTCCAGGTATTCGGTATTCATGTGCAGGCCCCAATGCCCGGCGGCCGGCGCCGGGCGGCGATGGCTGCATCGTAGAGCAAAAAAAATCCCCGGGTCGCAGGCGCGCCCGGGGATCCGGCAGGCGGACGGCCGGCGTGCCGGCCGTTGCGTATTGCCCGGCTTACACTTCGATGACGTCGGCCACGTCTTTGTAGTCGGCGATCTTGTCGAAGTTCAGGTACTGGTAGATCTGGTCGCCGCTCTTGTTGATGACGCCCATGTCGGCCATGTACTCGTCCTTGGTCGGGATGCGGCCCAGGCGCGAGCAGATGGCGGCCAGTTCGGCCGAACCCAGGTACACGTTGGTGTTCTTGCCCAGGCGGTTGGGGAAGTTGCGCGTGCTGGTCGACATCACGGTGGCGCCTTCGCGCACTTGCGCCTGGTTGCCCATGCACAGCGAGCAGCCCGGCATTTCGGTGCGCGCGCCGGCAGTGCCGAACACCCCGTAGTGGCCTTCTTCGGTGAGCTGCTGGGCGTCCATCTTGGTGGGCGGGGCCACCCACAGCTTGACCGGGATGTCGCGCTTGCCTTCCAGCAGCTTGGACGCCGCGCGGAAGTGGCCGATGTTGGTCATGCAGCTGCCGATGAACACTTCGTCGATCTTGGCGCCGGCCACGTCGGACAGGGTCTTGACGTCGTCGGGGTCGTTCGGGCAGGCCACGATGGGTTCGTGGATGTCGGCCAGGTCGATCTCGATGACGGCGGCGTATTCGGCGTCGGCGTCCGGTTCCAGCAGCTTGGGGTCGGCCAGCCAGGCTTCCATGGCCTTGATGCGGCGGCCCAGCGAGCGCTCGTCTTCGTAGCCGTTGGCGATCATCCACTTCAGCATGACGATGTTGCTGTTGATGTATTCGATGATCGGCTCTTTGTTCAGGCGCACCGTGCAGCCGGCGGCCGAGCGTTCGGCCGAGGCGTCGGACAGTTCGAAGGCCTGTTCCACCTTCAGGTCGGGCAGCCCTTCGATTTCCAGGATGCGGCCCGAGAAGATGTTCTTCTTGCCTTGCTTGGCCACCGTCAGCAGGCCTTGCTTGATGGCGTACAGCGGAATGGCGCTGACCAGGTCGCGCAGCGTGACGCCGGGCTGCATCTTGCCCTTGAAGCGCACCAGCACCGATTCAGGCATGTCGAGCGGCATGACGCCGGTGGCGGCCGCGAAGGCCACCAGGCCAGAGCCGGCCGGGAACGAAATGCCGATGGGGAAGCGGGTGTGCGAATCGCCGCCGGTGCCCACGGTATCGGGCAGCAGCATGCGGTTGAGCCACGAGTGGATCACGCCGTCGCCCGGACGCAGCGAAATGCCGCCGCGGGTGCTGATGAACTGCGGCAGCGAATGGTGCGTCTTGACGTCGACGGGCTTGGGGTAGGCCGCGGTGTGGCAGAACGACTGCATGACCAGGTCGGCCGAGAAGCCCAGGCAGGCCAGGTCTTTCAGTTCGTCGCGGGTCATGGGGCCGGTGGTGTCCTGGCTGCCCACCGAGGTCATGCGCGGTTCGCAGTAGGTGCCGGCGCGCACGCCCTGGCCTTCGGGCAGGCCGCAGGCACGGCCCACCATTTTCTGGGCCAGCGTGTAGCCGCGGCCCGAGTCGGCCGGATTCTTGGGCAGGCGGAACAGCGTCGAGGGCGCCAGGCCCAGCGCTTCGCGGGCCTTGGCGGTAAGACCGCGGCCGATGATCAGCGGAATGCGGCCGCCGGCGCGCACTTCGTCGAACAGCACGTCGGACTTCACCTGGAATTCAGCGATGACTTCGCCGTTTTTCAGCGCACGGCCTTCGTAGGGGCGCAGTTCGATCACGTCGCCCATTTCCATTTTGGACGTGTCCAGTTCGATGGGCAGCGCGCCCGCGTCTTCCATGGTGTTGTAGAAGATGGGAGCGATCTTGCCGCCCAGGCACACGCCGCCGTAGCGCTTGTTCGGCACGAACGGGATGTCTTCGCCGGTGAACCACAGCACCGAGTTGGTGGCCGACTTGCGCGACGAGCCGGTGCCCACCACGTCGCCCACGTAGGCGACCAGGTGGCCTTTTTCTTTCAGCGATTCGATGAACTTGACCGGGCCGCGCTTGCCGTCTTCTTCGGGCTGGAACGCGGCGCCGTCGCGCTTGTTCTTCAGCATGGCCAGCGCGTGCATGGGGATGTCGGGGCGCGTGGTGGCGTCGGGGGCGGGCGACAGGTCGTCGGTATTGGTTTCGCCCGGCACCTTGAATACGGTGATGGTCAGGCTTTCGGGCAGTTCGGGGCGGCTGGTGAACCATTCGGCGTCGGCCCAGCTTTGCAGCACCGATTTCGCGTTGGCGTTGCCCTGGTCGGCCTTTTCCTTCACGTCGTGGAAGGCGTCGAACATCAGCAGGGTTTTCTTCAGGCCGCCGGCGGCGATGGCGCCCACTTCGGCGTCGCCCAGCAGTTCGATCAGCGGGCCGATGTTGTAGCCGCCCAGCATGGTGCCCAGCAGCTCGGTCGCCTTGGCCCGGCTGATCAGCGCACACGACTCCTTGCCCAGCGCCACGGCGGCCAGGTACGAGGCCTTGACCTTGGCGGCGTCGTCCACGCCGGCCGGCACGCGGTGGGTCAGCAGATCCAGCAGGTATTCCGCTTCGCCGGCGGGCGGATTCTTCAGCAGTTCGATCAAGTCGGCGGTTTGTTGGGCCGAAAGGGGCAGCGGGGGGATGCCCAGCGCCGCGCGTTCGGCGACGTGTTGGCGGTACGTTTCCAGCATGGGAAGGCCTGCGTAAAAGTCGGGTTGCTAGGAGGGTTGTCGCAGGGATTGTAGAGGCTGGAGGGGGGCTGGGGCAAGTGTCTTATATCTTATATAAGACTTATGCCGCCCCGCGCGGCCGGCGCGCAACAGCCGGCTGCGGCGCGCATACAATGCGGGCAGAGCCCTGCCTGCCATGCATTATTTCCGCCGCCGCTACTCCACCCCCAATCCATACCTGGATCACGACCCCTTCGCGCCACCCCGGCCCGCGCAGGCGGCGCCGTCGCGGGCGGCCCGGCACCGGTCGGCCCTGCAGGCGCTGGGCGGCGCGTTCGCCGTGGCCGACCTGGAAACCACCGGGCTGTCCACCGCCAGTTGCGAGATCCTGGAATTCGCCGCGGTGCAGGTGGCCGCCGACGGCACGATCGAGCGCGAGTTCTCGCAGGTGGTGCGCACCCGCGGCGCGGTGCCGCCTTTCATTACGCGCCTGACCGGCATCACCCAGGCCGAGGTCGACGGCCGCGGCATACCGGTGGCCGAGGCTTTTCCGGCCTTTCTGGACTTCCTGGCCGATGCGCCGGTGTTTTTCCACAACGCCTCATTCGATTGCCGCTTCCTGCAGGCGGCCGCCCAGCACACCGGGCTGCCCTTCGGCAACGCCACGCATTGCACGCTGCAGCTGGCCCGCCAGGCCTGGCCCGAACTGCCTTCTCACAAGCTGCAGGTGCTGGCGCGCCACGTGGGCGCGGCCGATCCCACCCACCGCGCGCTGGCCGACGTGCGCAGCACGGTGGCGGTGGCCCTGGCCGCGCGCCGCAAGCTGGCCGGCCTGTAAGCCCCGCGCGCGGCGCGCGGTGGTAAGGTGGATGCTGAGCGCCGGCGCCGGCGCCATGCGCCGGCCGGCATCCCTCATTGCACCAAGGAGCATCCCATGACCTACGACCTGTGGTACTGGGACGGCATCCCGGGCCGCGGCGAATTCGTGCGCCTGGCCCTCGAGGCCGCGGGCATCCCGTATCGCGAATGCGCCCGCCAGCCCGGCGCCAGCGGCCAGACGTTGGTCGATGACATGCAGTCGCCGCGCAAGCAGCCGCCGTTCGCCCCGCCTTACCTGGTGGCCGGCCGGCTGACACTGGGCCAGACGGCCAACATCCTGCTTTACCTGGGCGACACGCATGGCCTGGCGCCGGCCAGCGCGGCCGGCCGCTACTGGACCAACCAGCTGCAATTGACGATTGCGGACATGGTGGCCGAAGCGCACGACACCCACCATCCGGTGGCTGCCAGCGACTACTACGAAGACCAGCGCGACGAGGCCCTGCGCCGCGCCGCCAATTTCCGCGCCGAGCGTATTCCCAAGTTCCTGGGGTATTTCGAACGCGTGCTGGAAGAGCGCGGCGACTGGCTGGCCGGCGGGCGGCGCTGGTCGTACGCCGACCTGTCGCTGTTTCATCTGGTGGACGGGCTGCTGTATGCGTTTCCGCGGCGCATGGGCACGGTGGCGGGCCGCTACCCGAAGGTGATGGCGCTGCATGCCCGGGTGGCGCAACTGCCGGCGCTGCAGGCCTATTTTTCCAGCGGCCGGCGCCTGCCGTTCGGCGACGGCATTTTCCGCTATTACCCCGAGCTGGACGGCGACTAGGGCGGCTACAGGCCCTGCTTGCTGTCCGCCATCAGCGCCCGGTAGGCGTCGCGCCAGGCCAGCCCGGCGCGCGTGTCGGCGCGCGGCAGGTATTCGCAGCCGATCCAGCCGGCGTAGCCGCTGCCGGCCAGGGTGCGCAGGGCCCGGGCCACGGCCGGGTCGGCGGGGTCGGGTTCATGGCGCCCTTGCGGATGGGCGAACTGCACGTGGTGCACCAGGGGCAGCGCGCCGCGCAGTTCGCGGTCCAGGTCCAGGCCTTCGCGCTGGCAGTGGTAGAAGTCGAATTGCAGGCGCACCGACGGGTGCCCGACCTGGTCGATGATCTGCGCGGCCTGGGCGGGCAGGTAATAGAAATAGCCGGGCATATCGTGCCGGTTCAGCGCTTCCAGGGTCAGCGTGATGCCGTCCTGCGCGGCCAGCGGCGCGGCGCGCCGCAAGTTGGCCACCAGCGTGGCCTGACAGTCGGCATGCGCGGCGCCGGCGGGCGGGCGCCCCGCCATTACATGCACTGCGCGGCAGCCCGTGGCCCGGCATACCGCCAGGGCCTGCGCCAGCGCGGCATCGAAATCCGCTTCGCGGCCGGGCAGGCAGGCCAGGCCTTTTTCTCCGGCGCCGGTGGGCGTATTCACCAGCACCAGCGCCAGGCCCTGGGCCCGCAGCAGCGCGGCCAGCTCGGCCGGGGGCAGGTCATACGGAAAGAGGATCTCGGCGGCCGCGAAGCCGTCGCGGGCCGCTTCGGCCATGCGCTGCGCCAGGGGCAGGCCGGGGTAGAGCAGGGAAAGATTTGCCGCCAGTTTCATGCGTGTCTCGACATTCGCGATGTTGGGCCGGGCGGGCGCCATGGAGCCGCCGCCGGGACGAAGTCCCAGGCCGACATCATGCCATGTTCGCCGCCCCGGCCGGTATCGCCGCCTGCAACGCTTTACTGCAGCTTGATATTGCGTTCTTCGACCAGCTTCCGGCCCTGCACGGTTTCCCTGGCCAGGTAGGTCTTCAGTTCTTCGGCGCTGCTGCCGATGGGCTCGGCGCCGATCGAATCCAGGGTGGCCTTGACCTTGGGGTCGCTCAGCGCCTGGCGCATCGATGCGTTGAGCGTGGCCACGACCTCGGGCGGCGTGCCGGCCGGCGCAAAGGCGGCGAACCAGGGCGTAAGCTCGTAGCCCGGCAGGCCGGCCTCGGCCACGGTGGGCACGTTCGGCAGGGCGGCGGAACGCTTGGCGGTGGTGACCGCCAGCGCGGTCAGCTTGCCCGACACGATGTGCGGCTTGGCCGACGTGATGCTGTCGAACATGTAGTCCACCTGCCCGCCCAGCAGGTCCGCGACTGCCGGGCCGCTGCCCTTGTAGGGCACGTGCAGCATGTCGATGCCCGCCATCGAGACGAACAGTTCGCCCGCCAGATGGATAGAAGTGCCCACGCCCGCCGAGGCGAAGGTGTAGGCGCCGGGCTTGGCCTTGGCCTTGGCGATCACGTCGGCGACGCTGGTGGCGCCGGTGCGCTGCGGATTGGTGACCAGCACGTTGGGCACGACCGCCAGCAGCGAGATCGGCGCGAAATCGGCTTGCGGGTCGTAGTTCAGCTTGGAGTACAGCGCCGGGTTTACCGCCATGCCATTGGCCACGATCAGGATGGTGTAGCCGTCGGGCTTGGCGCGCGCCACCATCGCCGCGCCGATATTGCCGCCCGCGCCGGCGCGGTTCTCGATCACGAACGAGGTGTTCAGCTGCCGGCCCATGGCTTCGCCCAGCGTGCGGGCGATGTTGTCCATGGCGCCGCCGGGCGGGAAGGGCACCACCCAGGTCACGGGGCGGTCGGGGTACTGGGCCTGGGCCGCCGGCGCGGCGCCCAGCAGCGCCGCCGCCGCGCACAGGGCGGCCAGGGGCTTCAAGAAAGCGGTGTGCATTGTTATGTCTCCTGTGTGGATCTATGAAAAATGAAAGGCCGGGGCGCCGCGCCGGCGCCCGCAGTGGGTTCAAGTGCTTCGCGCGGGGCCGCGGTCACGCCGGTAAAACGCCAGCTTGTCTTCATCCAGCGCAAGCCCCAGCCCGGGGCCGGCCGGCAGTTCCAGCGCAAAATCGCGGTAGGCAAGAGGCGTCGCGACAATATCGTCTTTCAGCAGCAGCGGCCCGAACAGTTCGGTGCCCCAGGCCAGGCGCGGCAGCGCCGCGAAGCCGTGCGCGGACGCCACCGAGCCGATCGAGCCTTCGAGCATGGTGCCGCCATACAGCGCCATGCCGGCGGCATCGCCCACGGCCGCGGTGCGGCCCATTTCCAGGATGCCGCCCGATTTGGCGATCTTCAGCGCCAGCACGTCGGCGGCGCCCTGGCGCGCGATGTCCAGCGCGTCTTCGGGCGTGCAGACGGCTTCGTCCGCCATGATGGGCACCACGAAGCGGGCCGCCAGCCGCGCCATGCCGGCCAGGTTGGCGCGCGGGATGGGCTGTTCGACCAGGTCGACGCCGGCGGCCTCCAGCCGCGCGATGGCGCCGGCCGCTTCGGCTTCGTTCCAGGCCTGGTTTACGTCCACGGTCACGCGGGCGCGGTCGCCCAGGGCCTGCTTGATGCGCGACACGTGCGCCACGTCGGCGGCCACCTCGCGGCGGCCGATCTTCAGCTTGAAAGTATTGTGCCGGCGCGACTGCAGCAGCGCCTCGGCCTCGTCGATATCGCGCGCCGTGTCGCCGCTGGCCAAAGTCCACAGCACCGGCAGGCCGGGCCGCATCGCGCCGCCCAGCAGGGTGGCCAGCGGCACGCCCAGGCGCTTGCCCTGCGCATCCAGCAGGGCGGTTTCCAGCGCCGATTTGGCAAAGCGGTTGCCGCGCGCCACCTTGTCCAGCCGCGCCAGCGCGGCGCGCACATTGGTGGCGTCCTGGCCGGCCAGGGCCGGCGCCAGATAGGTGTCGATGGCCAGCTTGATGCCTTCCGGGCTTTCCTCGCCATAGCTCAGCCCGCCGATGGTCGTGGCCTCGCCCAGCCCTTCGACGCCGTCGCTGCAGCGCAGGCGCACGATCACCAGCGTTTGCTGTTGCATGACCGCCATCGCCAGCTGGTGGGCGCGGATGGTGGGCAGATCGACCAGAATGGCCTCGATCGCCTCGATGCGGATATCTTCCATACCTGAAATAAGCAGTTGCGGAACGCATTGCAGTATGCCGCTCGATTTTTCAGGGGTCCAAGACTATATTGGTTGCTTTCAATACCTGTAAGGTATGGAAGCTCGATGGAACTCCGGCATTTGCGTTATTTCCAGGCGGTTGCCCGGGAAGGCAGCTTTACCCGCGCGGCGGCGCGCCTGCACATCGCCCAGCCGCCGCTCAGCCGGCAGATCCGCCAGCTCGAAGACGAACTGGGCGTCACCCTGCTCGAACGCGGCTCGCGCGCCCTGAAACTGACCGAGGCGGGCCGCTTCCTGCTGGAACAGTCGCTGCAGCTGACGGCGCGCCTGGACGAGATCGTGCAGGGCACCCGGCGCCTGGGCCGCACCGAACGCGGCTGGTTCGGCATCGGCTTCGTGCCCTCCAGCCTGTATGGCTTCGTGCCGGAACTGATCCGCCGCCTGCGCGAAGCCGATCCGCACGTCGAGGTCGGCCTGGCCGAAATGACCACCTTGCCGCAGATCGAGGCGCTGAAGGCCGGGCGCATCGACGTGGGTATCGGCCGCATCCTGTTCGACGACCCGGCCATCGAGCGCCGCGTGCTGATGGCCGAGCCGCTGGTGGCGGCGCTGCCGCTGGGGCATCCGCTGGCGCGCCGCCGCCGCATCGGCATCGCGCAGCTGGCCGCGCAGCCCTTCGTGCTGTATCCCGCCCGGCCGCGGCCCAACTATGCCGACCATGTGCTGGGCCTGTTCCGCGCCGCCGGCTACGCGCCGCGGGTGGTCCAGGAAGCCAACGAACTGCAGACGGCCATCGGGCTGGTGGCCGCCGGCCTGGGAGTGACGGTGGTGCCGGCGTCGGTGCAGCGCCTGCATCGCGCGGATGTGGCGCACGTACCCGTGGACGCCGATTCTTTCGTGTCGCCGGTCATCATCAGCTATCGCCGCGACGACCGTTCGCCGTTCCTGGCCGATGCCATCCGGCTGGCCGTGCAACTGGCCGGCGCGCACGATGCGGCTGCCGCGCCGGGCGGGGCGCTGGCACAATAGGTCCATGGATCCCTTGCACACCGTACTGCTTACCGTGGGGCTGTTCGCCTTCACGTTCCTCAGCCCCGGCCCGAACCTGCTGGTGGTGGTGCAGGCCAGCCTGGCCTCGGGCCGGGCGGCCGGCGCCATGACCGGGCTGGGCGTGGCCACGGGCGATGCCATTTATTCCGGGCTGGGCCTGTTCGGCATGGCCACCCTGATCACGGCTGGCGGCGCGCTGTTCACCGCCATCCAGATGCTGGGCGGCGCTTATCTGGTCTGGTATGGCTGGCGGCTGCTGCGCGGCAGCCGCGCGCAGGGCCGGCCCACCGCACCCGCGCCGCAGCGCGCGGCGGGCTGGCGCCATTTCCGGCGCGGCCTGTTCACCGACCTGGCCAATCCGCAAACCGTGCTGTTCTTCGCCAGCATTTTTTCCGTCACGCTGCGGCCCGACACGCCCTTGTGGGCCAAGGCCGCGGCCTGGCTGGGCCTGGTGGCCGCGTCGCTGCTGTGGCGGGTGCTGCTGTGCCAGGTGTTTTCGCGGGCCGCCATGCGAAGTGTGTACCTGCGCTGCCAGCGCGCGCTGGAATGCCTGGCGGGCGCCGGCCTGGCGCTGTTCGGGCTGCGCCTGGTTTACGAAGGCTGGACGCGGCGCTAGGCCAAGGCCGGGCGTGCCCTACAGCACCTTGGCCTCGTGGTGCACCTGGGGCGGCTGGGCGAAATGCGAGCCCACCAGCTTGCGCCATTCCTGGAAGTCGGCCGATTCGCGGAAATCCACCATGTGGTTCTCGACCGTTTCCCAGTCGACCACCAATGTGTACTGCTGCGGGTTCTCGATCGAGCGGTGCAGCGCCACGCCGTGGCATCCGCGGGCGCGCATGAACAGCGGCCTGGCCTGGGCCACGCCGGCTTCGAAATCGGCCTCATGGCCGGCGGTGACGAGAATGCTGGCAATTTCCTGGATCATCGGGATTCCTTGGGTAGATGGGCATGATGGCGGCAAGTATGATCAAGCCGTATCGACAATTTAGCGCAGGAGCCGCCATGCATTATCTGATGTTCTACGACCTGGTTCCCGATTACCTCGAACGCCGCGGCGAGTTCCGCGATGCCCACCTGGCGCTGGCGCGCCAGGCCGTGGCGCGCGGCGAACTGGTGCTGGGCGGCGCGCTGGCCGATCCGGCCGACCAGGCGGTGCTGCTGTTCAAGGGCGAATCGCCGGCGGTGGCCGAGGCCTTTGCCCAGGCCGACCCCTACGTGCAGGCCGGCCTGGTCAAGCAGTGGCGCGTGCGCCGCTGGACCACCGTGGTGGGCGAGCAGGCCGCGCATCCCGTGCCTGCCTGAGTCCGCCCGCGCCATATCCGGCTTCGGCCGCGGCCGAAGCCGGCCGGCGCGCAAGGGGTATGATGCGGCCTTGGCCCCGATCTCCCCTGCCTGATTCATGCCGCTGTCCCACCTGTTGCTGGCGCTGACCGTAGTCTTCATCTGGGGCACGAACTTCGTGATCATCAAGTGGGGCCTGGCCGAATTCCCCGCTTTCCTGTTCGCCACACTGCGCTTCCTGCTGTCGGCCCTGCCGTGGGTGTTCGTGTTCCGCCGGCCGGCAGTGCCCTGGAGCGCCATGGCGCGCGCCGGCCTGCTGCTGGGCGTGGGGCAGTTCGGGCTGCTGTACTGGGCCATGCGCCAGGACATCTCCCCCGGCCTGGCGTCGCTGGTGGTCCAGTCGCAGGTCTTTTTCACCATTCTCATGTCCATGGCTTTCGGCGGCGAGCGCGTGCGGCCGCTGCAGGTCTGCGCGCTGGTGCTGGCCACGGCGGGCTATGCCGTGGTGGCCTGGCACAGCGCCACCGACCCCGCCGCGGCCGTCACGCTGGTGGGGCTGGGCATCGTGCTGGCCGCCGGCTTCGCATGGGCCTGCACGAACATGGTGATGCGCGGCGTGGGCCGGGTGAACATGGTGGCGTTCACGGCCTGGAGCAGCCTGTTCGCCATCATTCCGCTCGCGCTGATCAGCCTGGTCGTGGACGGGCCGGCGCGCATGGCGCATGCCCTGGCGCACGCCAGCGGGTGGGCGTGGCTGGCCGCGTTCTGGCAGGCGGCGGGCAATACCGTGTTCGCCTTCGGCGCCTGGGGCTGGCTGCTGGCGCGCCACCCGGCCGCCACCGTGACGCCCATGGCGCTGCTGGTGCCGGTGTTCGGCATCCTGGCGTCGGCGGCCCTGCTGGACGAGCCGCTGCCGCCCTGGAAAATCATCGCCGCGGGCCTGGTGCTGGGCGGCCTGTCCTTGAACATGTATGCAAGTCGGGGAGGCAGGCGGTAGCAGTGCGCGGCGCGCAACAGCGCGCCTGTGGCAGTTGTCGTAGTCGTAGCATGACGTGGCTGGATCATATGCTGTTCCTGGGGTGCGTGGCGCTGGCCACCTACGCCCAGACCATGACCGGGTTCGCTTTCGGCCTGGTGCTGCTGGGGCTTACCGGGCTGTTCTCGCTGGCGCCCCTGCCGGAAGTCTCGAACGTGGTCAGCATGCTCACGCTGGCCAATGCCGTGGTGGCGCTGGGGCGCGCGCGCTCGCACCTGAGCTGGCCGTTGATCCGCCCGCCCTTGCTCGGCAGCCTGGCGGGCGTGGCGCTGGGCGTATTCGCCCTGGAATGGATCAGCGGCAACACGGCCTTGCTGCTGCGCTGGCTGCTGGGGCTCACCATCCTGGCCTGCGCGATTCTGCTGGTGGCGCGCACGCGGCCGCTGCCGCGTGTATCGTCGCGCCTGTCCTTCATTTTGTTCGGCGCGCTGTCGGGCGTGCTGGGCGGCCTGTTTTCCAGCGCGGGCCCGCCCATGGTGTACCACTTGTACCGGCAGCCGCTGCCCCTGCCGCTGGTGCGCAACAGCCTGCTGGTGCTGTTCTCGTCGAACGCGGTGCTGCGCCTGTCGCTGGTGGCCGGGCACGGCAGCCTGGGCGCCGGGCCGCTGTGGCTCAGCCTGGAAGCCCTGCCCGTGGTGGTGGGCCTGACCTGGCTGGTGCGCCGCTATGCCTCGGCCGGATCAGTGCGCACGGTCAAGCGGCTGGTGTTCGTGCTGCTGCTGTTGGCCGGCCTGGGCCTGCTGATTCCGGCCACGCGGGCCTTGATGGCGTAGCTGGCAGGGGGGCGGCCAGCGGCGGTGTCCGACGGTGTCGCACCGCCCGGTCCGGCGTCATACCTTGCCGCGCAGCCGCGCCAATTCGGCTTCGGCAACGTCCACGCGCACCGCGCCCTGCGCCACCAGCGCCTTGGCCACCTGCTCGATTTCATCGCCGGCGGCGCCGGCCATCATGGCGATGTTCTGCGCGTGCAGCGACATGTGCCCCTTCTGGATGCCGGTGGTGGCCAGCGCCTTCAGCGCCGAGAAATTCTGCGCCAGGCCCACGGCGGCGATCAGCCGGGCCAGGCGTTCGGCGGTTGAAGCGCCCAGTATCTTCAGGCAGGCGCGCGCGGTCGGGTGCAGCTTGGTTGCGCCGCCCACCAGGCCCACGGCCATGGGCATTTCCAGCGTGCCGGCCAGGTGCCCGTCGGCGGTAACTTCCCAATCGGTCAGGCTGGAATACCAGCCCTTGCGGGCCGCATAGGCGTGCGCGCCGGCTTCCACGGCGCGGGTGTCGTTGCCGGTGGCCAGCACCACCGCCGACACGCCGTTCATGATGCCTTTGTTGTGGGTCGCGGCGCGGTACGGGTCGGCGGCGGCGAACCGGTACGCGCTGATGATGCCGTCGCGCACGCCGGCGCCGCCGATCGCCTCGCAGGTCCACACCGCCCGGGCGCGCGCCAGCCGGCGGTCGGCCAGGTTGGACAGAATGCGCAGGTACACGCGCCCGCCGGTCCACGATTCGATATGCGGCGCCAGCTTCTCGGCCATGCTGTTGACGGCGTTGGCGCCCATGGCGTCGCGCGTGTCCACGATCAGGTGCGTGACCACCATGGGGCCGCCGGCCGCATCCACGATGCGCACTTCCACATCCTGCAGGCCGCCGCCCAGCTTCACCAGCAGCGGGTCGCAGTCGTCGCACAGAGCCTTGACCTCGGCCTTGCGCTCCAGGATGCGCATGCGGGCATGGGCCGCGTCGGGCACGTCCACCAGCTGCACCTGCGCGATCATCAGCGAGCCCGACATCGAGGTCGTGAAGCCGCCCTGGTCGTAGCACTGGCGCGCCGCGTTGCATACCGCCGCCACCACCGACGACTCTTCGGTCGCCATGGGCACCAGCACGTCCTCGCCATCGACCTTCATATTGGTGGCGATGCCGATCGGCACGTTCAGCGTGGCCACCACGTTTTCGATCAGGTGGTCGGCCAGGTGCGGATCCAGGTTGCCCATGTCCGCAAGATGGCGAACCGTCTCTTCGTCCAGCCCGGCGAACGCCGCCACGCGGGCCAGCCGGGTGGCGATGTCGTCTTTGTGGAAACCGGAAATGCGGGAATTCTTGGCGTCTGTGCTCACGGTAGTGTCCAGGTGTCGATCGGGAAAGAAAAGCGTCAATGGGCCATCAGGCGCGGCAGCCAGGTGACCAGGCCCGGGAAAGCCGCGCATATCAGCAGGGCCAGCATCTGCAGCAGCATGAAGGGCGTCACGCCGCGATAGACAGTGCCCATGCCCAGGTGCGGCGGCAGCGGCCCCTTGATGTAGAACAGCGTGTAGCCGAATGGCGGGCTGATATAGCCGGTCTGGATCGTGATGGCGTACAGCACGCCGAACCAGATTTCGTCAAAGCCCAGCAGTTTCACAATGGGCAGGAACACCGGCACAGTCAGCAGGATGATGCCGATCTCGTCGAGCGCCGTGCCCAGGAAAATCAGGATCAGCATCATCGCGGCCAGCACCGCGTACGGCGGCATGTCCAGGTGGCGGATGAACTCCATCAAGGTATTGGCGCCGCCCAGGCCGGTGAAGATCGCCACATAGGCCTTGGCGCCGATGGTGATCCACAGGATCATCGCCGTGGCCTTCAGGGTCTCGATGGCCGCCTCGCTGACCCCGCGCATGGTCAGCCGGCGGCGCGCCGCGCTGGCCAGCACCGCGCCCAGCACGCCCACCGCGGCCGCCTCGGTGGGCGTCGCGATACCGAAGAAAATCGAGCCCAGGATCAGCACGATCAGCAGCATCGGCAGAATCACCGCGCGCAGGCTGCGCAACTTGGCGCCGAACGGCACCCGCTCGCCCGACGGCGGCGGCACCTGGCCGGGCCGGAAGTACGCCACATACAGGATGTACAGGATGTACAGCACCGCCAAAATCAAGCCCGGCACCACGCCGGCGATCAGCATCTTGCCGATCGACACCTGGGCGGTCACCGCGTACACGATGGTCAGCACCGATGGCGGGATCAGGATGCCCAGGGTGCCCGATGCGCAGATGGTGCCGGTAACCAGCCTGGGGTCGTAGCCGCGCCGCAGCATTTCGGGCATGGCCAGCAGGGCCATGGCGGTGACGGCGGCGCCCACCACGCCTGTCATGGCCGCCATGATCACGCAGATGACCACTGTGCCGATCGCCAGGCCGCCGCGCAGCCGGCCGAACCACAGCTCCATCGCGCGGTACAGGTCTTCGATCACGCCCGAGCGCTGCAGAATGCCGGCCATCAGGATGTACAGCGGAATGCCCAGCAGCGCTTCCGAACGCATGGTGTCGAATATCTGCAGCACCATCAGCACGACGGCGTCGGCATTCCACAGCGTGACCGTCAGCAGCAGCGACAGTCCGCCCAGCACAAAGGCGATGGGCAGCCCGGTCAGCATCAGCAGCGTCAGGCCGCCGAACATGATGGCCAGAATGGTATTGGGGCTCATGGCGCGGCCTCCAGCGCGCCCGGGTCGCGCGCCAGCAGGCGCAGGAACTCGGCCAGGCTCTGCGCGCCCAGCAGCATCACGGCCAGCGGCACGGTGAACTTCACCGGCCAGACCGGCGGGTTCCAGGCCGAGAACGAGGTCTCGTGAAAGGCCAGCGACTGCAGCGCCAGCGGCAGCGAATACGTCAGCAAAATGGCGCAGAACGCCATGATCACCAAGTGGTTGAACAAGTCCAGCTGGCGTATCCGGTGCGGCGCCAGGCGGCGGCGCACCAGGTCCAGGTTGACGTGGCCGCGCAGGTGCAGCAGATAGGGGCCGCCCAGCAGGAAGTAGGGGCCGAACAGCATGGTCGCCAGTTCCATGCCCCACACCGTGGGCGCGCCGAACAGGTAGCGCGAGGTCACCTCGTACAGCATGACGGGAACGATGATCAGCATCAGGCCGGCTACCGCCAGGAACAGCGCGCGGTTGATCCCGGTCACCAGCGTGACATACCAGCGTATGGCTCGAGGCATGGAGGTCTCGGTTGAAAAGGGCAGGTGTGCGTCCGCGCAGCAGCGGGCCGCGCACGGCCCGCCGCGCGCAGCGGTTCAGCTGAGCAGGCCCAGGCGCTTCAGGAAGGCCATCTGGCTTTCCAGGATCTTCACGGCGTTGCCGTTGCTGCCGGCGGCCTTTTGCCAGGTCTGCGCCACCTGCGCGCGCGCCTGCGCCAGCTCGGCGGGATCGAATGCCGTTACGGTGACGCCCTGCGCCTTGAAGGCCTCCAGCGCCTTGCCGTCGGCCACCAGGATGTGCTGCCGCAAGGCGGCCGAGGTTTCTCGCGCCGCCGCCGCCAGCGCGGCCTTGTAAGGCGCCGGCAGGCCCTCGTAGGCGGCCCGGTTGGCCACATAGCTGGTGGCCGTGGTGGGCTGGTGCGGGCCGGGCATGACGATGTACTTGGCCACTTCGCCCAGGCCGGCTTCCAGGTTGGCGGTCAGGTCGCCGCGGTCGGCCAGGTCGATCACGCCCTTGTCCAGCGCCGAATACACTTCGCTGGTCGGCAGCGGCGTCACCGCCACGCCCAGCGAACCCATCACGGTCGAGGCCAGCCCCACGAAACGGCCTTTCTTGCCGTGCAGATCGGCGATGGTCTTGATCGGCACCTTCGAATGAATCGGCTCGGGGCCGTAGACGGTGGGCGCAATGTAGAACAGGCCCGCCGGCGCATAGGCCTCGCGCGCCAGTTCCAGGCCGCCCAGTTCGTAGAACCAGGCCTCGTACTGGTCCGGCTCCGGAAAGCCGAACGGCACCGTGCTGGTGAAGGCCAGCCCCGGGATCTTGCCCGCTTCGTAGCCGTCGAAGGTCTTCATCATCTGGAAGGCCCCGCCGCGCACGGCGTCGAAGGCCTGGTTGGCGGGCACCAGCTGGCCCGCCGAGAACAGTTCGATCTTGAACTTTCCGTCGGTGAGTTCGCCCACGCGCTTGACGAAGCGTTCTTCGAATTTCTGCGGGGTGGTGCCGCCGTCCCACAGCGCCTGCATGCGCCAGTTCACGCTTTCCTGCGCGCGCGCGGGCCGCGCGGCCGATACGCCGGCCATGCCCAGCGCGCCCAGGCCCAGGGTCTTGATAGCCGAGCGGCGATCGATGGTCTTCATGTCTCCTCCTGATGTGTTCTGTTCTGGCGCCGCCATGCCGGTCGGCTTGCCCGTGGTCGGGCAGATGGGATAATCAACGCTAAACCGGGACAAAACAAGGTACAGTTGCCGGGTAGCCTGGAAAACTGTCCCAGATACGAAATAGGCACAATCAATGCCGCAGGAGCCTCCATGAGTCGCGTGGGCACTATCGTGGAACAGATCGCCGGTCTGATCGCCGGCGGCGAGCTCAAGCCGGGGCAGCGCCTGCCGTCAGTACGGGCCGGCGCCGTCGAGCACGGCGTGTCCAAGAACACCATGGCCGACGCCTACGACCGCCTGGTCGCCATGGGACACCTGCAGGCCAGGCCGGGCTCGGGCTACTACGTGGCGGCCACCCGCGCCCTGTCTTCGGCGCAGCGCTCGCGCCACGTCGCGCAGGCCATCGACACGGTGTCGCTGCTGCGCGAACAATTGGTTCAGCATTACGAAGTGCGGGTCGGCGACGGCCGCCCGCCGCCATCATGGATGGAGCGCTTCGACCTGGGACGCCCCGCCGGCAATGCCAAGGCGCTGCGCGATACCGATATCGGCCACGGCTATGGCAACCCGTGGGGCTACAAGCCGCTGCGCGAACGCATTGCCGTGGCGCTGGCCGAACGCGGCATCCAGGCCGGCGCCGGCCAGGTGCTGCTGACCCACGGCGCCAACCACGCCCTGGACCTGGTCGCGCGGCAGCTGCTCGAGCCCGGCGACGTCGCGCTGGTCGACAGCCCGGGCTATTACCCTTTGTTCGGCAAGCTGCGGTTTTCCAACGTGAAGCTGGTGGGCGTGCGGCGCCGCGCCGACGGCCCCGACCTGGACGACCTGGCGCAGAAGGCCGCGGCATTCAAGCCCAAGGTGTTCTTCACCCAGTCGCTGGCCCACAATCCCACCGGCGGTTCGCTGACGCTGCCGGTGGGCCACCGCGTACTGCAGGCGGCGGCGCAATACGGTTTCTATATCGTCGAAGACGATCCCTTCGCCGATATCCTGCCCGCCGCCAGCCCGCGGCTGGCCACGCTGGATCAGCTGGAACGGGTCATCTACGTGGGCACGTTTTCCAAGACCCTGTCGGCCAGCCTGCGGGTCGGCTACCTGGCGGCTAACGGCGCGCTGGCCAATGCCTTGTGCGACCTGAAGATGCTGACGCTGGTCAGCACCTCGGACTATGTCGAGCGCCTGGTCTTCAACCTGATCGCCAGCGGCCAGTATCTGAAGCACCAGCGCCGCCTCAAGGCGCACGTGGAACGCGCCACGCGCGAGGCGCTGGCCGCCCTGAAAAGCGTGGGTTTTGCCTTGCCGTATGCGCCGGGCGGCGGGTTTTATCTGTGGGCCCGCCTGAAGCCGGGGCAAGACGAGCTGGCATTGGCCAGCGAGGCTTCCGGCGCCAGCATATTCCTGGCGCCGGGCGCGATCTTCATGCCCGACCGTGGGCAACTGACCTCGGCGCTGCGCGTCAATATTGCCTATGCCACGGATCCGCGCTTCCTGGCATTCATGAAGCGTCGCCTGGCGCGCTAGGGTCTGGTGCGCCGGGCGGCTGGATGGCCGGGGCGCCGCGCGACGGCGGGCGCGCCAGCACCAGCGTCGACGGCGACGCCAGCGGCAGGTCGGCCGCCGCCATGCGCTGCAGAATGTCGTACAGCAGCGTGCTGCGCACGCCGTACGCGTTGCGCGGCGAACTGACATAGCCCCGCGCATTGAACATCAGGTGGCCGTTCTCGATGCCTTCCAGGAACACATCGGGGGCGGGGTTTTCCAGAATGCCGTCGTGCGCCGTGAAGGCTTCCAGCATCAATTCGCGCACGCGCTGCGCGTCCGCGTCCAGGGGCATGGGCAGTTTCACCTGCACCAGGCCCAGCGGATTGGCGTGCGTGACATTGCGCACGGTCTTGGTGACGAATTCCGAGTTGGGCACGATCACCGTCGAGCGGTCCGCCATCTGGATTTCGGTGGCGCGCACATTGATGCGCAAAATGTCGCCCTCGACGCCGCCCAGCGACACCCAGTCGCCTACCTTGACGGGGCGCTCGGCCAGCAGGATCAGGCCCGACACGAAATTCTGCACCACCGCCTGCAGGCCGAAGCCGATCCCCACCGACAGCGCGCTGGCGATCCAGGCGACGCGCTCCAGCCCGATGCCCAGCGCCGACAGCGCCAGCGCCACGGCCACCACGACGCCGGTGTAGCCGAACAGCGTGGCCGCCGACAGCTGCATGCCGGGGTCCAGTTCAGTGGTGGGCAGATAGCGGTTGGCCAGCCAGCGCTTGAGCAGCCGCACGCCCACCAGGCACAGGGCCAGTACCAGCAATGCCTGCATCAGCGCGCCGGGGCGCAGGTGCACTTCGCCGATCTGCAGGCCGCTGTGCAGCTGGTTCACCCGATGCAGCAGGTCGCTCGGGCCTTCGCCGAAGGGCGCCAGCAGCAGGGTGGCCGCGAACAGCACGACGGCCACCCGGGCGGTGCCGGACAACAGCACCGCCGCCTGCCCGCGCAGCCGGTTGCGCACATCGTCTTCATCGCGCGATGAGGGGGCCAGCAGGGTGCTGAAACCATCTTCGATCAGCACCGACAACAGGTAAGCGGAGCACAGGATCGCCAGCGTCCACAGCACCTGCTTGACGATAAAGCTGCCGAACGCCACATACCCCGACAGCAGGCTGACGACGCTGGTGATCAGCACTGCCCACGTCGCGGCCACCAGCACCGATACCCAGAACGGACGCGGCGGCACCCGGCCGTCTTCGTCGGCCTGGCGCGCCTGCTGGTGCCGGCTGGTGCAGCGGCGCAGCCCCCAGGCCAGCGTGGCGGCCAATGCCAGCGCGGCCAGCGCGGCCACGCAAATCGTGGTGGTCAGGCTGGCATTGAGCAGCACCGGCAATTGGTCGGCCAGCCAGATCACGACCACCAGCACGCCCAGCACGATGGGCAGGTGGCGCAGGCCCTGCGCGACCGCGTCGTGAATGACCGGCAGGCGCCAGGTGGAGCGGTCGGGCGACAGCAGAGCATGGCCCAGCCCGGCCACATAGCCGCCGAAGCACACCACCGCCACCAGGCTGCCCAGCAAGTCGCTGGTGTCGTCCGACAGGGTGGCATCCCAGGTCAGGCCGATGTGCAGCAATTTGGCGATCAGGCCCGGCGTGGCCACGGCCAGCACGACCACGCTGACGGCCAGGAACGAGCGCCGCAGGCGGCCAGGCGGCACACGCGTGGCGGTCAGCCTGACCAGCAGGCGGCTGCACGCGGCCCGCAGCAGCAGCACCGCGCCGATAGCCAGGGCCAGCACCGCCCAGATGGCGCCCGGCGTCGAGCCCGCCGCCTGCCGCAGTTCGCCGGCCAGGTCGCCCAGGCGCCGCAGGTCGCGCGGCAGGTCGCCCCGCAATTCCGACCAGAATGGCGTTCCCAGCAGCGAATCGCGCCGTTCGCCCAGCCGGGCCTGGAACTGGTTGCGCCGCAAGGTGGATATCTGTTCGGCGGTCTGCGCCGCCTCGACCGACAGCAGCCGCGCCAGCTTGGTCTGCGAATCCAGCGCCCGGTTGCTTTTCTGCAGCTGCGCGCGCTGGGCGGCCACGTCGGGGGCTTCGCGCGTGCCGGCCGGCGGCTCGCCCAGTTCGGTCAGGCGCGCCGTGACGCTGGACAACTGCGGCGCCAGCGCCTCGGCCAGCGCCTCGGCGCGCGACTGGATATCCAGCACGTCGGCGCGCCACTTCACCAGCTGGGCATCTTCGCCGCCATCTTCCAGGTGCTTGCGGATTTCATCGATCTGCTTGCGGGCATCGGCCAGCGCCGATTCGGCCTCGGCGGCGTCGGGAGGCCGTTCGGGCTGGGCGGCCGCCAGGGCGGCCGTGCTTGCCAGCAGGCAAAGCAGCAGGGCGGCCAGCAGGCGGGGCCAGGAAATGCGTCGCGCGCATTGGAGCAGCATCATGATAGGAGAACCTCGCGCTCCTCTTTCCGAGCGCGCAGCATAGCAAGCCTGCCGCGGCGGGATGCAACAAAACCTGTGCGCATACCGGTCTGGGAAATACGCAATTACCGGCTCAACGTTTGGATTCAGTTTCGCCGGGCGCCGCCCGGCCGGGGCCGCGCGAGGTCAGGCTGTCGCGCGAGCGTTCCAGTTCGTCGCGGATCCACTGGCGCAGCGCCAACAGCGGCGGCCAGTCGCGCAGAACGGGGGGATACACCAGATGATACGTATCGGCGGGTTCGAAATCCACGCTGATGGGCGATACCTTTACCAGCCGGCCGGCGCACAACGCGTCGGCTGCCAGCAATTCCCGGCTCAGCGCCAGGCCCAGGCCCTGTTCCACGGCCTGCAGCATCAGGCCGGCGTCGTTGAAGGTGGCCACCGGCGTCACGTCCACCGTCAGGCCGGCCGCGGCGAACCATTGGCGCCACAGTTCCTTGTCGCCCAGCAGCGGCTGGCCCGCCAGGGTTTCCGGCTGGCTGTCGGCCAGCTGCCGGGCGGTGGCCGGCGAGGCCAGCACGATCAAGGGCATGTACATGTCCTCGAACAAGGGGTCGGACACCACGCCGGGCCAGGGGCCCTTGCCCGAGCGCAGCGCCGCGTGCAGCCCTTCGCGCTGCAGGTCGGCCACCTGCTGTGAAGTCTCGATTTCCAGGGTCAGGCCGGGATGCCGCTCGCGCCAGCGCGCCATGCGCGGCAGCAGCCAGCGCTGCGCGAAAGACGGCAGCACCGATACCCGCAAACGCTGGCCGGCCCCGCGCGCCACCGACGCCGCGGCCTGCACGCCGTCATCGAGCTGCGCCAGGGCGCATTGCACGCTGCGCAGCAGCGCTTCGCCCGCGCAGTTCAGCACCACGCGCCGGCCGCGCCGATCGAACAGTTCGAAGCCCAATTGATCTTCCAGCCCGCGGATCTGCTGGCTGATGGCGCTGTGCGTCAGGTGCAGGCGTTCGGCGGCGGCGCGCAGGTTCTGCAGTTCGGCCACGGCGCGGAAGGCGGGCAGGGTATTCAAGGGCAGGCGGCTCATGCTGGTAAGCATAACCGACCAATATGGGCAGAACAACGCGCTACACAGGCGGCGTCTGGGCTTATAGGCTTACCAGTGTGGACTACATCTTTGGGAGAGCCGCATGGAATCGCAATACATACTCAATGCCGCGCCTGCCTGCCCGCCCGCCGGCGGGCTCGCCGCCCGCGCAAGGGCCTGGCGCGAAGCCTGCGCAGCCTGGTGGCTGGGAATCCAGACGCGCCGCGCCTGCCACCGTACCGCCACCCAGCTCAGTGATCTCGATGACCACATCCTGCGCGACATCGGCGCGCCCGCCTGGGCCCTGCGCGAAAGCGAAGCGCTGCGGCAGATAGAGCACAACCGGCGCAATCAGTGGCTGCGCACATAGCTCCACGGCTGGCGAATGGCGGAGCAGGCAGGGGCAGGGAATTTCGTGTATAGTCTCGCTCCTTCGCTGCCGGGATGGCGGGTTTATCCAGGTAGGGGGCCGTGGTGTTGGTGCGCGGCGGCGGGTGCGGGGCCTTCGGGCGTTGTTGCACAAGCTGCAAAAATCGTGCTAATATTTCGGGCTTCGCAGTTGGCAATACAGTTCGGGTTAACCCTTACAAATTGCGGGCTGGCGAGGCAAGGTAGGAAGGAAGCGAGGATGTCGAAGCGGCGCAGCCGATTTGACAGGGTTCAAAAAAGGCCCCATAATCTCGTTTCTGTGCTGAACGAACTGCGAAGCGGGGTTCGGCACGAAGCGGTACCTGTTCTTTAACAACGAAACAACCGATAAGTGTGGGCGCTTGAGTGATGCGGCCCGCGGCGCGCTTGGCAACAAGGGTGCTGCAAGCCAAAGAGAAATCAGGCGCTCGCATGAAAGTGAAGTACCAAGAATGTCAAACAGAGATGTTGGCTCATTCAAGGAACCTCATTTTCTTTGAGCGAAGTGCCATTGCTGAGGCAGTGGTGCGCGAACTACAGAGATTGAACTGAAGAGTTTGATCCTGGCTCAGATTGAACGCTAGCGGGATGCTTTACACATGCAAGTCGAACGGCAGCGCGGACTTCGGTCTGGCGGCGAGTGGCGAACGGGTGAGTAATGTATCGGAACGTGCCCAGTAGCGGGGGATAACTACGCGAAAGCGTAGCTAATACCGCATACGCCCTTATGGGGAAAGCGGGGGACCTTCGGGCCTCGCACTATTGGAGCGGCCGATATCGGATTAGCTAGTTGGTGGGGTAAAGGCTCACCAAGGCGACGATCCGTAGCTGGTTTGAGAGGACGACCAGCCACACTGGGACTGAGACACGGCCCAGACTCCTACGGGAGGCAGCAGTGGGGAATTTTGGACAATGGGGGCAACCCTGATCCAGCCATCCCGCGTGTGCGATGAAGGCCTTCGGGTTGTAAAGCACTTTTGGCAGGAAAGAAACGGCTCTGGTTAATACCTGGGGCAACTGACGGTACCTGCAGAATAAGCACCGGCTAACTACGTGCCAGCAGCCGCGGTAATACGTAGGGTGCAAGCGTTAATCGGAATTACTGGGCGTAAAGCGTGCGCAGGCGGTTCGGAAAGAAAGATGTGAAATCCCAGGGCTTAACCTTGGAACTGCATTTTTAACTACCGGGCTAGAGTGTGTCAGAGGGAGGTGGAATTCCGCGTGTAGCAGTGAAATGCGTAGAGATGCGGAGGAACACCGATGGCGAAGGCAGCCTCCTGGGATAACACTGACGCTCATGCACGAAAGCGTGGGGAGCAAACAGGATTAGATACCCTGGTAGTCCACGCCCTAAACGATGTCAACTAGCTGTTGGGGCCTTCGGGCCTTGGTAGCGCAGCTAACGCGTGAAGTTGACCGCCTGGGGAGTACGGTCGCAAGATTAAAACTCAAAGGAATTGACGGGGACCCGCACAAGCGGTGGATGATGTGGATTAATTCGATGCAACGCGAAAAACCTTACCTACCCTTGACATGTCTGGAATGCCGAAGAGATTTGGCAGTGCTCGCAAGAGAACCGGAACACAGGTGCTGCATGGCTGTCGTCAGCTCGTGTCGTGAGATGTTGGGTTAAGTCCCGCAACGAGCGCAACCCTTGTCATTAGTTGCTACGAAAGGGCACTCTAATGAGACTGCCGGTGACAAACCGGAGGAAGGTGGGGATGACGTCAAGTCCTCATGGCCCTTATGGGTAGGGCTTCACACGTCATACAATGGTCGGGACAGAGGGCTGCCAACCCGCAAGGGGGAGCCAATCCCAGAAACCCGATCGTAGTCCGGATCGCAGTCTGCAACTCGACTGCGTGAAGTCGGAATCGCTAGTAATCGCGGATCAGCATGTCGCGGTGAATACGTTCCCGGGTCTTGTACACACCGCCCGTCACACCATGGGAGTGGGTTTTACCAGAAGTAGTTAGCCTAACCGCAAGGGGGGCGATTACCACGGTAGGATTCATGACTGGGGTGAAGTCGTAACAAGGTAGCCGTATCGGAAGGTGCGGCTGGATCACCTCCTTTAAGAGCTGGCTGTTATTGCTTGAAGCGTCCACGCTTATCGGTTGTTTGTATGTGTAGCTGGGATCGGTTGTGAGCGTGGGTGAGAGGGGAATGCCTCCCTGAGCCGCAATCCTGACTGCTGATCCGAAGAGGGTTTTTTGGGTCTGTAGCTCAGTCGGTTAGAGCACCGTCTTGATAAGGCGGGGGTCGTTGGTTCGAATCCAACCAGACCCACCAGGTATCGCGATGCGGAGGATCCGTGTTGGGGTATGGGGGTGTAGCTCAGCTGGGAGAGCGCCTGCTTTGCAAGCAGGATGTCATCGGTTCGATCCCGTTCACCTCCACCATTGAGCCCAGAGGCCAACGCGTAGGGTTGCGAGTCAGTCTTACGCGTTGGGTTTTGCCCAATGAAGCTATACGAGTTCTTTAACAATTTGGAAGAAGCACAACGAAAGTGTGTTCATGAAGTAGCCGGGTGCGCCTGGTGAATATGAGCACGGGTTGTGATTGCATAGATTTAGTTCCAAGTTCTCAAGGTCTGATCGAAGGATGATCAGAGCTGCTTTGAAACTTATGAACGGCACAAACGCGAAACATATCAGCGTCCTATAAGACGGTAGTGTTATAGGATCAAGCGACTAAGTGCATATGGTGGATGCCTTGGCGATCACAGGCGATGAAGGACGTGGTAGCCTGCGAAAAGCTGCGGGGAGCTGGCAAACAAGCTTTGATCCGCAGATGTCCGAATGGGGAAACCCACCGCGTAAGCGGTATCCCACACTGAATCCATAGGTGTGCGGAGGCGAACCGGGTGAACTGAAACATCTCAGTAACTCGAGGAACAGACATCAACCGAGATTCCGAAAGTAGTGGCGAGCGAAATCGGAAGAGCCTTTACGATTTAGCAGATCAGGTAGTCGAACGGAATGGAAAGTCCGGCCGTAGCAGGTGATAGCCCTGTAGACGAAATCTGGTTTGTGGAACTAGGCGTAAGAGAAGTAGGGCGGGACACGTGAAATCCTGTCTGAAGATGGGGGGACCATCCTCCAAGGCTAAATACTCGTGATCGACCGATAGTGAACCAGTACCGTGAGGGAAAGGCGAAAAGAACCCCGGAAGGGGAGTGAAATAGATCCTGAAACCGTATGCATACAAACAGTCGGAGCCTCTTAATGGGGTGACGGCGTACCTTTTGTATAATGGGTCAGCGACTTACATTCAGTGGCGAGCTTAACCGAATAGGGAAGGCGTAGCGAAAGCGAGTCCGAATAGGGCGAATCAGTCGCTGGGTGTAGACCCGAAACCAGATGATCTACCCATGGCCAGGTTGAAGGCACGGTAACACGTGCTGGAGGACCGAACCCACTAGTGTTGAAAAACTAGGGGATGAGCTGTGGATAGGGGTGAAAGGCTAAACAAATCTGGAAATAGCTGGTTCTCTCCGAAAACTATTTAGGTAGTGCCTCAAGTATGACTGCGGGGGGTAGAGCACTGTTATGGCTAGGGGGTCATGGCGACTTACCAAACCATGGCAAACTCCGAATACCCGCAAGTCCAGCTTGGGAGACAGAGCACCGGGTGCTAACGTCCGGACTCAAGAGGGAAACAACCCAGACCGCCAGCTAAGGTCCCGAATTATCGCTAAGTGGGAAACGAAGTGGGAAGGCATAGACAGTCAGGAGGTTGGCTTAGAAGCAGCCATCCTTTAAAGAAAGCGTAATAGCTCACTGATCGAGTCGTCCTGCGCGGAAGATGTAACGGGGCTCAAGCGATAAACCGAAGCTGCGGGTGTGTACTTTTAGTACACGCGGTAGGAGAGCGTTCTGTAAGCCTGCGAAGGTGGCTTGTAAAGGCTGCTGGAGGTATCAGAAGTGCGAATGCTGACATGAGTAGCGATAAAGGGGGTGAAAAGCCCCCTCGCCGTAAGTCCAAGGTTTCCTGCGCAACGTTCATCGGCGCAGGGTGAGTCGGCCCCTAAGGCGAGGCAGAGATGCGTAGCTGATGGGAAGCTGGTTAATATTCCAGCACCGTCGTACAGTGCGATGGGGGGACGGATCGCGGAAGGTCATCAGGGTGTTGGATGTCCCTGTTGCTGCATTGGAGAAGGCGCTTTAGGCAAATCCGGGCGCGTAATTCAAGGGTGTGGCACGAGATCCCATGTGGATCGAAGTGATTGGAAGTGGTTCCAAGAAAAGCCTCTAAGCTTCAGCTGTACGAGACCGTACCGCAAACCGACACAGGTGGACGGGATGAATATTCCAAGGCGCTTGAGAGAACTCAGGAGAAGGAACTCGGCAAATTGATACCGTAACTTCGGGAGAAGGTATGCCCCGGTAGGGTGATGCGCCTGCGCGCAGAGCTTGAAGGGGCCGCAGAGAATCGGTGGCTGCGACTGTTTATTAAAAACACAGCACTCTGCCAAGACGAAAGTCGACGTATAGGGTGTGACGCCTGCCCGGTGCCGGAAGGTTAAGTGATGGGGTGCAAGCTCTTGATCGAAGCCCCGGTAAACGGCGGCCGTAACTATAACGGTCCTAAGGTAGCGAAATTCCTTGTCGGGTAAGTTCCGACCTGCACGAATGGCGTAACGATGGCCACACTGTCTCCTCCTGAGACTCAGCGAAGTTGAAGTGTTTGTGATGATGCAATCTACCCGCGGCTAGACGGAAAGACCCCATGAACCTTTACTGTAGCTTTGCATTGGACTGTGAACCGGCCTGTGTAGGATAGGTGGGAGGCGCGGAAACCGAGTCGCCAGATTCGGTGGAGCCGACCTTGAAATACCACCCTGGTTTGTTTGCGGTTCTAACCTTGGTCCGTTATCCGGATCGGGGACAGTGCATGGTAGGCAGTTTGACTGGGGCGGTCTCCTCCCAAAGCGTAACGGAGGAGTTCGAAGGTACGCTAGGTACGGTCGGAAATCGTGCTGATAGTGCAATGGCATAAGCGTGCTTGACTGTGAGACTGACAAGTCGAACAGGTGCGAAAGCAGGACATAGTGATCCGGTGGTTCTGAATGGAAGGGCCATCGCTCAACGGATAAAAGGTACTCTGGGGATAACAGGCTGATACCGCCCAAGAGTTCATATCGACGGCGGTGTTTGGCACCTCGATGTCGGCTCATCTCATCCTGGGGCTGTAGCCGGTCCCAAGGGTATGGCTGTTCGCCATTTAAAGAGGTACGTGAGCTGGGTTTAAAACGTCGTGAGACAGTTTGGTCCCTATCTGCCGTGGGCGTTGGATACTTGACGGAGCCTGCTCCTAGTACGAGAGGACCGGAGTGGACGTACCTCTGGTGTACCGGTTGTCATGCCAATGGCATTGCCGGGTAGCTAAGTACGGAAGAGATAACCGCTGAAGGCATCTAAGCGGGAAACTCGTCTGAAGATTAGGTATCCCGGGGGCTAGACCCCCCTGAAGGGTCGTTCGAGACCAGAACGTTGATAGGTCGGGTGTGGAAGCGCAGTAATGCGTTGAGCTAACCGATACTAATTGCCCGTGCGGCTTGATCCTATAACTCTGCGGGTTTTATACAAGACCTGGTATGAGATAGCGTTCGAGTGCCGTTCAATAGATAAATACCTTCACAATCGCTGCCAGGCCAACGCGCCTGGCCAGCTCGATGTGCTTCTTCCAATTCCGGGCGCGCTGCCCTTCGCAGCCCGCCCAGCCAGCTACGCTTGACGACCATAGCAAGGTGGACCCACTCCTTCCCATCCCGAACAGGACAGTGAAACGCCTTCGCGCCGATGATAGTGGACTTCCCGTCTGTGAAAGTAGGTCATCGTCAGGCTCTTATCCCACAAAACCCCAGCACGCATCCGTGCTGGGGTTTTGTCTTTGCGGGCTCGCCTTCATTGACCCGCCGTACTGCCTGCCCTGGCGCGGATAAAGGGTTATTTTGAATATGCCGGGCCTGGCGCAAGTGCTAGTCTGCGCCCATGAGCCTGGAACCCTTGAATTCCGCATCGGCCATGATCCAGGTGCATGCCTGGACAGCCATGATCGCCCTCGCCCTGGGGGTAATCGTATTGCTTCGCCAAAAGGGCAATACCGTGCATCGCTGGATGGGCCGCGGGTGGCTTGTCGTGATGCTGGTGGCGGTGCTGTCCTCGTTTTTCATCCATGAGCTGCGTACCTGGGGCGCATGGAGCCCGATTCATATCCTGTCGGTGGTGACGCTGGTATTACTGGTTCGTGCGTACCGGGCAATCCGGCGCCGCAAGGTGGCGTTGCACGCCGGCCTGATGAAGGCCGCTTTTTATAATGCCTTGCTGCTGGCCATGTTCTTTACCTTCATGCCCGGACGCATCATGCATGCGGTAGTTTTCGGCGCGGCCTCTCAGCCTGCCCCCGAGCCGGCAGTTCCGTTGTGGGTATGGATCGTGGGCGCCGTGCTTCTGGTGGGCGGCAGGCGGCACGTGGCCAAGTGGCTGAGACGCTCCGGGAAAACGCCAGGCGCATCCCGTCCCGGGGTATAGCGCCCTGCGGCGTGTTAACGGTGCTGGCCGTCCAGATAGAACCAGCGGCCGTCGTGGCGCACGAAGCGGCTGATCTCGTGCAGGCGCGTGGCGCGGCCGCCCTGGCGGCAGCGCGCCACGAATTCGACGCTGGCATGGTCGGTGTCTTGTTGTATGTGCTGCCTGACTTGCAGGCCCAGCCATTTCAGGTCGGCCGGGTTCGGGTCAAGCTGGCTGGGGCGGGTGTCGGGGTGCCAGGTATCCAGCAGGTACTGCAGGGCGTCGAGCACGAAGGCGCTGTAGCGCGACCGCATCAGGGCTTCGGCCGTGGGCGCGCACAGGTGCTGCGGGCCCCGGTGCCAGCGTTCGCAACAGGCGGAGTAGGCCAGGCCGCTGCCGCACGGGCAGGCGCATGGCGCCGCCGGCGCGGGCTTGCCCATCAGGCGGCCAGATCCTGATATTCGGGATGGCGCTTGATGTAGGCCGCTGCGTAAGAGCAGACCGGCCGCACGCGCCAGCCGCGCTGCCGGGCCGTGTCCAGCGCCGCGCGCGTCAGCTGGGCGGCGATGCCGCGGCCTTCTACGGCCGGCGGAACGCCGGTGTGCTGGATGATCATCATGCCGTCGCGCAATTGGTAATCGAGAACGCAGAGCTGGCCGTCGACCTGGGTGTCGAAACGGCCTTGCTGTTCGTGATGCTGAATGTCTGGCATGGGCGGGCACCTGGATGAGATGGAAAATTGGCCGGTATGCCGGCATTTTAAGACGCCGGGCTTTCCTGGCCAGTGCCATGCCGCAAGTAGCGTGCCGCGATCACGACGTTGGCTGCATAGGCCGCCGCGATGAGCGCCATGGCGACCGGCAGGCTGGCATGCCAGTCGGGCAGGGCATGCAGCACGCTGCCGATGGCCGCCACGCCTACCAGGGCGCCTGCCTGGCGATTGGCGTTCAAGGCCGCCGCCGCGCTGTTGGCGTGTGCGGCGCCGCCGATCTGCAGGGCCAGCGCCGTCATGGCCGGAATGGCGGCGCCGGTGGCTAGGTTGCCGATGGCCAGCAGGACGACCAGCAGCAGGTATGGCGAGTCGGGCGTGTACAGCATGGCGGTGGCGATACCGGCCAGCGCCCCGACGGCGGCGCCTGCCAGCATGGTGGCGCGCGCGCCCCAGCGTGCGGCCAGCCTGCCGGCAGCCAGGTTGCCGATCGAGAACACGCCGAACACGGGCAGCAATTGCAGGCCGGCCTGCAAGGCGTCGGCTCCCAGGGCCTGCTGCACATACAGGCTGAGCAGGAAGATCAGGCCGTATACCGAGAAGCTGATCAGGAAGCCGTATGTATTGGTGGCAAGGTAGCCCGGCGTGCGCGACAGGGCGCGCGGCACGATGGGATGGGCATGGCGCCTTTCGCGCGCCAGCAGCGCCGCGCCGCAGGCCACGGCACACAGGCCGGCCGCCACGATGCGCGGCGCTGTCCAGCCATGGACGTTGCCCTGGATCAGCGCGTAGCTGGCCAGGCCCAGCATGCCGATGCCCAGCACGTGGCTGGCCAGGTTCAGCGGCCGCGGCCGCGCCGCGGGCGAGGCCAGGTGGGCGTGCGCCAGCCACAGCCCCGCCAGCCCCAGCGGCAGGTTGATCAGGAAAATGCTGCGCCAGCCGAATTCGTTGATCAGCATGCCGCCCGCCAGCGGCCCCGCGGTGGCTGCCACGGTGATGATGGCGGACCAGGCTGCCAGCATCCGGCCGCGCACCTCTGGCGCCTGGTAGGCATGCATCAGCAGGCTGAGCGAACTGGGCATGAACAAGGCGGCGCCCAGGCCCTGCAGCAGGCGGGCGGCGACCAGCAGGCCGCTGTCGGGCGCGGCGCCGCACAGCAGCGAGGCCAGCGTGAACAGCGCCAGGCCCGCTAGGTATACGGGCTTGGCCCCATAGCGGTCGGACAGCGCGCCGGCCGCCAGCAGCAGGGCGGCGAAGGCCAGCGTATAGCCGTCGACGATCCACACCAGGCCGCTGAGCGGCGTGCTGAGCTGGGCGCCGATGCTGGGCAGGGCCACGTTGACCACGGTGACATCCAGCATGGCCATGACACAGCCGATGGCCAGCGCCAGCAAGGGAAAAAAGGCGGCGCCGGCGGCGGGCGCGGCCACGGCCAGGGAAGAAGGGCAGGTACTGCGCATGGCGGGTATTCCAGAGGATTGAAGACTGGCATGGTACGGACTTCGAGTGATGCAAAAAACCAGTAGAATCGCTGGAATGAAATGCAAATTTGCATCATGCGCGTGTGCGCTGGCGTGGGCCGACGGCGCGGCGCGGATCGGCCTGGTGTCCGGGAACCTTCATGAACTGGGATGACGCGCGCGTTTTCCTGGCCATCTACCGGGTCGGCACCCTGCGCGGGGCGGCCGCGGTGCTGCAGGTCGACCAGGCCACGGCGGGCCGACGCCTGGCGGCCATCGAGGCATCGCTGCAGGCACGGCTGTTCCTGCGCACGCCGGGCGGATACGTGCCCACGGCGGCGGGCGAACTGGCTTTCACGGCCGCCGAGCGCATGGAGCAGGCGGCCGATCAGCTGCAGCGCCAGATGCAGGGCCTGGACACGCGCCTGTCGGGAGTGGTGCGGGTAGCCACGTCGGACACCCTGGGACGCCACTATCTGCTGGAAGCCTTCAAGCGGGTGCAGGCCGAGCACCCGGCCATCCGGGTGGTGCTGTCGACCTCTACGCAGATCACCAACCTGACCCGCCGCGAGGCCGACATCGCCGTGCGCAATGTGCGGCCCGACAACCCCGACCTGATCTACCGCCACCTGGCGCGCCGCGAGATGGGGCTGTATGCGTCGGCGGCTTATGTGCAGGCTCATGGCGAACCCCGGCCGGGCACGGCCTTCGCCGGGCACCGGCTGGTGGCTTACCAGCGCACCGCGATCCCCAGCCGGTTCGATGCGTTCTGCGGCGAACCCACGCGCAACGGCCAGGTGGTGCTGGAGGTGAATTCGGGCCTGATGATGCTGGAAGCCGTGGCCCGGGGGCTGGGCATCGGCGAACTGCCCGTGATGATGGCCGGCACGTATCCGGCCCTGGTGCGCCTATGGCCGCAACGCGCCGAATCGTATGACCTGTGGCTGGTGCTGCATGGCGACCTCAGCCGCAGCGCGCGCGTGCGCGCCATCGCCGACGCTATTGTGCAGGTGTTCGAAGAAGACGATGAGCGGGGGCTCAGCGGTACATCATCAGGATGACCCAGACGGCGATCATGGCCGCCAGGCCCACCCAGCATGAGGCCCAGAACCCCACGATGGGCGCCTTGATGCTGAACGGCACCTGCTTGGGGTCGACGTGGGCAAGCTGCCGGTTGGCATGGGCGAACAGCCCGAAATTGAAGCCGGGAAAGGCCAGCCGGAAGAAGTAGTCCTGGAAGATGGTGGTTTTGACCACCAGGGGAAAGCGGCGGAACGGCCCGTGCTTGAGCAGCGGATGCTGCATTGCCTTGTTAATGTGGTCGGTGCGTACAAAGAACAGCAGGATGCCGCACAGGCAGCAGACCAGGAAGCAGAGCGTGACGAGGCTGAAGGCGTAGGCCAGGACTTGCGTGGGCATGGAAATCCGGAATCAGGTAGTGCGTGTAAGGATGTGGGTGGGTCAGCCGCGGGTCTGGCCGTCTCCGTTGAGCACCCATTTCAGGGTGGTGAGGCCTTCGAGGCCGACCGGACCGCGCGCATGCAGCCGATTGGTGGAAATGCCGATTTCGGCGCCCAGGCCGTACTCGAAGCCGTCGGCGAAGCAGGTGGGCAGGTTGACGTAGACCGAGGCGGAATCGACCTCGCGCTGGAACCGCTGCGCGGCCGAGAGGTCTTCGGTGACGATGGCGTCGGTATGGCCCGAGCCCCAGCGCGCGATGTGTTCGATGGCCTGGTCGAGCGAATCGACGATGCGCACCGCCAGGATGGGCGCCAGGTATTCGGTGCCCCAGTCTTCGTCGCTGGCGGGCGTGGCGGACGGCACGATGTCGAGCGTGCGCGGGCAGCCGCGCAGCTCGACGCCATGCGCGCTGAAGGCCGCCGCCAGGCGCGGCAGGATGGACACGGCCACGCCGGCGTCGATCAGCAGGGTTTCCATGGCGCCGCAGATGCCGTAGCGGTAGGTCTTGGCGTTGAAGGCGATGGAATGCGCTTTTTGGGGGTCGGCCGCCGCGTCGATGTAGACGTGGCAGTTGCCGTCCAGGTGCTTGATGAGCGGCACGCGCGCTTCGCTGGCCAGGCGGGCGATCAGGCCCTTGCCGCCGCGCGGCACGATGACGTCGATGTGTTCGGTCATGGTGATCAGCTTGCCGACCGCGGCGCGGTCGGTGGTGCCGACGACCTGCACGGCTTCGGCCGGCAGCGCGGCCGCCTGCAGGCCGGCCTGCACGATGCGGCCCAGCGCCACATTGGAATGCAGCGCTTCGCTGCCGCCGCGCAGGATGGTGGCGTTGCCGGATTTCAGGCACAGCGCCGCCGCGTCGATGGTGACGTTGGGGCGCGATTCGTAGATGATGCCGATGACGCCGAGCGGGACGCGCATTTGCGCCACGCGCATGCCGTTGGGGCGCAGGGCGCTGGCGGTGGTGCTGCCGATGGGGTCGGGCAGCGCGGCCACCTGGAGCAGGCCTTCGGCCATGCGGTCGATGGCCTTGTCGGACAGCGTCAGGCGGTCGAGCAGGGCCGCTTCGAGGCCGTTGGCGCGCGCGGCGTCGACATCCTGCGCATTGGCGGCCTGGAGTTCGGCGCGCTTGTCGCGCAGCGCTTCGGCCATGGCGTGCAGGGCCTGGTTCTTGGCGGCGCCGGTGGCGCGCATCATGGCGCGCGAAGCGCGGCGGGCATTTTCGCCCAGGGCCAGCATGGCGGTGTCGATGTCGGTAGCGGGCATCACGGAATCTTGCATGATTGCGGCGGCGGCGCGGTATGCGCCGGCAGAGAGTTCAAGTGTAGCGTGCCGCGGCGGCGCTCATGAGCGGCCGGCGGCCGCCACGCGCAGGGCCAGGCGGGCCATTTCTTCCCAGGGGTCGGCCAGGCGGCCGGGCACCGACAGCCCCTTGATGAGGCGGTCGACCTCGTGGGCATGTTGCACGGCCGCTGGCCAGGCGCGCGCGGGCACGCGCCCCAGGGCCTGCAGCGCCAGGCGTTCGTGGGCGCCGAAAATGCGCAGCCGGCGCATGGTGGCCCCGGCATCCTGGCCGCTGGCGCGGGCCTCGGCCACGCGCGCCAGCAGGCGGATTTCGTCGCCGACGGCCCACAGCACCAGCGGCAGCGCCTCGCCTTCGGCGCGCAGGCCGGCCAGCATGCGCACCGTGCGCGGCGCGTCGCCGGCCAGCATGGCGTCGCGCAGGCCGAAGACATCGTAGCGGGCCACGTTGAGCACGGCGCGTTCGACGTCTTCGGCCGCCAGCTGGCCTTCTGGATAGAGCAGGCCCAGCTTCAGGATTTCCTGGTGGGCGGCCAGCAGGTTGCCTTCGACCTTGTCGGCCATCCATTGCAGGGTGGCGTTGTCGGCGCGCTGGTTTTGCCGCGCCAGGCGGGAGCCGATCCAGGCCGGCAGGCGGCCGCGTTCGATGGTGGGCAGGTCGACCATGATGCCGCCCTGCGCCAGGGCCTGCGCCCATTTGGCGTCGCGGGTGGTTTTGTCGAGGCGGGGCAGGGCCACCAAGACCAGCGTGTCGGGGTCGGGCTGCCGCGCGGCCTGCTCGGCCAGCCGCATCAGGGTGTCGCCGCCGGTTTTGCCGGGCTTGCCGGTGGGCAGCTTGATTTCCAGCACCCGGCGGTCGCCGAACAGCGACACGCTTTGCGTGGCGGCGGCGACGGCGCTCCAGTCGCTGCGGGCGTCCATGACCATGCTGGTGCGGTCGGTGTAGCCGGCCTCGCGCGCCGCGGCGCGCAAGGCGTCGACGGCCTCGGTGACGAGCAGGGGTTCATCGCCCGACACCGTGTACAGCGGCGCCAGGCGCTGGCCCGCGCGCTGCAGGTGGTCGGCCAGCCGGTCGGCATCGAGCGCCTGTGCCATGCTTTACCAGGCGCCGGTGCCGGGCGAGCCGGGCGTTTGCCAGGTTTCGGGCCCGGCATCGGATGGCGGCGCGTTGGGGTCGAAGACGGGCGCGTCGGGATCGCTTTCGCCGCGCGCAGCGGCTTCGGCGGCGTTGCGCACGTCGGCCGCGGTGAGGCGGCGCAGCAGGCGGCTGACCAGCGATTGCTGCATCGACAGGTACAGGCTTTCGATCTGGCCCTGCTTGGCCTGCACGACCTGATCGTCGTAGGGCATTTCGCGGTAGACCGACAGAGTGGTGTCGGGCAGGATGGCCACGCCCTTGTTGGTGATCAGGCGGAAGGTGAAGTTGATGCCCAGTTCGTATTCTTCGACCCGGCCCTGCGCATTCAGCGAGACCTCGCGCAGCGTGCGCTGGTTGCGTACCTGCTGCAGGATGGCCTGCGCCTGGTCGGGCTGGTCGACCAGGCGCGTGTTGGGCGAGGCGGCGCGCAGCGCCCGCCGGACGTCGGCGCCGAACCGGCTGTTGTCGGCAATGCCGACGTACAGGGTGTCGAAGGGCAGCGGGGTGACGCCGCGCATTGCGAAACCGCACGCCGCCAGCAGCATGACGGCCGCCAGGCTGGCGGCGCGCAGCAGCCAGCGGGCAGGGAAGCGTTGCGGACGTTGCGGGGCAATCTGCATGCAGAACCTCTTAGCCTACGACGTTGACCAGCTTGCCCGGCACGACGATGACGCGCTTGGGCGGACGGCCTTCAAGGAAACGGGCGACTTCTTCCTGGGCCGCGGCGATCTGCTCGATGTCGGCCTTGGACGCTTTGGCGGCCACGCGGATCGCGCCGCGCAGCTTGCCGTTGACCTGCAGCATGAGCTCGATTTCGTCGGCCACCAGCGCGGCCTCGTCGACGTGCGGCCACGGGGCGTCGAGCAGGTCGCCCAGCGCGTGGGTGTAGCCCAGGTCGCGCCACAGCAGCCAGGTGACGTGCGGCACCACGGGGTACAGCACGCGCAGCAGCACGCCCAGTGTTTCGGCGCGCGCGGCGTCGGCGTGGGCGCCTTCGGGCAGCTTGGCGTCGTCGAGGGCGTTGAGCATTTTCATGCAGCCCGACACCACCGTGTTGTACTGGATGCGCTGGTAGTCGTAGTCGGCCTGCTTGAGCAGGCCATAGACTTCGCGGCGCAGGTCTTTGACCGGCGCGGGGGCCTGGGCCCAGTCGGCGCCGGCCGCCAGGCCGCGCGCCACCGCTTCGTGCTGCGCATGGCAGTGCGACCACAGGCGGCGCAGGAACCGGTTGGCGCCTTCGACGCCGGAGTCGGACCATTCGAGCGTTTGCTCGGGCGGGCTGGCGAACATGACGAACAGGCGCGCGGTGTCGGCGCCCAGCGTATCGATGAGCGCCTGCGGATCGACCCCGTTGTTCTTGGACTTGGACATGGTGCCCACGCCGCCGTAGTTGACGTCGGAGCCGTCGCTTTTCAGGCGGGCGCCGGTGATGGCGCCCTTGGCGTCGTAGAGGTTCTCGACTTCTTCGGGCCAGAAGTATTCGATGCCGCCCTGCGCGTTCTTGCGCGAATAGATATGGTTGAGCACCATGCCCTGGCACAGCAGCTTGGTGAAGGGCTCGCTGAAATTCAGCAGGCCCAGGTCGCGCATGACGCGCGTCCAGAAGCGCGCGTACAGCAGGTGCAGCACGGCATGCTCGATGCCGCCGATGTACTGGTCCATGGGCATCCAGTAATCGTTGCGGGCATCGACCATGGCCTGGTCGTTGCCGGGCGAGGTGTAACGCATGAAGTACCACGACGAATCGACGAAGGTGTCCATCGTGTCGGTTTCGCGCCGCGCGGGCTTGCCGCAGCTGGGGCAGCGGCAGGACAGGAAGGCTTCGTTCTTGGCCAGCGGGTTGCCGCTGCCGTCGGGGATCAGGTCGTCGGGCAGCACGACCGGCAGGTCTTGCTCGGGCACGGGCACGGGGCCGCACTCGGGGCAGTGGATGATGGGGATGGGCGTGCCCCAGTAGCGCTGGCGCGAGATGCCCCAGTCGCGCAGGCGCCAGGTGGTCTGCTTTTCGCCCAGGCCCTGCGCGGCCAGGTCGGCCGCAATGGCGTCGACGGCCTCGGCGTACGACAGGCCGTCGTATTTGCCGGAATTGACGGTGCGGCCGCTTTGCTTGTCGCCGTACCATTCCTGCCAGGCGTCAGTGGAATAGGTTTTGCCTTCCAGGGCCACCACCTGCCGGATGGGCAACTGGTATTTCCGGGCGAAGGCGAAGTCGCGCTCGTCGTGCGCGGGCACGCCCATGACGGCGCCGTCGCCGTAGCTCATGAGCACGTAGTTGCCGACCCAGACTTCGACCTGGGCGCCGGTAAGCGGATGCGTGACCGTCAGGCCGGTGCGCATGCCGGCCTTTTCGCGGGTGGCGATCTCGGCTTCGGTGGTGCCGCCCAGCTTGCACTGTTCGATGAAGTCGGCCAGCGCGGGGTTGGAGGCGGCGGCGTGCGCGGCCAGCGGGTGTTCGGGCGCCACGGCGCAGAAGGTGACCCCCATGATGGTGTCGGCGCGCGTGGTGAAGACGTACAGCCTGCCGTCCTGGATGAGCTGGCCGTCGGCGCCGGCGATGGTATGCGGGAACGCGAAGCGCAGGCCCTCGGACTTGCCGATCCAGTTTTCCTGCATGATGCGCACGCGCTCGGGCCAGCCGGGCAGGCCCGAGCGGACCTGATCGAGGAGTTCGTCGGCGTAGTCGGTGATGCGCAGGTAGTAGCCGGGGATTTCGCGCTTTTCGACCGGGGCGCCCGAGCGCCAGCCGCGCCCGTCGATGACCTGTTCGTTGGCCAGCACGGTCTGGTCGACCGGATCCCAGTTGACAGTCTGGGTTTTGCGGTAGGCGATGCCCTTTTCAAGCATCTTCAGGAACAGCCATTGGTTCCATTTGTAATATTTGGGATCGCAGGCGCACATTTCGCGCGACCAGTCGATGGCCAGCCCCATCGCCTGCATCTGCTTCTTCATGTAGGCGATGTTGTCGTAGGTCCATTTGGCCGGGGGCACCTTGGACTTGATGGCGGCGTTCTCGGCCGGCATGCCGAAGGCGTCCCAGCCCATGGGCATGAGCACGTTGTAGCCGCGCATGCGCAGCTGCCGGGCCATCATGTCGTTGATGGTGTAGTTGCGCACGTGGCCCATGTGCAGCTTGCCGCTGGGATAGGGCAGCATCGAGCAGGCATAGAACTTGGGCTTTTCGGTGCCGTCGGCGTTCTTGGCGTGTTCGGTGACGCGATAGGCGTCGCGGGCCTGCCAGTCTTGTTGGGCGGCGGCTTCGACGGCGGTGGGACTGTAGCGTTCCTGCATGGACTCGTGCGCGTTTCGGTAAATGGGAAAGGGCCGGCGCGGCGCAAAGGCGGCGACGGTCAAACCACTACTGATTATAGAAGTACCTACGCCCGGGCAGGCGTGGGCGGGATTTCGGGGATGCGCGCCGCCGGCGCCCAGACGGCGTAGGCCAGCGCCGCCGCGCTGACCGCGGCCCCGCCGGCCGCCACGCCCAGCCAGCCGGCGTGCGTGTACAGGGCCGCCGACGCCAGCGAACCCGCCGCCCCGCCGATGAAGTACGAAGTCATGTAACCGGCGGTGAGGCGGCTGCGCGCATCGGGCCGCAGCCGGTAGATGGTGCTCTGGTTGGTGACATGCACGCCCTGGATCGCCATGTCGAGCACCAGGATGCCGGCGAGCAGGGCGGTCAGCGAATGCTCGCCCAGCGCCAGCAGACCCCACGAGCCGAGCAGCAGGGCCAGGCCGGCGCGGGTGGCCAGGTTGCCCAGGCCGCGGTCGCTGAGCCGGCCATAGCGGTTGGCGGCAATGGCGCCGGCGGCGCCGGCCAGGCCGAACAGGCCGATGGCGCCGTCGCTATAAGAATAGGGCGGGTTGGCCAGCAGGAAGGTCAGCGGCGTCCACAGCATGCTGAACGAGGCGAAGATCAGCGCGCCCAGCACCGAACGCCCGCGGAACAGCGGTTCGCGCGTGTACAAATGGAAAATCGAGGCCAGCAGCCCGGCGTAGTGCAGGTCGACGGTGGTCTTGTAGCGCGGCAGCACGCGCCACAGGGCGCCCGCCATGGCCAGCACGAGCACGGCCGCCACCCAGTAGACCGTGCGCCAGCTGCCCAGGCCGGCCAGCATGCCGGCGAAGGTGCGCGCCAGCAGGATGCCCAGCAGCAGGCCGCTCATGACCGTGCCGACGGCCTTGCCGCGCTGCTGGGGCGAGGCCAGCGTGGCCGCGAACGGCACCAGCACCTGCGCCACGACGGACAGGAAGCCGGTAATGGCCGTGCCGGCCAGCAGCATCGCCAGGCTGTTGGAAAACGCCGACAGCAGCAGCCCCACCGCGCCCAGCGCCGTCATGGCCGTAATCAGGGCGCGCCGCTCGATCATGTCGCCCAGCGGCACCAGCAGCAGCAGGCCGGCGGCGTACGACAGCTGCGCGGTGGTGACGATGCCGCCGGCGGCCGTTTCGGACAGGCCGAACTGTTCGCCGATGGTGTGCAGCAGCGGCTGCATGTAGTAATTGCTGGCGACGATCAGGCCGGTGGCCGCCGACATCAGCAGGATGATGGGAGTGGTGAGGGCGGGAGCGGCTGAGTCGTGGCGCGGAGAATCGTGGGACATCGGGAAACGGATCGGCGGAAGGAAGGGGAAGGCGGGGCGCGGGCCGGCCTCAGGCTTTGCCCGCGCCTATGGCGCCCGGCGAGTGGTGGTCGTGGGCGGCCAGCAGGCGGCGCAACAGCGTGGCCAGCTGCCTGCGGTCGGCGGCCGGCAGCGGCGCCAGCAACTGGCCGAGTTCGTCCAGGTAGTCGCCCAGCGCGGCCTTGATGGTGCGCAGCCCCTGCGGGGTCAGCGAGGCCATGACGCCGCGCCGGTCGTCGGGGTTGGGTTCGCGCGCCAGCAGGCCGGCCTGCTCGAGGCGGTCGAGGCGGTTGGTCATGGCGCCCGACGACAGCAGCAGGGCGTTGACCAGCGCCTGCGGGCTGAGGGCGTGCGGGGGGCCGGAGCGATACAGCGTGGCCAGCACGTCGAATTCGCCCTGGTGCAGGCCGTGCTTGCGGAAGCCGGCATCGACCTCGCGGGCGGCAAGGGTATGCAGGCGGAACAGGCGGCTGAACACGGCCATGCCCGAGACATCCAGGCCGGGGCATTGTTCGTGCCACTGCGAGAGTACGAAATCGACGTGGTCGCGCATGGTTATCTTTATATCAAATATCTTGACGTAAAGATAATTGGGCGAACCCCGCCCCGTCAAATGCCGCGTCCGGAAACGGCAAGGCCCGCCTCTTGCGAGACGGGCCTTGCCGATGAGACTGCAGGACGAACGCTTATTGGGCGGCGTCTTTCAGTTTCTTGAGCGGGCGGACCTTGACCTTGACCGAAGCGGGCTTGGCCGGGAACCAGCGCTCTTCGCCGGTGAACGGGTCTTTGCCGAAGCGCTTGGCCTTGGCGGGAACCTTTTGCACGGTGACCTTGAACAGGCCCGGCAGCGAGAATTCGCCGGCGCCCTTCTTGTCGACCGAACCGAGCACGGCGCCTTCCAGGCCGGCCAGCACGGCCTTGACCGATTTGGCTTCCACGCCGGTCTGTTCAACCAGGTGGGCGATCAGTTGCGACTTGTTCAGCGCTTGCTTGATAGCGCGGGGAGCAGCGGCAGCCGTTTTCTTCACGGCGGGCTTGGCGGCGGTTGCCTTCTTGGCCGGAGCCTTGGCGGCGGTCTTGCTGACTTTCTTGGCAGGAGCTTTTGCTTTGGTAGCCATGGTCGAAATCCGTATGTTTGAGGACACGAGATAGCGCGGCACCGAAGATCGGCACTTGGCACCTCGCGCCCGATGATAGCGGAACTTCGCATTCGCGCGAGTATTTCAGCGGGTTGTCGCCGCAAAACATGTTGTTTTCCCGACAATGCGAGGCGTTTTCGCGGATGCGGCCGCGTCGGCCGTGCGCAACGCCGCGGCGATGGATCGAGCGCCGGCCGGAGCGCCGTGGCGCGTCAGCGGAATGTAATTTATATCGTGATACGATACTTTTCCCCCAGGACCGGCGTGCCGCCGGTCCTGTTTCTTTTCGTCCGCTCCTTCCCGTATGGCTCCCCCTGCACCATTGTCTTCCGCTCGACCGCCCAGCTCGGCCCGCTTGGGCGATTTCACAACAGACCGCCGCGTCCTGCTGCTGATGTTCATGGCCGTGCTGGTCGGCCTGGCCGGCGTGGGCGCCGCCTGGGTGCTGCTGCGCCTGATCGCGCTGTGCACCAACCTGGCCTACTACGGCCGCTTTTCGTTCGAGAACCTGCCCATCGCGGGCAACACCCTGGGCTGGGCGGCGGTGGCGGTGCCGGTGGTGGGCTGCATCATCATCGGCTTCATGGCGCGCTATGGTTCGGAGAAGATCCGCGGCCACGGCATTCCCGAGGCCATGGAAGCCATCCTGATCGGCAAGAGCCGCATCCAGCCCAAGGTGGCGGTGCTCAAGCCGCTGTCGTCGGCCGTGTCGATCGGCACCGGCGGCCCGTTCGGCGCGGAAGGGCCGATCATCATGACCGGGGGCGCCATCGGCTCGCTGCTGGCGCAGATGGTGCACATGAGCTCCAGCGAGCGCAAGACGCTGCTGGTGGCCGGCGCCGCGGCCGGCATGACCGCCGTGTTTGGCACGCCGGTAGCGGCCATTCTGCTGGCGGTGGAACTGCTGTTGTTCGAATGGAAGCCGCGCAGCTTCCTGCCGGTGGCGGTGGCCGCGGTGGTGGCGGCCGCGGCGCGCCCGCTGCTGTTCGACGCCGCGCCCATTTTCCCCTACTCGGGCGTGGGCGAACCGTCGCTGCATCACGTGGTGGCCTGGGCCCTGGTGGGGGTAATGGCCGGGCTGGGCTCGGGCGTGCTGACCGCGCTGGTGTACGCGGCCGAAGACCTGTTCGAGAAGCTGCCCATCCACTGGATGTGGTGGCCCGCCATCGGCGGCCTGGTGATCGGCCTGGGCGGCCTGATCGAGCCCGCCGCGCTGGGCGTGGGCTATGACAACATCACCGACCTGCTGTCGGGCAAGCTGGCGCTGCAGGCCGTGCTGCTGCTGCTGGTCGTGAAGGTGGTGATCTGGTCGGTGGCGCTGGGCTCGGGCACGTCCGGCGGCGTGCTGGCGCCGCTGCTGATTTTCGGCGGGGCGCTGGGCGCGCTGGCCACGCCGCTGCTGCCGCAGGCCGATCCCGGCTTCTGGGCGCTGCTGGGCATGGCGGCCATGATGGGCGGCACCATGCGCGCGCCGCTGACCGCGACCCTGTTCGCGGTGGAGCTGACCGGCAATTTCAGCGTGCTGCTGCCGGTGCTGACGGCCTGCGCGTTTGCCTATGGCCTGACCGTGCTGCTGCTCAAGCGCTCGATCCTGACCGAGAAGATCGCCCGCCGCGGCCATCACATCACGCGCGAATATCATGTCGATCCGTTCGACCTGGTGCGGGTGTCGGCGGTGATGACCACCGCCGTCGAAACGCTGCCGGCATCGATGAGCGTGGCCGACGCCGTGGCGCACTTCACCACGGCCGAGCGGCGCCATACCTCGTATCCGGTGGTGGACCAGCAGGGCACGGTGGTGGGCGAAATCACGCGCGCCGACAGCCTGGCCTGGACGCTGGAAGACGAAGACAACGCCCGGCCGCTGGGCGAGATGGTGGCCGGCCGTGAACTTTTCGTGGGCTATCCGGACGAACTTGCCAGCCAGGCGGCCGACCGCATGGCCTTGACGGGGGTGGGGCGCCTGCCCATCGTCGAGCGCACCACCGGCCGCCTGCTGGGACTGGTGGGCCGCAAAGACCTGCTGCGCGTGCGGGCCGGCCGGCTGCGCGACGAGCGCGAGCGCACCGCATACTTCCGCTGGCGCAGTGCGCGCCGGCGTCCGGCCGATACTCTGTAGGAGCTCCCTTGATCAAGAAATTTTGCGCGGGCCTGCTGCTTGCCGCGGCCAGCCTGGCGGGCGCGCAGGCGCAAGTGGTGCCGCCGCCGGTCACGGCCAAGGCGTGGATGCTGCTGGATGCCACCAGCGGCCAGGAAATCGCTTCGTTCAATCCCGACACGCGGGTCGAGCCGGCGTCGCTGACCAAGGTGATGACGGCCTACCTGGTATTTCAGGCCCTGCGCGACGGGCGCCTGTCGGCCCAGCAGCAGGTCACCGTGTCGACGCGGGCCTGGAAAGTGGCGCCCGGCAGTTCCAAGATGTTCCTGGAGCCCGGCAAGCGCGTGTCGGTGAACGACCTGCTGTACGGGCTGCTGGTGCAGTCGGGCAACGACGCGGCCATCGTGCTGGCCGAAGCGGTGTCGGGGTCGGTCGAGGCGTTCGTGCAGCGCATGAACCAGCAGGCCGGCAAGATGGGCCTGCGCGACACGCACTTCGCCAGCCCGCACGGCCTGCCCGATCCGGGCACGTACTCCACCGCGCGCGACCTGGCGCTGCTGGCCCAGCACCTGGTGCGCGACTACCCGGACCTGTACAAGACCTACGATTCGGTGCGCACCTTCACGTACAACAATATCGCGCAACCCAACCGCAACCGGCTGCTGTGGCTCGATCCCAGCGTCGACGGCCTGAAAACCGGGCATACCGAAGCGGCCGGCTATTGCCTGATCGCCTCGGCCGAGCGCCCCGACGGCCAGGCCCGCCGCCGCCTGATCTCGGTGGTGATGGGCACGGCGTCGGACAAGCTGCGCACCGAAGAAAGCCGGGTCTTGCTGAACTGGGGGTTCCAGAGCTTCAAGACGATCAAGCTGTATGCTAAGGGCCAGGCCATGGAGTCGCCGCCGGTCTGGAAGGGCGAGCGCGAATCGGTGCGCATCGGCGTGGCAAGCGACGCCTATATCACCGTGCCGGTGTCGGCGCAGGTCAAACCGGTGCTGACCAGCCGCCAGCCCCTGATCGCGCCGATCGCGGCGCAAGACCAGGTAGGCTCGCTGCAGGTGCTGGTGGATGGCAAGCCGGCGATGCAATGGCCGGTGGTCGCGCTGGACCCCGTGCCGCAAGCCGGCCTGGCTGGCCGCGCCTGGGACAGCGTGCGGCTGTGGTGGCGCGAACACATGGGATAGCGGTGCGCAGTACCTGACGAGGGCAAGATCATGGCAGTGGGTATTCCCGGGTTTTCATCGCTGGCAGCCGGGCCGGAAGCGCCGCTGGAGCTGCTGTCGGCCTGCCATGAGCGCATGGGGCGTCAGTGCGCCACGCTGCGGCGCCTGGCGGCCCACGTCGCCGCGCATGGCGCCGATGCCGCCGCCCAGACAGCCGCGGCCAGCGTGCTGCGGTACTTCGATACCGCGGCCGTGCATCATCACCGCGACGAAGAAGAAGACCTGTTCCCCGCGCTGATCGAATCCATGGCGGGTTCCGACGCGTTCTGCCTGCATGCGCTGGTCGATGGCCTGACCCAGGAGCACCGCCAGCTCGAAGCCGCGTGGCGCCGGCTGCACGGTCCGCTGCAGGCCGTGGGCGAAGGCCGGCCCGCCGACCTGGGCGTCGAACAGGTCGAGGCATTCTGCAAGCTGTACGCCGCGCACATCCAGCGCGAAGAAGACGAACTGCTGCCGATGGCCGCGCGGCTGCTCGACGACCACGCGCTGGCCGACATGAGCCGCGCCATGCGCGCCCGGCGCGGCGGCGAAGCCGGCTGACCCGTCCGCCTTGCGGGCGGGCGCGTTGCGTGCATCAGGCGAAGGGTTTACGCTAGACCCCCGCCGGGCGGACCCCGGCATCAAACATATTCACAACAACGGGGCAACGCGGCGCGTGGGCAAGCTGGCAAGCAGGTTATTCGGCACGTGGGTCCACGATATCGGGCCCGCCACGCTGCGTGCTGATGCGCTGGCAGGCCTGCTGGGGGCCCTGCTGGTGCTGCCGCAGGGCGTGGCCTTCGCCACGCTGGCCGGGCTGCCGCCCGAATACGGCCTGTACTCGGCCATCGTGCCCTGTGTGGTGGCCGCGCTGTTCGGTTCCAGCCGCCATGTCATGTCGGGCCCCACCAATGCCAATTCGCTGGCCCTGTATGCGGTGCTGGCGCCGCTGGCCGCGGCGGGCAGCCCGGCCTACATACAGCTGGCGCTGGCGGTCACCATTCTGGTGGGCATCCTGCAGTGGCTGGTGGGCGCGCTGCGGCTCGGCTCGCTGGCCAATTTCATTTCGCCTTCGGCGCTGTTCGGCTTTACCAGCGGCGCGGCCCTGCTGATCGCGGTGCATGCCCTGAAAGACGCGCTGGGGCTGGACGGCATCCATGCGCACGGGGCCGGCGCGGTGCTGCTGGGCGTGGCGCGCGGGCTGGGCTCGCTGCACTGGGGGGCGCTGCTGGTGGCGCTGGCCACCATCGCGGCCTCGGCGCTGGCGCGCCGCTGGGACCGCCGCAAGCCCTATATGCTGATCGGGCTGGCCGCCGGCACGGCGCTGGCGGCGGGGCTGAACGCCTGGGTATTCGAGGCGGCCGGCCAGCCGATCTCGGTGCTGGGCGCGCTGGCGCAGCCCTGGCCGCCGTTCCACGTGCCGGATATCGACTGGAGCCAGCTGCCCGATCTGCTGGGCCTGGCATTCGCGTTGTCCATCGTGGCCCTGGCGCAATCCATTTCGATCGCCAAGGCTGTGGCGACCCGTTCGGGCCAGGCCATCGACGCGAACCGCGAATTCATCGGGCAGGGCCTGTCGAACATCGTCGGCGGGTTCTTCTCTTCGTATTTGTCCTGCGGTTCGCTGAACCGTTCCATACCGAACTTCGAGTCCGGCGCGCGCACTCCGATGGCGGCGGTGTTCGCGGCGGTGCTGCTGATCGTGCTGGTGATGGCCAGCGCGCCGCTGCTGGCGTTGATTCCGCATGCGGCGATTGCCGGCCTGCTGCTGCTGGTGGCCTGGAACCTGCTGGAGCTGCCGCGCTGGCGGCATGTGGCGCGCGTGCAGCGCAGCGAATGCATGATTGCGCTGGCCACGCTGGTGGCCACGGTGACCATCCGCATGGAAATCGCCATTTTGCTGGGCACGCTGCTGTCGCTGCTGGCCTACCTGCACCGCACCTCGCGCCCCGCCATGCGCACCATGGGCTTCGACGCCGGCGACCCGGACCGCCATTTCGCCGTGCTGCAAGGCCTGCCCGGCGCCTTGCCCGAATGCCCTCAGCTGAAGCTGCTGCGCATGGAAGGCTCGGTTTACTTCGGGGCGGTGGCGCACGTGGCCGACCGGCTGCAGGCGCTGCGGGCGGCGCCGGATGCCCCGCGCCACCTGCTGGTAATGGCCAAGAGCATGAACTTCATCGACCACGCGGGCGCGCTGGTCTGGGAAGACGAACTGCGCAAGCGGCGCGAGGCCGGCGGCGACCTGTATTTCCACCGGCCGCGGCCCGAGGTCATGCAGATGTGGCGGCGGCTGGGCTTCATCGACCGCCTGGGCGAAGACCACGTGTTTCCGGACAAGCACACGGCCATTGCCGACATCTACGCGCGGCTGGATCCGGACATCTGCACCGGCTGCACGGCGCGTATCTTCCGCGAATGCGGGCCGCTGGGCCACGCGGGGCAAAAGCCGGACAAGCCAGGCGCCTGACCGCCTGCCGGCGCGCGAATCAGGCGTTCGCGCCGACCGGCTCGCTGCCCAGGTAGGCCGCCTTGACGCGGGCGTCGGCGGCAATGGCGGCCGGCGCGCCGTCGGCCAGCACCTGGCCGCGCACCAGCACCACAATGCGATCGGCGTGTTTAAACACGACGTCCAGGCTGTGCTCGGTGAACAGCACGGCGATGCGGCGCGTGTCGGCCAGCTCGCGGGTCAGGCGCATCAGGGCATGGCGTTCGGCGGCGGCCATGCCGGCGGTGGGCTCGTCCATCAGAAGCAGGCGCGGCGCATGCGCCAGGGCCATGGCCAGTTCGACCCGCTTGACGTCGCCGTAGGCCAGTTCGCCGCACGCGCGCCGCGCCTGGCCGGCCATGCCGACTTGTTCCAGCAGCGCCAGGGCTTCGTCGGCGCCGTGGCGGTCGGCGCGGCGCCAGCAGTCGAACAACCGGCGGTCGCGGGCCAGCAGGGCGGTCTGCACGTTTTCCTGGGCCGTCATGGAACGGAAGGTGGCCGCGGTCTGGAAGGTGCGGCCCACGCCCTGCCGCCATATCTGTTCGGGACGCAGGCCCACCAGTTCGCGCCCGTCCAGCAGCACCGAGCCGGCGTCGGGCCGCATCTGGCCGCTAAGGGCATTGAAGCAGGTGGATTTGCCGGCGCCGTTGGGGCCGATCAGCGCCAGCATGTGGCCGGCCGGCAGCACGAAAGAGACGTCGTCCAGGGCCTGGATGCCGCCGAACGATTTGCGCAGCCCGCGCACCTGCAGCAGCACCGCGCTGGCGGGGGCGCTTGCGTGCGTGGAGGGATTCGGCGCGTTCATGGCGCGGCCTTGGCGTTGTGCCGCGCGATGCCGGCCAGGCCGTCGGGGCGCGCCATGACCAGGGCCAGCACGGCCAGGCCCAGTACGGCGTGCCAGTATTCGGTGAGGCGCGCGGCGGTGTCCTGCAGCCAGGTATAGGCGGCAGCGCCGGCCAGCGGGCCGGCCAGGGCCTGCACGCCGCCCAGCAGCACCATGACCAGCCCGTCGACCGAACGGCCCACGCCCAGTACGTCGGGCGCGATGCTGCCTTTGGAAAACGCATACAGCGAGCCCGCCAGGCCGGCGGCCAGGGCGGCAGCGGTGAAGCCGGCCCATTGCACGCGCTGCACATCGATGCCGATGGCCTGCGCGCGCAGCGCCGAGTCGCGCGCGCCGCGCAGCGCATAGCCCAGCGGCGAGAACACCAGGCGCCGCAGCCAGGCGATGCCGGCCGCGCACAGCAGCAGGCTGGCGTAGTAGTAGGCGGGGCCGCTGCTCAGCCAGTCGGACGGCCACAGGCCGATCAGCCCGTTGCTGCCGCCGGTGACGCCGTCCCATTGATACACCAGGGCCCACAGGATCTGCGCGACGGCCAGCGTCAGCATGGCCAGGTAGACGCCGGACAGCCGCACGCAGAACCAGCCGAACAGCAGCGCGCCCAGCGCGGCCGCGAGCGGGCCGGCCAGCAGGGCGGCTTCCATGGGCAGCGCCGCCAGCTTCAGCAGCAGGGCGGCGCCGTACGCGCCCAGCCCGAACCAGGCGGCGTGCCCGAAAGAGGTCATGCCGGCCGGGCCGATCAGGAAGTGCAGGCTGGCCGCGAACAGCGCGGCGATCAGGATTTCAGTGAACAGCACGGTCAGGTAGGGCCAGGCCGTCGTGGCCAGCGGCAGGGCCACCAATGCAAGCAGCAGCGCCCCGTAGGCCAGGCGCACGCGGCGCGAAGCGGGCGCCAGCGGCGGCGCGACGGCGGCGGCCGCGCCGGCGGGCTCGGGCGGCTTGCCCAGCAGGCCCCAGGGCCGCAGCACCAGCACCACCGCCATCACCGCGAATTCGGCCACCAGCGTGAGCCTGGACAGGTTGAACGTCCAGGGGCCGATCTGCGTCTGGCCGACATACACGAATACGGCCTTGGCCAGGCAGATCAGCAGGGCGGCCAGGAAGGCGCCCGGCACGGAGCCCAGGCCGCCCACCACCACCACCACGAAGGCGCTGGCGATGATTTCGAGGTCGAGCCCGAGCGTGGCGGGCGTGCGCGGCGCCGCCATGGCGCCGCCCAGCCCGGCCAGGAATGCGCCCAGCGCGAACGCCGACGTGAACAGCCAGGCCTGGTTGACGCCCAGGGCCGCCAGCATGCTGCGGTTTTCCGCCGCCGCCCGCAGCAGCCGGCCCCAGCGGGTGCGCATCAGCAGCAGCCACAACAGGCCCAGCACCAGCGGGCCCAGCGCGATCAGCAGCAGGTCGTACTGGGGAAAGCGCCGGCCCAGGATGTCGACCGCGCCGCCCAGCCCGGGGGCGCGCGCGGCGAACAGGTCGGCGGGGCCCCACAGGGCCAGGGCCGCGTCGCCGATGATCAGCACCAGCGCGAAGGTGGCCAGCAACTGGAAGAGCTCGGGGGCGCGGTAGATGCGCCGCAGGACCAGCATTTCGACGGCCGCGCCCAGCACCCCCACGGCCAGGGCAGCCAGCGGCAGCGCGGCCCAGTAGCCCAGCGCCGAGCCGCCCAGCCATGAGGTGAGCGTCCAGGCCAGGTACACGCCCAGCATGTAGAACGACCCGTGCGCGAAGTTGACGATGCGGGTGACGCCGAAGATCAGCGACAGCCCGGCGGCCACCAGGAACAGCGCGCTGGCTTCGGCCAGGCCGTTGAGCAACTGCAGCAGCAGGCCGGTGAGATTCATCAGGGCGCGGGGCGCAGTTGCCGCACGTACTGGTCGGGCGGCTGCAGGCGGCTGCCGTCCAGGTAGGAGAAGTCTTTCATGATGCCCTGGCCGTCTTGCTGCGCGGTCACGCCCACGAATACGCCCATGGTGGATTGATGGTCGATGGCGCGGTAGGTGACCGGGCCGAAGGGCGTTTCGACCTGCAGGCCGGCGAAGGCGTCGACCAGCTTTTCGGTATCGGTGGCGCCGGCCCGCTTGAGGCCCGCCGCGATCGACATCAGCGACGCATAGCCGACCACCGAGCCGACCTTGGGCGTTTCGTTGTAGCGCTTGCGGTAGGCCTCGGCGAACGCCTTGTGCTCGGGCGTGTCGATGGCGTACCAGGGATAGCCGGTGACGATCCAGCCGGTGGGGCTGTCGGCGCCCAGCGGTTCGAGGTATTCGGGTTCGCCGGTCAGCAGCGACACCACGGCGCGGTTCTTGAACAGGCCGCGGGTATTGCCCTCGCGCACGAAGCGGGTCAGGTCGGCGGCGAACAGCACATTGAAGATGGCGTCGGGCTTGGCGTCGGCCAGCGCCTGCACGACCGCGCCGGCATCGATTTTGCCCAGCGGCACCGCCTGTTCAGCCACGAATTCGATATTGGGCTGGAACGAGGTCATCATGGCCTTGAAGGTGGCCACGGCGGACTGGCCGTATTCGTAGTTGGGGTACACCAGCGCCCAGCGCTGCTTGCGCAGCGCCAGGGCCTTGGGCGCCAGCGCGGCCACGTGCATCCAGGTGGACGGGCGCAGCCGGTAGGTGTAGCGATTGCCGTCGTGCCAGGTGATCTTGTCGGTAAGGGGCTCGGCCGCCAGGAAGAAGACTCTGCGCTGTTTGGCGAAATCGGCCAGCGCCAGGCCGGTGTGCGACAGGAAGCCGCCGAACAGCAGGTCGACCTTCTCGCGCGTGATCAGTTCTTGCGCGGCGCGCACCGAATCGCCGGGATTGCCGTTGTCATCGCGCCAGATCACCTGCAGGGGGCGGCCCAGCACGCCGCCCTGGGCGTTGATCTGTTCCAGCGCCAGCTGCCAGCCCTTTTTGTAGGGGGCCAGGAAGGCGGGAATGGCCTTGTAGCTGTTGATTTCGCCGATGCGGATGGGCGGCGCGCCGTTCTTGGCGTGGGCCGCGGGCAGCATGGCCAGGGCGGCCGCGAACGCGGCACAGCGCAGCAGGGTCAGGGTTCGGAACATGGTGGTGGGGCAGTGCGCTCAGGGAACGGGGAAACCGGCGAAAAAAAACGGCCCCGCGATAGGCAGGGCCGTATAACTATACTCAAAACCCGCTGGATTACTTCAGCTTGGTTTCTTTGTAGTCGACATGCTTGCGAGCGACCGGATCAAATTTCTTGATCAGCATCTTCTCGGGCATGTTGCGCTTGTTTTTGGTGGTGGTGTAGAAGTGGCCCGTGCCGGCGGTGGACTCGAGCTTGATTTTTTCGCGGATACCTTTGGCCATGTCGTGCTCCTAGATGTCGATGAGGGCGGGCCGGATCAGGCCAGTTCGCCGCGGGCGCGCAGGTCGGCCAGGACGGCGTCGATGCCGTTCTTGTCGATGATGCGGATGGCCTTGGCGGAAACACGCAGGCGAACCCAGCGGTTTTCGCTTTCAACCCAGAACCGGCGCGATTGCAGGTTGGGCAGGAAGCGGCGCTTGGTTTTGTTGTTGGCGTGCGAGACGTTGTTGCCCGTCATCGGGCCTTTGCCAGTAACTTGGCATACGCGTGCCATGGTTTTACCTTTTAATCTGGCCGCGCATGGGGAAAGGAAAGACAGGTAGATGGGCCGGGGCCCGTGCTTATACCCGCTGCCTGCCGCCCCCCTATACACGGGTTGGGTGGTGGTCGAAAGTGGCAGCCACAAAGCATAGCGGCTGCACACGGGAAAACTTCATGTGAAGCTCGCCATTCTAATACAAAAAAGCCAAAGAAATCAAGCCGTGGGGCGCTTCAGGCCGCGGGCGGCGTGGCCGGCCAGCCACGACAGGCAGGCGCAGCAGGCCAGCACGGTGGCCAGGGGCAGGGGGCCGGCAGCCTGCCAGGCGCTGACCACGAAGCCCGCCACGGCCCCGCACGACAGCTGCAGCGTGCCCAGCAGCGCCGAGCCGGCGCCCAGCCGCGAGCCCTGCTCGGACAGGGCCAGCGCGGCCGAATTGGGGTTGACGAAGCCCTGGCTGAACATATAGCCGATCAGGCAGGCCATCAGCAGAGGCAGGGTCATCAGCCCGGTCAGGGCCAGCGCCAGGGCCGCCAGGCTGGCAGCGGCCAGCGCGGTCAGGGCGCCGCGCTGCAGCTGCAGCGGCGTGTGAGTGCGCAGCAGGCGGGCGCTGATCTGCGAGCCGATGATCAGCCCCGCGGCGTTGGCGCCGAACAACAGGCCATAGTGCTGCGGATCGACGCCGTACAGCTCGATGAACAAGTGCGGCGAACTGATGATGTAGGCGAACATGCCGGCCTGGCCGAAGCCGCCGGCCAGGCTGTGCGCCATGAAGCCGCGGTGGCGCAGCAGCGCCGCGTAATTGCGGGCGATAGAGGCGGCGCTGAGCGGCTGGACGCGTTCGGGCGTCAGCGATTCCTGCATGATGAGGGCGGTGGCGGCCATCATGGCCAGCGCCCCGGCGGCCATCAGCCAGAACAGGCTGCGCCAGCCCACCACGGCCAGCAGTTGCCCGCCGGCCAGCGGCGCGAGAATCGGCGCCAGCCCCATGATGAGCATCAGCAGCGACATGGCGCGCGCGGCGTCGTGGGTTTCGTAGTGGTCGCGGATGACCGCGCGCGGGATCACCACGCCGGCAGCCCCGCCCAGCGCCTGCAGCACGCGCCAGAAGGTCAGCACCTGCACGCTGCCGGCCAGCGCGCAGCCCAGCGAAGCGGCGGCGTACAGGGCCAGGCCGGCCAGCATCGGCTTTTTGCGTCCGTAGCGGTCGGCCAGCGGGCCGTACACCACCTGGGCCAGGGCCAGGCCGATCAGGTAGGCCGCCAGCGTGCGCTCGACATCGCCGCGCGGCACCTGCAGGCTGCTGGCGATGGCCGGAAAGGCCGGCAGGTACATGTCGATGGAGAACGGCCCGATGGCGGTCAGGGCGCCCATCAGGACGAGCCAGCCAGGCAGGCTGCGGGACAAAGATTGCGGTAGCATGAGGCGGGGGATGGATCTATGCCGCCTGATGCAACGACAAACGGCGGCAAGCCGACGACTGTATCACGGGTTGCAGGCTCTTACGGCGTGCAATCGTTTCCGATAAAGTTGCCGGGTTCTTTCATGTCTGTCGGGGAGAAGCTGTGAATCCTTTGCTGTCTGTTGTAGAACGCAAATTGCAGTCTTTGCCGGTTTCCGTGCAAATGGAACTGCCCGATGGCACCGTGGTCGGCCAGGCCGACCCCCAGGTTCGTTTCGTGGCCCGCGACAAGGCCGCGCTGGCGCACCTGGCCGAAGGCGCCGTCGGAGTACTTGGGCAAGACTACGTCGAAGGCCGCATCGATATACAGGGCAATATGCGCCACGTCATGCAGGCCGCTTCGGCGCTGCTGCCCGGCTCGCCCGTCGATGCCGCACGCGGCGGCTGGCTGACCGAGCTGGTGCGCAAGGTGATTTCGGTCTGGCGCCATTCGGTCGAACGCGACGCCAAGCAGATCGAATTCCATTACGACTTGTCTGACGATTTTTACGCCCTGTGGCTCGACCCGCGCCGGGTCTATTCCTGCGCCTATTACCGCACGCCCGATATGAACCTGGCGCAGGCCCAGGAAGCCAAGCTCGACCACATCTGCCGCAAGCTGCGCCTGCAGGCGGGCGAGCGCTTCCTGGATGTGGGCGCCGGCTGGGGCGGGCTGCTGCTGTGGGCCGCCGAGAACTACGGCGTGGACGCCACCGGCATCACCCTGTCGCGCAACCAGCATGCCTACGTCAACAAGCTCATCCAGGAAAAAGGCCTGGCGGGCCGGGTGCGCATGGAACTGCTCGACTACCGCAAGCTGGACGAGTCCCAGCCATTCGACAAGCTGGCGTCGGTGGGCATGTTCGAACACGTGGGCAGGGCGCAGCTGCCGGCCTACTTTGCCAAGCTGCGCCGCCTGGTCAAGCCCGGCGGCCTGATCATGAACCACGGCATCACCGCCGCCGGCCTGTACAACGCCGAGCTCGGCAGCGGCATGGGCGAGTTCATCGAAAAATACATTTTCCCGGGCGGCGAGCTGACCCACGTCAGCAGCGTCATGGAGGCTGTCACCAATGGCGGCCTGGAAGCGGTCGACGTGGAAAACCTGCGGCCGCATTACGCCCGCACCCTGTGGGCCTGGAGCGACGCCCTGGAAGCCCGCCTGGCCGATGCTTCGCAGGTGCTGCAGGGCGAGCAGGGCGCCCGCTCGCTGCGCGCCTACCGGCTATACCTGGCCGGCTGCGCCATGGCGTTCGAGCACGGCTGGATCGCGCTGCACCAGATCCTGGCCGCGGGTCCCCCGGCCACCGGCCGGGCCGACGAACTCGATAACCCGGCGGACCTGGCGTATCCGTGGCGGCGCGGCTATATGTACGCCGAGGGCTGAAGCGGATCAAGCCCCAGCCAATCCGGGCGGGAATCGCCCGGATTGTGCTTTTTCCGGGCCGGAAAGCCGGTTTAATTTATCTGTTAGAAACTAAAAGAAACTAAATATTCCAACATCATGTTGCGCTGCAATACCGCGTGAACCGGGGCTGTAAAGCCGGTTCATCAGTGGTTTCCCTAGGCAATTCTTGGCTATTTGTATCTGATTTTTTCGAGTGCCAGCTTGGTGCTCGAAGCAAAATCGGCTAAGATGCCGGCTTCTTCATTTAGTTTCATTCAATTTACTGTCAGTCCATCGCAGGCCATTCTGGCTATGCGTCGGGCCTGCTGTCTGAACAAGACCGTCGCCGCCACCGGCCTCGCGTCTTGCTGCTAGTGTCGGTTTGTATTGGCGGTTCTGCCCGTCTTCCGCACAACCCCCTTAGCTCCACGGCATAACACAGCGCTGTCTGTTGCTGTTGTGTCCCTGAACCTATGGAGGCAAAAGCCAATGCGTTTCACCCCTGTCAACACCCTGGCCGCCGCGGCGGTGCTTCTTGCGTTTGCCGGTACTGCCCAGGCGGCCGACGCTCCCCAGTGCGAACTGGACCGTTCCGTGAAGTTCGGCGGCATGAACTGGGAATCCAACCTGGTGCTGGTCGATATCGAACGCTTCATCATGGAAAAGGGCTACGGCTGCAAGACCGAAACCCTGCCCACCGAAACCCTGCCCGCCCTGGCCGCCCTCGAGCGCGGCGACCTGGACATCAACACCGAGGTCTGGCTGAACAGCGTGTCGGCCCCGTGGGACAAGGCCGAGAAGACCGGCAAGGTCAAGCGCATCGGCGACGTCTACATGGGCGGCGAAGCGTGGTTCATTCCGCGCTACACCGCCGAACGCCTGCCGGAACTGAAAGCCGCGGCCGACCTGCCCAAGTTCAAAGATGAGTTCAAGGATCCGGAAGAGCCCTCGAAGGGCCGCTTCTACGGCTGCCCGGCCGGCTGGGGCTGCGAAGTCGTCAGCACCAACCTGTTCCATGCGCTGAAGCTGGACGATACCTACACCCTGTACTCGCCCGGCACCGGCGCGGCCCAGAAGGCGGCCCTGATGTCGGCCTACAAGCGCAAGCAGAACGTGGTGTTCTACTACTGGTACCCCACGCCGCTGGTGGGCGCCCTGGACCTGGTCAAGCTGGAACTGCCGCCCTACGACGCAGAAAAGCACAAGTGCCTGACCGCGCCCAAGTGCGCCAATCCTCAGCCCAGCGCCTACCCCGACAATCCGGTGTTCACCGCCGTCAATACCGAATTCTCCAAGAAAGCCCCCAAGCTGACCGAGTTCCTGTCCAAGGTCAGCATCCCGCTGCCCCAGGTCGACCAGACCCTGGCGCACATGGAAGAGTCCGGCGACGATTCGTCCGCCGTTGCCCAATGGTTCCTGAAGAACAAGTCCGATGTCTGGACCAAATGGGTACCCGCCGAGGTCGCGACGCGCGTCCAGGCCGCGCTGTAAGCTGTAAGCAGGCCGCCGCGCCGCGCCATGCCGGCGCGCGCCGCCGGCCTGCCCGGCGTTTTCCCCGGGCGCGGCTGTAGCCGCGCCCCAAGGGGCCCGCGCGCCGGGGGCCATGCGGCTGGCCGGCAGACGCCCGGCCGCATCGCCCGCGGCACGCCCGTAAGGAGTTGCCTATGTTTCCTGAAATCATTCCGGCGCGCGCCGTGCGCGGCGCCATCGATACATTTGTCGATCACCTGGTCACGCGCTATGCCGACACGCTCGAGGCAATGTCGCGGCCGTTCCTGGACGTGCTGGTGTGGCTGGAGCACCTGCTGCGCAGCACGCCCTGGTGGATCGTGGTGGCGGTCACCATCGCCATCGCCTGGGGCGTCAGCCGCCGCGTCGGCCTGAGCGTGGCGATGGGCGCGCTGCTGTGCGTCATCGGCCTGCTGGGCCTGTGGGATGCCGGCATGCAGACGCTGGCGCTGATGATCATGGCCGCCGGCCTGTCGGTCATTATCGGCATCCCGGTGGGCGTGCTGATGGCGCGCGCCAACTGGCTGCGTTCCATCATGCTGCCGCTGCTCGACGTCATGCAGACCATGCCCAGCTTCGTGTACCTGATCCCGGTGGTGATGCTGTTCGGCCTGGGCAAGATCCCGGCCATTATCGCCACCGTGATCTACGCCGTGCCGCCGCTGATCCGCCTGACCGACCTGGGCATCCGCCTGGTCGACCGCGAAGTGCTCGAGGCGTCGCGCGCCTTCGGCGCCACGCCGCGCCAGCAATTGTTCGGCGTGCAGCTGCCGCTGGCCCTGCCGAACATCATGGCGGGCATCAACCAGACCACCATGATGGCCCTGTCGATGGTGGTGATCGCCTCGATGATCGGCGCGCGCGGCCTGGGCTACGAGGTGCTGCTGGGCATCAACCGCCTGGAAGTCGGCCGCGGCCTGCTGGCCGGCCTGGGCATTGTGGTGCTGGCCGTGCTGTTCGACCGCATCACGCAGTCCTATGGACACCGTGTACGCAAAGGAGGCCACCGATGAGCAAGATCGAGGTCAAGAACATCTACAAAGTCTTCGGCCCGCATCCCGCCAAGTGGCTGGCGGCGGCGCAGGAAGGCATGAGCAAGGAAGAGCTGCTGGCCAAGAGCGGCCACACGCTGGGCCTGCGCGACATCAGCCTGTCGATCGAAGAGGGCAGCATCTACGTGATCATGGGCCTGTCGGGCTCGGGCAAGTCGACGCTGATCCGCCATTTCAACCGGCTGATCGAGCCCAGCGCGGGCCATATCCTGGTCGATGGCGTCGACGTCGTCAGCCTGGGCACGCGCGAGCTCGAAAACTTCCGCCAGAAGAAAATGAGCATGGTGTTCCAGCGCTTCGGGCTGTTTCCGCACCGCTCGGTGCTGGAAAATGCCGCCTACGGCCTGACCGTGCAGGGCGTGCCCAAGGCAGAGCGCGAGCAGCGCGCGCGCCACTGGCTGGACCAGGTCGGCCTGAACGGCTTCGAGGCGCAGTATCCGCACCAGCTGTCGGGCGGCATGCAGCAGCGCGTGGGCCTGGCCCGCGCGCTGGCCACCGATGCCGAGATCCTGCTGATGGACGAAGCCTTCTCGGCGCTGGATCCGCTGATCCGCCGCGAAATGCAGGACCACCTGCTGCAATTGCAGGCCAAGCTCAACAAGACCATCGTGTTCATTACGCACGACCTGGACGAGGCCCTGCGCCTGGGCAACCGCATCGCCATCCTGAAAGACGGCGAACTGGTGCAGGAAGGCACGCCCGAAGACATTCTGCTGAACCCGGCCAATGACTACGTGCAGGCGTTCCTGCAGGACGTCAACCGCACCAAGGTGCTGAATGCGGCGCATGCGGTCAACCCGCCGCGCCTGACGCTGACCATGCGTTCGCGCCCGGCCCATGCGCTGGACCGCATGCGTGCGCTCAGCTTCGAATATGCCCCGGTGCTCGACGGCAAGCGGCTGGCCGGCGTGCTGACGGCCGAGGTGGCGCAGCGCGCCGTCGACGCCGGCGCGCGCGATGTGTCGGCGTTCGTGGAAGACCTGGCCTCGGTGCCGGCCACCGCCGGCCTGGACGAAGTGCTGGCCCGCCTGGTGCACAGCGACCAGCCGGTGGCCGTGACCGGCGAGGACGACGAGTTCATCGGCATGCTGTCGCGCAGGAAGGTGGTGGACCTGGTCACGCCCGCGCTGGTCGAACAGACGCCCGAGGCCGAGCCTGCCCAGGCCGAGCCGGACCCGGGCCGGTCCGCGGCCTAGCGGGCTCAGTCGAGCCGCACGTTGGCGGCCTGCACCACGTCGTGCCAGCGGGCGATTTCGGCGCGGATGTAGTCGCCGTATTCCCCAGGCGTAGCCCCCAGGGGCTGCGCGCCCTGGGCCGCCAGCTGCTTGAGCACGGCTGGCGACTGCAGGGCCTTGCGGATCTGCGCATTGAGCGCGTCGATGACTTCCTGCGGCGTGCCGGCGGGCACCACCATGCCCTGCCACGCGCCCATCTCGAAATCGGGCGCCACGGTTTCGGCCAGGGTGGGCGTGTCGGGCAGCTGCGGGCTGCGCGTCTTGCTGCTGACCGCCAGCGCCTTCAGCTTGCCTTCGCGCACGAAGCCCAGTGAGTCGTTCAGGGTGTTGGTCATGAACTGCACCTGGCCGCCGACCAGGTCGGTCATGGCCGGCGCGCTGCCGCGATAGGGCACGTGCACGGCTTCTACACCGACCGAGCGCAGGAACAGCAGGGCGCCCAGGTGGGTGACGTTGCCGGCGCCCGCCGAGCCGTACGACAGCTTGCCGGGGTGCGCGCGGGCATAGTCCACGAACTCGCGCACATTGCCGGCCGGCACCGAGGGATGGGTCAGCAGCACCAGCGGGATCACCGCGGTGGACGACACGGCTGCGAAGTCTTTCACCGGGTCGAACGACAGGTCGCGATACAGATTGGGGCTGAGCGCGATGGACGAGGTGTTGTACAGCACGGTGTAGCCGTCGGGCTTGGCCGACGCGGCATATTGCATGCCGATGTTGCCGTTGGCGCCGCCCTTGTTCTCGACCACGAAGGCCTGGCCGGTCTGATCGGCCAGCTGCTTGGCCAGCACGCGCGCGACCAGGTCGGTGGGGCCGCCGGGCGGGAAGGGCACTACCACCGTGACCGGGCGTTCGGGCCAGGCGGCGTGCGCGGGCAGGGCCATGGCCGTGCAGCCGGCGGCCGCCAGCGTGGCCAGTATTTTCAGGCTGGTTTTCATGTTGTCTCCTTTTGTTGTTAATTCGGGGCTTGCCTGTGCCGTGCGTTCAGCCGGGCCGGCCCGCCAGCATGCGCGTGGCGGTGTACGACATGACGGCCTTGCCGTGCTGGTTGCGCACCTCGATCGACGAATCGACGACGGCGCGGTTGTGTTTCGAGGTGGGGCGGATGCCGGTGACTTCGACCTCGGCCCAGACGGTGTCGCCCGCCACCACCGGCGCCAGCATCTTCTTGTGCACTTCCAGCAGCGCCAGGCCGGTGCCCTGCACCATGCCCTGCATCAGCAGGCCCTCGATCAGCCCGTAAGTCAGCGCGCCCGGCGCGGGGCGTCCGCGGATGGCGCCGTGCTCGTAGGTGGCGTCGATGAAGATGGTCTCCAGCATGCCGGTGACGCTGATGAAGTTGACGATGTCGGTCTCGGTGACGGTGCGCCGGAAGGTGCGAAAGCGCTGGCCGACCCGCAGGTCTTGCCAGTAATAGCCCTGGCCCAGCAGCGGGGCGTGGTCTTGCTCGGTCATGGTGTGTCCTTGGAAGAAGAAGGCGGGTTGGCGTGGTCGAGGGCGGCGCCGCTGGCCAGCAGGCGCTCGATGTGGGCGGGGTCCAGCCCGGCCTGGCGCAGCACCTGGCGCGTGTGCTCGCCCAGCCGCGGCGGCATGGCCGGCGCGACGTGCGAACGCTGCAGCCGCACCGGGTTGCGCGTGAAGCAATAGCGGTGGCCGGCCGCGCTTTGCAGCGGCACGAAGAAATCCACGCTGCTCAGGTGCGGGTCCTGCTCCAGGTCTTCCAGGCGGTTGACCGGCGCGGCGGGAATTTCCAGGCGCTGGCACAGCGCCAGCCAGTGCGCGGTGCCGTGGCCCGCCACGATGCCGCCGACCTGTTCGTACAGGGCATCGATGTGGCGCGTGCGCGCCCCGATGTCGGCAAAGCGCGCGTCGGCGGCCAGGCCGGCATGGCCGGTCTCGGTGAAGAAGCGCCGCCAGTGGGCGTCGGTGTACGGCATCATGCACAGCAGGCCGTCGGCCGTCTGGTAGGGACGGCGCCATGGCGCCAGCACGCGCGGGTAGCCCGCCGGCCCCGGCGCGTCCTGCAAATGGCGTCCATAGAAGTGTTCCACCAGCAGGTACGAGGCCATCGATTCGAACATGGGCACTTCCAGCTGCTGCCCCAGGCCGGTGCGTTCACGCTGGAACAGCGCGGCCAGGATGGCGTGCGCCGCCACCAGGCCGCAGGTCTTGTCGGCGGCGATGGTGGGCAGGTAGCGCGCCGTGCCGCCCTGGCGCCGCGTCATGTCGGCCACGCCGCTCAGCCCCTGCACGATGTCGTCGTAGGCGGGCTGGCCGGCGTAGGCGCCGCCTTCGCCGAAGCCGTACAGGCCGGCATAGACCAGGCGCGGATTGCGCGCGCACAGGGTCCGGGGGTCGAGGCCCAGCCGCGCCATTTTGGCGGGGCGCATGCTGTGCATCAGCACGTCGGCGCCGTCCACCAGCGTAAGCAGGGCGTCGCGCGCGGCGTCCTGTTTCAGGTCGAGCACCAGGCTGCGCTTGTTGCGGTTGATGCCCAGGAAAATGGCCGCCAGGCCGGGTTCCTGCTGGGGGCCAGTGCGGCGCGTGGAATCGCCTTCGGGCGGTTCGATCTTGATGACATCGGCGCCGTAGTCGGCCAGGATCTGCGACGCATAGGGGCCGAACACGATCGAGGTCAGGTCCAGGACACGCACGCCGGCCAGCGCGCTGCCTTCGAGGGTGGTGGATGGGGTCATGGGCAGATGCTAATCATCCGGTGCATAAGCGTCTAATATGGCGTTCATATAGCGTGATATGGAATTCGTTATGGCTATCGATCTGCGCCAGCTGCGCCAATTCGTCACCATCGCCGAGCTGGGCAGCTACCGGCGCGCCGCCGAGGCCCTGCACATCGCCCAGCCCGCGCTGTCGGTGTCCATACAGAAGCTGGAGCACGCCGTGGGGGTCTTGCTGCTGGAGCGCGGCGCCAAGGGCGTGTCGCTGACGCCGGCCGGCGCGGCGCTGATGGAAGACGCCCGGCGGGCGCTGTTCCATGCCGACCAGGCGCGCCAGTCGGCCCGCCGCGTCGCGCTGGGCGAACTGGGCCGGCTGCGGCTGGGGTTCGTGGGCTCGGCCACCTACATGCTGCTGCCGCGCTGCCTGCCGGCTTTCCGGCATCGCTATCCCGACGTGGAACTGGAATTGCGCGAGGACAGCACCGTGCGTCTGGCCGAAATGCTGCGGGCCAATGAGCTGGATGCGGGGCTGGTGCGCGGCCCGCTGGCCGAAGACCCTTCGCTGTCGGCCTGGGTGGTCGAGCGCGACAGCCTGATCCTGGCGCTGCCGGCGGCCCATCCGCTGGCCGGCGGGCCGGTGTCGCTGCAGGCGGTGCGGTCCGAGCCGTTCGTGATGTATGCGCCCGACAAGGTGCCGGGGCTGCATGGCGTGGCCCAGGCGCTGTGCCGCAAGGCCGGCTTTTCGCCGCGCATCAGCCAGGAAGCCATCCAGGTGCAGACCCTGGTCAGCCTGGTGGCCAGCGGCCTGGGCGTGGCGCTGGTGCCGGGCGTGACGCGGGCGTATTCCACGCCCCATGTCGCCTTCGTGGACCTGGCCGATGCCGATGCGCGCGGCGCGCTGGCCCTGTCGCTGGTGGCGCATCGCGACACTTCCTGCGCGCCGGCCCTGAAGCTGCGGGACGTGATGCTGTCGGGGGGCGACCCGATAGCGAATCAATATGGCGAGCTAATCAATCAGTATTAGACGGGCCGCCGCGGCCTGCCTACCCTGGCGCGGTGCGCACGGCGGTGCGCGCCAACGATTCCAGGAGACATCCATGCACCGATTGCTCCGGCTGGGCGCGCTGCTGTGCGCGGCCCTGCTGCTGCCGGCCGCGCAGGCCGCCTATCCCGACAAGCCCATCCGCCTGATCGTGTCGTTTCCGCCGGGCAGCGGCACCGACAGCAACGCGCGCTATGTCGCGCAGCAGATGGAGGCCCGGCTGGGCGTGCCGGTGTCGGTGGAAAACCGGCCGGGCGGCAACAGCTTCATCGCGGCGCAGGCCGCGGCGGCGGCCGAGCCCGATGGCTATACGCTGCTGCTGGCCAGCAACTCGCCCGTGGCCACCAACGCCGCCATGTTCAAGCAATTGCCTTATGACCCGGTGCGGGATTTCGCGCCGGTTGCCCGGCTGGGGTTCGGCGCCATGGCTCTGGCCGTGCGGGCCGATTCGCCCTACCGGACCGTGTCCGATCTGGTGGCGGCGGCGCGCCGCGAACCCGGCAAGCTGAACTATGGCAGCGGCAGCGCGTCGTACCAGATCGCCACCGAGCTGTTCCTGTCGATGGCCGGCATCAAGGCCACGCATGTGCCGTACAAGGGGGCGGCGCCCGCGCTGGCCGATCTGGCCGGCGGGCAGGTGGATCTGGTGTTCGCCGATTACGGCGCCGCGATTCCGTTCGTGCAGGCAGGCAAGATGCGGCTGCTGGCCGTGACCGGGCATGAGCGCCTGCGCAGCGCGCCCGACGTGCCCACGCTGCAGGAGTCGGGTTTCGACGGCTATTACATGGTGAACTGGACCGCGGCCTTTGCGCCGGCCCATACGCCGGCGGCCGTGATCGACAAGCTGTCGCGCACGCTGGTGGGCATTTACCAGACCGCCGACGCCGAGGCCTTCCTGGCCCGCACCAGCTGGGAAGCGTTTCCGGCCGGGCCCGGTGAGCTGGGCGAGTTCCAGCGCGCCGAGATCCGCAAGTGGGCGGCGGCGGCCGAGCGCGCCGGCATCCCCCGGCAATAGCGGGCGCAGGCCTGCCGGATACTAGAACAGGCCCGGGTACGCGCCGCCGTCGATCAGGATGTTCTGCCCGGTGATGTAGCCGGCATGGGCGCTGCACAAGAACGCGCAGGCCGCGCCGAACTCATCCGGGTCGCCGTAGCGGCCGGCCGGAATGGCCCGGGTCTGGAGCGCGATTTCTTCCTGCAGCGGCAGGCCCGAACGCCGGGCGCGCGCGGCGTTGTTGCTGCGCAGCCGGCCGGTGTCGAACTTGCCGGGCAGCAGGTTGTTCAGCGTGACGTTGTGGCGCGCGATCTGGCGCGCCGCGCCGCCCGCGAAACCGGACAGGCCGGCGCGCGCGCCGTTGGACAGGCACAGGATGTCGACCGGCGCCTTGGCGGCCGACGACGTGATGTTGACGATGCGCCCGAAGCCGCGCTCGATCATGGGCCCCACTGCGTGGCGGATCATTTCTATCGGGGTCAGCATGTTGGCCTCGAGAGCGGCCAGCCAGTCCGCGCGCGCCAGGCCGCGGAAGTCGCCCGGCGGCGGCCCGCCCGCGTTGGTGACCAGGATGTCGATTTGCGGCGCCGCGCCGAGCGCCCGCGCGCGCCCTGATTCGGTGGTGACGTCGGCCGGCACCGCGATGACCTGCACGCCGGTTTGTGCGCGGATGTGCGCTGCGCTTGCGTCGAGGTCGGCGCGCGTGCGGGCGGCCATCACCAGGTGGACGCCTTCGCGCGCCAGCGCCAGCGCGCAGGCGTGGCCCAGCCCCTTGCTGGCGCCGCAAACGACGGCCCAGCGTCCTGCAATGCCGAGGTCCATGCGGGTCTTCCGCTATTGCGCAGCGGCGGCCGGCGCTGCCTGGCGCCGCAGCTGGTCCAGCGTGGCGGCCGGCGTGATGGCCTGCGGATCGACCTGGATCTCGATCAGCGTGGCGCGCCGTTCGCGCAGCGCGGCGTCGAAGGCCGGCGCGAACTGCGCCGTGTCGGTCACGGTGACGCCGTGCAAGCCGAATGCGCGCGCATAGCCGGCGAAATCCGGATTGGTGAGCTCGGTGCCGATGACGCGCGCCGGATAGGTTTTTTCCTGGTGCATGCGGATGGTGCCGTACATGCCGTTGTTGACCACGATGAAGACGATGGGCAGCGCGTAACGCGCCACGGTGGCCAGCTCTTGCCCGCTCATCAAAAAGCAGCCGTCGCCGGCGAAGCAGACCACCTGGCGCTCGGGGTGCACCAGCTGCGCGGCGATGGCCGCCGGCACGCCGTAGCCCATGGCGCCGCAGGTGGGCGCCAGCTGCGTGCCGCGGCGGCGGTAGGAATAATAGCGATGCACCCAGATGGCATAGTTGCCGGCGCCGTTGGTGATGATGGCGTCATCGGCCACGCACTCGCGCACATGGCGCACGATGTGGCCCATATTGACCTTGCCGGGCACCTCGGTCACGGTTTGCCATTGCTGGTAGTCGGCGTGCGCCTGCCGCACCCAGCCGGCCCGGGCGGGGGCGGGCGGGGCGGGCAGCCGCAGGGCGGCCGCCGCGAACGCGGCCGGCCCGGCATTGATGGCCAGCGCCGGCCGGTACACGCGGCCGAGTTCTTCGGCGCCCGCCAGCACGTGCACCATGGGCTTGCCCGGGTCGGGGTTGGCGATCAGCGCGTAGCCCTGGGTGGACGCCTCGCCCAGCCGCGTGCCGACCACCAGCAGGAAGTCGCTGTCGCGCACGCGCTGCGCCAGGGCCGGGCTGGGCGCCAGGCTCAGGTCGCCCGCATAGCAGGGATGGCTGTTGTCGACGATGTCCTGGCGCCGGAACGCGCAGGCTACCGGCATGCCATGGGCCTGCGCGAAGCCGGCGATGTCCTGGGCGGCCTGCTCGGTCCAGCCGCTGCCGCCCACGATCATCAGCGGCCGCTCGGCGCGCTCGAGCAGGGCGGCCAGCCGCTGCATCTGGCCGGCATCGGGGGCCGCCTGCACCGGCTGCCAGGGCGGCGAATCGGCCGCCTGCGCCACATCGGCCAGCATGTCTTCCGGCAGTGCCACTACGACCGGGCCAGGCCGGCCCGCCACGGCCAGCTGGAAGGCATAGCCCACCAGTTCGGGCACGCGCCGCGCGTCTTCGATCTGGATCACGCCCTTGGCCAGGCCGCCGAACATCTGCCGATAGTCCACTTCCTGGAAGGTTTCGCGCTGCGCGGCGTCGCGGCCCACCTGGCCGACGAACATGATCATCGGCGTGGAGTCCTGGCGGGCGGTGTGCACTCCGGTGCTGCCATGCGTGGCGCCGGGGCCGCGCGTGACGAAGCAGATGCCGGGGCGCCCGGTCAGCTTGCCGTACGCCTCGGCCATATTGGCGGCGGCGGCCTCGTGCCGGCAGGTGATCACGCGCACGCGGCCGCGATGTTCGTACAGGCCGTCGAGCACGGCCAGGTAGCTTTCGCCGGGCACGCAGAAGACAGTGTCGGCGCCATTGACCGCCAGGGCGCCGGCAAGCAATTGCCCGCCGGCGCGCGGCGCGGGAGTGAGGGTCATGCGGGTCTCCGATGTTTTTCTGGGGGCGGCGCGCAGCGCCGCCGACAAGGCAGAATATTGCGCGTGGACCAACTATTCCAATATTATTTTTCGAAAAATCGATACTCTGCCGGTATCACCGGCCCGAGGAGACCATGGACTTCAAGCATTTCCAGCAGTTCCTGACGCTGGCCGAAACGCTGAACTTTCGACGCGCCGCCGAGAAACTGCACATGGCGCAGCCGCCGCTGTCGGTGTCGATACGCAAGCTCGAGGCCGAAGTGGGCGTGACGCTGTTCACGCGCGGCAAAGACGGCGTGAAATTGACCGAAAGCGGCGAAGCGGCGCTGGCCGAAGCGCGGCGCGCGCTATTCCATGCCGCGCAGTTCCGCCAGGCCGCGCGCGCGGCCTCGACCGGCGACCTGGGCACCTTGCGCATCGGCTTCGTGGGGTCGGCCACGCACGAAGTGCTGCCGCGCATCCTGCCGCGCTTTCATGCGCTGTACCCCGGCGTGGAACTGGAACTGCGCGAGGCGATCTCGATCCGCATCATGCAGGGCATCGAAGAAGAGGCCTTCGATATCGGCGTGGTGCGCGTGCCGGTGGCCATCGGCTCGAACACGCGCCTGGCGACGCTGTTCACCGAGACCTTCGTGCTGGCGGTGCCCAAGAGCAATCCGCTGGCGCAGCGCGCCACGATCCGGCTGAAAGACCTGTCGGATGAAGGCTTCATCCTGTATTCGGGCGTGGACGCGCCGGGGCTGCGCACCGCGGCCATCCACGCCTGCCAGCTGCGCGGCTTCATGCCCAGGGTGACGCAGGAAGCGATCCAGGTGCAGACCGTGCTGAGCCTGGTCGAGGCCGGTTTCGGCGTGGCGCTGGTGCCGTCGGTGTCGCGCCGCTTCAACAGCCGGCACGTCATCTACAAGAAGCTGACGGATTTTCCGGCCAGCGCATCCATCGGCATATCGCTGGCGTGGAAGCCGTCGGCCGAGAGCGCGGCCGTGCGCAATTTCCTGGACGTGTCGACCCAGGCGTTCAAGCCTTGATCTTTTCCACGTGTCAATGCTTCAGCTCGCCCAGGATAAAACGGGTGCCGCTGAATCGGGGACGCCGCGGAGCCGGCTTTGCCGGTCCGCCAGCGTCGCCCCCTTGAGGGGGGAGCGCGCAGCGCTTCGGGGGTGGGTCTATCGTCCCGCGGCCTGCGCGGTGACGCCGCCCGCCACGCCCATGTCGGTCTTGGGCACATCGCTGATGATGACCCGCACGTCTTGTCCCGAGATCCCGATGCTTTCCTGCACGGCCTGGTTCAGGGCGGCGATCAGCGCGGCTTTTTTCTCGTCGCTGCGGCCCACGATCAGGCGCGCCAGCACCAGGGCCATGGGCTTGCCGATTTCGCCGGCCACGATCACATGCTCGGGCGCGGCTTCGTCCAGCACGATGCGCACCGAATGCAGGGGCGCGGCGATGCTGTCGACGACGGCCTGCGAACAATTCTTGAGCAGGCTGGTTTTCTGGGCGGCGCTGTGGCCTTGCATGATCTGGATATTCAGTATGGGCATGGCGGTTCCTGGTGGGGGCGGGCCGGCGGCCCGCCCGGTGGGGCGGATGCGGGCATCATAGCAACCCGCGCCGGGCTTCAGATGCGATAGCGCGCGATGATGCCGGGGTCGGGGTCGCAGCCCAGCCCCGGGCCTTGCGGAATGGCGACCTCGCCGTCCGGGCCGGGCAGGCCGGCGGCGCCGAACAGGCCCGACTCGAGCTGTACGCCGAAGATCTCGATGCCGCCGATGTGGGAATACACGCCCGCCATCTGCAAGGTGGCCAGCAGGCCGGGGCCGAAATAGGGCGAATGCGGCGCCACCGCGCGGCCGTGGCGCCGCGCCAGTTCGGCCACGGCGCGGAATTCGGTGATGCCGCCGACCTTGGTGATGCTGGGCTGGAAGTAATCCAGCGCGCCCGAATCGGCCAGCGGCTGGAACGCCCATGCGTTGCCGACGTTCTCGCCGGCGGCCAGGGGCACGCGCGCTTCGCGGTGCAGGCGCGCCAGGCCGGCCACGTCTTCGGGCGGCCAGACCGGCTCTTCCAGCCATTTCAGCCCGTACGGCTCCAACTGGCGCGCCATGCGCAGCGCCTCGTCGGCGGGCCAGGCGCAGTTCACGTCCAGCATCAGGTCGACATCGCCGCCCAGCGCCTGGCGGGCCGCCGCCACCGCGGGCACGGTGACTTCGTGCAGCTTCAGCCGGCGAAAGCCGCGCTCCAGCGCGCGCTCGCAGGCGGTGGCCACGGTGGCGGGCTCGTGCAGCCGCATCAGGCTGGTGTACGCCGTGACCGAGCGGCGCGAACCCGCGCCGAGCAGCTGGCACACCGGCATGCCGGCGCGCTTGCCGGCCAGGTCCCACAGGGCGATGTCGAGCCCGGACAGCGCGTACATTACCGGGCCGTTGCGGCCGAAAATATGCAGCGGCCGCTTCAGGTCTTCCATCAGCTGGGCGATGTCGCCCGCGTCGCGGCCGATGGCCAGCGGGCTGACGATCTGCTCCAGCGCGGCCAGGGTGGCGGGAATCGCGTTGTAGCCGAACGCCTCGCCCCAGCCGACCAGGCCGTCGTCGGTGCTGACCTTGACCAGCAGGTAATTCAGCTTCGACCATACGGTGCCGCCGAATCCGGTGGGCGGCCCGTCGTGGCGGTACGGGATCGAGACCACGATCGGCTCGATGGCGGTGATTTTCATGATGCGGCTCCGGAATGGGCGGGCGGCGTCTGCCCGCCGCCCAGGTAGATGCGCTGGATCAGCTCGCCGGCTTGCACCTCGGCGGGCGTGCCTTCGCCGCCGATGTGGCCGGTTTCGACCAGGTAGCAGTAGTCGGCGAAGCGCAGGGCTTCCTTGACCAGCTGTTCGACCAGCAGCACGGCCATGCCGCCGCGGGTCAGGTCCTTGGCCACCGTGAGGATGCGGTCCACCACCATGGGGGCCAGCCCGCCGGACGGCTCGTCCAGGATCAGCAGCGCGGGGTCGGCGATCACGCCCTGGGCCACGGCCAGGATCTGCTGCTGCCCGCCGCTCAGCCGCGAGGCCGGCTGCAGGCGCTTTTCCGCCAGCTCGGGGAACAGGTCGTAAATGCGCGGCAGCCGCGCGCGGTCGCCGTGGCGATGCGTGGCGTAAGTGCCCAGCAGCAGGTTGTCTTCGACTGTCAGGCCGGTGAAGACGCGATGCCCTTCGAGCACGACGTTGATGCCGGCCCGCACTGTGGCGCGCGCGTCGGCCGCCGTGATGTCGCGGCCCTTGAAAGACACCTGGCCGCCGCGCTTGGGGATGAGGCCGGCCAGCGCGTGCAGCATCGAAGTCTTGCCGGCGCCGTTGCGGCCCAGCATGACCACGAACTCGCCCTGGTGCACGCGCAGGTCGACGCCGTGCACCACCTGGGCCTTGCCGTAGGCCACCTGCAGGCCCGACACTTGCAGCAGCACCGGGGCCGAGCCATGAGTACGTTGAGGGTTCTGCATGGTCAGGCTCCCAGGTAGACGCGAATCACTTCGGCGTTGTCGCGGACTTCGCGCGGCGTGCCGTGCGCGATCATGCGGCCCAGGTTCAGGGTGGTGACGCGATCGCACAAGCGGAACACGAAGTCGGTGTGGTGCTCCACGATCAGCACGCCCAGCCCGGCCTCGCGCAGCGTGGCCACGATGCTGGCCAACTGCTCGATCTCGTGCTCGGTCAGCCCGCCGGCCGGTTCGTCCAGCAGGATGAAGCGCGGCCGCATGGCCAGCGCGCGGGCGATTTCCAGGAAGCGCTGCTCGGCATGGTCCAGCATGCTGGCCGGCCGTTCCGCCACGCGTTCCAGGCCCACGCCGCACAGCATTTCATAGGCCAGGTCGCGCGCCTGGCGCTCGCGCCGGCGCATGCCGGGCAACGCCAACGCGGTGGGCATGAAGCCGGCGTTGCTGTGCTTCCAGCTGCCCAGCATGACGTTCTGCCAGGCGCTCAGGCTGCCCAGCAGGCGCGGCTTCTGGAACGTGCGCGCAATGCCCTGCAGGGCGCGCTTCTGTACCGACGCCTGGGTGATGGGGGTGTCGCCCAGCGTCAGGGTGCCGCCATCGATGGGGTAGTAGCCGGACAGCAGGTTCAGCAGTGTGGTCTTGCCGCTGCCGTTGGGGCCGATGAGGCCGTGGATTTCCGCTTCGCCAAGTGTCAGGGTTACGTCGTCGACCGCGGTGATGCCGCCGAAGCGCTTGGTGACGCCGTTTGCGCAGAGCTGGGTCATGACTGGCGCCCTCCGCGTATGGCTGCCGCCAGCCGGGGCAGGTCGGGCGCGACCACGTGCTTTTCGGGCTGGCGCGGCGCGAACTTGTCGCGCAGCACGCGCACGATGCTGCCGATGCCTTCGGGCACCAGCAGCACCACCAGCAACAGCAGCACCCCGTAGAACAGCTGGCCCCAGCGCGCCAGCGGCGCGACCAGTTCGGGCAGCGCGGCCAGCACGATGGTGCCCACGAACGGGCCCATGATGACGCCGCGTCCGCCGATCACGATGCACACGAAGAAGAACAGGCTGAGTTCGAAGACGAAGGTCTCGGGCGTGATGTAGCTTTGCAGCGAGGCGAACAGCGCGCCCGCGATGCCGGCCGTCACGCCGCTGAACGTGAAGACCGCCAGCTTCACGCGGAACACCGGGACCCCGGTGGCCGCGGCGGTGACCGTGCTGTCGCGCAGGGCGATCATGGCGCGGCCCCACGAGTAGCGAGCCAGGTTCCACACCAGCCAGCTGACGATGCCGGCCACCGCCGCCACCAGCCAGTACAGGCCGGCGGGGCTGTCGAACGGCGCGTTGAAGGGCGCCACGCTCAGGCCGGTGCCGCCGCCTGTGAGCCCGTCGCTGGCCAGCGAGAACTCGGTCACCATCAGCGCGAAGGCCATGGTGGCCATGGCGAAGTAAAAGCCCGGCAGCCGCAGCGAAGGCAGGCCCAGCAGGAAGCCGCAGGCGCCGCAAAGCACCGCCGCGGCCGCCATGGCCACCCACGGGCTGGTTTCGTAGTTGCCGGTAAGAATGGCGAAGGTATAGGCGCCGATGGCCAGCAGGCCGACGTGCCCGATGGACAGCAGCCCGGTGTAGCCGACCACCAGGTTGAGGCTGGCGATCAGGATCCAGTACGTGCCTATCAGGGTGGCCACGTGCAGCTGGTAAGGGTTGCCGGCCCAGAAGGGCAGGGTGGCCAGCACCACCACGCCGATGGCCAGGGGCCAGTGGATTTTGCGTTCGGTTTTCATACTTGGCGCACCTGCTTGTTGCCGAACAAGCCCTCGGGCTTGATCAGGAGAAAGGCCATCAGCAAGCCGACCGCGATGGTCTGCTGGTATTCGCCGCCGAAGAAATAGGTGGCGAAGGTGCTGAGCAGCCCCAGGGTCAGCCCGCCCACGATGGCGCCGGCATTGCTGCCCAGCCCGCCCGCGGCCAGCGCGATGAAGCCGTACAGCGTCAGCGTCAGGCCCAGGGCGAAGAAGGCAAAGGTGAGCTGGCCGGCGGCGAAGCCCACCAGCCCGCCCAGCAGGCCCGCCAGGCCGTACGAGAACGCGCGCACGCGCTCGGTGGAAATGCCGCGCGCGCGGGCGGCGTAGGCGTCTTCGGCCACGGCCAGGAATACCTTGCCGAACAGCGTGCGCCGGTAGAACAGGTCCAGCCCCAGGGCCAGCAGCGCCACGCAGCCGATCGGCAGCCAGTATTTCTGGTCCCAGACACCGGCGGTGAAGTCCTGCGGGATCAGGCGCGGGAAGGCGCGCGGCTCGGTGCCCCACCACAGCCCCACCGCCTGCTGCACGATGGTGGCCAGGGCCAGGGTGCTGAGCAGCCACAGGTGCTCGTCCGAGCGCGCCAGGATGCGGCGGATCGCCACGGCCTCGGTGACCAGGCCGAACACCACGGCGGCCGCCACCGCGCCGGCCAGCCCGACGATGATGGGCAGGCCCAGATCGCCGATCAGCCAGGCGCCGACGATGCTGCTCAGCATGAACAGGTGGCCCGTGGTGATGCTGAGCACCTTCGAGGTGGAATACATCACGTTGTAGGCCAGCGCGGCGGCCGCGTACAGCGCGCCGATCGCCAGGCCGGTCACGAGGACGGTCAGCATGGAGAAGACTCCTGTGGTGTGTGCCGTGTCATTGGGGGGCGAGCTGGAAGCTGCCGTCCTTGAACGTATTGGCGCGGTTCAGCACCATGGCCGAATCCGGAAAGCCGTTGTGGTCGTCCGGCGTCCAGGTGTAGTCGGCATACACGCCGGGCATGTTCTTGGTGCTTTCCAGCGTCTTGCGGAAGGCCTGCGCATCGGTGCCGCCGGTCTGCTTGACGGCGTGCTCGATGATCTTGACCGTGTCGTAGCCTAGCGCCACCCACCAGAACGTGAAGTCGATCTTGCCGCCCAGCTTGGGCCGGATCGCGTCCATCAGCGCCTGGGTGCGTTCGGGCAGCTTGCCGCTGGCGTCGTAGGTGGTGCTGGCATAGCCCGCGGCATAGGTGTTGTTCCAGTAGTCAGGCTTGTTCAGCAGGTCGCGGATCGGCAGCCCCATGAGCGCGGGGTGGCCCACCACGGGCACGTCCCACTGCAGGTTGCCGCGCGCATTCAGGATGCGGGCCAGCAGGCCGGTGGCGGCCGACCATGGCATGATCACATCCGCACCGGCGTCGCGCGCTTTCTGGATCTCGTCGGTGACGCTGGTCTTGTTGGGGTCGATCAGCACGGAATACACCGGCTTGATGCCGGCTTCTTCCAGCAGGGCGGCGGCGCGCTTGGCCGACGAGGCGCCATAGCCGGTGGTGTCGCCGATCACGGCGACCTTCTTGCGCTTGAGGGTCTCCAGCGCGTATTTGTTGGCCGAGCTGATCCATTGCTCGTTGGTGTTGATCACCCGGAAGGCCAGCGGGTATTTCTTCGGGTTGGTCAGCGTGTCGACCGTGCCGATGATCAGGTTGGGAATGCCGGCCCGGGCCAGGATGGGCACCGTGGCCAGCGACTCGCCCGAGTTCACCGGCCCGATCACGTAGGCCACCTTGTCTTCATAGGCAAGCTGCTTGGCGTAGTTGACCGCCTTGGTGGGGTCGCCTGCCGTGTCGCGCGTCAGCAACTCGAGCTTGCGCCCGTTGATGCCTCCGGCCTTGTTGATTTCTTCCACGGCGAACTGCACGCCCTGGTTCTCGGCGATGGCCGCCGATGACAGCGGGCCGGTCAGCGAGGACAGCCAGCCGATGCGGATCGGCTCGCCCTGCGCGTCGGCCGCGTGGGCCGGCAGGACGCCCGCCGCCAGGGCGGACAGGCAGAAAAGCGGTGCTGCGAGTTTCTTGATCATGCTCGTCTCCGTATGTTCTACCCACTTCGATGAGTGGCGTTTTGCGGCAATGTGCGCGCCCACGGCGGGCGCGCCTGTCCACGCTCAGTTGCCGCCGGCAGTGCGTGGCGAAATCAGGTAGGGGTCGATGCATTGCCAGTCGAACGTGAAGCCGGTGCCGGGGCGGCCGGGCGCCGCGATGCAGCCATCGGCCTCGACTTCCATGCGTTCGTGGAACAGCGGCTCGAACCAGGGCATGTGCTCGGCCCAGGTGGCGTTGCCGGCCGCCGCCACGATGTGCAGGCTGTGTTCGGTGAAAATGTGGGGCGCCACCGGCAGGTCGTGCGCGGCCAGGTAGCGCACCGCCTTGAGCATTTCGGTATAGCCGCCCATGCGCTGCAGGTCGGGCATGAAGACGCCGGCCGCGCGCTCGCGCGCCATGCGGCGGATGCCGTAGCGGGTGTATTCGGTTTCGCCGCTGGCGATGGGCATGGGCAGCTGGCGCACGATCTCGGCGGCGCTGTCGTCGTCCCAGGTGGGCACCGGCTCTTCGAACCAGGCCAGGTCGAAGCGGGCCAGCTCGCGGCCCAGCCGCAGGGCGCGGGTCAGGTCCAGGCCCTGGTTGGCGTCGGCCATCAGGGTGACCTGGTCGCCGATGGCATCGCGCACCGCCTCCACCCGCGCGATGTCTTCCTTCCAGTCGGGCGAGCCCAGCCGCATTTTCATGGCCTTGAAGCCCTGGGCCAGGAACTGGCGCGCTTCGTCGCGCAGTTCGTCGCGGCTGGACGACAGCCACAGGCCGGCGCTGGCGTACACCGGCACGCGGTCGCGGTGCGCGCCGAACAGCTTGTACAGCGGCCGTCCGGCCAGCTTGCCGACGATGTCCCAGCAGGCGATGTCGATGGGGTTGTAGGCCAGGATCGATACCCCGCTCTGGCCATAGAAATTGCAGCCGCGCAGGAAATCGGCCCACAGCGCCTCGACGTCGTGCGGGTCGCGGCCGACCACCAGGGGCGCGAGCGATTGCGTGAACTGCGCGATGGCCCCGAGCCGTTCCGCGTTGAAGCAGAAGCCATAACCTTCGCCGGTGACGCCGGCATCGGTTTCCAGCGAGACCAGCAGGCAGCAGACATCGGCGATTTCGTGGATCGAAGTCTTCAGCGGGCGCGGCAGCGGAATTCTGGCCAGCCGGGTGTGCAGGGCGGTGATGCGTACGGCGTTCGACATGGAGTGCTCCGGATCCGGGGTTAGCTGGGAATGAGGACGGCGGCGGCGATGCTGCGCTTTTCCAGCGCCGCGTGGGCGCGCGCCGCCTGCGCCAGCGGGTAGTGGCGCGGGATGTGCGCATGCAGGGCCTTGGCGCGCATGTGCCTGAACAGCTCGGATGCCGCCGCCAGCAGGCGCGCCGGCGTATTCATGTAGGCCGCCAGGCTGGTGCTGGTCAGGTACAGCGATTGCTTTTGCAGCGCCGCCAGCGCCATGCCGGTAACCGGCCCGGAAGCGTCGCCGAAGCTGACCAGCAGCCCGCGCGGACGCAGGCTGTTCAATGAGTCTGTCCAGGTGTCGCGGCCCACGCCGTCGTAGACGGCCGCCACGCCGGCGCCGCCGGTCAGCGCCATGACCCGCGCCGCCACGTCTTCGTGGCGGGTGTCGATGGTGCGCCAGGCGCCATGCTCGCGCGCCAGGGCGCCGCGCGCGCTGTCGCTGACCGTGCCGATCAGCTGCACGCCGAGCAGGCGCGCCCACTGGCAGGCGATCAGCCCCACGCCGCTGGCCGCCGCGTGGAACAGCACGGTTTCGCCGGCCTGCAGGCGGTACGCCTGGCGAAACAGGTATTGCACGGTCAGGCCTTTGTACAGGATGGCCATGGCCGCGTCGAAACCGATGTCGGGCGGCAGCTTGATGATGTGGCTGGCGGGCAGGTTGCGAGCCTGCGCATAGGCGCCCAGCGGTCCGGTGGCGTAGGCGACGCGGTCGCCCGGGCGCAGCCCGGCCACGCCGCTGCCCACGGCTTCGATGACGCCCGCGCCTTCAAAGCCCAGGCCGTGGGGCAGGGCGTGCGGGTACCGGCCGCTGCGATAGTACAGATCGATGAAATTGATGCCCACGGCGCGATGCGCCACCGTCACCTCGCCCGCCGCCGGCGCGGGCAGGCGGCTGTCGCCCATCCGCAGGACTTCCGGCCCGCCGTGCGCATCGAGGATGACGGCCTGGTTCATGGCGCGCCTCAGGCCACGGCGCCGGCATCGCGCCAGCCCTGGATGTCGGCGGCGCTGGCGCCCAGCACCTGCGCCAGCACTTCGTCGGTATGTTCGCCCAGGCGCGGCGGCGCGGCCGGTTCGCGCGGCGGCGTGCCGCGCAGGTGCAGGGGCGAGCGCATCAGGCGCAGCGTGCCGTGCACGGCATCGGCCGTGTCGGCCAGCAGGCCGCGCGCGGCGATCTCGGGCGCGTCCAGCGCCTGCGGCACGGTGCGCACCGGGCCGGCCGGGATGCCGGCGGCGCGGATGCACGCCAGCCAGTGCTCGCTGGACTGCGTCAGCAGAATGCGCTGCAGTTCGGGCACCAGGGTGGCGCGGTTCAGCGAGCGCGCCCGGTTGGTGCGGTAGCGCTCGTCTTGCGCCCATTGCGGCTGGCCCAGCGCGGTGCACAGCGCGGCGAACTGCGTGTCGTTGCCCACGCCCAGCGCAAAGGCGCCGTCGGCGGTGGCGAAGATCTGGTAGGGCACCACCGTGGGGTGCCCGTTGCCGAAGCGCTGCGGCACATGCCCGGCCGCCAGGTAGCCGGCGCCCACGTTGGCCAGTACATTCACCGCGCTGTCGAGCAGCGCCAGGTCGATCAGCTGCCCCTTGCCGCTTTGCTGGCGCGCCAGCAGGGCCGCCAGGATGGCCTGTGTGGCGTTCATGCCGGTGACCAGGTCGGTGATGGCCACGCCCAGCTTCATGGGCGCGCCGCCGGGTTCGCCGGTAATCGACATCAGCCCGCTTTCGGCCTGGATCACGAAATCGTAGCCGGGCTCGGCCGCCCGCGGACCGGTGCGGCCGTAGCCGGAGATCGAGCAGTAGATCAGCCCGGGATGCGCCTGCGACAGGGTGTCGTAGTCGAGCCCGAACCTGGCCAGCGCGCCCAGCCGGTAGTTTTCCACCAGCACGTCGGCCTGCGCCGCCAGGCGCCGCACCAGGGTGCGGCCTTCGGGATGGCGCAGGTCGACCGCCAGCGAACGCTTGCTGCGGTTGGTGCACATGAAGTAGGTCGACTCGCCGCCTACGTCGGGAGGCGTCCAGCTGCGCGTGTCATCGCCGCGCCCGGGCGCCTCGATCTTCCAGACATCGGCGCCCAGGTCGGCCAGGGTCTGGGTGCACCAGGGTCCGGCCAGCACGCGGCTCAGGTCGAGCACGCGCACGCCGGCCAGCGGCAGCGGACGGGAATGGCCGGGCGCGCTCGCTGGACGACCCTCCTGTCGCTGCGCGACTGCCTCCCCGGGGGAGGATGCGCCCTTCGGGCGGCCGTGCGGGCTCATTCGGCCACCGCGTAGAGGCAGGTGCGCACGTAATCGAGCGCCGACAGCTCGCGCGCCGCCAGCGCGTGGCGGCCGATGCGGGCGTTCCAGTATTGTTCGCCGCCGGCCGCGTGGCGCCATTCGCGCAGCCGGCGCGTATAGCATTGCAGCTCATATTCGGCGGTGATCCCGATGGCGCCGTGCACCGCATGGGCGATGTCGGCGGAGCGGGCCACGGCGGCGCTGGCGCGGGCCTTCCCTTGCGCCGCCAGCAGCGGCCGCGGCATCCAGTCCTGGCTCTGGAAGGCCAGCTGGGCCGCCGCCCGCACGGCCCACACCTGTTCGGCCAGCACGCTGATCTGTTGCTGCACGGCCTGGAAGCGGCCGATGGGCTTGCCGAATTGCGTGCGCTGGCTGGCGTATTCCACGGTCAGCTGCAGGATGCGTTCCAGTGCGCCCGCGATGAGCCCGGCGCAGGCGGTGGCGGCCAGGTCCTGCAGCGCGGTATCGGGCACGTTCAGCGGCGCGGCGGCGGCCACCACGGCCGATGGCCAGCACAGGTCGGCGTCCAGGCTGCCGTGCCCGCCCGACGGCACGGCCTGCGCGTCGGCCACGGCCAACAGGCGGGCGCCGTCGGCATCCGGCCCGGCGGCCAGTACCCATTGCGCCGCGCGGGCGGCGCCGACGGCGCGGGCTTGCAGGCCATCGGCGCCGGGCGCCGTCCAGGGCGCCAGCGCGATCGGGCCGGGCCGCGGCGCATGGCCGGCGGCATGCAGCCAGGCGCGCGCCAGCATGGTCTGGATGACGGGCGCGCCCACGCCGTGCCAGCCGGCGGCCTGGGCCAGCGGCGCGACGTCGGCCAGGCGCAGGCCGGCCCCGCCGGCCGCTTCGGGCAAAAGCGCGTCCAGAAAGCCGGATGCTTCCACCGCCTGCCAGGCCGTGTCGGGCGCCTGTCCGCGCTCGGCGGCGCGCAGCACGTCGGTGGGGTAGGCCTGCGCGAACAGGCGGTGGGCGGAATCGCCGAACAGGGAGTCCATCGTGTTCCTTCTCATCTGAGGCCCAGGCCGCGGGCGATGATGCCGCGCAGGATCTCGCGCGTGCCGCCGCGCAGCGAGAAGGTGGGGCTGACCTGTTCCACATAAGCCAGCGTGCGCAGCAGCTCCGGCGGGGCGGCGCTGCCGGGGTGGCGGCCCAGCGTTTGCGCGATCAGGTCGGGAATGCGTTGTTCGAGCTCGGTGCCCAGGTCCTTGACCAGCGCCGCTTCCGTGGCGGGGCTGAGCCCGCGGGCCAATTGGCCGGCCACGGCCAGCGACATGGCGCGCAGCGCGGCCAGCTGGGTCAGGATGTCGCCCAGCGCGTCGGCGGTGGCCGTGTCGTCGATGCCGGCGGCGCGGCAGTGCGCCAGCCAGCATTCCACCAGCGCCATGCTGGAATAAATGCGTTCCGGCCCGCTGCGCTCGAATGCCAGTTCGGCGTTGACCTGCTGCCAGCCGTCGCCTTCGGTGCCCACCAGGGCCTGCGCGTCGAGCGCGACGTTGTCGAAAAACACCTCGGAAAAATGCGCGTCGCCGGCCAGGTCTTCGATGGGGCGCACCGTGACGCCAGGCAGCGACAGGTCGATGATCATCTGCGACAGCCCCTGGTGCCGGTCGGCGGCGGTGCCCGAGGTGCGCACCAGCGCGATCATGTACTGCGAGCGATGGGCGTTGGTGGTCCAGATCTTGCTGCCGTTCAGCAGCCAGCCGCCGTCGCGGGGCTCGGCGCGGGTGCGGATGCTGGCCAGGTCAGAGCCCGAGTTCGGCTCGCTCATGCCGATGCAGAAAAAAGCTTCGGCGCGGCAGATGCGCGGCAGGTAGAACTGGCGCTGCGCGTCGGTGCCGTACTTGAGGATCAGCGGGGCGCTTTGCCGGTCGGCGATCCAGTGCGCGGACACCGGGGCCCCCGCGCACAGCAATTCTTCGGACAGCACAAAGCGCGCGAAGTGGCCGCGCGCGGCGCCGCCGTACTCTCGCGGCAGCGTCATGCCCAGCCAGCCGCGCGCGGCCAGCGCGCGGCTGAAGTCGGCATCGAAGCCCATCCATGAGCGCGCCCGCCGGTCGGCCGGCACGCCGGCCATGGAGCCGGCCAGGAACTCGCGGATTTCGGCGCGCAGCGCCTCGTCTTCGGCGGGAATGGCGGTCAGCTCAAGGGTATCGATCATGTCTCCGTGTACCTTCTCTTTTGCGATGGACTATCCTCCTGGGCGCTGAGACTTGTCTAATATTTTTTTTTGGCCAGTCCATACGATTTTCGTATCAGCCCGGTGCCGCTGCCCGGCGCGGGCGGGCAGTGATATCGCCGCGGTATCGCCATGCCGCCAAACAGTATTGGACTTGCGGCGGGCCGCGCGCATACGCTGGGGCAGGCCGGGCTTTCGGGCGCCACGCGCGCCGCGCCCGGGCACCTGATCACTTCTTCCCTGTAGCGAGGCACCGCGGGCATGAGCGACTTACTGCACTACGAACAGGACGACGACGGCGTCGTCGTATTGACGCTGGACCACCCCGAAACCCGCAACGCCCTGACCGGCAGCGGCATGGTCGATGCCTTGCTGCAGGCCTGCGCGCGCATCGAGGCCGATGCCACGGTGCGCGTTGTCATCGTCACGGCCAGCGGACGCGTGTTTTCGTCGGGCGGCAATATCAACGACATGCAGCGCCAGATCGGGCCCGAGGTCGGCGGCACCGCGCTGCGGCAGGAATACCGGCACGGCATCCAGCGCCTGCCCATGGCCTTCCATGCCCTGGAGGTGCCGACCATTGCCGCGGTCAACGGGCCGGCAATCGGAGCGGGCTGCGACCTGGCCTGTATGTGCGATCTGCGCATCGCGGCCGAGCAGGCCAGCTTTGCCGAAAGCTTTGTCAAGCTGGGCATCGTGCCCGGCGATGGCGGCGCCTGGTTCCTGCCGCGCCTGATCGGCATGGCGCGCGCGGCCGAAATGTCGTTCACGGGCGACGCCATCGACGCGGCCACGGCCCTGGAATGGGGGCTGGTGTCGCGCGTGGTGCCGGCCGGCGAACTGCTGCCGCAGGCGCGCGCGCTGGCGCAGCGCATAGCCGCGAACTCGCCCGATGCGGTCCGGCTGACCAAGCGCCTGCTGCGCGAAGGCCAGCACACCCGCCTGGACACCCTGCTGGAACTGTCGGCGGCCTATCAATCGCTGGCGCACAAGACGCCGGAGCACGCCCGCGCCGTGGCCGATTTCGCCGCGCGCCGCGCCGCCCGCAAGAGCTGACCCGGCCGCCGGGCGGCGGGCCGTCAGGGCGTTATGATGGTTGATATTCTTGCCGGTATGGTGCCGGCATGCCGGACTGGAGAAACACCATGAATGAAGTCGTCGTCACCGCCGCCGCCCGCACCGCCATCGGTGATTTCGGCGGCGCCCTGAAAGACGTGCCGCCCATCGACCTGGGGGCCGCGGTCATCAAAGAAGCGCTGGCTCGCGCCGGCGTGGCCGGCGCCGAAGTGGGCCATGTCGCCGTGGGCCATGTCATCAACACCGAGCCGCGCGATATGTATCTGTCGCGCGTGGCCGCCATGAACGCGGGCATCGCCAAGGAAACGCCGGCGTTCAACGTCAACCGCCTGTGCGGTTCCGGATTGCAGGCCATTGTGTCGGCCGCGCAGACCATCATGCTGGGCGACACCGAGATTGCCGTGGGCGCCGGCGCCGAAAGCATGAGCCGCGCGCCGTATATCGCCCCGGCGCAGCGCTGGGGCGCCCGCATGGGCGACGCCGCGATGCTCGACATGATGACGGGCGCGCTGTCGGACCCGTTCGGCCGCATGCACATGGGCGTTACCGCCGAGAACGTGGCCGCCAAGTTCGGCATCAGCCGCGCCGACCAGGACGCGCTGGCCGCCGAATCGCACCGCCGCGCCGCGGCCGCCATCGAGGCCGGGCATTTCCGCGAGCAGATCGTGCCCATCGTCATGAAGACGCGCAAGGGCGAAGTCACGTTCGACACCGATGAACATGTGCGTCGCGATGTCACGGCCGACAGCCTGGCGGGGCTGAAGCCGGTGTTCAAGAAAGAAAACGGCACTGTCACCGCCGGCAACGCCTCGGGCCTGAACGACGGCGCCGGCGCCGTGGTGCTGATGAGCGCCGCGGCGGCCGAGCGGCGCGGCGTCAAGCCGCTGGCCCGCCTGGTGGCGTACGCGCACGCCGGCGTCGACCCCGAAATCATGGGCATCGGGCCGGTGCCGGCCACCCAGGCCGCGCTCAAGCGCGCCGGCCTGACGGTAGACCAGCTGGACGTGATCGAGGCCAACGAGGCCTTTGCCGCCCAGGCCTGCGCGGTATCGCGCGAGCTGGGCTTCGACCCGGCCAAGGTCAACCCCAACGGCAGCGGCATCAGCCTGGGCCACCCCATCGGCGCCACCGGCGCCATCATCACCGTCAAGGCGCTGTACGAGCTGCAGCGCGTGCAGGGGCGCTATGCGCTGGTGACCATGTGCATCGGCGGCGGGCAGGGCATCGCGGCCGTGTTCGAACGCGTGTAGCGCCGCGCGTGGCCAGGTGTCTGGCTCCGCAGATACCGTCTTGGCGGTCAAGGGCTTAAGGCGTAATCAGAGCGATATGGAGTGCGGCTCTTGAGTACGCCGAAGCATAAGTGAGCGAGCTTTCGCATGGCCGCGCCCAGCGCGGCCATTTTGCTTTTACCCGCGTTGAGCAAGCGAGNAAGAACATCACAAACCCGACATCCTATAACGACACCCCGGCAGCGCTTTTCAGGTAGCCCGGCACGACCCCCTCCATGCTGGTGGGGACGACGCCGAGTTCGGGGGCCATGGGGCCCGAGCAGACGTTGTCGACGGTAAGCGAGGCCAGGTTGTCGCGCGAGATGATCGGGTCGCCGGGCAGGCATTCGAAGAACAGGGCCTGCAGGCGCCCGATGCCCATGGGCATGGGCAGCACGGAGCGCGGGTGGCCGCTCCAGGCGGCGCACAGGCGCACGATGTCGCCCAGGGTGTACACCTGCGGTCCGCCAAGTTCGTAGGTGTGGCCGGCCGTGTGCGGGTTGCGCAGCGCTGCTTCGACCGCGATGGCGATGTCGCCCACGCTGATGGGCTGCATGCGCGCCTGGGCGCCGGCCAGCGGGATGACAGGCAGCCAGCGCGCCAGGCGGGCAAACAGGGTGGTAAGGTGGTCGTCGGGCCCGAACACGACCGAAGGCCGGAAGATGGTGCAGGCGCCTTCGGGCCACGCGGCATAGGCCTTGTGCAGGGCGGCTTCGCCGTCGCCCTTGGAACGCAGGTACATGCTGGGCCCGGCGGCATCGGCCCCCAGGGCGCTGACGTGCAGCAGGCGCCGCACGCCGTGGCGGCGGCAGGCCTGGGCGATGCGCTGCGGCAGCTGGACATGGACGCGCGCAAAACCGGCGCCATAGGGCTGGCCGCGCCCGCCGTGCAGGATGCCCGCCAGGTTGATGACGGCATCGCATTCGGGCAACAGGCGGTCGAGCACGGTGTCGTCGTGGACGTCGGCTTCGACCAGGGTAAGGGTGGGCAGCAATTGCAGGTCGCGTCCGCGGCTGTAAAGGCGCGTGGGCACGATAAGGACATGGCCGCGGCCCGCCAGGCGCGCCGCCACATGCCGGCCGAGAAAGCCGGTACCGCCGATCAGCAGGATACGCATTGCCGCTGCCCCCGTACTGAAGCGAAGCCCGCCGAAGCGCTGCGCGCTTTCCGGAAGGCATCAGTAAGGCCATTCTGCCTTGCGGCGGGGCCGGCCGCAAGGGCGCGGATCAAGCCGCCAGCAGATGCGCGTAATGGGCCAGATCGACGTTGCCGCCGCTGATGATGACGCCCACCCGCTTGCCCGGCACCGCGACTGCCTGGTGCAGCACGGCGGCGGTCGACAGGCAGCCGGTGGGCTCGACCACGATCTTCATGCGTTCGGCGAAAAATTTCATGGTGTCGACCAGCTGCGCGTCGGTGACCGTAACAATGTCTTTGACGCGCTGCTGGATCACGGGAAACGTCAGCTGCCCCAGGTGCGTGGTGACCGCGCCATCGGCCAGCGACTTGGGGGTGGGGATCCGCACGATTTCGCCTTTGCGCAGCGACTGCTGCCCGTCGTTGCCGGCCTCGGGCTCGACGCCGTAGACCTCGCAGCCGGGGCTGAGGGCGTGGGCCGACAGGGCCGAGCCGGCCAGCAGTCCGCCGCCGCCCAGGCACACGAACAAGGCGTCGAGCGGGCCGACCTCTTCGAACAGTTCTTTGGCGGCGGTGCCCTGCCCCGCGATCACGTCGCCGTGGTCATACGGCGGGATCAGCGTGGCGCCGGTCTCGGCCTGGATGCGCCGCGCGACGGCTTCGCGGTCGTCGGTGTAGCGGTCGTAGGTGACGACCTGGCCGCCGTAGCCTTCGGTGGCGGCGCGCTTGGCCGCCGGCGCGTCGTGCGGCATGATGATGGTGGCGCGCACGCCCAGCAGGCGCGAGGCCAGCGCAATGGCCTGCGCATGGTTGCCCGACGAAAACGTCACCACCCCGGCTTCGCGCTGCGACGGGGCCAGCCGGGCAATAGCGTTGTAGCCGCCCCGGAACTTGAAGGCGCCCATGCGCTGGAAGTTCTCGCACTTGAAGAACACCTGGGCGCCGGTGCGCGCATCGGCGGTGGACGAGGTCAGCACCGGCGTCCGGTGGGCAACCCCGGCCAGTGTTTCGCTAGCGCGGACGACATCGTCATAAGTGGGCAGTGCGGGGGACATAAAAGTCATCCTTCCAGGAATAATGGCGAACCGGTGCATGATATCGCCAGTTGCCGCGGGGTGCTTGTGGCCGGACACGGCGGCGCCGTTTCCAGCACCCGCCCCGTGGTGTACGATGCTTGCGCTGGCCTCTGCCTTTTCTTTGCCCCGCCGCCAGCCCCATTCCCGACCATGGCCATTCAGTCCGACTCGCTTTCCTCTCTGCCCGACGCTCCTCGCCTGGTGACACCGCAGCCGGTGTCGCCCAACGAAGAATCCATCGAACGCGCCCTGCGCCCCAAGGCGCTGCAGGAATATGTCGGCCAGCAGCGGGCCCGTGAACAGCTCGAAATCTTCATCGCCGCCGCGCGCAAGCGCGGCGAGGCGCTGGACCACGTGCTGCTGTTCGGCCCGCCGGGGCTGGGCAAGACTACGCTGGCCCACATCATCGCCCACGAAATGGGCGTGCAGCTGCGCCAGACCTCCGGCCCGGTGCTCGAGCGCCCCGGCGACCTGGCCGCGCTCTTGACCAACCTGGAAAAGAACGACGTCCTGTTCATCGACGAAATCCATCGCCTGTCGCCGGTGGTCGAAGAAATCCTGTACCCGGCGCTGGAAGACTTCCAGATCGACATCCTGATCGGCGAAGGCCCGGCCGCGCGCAGCGTCAAGCTGGACCTGCAGCCCTTTACCCTGGTCGGCGCCACCACGCGCGCCGGCATGCTGACCAATCCGCTGCGCGACCGCTTCGGCATCGTGTCGCGCCTGGAGTTCTACAACGCCGACGACCTGGCGCGCATCGTCACGCGCAGCGCCGGCCTGCTCAATGCCGAGATCACGCCCGACGGCGCCGCCGAGGTGGCGCGCCGTTCGCGCGGCACGCCGCGCATCGCCAACCGCCTGCTGCGGCGCGTGCGCGACTATGCGCAGGTGAAATCGCACGGCGTCATCGACACCGAATCGGCCGGCCGCGCCCTGGCCATGCTGGAAGTCGACCCGCAGGGCCTGGACCTGATGGACCGCAAGCTGCTGGAAGCCATCATCCACAAGTTCGACGGCGGCCCGGTGGGCGTGGACAGCCTGGCGGCGGCCATCGGCGAAGAGCGCGACACCATCGAAGACGTCATCGAACCCTACCTGATCCAGCACGGCTACCTGCAGCGCACCCCGCGCGGCCGCATGGCCACGCAGACCACCTGGCGGCACCTGGGCCTGGCGCCGCCCTCGGGCAGCGGCGAACTGTTCAACAAATAGGGCTCAAGCCACCAGCCGCAGGATATCGTCGCCGTAGGCTTCCAGCTTGCGCGTGCCCACGCCGTTGATGTGCCCGAGCTCGTCCATCGAGGCCGGCCGCGCCAGCGCGATCTCGCGCAGCGTGGCGTCGTGGAAAATCACATAGGCCGGCACGCCATGGCTTTTGGCGACTTCGCCGCGCCAATTGCGCAGGGCGTCGAACAGCGGCTGGGCATCGGGCGGCAGCTCGATGGCGGCCGCGCGCGCCCGGCCGCCCGATTTGCCGGCGCGGGCTTTTTTCTCGGATTCGCGCCGCAGCATCAGCTGGCGTTCGCCCTTCAGCACGGCCCGGCTGCCTTCGGTAAGGGCCAGGGTGCCGTAGCCTTCGTGGTCCACAGTCAGCAGCCCCTGCGCCAGCAGCTGCCGCAGCACGCCGCGCCAGGCATTTTCGGAAAGATCGGCGCCCACGCCGAATACGCTGAGGGTTTCGTGCCCGTGCTGGCGGGTGCGGTCGGTGTCTTTGCCGCGCAGGATGTCGATGATGTGGCCGGCGCCGTAGCGCTGGCCGCGTTCTTTCCACAGGCGGTACACCGCCGACAGCACTTTCTGCGCCGCCACCGTGCCGTCCCAGGACTGCGGCGGCTCGAGGCAGACGTCGCAATTGCCGCAAGCCGTGATGGTCTGCCCGAAATAGGCCAGCAGGCGCACCCGCCGGCACTCTACGGTTTCGCACAGGCCCAGCATGGCATCGAGCTGCTGGCCCAGACGGCGCCGGTAGATTTCGTCGCCCGGTGATTCGTCGATCATGCGGCGCTGCTGCACGACGTCTTGCAGGCCATAGGCCAGCCAGGCCGTGGCCGGCAAGCCGTCGCGGCCCGCCCGTCCGGTTTCCTGGTAGTAGCCCTCGACCGACTTGGGCAGGTCGATGTGCGCCACGAAACGTACGTCGGGCTTGTCGATGCCCATGCCGAAAGCGATGGTGGCCACCATGACGATGCCGTCTTCACGCAGGAAGCGCGACTGGTTGCGGGCCCGCACGGCCGCGCTCAGCCCGGCGTGGTACGGCAAGGCGTTGATGCCGTTCTGGCACAGGAACTCGGCGGTTTCTTCGACGCGGGCGCGCGACAGGCAGTACACCACGCCCGACTCGCCCTCGTGCTCGCTGCGGATCAGGTCCAGCAGCTGGCGCCGCACCTCGTTTTTCTCGACGATGCGGTAGCGGATGTTGGGCCGGTCGAAGCTGGCCACGAAATGGCGGGCCTGGTCCAGCGCCAGGCGCTGCGCGATCTCGACGCGCGTCTCGGCGGTGGCGGTAGCCGTGAGCGCGATGCGCGGCACGTCGGGCCAGCGCTCGTGCAGCATCGACAGGCCCAGGTATTCGGGCCGGAAGTCGTGGCCCCACTGCGATACGCAATGCGCCTCGTCGATGGCGAACAGCGCGATGCGGCCGCGTTCCAGCAACTGCAGGCAGCGGTCGGTCAGCAGCCGCTCGGGGGCCACGTACAGCAGGTCGAGCTGGCCGTCCAGGAAGGCCTGCTCGACGTCGCGCGCCTCGCGCCAGTCTTGCGTGGAATTCAGGTATGCCGCCCGCACGCCCAGCTCGGTCAGGGCGTCGACCTGGTCTTGCATCAGGGCGATAAGGGGGGACACCACCACGCCGGTGCCCTCGCGCACCAGCGCCGGCACCTGGTAGCACAGCGACTTGCCGCCGCCGGTAGGCATCAGCACCAGGGCGTCGCCGCCGCCGATGACATGCTCGACGATGGCCTGCTGGTCGCCGCGGAAGGATTCGTAGCCAAAAACGCGCTGCAGGACGCCCTGGGCGCGCGGGTCAGACATTGGTAGTAGCGGAAAGCGTCATGGCGGCGATTTTAAGCCTCATTGAAGCGGCCGGGGCGGCGGCGCGCGCAAACGGCTCTACCACGGCAGCCAGCGGCCGCGCACGAAGGCGTCCACCGGCATGGTGACGCCGGCGCGCATTTCGTAATCGCCGGTCACCACGTCGCGGTCGGCGCCCACCGCCAGGCGCACGCTGGGGGCCACCAGCATGCTGTGCTCCAGCCCGAAGCGCTGCTCGATGGCTTCGCCGGATTCGCGCAGCCCGGTATAGGTGCCGGTCAGGGTGCCCCACCCCAGGATGGGCACGCCGGCGGCCAGCGTATTGCGCATCTGCGGCGCCGCCGCCGCGCCATTCCGGTACTGCGACAGGTCGCCGAACCCGGCGCCGATCTGTTCATTGGTGACCGCCAGGCTGACCGATTCGAACAGGCTGACGTTGTAGCCGAAGCGGTAGCGCCAGGCGTTGATGTGGTCGAAGCTGCTCTGCGTGGCGCCCGCCTGGAAGGTGCCCAGTTCGCCGGCCGAATAGGTGCTGCCCAGGCCGCGCGTGGACAGGTCCGGGGCGCTCTGCATCTGGCTTTCCAGGGTCAGGGCCGGCGTCAGCCCGTAGCGCAGCGCGCCGCTGCCGGCCGTCACGCCATAATCGATGGCGCCGGACTGGGCCGCCGTGTCGGTGTAGTTCAGCACGCCCACCGTCGACGAATAGGCCAGCCGCCCTTGCGGCACCTGCTGCGCCCCGCCGGCCCAGTCGGCCACCTGCAGGCCGCCGATGGGCACGGCGCTGCCCCATATCGGCGCGTTGGCCGTCAGGTTGCCCAGCGCCACGGTCGGGCCGGCCGTGTCGCGGTAAGTCCAGCGCCCGCCGCCATAGGAAAAGCCCTGCTGCGAGCCCACCGACGAAAACCACGGGTTGGCAGGCTGCGCCACGCCGGTCACCACCATGACCGAGCCGTACGGCACGGGGTCCCGGGTTTCCAGGCCGAAGGCGTAATCCTGCGGCGGCACCGGCGCCACGTCGGGAAACAGGTTGGCGCACTGAATGGGCAGGGCGGCGGCGGCCGTGCCGGCATCGATGGGGGCGTCGATCGTGCCGGTGGCATCCGGCCCCGGCGGCCGCTGCGCGGCGTCGGCCAGGCCCGCGGGCGGCTGCAAAGAAGCGTCGGTCAAGCCCTCGGCCGGCGTCAGCCTGCAGGGCATGGGATCGAGGTCGAGCTCGCGCGACTCGGACAGGGCGGCGGGCGCGACGGGCAGCGGCTGCGCCGGCGCCAGCACCGATATGCCCTGGCGCGCCGCCCGCTCGATCTCGTTCCAGTCGTAGCGGGCCGGGGGCCGCGCGGGCGCGGGGGCCGCCGCCGCCGGCGCTGCCGGCGCGGGCGCGGCGTGGTCGGCGGCCGGGGGCTCGAGCGTGGCGCAGGCGCCCAGGGCCATATTGCAGGCCAGCAAGGCGGCCGAAAGCGGGCGGGACATCCGCTTGCGAGGCAAATTGCGCAGGGTCATGACACCGGACAGTGTAAAGACCGAAAAGCGGGGCATCTGTAAACGTCGTTGAACGGGCGCAAGGGGTTCCGACGATATTTTAGTGAAAGCGCATCGCGTCACGGTATATTTCAATCCATTTCTCGCCTCTTGCCGGCCGCCTGATCCGCAGCCACTATGGCACCCATGGACACCCCACACACCAAGCTGCTGGTCGTCGACGACGATCCCGCCTTGCGGCAGTTGCTGGCCGACTATCTCAACCGGCACGGCTACGACACCCTGCTGGCGCCCGACGCCAACGACCTGGCCGCCCGCATCGCGCGCTATGCGCCCGACCTGCTGGTGCTCGACCGCATGCTGCCGGGCGGCGACGGCGCCGACGCCTGCCGCCGCCTGCGCGAACAGGGCGAAGACATCCCCGTCATTCTGCTGACCGCGCGCGACGAGGCGGTCGACCGCATCATCGGCCTGGAAGCCGGGGCCGACGACTACCTGGGCAAGCCCTTCGACCCGCGCGAGCTGCTGGCGCGCATCGAAGCCGTGCTGCGCCGCAAGCGCGGGCCGTCGGCCCTGACCAAAGACGCGCCGGTCAACTTCGGCCCGTTCGTGTTCGACCCCGCCATGCGGCAGCTGCTGCGCGACGGCGAACCGGTCAAGCTGACGGGCGGCGAGATCAATCTGCTGGAAGCGCTGGTGCGCAATGCCGGCAAGCCCCTGTCGCGCGAGCGCCTGCTGGCGCTGGCGCGCGACGACGACGGCGGCGAACGCAACGACCGCGCCATCGACATCGCCATCCTGCGCCTGCGGCGCGCCATCGAAGACGACCCGAAACAGCCGCGCTGGATCCAGACGGTCTGGGGCATCGGCTACCGCTTTTCGCCCTGACCCGCCGCGCCGCATGAACCGCCTGACCCGCTTCCTGCTGCCGCGCTCGCTGCGGGCGCGCCTGATCCTGCTCGTGCTGGGCGCCGTGCTGCTGGCCCAGGCCGCCACGCTGGCCACCGTGTCGTACTACCGCCAGAAATTCCTGGAAGACGTCGCCATCGGCTACATCGCCACCACCATCCGCACGCTGCGGGCGGCGGTGTCGCAGATCCCGGCCGAAGAGCGGGCCGATTTCGTGCGCAACGCCTCGCAGAACCAATGGCGGCTATGGTCGCGCACGCTGCCGGCCGAGGCCCGGCTGCAGCGCCTGAACCGCCCGCCGCCGCCAAGGCACGATGGCGCCGGCCGCCCCGCCGACGGCTCGCCGCCCGACCGCGCCGCCGACGACGAGCGCGAGCGCGAAGCGCGGCGCCAGCGGTTCCGCGCCATGCACGACAACCAGCCCGACGACATTCGCCGCGACCTGCGCGGGCCCATCCGCGAACTGAACGACCGGCTCAACGACGGTACCCGGGTGGCGCTGTCGCACGGGCCGGACCCCGAAATCTTCATTTCGCTGGCCCGCAATCCGGATACCGAAGACGCGCCGCGCCTGCGCGAATGGCTGGTCATCCCGCTGGACCGGCTCGACCCGCCGGTGGCCACGCCGCTGGTGGCCGTCTGGCTGGGCGGCCTGGGCCTGGTGCTGCTGCTGGCGGCGGGGTTTTCCTGGCACATCACCCGGCCGCTGACCGGCCTGGCCGAGGCGGCCGACCGCCTGGCGGCCGGACAGCCGCAGCGCGTGCAGCCGTCGGGGCCCAGCGAAACCCGCGCCCTGGGCGAACGCTTCAACGCCATGCTGGATGCGCTGGCCGAGTCCGACTCGGTGCGCCGCACCTTGCTGTCGGGCCTGCCGCACGATCTGAAAGGGCCGCTGTCGCGCATGTGGCTGCGCATCGAGATGGCCGACGACCCCGCCCTGAAAGAAGGCCTGCGCAAAGACCTGCAGGACATGCAGCACATGGTCGACCAGTTCATCGGCTTTGTGCGCGGCACCGATCCGGCCGCCTACCGCTACGCCCCGCTGGACCTGCCCGCGTGGCTGGCCGAGCGGGTGGGCGGCTGGCAAAGCACCGGCACATCGGTCAGCCTGGACATGGCCGACGACAACATCACCGTGCAGGGCGACGCGGTGGCGCTGGGCCGGCTGCTGGACAACCTGATCGGCAATGCCCTGCATCATGGCGAACCGCCGGTGGACATCAGCCTGCGCCGCGAAGGCGGCATGGCCGTACTTGACGTGGCCGACCACGGCCGCGGCATCGCCCCCGAGCGCCGCAGCGAGGCATTGCGCCCCTTCGCGCGGCTGGACGACGCCCGCACCCGCACCGGCAATGTGGGCCTGGGGCTGGCCCTGGCCGAAGCCATCGCGCGGGCCCACGGCGGCACGCTGGCGCTGCTGCGCGCCGACAGCGGCGGCCTGCTGGTGCGTATCGCCCTGCCGCTGGCGGCCGCCTGACCGGGGCCTGGCGGCCCTAGGCCGTGCGGCGCTCTTTGCCGAACACCGAGCGGTAGGCCAGCAGGTTGAAAATCAGCACCACCGGCACGCCAATTACCGCGCCGGCCAGCACCAGCCGCATCGAGCCGATCGAGGCCGTGCCGTCCCACAGGGTCATGTCGTCCAGGATCAGGTACGGGAACAGGCTGTAGGCCAGGCTCATCAGCATGAGCAGGTACAGCACCACGCACAGCACGAACGGCAGCCGGCTGTTGGCCTCGCCCCGGCCGGGCACGCGGGCCAGCAGCATTTCGGCGCTGGAAAAACACAGCAGCATCAGCGCCCAGACGACCACCGCCACGGCCAGGCCGCCGGGGTTGCTCCATTTGTAGAAAATGCCGGCATTGGCCAGGCCCAGCATCACCGACGTGCCCACCATGCCGACGGCCGTCCAGCGGATGGCGTGGCGCCCCCAGCGCGCGGCGCGGCGCTGCAGGTCGCCCTCGACGCGCATCACCAGCCAGGCGGCGCCCAGCAGCACATAGGCGGCCACCGCGCACAGCCCCATCAGCACGGCGAACCAGCCGTAGCCGGCGGCCGTCTGGTAGCCGGTGGCGATGCGCCCGAGGATCATGCCCTGCCCGAACGCCGTGGCCACCGAGCCCAGCCAGAAGCCCAGGATCCAGCGCGGCTTGAGTTCGGCGCGGGCGCGGATGCGGAATTCGAACGACACGCTGCGCAGCACCAGGCCCAGCGCCATCAGGGCCAGCGGGCCGTAGAGCTTGCCGAAGATCACGCCCCAGGCCAGCGGAAACGCCGAGGCGAACAGGCCGATGCCCAGCAGCGGCCAGAACTCATTGGCGTCGCGCCAGGGGCTGAGCAGGGTCATCATGCGGCCGCGCTCGTCGGCGGGCGCCAGCGGCAGCAGCATGCCCACGCCGAGGTCGAAGCCGTCGAGCACGATGCCGCCGGCGATCAGCAGGAACAGCAGGCCCATGAACACCAGCGGCATCCAGAAGGTGGGGTCGTTGGCATTGACGCCCAGCGAGGCGGCCAGCATGTCGATCATTGGGGCGATCCTCCGGGTTTGCGCACCGGCACCACCCCGTAGCGGGCCGCGTGGAACAGCATGCCGTTGAAGGCGGCCAGCAGCAGCCCGTACAGCACCAGGTAGCCGGCCAGGCTGGCCGCCAGGGTGGCGGTGCCGGCCGTGCCCAGCACCTCGGTCTGGGTGATGGTGGCATTGACGGCATAGGGCTGCATGCCCACCAGCGAGAACACGCCGCCGGCCAGCACGGCCAGCCCGCCGGCGTATAGCGTGCCCACGATCACGCGCAGCCACCAGCGCGGCAGCAGGGACGGGTCCATGCCGCGCCGCGCCGCCAGCGCCAGTGTCGTGCACGACACCAGCAGCATCGCCGCGCCCAGCAGCAGCGCCACGCGCAGCGCCCAGAAGGTCAGCGCCACGGGCGGCTGCATGCCCGAGAATTTGTCCAGCCCCTGGTACACGCCCTGCGCATCGCGCCCCAGCCAGTCGCCGCCCACGCCCGGCAGCGCCAGGGCGGCGCGGTTGGCCTGGACGCGGGCGTCGGGCCAGCCGAACAGCGTCCAGCCGGGTTCGGCGCCGCTGTGCCAGTAGCCCGCGGCGGCGGCCGCCTTGGCGGGCTGATGTTCGGCCATGACCCGGCCGGCGCCGTCGAGCACCGGCGCCTGCAGCAGCGAGGCGGCCACCGCCGCCACCAGCGCGGTCTTGAACGCGCAGCGCTCGCCGTCGTCGAGCGGGCGCCGCATGGCCTGCAGCGCGGTCACGCCCAGGATCAGGAAGGCGGCGGCCAGCGCCGACCAAAGGGCCATCAGCCCGAGGTTCCAGCCCAGCGAGGGGTTGAAGATGGCGGCGTTCCAGTCGTACACCTGGTAGCGGGCGTCGATCAGGGTGGCGCCGGCCGGCGTCTGCACCCATGACTGCAGCGCCAGCACCCAGAACAGCGCCACCGCCTGCCCCGCGGCCACCATGAACACGGCCAGGGTATGGATGCGCTCGGACACCCGGCGCTGCCCGAACAGCATCACGCCCAGGAAGCAGGATTTCAGGATGAATACCGACAGCACGCCGAAGCCGATGAGCGGGCCGGCCACATTGCCGATCTTGTCCATCAGGCCGGGCCACAGGCTGCCCACCTGGATCAGCACGGGCAGCGCCGCCGCCAGGGTCAGCACGAATGACAGGGCGAAAATGCGCACCCAGAAACGGTACGCGGCGGTCCAGCCCGGCAGGCCGGTGCGGTGCGCGCGCAGCTTGAAGAACAGCAGCAGCCAGGACAGGGCCAGCGCCAGGGCCATGAACAAGGCCAGGAAACTGAGGCTGGCGGTGAACTGGATGCGGGCCAGTAGCAGGGGGACGATATCCATGATGGCCGGTAGTGTAGAGCCTGTTTCTGGAACGTGGGGGACGGGTTTGGACGGCATTGGGGTGCGGACGTGGCAAAATTGACGCTTTGCTGCCGCCTTTTCCTATTCCTCCAAGCATGACCACCGCCCCGACGCCGCCTGCCGCCACCAATTTCCTGCGCAATATCATCGAAGATGACCTGCAGGCCGACCGCTTCCAGGGCAAGCGCTGGGCGGGCGCTCCCGGGCCCGCGTCGGCGCAGGCGCAGGGCGCCCCCGACCCGGCGCGCATCCGCACCCGCTTCCCGCCCGAGCCCAACGGCTACCTGCACATCGGCCATGCCAAGAGCATCTGCGTCAATTTCGGCCTGGCGCGCGACTTCGGCGGCGTGTGCCACCTGCGCTTCGACGACACCAACCCCGAGAAAGAAGACCAGGAATACGTCGACGCCATCATCGAGGCCGTGCACTGGCTGGGTTTCGACTGGAAGGCCGACGGCAACGACAACCTGTACTTCGCCAGCGATTACTTCGGCTTCATGTACGAATTCGCCCAGGCGCTGGTGCAGGCGGGCCACGCGTATGTCGACGAACAATCGCCCGAGCAGATCCGCCTGAACCGCGGCACCCTGACCGAGCCCGGCGTGGCCTCGCCCTGGCGCGACCGCCCGGCCGCCGAATCGCTGGCGCTGCTGGCCGAGATGCGCGACGGCAAGCACCCCGACGGCAGCCTGGTGCTGCGCGCCAAGATCGACATGGCCTCGCCCAACATCAACCTGCGCGATCCGGTCATGTACCGGGTGCGCCACGCCACGCACCACCGCACCGGCAACCAGTGGTGCATCTACCCCATGTACAGCTGGGCGCACCCGGTCGAAGACGCGCTGGAAGGCATCACGCACAGCATCTGCACCCTGGAATTCGAAGACCAGCGCCCGTTCTACGACTGGATCCTGGCCCGCCTGGCCGAGCTGGGCAAACTGGCCCGGCCGCTGCCGCACCAATACGAATTCGCGCGCCTGAACCTGACCTACGTCGTCACCAGCAAGCGCAAGCTGCTGCAGCTGGTGCGCGAAGGCTACGTCGACGGCTGGGACGACCCCCGCATGCCCACGCTGTTCGGCATGCGCCGGCGCGGCTACCCGCCGTCGGCCATCCGGCTGTTCTGCGACCGCACGGCCGTGTCCAAGTCCGACTCGCGCATCGACTACAGCCTGCTCGAACAGGCCGTGCGCGACGAGCTCGACCCCGGCACGCCGCGCTCGGTGGCGGTGCTGGACCCGCTCAAGCTGGTCATCACCAACTACCCGGCCGGCCAGGAAGAAGCCTGCTCGGCGCCGCGCAACCCCCACGACCCGGCGGCCGGCTCGCGCCAGTTCCCGTTCACGCGCGAACTGTGGATCGAACGCGACGATTTCCGCGAAGAACCGCCCAAGAAATACTTCCGCCTGTTCCCGGGCAACCTGGTGCGCCTGAAGTACGGCTACGTGGTGCGCTGCACCGGCTTCACCAAAGACGAATCCGGCCGCGTCACCGAAGTGCAGGCCGAGTACCTGCCCGACACCAGAAGCGGCACGCCCGGCGCCGACAGCGTCAAGGTCAAGGGCAACATCACCTGGGTCAGCACCGCGCACGCCGTGCCGGCGCGCGTGCACCTGTACGACCGCCTGTTCTCCGACCCGCACCCCGACGCCGGCGACAAAGACTTCCTGGCCTGCCTGAACCCCCATTCACGCGAAACCGTCGACGCCTGGCTCGAGCCCGGCACGGCGGCCGAGCCGGGCGCCACCTGGCAATTCGAGCGGCTGGGCTATTTCACGGTCGACAGCAAAGATTCCACGCCGCAGGCGCCGGTTCTCAACCGCATCGTCACGCTGCGCGATTCCTGGGCCACGGCCTGATTCCGTCCGACCATGACTACTGATTCCCTTGCCCTGGATTTCAAGAGCGCCACGCTGTATGCCATACGCGTGGTGCTGCACGACGCCGACCTCGACCGCCTGACCGCCGCGCTGGACCAGCGCATGGCCGACGCCGGCAGCTTCTTCGAGAACGAGCCGGTGGTGATCGACGCCAGCCGCGTCGACGCCCCCATCGACTGGCCCGCCCTGCTGGCGGCCCTGCGCGGCCACAATCTGCCGCCCATCGGCGTGGTGGCCGAAGGCGCCAACCTGGCGGCGGCCCAGGCCGCCGGCCTGGCGGCCGTGGAACTGTCCACGCCCCCGGCGCGCCCGGCGCCCGCGGTGGAAACCGCCCCGCCCAACGACGCGGCCACCCCGGTGCCCGCCGTGCCGGCCGCCGCGCTGGAAACCGGCGCCCCGCCGGCCGCCGACAGCGCCCAGGCCGAACCGGCCCCGGCCGAGCCCGCCCAGGCGGCGCCCGCGCCCGAACCGCCGGCCGCGGCCGCCGCGCCGGCTTCGGCCCTGGTCATTACCAAGCCGCTGCGCTCGGGCCAGCGCGTCTATGCGCGCCACACCGACCTGGTCGTCATCGGCATGGTCAGCCAGGGCGCCGAAGTCATCGCCGACGGCAACGTGCATGTCTACGGCCCGCTGCGGGGCAAGGCCATGGCGGGCGCGCGCGGCGACACCTCGGCGCGCATCTTCACCACCCAGCTCGATGCCGAGCTGCTGGCCGTGGCCGGCGTGTACCGGGTCGTGGAAGACAAGCTCGACAGCTCGCTGCACAACCAGCCCGCGCTGGTGCACCTGGACGGCGAGACGCTGCGGGTAGAAGCCCTGAAGAAGTAAAGGCTGGCGCGTTGCGCGCCGCCACCATGTCTACATCTTGTAAGAAGCCTTACAGCGGCTTTTTGCTTTACGATAACGCGATTTATTCGAACATAAGGGTTAACTGGTCATGACACGTATTGTTGTGGTGACATCCGGCAAGGGCGGGGTGGGCAAGACCACCACCAGCGCCAGCTTTTCGTCCGGACTGGCCATGCGCGGCCACAAGACCGCCGTCATCGACTTCGACGTCGGCCTGCGCAACCTGGATCTCATCATGGGCTGCGAACGCCGCGTCGTGTATGACTTCGTCAACGTCATCCAGGGCGAAGCCTCGCTGAAGCAGGCGCTGATCAAGGACAAGCAGCTCGAGAACCTGTTCATTCTGCCGGCCTCGCAAACCCGCGACAAAGACGCGCTGACGCAGGAAGGCGTGGCCAAGGTCATCGAAGACCTGAAGGAAATGGGTTTCGACTACATCGTGTGCGATTCGCCCGCCGGCATTGAAACGGGCGCCCTGATGGCCGCCTACTTCGCCGACGACGCCCTGGTGGTCACCAACCCCGAGGTCTCGTCGGTGCGCGATTCCGACCGCATCCTGGGCATCCTGGCCGCCAAGTCGCGCCGCGCCATCGAAGGCGACGAGCCCGTCAAGGAATACCTGCTGCTCACGCGCTACAACCCCAAGCGCGTCAACGACGGCGAAATGCTGTCGCTGACCGACATCGAAGACATCCTGCGCATCAAGCTGATCGGCGTCATCCCCGAATCCGAAGCGGTGCTGCAAGCGTCGAACCAGGGCCTGCCGGCCATTCACCTGCGCGACACCGACGTGGCCGAGGCCTACAAAGACGTGGTGGCCCGCTACCTGGGCGAAGAAAAGCCCCTGCGCTTCACCGACTACGAGAAGCCCGGCCTGCTCAAGCGCCTGTTCGGAGGGAAGTAAGCAATGTCCTTCCTGTCGTTTCTGCTCGGCCAGAAGAAGACCTCGGCGGTTGTCGCCAAGGAACGCCTGCAAATCATCCTGGCGCACGAGCGTTCGGGCCGCGGCGCGTCGCCCGACTACCTGCCCCAGCTGCAGCAGGAGCTGGTGGCCGTCATTTCCAAGTACGTGAACATCAACCCCGACGACATCAAGGTGCACCTGGAACGCCAGGACACGCTGGAAGTCCTTGAAGTCAAGATCGAGATGCCGCAAAAAGAAGCCTGAACGCGGCGGACGGCAAAACAAACAGCCCCGGCAAGCAAGGCTTGCCGGGGCTGCTTTTTTGCCGCCGGGGCGGGCGCGGCTTACTTGCCGACCTGGTCGCCGATGATGCCGCCCAGCGCGGCGCCGCCCACCGTGCCCAGGATGCCGCCGCCGCTGATCACCGCGCCGGCCACGCCGCCGACGGCGGCCCCGCCCACGGTGCTTTTCTGGCGGCGGCTCATGCTATCCCACGAAGAGCATCCCGCGACAGATGCTGCGAGCACGATGGCCGTGCTGATTTTTGCGAAGGTTCCAATTTTCATCATGATGAGGCTCCTGTTGTTGTGCCTGGGACAGCGCGCTGGAAGTTAGGCCAGACTAGCAGGCACTACGGCGTCCCCCTGCAAACTTTCTGAACCTTCAGAATCGCAAAAAGCGACGCGTTGAGCTGTTAGGGATGCCCATAAATTGTATCCATGGGTAGGCCGGGCGCCCCATGGCGGGGGCAGATGTTGCCTGGCACGCGGCTTATTTCACCAAACGTAACACGTCGCGGAAGCGGGGATGGTCGCAGCTTTCCATCCACTCGAATAAAGCCATTTCGGCGGTGACCACGGTAGCGCCCGCCGCGCGCATGCGGCGCATGCCCGCGTGCTGGTCGGCTGGCCGCCGCGAGCCGACCGCATCGGACACCAGCACGGCGCGGTAATTCAGTTCGAGCAGGCCCACCACGGTTTGCAGCACGCAAACGTGGGCTTCCCAGCCAACCACCAGCACCGTGCGCCGCGCGGCCGGCAGCCAGGCATCGAAGCCGGGTTCGCGCGCCGCCGAAAAATGCCGCTTCTGGAACACCGCCTGCACCGGGCCGCGCAGCGGCTCGATGGTGTGGCCCAGGGCGCCGCTGCTGTGCTCGGTGGCGACCACCGGCACGTCGAGCAGGCGCGCGCCCTGCGCCAGCTTGGCGACGGTGTCCGCCTGCTCGGCGCCATGCGCGATGGCCGGCATCAGGCGTTCTTGCATGTCGACGATCAGCAGCGTCGAGTCGGCGGCTTGCAGCAGCATGGCAGCCTCGCTTATTTCAGGGCTTTATAGCGCAGGCGATGGGGCTTGGCGCCCTCTTCGCCCAGGCGGCGCTTCTTGTCGGCCTCGTATTCCTGGTAGTTGCCGTCGAAGAACACGACTTGCGAATCGCCTTCGAAAGCCAGGATGTGCGTGGCGATGCGGTCCAGGAACCAGCGGTCGTGGCTGATCACCATGACGCAGCCGGGGAATTCCAGCAGCGCGTCTTCCAGCGCGCGCAGGGTTTCCACGTCGAGGTCGTTGGACGGTTCGTCGAGCAGCAGCACATTGCCGCCGGCGACCAGCGTCTTGGCCAGGTGCAGCCGGCCGCGTTCGCCGCCCGACAGCTGGCCGACGATCTTGTTCTGGTCGGCGCCCTTGAAATTGAAGCGGCCCAGGTAGGCGCGCGAGGACATTTCGAACTTGCCCACGGTGAGCAGGTCGGCGCCGTCGGACACGGCGTCGAATACGCTCTTGCCGTCTTGCAGCGAATCGCGCGACTGGTCGACGAAGGCCAGCTGCACGGTCTGGCCGATGGCGATGCTGCCCGAATCGGGCTGCTCGCGGCCGGCGATCATGCGGAACAGCGTCGACTTGCCGGCGCCGTTGGCGCCGATGATGCCCACGATGGCGCCGGGCGGCACCTTGAAGCTGAGGTTGTCGATCAGCAGGCGGTCGCCGTAGGCCTTGCTGACGTTGTTGAATTCGATGACCTCATTGCCCAGGCGCTCGCCCACCGGAATGAAGATTTCCTGGGTTTCGTTGCGCTTCTGGTATTCGTACGAAGACAGCTCTTCGAAGCGCGACAGGCGCGCCTTGGCCTTGGCCTGGCGGCCCTTGGGGTTCTGGCGCACCCATTCGAGTTCTTTCTTGATGGTTTTCTGGCGCGCCGATTCGGCGGCTTCTTCCTGCTTGAGGCGGGCTTCTTTCTGTTCGAGCCACGAGCTGTAGTTGCCCTTCCAGGGAATGCCGTGGCCGCGGTCGAGTTCCAGGATCCATTCGGCCGCGTTGTCGAGGAAGTAGCGGTCGTGGGTAACGCCCACCACCGTGCCCGGGAACTTGTGCAGGAACTGTTCCAGCCATTCGACGCTTTCGGCGTCGAGGTGGTTGGTGGGTTCGTCGAGCAGCAGCATGTCGGGCTTGGACAGCAGCAGGCGACACAGCGCCACGCGGCGCTTTTCGCCGCCCGACAGGTTGCCCACCGTGGCGTCCCAGGGCGGCAGGCGCAGCGCGTCGGCGGCGATTTCCATCTGGTGCTCGATGTCGTCGGCGCCGCTGGAGGCGGCCGCCGCGATGACGGCTTCGAGTTCGGCCTGCTCGGCGGCCAGGGCGTCGAAATCGGCGTCGGGCTCGGCATACGCCGCGTAGACCTCATCCAGGCGCTTCTTGGCCTGCACCACCGCGCCCAGCCCTTCTTCGACCGACTGGCGCACGGTGTGGGCCGGGTCGAGCTGGGGTTCCTGCGGCAGGTAGCCGATATTCAGGCCCGGCATGGGCACGGCTTCGCCTTCGATTTCTTTGTCGACGCCGGCCATGATCTTGAGCAGCGTCGACTTGCCCGAGCCGTTCAGGCCCAGCACGCCGATTTTGGCGCCGGGGAAAAACGAAAGGGAAATGTCGCGCAGGATCTGCCGCTTGGGCGGCACGATCTTGCCGACGCGATTCATGGTGTAGACGTATTGGGCCATGGGCTCGTATGCAGAAAAGACAAATCAAGGGAAGCAATGATTGTAGGCCGGAACGGCCCGGGGCCTAAGCGGGCCGCGCCGCCCGGCGCGGGCGCCACTGGGCCAGGCTGACGCCGGCCAGCGCCACCAGGCCGCCCGCCACATGGTAGGCATGCGGCACTTCGCCCAGCAGGAAGGCGGCGATGGCCACCGTGGCCACCGGCATCAGGTTCAGGAAAATGCTGGTGCGGTTGGGGCCCAGGTGGCGCACGCCCTGCATCCACAGATACGGCGCGAACAGCGACGGGAAGATGCCGGCGTACAGCACCAGCGGAATATTGTCGGCGTTCAGCGGCGAGGCGGGCGCCAGCAGGAACGTGGGCAGCTGCAGTGCAATGCCGAACAGCACCTGCACGTACAAAGACTGCCAGACGCCTATCGGCATGGGCCAGCGGCGCAGCAGCACGCCGTACATGGCATAGGCCAGCGCCGCCAGCCCCATCAGCGCGTCGCCCGCGTTGCCGCCGACCTCGAGCAGGCGCAGCGGGTCGCCCTCGCCCAGCAGCACGCCCAGGCCGGCCAGCGACAGGGCTCCGCCCAGCACCGCCGTAGCCGCGGGGCGTTCGCGCAGCACCAGGCTGCCCAGGATGATGGTGAGCAGCGGCACCATGGCGGTGATGATGCCCATATTGGTAGCGGTAGTGGTGGCGGCCGCCACGTAGGTCAGGCCCTGGTACAGGGCGGTTCCCAGCGCACCCAGCACCGCCAGCTTGCCCAGGTGCGGCGCGATGGCGTGCCGGTTGCGCAGCACGCGCGGCAGGACGAACGGCGTGAGCAGCAGCGCCGCCAGCAGCCAGCGGTAGAAGCCGATGGCGGCCGGCTCGATGACGCTGGCCGCCATTTTGGTCACCACCATGTTCAGGGACCAGATCAGCGCCGCCGTCAGCGGAAACAACATATGGCGCGAAGATGGCGCGGGTGAAGCATCGGGCATGGACGGACAGGATGTAAAGCAAAGCCGCGATATTAGCGCCCTGCCCCGCGGCGGACGGAAAACATGGGCGAAAACGCGCGACAATGGCGGCATTGACCGCATTTTGCGCGGCCCCCCGCGCCTTACCAGGAATTGCCATGTCCGCTTCCGCCACCCCGCCGGCCCCGTTGGCACGCTTCAGCTCGCAAGAGCTCGACATGCTGGCCAAAACCGCCGACGCCCTGAGCGCCTACCTGGGCAAGCCCGTGCTGGCCGAAGTCGTGCTGGGCGAAGAAGGCACCGAATGGGTCAGCTTCGGCGTGCCGCTGGCCCAGGGCGCCGCCAGCGACGACCGGCCCCACGTGCAGATGGGCGGCCCGCAGGCCCGCCTGCTGGGCAATCGCGGCGGCCTGGACCCGGCCGACAACGACACTTACGACTGCCTGTACCTGTGGGCCGTGCAGATCACCCTGGCCGAAGGCGAACGCTTCGTGAAGCTGGACCAGGCCGGCGAAGAAACCGCCTGGTCGGACGACCTGGCCGACCTGCTGCCGTTCGCGCTCGCCGACGAACCGCTGCCCGATGACGACGACGATGAAGACGAAGACGACGAGGATGACGACGCGCCCCCGCAGGGCGGGCCCGGCCCGCGCTGAAACCTAGGCCAGGCCGCGCCGCCGGTCGCGCCAGTACAGCGCGTAGCCCAGCGGCCACATCAGGGCCACCAGGGCCCGCGCGGCGGGCACGGTCAGGCGGTAGGCCTGCACCGCGGTGGGCAGGCCCGAATGCTCCAGGTCCAGGCGGAACCGCGTGTAGCGGGCGGCCGCCATCAGGAATTCTTTGGGCCGGTAGCGGAACCAGTCCATGTGGTGTTCCAGGATGTCCCAGGCCAGCAGGTACAGGCCCTGCGCGTTGTTGCGCACCGACACCGTGGCGCGGCTCAGGCCGTCGGCGCTGGGATGGTAGATGCGCACCACCTGGTTGATGCAGCGGCTCAGGTAGCCGGCGCGCGCCATGGCCCACCAGATCAGGCTCTCGGGCACGAAGCCCGCCACGTCTTCGGGAAACGGGAAGCGGCGCAGCACATCGGTGCGCATGCTGCCGAATTTCTCGCCCTTGATGCGGTGGCGGAAATACATCTCGACCGCGGAAGTATCGAAGACGTCTTGCGGAAAGCGGTCGCCCACGATGGCGCCGTCGGGCCCGGCGCACAGGCCGGTAACGCCCACGTAGCCCTCGCGCCGGTCGGGCGGGATGGCTTCCCAGCCTTCCCGCAGGATCTGCAGCGCCTGCGGCGGGATCTCGTCGTCGCTGTCCAGCGTTACCACGAAATCGCCGCGCGCTTCGCGCACGCCGCGGTTGAACGCGGTTTTCTTGTGGCGGTTTTTCTGCCACACATAACGAATGGGGAATTCGGCCTGCGCCTGCCAGGCCAGCACGGCTTCGTGAGTGCGGTCGGTGGAACCGTCATCGACGATCAGCCATTCGAAATCGCGACAGGTCTGTCGACGTAGGGATTCATACACACGGTGCAGCGTGGCGGCCCGGTTATAGGTGGGCGTCAGTACCGTGAACATGTAATGCGGGTCACTCATGCGCTGGGGCCGGTTCGCGACAGGAGAAACGGCGACGTCTAATTGATTATGGGTAAAAACAAGGGCTCCAGTGTATGGGATATGCGCGAAACCAACGCATTCGGGCCCGCCCATTTTGCAAACAAATCTGTCATGTTTTTCCATATTTATACTGAGCCCCGCGCGCGGTCCCGCCCCCGAAAGGGCCGGAATGGGCGCGGCCGGCGGTAAACTCGGGCGGCTCATACGGAACATCCATGGAACCCAGTCCCATCCAGCTGAACGATATTGCGCTGTTCGTCGAAGTGGCCCGCCGCAAGAGCTTCAGCATGGCCGCCCGCGCGCTGTCCATGCCGACCTCGACCCTGTCGCGCCGCATCGGCCAGCTGGAACAGGCCATCGGCCTGCGGCTCATCAACCGCAACACGCGGCGCCTGGAGCTCACCAATGCGGGCACGGCATACCTGCGCCGCTGCCAGGGGCTGGTCGACGAGGCGCGCCTGGCGCACGAACAGCTGCTGGCCCTGTCGGCCCGGCCGCAGGGCCGCCTGAGCATCTCCATTCCGTACAGCATGGCCATCTGGCTGCTGCCCGAGGCCCTGAAGGCGTTTACCGAACGCTACCCCGACCTGGAATGCGAATTCGACCTCAGCCTGAAGCCGGCCGAGAATTCACAGGGCGGCCCCTTCGACATCGCGCTGCGGTTCGGCCGCGACCAGGTTGCCGCCGAGCTCGCCACGGAAGACCCTTCGGTGCAGGAAATCACCACGCTGGACAGCTATCTGTACGCGTCGGCCGATTATCTGCGCGACCACGGCGAGCCGCGGCAGCCGGCCGACCTGTCGGCTCATGAATGCCTGCGCACCGCCATCGACCGCGAACATTCGTCATGGACGCTGCGCAACGGCGAGCGCACCGAGCGCGTGGCGGTGCGGGGCGCCATTGCCGGCAACAACATCAGCGTCATCGGCACCCTGTCGGGGCTGGGGCTGGGCATTACGCGGCTGCCGAACTGCCGGGCGCTGGCGCCCATCATCGGCCGCAACGGGCTGCAGCAGATACTGCACGGCTGGAGCACCGAGCCGCTGCCGGTGTTCGCGATTTTTCCGTCGCCGGTGCTGCCGGCCAAGACGCGGGTATTCATGGAATTCCTGCGGCCCTGGCTGGATCCGGCCGACTGAAGCGCGCCGCGCCCGGCGCGCAGATCAGCGCCGCGCCGCCCGCCCGGCGTCTTTCAACAAGGTATACAGCACCCGGGCCGCCGGCGATAGCGGCCGGCCGTGCCGCACGATCAGGCCCAGCGTGCGGCTGACGCGCGGCTTGGACAGCGGCACGCCCACCAGGGTGGGATGAGTGGTCAGGGGCAGCGCCAGCTGCGGCACGGCGGCCACGCCCAGGCCGGCTTCCACCATGCCCAGCAGCGTCAGGATGTGGCTGACTTCGAATGCGCTCATGGCGCGCTTGCCGGATTTGGCCAGGGCCACGTCGATGAGCAGCCGGTTGCCGCTTTCTTTCGAAACGGTCATGAAGCGCTGGCCGGCCAGTTCGTCCCACATGACGCTTTTGCGCCGCGCCAGGGGATGGTCGTTGCGCACGGCCAGCACGAAGCTTTCTTTGAAGATGGCGCGGAAGTCGACCTCGGCATCCTGGGTGCCGACGAAATTGATGCCGAAGTCGGCCCGCCCGGACGTGACCGCATTGAGCACGGCGTTGGCGCCCTCATCGATGACGCGCACCCGGATGCGCGGATGGCGCGCGGCAAACTCGCTGAGCACCGAGGGCAGGAAGTAGTAGGCCGCCGACGGCACGCAGGCCACGGTGACCAGGCCGCTGAGCTGCCCCGCCAGGTCTTCGGCGCCCAGGATGGCGTTTTCGAGTTCATCGAGCGCGGCGCGCGAACGTTCCAGGAACACGCGGCCCACGTGCGTGAGCGCCACCCGGCGGGTGGTGCGCTCGAGCAGGCGCGCGCCCAGCAGGTTTTCCAGTTTCTCGATGCGCCGGCTGAGCGCCGGCTGCGACAAGTGCAGGTCTTCGGCCGCGGCGCGGAAGCTGGAGCGTTCGGCCACCGCCACGAACGCCTGCAGTTCCTGCAGATCGAAATTGATGCGTGCCATGCATTTATCAATATAAAACTTGCAATTCACGGATTATGGCATCTGTTCCATGATTCCAGCCATGCTGAAAACCATTCCTTGCGTACTGATGCGCGGCGGCACGTCGCGCGGCCCCTTCTTCCGCGCCGACTGGCTGCCGCCCGACCCCGCCCGGCGCGATCGCGTGCTGCTGTGCGCCATGGGCTCGCCGCACGAACTGCAGATCGACGGCCTGGGCGGCGGCCACACGCTGACCAGCAAAGTCGCCATCGTGTCGCCCTCGCGCCGGCCCGGCTGCGACGTGGACTACCTGTTCGCGCAGGTCAGCGTCGACCGCGCGGCGGTGGATACGCGGCCCAACTGCGGCAACATGCTGTCCGGCGTGGCCCCGTTCGCCATCGACCAGGGCCTGGTGCGCGGCCAGCCCGGCGAAACGCGAGTGCGCATTTTCAATGTCAACACGCAATCCACCATCGACGCCACGGTGCAGACGCCGGACGGCCATCCCGAATATGAAGGCGACGCGCGCATCGACGGCGTCAGCGGCACCGGCGCGCCGATCCGGCTGAATTTTGTGGATGCCTGGGGCAAGACTTCGGGCCGGCTGTTTCCCACCGGCCAGCCGCGCGACCAGGTCGACGGCATCTGGGTCACCTGCATCGACGCGGCCATGCCGCTGGTGATGGTGGCGGCCGGCGCGCTGGGGCTGCGCGGCGACGAAACCCCCGCGGCCCTGGATGCCGACGCCGGGCTGCTGGCCCGGCTGGAATCGCTGCGCCGGCAGGCCGCGCTGCGCATGGGCATGGGCGACGTGGCGCACAGCGTCGTGCCCAAGCCGGTGCTGGTCAGCCCGGGCGCCACGCCCGACGAAGTGGTGTCGCGCTATTTCACGCCGGCGAGTTGCCATCGTTCGCATGCCGTGACGGGCGCCATCGGCGTGGCCACCGCGTTCGTCACCCCCGGCACCGTGGCCTGCGCCGCCGCCGCGCCGCGCCCGCCGGGCAGGCACCGCATCGCCGTGGCGCATCCGGCGGGCCGCATCGAAATAGACATCGACATCGATGCCGCGCCGGCCGCCGGCAGCGTACGCACCGCCAGCCTGATCCGCACGGCCCGCAAGATCATGGACGGCCGGCTGTACGTGCCCGCCGAACTATTCTGACCCGACGCGCCGGCGCCCGGCACGGCGCTATCGCACACCGTAGAACTCATACTGGAGACACACATGCCATTGCTTTCCCGCACCTTGTCCTTCGCGGCGCGCGCCGGCGCCGCACTGGCCTGCGCCTGCGCCGCCGCCACTGCGCAGGCAGCCTGGCCGGACCGGCCCATTACCCTGGTGGTGCCCACCGCGCCGGGCGGCGGCAACGATACGCTGGCGCGCGTGGTGGGCGAAAAAATGGGCGCGGCCCTGGGGCAGCCCATCATCGTGGTGAACAAGGCCGGCGCGCAGGGAGCGATCGCCTGCGAATACGTGGCGCAGGCCGCGCACGACGGCTACACCATCATGCTGGGCTACATCGCCACGCACGGCATCAACCCGGCGCTGCAGCACCTGCGCTATGACCCGGTGGCCGATTTCCAGCCGATCGGCATGATGGCGTCGTCCCCCACCCTGCTGGTGGTGTCCAGCAGCGCCCACATCAATTCGGTGCAGGAACTGATCGCCCAGGCCCGCAAAGACCCCGAAAGCCTCAGCTATGCCTCGGCCGGCCTGGGCACGGCGCCGCACGTGGCGGCCGAGCTGTTCAAGCTGCGCACCGGCATCGAGATGCTGCATGTGCCCTACAAGGGCTCGGCGCCCGCCATGACCGACACGCTGGCCGGCGTGACGCAGGTGATGTTTCCCAGCCTGTTCAGTGCTTATCCGCACCTGGCTTCGGGCAAGGTCAAGGCCCTGGCGCTGGCCGGCGAGCACCGCGCCGAAGCGCTGAAAGACGTGCCCACCCTGGACGAGCTGGGCGTGCCGGGCGTGCACGTGCCGCAGTGGTACGCGCTGTTCGCGCCGGCCGGCACCGACGCGGCCGTCGTGGCGCGGCTGAACGCGGCGCTGAACACGGCCCTGCGCGATCCGGGCGTGATCGACAAGTTCCACGAGCAGGGGGCCGAAGTGCAGTCCGGCACGCCGCAGGCGCTGGGCAGCTTCGTGCAGTCGGAAGTGGCGCGCTGGAAGACGGTGGTGGGCAAGGCGCACCTGGCGGCCGCGCAATAAGGGCGGGATGCCCGCGCCACCTGCCCTGCGGCAGGCGAAAAAAAACCGCCGGAAGACCGGCGGTTTTTTGCATCAAGGCGCGGGGATTACACGCGCTTGATTTTTTCCAGCATCTTGAACACGCCTTTGGGCGAGTTGACGAACAAGCGCTTGAAAGCCTTGCCCAGGCAACGGCGTTCCAGGGTGTTGCGACGCACGCGTTTGCGCTCAGCCATGATGGTTCTCCGGTAAGGTTCGATGGTGCCCAAACCCGCCCGACGTGCCCGGTGCTGCACCGGGGGCCACAGGCTGGCGGCAAAAACTGGGATAACTCGGCATTCTAGCCCGAAACGGCCCGGCCGCCAAACCGCCCTAGCCGGTGGCCCCGCCGCCCGCCAGCAGAGCCCGCACGGCATCCGGGCGCGGCAGCGGTTCGACCGCGCCATAGCCGGTGGTGGACAGCGCCGCCGCCGCGTTGGCGTGGCGCACGGCGGCCAGCCAGTCGTCGCCGGCGCAGCGCCGCGCCAGCAGATTGCCGGCGAAGCAGTCGCCGGCGCCGGTGGCATCCACGGCCTGGACGGCCAGCCCGGGCACCGGCGTGCGCGTGCGGCCGTCATCGACCAGCGCGCCGTCTTTGCCCAGCTTCAGCACCACCACGCCCGGCGCGCCGGCGGCGCGGATCCAGTCCAGAGTGCGCTGCGGGTCGTCGTGGCCGGTCAGGTGGCGCAGGTCGTCAAGGCTGGGCAGGAACAGGTCGGCCATGGCCAGCGCCTCGCGCAGGACGGCGCGCGCGCGCGCCACCGGCCACAGGCGCAGGCGCAGATTGGAATCCAGGCTGACCTGCCCGCCGGCCCGGCGCGTGCGCGCGATGGCCTCGAACACGGTATCGCAGGCGCTGGCGCTGATCGCCAGGCTGATGCCCGATACGTGCAGGAAGCGGCAGCGCGCCAGCGGCCCGCCGTCGAGGTCGGACGGCTGCATGCGGCTGGCGGCCGAATCGCGGCGCAGGTAGCTGAACACATGCCCGTCGGCGCCGTGCTGCACGAAATACACGCCGGTATGGGCGTCGGGATCGACCCGCACGCCCGTGGTATCGACCTGTTCGCCGCGCAGCAGCTGCAGCAGCTGTTCGCCGAACGCGTCGCCGCCCACTCGCGTCAGGTAGGCGCAGCGCGCGCCCTGGCGGGCCGCGGCGATTACCGCGTTGGAGGTATCGCCGCCGAAACCCTGCAGATAGTGAGGGTCGCCGGCGCGGGTCTGGTTGAATTCGATCAGCGGCTCGCCCAGCCCGACGATATCGAAATCAGCCATGGGCCGCCTCGCGGGTGTGGACGATCTGGCGCACCAGCGCGGCGGTGTCGCGCGCGGCGAAGGCGGCCTTGTCGTACAGATTGCTGCCGATGCCGACCAGCGCCGCGCCGGCGGCGAAGTATTCGCCCATGTTCTGTTGCGTGACGCCGCCGGTGGGGCAGAACACAGTATCGGGAAACACCGATTTCAGCGCCGCCAGGTGGCGCGGGCCGCCGGTGTCGGCCGGGAAGATTTTCACCATGTCGGCCCCGGCATGGCGCGCCGCCAGCACCTCGCTGGGGGTGAAGGCCCCCAGCAGGCACAGGGCGCCGGCCGCGTGCGCCATGTCGGCAATGCCGGGCACCAGGCCGGGCGCCACCAGGAAGTCGGCTCCCGCCACCAGGGCGTCGCGCGCCTGGACTTCGTCGAGCACGGTGCCCACCCCCAGCGTCAGCGCGTCGCCGTGCTTGTCGCGCAGGGCGCGCACCAGGTCGGTGACGCCGGGAATCGTCCAGGTCAGTTCGAGGGTCTGGCAGCCGGCCTGCACGGCGATTTCGGCGGCATAGCCGGCGGTGGCGGCGTCGGCGTAGCGCAGCACCGGCACGACGCGGTCGGCCAGCAGGCGCGCCATCGGAACAGAAGCAGAAGCAGAACTCATGGGCATCTCGCGGCAGGGTTACAGGAGGTGGCCGGCCAACGGCGCGGGCATGCCGGCCAGGTGGACGGCCGCCGCGGCGCGCAGCCGCAGCAGGGGGTCGATGTAGGCGGAGGGCGGCCGGGCCGGCTGGCGGAACGCCAGGGTGCTGACGCTGACGCCGGCCACCGCGCGGCCGCCGGCATCGCACAGCGCCACGCCGTAGCAGACGATGCCGGGCTCGTTTTCTTCATTATCCACCGCGTAGCCCTGGCGGCGCACTTGCGCCAGCTCGGCGCGCAGGGCGGCCGCGGTGGCCAGCGTGGCCGGCGTCAGGCGCGGCAGCGGCAGGCTGGCCAGGCGGGCGTCCAGTGCGGCGGGATCGAGCACGGCCAGGCAGGCCTTGCCCACCGCGCTGCAATGCAGCGGTAACTGCCCTCCGATGCGCGAGGCCATGCGTACGGCGCCGGGGCCATCGAGTTTTTCGATGTACACCATGGCATCGCCGGCCGGCACCGCCAGGTGGACGGTCTGGCCGGTGTTGTCCCGCAGGGCGTGCAGCTCGGGCAGCAGGGCCACGCGCAGATCGAAGCGCGACCAGCTGCGGCTGGCCAGGCTGAGCAGGCGCGGGCCCAGCACGTAGGCGCCATCGGGCTGCGCGGCGATCAGGCCGTGTTCGAGCAGGCCCGCCACGATGCGATACACCGTGGGGCGCGGATAGCCGCTGCGCGCGGCCAGTTCGGCCATGCCGGGCGGCTGCGCCGCGTCGGCCACGTGCTGCAGCACGCACATGAACTTGCCGAACGCGGCCGTGCCGGCGACAGCGCCGCCCGGCGCGGCGTTTGCTGAAAGCGTAGAATAGGTTTCGTCCATATTGTGGACAACAATTCATAATGTAGACATTATCCCTGCCCATGGGCCCGCTGTCGATGGCGCGCTACCCGGATTTTCGGGAATCTGAGATACTGTTTATATATACAGATATTTTGGGCGATATCCTGTCGCCTTCGGGTTCCCTCTTCACCGCCCCACGCCTCCCCCACCGTCATGAGCTCCCACATCCGCATCGTCGGCGCACGCCAGAACAATCTGAAGAACCTGGACCTGACTCTCGCCACGGGCGAGCTGGTGGTCATTACCGGTGTTTCGGGGTCGGGCAAAAGCTCGCTGGCGTTCGACACGCTGTATGCCGAAGGCCAGCGCCGCTACGTCGAGACCTTCTCGCCCTACGCGCGCCAGTTTCTCGACCGCATGGACAAGCCGCAGGTCGACCGCATCGAAGGCATTCTGCCGGCCATCGCCATCGACCAGACCAATCCGGTGCGCAGCTCGCGCAGCACGGTCGGCACCATGACCGAGCTCAACGACCACCTGAAGCTGCTGTTCGCGCGCGGCGCCAGGCTGTACTGCCGGGGCTGCGCCAAAGAGGTGCGGCGCGACACGCCCGATTCCATCGCGGCCTCGCTGGCGCTGCGCGCGCCGGCGGCCGGCGACCCGCGCCTGGTGATCACTTTCCCCATCGCGGTGCCCGCCAACTTCACCGAAGAAGAAGTGCGCGGCTTTCTGGAACAGCAGGGCTACACGCGGGTGCACCGTGAAGAAACCGGCCGCGCGCACACGCCGCGGGCCGCCGGCAAGGGCAAGGCCAAGGCCAAGACCAAAGCGGCAGCGGGCGACGAGCCGCGCCGCATTCTGCATGTGGTGCAAGACCGCTTCCGCCATTCCGGCGCCGAACGCGAGCGCCTGATGGAAGCGCTGGACACCGCGCTGCGCATGGGCGGCGGGCACATGGCGGTGCACGCGCTTGACGATGACGGCGCGGATGCGCAGGTCTGGAAATACAGCGATCGCCTGCACTGCGCCGATTGCGACATCGAATACACCGACCCGCTGCCCAGCAGCTTTTCGTTCAATTCGCCGCTGGGCGCGTGCGAAGCGTGCCGCGGCTTCGGGCGTGTGATCGGCATCGACTACGGCCTGGTCATCCCCGACGAAAACAAGACGCTGCGCGAAGGCGCCATCAAGCCCTGGCAGACGCCGTCGTTCAAGGAATGCCAGGACGACATGGCCAAGTACGCGCCGCGCGCCGGGGTGCCCATGTCGGTGCCCTGGAAGGCCATGACCGACGCCCAGCGCCACTGGGTGCTGCACGGCGACCCCGACTGGAAGGGCGGCAACAACGCCTGGAAAACCCAGTGGTACGGCGTGCACCGCTTCTTTGCGTGGCTGGAAAGCCGCGCCTACAAGATGCACGTGCGCGTGCTGCTGTCCAAGTACCGCAGCTACACGCCCTGCCCGACCTGCAACGGCGCGCGGCTCAAGCCCGACGCGCTGCTGTGGCGCCTAGGCAGCAAGGCAGAAGCCGACCAGGTACTGCCCCCCGGCGACGAACGCTACCAGCGCTTCATGCCGGCCGGCGCCGCCTGGACGCGCGAACAGCTAGAGTCGCTGGACGGCCTGTCGATCCACGACGTGATGCTGCTGCCCATCGAGCGCGTGCGCACGTTCTTCGACACGCTGTCGTTCAGCGGCGCGCTCGATGCCGCCACCGACCTGCTGCTGACCGAGGTGCGCGCACGGCTGAAATTCCTGTGCGACGTGGGCCTGGGCTACCTGACGCTCGACCGCCAGAGCCGCACGCTGTCGGGCGGCGAAGTGCAGCGCATCAACCTGACCACGGCGCTGGGCACCTCGCTGGTGAACACGCTGTTCGTGCTGGACGAGCCTTCCATCGGCCTGCACCCGCGCGACATGCACCGGGTGGTAGAGGTGATGCACCGGCTGCGCAATGCCGGCAACACGCTGGTGGTGGTGGAACACGACCCGCAAGTCATGGTGGCGGCCGACCGCATCATCGACATCGGCCCGGGCCCCGGCGAACGCGGCGGCCGCATTGTGTTCGACGGCACGCCGGCGCAGCTGCGCGCCTCACCCACGCTGACCGGCGACTACCTGGGCGGACGCCAGCGCGTCGAGGCGCCCCGCCCCATGCCGGTGGCGGCCAATACGCCGCGCCTGCTGCTGGAAGGCGCCACGGCGCACAACTTGCGCAACGTCTCGGTGGAACTTCCGCTGGGCCGCCTGGTGTGCGTGACCGGCGTATCGGGGTCGGGCAAGTCGACCCTGGTGCAGGATGTGCTGTACCCCGCCCTGCTCAAGCACCAGGGCAAGCCGTCCGAGGCGCCGGGCGCCTTCGAGCGCCTGCTGGGCGCCGAACAGATCGCCGACGTGGTCATGGTGGACCAGACCCCCATCGGCAAGACCGCGCGTTCGAACCCGGCCAGCTACGTGGGCGCCTTCGACGCCATCCGCAAGCTGTTCGCGCAGGCGCCGGTGGCCAAAGAGCGCGGCTATACCGCCGGCACCTTCAGCTTCAACAGCGGCGACGGACGCTGCCCCACCTGCGGCGGCACCGGCTTCGAGCATGTCGAGATGCAGTTCCTGTCCGACGTGTACCTGCGCTGCCCCGACTGCGACGGACGGCGCTTCCGGCCCGAAGTGCTGGAAGTGCGCGTCGAGCACCTGGGCAACAGCGCCTCGATCGACCAGGTGCTGGAAATGACCGTCAGCGAGGCGCTGGAATTCTTCAAGGGACTGCGCGACGTGCAGACCGGCCTGGCGCCGCTGGCCGACGTGGGCCTGGAATACGTGCGGCTGGGCCAGCCGGTGCCCACCCTGTCGGGCGGCGAGGCGCAGCGCCTGAAGCTGGCCGGCCACCTGGCCGAGGCCGCGCGCAGCGGCATATCGACCGCCAAGGTGGCCAAGAAAGGCAGCCTGTTCCTGTTCGACGAGCCCACCACCGGCCTGCACTTCGATGACGTGGCGCGCCTGATGCGGGCCTTCCGCAAACTGCTGGCGGCCGGCCACACGCTGCTGGTCATCGAGCACAACCTGGACGTGATCCGCGCGGCCGACTGGCTGATCGACCTGGGCCCCGAAGGCGGCGACGCCGGCGGCCTGGTAGTGGGCGTGGGCACGCCGCAAGACCTGATGGACAATCCGCGTTCGCACACCGGCGCCGCGCTGCGCGAATATGCGGTCAGCGTGCTGCCGGGCGACGTGGCGGTCAGCACCGACGCCGATGCGCAGATCGCCGAGCAGGCCGGCCTGGCGCCGGTCATCGCCGAACCGGTGCCGGCCTACGGCGCCGACACGGGCACGCCGCTGCAATCGGTGATGCGCCGCCGGCGCGAGTCGCGCGCCATCGAGATCCGCAACGCGCGCGAACACAACCTGAAGAACGTCAACGTCGAGATCCCCCACGACAAGTTCACGGTGATCACCGGCGTGTCGGGCTCGGGCAAATCCACACTGGCGTTCGACATCCTGTTCAACGAAGGGCAGCGGCGCTATCTGGAATCGCTCAACGCCTACGCCCGCGCCATCGTGCAGCCGGCCGGCAAGCCCGACGTGGACGCCATCTTCGGCATACCGCCCACGGTGGCCATCGAGCAGCGCACCAGCCGCGGCGGCCGCAAGTCGACCGTGGCCACCATGACCGAGATCCACCACTTCCTGCGGCTGCTGTATGTGAAGCTGGGCACGCAGTACTGCCCCGACTGCCAGGTGGCGGTCGAGCCGCAGAATGCCGACCAGATCGTGGCGCGCCTGCTGCGCGAGCACAAAGGCCAGCATATCGGCCTGCTGGCGCCGCTGGTCACGGCGCGCAAAGGCTATTACACCGACCTGGCCAAATGGGCCGGCGCCAAGGGCTACACGCACCTGCGGGTCGACGGCGCCTTCATTCCGGTCAGCCCCTGGCCGCGCCTGGACCGCTACAAAGAACACACCATCGAGCTGCCGGTGGCCGACCTGGTGGTCGAGCCCGAAAACGAAGCGGCGCTGCGCCAGGCCGTGAAAAGCGCGCTGGAACACGGCCAGGGCGTGCTGAGCATGGTGTGGCCCGTGAACAAGCTGCACGAGGCGCTGGACAGCGAACTGCAGCAGCAGCATTTCTCGGTGAAGCGCGCCTGCCCGTCGTGCGGCACCAGCTTCCCCGAGCCCGATCCGCGTCTGTTCTCGTACAACTCGAAGCACGGCTGGTGCCCGGACTGCTTTGGCACCGGCGTGCAGCTGCAGGACTTCGACGCCGAGCAGACCGGCGAAGAAAGCGCCTGGAACGCCGGCTACGAAGGCGAAGCCGGCGCCTGCGCCACGTGCGACGGCCAGCGCCTGAACCGCGTGGCGCGCGCCGTGCGCTGGCGCGAGCGCTCGATCGCCGAGCTGGCGGCCATGCCGGTGTCCGAGGCCCATACCTTCTTCACCGGGCTGGTGGCGCGCGGCCGCGAAGGCGAGATCGCGCGCGACATCCTGGCGGAAATCCGCGGCCGCCTGAACTTCATGAAAGAAGTGGGGCTGGACTACCTGGCGCTGGACCGCGCCGCGCCGACCCTGTCGGGCGGCGAGGCGCAGCGCATCCGCCTGGCCGCACAGCTGGGCTCGAACCTGCAGGGCGTGTGCTATGTGCTGGACGAGCCCACCATCGGCCTGCACCCGCGCGACAACCGCATCCTGCTGGACGCGCTGGCGCGCCTGGAAGGCAACGGCAACACGCTGGTGGTGGTGGAACACGACGACGACACCATCCGGCGCGCTTCGCACATCATCGATATCGGCCCGGGCGCGGGGGTGCGGGGCGGCCGCGTGGTGGCGCAGGGCAGCGCGCAGGACCTGATCGACGCGCCCGAATCCGTCACCGGCCGCTACCTGGCCAAGCCGCTGGCGCACCCCCTGCAGGGGCGCCGCCCGGTGCAGAACGACACGCCGATGATCAAGATCCACGGCGCGCGCCTGCACAACCTGCGCCACGTCGACGCCCGCATCCCGGTGGGCCGCCTGAGCGTGGTGACGGGCGTGTCCGGCTCGGGCAAGTCGACCCTGGCGCGCGAGGTGCTGCTCGACAACCTGCTGCAGGCCGTGTCGCAAGGCAAGGCGCCGCGCTGGAACGGCTGCGAGCAGATCACCGGCTGGCAGGCCATCGACCGCGTGCTGGAAGTGGACCAGACGCCCATCGGCAAGACGCCGCGCTCGTGCCCGGCCACCTACATCGGATTCTGGGACGACGTGCGGCGGCAATTCGCCGACACGCGCGAGGCGCGCATGCGCGGCTGGGGCGCGGCACGCTTCTCGTTCAACACCGGCGACGGCCGCTGCCCCATCTGCGAAGGCCAGGGCATGCGCACCATCGAGATGAGCTTCCTGCCCGACGTGAAAGTGCCGTGCGATGCCTGCAACGGCGCGCGCTTCAACAGCGACACGCTGTCGGTGCAGATGCGCGGCAAGAATGCCGGCGAGCTGCTCAACATGGAAGTCGACGACGCGCTGGAATACTTCACGGCGCATCCCAAGATCCACCGCCCGCTGCAACTGATGCAGGACGTCGGCCTGGGCTACCTGACCCTGGGCCAGCCCTCGCCCACGCTGTCGGGCGGCGAGGCCCAGCGCATCAAGCTGGTAACCGAGCTGTCCAAGGCGCGCCTGACCGAAGGCGTCATCACCACCGGCCGCGCCTCGCGCATTCCGCACACGCTGTACGTGCTGGACGAGCCCACCGTCGGCCTGTCGATGGCCGACGTGGAAAAGCTCATCCACGTGCTGCACCGGCTGGTGGCGGCCGGCAACACGGTGGTGGTGATCGAGCACAACCTGGACGTCATCGCCGAAGCCGACTGGCTGCTCGACCTGGGCCCCGAAGGCGGCACCGGCGGCGGCAAGCTGGTGGCCGAAGGCTCGCCCGAGCACGTCATGGACCTGCGCGGCACATCGCACACCGGGCGCGTGCTGGCGGAGTTCCTGGCGCAGCAGGAAGAAGGCGCCAAGGTCTGAGCCAGGCAGCGCCCACCATGCATTGCCGATTTGAAGACCGGCTGGCCGGGCGGGCCCTGTGCCTGCGCGACCCGCTGCAGCGCATCGAGGCGCGCCGGCCCGGCGAGCTGCCCGCGGCGCTGGACGCCATCGAAGCGGCGCGCGGCGCCGGCCATTGGATTGCCCTGCTGCTCGACTACGAACTGGGCGAATGGCTGGCGCCCGAGACCACCCTGCCGCCGCCGAGCGGCCCGGCGGCGGCGCCGCACCCCGACGCACACGCGCCGCGCCTGGCCGCACTGGTGTTCGGCCGCATGGCCGCCGAAGCCCCGTGGCCCGCGCCGCCGGACGATGCCGATGCCGCGCGCATCCTGTCGGTTCAGCCGCGCATGGCGCGCGCCGACTACCTGCGCCAGGTGGGCCACATCCGCGCGCTGATCGAGGCCGGCGAGCTGTACCAGGTGAACTACACCCAGCCGCTCGACGTGCGCGTGCAGGGCGACCCGCAATTGCTGTACCGGCGCATTGCCGCGCGCCATCCCGTGGCCCATGGCGCCTATATCGAAGACGGCGCGCGCACCGTGCTGTCGTTCTCGCCCGAGCTGTTCGTGCGGCGCGACGGCGGGCGCCTGACCGTGCGGCCCATGAAGGGCACCGCGCCGCGCCACCCCGATCCGGCCGAAGACGAGCGGCTGGGCCGCGAGCTGCACGCCAGCCCCAAGAACCGCGCCGAAAACCTGATGATCGTGGACCTGCTGCGCAATGACCTGGGCCGCCTGGCCGAGCCCGGATCGGTGCAGGTGCCGGCGCTGTTCTCGCTGGAACGCTATCCCACCGTCTGGACCATGACCTCGACTGTCACGGCCTACGCGCCCGCGGCCGGCCTGGCCCAGGTGCTGCAGGCGCTGTTCCCGTGCGGATCGGTCACGGGCGCGCCCAAGGTGGCGGCCATGCGCCGCATCCGGCAGCTGGAAATCGCCCCGCGCGGCCTGTATTGCGGCGCCATCGGCTGGCTGGCGCCCGGCGGCGATTTTTCGCTGAACGTGGCGATACGCACCCTGGTGCTGGATAAAGACAGCCGCGGCGTCTACAGTGTGGGCGGCGGCATCGTGCACGACTCCGACCCCGGGCAGGAATGGCAGGAATGCCTGTGGAAAGCCCGCATCCTGCACGACGCCATGCGGCCGCCGCAATAAGCCTGGCCCCTTCAACCGGAACCCGTCCATGTCTCCCGAGCTGATCGAGACCCTGCTGGCCGACGCCGAAGGCGAAATCCCGCTGCTGGCGCGCCACCTGGCGCGGCTGCAGGCGGCCGGCGCCGCGCTCGGCTACCCCTGCGACACAGCCGCCATCGAACGCGACCTGCGCATGGCCGCCGCCGCGCTGGTCACGCCCGGCCCGCACCGGCTGCGCCTGCTGCTGGACCGCGCCGGCCGCCGCCACATCCAGACCGCCGCGCTGCCGGCGCTGGCGCCTAGCCAGCAGGTGATGCTGTCCGACCAGATACTGGACGCGCGCGAGCCGCTGCTGCGCTACAAGACCACGCACCGCCCCTGGTACGCCGATGCCGCCGCCTGGCTGGCCGCGCATCCCGGCGTATTCGACCTGCTGTTCCTGAACCAGCGCGGCGAACTTTGCGAAGGCAGCCGCAGCAATGTCTACCTGCAGGTGCGCGGCGTCTGGTACACCCCGCCCGTCGATTGCGGCTGCCTGCCCGGCGTGCAGCGCGCCGAACTGCTGGACAGCGGACGCGCGCAAGAGCGCGTGCTGACCCTGGACGACCTGCACGCGGCGCAGGGCATCCGCCTGTCGAACGCGCTGCGCGGCTGGTTCGACGCCGCCCTGCACACCGCCTGAAGATATAGCCAGCAAGATACCAGGTGTCTGACTCCCGCAGGGTGTCAGACACCGTATGGTTGAAACAGCCCCTGCACACGTCGGTGTCAGGCACCTTGCGGAGCCTGACACCTGCCCCGCTCAGGCCGCGCCCACCGACAGGCCGCCGCACACATACAGCGTTTGCCCGGTAATGAAGCCGGCGCGCGGGTCGAGCAGCATGGCCACGGCGTGCGCCACTTCTTCGGGCTGGCCGATGCGCCCCACCGGAATCGACGCAGCCAGTTCGCGCGTGCGCGGGTGGCCGGGCGGGTTGGACTGGTTGAACAGTTCGGTGGCCACCGGGCCGGGCGCCACCGCGTTGACGGTGATGCCCGAGGCAGCGAGCTCCAGCGCCCAGGTGCGGGTCATGCCGGCCAGGCCGGCCTTGCTGGCGCCGTAGGCGGTACGGCCCGGCTTGCCCAGCGCGGCGCGGCTGCCGATATTGACCACCCGGCCATGGCCCTGCTGACGCATGGCCGGCAGCAGGCCCTGCAGCAACAGCAGCGGCGCCACCAGGTTCACCGCCAGCGTGTCCTGCAGGGCCTGTCCGGACACCTGCTCGATATTGGCCACCTGGATCATGCCGGCGTTGTTCACCAGGTGCAGCACCTGGCGCTGCGCCGCCAGCTCGGCCACGGCCTGGCGCGTGCGCGCGGCATCGGACAGGTCCACCGAGACAAAGGTTTCGCCGGGCAGCAGCGCGGCCGGCGCGCCGCGGCTGAAGTTGACCACGTCGTAGCCGTCTTCCAGCAGGCGCGCGGCAATGGCGCGGCCGATGCCGCGGCTGGCGCCGGTGATCAATGCGGTGGGCCGGTTCATTTGGTGGCGATGCCCCGTTGCTTGATCAGCCCGCCCCATTTGTCGCGCTCGCGCTGCTCGAAGGCTGCCAGGTCGGCGCCGAACAAGGTGCCGGGCCGCGCGCCCATGCCTTCGAACTGGCGCGCCAGTTCGGGCGCCTGCAGGCCGCTGCGCGCGGCCTCGATCAGGGCGCGCACCACGGGCTCGGGCGTGCCGCGCGGCGCGTACAGCGCAAACCAGGCCGTCACGTCGAAGCCCGGCAGGCCCGATTCGTTGAAGGTCGGCAGGTCGGGCACCGACGGATCGCGCTGCAGCGAGGTAATGGCGATGCCGCGCACCCGCGAACCGTCGCGGAGCTGCGCCAGCGAGCCCGGCAGGTTGTCGAACAGCAAATCGACCTGCCCCCCGGCCACGGCCGGCAGCGACGCCGAGGTGCCCTTGAACGGCACGTGCAGCAGCTCGATGCCGGCCACCGCCTCGAAATAAGCGCCCGTCAGGTGCACCGACGAACCCACCCCCGGCGAGGCGTATGTCAGCTTCTGTTCTTTGCGGGCCTTGGCCGCCTTGATGACGTCGGCCAGGGTCTTGAACGGCGACTGGGCGCGCACCGCCAGGATGTTGGGCGTGGTCGAGACCAGCGCGATGGGCACCAGGTCTTTGGCCGGATCGAACGGCATGCTGGCGTACAGGAACTGGTTGATGCTTTGCGTGCCGATGGTGCCCAGGCCCAGCGTGTAGCCGTCGGCCGCGCTGCGCGCCACGTGGGCCATGCCCACATTGCCGCCGGCGCCGGGCCGGTTCTCGACCAGCACCGTCTGCTTCAGGCCGGGCTCCATGGCGTGCGCAATGGCGCGGCCGAAGATGTCGGCGGCGCCGCCCGGCGGATAAGGCACCACGACGGTGACAGGATGGTCGGGGTAAGGCGCGGCTTGCGCGGCCGGCCCCAGGGCCAGCGCCAGCCCGGCGGCGGCCAGGCATTTCACGGCTAACAGCGGCAATGCGGAACGCATGGGGTGGTCTCCTTTGTTGTTGTAGCGGCCTGGCGGCGGGCCCGGCCCGGCCGCCTGGCTTGCTTGTTTCCCTGGCGGGTTTTCAATAAAGTACTTAAATACGTACTTTATGAATATAACCACAACAATGTCCGTCCCCACAACATCCGCCGAAACCGGCGCGCCCACCTTCGCCGCCCGCCTGGATGCGCTGGCCCGCCGGCAGCCCGATGCCACGGCCCTGGTCGACCGCGGCCAGCCCTGGTCGGCGGCCGCGCTGCGCGATGCCGCCGGCCGCCTGGCCGCCGCGCTGGCGCAGGCCGGCGTGGGCCCAGGCAGCCGGGTGGCCTTGTGGCTGCCCAATTGCGCCGAATGGATCGTGGCCTTCCTGGCCTGCGCCCGCCTGGGCGCCGTGGCGCTGGCCGTGAACACGCGCTTTCGCGCGACCGAGGTAGCCGACATCCTGGGCCGCGGGCGCGCGCAATGGCTGGTGTACTGGCCCGGCTTCAAGGGCATCGACTTCGCCGCGATTCTGGACGACGTGCCCGACGACGCGCTGCAGGCGCTGCGCGGCGCCGTCGCGCTGGATGACGCAGCGGGCGGCGCGCCGGCCCGGCTGCGGGGCCGCCCGGTGCTGCCGTGGCGGCAGTTGCTGGCCAGTGCCGCCCCCGCTGTCGCCGCCGCGCCGGCCGATGCCGGCGTGCTGTGCTTCACCACATCGGGCACCACATCGCTGCCCAAGTTCGTTCTGCACGACCAGGGCACGCTGCTGCGCCACGGCGATGCCATCGCGCAGGCCTACGGCTACGGCGACGGCGCCTGCGTGCTGGCCGCGGCGCCCTTCTGCGGGGCGTTCGGCTTTGCCATGCTGGTGGGCGCCCTGGCGGCCGGCGTACCGCTGGTGTGCGAGCCGGTCTACGACACCGCGCGCACGGCGCAGGCCATCCGCCGGCATCGCATCACGCATGCGTTTGCCAACAACGAAGCGCTGGCGCAGCTGTTCCAGGCCGGCCAGCCGGGCGACTTCGCCTCGCTGCGCCTGTGCGGCTTCGCCAGCTTCGCCCCCGCGCTCGACAACCTGCTGCAGCTGGCCGACGCGCACGGCGTGCCGCTGACGGGGCTGTACGGTTCCAGCGAACTGGTCGCCCTGGTGGCGGCCCAGCCGCTCGATGCCGCGCAGGGCGACGTCTCGGTGCGCTACCTGGCCGGCGGCCTGCTGATCTACCCCCAGGCGCGCGTGCGCGCCTGCGACCCGCAAACCGGCGCCGTGCTGGCGCACGGGCAATCGGGCGAACTGCAGATCCAGTCGCCCAGCCTGATGCGCGGCTACCTGGACAACCCCGCGGCCACGCAGGCCGCGCTGACGCCCGACGGCTATTTCAAGACCGGCGATCTGGGCTACACGCTGGGGCCGCGCCAGTTCGTGTTCCAGGCGCGCCTGGGCGATTCGCTGCGCCTGGCGGGCTTTCTGGTGAACCCGGCCGAAATCGAGCGCCTGGTGGAATCGCTGCCTGGCGTGCGCGCCTGCCAGGTGGTGGGCGCGGTGCGCCAGGGCAAGACCGTGCCCTATGCCTTCGTGCTGCTGCACGACGGCGCCCGGCCCGACCCGGCCGGCTGGCAAGCCGCCTGCCGGCGCGCGCTGGCGGGTTTCAAGGTGCCGGCGGGCTTCCAGGTGCTGCAGGCGTTTCCGGCAGTGGAAAGCGCCAACTCGGTCAAGATCCAGAAGCACAGGCTGCGCGACATGGCCACCGCCCTGCTGGCGGAACCGGACGGCCGCTGACCATGCCCGCCGCCAAGCTCTATGCGCGCAGCCCCCAGCCGCTTTACCTGCAGATCGCCGCGGTGTTCCGCAGCAACATCCACAGCCGCCACTGGCGGCCCGGCCAGCAGATCCCGCCCCTGGAAGCGCTGGTCGAACAATACGGCGTGGCGCGCTCCACCGTGCGCCAGGCGTTCGGGCTGCTGGAAAACGAAGGCCTGATCCGCCGCGCGCGCGGCTCGGGCACTTTTGTGAACGAAGCCCTGCCGCACACCCCCACCCTGCTGATCCCCAAGAACTGGGAAGAAACCGTGGCCCTGAGCAACCAGCTGGGCACGGTATCGCTGATGGAATCGAGCGCCGACACGGCGCTGCCCGACAACCTGGGCATGCCCTGCGACCAGGCGCGCGACGGCCGCTTCCAGTATCTGCGCCGCGTGCACACCACAGACGCGGGGCCGTTCTGCTACAGCGAGGTCTACCTGGACAGCGGCCTGTTCCGCAGGCACCGCTCGCGCATCCGCAGCAGCACCGTGGCGCCCGTGCTCGACCAGTTCTACGGCAGCCGCATCACGCAGGCGCGCCAGGTGCTGCACGTGATCGAGGCCGGACGCGAATCGGCCGAAGCGCTGCACATTCCCGTGTCGGCGCCGGTGGCCGAACTGCGCCGCTATGCCTGCATCGGCGGCCGCGTCGTTTATTTTGCGCGGCTGGAATTCCCGTTCCAGAAGATCCGCATGGAATTCGATCTGCTGCCCGCCCGCTGATCAGGCGCCCGGCCGAAGCGCCAGGCGCACCGCCTCGTTGGCCACCGCCAGCCCCATGGCGGCCGTTACCATCACCACCGAGCCATAGCCGGCGCACGACAGCCCCTGCGGGGCGGCGGCCTGCACCGCCGCGCCCAGGTCGTCGCCGGCCTCGGCGGCGCGCGCCCAGGCGGCCGGCAGGATGGCCGGCTGGTCGAACCACAGCGCCCGCACCCCCATGCGCGGCACCCGCTTGAGCGGCTTGCCGCGCGCGTCGCTAGCCTTGGGAAAGCCGTGCTGCCGGCGCAGGATATTGCGCAGCTTGGCCAGCAAGGCATCGTTCTGCGCCTGCGACAGGTCGCCGGCCCGCAGGGCCAGCGGGTCGGTCTTGCCGCCGGCGCCGCCGCACAGCAGCAGCGGAATGCCGCGCTGGCGCGCGTGCAGCACCATGGCGATCTTGGCCGCGGCCTGGTCGGTGCAATCGGCCAGCGCGGTGTAATAGCCCGGCAGCACCTGCTGGATGTTGCCGGGCTCGACAAAATCGTCCACCCGGGTCAGCGCGCACTCGGGGTTGATGGCCAGGATGCGCTGCGCCATGGCGTCCACCTTGGACTGGCCCAGGGTGGGCGTCAGGGCGTGCACCTGGCGGTTGATATTGGACTCGGCGATGTTGTCCAGGTCGATCAGGGTCAGGGCCCCCACGCCGCAGCGCGCCAGCGCTTCGGCCGCCCACGAGCCCACTCCGCCCAGCCCGGCCACCGCCACGTGGGCCTCGCGCAGGCGCGCCGGCGCATCGGGGCCGTACAGGCGCGCCAGGCCGCCAAAGCGGCGTTCGGCGTCGATCTCGCACAGCGCGCCGGCCTCGGCGGGGGATTGGGGGACGGGTGGAATGGACATGGCGCGTATTTTCCCACGATGCCGGAACCGGCGCCGCGCCGGCTGTGCCGTTGCAAGAACGACACAGGTGAATCATTGATCCAACATTTATTTTTTCGCCCAGCCACGCCGGCATCTGCGGCGATCTGCCATGTAACTGACCGCAGTCGCCTGCCAACGGGGCGGGTACGCCATGGACAGGCTGGCCGGTCCGCCCATGCCGCCGGGCGGCACATTCGCTCGACACTGCTGAAAGTTAGGGCCAGAATGGCTGAAGTTAACGCCGTGTCCGCCCCACCTTCTTCCCCCTCGCCCCCTGCTCCCGCGGCGGAATTTTCCGGCGCGGGGCTGCTGTGCGTGGTCGCCATGCTGAACCACGTGGCCCTGACCGGCGGGCGCATCACCGTTTCCCTGACCGCCCTGCAACTGGGCCTGTCCACCTTCGTGGTGGGCGGCCTGGTGGCGGTTTTCGCCGTCATTCCCATGCTGATGTCGGTGCGGGCCGGCCAATGGATCGACCGCGTCGGCGTGCGGCGTCCCGTCACGCTGGGCAACGCGCTGGTGGTCACGGGCACCGTACTGCCGTTTGCCTTCCAGACGCAGTGGGCCCTGCTGGTGGCGGCCTGCTGCATCGGGGTCGGCTTCATGCTGCACCAGGTGTGCACCCAGGACGTGCTGGGCCACGCCGAACCCCAGCGCCGGCTGCGCAATTTCTCGTGGCTGTCGCTGGCCATGGCCGGGTCGGGCTTCAGCGGCCCGCTGATCGCCGGACTGGCCATCGACCACCTGGGCTCGCGCCTGGCTTTCGGCATCCTGGCGCTGGGGCCGCTGGTGGCGCTGGCCGGGCTGCGGCGGCTGCAGCCGGCCCTGCGCGCCGTGGACAACAGCGTCGAGCCCGGGGCGCGCCAGGCGCAGCGCCGCCCGGTGGCCGAATTGCTCAAGCTGCCGCCGCTGCGGCGCATCCTGATGGTCAACACCATCCTGTCGGGCGCGTGGGACACCCATTTGTTCGTGGTGCCCCTGTTCGGGGTGGCCATCGGCCTGTCCGCCACCACTATCGGCAGCATACTGGCCGCCTTCGCGCTGGGAACTTTCCTTATCCGCCTGGCATTGCCCTTTATTCAGACGCGGGTGCGTTCCTGGACGCTGGTGCGCACGGCCATGGGGATCACCGCGGTGGATTTCCTGGTTTATCCGCTGTTCGCCGAAGTTGCCACCCTGATCGGGCTGTCTTTCATACTGGGGCTGGCGCTGGGCTGCTGCCAGCCCAGCATTCTTTCGCTGCTGCACCAGCACACCCCGCATGGGCGCGCCGCCGAGGCGGTCGGCCTGCGCATGGCCTTCATCAACGCCTCGCAGGTCTCGCTGCCGTTGACCTTCGGCGCGCTGGGTGCGGTAATTGGCATCGCCCCCCTGTTCTGGGCCTACGCCCTGGCGCTCAGCGCCGGCGGCTGGGCCAATCGCCACCCCCCGCAAGACATCGAGACCCCCGCGCCGTGAATCCGCAGCCATCCGCCATTCCCGCCATGCCCTTCCGCCTGTGGACGCCCGAAGAACGGCGCGCCTCGCTGGACGACGCCCTGAAACACTGGCGCCAGGGCGACGATGTCTGGGTCTACGGCTATGGCTCGCTGATCTGGCGGCCCGATTTTGAATACCGGGAACGCCGCCTGGCCACGCTGCGCGGCCACCACCGCGCCCTGTGCCTGTGGTCGCGGGTCAACCGCGGCACGCCGGAATGCCCGGGGCTGGTGTTCGGGCTGGACCGCGGCGGCTCGTGCCGGGGCGTGGTGTACCGGCTGGCCGGCCAGGCCGTGCCCGACCATTTCCCGGCGCTGTGGGAACGCGAAATGTCCACTGGCGCCTACCTGCCGCGCTGGATCAACTGCGCCACCGACGACGGGCCGGTGCGCGCCCTGGTATTCGTGATGAACCGCGACAACCCGGCGTACATCCGCGCCCTGCCCGAGGCCGAGCTGCTGGCCATCGTGCGCCGCGCCTCGGGCCGCTACGGGCGCTGCACCGAATACGTCATGCAGACCGCGCACGCGCTGCGCGCCGCCGGCATCCACGACGCCCGGCTCGACCGCATCGCCCGGCGCCTGGAAGAGCAGGCCGACCCGCTGCCCGACAATTAGGGTTATCCGCGATGGCGGTAAACTCGTAGCTCACCCGCCTTCCACCCAGCCCCGGCATTCCACGCATTCATGTCTGTATCCGATCTGCGCCAAAGCTACGAAAAAAGCACCCTGCTCGAAGAATCGGCGGCCATCTCGCCATTCGACCAGTTCAGCCAATGGTTCGACCAGGCGCTGGCGGCCCGGGTGCCCGAACCCAATGCCATGACGCTGGCCACGGTAGACGCCAGCGGCCAGCCGGCGGCCCGCATCGTGCTCATCAAGGGCTACGACGCGCGCGGCTTCGTGTTCTACACCAACTACGAATCGCGCAAGGGGCACGACCTGCTGGCCAATCCGCGCGCCGCGCTGCTGTTCTTCTGGCAGCCGCTCGAACGCCAGGTGCGCATCGAAGGCCGCGTCGAACACGTCTCGGCCGAAGAGTCCGACGCCTACTATCACAGCCGCCCGCTGGGCTCGCGCATCGGCGCCTGGGCCTCGCGGCAAAGCCAGCCGGTCACCCGCGCCGAACTCGAGGCGCGCGAACAGGAAACCCGCGCCCGCTACGGCGAGCAGCCGCCGCGCCCGCCGCACTGGGGCGGCTACCGGGTGGTGCCGACGCTGTTCGAGTTCTGGCAGGGCCGCCCGTCGCGCCTGCACGACCGCCTGCGCTACCTGCCCGACGGCCAGGGCGGCTGGGCCATCGACCGGCTCTCGCCTTAAGGCCCCGTCCGTCTGGTCCTGCATGTCCAATACCGCTCCCGATTTCGACGCACGCTTTTTCCGCACGGCACTGGGCCGCTTCGCCACCGGCGTCACCGTGGTCACCACGGCCGCGCCCGACGGCGCGCCCATCGGCCTGACGGTCAGCTCGTTCAATTCCGTGTCGCTCGACCCGCCGCTGGTGCTGTGGAGCCTGTCACGCGGCTCGGCCTCGCTCGACATCTTCGAACACTGCGAGCGCTATGTGGTCAACGTGCTGTCGGCCGGCCAGGCCGCGCTGGCGCGCCGCTTTGCGCTGGGCCACACGCGCGAGCGCTTCAACGGCCTGCCGCGCGCGCAGGCGCCGGGCGGCACCCCCATGCTCGACGCGCACTGCGCGGCATGGTTCGAGTGCCGCAACCGCAGCCGCTATGCCGAAGGCGACCACATCATCATGGTGGGCGAGGTGGAACGCTGCGGCCACAGCGCCGAAGCGCCCCTGGTCTTCCACGCCGGCGGGTTCGACCTGACGCCCGCCCACAAGCATTCCGAATGATTCCATCCCCATGAGCACTGATATCGACTGCATCGTCGTCGGCGCCGGCGTGGTCGGCCTGGCCGTGGCGCGCGCGCTGGCGCTGGCCGGCCGCGAAGTGCTGGTGGCCGAAGCCGCCGAAGCCATCGGCACCGGCACCAGCTCGCGCAATTCCGAAGTCATCCACGCCGGCATCTATTACCCCGCCGGCAGCCTGAAGGCGCGCCTGTGCGTGCGCGGCAAGCAGCTGCTGTACGGCTACTGCGCCGAACGCGGCATTGCCCACCAGCGGCTGGGCAAGCTGATCGTCGCCACCACCGACGCCGAAGCCGCCCAGCTCGACGGCATCGCCGCGCGCGCCCGCGCCAACGGCGTGGACGACATGCGCCGCCTGGACGCCGGCCAGGCCCGCGCGCTGGAGCCCGCGCTGCAATGCACGGCCGCGCTGCTGTCGCCGTCCACCGGCATCGTCGACAGCCATGGCCTGATGCTGGCCTACCAGGGCGACGCCGAGAACGCCGGCGCGCAATGCGTGTTCCATACGCCCATGCTGGCCGCGCAGGTGCGGCCCCAAGGCGGTTTCGACGTGCAGTTCGGCGGCGACGAAGCCATGAACCTGTCGTGCAATGTGCTGGTCAACGCCTCGGGCATCCACGCGCCCACCCTGGCGCGCCGCATCCAGGGCCTGCCGGCGGCCAGCATCCCGGCCGAATACCTGTGCAAGGGCAGCTATTTCACGCTGGCGGGCCGGGCGCCTTTCTCGCACCTGATCTACCCGGTGCCGCAGCATGCCGGCCTGGGCGTGCACCTGACGCTGGACCTGGGCGGACAGGCCAAGTTCGGCCCCGATACCGAATGGATCCCCGCCGAAGACTACGCGCTGGACCCGGCCCGGGCCGAGGTGTTCTATGATGCGGTGCGTACCTACTGGCCCGGCCTGCCCGACGGCGCGCTGGCGCCGGGCTACACCGGCATCCGCCCCAAGATTTCCGGCCCGCGCGAACCGGCGGCCGATTTCGCCATCGCCGGCCCGGCGGCGCATGGGGTGGCCGGCCTGGTCAACCTGTTCGGCATCGAATCCCCCGGCCTGACCGCCAGCCTGGCCATTGCCGAAGAAGCCCTGGCGCGCCTGGCGCCCTAGCGCCGTACCGATTTTTCTTGCACATCATGCAGCACAACGACTACATCCTGACCCTGTCCTGCCCCGACCGCACCGGCATCGTCTACCGCGTCAGCGGCCTGCTGTTCGAGCTGGGCTGCAACATTCTCGATTCGCAGCAGTTCGGCGACGACGAAACCGGCCGCTTTTTCCTGCGCGTGCACTTCAACCTGCCCGCGGCGGTGGCCGAGGCCGCCCTGCGCGAACAGTTCGGCACGCTGGCCGGCGCCTACGGCATGGACTGGCAGATTCACGACGCGCACCGCAAGGCGCGCCTGCTGATCATGGTCAGCAAGCAGGGGCACTGCCTGAACGACCTGCTGTTCCGCGTGCAAAGCGGCCAGCTGCGCGCCGAGATCGCCGCCATCGTCTCGAACCACAACGACTACGCCGGCCTGGCGGCCTCGTACGGCATCCCGTTCCACCACCTGCCGGTCAGCGCCGACACCAAGGCCGAACAGGAAAAGCAGGTGCTGGCGCTGGTGGAAAGCCAGCAGATCGACCTGGTGGTGCTGGCGCGCTACATGCAGATCCTGTCGCCCGAAATGTGCGTGGCGCTGACGGGCCGCGCCATCAACATCCACCACAGCTTCCTGCCCAGCTTCAAGGGCGCCCGCCCCTATCACCAGGCCCATACGCGCGGCGTGAAAATCATCGGCGCCACGGCGCACTACGTGACATCCGACCTGGATGAAGGCCCGATCATCGAGCAGGACATCGAGCGTGTCGACCACACCATGACCGCCCAAGACCTGACCCAGGTCGGCAGCGACGTCGAATCGCTGGTGCTGGCGCGCGCGGTGCGCAGCCACGTCGAGCACCGCATCCTGCTCAACCGCAACAAGACCGTGGTGTTCCGGTAAGCCACTGACATGACCCTGCACACCTGGCTGCTCTATCTGGTTGCCGTCACCGGCCTGTCGCTGACGCCCGGCCCCAACACCCTGCTGGCCCTGACGCACGGCGCGCTGCATGGCCACCGCAAGGCGCTGTGCACCATCGCCGGCGGCACGCTGGGCTTCAGCCTGGTGATCGGCCTGTCGATGCTGGGCATCAGCGCGCTGTTGGCGGCCTGGTCGCCGGCGCTGATCCTGCTGAAATGGGTGGGCGGGGCCTACCTGGTGTACCTGGGCATCCAGCTGTGGCGCGCGCCCGCGGTGCAGCTGCAGGCCAGCCCCGCCATGCCGGCCGCGCGGCCCGCGCGCCTGTTCGGCCAGGGCCTGCTGTCGGCGGTTTCCAACCCCAAGGCCCTGCTGTTCTTCGGCGCCTTCCTGCCGCAGTTCATCGACCCGGCGCGCAGCCTGGCCGTCCAGTTCGCCGTCATGGCGGCCACCTTCGCGGCCATGGAATTCATCGTCGAATACGGCCTGGCGCGCGGCGCGCACCGGGTGCGGCCATTTCTGGAACGCGCCGGCAAGCGCTTCAACAAGACCTGCGGCGGGCTGTTCGCGGCCATGGGGCTGGCGCTGCCCACCACCTGAAGCCGCCGCGGCGATCAAGCCGCGGGTTTGGTGCCGACCAGCACCGGCTGATAGAAAACGCCATCGAGCCGTTTCACGTCCGTGAAACCGGCCTTCCGCATCAGCTCACACAGCCGGGCGGCCGAGATGGCGTAATAGCGCGAGCGCATTACCTGGGTGGCGGCCCGGCCTGTCGCCAGATCTTCTTCAACAAGGAAGAAAGACAGGTCGTAGTGTTCGCCATCGAAATCCCAGACCTGGAACGGCACATAACGCTTGCCGCCTTCGACCCGCGGCGCGTAGTGCCTGAGCAGGTTTTTCCCGCGTTCTTCCTGCTCATAGTCTCGGACGGTGATCAGGCATCCCCCGCCGGGGCGCAGGCATGCCGCGAACTGCCGGAACGCCAGCAGCAGGTCATCGTCGGTGGTCAGGTGGGGCACCGAGTTGTCGCACGAAATCACGAGATCGTGCCCGCCGCCGTGCGCGTCATGCGCCGCCCGCATGTCGCACACCTGGAAGCGTATGGCCAGTCCGCGCTGGTCCGCCTCGCGGCGGGCGCGCTCGATCTCTTTTGCCGAGAGATCCGACCCGGCAACCGAATAACCGCGCGCCGCCAGCGCCAGGGCCTGGGTTCCGATGCCGCAGGAGACGTCCAGCACCGTGCGGCGCCCGGGCCACTGTTGCTGGATCACCTGGTCGAGCTGTTCGCCTTGCCTCTGGATGGAATGGTCCCAATCGGGAAAGACCAGGTGATACCGCGAAGCAAGGCTGTCGTAGAAATCCATGCCGGTCTCTTCATCTACGTGGACGCAGACACCATCAGCATCATGGGGCGCTCCAGTTCTTCTTTCAATTGCGGCATCTGCCGGACCTGCTCGGCGCTGGGAGCGAACTCCTCGACCCTGCGGATGTGGAAACCCGCGTCGATCAGCGTGTTCAGAGTCGTGCCCAGGGTTCTGTGGAATTTCAGGACACCCTTGGTGTACCAGTCCGTGCGGCGCTCGCCTTCAATGGCATATTGATTGACCGGCCAGGTCTGGCGGCCCTGTCCGTCACTGATCCAGCGCGGCTGCGCCGCCGCCATGAAGACCGGATGCTCGATGGTGAAGACGAGCCGGCCGCCGCGAGCCAGCGCCTGGTGAATTACACGAGCCAGGCGCCCGAAATCCCGGACATAGTGGAAGGCCAGCGAGCTATAGGCCAAGTCGAATGCCTCCGCGGGCAGCTGCAGCGTGTCGAGATCGGCGATGCGGTACTCGATCGCCGCATCCGCGGTGTCGGCCCGGGCCCGCGCGATCATGTTCCGCGACAAGTCCAGGCCCAGCACCGAGGCGGCGCCCTGCTCGCGAAACCAGCGCGAGGCCCAGCCGAAGCCGCAACCCAGATCGACGATGCGCCGGCCGCCCGGATCGGGCAGCAGCGCGCGAATCGCCGGCCATTCAGGCGCGCCATCCAGCCCGCGCACCTGCCGGGGCAACTGGCTGTAGCCGGCAAAGAAATCAGGGTGATCGTAGATATTCTGCGCCATGGCGGCCGGTACTATCGAGGCAGACAAATGAAAAGTCTACTCGATGGCCGGCCGGCGCCATGCAGGCTGCCCTGCGGCCCGGGTGCCTTGAACGCGGCCATGCCGCGCAGCTGCCGCCATAGCCGCGGCGGGGACAGACGGACTATGCGGGCGGCTCGCGGGCCGCGGACGCCTGGGCCTGGAAACGGCGCCGCTGGATGATCAGCAGCAGGCCGAACAGCAGCGCCGGGATGGAAATCAGGACGAAGGCAATGCGGTAGCTGTCGAGCAGCGAGGCCATGGCGCCGAAGGCCGGCGGGCCCAGCACCACGCCCAGGAACGTGCAGGTCAGCGCGCCGCCGGTGGCCAGGCCGGTCTTGCCGGCCGGCGCCTGACGCGCCACTTCGGCCAGGTACACGCCGTTCCAGCCCACGCCGGCCGCGCCCAGCACGATCAGCGCCAGGGCCACGACAGGCACCGGCGTGCCTGCCGGCAGCAGCGCCAGCGTGACCGAGCCCAGGGCCATCAGCAGCGCCAGCAGGGCCAGCGTTGCGACCGCCCCCAGGTAGCGGTCGGCGCACCAGCCCCATATCAGGCGCCCCACCACGCCGGCCACCTGGCCCACCGACAGCATCACGCCCGCCATCACCAGCGTGTAGGCCAGGCTGTCGTGCAGATAGGTGACCACATACGCGCTGAACGACCACTGCACCGCCGAGAAACACAGCGACGCGCCCGCCAGCATCGCCAGCGAGCGGCGCGAGAAGATCAAGGCCAGCGGCGTGCGCAAGTCGCCCAGGCCGGCGCGCCGCTCCGGCTTGCGGTCGGCATCCAGCTGGGCGCGCACCAGCTGCGCCAGCGCCGCGCAGGCCAGGCAGGCCAGCGCGGTGGCCAGCAGCGTGCCGCGCCAGCCGATGGCGATTTCCATCTTGGGCGCCAGCAGCCCCGCCAGCACGCCGCCCAGCGGCACGCCGGTCTGCTTGACCGAGAAAACGAAAGACATGCGGTGGGCCGGCGTGGTCCGGATCAGCAAGTGCGAACTGGCCGGCGTGATGGGCCCGTAGCCCAGCCCCAGCAGCACCGCGCCCACGGCCAGCAGCGGCACCTGCCCGGACAGGCTGCACAACAGGCCCAGCGCGCACAGCGCCAGCCCCCACTGGCTGGCCCGGATGGCCCCCAGCCGCGCCACCCAGCCGCCGGCCATCAGGCTGCCGGCCATGGCCCCCACATACATCAGCGCGACGTATACGCCGATCAGTTCCGCGCCGACGCCGGCCGAGGCGCTGAGCACCGGCGCCAGCACCGGCACCACCAGGGCCGCGGCCGCGACCAGCGATTGCACTGCCAGGGTGATGGCGAGCGTTCCTGCCCCGGACACTTTCACGCCGGCACCCGCCGGCCGCCAGACGCTTCGATCGTCAGGGTCATACAGCAATTTTCCTCAAGTTGGTCCAGCGCCTGCGCCCCATCATAAACCGGCGCCGCCGCCGGGATCGGCCGTGACGCCGGCCACGAACGCGGGCACAACAAATTCCGGCCCCTGCCGGCCTGCCGATGCGTTAACGTCAAGGGTGCAAGCACCGTTCGCGCGACTGCGCTGGCAGCGCGCTGGCCTTTAAAGGAGACCCTCATGGTCAGCAAGAACACGATCTGCCTCTGGTACGACAACGACGCCCTGGATGCCGCCCAGTTCTACGCCCGGACCTTCCCCGACAGCGCCGTGGGCAGGGTTCTGCGCGCGCCCGGCGACTATCCCTCGGGCAAGCAGGGCAACGTACTGACGGTGCAATTCACCGTGGCCGGCATTCCCTGCCTGGGCCTGAACGGCGGCCCGGCCTTCAAGCACAACGAGGCCTTCTCGTTCCAGATCGCCACCGACGACCAGGCCGAAACCGACCGCCTGTGGCATGCCATCGTCGACAACGGCGGCCAGGAAAGCGCCTGCGGCTGGTGCAAAGACAAATGGGGCCTGTCGTGGCAGATCACGCCGCGGGCCCTGACCGACGCCATTGCCGACCCCGACCCCGCCGCCGCCAAGCGCGCCTTCGATGCGATGATGGAAATGACCAAGATCGACATCGCCGCCATCGAGGCGGCGCGCCGTGGGTGACCCGGCCGTGCCGCAACGCCCGGCCGCGTGCGAAGGGCCGGCATGACCAAAGCAGACCGTACCCTCGTCATTCCGCGCGGGACGCCCGAATCGGCCGCCATGCTGGCCAGGGTCAAGCGGGCGATGGCGATCACCGCCAGGCTCAACCGCCTGACATTCAACGAGGCCGACGAAGTGCGGGCCCTGTTCAGCGAACTGACGGGCCGGCCGGTGGACGACAGCGTCTTGCTGATTCCGCCGTTCTACACCGCCAACGGCGTGGATATCCGCGTCGGCCGGAATGTTTTCATCAACCAGAACTGCACGTTTTATGACCTGGGCGGGCTCGACATCGCCGACGAAGTGATGATCGGGCCGAACGTCAGCCTGCTGACCACGGGCCACCCCATCGAACCCGCGCAACGGCGCGACGGCGTGGTCGCCAGGCCCATCGCCATCGAAAAAAACGTCTGGATCGGCGCCGGCGCAATCATTATCGGCGGCGTCGCGGTGGGTGAAAACTCGGTGGTCGGCGCGGGCGCCGTCGTCACCAGAGACGTGCCGCGCAATACGTTTGTCGGCGGCAATCCGGCCAGGGTGATACGCCCGATCGGCGAATAGATAATCAGCGCGGCGTGGCGGGCGTGGCCGGCGCTGCAGGCGTGGCGGCCGGCGCCGCCGGCTGGCGCGCCGGGGCTTGCGGCGCCGCCGGCGGCGCGCCCGGCGCGCCCGACCCCGGCTTGGCCGCGGCGCCGTTCGCCTTGCGCGGATTCTGCCCCGGCGTGGTGCCCGAATTGATAGCGGCCCGGGCCGACGCCAGGTTGCGCTCGACCTGTTCGAAGAACCCTTCATAAAACGCGCCGCGCGATATGGTTTCGCTGGACGTCTTGACCAGCGAATCGTCGCTGGCCCCCACCGGCATGGACACCGCGCCCAGCACGCTCAGGCCCACGCTGGCCGAATTGCTGGACTTCTTCATGGTGTACAGCTCGCGCAGCGCGCTGACATACACAACGGCGTTGCCGTCGCCGCTGGGCGCGCAATCCACGTTGAACAGGATCTGCGCGTGCTGGTCGTCGTTTTCGTGGTCCTGGTAGTTCTTGTGCCCGCTGACCCGGTTGGGTTCGGCCTTGTCGATGATGTACCCCTGGCCCAGCAGCGACCGCCGCCCGGCCTCGCAGGCCACCTCGCTGGAACCGGCGAAACTGCGGGTATACGTGTTCCCCTGTGTGAAGGAATCGCGTTCATCGATGGTCGGCGCGGCCTTGCAGGCGGCCAGCAGCAAGGCCACCGCCAACAGGCCGGCGCGCTTGGCGGGCCGTGAATACGGAACAGGCATGAGTCGGATAAGCGTAAGCGCAGGGAACGTACCCCTGGGCAATCGTCTGGCAATGGCAACAACCCATTATTTCGAAACGCCGCCCCCCGGCCTGAATCCAGGCGTGTAAAGGTCGCTATGTTTGTTACCGCGCCGGCCCCGCGCAGGCCGCGCCACGCGCCGCGCCCAGGGGCGAACCGCCGGCCGCGCGGCGGCGGCCGGCCATGCGGCCCTGAAATAACCATGCAAACAACGGAACACCCTGGAACCGTGCCGCGCCGCGCTGTTATGGCGTGAAACCAACAATTCTGTGCCTGTCGCGCCCTGCCCCATGCGCCTATAGTGCCTGCTTCATCCAGCATGGGACACGCCCAGATGCGCTACCGCTACGTTACCGCCGATGTCTTCACCAGCCAGGCCTATTGCGGCAACCCGCTGGCCGTCGTGCTCGACGCCCAGGGCCTGGACAGCGCGCAGATGCAGCGCATCGCCCGCGAGTTCAACTATTCCGAAACCAGCTTCGTGCTGCCGCCCCACGACCCGGCGCATACCGCCCAGGTCAGGATCTTCACCCCCGACCGCGAAGTGCCGTTCGCGGGGCATCCGAACATCGGCACCGCCGTCGTGCTGGCGCGCGAGCTGGCGCTGGCGGGCGCGCCGGCGCCGGACAGGTTCGTGTTCGAAGAAGCGGCGGGCCTGGTGCGCATTGCGCTGGCCGCGGGCGCCCGGGGCATCGAGGGCGCCGAGCTGCTGGCGCCCGAGCCGCTGTCGCGCGGCGAACAGGCGCCGGCGCAGGCCGTGGCGCGGGCGCTGAAGCTGGACGAGGCCGACATCCAGCTGTCCGAGCACGCCCCCCAGGTGGTGTCGGTGGGGCTCGCCTTCCTGGTCGTCCAATTGGCCAGCCGCGATGCGCTGCGCCGCGCGGCGCCGGATGCCGGCGGCTACGCCGCCCTGATGCCGCGGCTGGGCGCGAAATCCATCTACGCCTACACCACCGACACCGGCACGGACCAGATCGACAGCCCCACCGACCTGCAGGCCCGCATGTTCACCGGCCGCATGACCGAAGACCCCGCCACCGGCAGCGCCACCGCCGCGGCCACCGCGCTGCGGGCCGCGCTGCGCGGCAACGGCATGCTGCACCTGCGCGTAGGCCAGGGCGTGGACATGGGCCGCCCCAGCCTGTTGCTGGCGCACGCCGAGCCGCGCGCCGACGGCGTCCGGGCGGGCGTGGCGGGCCAGGCCGTGGTGGTCATGGAAGGCTCGCTGGCGGCGCCGCCGATGCCATAGCGCGCATCCGGCCGCCGCCCTGCTCCCGCCCCGCGTACTGCGCTCGCACCAGTTCCACCGCCGTGCGCAGCAGCGGCGAATCCGTGTCGCGCGGCCAGATCGCCTGGCTGACCGAGCGCGCCTGGTGGTCGAAGGCGATGAAGCGGGTGCCCGCCAGGCCGCTGCGCGCCAGGCAGGCCGGCACGATGGACACGCCCAGCCCCTGCGACACCAGCGCCGCCACGCTCAGCCAGTGCCGCACTTCATGGCGAATGGCCGGATGGAAACCCGCCGTCACGCACAATGACAGCACCGTCTCGTGATAGCTGGGCGACGCCGCGCGCGCGAACAGAATGAAGTCCTCGTCCGCCAGCGCCTGCAGCGATACCCGCCGGCGCCGCGCCAGGCGGTGCGTGTCGGGCACGCACAGCACGAACGGCTCTGCCACCAGGTCCAGCGTCTGCACCTCTTCAGGGGCCGGGTTGGCGTGAATGAAGCCCAGGTCCTGCTCGCCGCGGCGCACCGCCTCGATCTGGTCGTGGGAATTCAGCTCGGTCAGCACATGTTCGACATCGGGCAGCGCCGTGCGCATCGCGGCCAGCAGGTCCGGCAGCCCGCGATACAGCATCGAGCCCACGAAACCGATGCGCAGCCGGCCGCGCAGCCCGGCGTCGACACGCTGCACCAGGGTGCCGATGGCTTCCGACTGGCGCAGCAGCGCCTGGGCTTCGCGGTACAGCACGCGGCCCGCCTCGGTCAGCGCCACGTGCCGGCTGGTGCGTTCCAGCAGGCGCACGCCCAGCGTGGCTTCCAGCTGGCGGATGGCATAGCTGAGCGGCGGCTGCGACAGGTGCAGCCGGGCCGCGGCGCGGCTGAAATGGCGTTCTTCAGCCACCGCGATGAAATACCGCAACAGGCGGGGTTCCAGGTCCATGGCGTGCCTCGGGTGCATTGCAATCTATATTTTCTATGTATTGTTCTACACAAAAACAGTATTTGTATAGATAAATGGCCTGCGCGACCATGCACTTTCCTGCTATCCGAGCGCCCGCCATGTCCACCCCCCATTCCGCCGCCCCCGCCACCGACGTCCCGGATTCGCGCGGCCTGAACCTGTTCAGCGCCGACCCGTACGCCGCCGGGCTGTGCGCCCTGTACCTGCCGCCCGCCCTGCACGCCCATCTGCTGCCGCACCTGGATCGCCTGGGCGCGCTGGCCGGCGGCCACATCGACGCGCTGGCCGCGGTCGCCGACCAGAACCCGCCCACCCTGTCGGTGCGCAACCGCAGCGGGCAGGACGAATCGCGCGTGCACAAGCACCCCGCCTATGTCGAGCTCGAGCGGCTGGCCTATAGCGAATTCGGCCTGGCCGCGCTGTCGCACCGCGGCGGCGTGCTGGGCTGGCCCGAGCCCATGCCGCCGGCGGCCAAATACGCGCTCAGCCACCTGTTCGTGCAGGGCGAGTTCGGCCTGTGCTGCCCGGTCAGCATGACCGACTCGCTGGCCCGCACGCTGCGCAAGTTCGGCGATCCGGCCCTGGTCGAACGCGTGCTGCCGCAGGTCACTTCGCAAGATTTCGACGAACTGCGCCAGGGCGCCATGTTCATGACCGAACAGGGCGCCGGCTCGGACGTCAGCGCCACCGCCACCCGCGCCGAGCCGCATGCCGACGGCAGCTGGCGGCTGCACGGCGACAAATGGTTCTGCTCCAATCCCGACGCCGGCTTCGCCATGGTGCTGGCGCGCAGCGAACCGGCCGACGGCCTGAAGGGCGTGTCGCTGTTCCTGCTGCCGCGCGACCTGCCCGACGGCACGCACAACGCCTACCGCATCCTGCGCCTGAAGAACAAACTGGGCACGCGCTCGATGGCCAGCGGCGAAATCCGCCTGGAAGGCGCGCTGGCCTGGCTGGTGGGCGAACGCGGCCAGGGCTTCAAGCAGATGGCCGACATGATCAACAACTCGCGGCTGTCCAACGGCATGCGCGCCGCCGGCCTGATGCGCCGCGCCGTCACCGAGGCCACCTATTTCGCGCAGCATCGCCGCGCCTTCGGCAAGCGCCTGATCGACATGCCGCTGATGCGCCGCCAGCTGGCCAAGATGACCGTGTGGGCCGAGCAGGCGCGCAGCGTCATGTTCCAGACGGCGGTGGCGCTGGCCAACGCCGAACAAAATGCCGACGCCGCCGCGCTGGCCCGCATCCTGACGCCGCTGATCAAGTTCCGCGCCTGCCGCGACGCGCGCAAGGTCACCGGCGACGGCATGGAAGTGCGCGGCGGCTGCGGCTACATCGAAGAGTTCGTCGAAGCCCGGCTGGTGCGCGACGCGCACCTGGGGTCGATCTGGGAAGGCACCAGCAATATCGTGGCGCTGGACGTCCTGCGCGCCATCCAGAAAACCGACGCCCTGCCCGCGCTGCGCCGGCACATCGACACCCTGCTGCAAGAAGGCGCGCCCTGCGCACCCGCGCTGGCCGACAACCAGGCGCGGGCGCTCGACGGCGCCTTTGCGCTGGCCGGCCACGCCGCCCTGCACGACCGCCCCGACCTGGCCCGCCAGGCCGCATCGGCGCTGTACCACGCGCTGTCGCTGGCGGCGCTGCGCATGGAAGCGCGCGCGCCCGGCCTGGCCGCCCGCGGCGTACTGGCCGACCAGGTGCTGCTGCACCGCCTGGCGCCGCGCGACCCCTGCGCCATTCCCGCCGACGAAGACGCCGCCTGCCGCGCCATGCTGGCCCACGCCCTGTAACCCGCCGGCCGGCCGCGGCCGGCCGTTTCTACAACAGCGCCATCCGACCCGCCCAGCGGGCGAGAGCGCGCCCATCGACCTCTGGAGAGACAACCATGCAACGCCGCATTTTCTGCCTGGCCCTGGCAGGCGCCGCCATTCTGGCGTCCGCCCCCGCATCCGCCGCCGACACCTACCCCGACCGGCCCGTGACCCTGGTGGTGCCCTTCCCGCCCGGCGGCCCCACCGACGCCATGGCGCGGCGCCTGGCCGACGGCCTGAAAGACCAGCTGGGACAGACCGTGGTGGTGGAAAACCGCAGCGGCGCGGGCGGCAACATCGGCGCCGAATACGTCGCCAACGCCAAGCCCGACGGCTACACCATCCTGTTCGGCACCTCGGGGCCGCTGGCCATCAATGTCAGCCTGTACAAGAACCAGCAGTACGATCCGCAGAAGAGCTTCGCGCCCGTCATCCGCATCGGGCACCTGCCCAACATCCTGACCGTGCATCCGTCGGTGCCCGTGCACAACGTGCAGGAACTGATCGCCTACGCCAAGAAGAACCCCGACAAGCTCAGCTATGCCTCGTCGGGCAACGGCGCCTCGTCGCACCTGGCCGGCATCCTGTTCAACAAGATGGCGGGCACGCAGATTCTGCACGTGCCGTACAAAGGCACCGGTCCGGCGCTGAACGACTTGCTGGGCGGCCAGGTATCGATGTCGTTCACCGACATCCTGACGGCGCTGCCCCATGTGCAGGCCGGCACCCTGCGCGCCATCGGCCTGGCCAGCGCCGAACGTTCCGACGCGCTGCCCGACCTGCCCACCATCGCCGAGCAGGGCCTGCCCGGCTACGACGTCAGCGTCTTCTTCGGCATCGTGGCGCCGCGCGGCACTCCCGCCGACGTGGTGGCCCGCCTGAACCAGGCCTTCATCGCCACCCTGGCCGAGCCTGGCGTGAAACAGGCGCTGCACAAACAGGGCATCGTCGAAGCCGACGATAAAACCCCGCAAGGCCTGGCGTCGTTCATCGACGCGCAGGTACCCAAGTGGCGCGACATCATCCGGGAAGCCCACGTGGCCATGGACTGAGGACATCCAATGCCTATCCCTACGCTGCAAGCCGGCGCCCTGGCGGGCTGCCGGGTCATCGACCTGTCGCGCGTGCTGGGCGGCCCCTACTGCACGCAGCTGCTGGCCGACCACGGCGCCGACGTCATCAAGATCGAGCCGCCCGCCGGCGACGAAACACGCGGCTGGGGGCCGCCGTTCCTGGGCGACACGGCGTCGTACTTCATCGGCGTCAACCGCAACAAGCGCGGCATGTCGCTCGACCTGTCGCAGCCGGCCGGCCAGGAACTGCTGCGCCGGCTGTTGGCCGACGCCGACGTGCTGGTCGAGAACTTCAAGCCTGGCACGCTGGAAAAATGGGGCCTGGGGTACGACGCGCTGAGCGCGGCGTTTCCGCGCCTGATCCACTGCCGCGTCAGCGGCTTCGGCGCCGACGGGCCGCTGGGCGGCCTGCCCGGCTACGATGCCTGCGCGCAGGCCATGTGCGGCCTGATGAGCGTCAACGGCGACGCCGACGGCGAGGCCACGCGCGTGGGCCTGCCCGTGGTCGACATGGTCACCGGCCTGAACGCGGCGGTGGCGGTGCTGCTGGCGCTGAACGAGCGGGCGCGCAGCGGGCTGGGCCAGTTCCTGGACATCACCCTGTACGACTGCGCGGTGTCGCTGCTGCATCCGCATGCGGCCAATTATTTCTACAGCGGCAAGGTGCCGGGCCGCACCGGCAACGCCCATCCCAACATCGCCCCCTACGAAACCCTGCCCACGCGCAGCGGGCCAATCTTCCTGGCGGTGGGCAACAACCGGCAGTTCGCGGCGCTGGCGCGGGCGCTCGAAGCCCCGCAGCTGGCGGACGACGCGCGCTTTGCCAGCAACGCCAGCCGCCTGCAGCATCGCGAGGCCCTGCGCGGCGAACTGGCCGCGCTGCTGGCGCGGCACGACGCCGCGGCGCTGGCCGAACAGCTGCTGCGCCAAGGCGTGCCGGCCGCGGCCGTGCAGAACGTCGAAGATGTGCTGCGCCATCCGCACACGCATCACCGCGGCATGGTGCTGGAACAGGGCGACTACCGCGGCGTGGGCTCACCCATCAAGCTGTCGCGCACGCCCGCCACCCTGCGCCGCCCGCCCCCCGCCCTGGGCGAGCACGACGCCGAAATCCGCGCCGAAGCAGGTGACTGACCGGCCCCAGCCAGAGGTCAGGTGACGCAGGTGGCTGAAGCCGTAGAATCGAGATAGTCGCTGTACCGCTGAATCGGGGACGCGGCGGATCCGGCTCCGCCGGTCCGCCTGCGTCGCCCCCTTGAGGGGGAAGCGCGCAGCGCTTCGGGGGTGGGACCTTATTCTCCCAGCACCAGCCCTTCGCGGCGCGGGTCGGCGCCGCCCACCAGGCGGCCGCCGTCGATGACAATGCCCTGGATGCCGCTCGGGAAGTCCACGGCCTTCACCTCGTGCCCCATGCCGCGCAGGGCGGGCATCATGTTTTCCAGCGCCGTGCCCCGCTCTACCTCGGTGGCCTGGTTGCGGCTGCCCATATTGGGCAGCGAGATCGCCTGCTGGATATCCAGCTGCCAGTCCAGCACCCCCACCAGCGTCTTGGCCACGTAATTGATGATGGCGCTGCCGCCGGGCGAGCCCACTGCCATGTAGGGCTTGCCGTCGCGGAACACGATCATGGGCGCCATCGAACTGCGGGGCCGCTTGCCCGGCTGCACGCGGTTGGCCACCAGCCGGCCTTCGGGGTCTTTGAACGACAGCGAGAAATCCGTCAGCTCGTTGTTCAGCAGGAACCCGCGCACGAATATCTTGCTGCCGAAAGCCGATTCGATGGAATTGGTCATCGACAATACGTTGCCCTGCGCATCGACCACCGCCAGGTGCGAGGTCGACGGCACTTCCAGCGCGTCGTCGCGCGCGCGGCGGGCCAGCAGCCCGGCCGGATCGCCCGGCAGGGCCGTGCCCATGGCGCGGTCGGGGCGGATCAGCGCGGCCCGGCGGGCCAGGTACTGCGGGTCGAGCATCGCGCGCACCGGCACCTTGGCGAAGGCCGGGTCCGCCACGTAAAAGCCGCGATCGGCAAATGCCAGGCGGCCGGCCTCGGCGAAATAATGCACCGCCTCGACGCTGTCAGACCCCAGCCGGGCCATGGGGAAATGCTGCAGGATGCCCAGCATCTGCAGCACGGCCAGCGGGCCGCTGCTGGGCGGCGGCGGCCCGCACAGGCGATAGGCACGGTACTCGCCGCAAACCGCCTCGCGCACGCGCGGGCGGTAGGCCGCCAGGTCGGCCACGCTCAGGTCGCCCGGCGTGGCATGCGCGCGCACGGCCGCCACGATGTCGTGCGCGATCTCGCCGTGGTAGAACGCATCGGCGCCTTTGTCGGCCACCCGGCGCAGCACCTCGGCGTATTGCGGGTTCTTCAGCACATGGCCCACCGGCCAGGGCTGGCCGTCGGGGCCATAGAAATAGCGCGCGGCCGCCGGCTGGGCGGCCAGCTCGGCGCGCGCATCGGCCAGCAGGGCATGCAGCCGCGGCGACACTTCGAAACCCTGTGTGGCCAGCGCGATGGCCGGCTCGAACAGGCTGCGCCAGGGCAGCCTGCCCTGCTGCCGGTGGGCCAGCTCAAGGCCGCGCAGCAAGCCGGGCGTGCCGACCGACATCCCGTTGTTGACCGCCTGCCTGAACGGCAGCGGCTTGCCGTCGCGCATGAAGCGGTCGGGCCGGGCCGCCGCCGGGGCGGTCTCGCGCGCGTCGTAGACACGCAGTTCATGGCTTTGCGCGGCGTAGTGCACCATGAACCCGCCGCCGCCGATGCCCGACGATTGCGGCTCGGTCAGGCCCAGCACCAACTGCGCGGCAATGGCGGCGTCCACCGCGCTGCCGCCCGCCTGCAGGATGCGATAGCCGGCCTGCGTGGCCAGCGGATTGGCCGTCGCCACCATGAAGCGCTGCGCCGTCACGGCCTGCCTGGCCGTATAGCCCGAGGCGGCTTCCGGATTGATGCTTTCGTGCGCCGCCGGGGCGGCCGGCTGCGCGGCGGCGGCGCCGCACAGCAGCGCGGCGCACCAGGCGCCCGCCCATCGATGAACACGCATCGGAGTCTCCCGCAAAGTTGCACGGCGCCAGACGCGGCGCCGACGCGGGCATTATCGCAATAGAATGCCTAGGGCAAACAAGCCCCCTCTTTTACCGCCACATTCCGACATGCGCCTGCGCCACATAGAAATTTTCGAGGCCATCCGCCGCACCGGCTCGCTGACCGAAGCGGCGGCCGCGCTGCATATTTCCCAGCCCGCGGCCAGCAAGCTGCTGGCGCATGCCGAGGCGCAGCTGGGCTTCAAGCTGTTCGAGCGCGTCAAGGGCCGCCTGGTGGCCACCCGCGAAGCCGAAATCCTGACCCCCGAAGTCTCGCGCCTGAACCAGGACCTGAACAGCGTGCGCAGGCTGGCCGCCAGCCTGCGCGAACGCCCGCACGGCCACTTGCGGCTGGGCTGCGCGCCGGCGCTGGGGCTGGGCCTGCTGCCCCAGGTGGTGCGGGCCAGCCGCGACGCGCGGCCCGGCATCACGTTCGACATCCACACCTATCACAGCGCCGAACTGGTGCAGGGCCTGCTGGCGCGCGAGCTGGACCTGGCCGTCACGTTCGACATGCACGATTATCCCGGCCTGACCCGAGCGACACTGGGCCATACCGAACTGGTGCACCTGGGACGCAAGCCCGGCGGCGGCGCCACCCGGCTGGCCGACCTGGTCGACGACACACTGATCGTGCTGGACTCGCGCGATGCGTCGGGCTCGCTGCTGCAAATGGCGCTGGACGCGCAGGGCCTGGATCCCGACGTGGCCATCCAGGTGCAAACCCATTACGTGGCCTGCGCCCTGGCCGACGCGGGATGCGGCGAGGCCATTGTCGACGCCATCACCGTGCGGGCCATGCTGCGGCCGGGCATGGTGGTGCGCCGCCTCGACCCGCCGCTGAAAGTGCCGCTCAGCATCCTGACGCGCACGCAAGACCCGCTGTCGGCGCTGCATCGCGAATTCATCGAGCGGCTGCGCCACGCCTGCGCCGAGCTGGCCCGCCAGCTGCCCGGCGAGTCTTGAAAAAAACGGGCGCCCGCGGGCGCCCGTGTGCTGTGCGGCGGCGGCAGGCCTTGCCGGCCCGCCGCCGCGCGCGCGGCTTAGTTCAGCGAGATGTTGCTCTTCTTGACGATGTCCTTCGCCCAGTTGTATTGCTCCTGGATTTCCTTGGCGAATTCTTCCGGCGTGTTGCCCGACGGCGCCGAACCCTGCTTGTCGAGGGCTTCGATGACCTTCGGGTCTTTCAGGGCCACCACCGCCGCGTCGCGCAGCTTGTTGACGATGTCCATCGGCGTGCCCTTGGGCGCCAGCAGGCCGTACCACACCGGCTGGTTCAGCTGCGGGTAGCCGACTTCCTTGAAGGTGGGCACGTCTTTGATGGCGTCGATGCGCTCGGGCCAGGCAATGGCCATGGCGCGCAGCTTGCCGGCCTGGATTTGCGGCATGGACGACGGCAGGTTGTCGAACAGGATTTCGATCTGGCCGCCGACGGCGTCGGCCACGGCCGGGCCCGAACCCTTGTAGGGCACGTGCACGATGTCGGTGCCGGTGGCGATCTTGAACGACTCGCCCATCAGGTGCAGCACGCCGCAGGTGCCCGAGCTGCCGTACGAATACTTGCCGGGGTTCTTCTTCAGTTCTTCGAGGAAGCCCTTGAAGTCTTTGGCGGGGAACTTGGGGTTCACCGACACCACGTTGGCGGTGTTGGCGAAGTTGGTGACCGGCTGGAAGTCCTTGATGGGATCGTAGGGCAGGTCGTTGGGGCGGCATGCCGAGTTGACGGCCATGGTGGAGACCGTGGCGATCGACAGGGTGTAGCCGTCGGCGTCGGCGCGGGCCGCTTCGGCCGCGCCGATGGCGCCGCCGGCGCCGCCCTTGTTCTCGACGACCATCGGCTGGCCGAGTTCCTGGCTCATGCGCTGGGTAACCAGGCGCGCGATGATGTCGGTGGAACCGCCCGGCGCGAACGGCACGATCACGCGGATCGGCTTGCTGGGATAAGCGTCCGCGGCCACGGCGGCGGACGTGGCCGCCAGGCCGGTGGCCAGCGCGATAGCCGATGCCAGGGTACGTGCTTTGATCATCATTGTTGTATTTCCTCCAGGTGCAGGCCCCCTGTATGGGGGCCGATTGTGCAGGCTACAGCGAACCGCCGATAAGCAGTCCGCTGCGAAGACGGGCGAGCGAAGTATATGAAATCCAGCGTGCATGGGGCACACGCGCTCTGCCGAATTCGGGGAGAATAGCAGCAAAACGGCCTGTTCGCGCGGCCGAAACACGCGGTATTTTCCCCAACTTTTCAGAATTTTGATGTCGGTCGCCCTACTTGTTCTGCCGGATTTCCTGCTGGTCGCCCTGGGGTGGCTGATGCGCCACAAACTGGGTTTCAACCGCGAATTTTTCGCCGGAACAGAGCGCATGGTGTATTTCGTGCTGTTCCCGGCCATGCTGTTCCAGGCGATCCTGCGCACCCCCATCAGCGCCGGCAGCGCCCTGGCGCTGCTGCAGGCCACGGCCGCCGTGGTGGTGGCCGGGGTGGCGCTGGCCTGGCTGGGCGGCCGCGCCCTGCGCGCGCAACCGCTGGCGCTGGCCTCGGCGGCGCAGTGCGGCTACCGCTTCAATACCTACATCGGGCTGGCACTGTCGGCCAGCCTGGGCGGCGCGCACGGCCAGACCACCATGGCGCTGATCGTCGGCTTCGCCGTGCCCATCGCCAACGTCGCGGCGGTGTACGGCCTGGCGCGCCACGGCGGCAGCAGCCTGCTGCGCGAGCTGCTGCGCAATCCCCTGCTCATGGCCACCCTGCTCGGCCTGGCCGGCAACCTGGCGGGCCTGCAGCTGCCCGGCCCCATCGACGCCGTGCTGGCGCGCCTGGGTGCGGCCTCGCTGGCGCTGGGCATCCTGTGCGTGGGCGCCAGCCTGTCCTGGCAGGGCGGCCAGGGCCAGGGCCGGCTGATCGCCTGGATCCTGACGGTAAAACTGCTGCTGCTGCCCCTGGCCGCCCTGGCCGCGGCCAGCCTGTTCGGCCTGCCCCCCGCCGAATCGCGCATGCTGCTGCTGTTCGCCGCCCTGCCCACCGCGTCAGCCGCCTACGTGCTGGCCATGCGGATGGGCGGCGACGGGCGCATGGTGGCGCTGCTGATCTCGCTGGGCACGCTGCTGTCGGTAGCAACGATCCCCGCCTGGGTAGCCGTGACCGGCGGAGCCGGTAGCTGAGAAGGATTCCTGGCTATTGATTGCCAGGCACCGTGCTCTTGAGACAGCCTTTGCACACTTCGGTGTCTGACACCCTGCGGGAGTCAGACACCTGTTTCATACTCAGCAACCATGGCAAGCCACCACCCGAATGTCCCTGAACGCCGCGCAGGGCGGCGTTCAGGGACGGCCCCGCAAGATTTTCTTCTTCCAGACCAACGCCCCCACGAAGCAGAAGAACCCCGCCCGCCCCAGCCATGCAGCGGGACGGCACCATTGCGAGCCGGCGCGTGGTGTGCGGGGTGGCCGAGGCGCCTCGGGGCCGGGCCCGGGCGCGCGGGGCGCCCGGACGGCACCGTGAAGCCGAGGCCACCCCGCACACCACGCGCCGGCGGCACAAGAACCACCCCCGCCGCCAAGCAAGAAAGAAAGGCGAACCAGCTACCTCCCCGCGTTAGTCATCTCCGCAGGCACCACCCATTGGGCGAACTGGTCTTCCGTCACATACCCCAGGGCCAGGGCCGCGTCTTTCAGCGACAGGTTTTCTTTGTGGGCTTTCTTGGCGATCTGGGCGGCCTTGTCGTAGCCGATGTGGGGGTTCAGCGCGGTTACCAGCATCAGCGAGCGGTCGACCAGTTCGGCGATGCGTTCGCGGTTGGGCTCGATGCCGGCCGCGCAGTGCTGGTCGAAGCTGGCCATGCCGTCGGCCAGCAGGCGCACCGACTGCAGGAAATTGTGGATCACCAGCGGCTTGAACACGTTCAGTTCAAAATTGCCGCTGGCGCCGCCGATGTTGATGGCCACGTCGTTGCCCATGACCTGGGCCGCCAGCATGGTGACGGCCTCGCACTGCGTGGGGTTGACCTTGCCCGGCATGATCGAGCTGCCCGGCTCGTTCTCGGGAATGCGGATCTCGCCCAGGCCCGAACGCGGCCCGCTGGCCAGCCAGCGCACGTCGTTGGCGATCTTCATCAGCCCGGCCGCCAGCGCCTTCAGGGCGCCGTGCGCGAACAGCAGGGCTTCGTGCGACGCCAGGGCCTGGAATTTGTTGGGGGCCGACGCAAAGGCCGAGCCCGTGTCGTGCGCCAGCTCGGCGCAGACCTTGGCGCTGAAGGCGGGATGGGCGTTCAGCCCGGTGCCCACCGCGGTGCCGCCGATGGCCAGCTGGTGCAGGCCCGGCAGCGTGGCGCGGATCTGCTGCTCGGCCAGGTCCAGCTGCGCCACGTGGCCGGACAGTTCCTGGCCCAGCGTCAGCGGCGTGGCGTCCTGCAAATGCGTGCGGCCGATTTTCACGATGTCGTAGAACTCGGCGCTCTTGGCCGCCAAGGTAGCGCGCAGCGCCTTCAGGGCCGGAAGCAGGTGATGTTCGACCTGCAGCGCGGCGGCCACGTGCATGGCGGTGGGAAACGTATCGTTCGACGACTGGCCGCGGTTGACGTGGTCGTTCGGGTGGACCTTGCGCTCTTCGCCGCGCACGCCGCCCAGCAGTTCCGAGGCGCGGTTGGCCAGCACCTCGTTCATGTTCATGTTGCTTTGCGTGCCCGACCCCGTCTGCCAGACCGACAGCGGGAATTCGTCGGGCCATTTGCCGGCGATGACCTCGTCGGCCGCGCGCACGACGGCATCGGCGATCTTGCCGTCCAGCTCGCCCAGCTCGGCGTTGACCTTCGCGGCCGCGCGCTTCAGGCGTGCCATGGCCGCCACCAGGGGCACCGGCATGCGCTCGGTCGAAATGGCGAAGAACTGCAGCGAACGCTGCGTCTGCGCGCCCCATAAATGATCGGCAGGTACCTCGATGGGGCCGAAAGTATCTTTTTCGGTGCGGGTTTTCATGGCGGGGAATGTCCTGGACAGAGCCCGGGCCGGCGCGGCCGCAGGCATGGCTTAAACGAGAATAAAAATCAGTACGATGATAGCAGACGGGCTGCTTCCTATAATCCGGGCACGTTCATCCTGTTTTACCACTCGATTCCCCGCCATGTCCGTCCCGCTGCGCAGCCTGACCCTGTCCCTGCCCGACGAAGCCGCCACCGAGGCGCTGGCCCGCCGGTTCGCCCCGCTGGTCAGCGGCGCCGATGGGCGCCCGGCGGGCGGCCGCATCCACCTGCAGGGCGAGCTGGGGGCCGGAAAAACGGCTTTTACGCGGGCGTTGTTGCGCGAATGCGGCATAACGGGCCGAATCAAAAGCCCCAGCTATGCGCTGCTTGAATCTTATAAAGTTTCTAACTTATACTTCTATCACTTTGATTTTTATAGATTTAGTGATTCGCGTGAATGGCTGGACGCGGGATTCCGAGATTTACTGCGTGATGACGCAGTCGTCCTGATCGAATGGCCCGAGCGTGCCGAGGGGGTTTTGCCCCCTCCGGATATGCAGATTTCCCTGGCCTATGCCGGCCCGGGCCGCGAGGTCACCCTGACTGCCTATACCGCACGAGGACAAACATGGTTGAACGCGATTGTCCCTCCGCCCCAGGTGCCCTCTCCGCCAGCGGCACCCAGCGCCGACGCCTGATCAGCGTCGCCACCACCCTGCTCGTCCTGCCGGTTCTTCCCCGGCTGGCGCACGCCGCCACCATCCTGGCCGTGCGTACCTGGCCGGCCGATGAATACACACGCGTCACGCTCGAACTCGACAGCGAGCTCAAGGCCGAGCATTTCACGCTCGACAACCCGCACCGCCTGGTGGTCGACATCGAAGGCCTGCAGGTCAGCACCGCGCTGAACCAGCTGGTGTCCAAGGTGCGCCCCGACGACCCGTACATCCAGGCGCTGCGGGTGGCGCAGAACCGCCCCAATGTCGTGCGCCTGGTGTTCGACCTGAAGCAGGCCGTGGCGCCCCAGGTGTTCACGCTGAAGCCGGTGGCCGACTACCAGTACCGCCTGGTGCTGGACCTGTATCCCAAGGTGGCGCAAGACCCGCTCATGGCCATGCTGAACAAGCAGGCCGGGCCCGACGTCGACGACCCGCTGGCGCGCATCCTGGAAGACATCGCCCGCAATCCCGTCACGCCCACCGCCCCCGCGCCGCAGGCCCAGGGGCAAGAGCCGCCGCCGGCCATCGCCATGCCCAAGCCGGCCCCCGAGCCGTCGCGGCCCTCGCGGCGCAAGCGCATGGTCACCATCGCGCTCGACCCGGGCCACGGCGGCGAAGACCCGGGCGCCATCGGCGGCAGCGGGCTGCGCGAAAAAGATGTGGTGCTGCGCATTGCCCGGCGCCTGAAGGCGCTGATCGACGACCAGCCCAACATGCGCGCCTACCTGACGCGCGACGACGACTACTTCGTGCCGCTGCACGTGCGCGTGCAGAAGGCGCGCCGGGTGCGCGCCGACCTGTTCATTTCCATTCACGCCGATGCCTGGATCAAGCCCAGCGCCAGCGGCTCGTCGGTGTTCGCGCTGTCGCAGCGCGGCGCCTCCAGCGCCCAGGCGCGCTGGCTGGCCAAAAAAGAAAACGCGGCCGACCTGATCGGCGGCGTCAACATCGGCAGCCATGACAAGCAAGTGGCCAAGGTGCTGCTCGACCTGTCCACCACCGCGCAGATCAACGATTCCCTGCGGCTGGGCGCGGCCTTCCTGGACGAGATCAAGAAAATCAACCGCCTGCACAAGCGCGATGTCGAGCAGGCCGGCTTCGCGGTGCTGAAAGCGCCCGACATCCCGTCGATCCTGGTGGAAACGGCGTTCATCAGCAATCCGCGCGAAGAAAAGCTGCTGCGCTCGAGCAGCCACCAGCAGAAACTGGCCCTGGCCATGATGACCGGCATCCAGCAGTACTTTGTCGCGAATCCTCCGCTGGCGCACATTGCCGACGCCAGCTGAGCCGGCGCGGCAGGGGTAACAATTATTCAAAGTCCGGCGCCAGCCGGCTTTGCTGCTTCTATGATGGGGGCTCCAACCGCCAGGAAGGAGCATCCCCATGAACACCAACACCGCCGGCGAGCCGCCGCGCCTGTTTCCCACCCTGCGCTGCCACGACGCCGAAGCGATGATCCGCTGGCTGATCGACACCTACGGCTTTACCGAGCGCGTCGTCTATCGGCATGCGGGCGAAGTGCAGCACGCCGAGCTGGCGATGGGATCGTCGATTCTGATGCTGGGCCAGCACCGCGATGACGCCTACGGCAAGATGGTGGGCAGCCTGGATGGCCGCCGCACCGACTCGCTGTACGTGGCCGTGGACGACCCCGACGCGCTGTACGAGCGGGTCAAGGCGGCCGGCGCCCAGATCGAATCGGAACCCGCCGACACCAGCTACGGCAGCCGCGAATTCTCGTGCCGCGATCCGGAACTGAATTTATGGGTCTTCGGCACGTACTGGCCGAAGGCCGGCACCCCGCCCGACCAGGGCTGACCGGCGCGGCCGGCCGAGCTCAGGGCCGCGGGCCCTTGCCGCCGCGCAGGCGCCCGCGCGCCAGCTTCACCAGGCCGGCCGCCACCAGCGGCACGATGGCGGCCGCCAGGCCGATCAGCACGATGGTGTTCAGGTGTTCTTTCACCAGCGGAATGTTGCCGAAGAAATAGCCGGCCGTGATCAGGCCCGCCACCCACAGCACCGCGCCGCTCAGGTTGAACAGCTGGAAGCGCAGCAGGTTCATCTCGGCCACGCCGGCCACGAACGGCGCGAAGGTGCGGAAAATGGGCAGGAAGCGCGACATCACGATGGTCTTGCCGCCGTGCTTTTCGTAGAACAGGTGCGTACGCAGCAGCGCCGCGCGGTCCAGGAAGCGCACGTTCATGGTGAACACGCGCGGCCCGATGGCGCGGCCGATGGCGTAGTTGACGGTATTGCCCGTAACGGCCGCCACGATCAGCAGCACGCCCAGCAGTACCGGATCCAGGCTGCCGGTGGCGCCGAACGCGCCCGCGATGAACAGCAGCGAATCGCCGGGCAGGAAAGGCAGCACCACCAGCCCGGTTTCGGCGAAGATGATCAAGAACAGGACCAGATAGACCCACGACCCATATTGTTCGACCCAGACGCCCAGCGTCTGGTCGATATGCAACACCATCTGGAAAAATTCGAGCATGCAATAACCATGTGAAATAAGCGGCGGCGCGGCGCCAGGCTGCGCATCCAGGTGCCTGGCTCCGCAGGTGCCGGACACCGAAGCGGCCAGAGGCTGCCTCAATGGCACGGTGCCAGGCGCCCCGGCGGGAGCCTGACACCTGGCAATACCTGGCAAATACCGAACCGGCTTCGACTATAGCGCACCGGGCTTGCCGCCCGCAGCGCCGCGGGCTGCTTCCGGTGCGGGCTGGCCGGGGGGCTAAAATCGCCACATGCCTGATTCCATCCAGCCGCCTGCCATGTCCGACCGCCGCGCCATCGCCGCCCTGCCCGACCTGCTGATCAGCCAGATCGCCGCGGGCGAGGTCATCGAGCGGCCCGCATCCGTGCTGAAAGAAGTGCTCGAGAACGCCATCGATGCCGGCGCGCGCGCCATCGAAGTGCGCCTGGAAGGCGGCGGCATCCGGCGCATCGCCGTATCCGACGACGGCGTGGGCATTCCGCCCGAAGAATTGCCGCTGGCCCTGGCGCGCCACGCCACCAGCAAGATCCGCTCGCTGGGCGAACTGGAATCGGTGGCTTCCATGGGATTCCGCGGCGAGGCCCTGGCGTCCATCGCTTCGGTGGCGCGGGTCACCCTGATCTCGCGCACCCGCGAGGCCGACCACGCCTGGCAGATCGACGGCGGCAGCCTGCAGGTGGCGCCGGCATCCGGCCCGCCGGGTACCACGGTCGACGTGCGCCAGTTGTTCGACTCGGTGCCCGCGCGCCGCAAGTTCCTGCGCGCCGAGGCCACCGAATTCGGCCATTGCGTCGACGCCCTGGAGCGCATCGCGCTGGCGCATCCCGATATCGCATTCCGCCTGTTCCATCACGACCGCGCGCAGCGCCAGTGGCTGCCGGCCGACCCGGGGCAGCGCATCCGCGACGTGCTGGGCGCCGAATTCACCGAACACGGCCTGCCGGTCGACGCCTCGGCCGGCGCCATCGGCCTGTCGGGCATGATCACGCGGCCCACCGCCGCCCGCGCGCGGGCCGACCGCCAATACCTGTACGTCAATGGCCGCTATGTGCGCGACCGCACGGTCAGCCATGCGCTGCGCGCCGCCTATGCCGATGTGCTGCACGGCGACCGCCAGCCGGCCTATGTGCTGTACCTGGACATCGATCCCGGCGCGGTGGACGTCAACGTGCATCCAGCCAAGCACGAGGTGCGCTTCCGCGACAGCGGCGCCGTGCACCGGTTCGTGTCGCAGGTGGTCGGCCAGGCGCTGGCGCAGACCGGCGGCGCATCCGCCGTGCCGGCGTCGGCCGGCCTGGCGCCAGCCGCGGCTCCCGCCGCGAACCCGGCCGCGCTGGCGGACACAGCCGCGCCGGCCACCGGCGGCGGCGGTCCCGCCGTGTCCTGGCCCGCCACCGCGCCCGAGCGCGCCGCGCGGCCGCACGCGCAAATGCCGTTCCGCCTGCACGCCGAGCCGGCGGGCATTCCCGCCGCCGACTGGCGCTCGCTGTACCGCCCGCTGGACAACACCGCGCCCGCGCCGGCCGCCATGCTGCGCGAACCCGCGCCCGCGCCTGCCCCCGTCCTGCCCGCCGATGAAGAACACCCGCTGGGCATGGCCCTGGCGCAATTGCACGGCATCTACATCCTGGCCCAGAACCGGCGCGGGCTGGTGCTGGTCGACATGCACGCCGCGCACGAACGGGTGGTGTACGAGCAGCTGAAGCACGCCCTGGACGCGCGCGACCTGCCGCGCCAGGACCTGCTGGTGCCGGTGGTGTTCCACGCCCAGGAAAAAGACGTGGCCCTGGCCGAAGAGCACCAGGAACAACTGGCCGGCCTGGGCTTCGACCTGCGTCCGGCCGGCCCCGCGTCGATCGCGGTACGCTCGGTGCCCGCCCTGCTGGCGCGCGGCGACATCGAAACCATGGCGCGCGCCGTGCTGCGCGACCTGGGCGCGGTGGGCGTATCGCGCCTGCTGACCGAGCAGCGCAACGAACTGCTGTCCACCATGGCCTGCCATGGCTCGGTGCGCGCCAACCGGCGCCTGAGCATCGAAGAAATGAACGCGCTGCTGCGCCAGATGGAAGTCACCGAACGCGCCGACCAATGCAACCACGGCCGCCCCACCTGGGTACAGTGGTCGGTGTCCGACCTGGACAAGCTCTTCCTGCGCGGGCAATAGCCATCATGCGCGTATCGTCTTGCGGGCGCGCCGCGCCCCGTCCGGCATGAGCCCCGCACTTCCCGTCATCTGCCTGGCCGGCCCCACCGCGGCCGGCAAGAGCGCCGCCACGCTGGCGCTGGCGCAGCGCTGGCCGCTGGAAGTGGTGAACGTCGATTCCGCCACCATCTACCGGGGCATGGACATCGGCACGGCCAAGCCGTCGCCCGCCGAACAGGCCCGCGTGCCGCAGCACCTGCTGGACATCCGCGATCCGGCGCAGGCCTATTCGGCCGCCGAATTCCGCGCCGACGCGCTGCGCCTCATCGACGAGATCCGCGCGCGCGGCCGCATGCCGCTGCTGGCCGGCGGCACCATGCTGTACTACAAGGCCTTGCGCGACGGCCTGGACGACCTGCCGCGGGCCGACCCGGCGCTGCGCGCCGAGCTGGAAGCGCGCGCCGCGCGCCTGGGCTGGCCGGCCCTGCATGCCGAACTGGCGGCGCTGGATCCCGCCACCGCGGCGCGGCTGGCGCCCAACGACAGCCAGCGCATCCAGCGCGCCCTGGAAATCTGCACCCTCAGCGGCCGGCCCATGTCGGCGCTGCTGCTGGGCCGCCAGCGCGCGGCCGGCGACGCAAGCCACCGCTATGTCACCCTGAGCCTGGAGCCTTCCGCTCGCGCCGCCCTGCATGCCCGCATCGAACAACGCTTCGATGCCATGCTGGCCCACGGCCTGCTGGACGAAGTGCGCGCCCTGCATGCGCGCGGCGACCTGCACCCGGGCCTGCCGTCGGTGCGCTGCGTGGGCTACCGGCAGATGTGGGCGCACCTGGACGGCGCCCTCGACCTGCCCACCGCGCGCGAACAGGCCATCGCGGCAACGCGGCAGCTGGCCAAGCGGCAGCTGACCTGGCTGCGGGCGCAGCCGGAACGCCTGGTGGTGGATTGCCTGGCGGGGAATGCCAGCGGGCGGGTTGTTGACCGAGTGGCCGAGATACTGGCGGACTGACCATTGCCATGCGTCTTTGCCTGCGGCGCCTGGCAAGGGCCGATTGAGCCAGGTGTCTGGCTCCGAAGGTGCCAGACACCGAAGTGGGCAGCGGCTGTCTCAACAGCACGGTGTCAGGCACCTGGCGGAGCCTGACACCTATACGCAGGCAGGCCGCCGACTAGACGACGACCGTCTGTGCCTCGCCGTCCTTCCGGGCAGTGATCTCGCCGATGCGGCTGACGGTCTCGCCCTGGGCCGCCAGGGTGGCCGCCACCGCATCCGCCTGCGCGGCATCGACCACGATCACCATGCCGATGCCGCAGTTGAAGACGCGGTGCATTTCGTTGTCGGCCACGCCGCCCTGCTGCTGCAGCCACTGGAACAGCTGCGGCATCTGCCAGGCGTCGCGGTGCAGGCGGGCCGACAGGCCGGACTGCAGGATGCGCGGCACGTTGTCGAGCAGGCCGCCGCCGGTAATGTGCGCCAGGCCCTTGATGGCGCCCGTGTGCGCCGCCAGCGCGGCCAGCACCTGCTTCACGTAGATGCGCGTGGGCGCCATCACCACGTCGACCAGCGGCTGGCCGTGGAAGTCCTGGTCGGGACGCGCGCCGGCGCGTTCCAGGATCTTGCGCACCAGCGAATAGCCGTTGGAATGCGCGCCGCTGGAAGCCAGGCCCAGCACCACGTCGCCCGGCTGGATCGACTTGCCGTCGAGAATGGCGGATTTTTCCACCGCGCCCACCGCGAAACCGGCCAGGTCGTATTCGCCGTCGGGGTACATGCCGGGCATTTCGGCGGTTTCGCCGCCGATCAGGGCGCAGCCGGCCAGCTCGCAGCCGTGCGCGATGCCGCCCACCACCGCGGCCGCCGTATCCACCGACAGCTTGCCGCAGGCGAAGTAATCCAGGAAGAACAGCGGTTCGGCGCCCTGCACCAGGATGTCGTTGACGCTCATGGCGACCAGGTCGACGCCCACCGTATCGTGGCGGTTCCATTCGAACGCCAGGCGCAGTTTGGTGCCCACGCCGTCGGTGCCCGACACCAGCACGGGCTCGCGATACTTCCCGGGCACCTGGAACAGGGCGCCGAACCCGCCGATGCCGGCCAGCACGCCGGGACGCATGGTGCGCGCAGCCAAAGGCTTGATGCGGTCGACCAGGGCGTCGCCCGCGTCGATGTCGACGCCGGCGTCGCGGTACGTCAGGGGGGCGGAAGGTTGAGTAGTCATGAGAAAAACCGTGGGGTATGTAACAATTGCAGGGTTTACGGGGTGCCGCGCCAGCATTTTACGATGCCCGGGCGCCTGCTATCGTTCAGCCCGGCCCGCAAGGGCCGCGCCACCCCGCCCTGTACAGATCGTCACCCATGAATCGCCAGCTGCTGCTCGACGTACTTCCCGCGCCCGCCCCCACGCTGCAGAACTACATCGCCGGATCCAACGGCGAAGCGCTGGCCGCCGCGCGCGCGCTGGCGCCAGGCCGGGCCCTGTACCTGTGGGGCGCCGCCGGCTGCGGCCGCAGCCACCTGCTGCGCGGGCTGGCCGCCGGCCCGGGCGCCGTGTATATCGACGCGGCGCAAGGCGCCCAGGCCCTGCGCCGGCTGGCCGACGCCGACTCCGACGCGCCCATGCCGCCGGTGGTGGCCGTGGACGACGTGCACCGCATGGACGACGCCCGGCAGGCCGGCCTGTTCGCCTTGTACAATCGGTGGCGCGAATGCGCGGCCACCAGCCGCGCATTCGCCTTGGCAGTGGCCGGCGACCGCGCGCCCCTGTCCATGCCGTTGCGCGAAGACCTGCGCACCCGCCTGGGCTGGGACCTGGTCTTCCGGCTGGAGCCGCTGTCCGACGCCGACAAGCGCGCCGCGCTGGCGGCGCAGGCCGCCGAACGCGGCCTGCAGCTGGCGCCCGAAGTCATTCAGTGGATGCTGACCCATCGCGAACGCGACATCCGCAAGCTTGCCGCCCTGCTCGATGCACTAGACCGCTATTCCCTGGCCACCGGCCGGCCCATTACGATTCCGCTGCTGCGCGCCATGCTGGCAGACCCCGATACACAAACGCCATGACGCCCCGACGACTCGCGCTGTTCGACCTGGACCACACGCTGCTGCCTCTGGACAGCGACTACCAGTGGGCCGATTTCCTGGCGCGAACCGGGCGCGCCGGCGACCCCGACGAAGCGCGCCGCCGCAACGACGACCTGATGGTGCGCTACAACCAGGGCCAGCTTACGGCGGACCAGGCGGCCGAGTTCATGCTGGGCCTGCTGGCCGCGCACACGCCGTTCGACCTGGCCGCCTGGCACGAAGAATTCATGGCGCAGGTCGTGCGCCCCGACATCACCCCGCAAGCCCTGCGGCTGGTCGAACAGCACCTGGCGGCCGGCGACCTGTGCGCGCTGGTCACGGCCACCAACAGCTTCGTCACCGCGCCCATCGCACGCGCCTTCGGCGTGCCGCACCTGATCGCCACCAACCCCGAATACCGCAACGGCCGCTACACCGGCCGCATCGACGGCACGCCCAGCTTCAAAGAAGGCAAGGTCGTGCGCGTCAACCAGTGGCTGGCCGGCATGGGGCTGGCCCTTGCGGATTTCTCCGAATCGTTCTTTTATAGCGATTCGGTCAACGACGTACCGCTGCTCGAGGCCGTCAGCCGGCCGGTGGCGGCCAATCCCAGCCCGTCGCTGCGCGAAATCGCGCGCGCGCGCGGCTGGCAGGTGCTCGACCTGTTCGAGCACATGGAAGACGCAAAATCCTAAATGATCACCGACACCATAAAAAAATTCGTCGGCCGGCTGTTCATGCCGGCTGCCCGGGGACCCCAGCGCATTCCGCGCGACAAGCACGGCATCGACCGCCGCAACGTTTCGCGCCATGCCATCAAGGTCTGTGAAGTGCTGCGCCAGCACGGCTATTCGGCCTACATCGTGGGCGGCGCCGTGCGCGACCTGATCGTGGGCCTGGAGCCCAAGGATTTCGACGTGGCCACCAATGCCACGCCCGAGCAGATCCGCCCGCTGTTCCGGCGCGCCCGCATCATCGGCCGGCGCTTCCAGCTGGTGCACGTGGTGTTCGGCCAGGAAATCATCGAAACCTCCACCTTCCGGGCCCCCGCCTCGCAAGACCAGGAAACCGACGAGCACGGCCGCATCCTGCGCGACAACGTGTTCGGCAGCCACGAAGAAGATGCCGCGCGGCGCGATTTCACCATGAACGCGCTGTACTACGATCCGCACACCGAAGAAGTCATCGACTACCACCAGGGCGTGCAAGACCTGAAAAAACGCCAGGTGCGCATCATCGGCGACCCGGTCCAGCGCTACCGCGAAGACCCGGTGCGCATGCTGCGCGCCGTGCGTTTCGCGGCCAAGCTCAACGGCAGCATCGACCCGGCCACGCGCAAGCCCATCGGCACCATGGCATCGCTGATCGAGAACGTGCCGGCCTCGCGCCTGTTCGACGAAATGCTCAAGCTGCTGACCTGCGGCCACGCCATGGACTGCCTGCGCCAGCTGCGCGCCGACGGCCTGCACCACGGCCTGCTGCCGCTGCTGGACGTGGTGCTGGAACAGCCCGGCGGCGAGCACTTCGTGGAACTGGCGCTGGAACGCACCGACTCGCGCGTGCGCGCCGGCAAGAGCATCAGCCCCAGCTTCCTGTTCGCGTCGCTGCTGTGGCAGCAAGTGGAATCGCGCTGGAAGCAGCTGCGCGCACAGGGCGAGCATTCCGTCCCCGCCCTGGTGCACGCCGCCGATTCGGTGCTGGACGAACAAACCGAGAAACTGGCCATCCAGCGCCGGTTTTCATCGGACATGCGTGAAATCTGGTTCATGCAGCCGCGCTTCGAGCGCCGCATGGGCAAGACTATCTACCGCATGATCGAACAGCCGCGTTTCCGCGCGGCCTGCGACTTCCTGCAGTTGCGCGCCGCCGCGGGCGAGTTCGACAGCGTGCTGGCCCAGTGGTGGATGGACCTGGCCAACGGCGACGACGCCACCCGCGCCGACATGATCGAAGAACTGGCCCGCCTGCCGCGCGATCCGGCCGAAGCCAGCGCCCCGCGCAAGCGCCGCCGCCGTCCGCGCCGCCCCGCCGCGCCGCACGCAGCCGAATGATGCCGGCGGTGCGCGCCTACGTCGGCCTGGGCGCCAATCTGGGCGACGCGCCGGCCACGCTGCGCACCGTACTGCAAGAACTGGCCGCCACGCCGGGCATCCTGGCCTGCCGGCCTTCCGGTTTTTACCGCAGCGCGCCGGTCGATGCCGCCGGCCCGGATTTCATCAATGCGGTGGCAGCCGTCGACACCACTCTGGCGCCGCTGGCCCTGCTGGACGCACTGCAGGAACTGGAAAACCGCCACGGCCGCCTGCGCCCCTACAAGAACGCCCCGCGCACGCTCGACCTGGACCTGCTGCTGTACGGCGACACAGTCATGGATACGCCGCGGCTGATCCTGCCCCATCCGCGCATGCACCAGCGCGCTTTCGTGCTGGCGCCGCTGGGCGAACTGGCGCCCGGCCTGGCGCTGCCGCAAGGACCGCTGCGCACGCTGCTGGCGCAGCTGGCAGACCAGACGATCGAACGGCTGCCCGATTGAAATTGCCGACAAGGTGTCTGACTCCCGCAGGGTGTCAGACACCTGAAACTGGCGGCCTAGGATTGTTCGCCGGCGCGCTGCAGCAGCTGGCGGGCCCGTGCGATGACGGGCGCGTCGACCATCTTGCCTTCCAGCATGAAGGTGCCGGCGCCGCTGTCGCGGTGCACGGCCACCACCCGGCGCGCCCATTCGAGGTCGGCCGCCGGCGGCGCGAAGGCGCCGTGGATGATGCCCACCTGGGTGGGATGGATGCACAGCATGCCGCCAAACCCCATGTCGCGCGCGCGCAGGGCGGCCGCCCGCATGCCGGCGGTGTCTTGCACGCCCGGGAACACGCCGTCGAGCGCCGGCGCCAGGCCGGCGGCGCGGCTGCGCAGCAGCACCTGCACGCGGGCGTGGTCCAGCACCACCCCGGCGCCTTCGGAATCGGTGGTCAGGCCGAGGTCGAGCCCGTAGTCGAGACTGCCGAACGCCAGGCGCTGCACGCCCGGCGTGGCGGCGATTTCGGCCGTATTGAGGATGCCTTCGGCGGTTTCCAGGATGGGCACGATGTCGATGCCGGTTTGCGCGGCATGCCGCACGTGCGCCTGGGTTTCGGCCTTGGGCAGCACGATGGCCGCCACGCCCGGGTGGTTGCGGCAGGCCTTGAGGTCGTCGTCGTGCCAGGCGGTGGAGGCATCGTTGATGCGCACCCACAGGCGCGCGTCGGGGTGGGTGCCCAGGAAATCGCACAGGGCTTCGCGGGCGCTGTCTTTGGCCAGGTGCTCGACCGCGTCTTCGAGGTCGACGATGACGGTATCGGCGCCGCTGGCCAGCGCCTTGGGAATGCGCTCGGGCCGGCTGGCCGGCACGAACAGGGCAGTACGGACGGTACGGGCTATGGCTTGCATTACACGACCTCGGCGGCACGCAGGCGCGCCACGTCTTCGGGCGCGTACCCCAACGATGCTAGCACCGCATCGGTGTTTTCGCCCACTGCCGGCACCGGACCCATGCGCGGCGCGAAGGCGTTGCTGGAAGCCGGCGGCAGCAGCGCGGGCAGCGTGCCGGCCGGGCTGTCGATTTCGCGCCAGCGCTGGCGCGCCTGCAGCTGCGGGTGGGCCCAGACGTCTTTCATTTCGTTGACGCGGGCATTGGCGATTTGCGCGGTTTCGAGGCGGTCGGTGACCTGGTCGATGGTCAGCCCGGCGAAGGCCTGCACGATCAGGGCGCGCAGCGCGTCGCGGTTGGCGGCGCGGCGCGAATTGGACGAGAAGCGTTCGTCGTCGGCCAGTTCGGGCTGGCCCAGCACGCGGTCGCAGAACACGCGCCATTCGCGTTCGTTCTGCAGGCCCAGCATGATGGTGGCGCCGTCGCCCACCGGGAACGGGCCGTACGGATAGATGCTGGCATGCGCCGCGCCCGCGCGCATGGGCGGGGAGGCGCCGTCGAAGGCGTAGTACAGCGGATAGCCCATCCATTCGACCATGCTTTCGAGCATGGAGACGTCGAGCCGGCTGCCCAGGCCGGTGCGCTGGCGCAGCAGCAGCGCGTTCAGGATGGACGAATAGGCGTACATGCCGGCGGCGATGTCGGAAATGGAGCAGCCGGCCTTGGCGGGCTCTTGCCCCGAGCCGGTAACGGACACGAAGCCGCTTTCGCTCTGGATGAGCAGGTCGTAGGCCTTTTTGCGCTCGTACGGGCCGCCCAGGCCGTAGCCGGAGATGTCGCACACGATCAGGCGCGGATGCCTGGCATGCAGGGTGTCGAACGACAGGCCCAGGCGGTCGGCGGCGCCGGGGGCCAGGTTCTGCACCAGGACGTCGGCCGATTCGAGCAGGCGCTGCATGACTTCGGCGGCCTGGGGGTGCTTCAGGTCGAGGGTAAGGCTTTCTTTCGAGCGGTTGGTCCAGACGAAATGCGAGGACAGGCCCCGCACGCGCTCGTCGTAGCCGCGGGCGAAGTCGCCCGCGCCGGGGCGTTCGATCTTGATGACGCGCGCGCCCATGTCGGCAAGCTGGCGCGTGCAGAACGGGGCGGCGATGGCATGTTCGAGGCTGACGACGGTGATGCCGTCGAGCGGGCGGACAGACGTGGGCGCGCTCATGCGGAAAACCTCAGCTGCGCCTGGTGCGCCAGGGTGCCGTCTTGTTCGGCCCACAACTGGGCCAGGCCGGCTTCGTCGATGCGGCCGGCCACGTCGAAGGGCTTGGGCGCGATCAGGGGCCGCAGGCCGCGGTACGACAGGTGTTCGAGCCGCGCCGACGGATGGGCGCCGCGGAACGCGGCGACCATCAGGGTGGCGATCATGGGGCCGTGCACCACCAGGCCCGGATAGCCTTCGGTGCCCGTGACGTAGGGGTGGTCGTAGTGGATGCGGTGGCCGTTGAAGGTAACGGCCGAATAGCGGAACAGCAGGACCGGCGACGGGTCGACCGGCTGGCGCCACTGCGAGGCGGGCGGCGCGTCGGTGCCCGCCAGCTTGGGCGGCGACGGCTGGCGGTAGACGATGTCTTGTTCTTCCTGGATGGCCAGCACGCCGTCCTGGTGGTATTCGTGGCGCACGGTGACGAACAGCAGCGCGCCGGTGCGGCCGGTTTTCTCGCGCACGTCGGCCACCGTGGAACGGCGTTCGGCCGGCACGCCCACGCGCAGCGGCGCATGGAAGGCCACGCGGCCGCCCGCCCACATGCGGTTGCGGTCGTCGGCGGGCGGCAGGAAGCCGCCGCGCGCCGGGTGGCCGTCGGCGCCCACGCCTTCCATGCCCACCGGGGTGATGAAGAAGGCCCAGTGCCACAGCGGCGGCAGGGGCGCCCCGGCGGCCGGCGCGGGCTCGCCCAGGGTGGCGGCGATGCGCGCGGCGTGGCCGGCGTCGAGGTTGTCGGCCACGGACTCGCCGCGGCCGATCCAGGCCGCGGGGTTGGAAGACGTCATGTTGGGTTCCTTGGCAGTGTCGTTGCAGCCGCAAGAATGCCTCGCCCCTCCGGATTTGTGAATTCGTATTTCTACAAGACCGGGTTCAAGAGGCCGGAATCCACCCCGCCCGGCCGCCCTATTTGCCCTGGAACGCCGGCGGCCGCTTCTCGGCGAAGGCGCGCATGCCTTCCAGGTAGTCGTCGGTATAGCCCAGCTGCTGCTGCAGGTCGCATTCCAGGTCGAACTGCTGCGCCAGGGTATTGCCGCTGGAGGCCTGCAGGGCCTGCTTGGTGGCGGCATAGGCCCGCGTGGGCCCGCCGGCCAGCGTGGCCACCACCTGGGCCCGGGTGGCGTCGAACTCGGCATCGGGTATGCAGCGCCAGATCAGGCCCCACTGCTCGGCCTGGCGCGCCGATACCGTATCGCCGAACAGGGCCGCCCCCATGGCGCGCGCCGAACCCACCAGGCGCGGCAGGAACCAGGTTCCGCCGGCATCGGGCAGCAGGCCGATCTTGCTGAAGGCCTGGATGAAGCGCGCCGATTCCACCGCATAGACCACGTCGCAGGCGAATACCAGGCTGGCGCCCGCCCCCGCCGCCACGCCATTGACCAGGCAGACCACCGGCACCGGCAGCGCCCGCAGGCGCAGGATCAGCGGGCGGTAGAAATTGCGCAGCCCTTCGCTGAGATCGCGGCGCTGGCCGGCCGGCAGCGGCTTGCGCTCGCCCAGGTCCTGGCCGGCGCAGAAACCGCGCCCGGCCCCGGTCAGCACCAGGCCGCGCAGCCCGTCGCAGGCTTCGAGCGTATCCAGGGCGCGCGCCAGCTCGGCGTGCATGGCGGCCGTGAAGCTGTTGAGCCGGTCGGGGCGGTTCAGGGTGATGATGCCCACGCCGTCTTCCAGCGTGAAGCGGATCTGTTCGTATGCCTGGGTCATGCCAGTTCCTCGAGCGTGGCCAGTTGTTCGGCGCTGTCGCCCAGCAGCGGGGCGATCATGGTCAGCCGCTTGAAATAGTCGCCCACTTCCAGTTCGTCGGTCATGCCCATGCCTCCATGCAGCTGCACCGCGCTCTGGGCCACGAAGCGCCCGGCGCGCGCGGCCTCGAGCTTGGCGGCGGCCAGCATGCGGCGGCGCTGCGCGGCGTCGGGCTCGCTGAGCGCGGCGGCCGCCACATAGGCCATGGACAGAGCCATTTCCTTGGCCACCAGCATGTCGGCCATGCGATGCTGCAGCACCTGGAAGGCGGCCAGCGGCTGGCCGAACTGGCGCCGCGTCTTGAGGTAGTCGATGGTGATTTCCAGCAGGCGTTCCATGGCGCCGGCGGCATGCGCGCACAGGGCGGCGGAGCCCCATTCAATGGCCGTAGCCAGGGCGTCGCGCGCTGCCTGGCCCTGTGCCAGGATGGCCTCGGCGCCCAGCGGCGTGCGGTCGAAATCGATGCGGGCGCAGCGCGCGCGGTCGAGCGTGGGCGTGTCCAGCACCGCGGCGCCCTGCGCGTCGGCCGGCACCCGCAGCAGCACGGGCTCGTCATCGATATCGCGGGCCGACACGATCCAGGCGTGCGCGGCCGCGCCATGCCACACCAGGTGCTTGGCGCCCGACAATTCCAGAATGCGGTCGGCCGCGGGCCGCACCCGGCACAGCTCGGGCTCGGTGTCGTAGCGCCGGCCCGGCTCTTGCCAGGCCAGCGCCGCGATGGCCTGGCCCGAGGCCAGCGCCGGCAGCCATTCGCGCTGCGTGGCGGCATCGGCGCAGGCCGCGATCAGGGCCGCGCCCATCACGGCGCTGGGGATCACCGGCTCGGACACCAGGCCGCGGCCCAGTTCCAGGTGCACCGGCAGCAGGCTGGCGGGCGCTTCGCCGAAGCCGCCGTGCTCGGCGGCGATGTTCAGGCCCAGCACGCCCAGCTCGGCCAGCCGGCCCCAGGCGCGCGCGTCCAGCCCCGGCTGCGCGGCGCGCGCGCGGCGCGCCGCGAATCCCCATTCGTCTTGCACCAGGCGCCGCAGGCTGTCGGCCAGCATGCGCTGTTCTTCGGTATACGCGAAATCCATAGTCGTGTTCCGTTGCGATGGCGGGCCTTACAGGCCCAGCATCATGCGGGCGATGATGCCCTTCTGCACCTCGGTGGTGCCGCCATAGATGGTGGTCTTGCGCATGTCGGCATAGCCGGCGCCGGCCGCGGCCGTCATGTCGGGCCCCGGCCCGTGGAAAGCCGCGTCGGCCTGCATCCAGTCGGGATCGTAGGGCCAGGCGTCGGGGCCGGCGATTTCCATCTGCAGCATGGCCAGATCTTGCTGGATTTCCGAGCCGCGGATCTTCAGCACCGAGGCTTCCGGCCCCGGCGCGTCGCCGCGCGCCGCCGCCACGCGCAGCAGCAGCATTTCAAGCGCCATGATGTCGACTTCGACGCGCGAAATGCGGTCGCGCATGCGGCTGTCTTCCAGGATGGGGCGGCCGCCCCGCTGAGTGCGCGCGGCCAGGTCTTTCAAGATGCCCAGTTCGCGGTGGCAATGGCCCAGGCCGGCGATGCCGGTGCGTTCGTGGCCCAGCAAGTACTTGGCGTAGGTCCAGCCCTGGCCGGCTTCGCCCACGCGGTTGGCCACGGGCACGCGCACGTTTTCCAGCCACACCTCGTTGACATCGTGCCCGCCGTCCAGCGTGCGAATGGGGCGCACGGTGACGCCGGGCGTGCGCATGTCGATCAGCAGCATCGAGATGCCGCGCTGCGCCTTGGCGTCGGGGTCGGTGCGCACCAGGCAGAACATCCAGTCGGCGTACTGCGCCAGCGTGGTCCAGGTTTTCTGGCCATTGACCACGTAATGGTCGCCCTCGACCTCGGCGCGCGTCTTCAGCGAGGCCAGGTCGGATCCCGAGCCCGGCTCGGAATAGCCCTGGCACCACCAGTCGTCGACGCGGATGATGCGCGGCAGCAGGCGCTGCTGCTGCTCGGCGCTGCCGTATTTCATGAGCACCGGACCGATCATGCTCAGGCCGAAAGGCAGCAGGCGCGGCGCGCCCGCCTTGAAACATTCGACCTCGAAAATCAGGCGCTGGATGGCGTTCCAGCCGGTGCCGCCGAACTCTTTGGGCCAGGTGGGCGCGCCCCAGCCCCGGCCGTCGAGGATGCGGTGCCAGCGGATGTAGTCGTCGCGTTCCAGGCGCTGATGGCGCAGCACCTTGTCGCGTATGTCGCTCGGCAGTTTTTCTTGCGCGAACGCGCGTACGGTTTCGCGGAAGCTGCGTTCTTCCGGTGTCCAGCTCAGGTCCATGTGCGGTCTCCTTCTGCCCGTAATCTAGCCGCGGCCCGGCCGCCAGGGCAATCTGCCTCTGTGGAAGCGGGGGTTTTGTGCAAACGAAGCGCCGCCGTGCGCGGCCCGCGCGCCGCGCACGCCCCAGCGTACCGCCCGGCAAAACCCCTGCTTCGGCAATGAAGAATGGTCAAGCGCGCCGCCGCGCCGGACACTGCCTGCAGCATCGTCCGTCGATGTATCCGGACGGCGCCGGCCGCCGCGGGAGCGACCGGAATCAGACAGGCACACCCGCGAAAAAGCACACACACATAAAACAACGGAGACAATCCATGCAGATCAAATCTTTGTTGCGCACCAGCGCCCTGGCCCTGGCCCTGTGCGCCACCGGTGCCGCCCAGGCCGACGGCAGCTACCCCAACCGGCCGCTGCGCCTGCTGGTGGGCTACGCGCCCGGCGGGCCGGTCGACACCACCGCGCGCGTGTTCGCCAAATACCTGGGCGACAAGCTGGGCCAGACCGTGGTGGTGGAAAACCGCGCCGGCGCCAGCGGCATGATTGCGTCCGACGCCACCGCCAAGGCGGCGCCCGACGGCTACCTGCTGGGCTTCGCGGCCAGCCCCTCGCTGACCATCTCGCCGCTGGTGCAGAACAGCAAGCTGTTCGACCCGCACAAAGACTTCACTCCCATCGGCATGGTGGTCGACTACACCAATGTGCTGCTGATCGGCCCGCAGATCCCGGCCAAGAGCGTGGGCGAACTGATCTCGTACGCCAAGGCGCACCCCGAGGCGGTCAGTTTCGGCTCGGCGGGCGTGGGCGCCTCGAACCACCTGTCGGCCGAACTGCTCAAGCTGCAGGCGCAGGCCCCGATGCTGCACGTGCCGTACCGCGGCAACTCGCCGGCCATGATGGACGTGGTCAGCGGCAAGATCACTTTCATGTTCGACATCACCAGCACGGCCATCCCGTTCATCAAGAGCGGCAAGGCGCGCGCGCTGGCGGTAACCTCGCGCGAGCGCAACCCCGAACTGCCGGACGTGCCCACCATGATCGAGGCCGGCCTGAAAGACTACGAAGTGGTCGGCTGGTACGCGCTGATGGCCCCGCCCAGGCTGCCCGAGACGGTCAAGACCAAACTGGCCAAGGCGCTGTCGGCCGTGTCGCAGGATCCGGCGTTCCGCAAGGCCATGGTCGACGGCGGCTATACCGTCGACGCGGGCGACGGCAAGGCGGTGCAGGCGCGCATCGACCGCGAATACGCCATGTGGGCCAACGTCATCAAGTCGGCCCGCATCCAGACCAACTGACCCCGGAGCACACTGCCGATGCCCGCTTTGCAATTCCTGCGTTCGACCACCCGCCTGCCGGTGATCGGCGCACCCATGTTCCTGGTGTCGGGCCCTGACCTGGTGATCGCCCAATGCGCCGCGGGCATCGTCGGCACGTTCCCGTCGCTGAATGCGCGCCCCCAGGAAGCCCTGGACGACTGGCTGACGCGCATCGAAGCCGGCCTGGCCGCCTACCGCCAGGCCCATCCCGGCGCCGTGGTGGCGCCCTATGGCGTCAACCTGATCGTGCATCCCACCAATGCGCGCTGGCAGGGCGACCTGGACATCTGCGTGGCGCACCGGGTGCCGCTGGTGGTGACCTCGCTGCACGCGCCCGATGCCGTGGTCGCGGCGGTGCGGCCGTACGGCGGCCTGGTGTTCCACGACGTGACCACGGTACGCCATGCGCGGCGCGCGCTGGATGCCGGCGTGGACGGACTGATCCTGGTGGCCGCCGGCGCGGGCGGGCACGCGGGCGCCATCAACCCGATCGCCCTGGTCAATGAAATCCGCGCTTTCTACGACGGCCCGCTGGCGCTGTCGGGCTGTATCAGCCACGGCAAGGATGTGCTGGCGGCCCAGGCGCTGGGCTGCGATTTCGCCTACATGGGCACGCGCTTCATCGCCACGCACGAATCGCTGGCGCCCGACCGCTACCGCGAGATGGTGCTGCAGGCCGGCGTGGACGATGTGCTGTACACGCCGTTTTTCTCGGGCGTGCCGGCCAATTACCTGATCCCCAGCATCGCCGCCGCTGGCCTGGACCCGGCCCTGCTGGACAGCATGGAAGCCAACCCCGTCGACCTGGACAAACGGAACCGCCCCAAGGCCTGGAAAGATGTCTGGAGCGCCGGCCAGGGGGTGGGGGCTACGCAGGAACTGCTGTCGACCCAGGCGTTGGTGGAGCAGCTGGCGCGCGAGTACGAGGAGGCTCGGCGGGCGCTGTTGCAGTGAAGGGTGCTTCAGACTGGGCGTACGAGGATCAGACAGTGATTCTTCTGGCGTCGCGGCGGGTGGGGGTGAGCGCCTTGGCTTCACGGTGCCGTCCGGGCGCCCCGCGCGCCCGGGCCCGGCCCCGAGGCGCCGCGGCACTCACCCCCACCCACCGCGACTCGCGTCAAATGACGTTTGCCATGGTGCCGGGACGAGCGGGGTTCTTGCGTTCCTGGGCCGCATCCGGGGAAAGAAAAAGATCTTGCAGGGCCGCTGTTCGGCGCCGCCCTGCGCGGCGCCGAGCAGCATTCGCTCAAGGGCTGGCGGGCGCATCATTTCAGTGTTTCAGGTGTCAGGCTCCTGACAGGGTGCCTGACACCGCATGACTGAGATAGCTGTGGCTCACAACGGTGTCGGGCACCTGCGGAGCCCGACACCTGGGTACATCACCTGACCATTCCAGACAAAAAAAACGCCCTTCGCATGCCGCCACCCGAACGGCTATTCCAGCCGCGCAGGGCGGCTGGAATAGCCGGCCCCGAACGATTTTTTTCTTTTCCCCGGATGCGGCCCAAGCACGCAAGAACCCCGCGCGCCCCGGCAACGCCGGTATCCTGATTTACTGCGAGTCGCGGGGTGGTGGCGCGAGCGCCGCGGCGCCTCGGGGCCGGGCCCGGGCGCGCGGGGCGCCCGGACGGCACCGTGAAGCCAAGGCGCTCGCGCCACCGCCCCGCGGCGCCAGAAGAACCCGTAACCCCGCCGCCAGCACACCCCCCGACGCATCATTCCACTTTGATCCCCGCCGCCTTGATCACCTTGTTCCACTTGGCGATCTCGGCCTGCAGGAACGCGCCGAATTCTTCGGGCGTGCCGGGCTTGGGCTCGGCGCCGGCGTCCAGCAGGCCCTTGGCCGTGGCCGGGTCTTTCAGCGCGCGCACCATGTCGGCATTGACCTGCTTGACGATGGCGGCCGGCGTGCCTGCCGGCGCCAGCAGGCCGCTCCATGAATAGGCCTCGTAGCCCGGCACGCCCGACGCGGCAATGGTGGGAATGCCCGGGAACAGCGCCGAGGGTTCGGGGTTGCCCACGCCCAGCGGACGGATCTTGCCGCCTTCCAGGTGGGGCCGGGCCGACGGGCCGTCGGCGAACATCACCTGCACCTGGCCGCCCAGCAAATCCTGCATGGCCGGGGCGCTGCCGCGGTACGGCACGTGCTGGATATGGGTGCCGGTCATGCTGTTGAACAGTTCGCCCGCCAGGTGCGTGCCGCCGCCCGTGCCCGACGAGCCGAACGACAGCTTGCCGGGATGCTGCTTCGCGTAGGCGATCAGTTCCTTTACCGTCTTTACCGGCAGCGATTCGTGCACCACCAGCACAATCGGAAACACCGCCGCCATGCCGACCGGCACGAAATCGGTGGTGACGTCGTAGCTGAGGTTGGCGCGCAGGCTGGGCAGCACCGCATGATGGATAGACGCAAAAAAATAGTGGTAGCCGTCGGCCTCGGCCTTGGCCGCCGCCTGCGCGCCCACGATGCCGCCGGCGCCGGCTTTGTTGTCGACCACCACGGGCACCTTCCAGGCCTCGCCCATCGGCTGGGTGGTAAAGCGCGCGGTGGTATCCACCGGCCCGCCGGGCGGGAACGGCACAATGAAATTGACGGGGCGCTCGGGCCACTTGGCCGCGCGGGCCTGCAAAGGCAAAGCAGCGGCCGCCCAGGCGGCGCCCAGCCCCGCCATCAGGCGGCGGCGTTGCGGATCGTGCATAGGTGTGTCTCCGGTTTTCTTGTTGCCGCGCGCGAACGCGGTGCCCGGCGCGGTGTGCGTATTATTTGCGCGCCCGCGGCCGCTTGCCGATTCTTTTTTGCCGAACCCCCTGTTCAGCACGAACAGAACAGGGGCGAAGCGCCGCGGCTACGCCGCCCGCGCGGCCGTGCGCACGTGCTCGATGAAGTCTTCGACGAAGCGCGGCAGGTCGCGCCCGCGCTGGCGGCACAGCAAGCGGTCGCGCTGCGCCCAGCTGTCTTGCAGGCGCAGCACATGCAGCGCCTGCGGACGGCTGTAGCGCGCCGCGCAGGCGCGCGGCACCACGGCGATGCCCGCGCCGGCCTCGACCATGCGGCACACCGCTTCGAAGCTGCCCACGTGCACCCGCTGGCACAGGCGCTTGCCCAGGCCCGAGGCGATGTCTTCCAGGAAGGTCTGGATGGCGCTGTTGGGATGGATGCCCACGAATTGGTAGGCGTCGATGACGTCGACGAAGCGCGCCGACTCCAGTTGCGCCAGCGGATGGCTCAGCGAGGTCACGATGGCCAGCTCGTCGCGGAACAGCGGCATGACGTCCAGCCCCTCGACGTCGATATTGCCTGCCACAATGCCCAGGTCGGCCGCGCCGGCGCGGATGGCCAGCACGATGTCGCCCGAGATCTTCTCTTCGAGCTCGATGTCCACGTCGGGATTTTCGGCCAGGAAGGTGGACATGGCGTCGGCCAGGAACGAATTGGTGGCGGTAGTATTGGCCAGCAGGCGCAGGCGGCCCTTGATGCCGCTGGAATACGGCTGCAGGTCGGCGTTCAGGCATTCCAGCTGGCGGAACACGGCGTGGGCATGCTTGAGCAGCACCTCGCCGGCCGGCGTCAGGGCCACGCCGGTGGCCTGGCGCACCAGCAGGCGGGCCTTGAAGGCCTCTTCCATGTTCTTGATGCGGGCGCTGGCCGCGGGCAGCGACAGGAAGGTACGTTCGGCCGCGCGCGTCAGGTTCAGGGTTTCGCCTACGTTCACGAACAAACGCAGGTCGGTCAGATCGTGTCTCATGTTCCGCCACGCAAAAGGGGGGTGTCTTTAATTTTGAATTCCGCTGCCCTGCCCTGAAATCTACCATGCAGAGAGTCGGGGCCGGTGCGGCCCCCAAGGAGGAATCATCATGAGCGGTATCGTTGCAGGAAAGGTCGTGGTTGTAACAGGCGCCGGCGGCGGCATCGGGCGCGGTGTCGCGCTGGCGATGGCCGCGGCGGGGGCCAAGGTGGTGGTCAACGACATCGGCGTGTCGCTGCAGGGCGAAGGCGGCGGCGACGGCCCGGCGCAGGCGGTGGTGCAGGAAATCCTGGCCGCCGGCGGCCAGGCCTGCGCCAATACCGACAGCGTGGCCAGCTACGAGGGCGCCCACAGCATCATCAAGACCGCGGTCGATGCCTTCGGGCGCATCGATGCCGTGGTCAACAACGCCGGCAACCTGCGCGACCGGGTCTTCCACAAAATGAGCGAAGAAGAATGGCGCCAGGTGCTCGACGTGCACCTGAACGGCACCTTCTTCATGAGCCGCGCCGCCGCGCCGTATTTCCGCGAACAGGAATCCGGCGCCTTCGTGCACATGACGTCCACTTCGGGCCTGATCGGCAACTTCGGCCAGGCCAACTACTCGGCCGCCAAACTGGGCATCGTGGCCCTGTCCAAGTCCATCGCGCTCGACATGGCGCGTTACCACGTGCGCTCGAACTGCATCGCGCCCTTCGCCTGGAGCCGCATGACCAGCTCGATCCCGGCCGAGACCGAGGCCGAGAAGGCGCGCGTCGAGAAACTGAAGAAAATGGAAGCCGGCAAGGTCGCGCCCCTGGCGGTGTTCCTGGCCAGCGACGCCGCCAGCGAAGTCAACGCCCAGATCTTCGCCGTGCGCGCCAACGAAATCATGCTGATGAGCCAGCCGCGGCCCGTGCGCAGCGTGCACTACAGCGAAGGCTGGACGCCCGAGCTGATCGGCGAGATCGCCATTCCCGCCATGCGCAAGCAGTTCTACGCGCTGGAACGATCGCCCGACGTCATCGACTGGGACCCGATCTGAGGCCGCCATGGACTACGACACCATCAAGAACTGGCGCTTCGACGACGTACACCACCGCTACGACGAGAAAGACACCATGCTGTACGCCCTGGGCATCGGCCTGGGGCACGACCCGCTCGACGCCGGCCAGCTGCGCTACGTGTACGAACAGGGCCTGCAGGCCTTTCCCACCCAGGCCACGGTGCTGGGCTATCCCGGCTTCTGGATGAGCGACCCGCGCGCCGGCATCGACTGGGTGCGGCTGGTGCACGGCGAACAGCGCCTGGCCCTGCACGCTCCGCTGCCCGCCAGCGGCACCGTCGTCGGAAAAAGCCGCATCACGCACGTGATCGACAAAGGCGCCGACAAGGGCGCGCTGGTGATCACCGAGCGCACGCTGCACGATGACGCCGGGGCCTGTCTGGCCACCCTGCAGCACACCACGTTCTGCCGTGGCGACGGCGGCTTCGGACGCGGCGACGACGCGCCGCCGCCCTTGCCCGCGGCGCCCACGCGCGCGCCCGATCAAACCTGCACCCTGACGGTGGCGCCCAATGCCGCGCTGCTGTACAGGCTGAACGCCGACCGCAACCCCCTGCACGCCGATCCCGCGATCGCGCGCCAGGCCGGCTATCCGCAACCCATCCTGCACGGCCTGTGCACCTACGGCATGGCGGCGCACGCCATCGTCAAGACCTGCTGCGGCTATGACGCGACGCGGCTGGCCAGCCTGAACGCGCGCTTCTCGTCGCCGGTGTACCCGGGCGAAACGCTGCAATTCGACATATGGCGCGGCCCAGACAATGCGCTGCAGTTCGTGGTGCGCGCGGTGGCGCGCGGTATCGTCGTCATGAGCCACGGCACGGCCACGGTCAACTCCTAGCAAAGAGCAGCCATCTTCATGGATTCACGACTCCCGCCCCTCGAGGGCATCCGCGTACTCGACCTGAGCCGCATCCTGGCCGGCCCCTGGTGCACCCAGAACCTGGCCGACCTGGGCGCCGACGTCATCAAGGTCGAGCGGCCCGGCACCGGCGACGACACGCGGCACTGGGGCCCGCCCTACCTGAAAGACGGCCAGGGCCGCGACACGGCCGAGGCCGCCTACTACCTGAGCGCCAACCGCAACAAGCGCTCGCTGGAAGCCGACATGGCCACGCCCGAAGGCGCGGCGCTGATCCGCGAGCTGGCCGCGCACTGCGACATCCTGGTCGAGAACTTCAAGGTGGGCGGCCTGCGCAAGTACGGGCTGGACTACGACAGCCTGCGCGAACTCAACCCGCGCCTGATCTACTGCTCGGTCACCGGCTTCGGCCAGGACGGCCCCTGCGCCCAGCTGCCCGGCTACGATTTCATGATCCAGGGCCTGGGCGGCCTGATGAGCATTACCGGCGAACGCGACGACCTGCCGGGCGGCGGCCCGCAGAAGGCGGGCGTGGCCGTCACCGACATCATCACCGGCATGTACGCCAGCGTGGCCATTCTGGCGGCGCTGCAGGAACGCCACCGCAGCGGGCTGGGCCAGCACCTGGACATCGCCCTGCTGGACTGCCACGTGGCGCTGCTGGCCAACCAGAATTCCAATTACTTCGCCTCGGGCGTGGCGCCCACGCGCGCGGGCAACGCCCACCAGAATGTGGTGCCGTACCAGGTGTTCGCCGCCAGCGACGGCCACCTGATCGTGGCCACCGGCAACGAATCGCAGTACCGGGCCTATTGCAAGGCCATCGGCGCGCCCGAGCTGGGCGACGACCCGCGCTTTGCCACCAACCGGCAGCGGGTCACCAACCGCGAGGTACTGATCGCGCTGCTGTCCGACATCATGAAACAAGGACGGCGCGACGACTGGATCGCCAGGCTGGAAGCGGTGGGCGTGCCCTGCGGGCCCATCAACAACATCGCGCAGGCCTTCGCCCATCCGCAGGTGCAGGCGCGCCAGCTGCGGCGCGAGCTGCCCCACCCCCAGGGCGGCACGGCCGCCGTCACGGCCAGCCCACTGCGGTTCTCGGCATCGCCCGTCGTGTACCGCCGGGCGCCGCCGCTGCTGGGCCAGCACACGGCAGAGATCCTGCGCGAAGTGCTGGGCAAGAGCGATGCGGAAATAGCTGCCGCCACGCGCCGCTGACGCGCGGCCGGCGGCGGGCATGGCCTGTGCCCGGGGGCCGCCGCGCCGCCCGGATCAGCCGCGCCGCCATTCGCGCAGCCACCCGCCCAGCCATGCGCGGCCGAGCCTGTACGCGGCGCGGCAGCCGCCCAGCAGGTACTTGTCCAGGGCATAGGCCAGCAGCCCCGTCAGCACGGGCAGCGCCGCGACAGCTACAACGGCCAACAAGAGTCCCAGTACAAGCCGCATGTCCTCTTCCTTGTTCGGCCTTCGTGGTGCCGGCCGCCACGGTTATTTGACCAACAAAATCATGTAGCCGTCCTGAAGGCCGCCAGGCCGGCCTGCTGCGCGGGAAAACCCGCAGTTAAGTAAATCCGAATAGGTCGCATCATGCAGACTGGCTAGCATTTTCGTAGCCGCCAGCCGGCCGTCCTGACGCTGCGGCGCACAATAACCTCGACACCGTGCGGAGACATTCGATGAAGAAGCTGCTTGCCGGCCTGGCGCTGTGCCAAGGCCTGACCCTGACATCGCTGGCCACAGCGGCTGACCTTACCATTGGCGGCCTGCTTCCCATGAGCGGCAGCAACGCCGAATACGGCCAGATCTTCAGCTCGGGCGCCAACCTGGCGGTCGAGCACATCAATGCATCCAAGATGCTGTCGGGCAAGCTGTCTATCGTGTACGAAGACAGCCAGGCCCTGCCCATGCAGGGCGTCATCGGCATGAACAAGCTGGTCAACGTGGCCAAGGTGCCCTTCGTGCTCAGTGCGTTCACCGGGGTATCCAAGGCCATCGCCCCCATCGGCACGCGCAGCAAGACGGTCATGGTCAACGGCGGCGGCGTGGGCCCCGATCTGGCCGAACTGGGCGAATATTTCTGGAACACGATTCCCCTGGTCGACTTCGAGGTGCGCGCCATGGTGCCGTACCTGGTCAAGCAGCGCGGCCTGAAGCGCATCGCCCTGGTGTACGTCGACGATCCGCTGGGCCAGTCGGTGGTCAAGGAACTGAAAACCGAGCTGGGCAAGGCCGGCGGCGAACTGGCCGGCAGCTTCTCGGTGCCGGCCACGGCACAGCAGTTCTCGGGCATTGCCGCGCGCGTGCGCGACGTGAAGCCGGATGCCGTCTATATCGCCTCGTACGGCAGCCAGCAGGGCCAGATCGTCAAGCAGCTGCGCGACAACGGCGTATCGCAGCAGATCGCCAGCTATTCGGCGTTTGCCATTCCGTCCACCCTGTCGCTGCCCGAATCCCGGGGCGCGATCTTCACCAGCCAGAAGGTCGATTGGGACAAGGCCGACGACATCACCCGCCGCATGCTGGACGACTACAAGAAAAAGTACGGCAAAGCACCCAGCATGTACGTGCTGAATTACTACAACGCCGTGCGCGCCTTCGGCGTGCTGGCCGCCGCGCTGGAAAAAGCCGGCAAGCCCGTCACCGGCGAAAACCTGTTGGCGCAGCGCAAGGCCACCAAGACCTTCGACTTCGTCGGCGCCACCGTATCGTTCGCGGAAAACGGCACCATCCAGGCCCCGATCCAGATCAACGAAATCGGCGACAAGGGCGCCAAGCCCATCGCCGACGCCGCCCGCTGACAGACCGGACTACGCCCCGGCCATGCTGTTCGCCCAGCTTTTCGTCAACGGGATACAGACCGGTGCCCTGTATGCCCTGATCGCAGCGGGGTTCTCGCTGATCTTCGGCACCACCCGGGTGTTCCACGTTGCGCACGGGGCCACCTTCACCCTGGCCGGCTTCGTGTTCTACGAGCTGTACACGGTGCTGGCCTGGGCCTGGCCGCTGGCGGCGCTGGGCGCGGGCGTGGCGGCGGCCGTGTTCGGCATGCTGGTCGACCGCTATGTGTATTCGGTCATCCAGCGCCACGAGGCCGCCTTCTTCACGGTGTTCGTGGCCTCGTTCGGGCTGGCCATCGTGGTGCAGAACCTGATCACCATCGGCTTCGGGCGCGGGCTGGTCACGGTGCCCACCCCGCTGAGCAAAAGCCTGGAACTGCTGCCCGGCCTGTACGTGGCGCCCATGGCGGCCGTGGCGGTGCTGTGCGCCATCGTGGCCTTCGGCCTGCTGCACTGGCTGCTGACGCATACCAACCTGGGCCTGGCGCTGCGCGCCCTGGGCGAAAACCCGGACCTGGTGCGCGTGTACGGCCTGACGCCGCGCCGGCTGTCGCAATACGTGTTCCTGATCGGCTCGCTGCTGGCGGTGCCGGCGGCGATTTTGACGGCGGCGACTTCGGGGCTGAACCCGTCCATGGGCCATCACATCATGCTGATCAGCATCGCCGCCACTATCGTGGGCGGCGTGGGCAGCCTGCGCGGCGCGGCCGTGGCGGGCCTGCTGCTGGGCATGGCCGAGAACCTGTCGCTGGCGTGGATCGACCCGCAATGGAGCGAGGCCGTCACCTTCGTGGTGCTGTTCCTGTTCATCCTGTTCCGCCCCGGCGGCGTATTCGGCCGCGCCGTGGCGTCTTAGCAAATCAGGCCCTGGTGTCCGACGAGGCAACACATGCTGGCTTATCTGCAAAACATTGCCGTGCTCTTCTGCGTGAACGCCATGCTGGCGGTCACGCTGAACTTCATCATGGGCTACGCCGGCATCTTCTCGCTGGCGCACGCCATATTCTTCGGCGTGGGCGCCTACGTGGCCGCCAACATCGCCATGCACTTCAGCGATTCGCTGCTGCTGTGCGTGGCCGGCGCGGTGCTGGTGTCGGGCGCGCTGTCGATGGTGCTGGCCCTGCCGGCGCTGCGCGTGCGCGGCGAATACTTCGTGGCGGCCTCGCTGGGCCTGCAGGTCATCGGCGTTACGGTGTTTTCCGAATGGAAAGGCGTAACCGGCGGCCTGGGCGGGCTGGTGGGAATCCCGCCGCCCACCGTGTTCGGCCATGCGCTGGCCACGCCCGGCGAATTCCTGGGCCTGGCGGTGGCCGGGCTGGCCGCCGTGCTGCTGATCACCACCGCCCTGCTGCGCGGCAGCTTCGGCCGCAGCCTGATGGCCATCCGCGACAGTGAATCGGCCGCGCAGGCCGCGGGCAAGTGGGTAGCCGCCATCAAGACGCTGTCGGTGGCCGTGTCGGCCGGCCTGGCCGGCGTGGCCGGCGCCATCTACGCGTTCTACATGAGCTTCGTCAACGTCGAAGGCTTCATGCTGGAAACCTCCATCCTGCTGATGGCCATGGTGATCATCGGCGGCACCGGCACCGTATTCGGACCCATTATCGGCGCGGCCCTGCTGATGCTGCTGCCGGCCGCCCTGACCTACCTGCCGTTCCTGCCGCCCTCGGAACTGGGCACCGTACAGCAGATCGTGTACGGCGCCATCATGGTGCTGCTGATGATGTACCGCCCCGGCGGCCTGGTGGGCGGGCGCCGCAAAGGAGGCCGGACATGAGCGCACCGGGCCGCATCAAGGACGCATACCGCAATGGCGGCTACGAAGGCGCGCCCGACAGCGCCGCCGCCGAACCGCCGGTGCTGCTGCGCATGCAGGGGCTATCCAAGCGCTTCGGCGGCCTGCAGGCCATCAGCGACGTCTCGCTGGACCTGCCGGCCGGCATGATCACCACCCTGGTCGGCCCCAACGGCGCCGGCAAGACCACGCTGTTCAACATGATCACCGGCCACCTGGCGCCCACCGCCGGCACCGTGCACCTGCACGGCCGGCCGCTGGCCCGCCTGGCGCCCTGGCAGATCGCCCGCCTGGGCGTGGGCCGCACCTTCCAGGACCTGCGGCTGTTCACGCACATGAGCGTGCAGGAAAACGTCACCACCGTCACCGAGCGCGGCAGCTGGCTGTGGCAGCGGCGCGGCGACCCGGCCCGCATCGAGGCCGTGCTGCGCGAAGCCGGCCTGTGGGACAAGCGGCACGAACGCGCGGCCGACCTGGCCTATGCCGAACGCAAGTTCCTGAGCCTGGCGCGCATCATGGCCAGCGACGCCTCGCTGTGGCTGCTGGACGAACCCGCGTCGGGCCTGGACCCGCGTTCGTTCGAGCGTTTCGTGGCGCTGCTGCGCAGCTACGCCGCGCGCGGCATCACCATCTGCATCATCGAACACAACCTCGATCTGGTCACGCAGCTGTCCGACCGCCTGGCCTTCCTGGACCAGGGCAGGCTGCTGGCCTGCGGCGATCCGGCCGGCATTCTGAAAGACCCGCAGCTGGCCGCCATTTACTTCGGAGAACGCGCATGACCGCTGCCCCGCCCCCGGTGCTGGAAGCGCGCGGCCTGCGCGCGGGCTACGGCGAACGGCCGGTGCTCGACGGGCTGGACGTGCGCCTGGACGCCAACGAAGTGCTGTGCCTGATCGGCCACAACGGCGCCGGCAAGTCCACCCTGCTGAAAGCCCTGTTCGGCCTGATCGCCCCCGAAGGCGGCAGCGTGCTGCTGGACGGCCGGGCCGTGGCCCGCCCCGACCCGCGCCGCCTGGCCGCCGCCGGCATCTCGATGGTGCCCGAAGGGCGCGGCATTTTCCCTGGCCTGACGGTGGCCGAGACCATGCGCCTGGGCCTGTGGTCGGCCGGCGTGCCCAAGGCCGAGCACGCCGCGCGCCTGGACTGGGTCATGCAGGTGCTGCCGGCCCTGCGCAAGTTCTACGGCCAGCGCGCCGGCACCCTGTCGGGCGGCCAGCAGCAGATGGTGTCGCTGGGCCGGGCCCTGCTCAGCCAGCCGCGCTGCCTGCTGCTGGACGAGCCCTCGATCGGCCTGGCGCCCAAGCTGTTCCAGGACCTGATGGGCCCCGTCCGCGCCCTGCAGCAGCAGCGCGGCATGTCGATACTGATCGTGGAACAGAACGTGCGCGAAGCCCTGAAAATCGCCGACCGCGTGATCGTGATGAAGTCCGGCGCGCTGATCCGTTCCGGCGTGCCGGCCGACTTTGCCGACAACGCCGAGCTGATGGAGCTGTACTGATGCCGGCCGATGCCGCGCCGGGGCCCGCGGCCCTGGCGGATTTGTATGCCGCGCACCTGCGCGCGCGCCCCGACGATACCGCCCTGGTCGACGAAACCGGGCCGCTGAGCTACCGCGATTTCGACGCCCTGTGCGCCGGCACGGCCCGCTGGCTGGCGGCGCAGGGCATCGCCGCCGGCGACCGGGTGGCGGTGTGGCTGCCCAACCGCCGCGAATGGCTGGCCTTGCTGTTCGGCCTGGCGCGCCTGGGCGCCACGCTGGTCGCCATCAACACCCGCTACCGCAGCGCCGAACTGGAATACATTCTGGCGCGTTCGCGGGCGCGCATGCTGGTCATGCAGCCCTCGTTCCGCAAGATCGACTTCCCGGCGGTGCTGGCCGGCGTGGCGCAAGACGCCCTGCCCGACCTGCAGGCCATCGCCCTGGTCGATGCCGGCCGCGGCGAGCCCGGCGCGGTGTTCGGCCGCCGCACCGTCGCCTGCCGGCCCGCGGCCGAAGCCGGCGCGGCGCCGGCCGCCTTGGGGCCGGCCGACGCCGCGCAGCCGGTCATCCTGTTCACGACCTCGGGCACTACCTCGGGCCCCAAGCTGGTCATGCACAGCGCGGCCACCCTGCTGGCCCACAACCGGCAGGTGGCCGGGGCATACGGCCTGTGCGAACCCGGCGCGCGCCTGCTGGCCGCCCTGCCCCTGTGCGGCGTATTCGGGCTGAACGGTGCGCTGGCCGCCCTGCACGGCGGCGCGCCCGTGGTCATGATGGACTTGTTCGATGCGCCGCGCGCCGCGCGGCTGCTGCGCGACGAGCGCATCACCCACACCTTCGGCAGCGACGAAATGATGCGCCGCATCGCCGACCAGGCCCGCGGCGACCGCCCCTTTCCGCACGCCCGCGTGTTCGGCTTCGCCAGCTTCAGCCCGGGCGCGGCCGAGCTGGTGGACAGCCTGCGCCGGCGCGGCTTTCCGCTGCGCGGCCTGTATGGGTCGAGTGAAGTGCAGGCCCTGTTTTCGCTGCAGGACGCCGCCCTGCCGGTGGCCGAGCGCGCCCTGGGCGGCGGCACTCCGGCCGCGCCCCAGGCCAGCGTGCGCGCGCGCGATCCGGCCAGCCTGGAACTGTGCGCGCCCGGCGTGCCGGGCGAGATCGAGATCCGCGCGCCGGGCAATTTCATCGGCTACCTGGACAACCCCGACGCCACCGCGCGGGCCCTGACCCCCGATGGCTACTTCCGCACCGGCGATCTGGGCTACCTGCGCCCCGACGGCAGCTTCGTCTACCTGGCGCGCATGGGCGACACCCTGCGCCTGGGCGGCTTCCTGGTCGACCCGGCCGAAATCGAACATGCGCTGGCCGCCCAGCCGGGCGTGCACAACGCACAGGTGGTGGGCATCACCCTCGACGGCCAGCCGCGCGCCGCGGCCTTCGTCATCGCCGGCGCGGGCGTCGATGCCGACAGCCTGCTGGCGCCGCTGCGCGCCTCGCTGGCGCCTTTCAAGGTGCCGGCGCGCCTGTGGCTGGTAGACGAATTTCCCACCGCGGCCAGCGCCAACGGTTTCAAGATCCAGCGGGCCAGGCTGCGCCAGATGGCCGAAGAACGCCTGCGGCAGGAACAAGAATGAAGCGAAAGCCCCGCGGCATCCCCGATCGGGCTGCACCTGTTTTCATCCCGGGCGGATCCCATCCTTACACCAAATGTCCATGACAGACCATTCCTTGTACTTCGAAGACTTCCAGCCCGGCCAGACATTCGAAAGCGGCGGACGCACCATTACCGAAGCCGACCTGACGATGTTCTCGATGCTGTCGGGCGACTGGAATCCCATCCATGCCGACGCGGTCTATGCGGCGGGCACGAAATTCGGCCAGCGGCTGGTGCACGGCACCCTGGGCATCGCGATTGCCACGGGAATGATGCATGAGCTGGGTATCTTCCACCGCTCGGTGGTGGCCATGCTGTCGATACGGGACTGGAAATTCGCCAAGCCCATCCTGGTGGGCGACACGCTGCATCTGGTGCTGGACATTCTGCAGGTCAAGCCAGGCGCCAGCGCGCGCGTGGGCGCGGTGGACCGCCGGCTGCGGCTGCTGAACCAGCACGGCGAAACCGTGCAGGACGGCAGCAGCGAAGTGCTGGTGCTGAAGAAGGCGGGCCTGGCGGCGCCCTGACCGGCACGGCCGGCGCCTTCCGGCAACGGCGGCGGCAAGCTCACCAGGGAGGCAGCGACAGCACGACGAAGACCGCTACCAACAGGGCAAGGACCACTAGAATGTGCTTGGTGCGCATGGCGGGTTCCGGTGCGTTGGACACTGGCCCGCATGCCGCAATTACCATGCCGGCCCCGGCATCTGCGCGGCGCCCGCCCTTTTTCCCCGGTATCGATGGAAGACCGTTTCCCGTCCAGCCCGTCTTTTCTGCTGGCTCAGGCCCTGCGCACGGTGCCGCGCCCCTATTGCCTGTCACCGGCCCTGCACGCCCCGCTCGACTGGCGCGAAACCGGCACGGCCACGGCGCTGGCGGCGTGCATCGAACAGGCGCGCCTGGCCCTCGCCCGCGATGAAGCGCCCGGCCCGGCGCTCAAGCGCCATTTCACCGCCGCGCTGGGGCAGTTGGTCCGCGAAGCCATGCGGCCCGGCCAAGGCGACCCGGCATTCCAGGCGATGGTGCTGCGGCACGGCGCGGCGCACGTGCGCGAATATGCCTCATTGGCCGCCCATGCCGGCCGCGACCGCCGAGCCATACGCACGGCGGTCGATGCGATGGCGCACCCGGCCCGCCAGCAGCGCGTTGCGCAGCCGGCCCTGCGCCAGGCGCTGGCCCGGCTGCATGGCGCGGCATCCTGGCCGGCGCTGGCCGATGCCGCGCGGCAATTGCACGGCATGCCGGAAGCGGCGGCCCAGCCCGCATTGCGGCCCGGCCTCGACCGGCTGCTGCAAGACCCGGCGCTGGCGCGCCTGCAGCGCCTCGATGCTCTGCAGAACGATGCGCTGGTGCGGCAGTATCAAGCCCTGTGGGACCGGCAGGGCCCGCGCCAGGGCAGCCCCGGCGCCATCGCGGCAGGCTCGGCCGCGAAACAGCGCGGCGACGCCGTGGAAGCACTGGCCGCGCAGGCGCTGCAGGCGCTGGCGCGGCGGCTCAACCAGGCCGGCGGCGCCGGCCAGGCATACCGCGTTGCCACCTCGCTGCGGGTGCCGGCGGCCCTGTCGGCCGGCGCCGGGCGGGCCAAGAGCGAATGGGACGCGGCGCTGCTTCGGCAGGGCCGCGCAGACGGCCCCGAGCCCGGCTGGGATGTCTGTCTGCTGGTGGAAGCCAAGGCGTCCGCGGATGCCGCCATCACCGATCTGCCGCGGCTGCTGCGCGGCCTGCGCCTGCTGGTCCAGGCCGACCCCGGCCGGCTTTATGCGTTCCAGACAGAACACGACACCGTGTCGCTGCGCGGCGCGTCACTGCATGCGCTGGACACCGGCGAAGACAGCCTGGCAGGCACCGTGCTGTATTGCTGCGATGCGCCCGTCGAAGCAGCCCCGCGCCTGCTCGGCGCGGCCAGCCGCATGCAGTTGCTGTCCGCGCCGCCCAGCCTGGACTACGCCGGCATCCTGGCCCAGGGGCGCGACGCCGACGATGCCTGCCTGGAGCCGGTCTGGGAAACGCTGCTGGCCGCGCCCGGCTGGCGGGCCGTGCTGCACCAGTACCCCACACTGCGCCAGGTGCGCGCACTGATGGTGCGTCCCGCCGATCTGCTGGCCGCGGCCGGCGCGCGTCAGCCCTGACCCATCGCCGGATCGGATACCGAGTCCCGGCCGCTTTCGACGCGCCCGGCTTAAGATTCGCTTCATCTTCTGGCGTATAGTCTGCGCATGCGCATCCTGTTGGCCGAAGATGATGTCTCGCTGGGCGAATCGATCGAAGCGTGGCTGACGCTCGACGGCTATGTTGTCGACCGGGTGGAACGCGGCGATCTCGCGCAAACCGCGCTGGCCACGCACGATTACCAATGCCTGTTGCTGGACCGCGGCCTGCCGGGGCTGACCGGCGATGCGCTGCTGCGCTCGCTGCGCACCCGGCGCGATACCCTGCCCGTCATCATGATCACGGCGCGCGACGCCGTGCGCGACCGCATCGAGGGCCTGGACCTGGGCGCTGACGATTACCTGGTCAAGCCCTTCGACCTGGAAGAACTGTCGGCGCGAATCCGGGCGGCCGTGCGCCGCCACGACGGACGCCCTGACACCGCGCTCAGGCATGGCGCGCTGACGCTGGACCAGGCGGCCAAGCAGGTCGCCTTTCACGGCCGGGCCGTCGAGTTGACGGCGCACGAATTCGCCGTGCTGCACGCGCTGATGCGGCGCCCCGGCCACGTCGTCTCGCGCGACCAGCTGGAAGAAGCGCTGTATGGCTGGGGCGACGAGGTAGAAAGCAACACCATCGAAGTCCATATCTACAACCTGCGCCGCAAGCTCTCGCCGGACACCATCAAGACGATCCGCCGCCAGGGCTACCGGCTGGCCGACTGACATGCGCTGGCGCCGCCGCACGCCCGACCGCGCGGGCTATTCCATTCACCGCAGGCTGGTCACGACCACCCTGGGGTCGAGCATCGCCGTGGGCCTGATCAGCACGGCCATCGTGCTGGCGCTGGCCTGGAAAGAAGTCAGCGACACCTTCGACGACACGCTCGAAGAAGGCGCCCGGCTGGTGCTGGCGCTGGGCGAAGGCACCGCCATGGACAACATGCCGGCGCGCGATCGCGACAATGCCGAGCCCGCGCTGCGGCTCGACTACCAGATCGTGGCGCGCGACGGCACCGTGCTGGGCCGCGGCGAAGACGCCCCCAGGCGCCCGTTCGTGTTCCCCCAGCCTCGCGACGACCACTTCTACGATGTGCGCATCGACGGCGAACGCTGGCGCGTCTATGTGCGCAATCACGAGCGCCGGGATTTTTCCGTGCAGATCGGCCAGGAATGGGACGATCGCACCGACCTCATCGTCGATATGCTGGAATCCCTGGCCTGGCCCCTGGCCGGGCTGTGGGCATTGCTGGGGCTGGTCAACTGGTGGCTGATCCGCCGGCTGGTGGCGCCGCTGGGCCGCATGGCCCGTGGCATCGAGGCAAAATCGCCCGCCGACCTGTCGCCCCTGGCCTACGACGGCAGGGCCCGCGAAGTGCGCACCGTGGTCACGGCGCTGAACCGGCTGCTGGGCCGCCTGGCCCACACCCTGGAAAGCGAACGCCGCTTCACCGCCGACGCCGCGCACGAACTGCGCACGCCGCTGGCGGCCCTGGCCTCGCGCATCCAGCTGATGCAGCGCGGGCTGCCCGCGCAAGACGCCGACGCCAGCGCCGCCCATCTGCGGCGCCTGCGCGACGACGTGGCGCGCACCACGGCCCTGGTGGAAAGCCTGCTGCAATTGGCGCGCCTGGACCCCCAGTCCGCCGACGCCCTGGTTGCCGAGCCGGTCGATATCCGGGCGCTGCTGGACGAAGTCGTGCGCGCCTGCGCCCCCGACGCGGCCGCCAAGAACGTTGCCGTGTCGGTGGACTGCCGCGTGGACAGCATCGTTGCCAACCGGGACGGCTTGCTGACCGCGATGCGCAACCTTGTGCACAACGCCATCCACTACGGCCGGCCGGGCGGCAGGGTGGAAATCTCGGCTGCCTGGCAAGGCCGCGACATCGCCCTGGCCGTGCGCGACGACGGCGACGGTGTCGCGCCGGCCGACCTGGAGCGGCTGACGCAACGCTTCTTTCGCGCGCTGGGCAGCAAGGTGCCGGGCAGCGGCCTGGGCCTGTCGATCGTGGCGCGGGTGGCGGAACTGCACCGCGGCAGCCTGCGTTTCGGCCCGGGGCTGGCAGAACGCGGCCTGGGCGTGGTATTGATATTGCCTGACGCGCCGGCACGCTGAACACGCGGGCCCCGCCTCAGATTCACTTAAGCTTCGCCGGTTCAAATGGTGCTGTGTTCAACCCATAGCGCAATTCGCGCAAGGAGCAATACCATGACCAAGACCTTTTCCCGCACGACCCTGGCCCGCGGCCTGATCGCCGGCACCGCCCTGGCGGGCGCGCTGATCGCCGGCGGCGTCCAGGCCCAGGGCTACGTGGGCCCCGGCGCCGCCCAGCAACAAGGCTATAGCGGGCCGAGCACCATCCCGGTGATGTCGGTGAAAGAGGTCATCGAGCAAGGCCGCGACGATCAGAACGCCATCTTGCGCGGCCGCATCGTCTCGCGCGATGGCGACGATCACTACACTTTCGACGATGGCACAGGCCGCATCCGCGTCGACATCGACAATGACGATTTTCCCGCCGGCGTGAAAATCGACGACAAGACCAAGGTCGAATTGCGCGGCGAAATCGACCGCGACCGCCAGGGCATCGAGTTCGACGTGGACGAAGTGCGGGTGATGTAAGCGCGGGCGAAGCGCGGCCGCGCTTCGCCCCCTGGGCATCAGCCCTGGCCCATCGCCGGATCGGATACCGAGTCCCGGCCGCTTTCGATGCGCCCGGCAAAGCGGCGCGACCAGGCAGCCGAATCGTCCGACCTGACTTCGTAGTCGTACCAGTTGCCGCTGCCGCCCAGCGTCCAGCTCAGCTCGCCCACCTGTCCGGCTTCGACCAGGCGGGTCCAGGGGCCGTCATCGCGATAGGCCAGCGCGGCCACCGAGAACGTGGCCGCGCTGCTGCCCCGGTTGTACAGCCTGGCCTGCACCTCCGGCGGTTCGCACAGCCGGTAGCACACCTGTACTTCCAGGCCCGCCGTGGCGGCGTCGCCCAGGTCGCCCACGAACTCGCGGTGGTAGCCATTGGGACCGATCACCCACAAGTGATAGCGGCCGCCATCCGCGCTCACGTCGAAGGCATCGTCGAGCTCTTTGCCCGCCTCGACCATATAGCGGCGCGGAATCGCATCCAGGTGGAGTTTGTCGTACACATGGAACACCGCGCCCGCCTGGCCGCTGTTGGCGAATACCAGCGTGACGATGCCCGCGCCGGCGTCGGCCCGCGCGGTGGTGTGCAGCTCGTACGGCAGCGCGCGCGACGGCCGCGTGCCGGCCTGCTGGCCCGGCAGCTCGGCCGAGGCGGGCACCGGGATGGGCGCGGCGGCCTCTTGCTGCGCAATCAGCTGGTCGGCGGCATCTTTGGTGGTGCGGCCTTCCAGCGTGGGCAGCACCTCGCCATTCGGGTTGGCGAAGTTGAAGGCCGAGGAGAGGTCGCCGCAGATCGCGCGCCGGTAGGCGCTGATGTTGGGCTCGCGCACGCCGAAGCGCTTTTCCAGGAACATCAGCGTCGAGTTGTGATCGAACACCTGCGAATTCACCCAGCCGCCCCGGCTCCAGGGCGACACCACCCACAGCGGCACGCGCGGCCCGGGGCCGTACGGCCGGCCGTCGGGCGGCGTGTGCTTGGGCGAAGCCGGCGCGTAGTCGTGGTATTCGAACGCCATCGCGGCTGCGTCCAGCGTGGTCTTGCCGGCCAGGCTGCCGTCGTCGCGCCGCGACGGCGCCGACGGCGGCGGCAGATGGTCGAAGAAACCGTCGTTTTCGTCGTAATTCACCAGCAGCACCGTGCTGGCCCATACCTCGGGGTTCGAGGTCAGCGCATCCAGCACTGCCTGCACGTACCAGCCGCCCTGGGCCGGGCTGGACGGGCCGGGGTGCTCGCTGTAGGTGGATGGCGGGATGATCCACGACACCGACGGCAGCGAACCGTTCTTCACATCGTCGCGCAGGCTTTGCAGAAAGCCGTCGGGCATGGTGTTGCCAAAGCCCTTGGCCAGCGGACTGAGCGGATCGTCGATGGCCGGATCATAGGCCGGCGACACGGCTGGCAACGCCAGCGGCCGGCGATCGGCCGGCATCGCCTCCATTGCCGCGCGCCAGTGGCGAAACGACATCATCTCGTTGCAGCCGAAGTTGTCCGCCAGGCTTTGATAAACCTTCCAGCTGACGCCGGCCTGCTCCAGGCGGTCGGCATAGGTGGTCCAGGTCCAGCCTTCGCTGGACGGGCCGACGTCGTTGCCGCCGTTGTACTCGTTGACGATGGCCGCATAGTTGTCGCCCGACGGCCCGTTGGTGCCGGTCCAGTAGAACAGCCGGTTCGGGATGGTGCCGGTGTGCATCGAGCAGTGGTAGGCGTCGCACAAGGTAAAGGCTTCGGCCAGCGCGCGCTGGAACGGCACCTCGGCCTCTTCCATGTACCCCATCGACAGCAGCTGCTTGGCCACCGGCCAGCGGTTCATGCGGCCGTGATCCCAGGCGGCCTGGGCATCGGTCCACACGTGGGGCGTGCCGCCGGCACGCTGGGCATTGCCCTTGCTGCTGTCCAGGTGGTACGGAGTTTCGGTGTTGCCGTCGGCATCGGTCTGGTAGAACACGTTCTTGCCGTTGGCCAGCGGAATCGGATGGCGATCGCCGTAGCCCCGCACGCCGCGGAAGGTGCCGAAATAGCTGTCGAACGAGCGGTTCTCCAGCATCAGCAGCACGACGTGCTTGACGTCCTGGATGGTGCCGGTGGCGTTGTTGGCCTCAATGGCCAGCGCGCGGCGGATCGACAGCGGCAGGCTCGACAGCGCGGTCAGCGCGGCGGTGGTGCCCAGCGAGGCGCGCAGGAACCCGCGCTTGGAAGGATCAAAGGACATGTCGGTTCGATGAGATCTGGGGTTGAAGGAATCAGGGCGCGGGCGCGCAGTGCGCGTCGGCCGTGCATTCAGTGCCGCCGGACGGCGGAGCGCCGGCATCGTCGTCATCGGAATCGCTGCCGCAAGCGGACAGCAGCAAGGCCAGCGACAGGCCCAGCGCCCACGCCAGCTTGCGCGTGGCGGGCCAACCCTCGGAACAGCTCTGCATCATCGTTGTATCGCCTGGAAAGGTGCGCGGCAGCCCTTGGCCGGCCGCGCAAGTTGATAGACCATGAAGAATGGGCCAGCGACCTGCACAGGTAAAAACCTGCGGCGCAATCCTAGGCGTGCAAAAGCGATTTTTCTTGACAGCCGGCGCCGCAACGCGCCAGCGCGGCGCTGCCGAGGCGGGCGGCTGTCATGATTCCGTCATGGCCAATCGCGTTTCCCCACGGACGGCGGGCGCGCCGCGTGCGGCGCACCGAACGTCTACTAACGCTAGAAAACAAGTTTTACACGGCTTGCACAGGCACCCTCGCAAGCGCCCGGCCTATGCGCGCGGCCACAGCCACCACCCCGCCGCGGCGGCAATGGCCAGCCACAACAGCACCACCAGCGCCGCCCCGGCGCGGCTGCGCGGCTTCGAGCCCTTGGCCTGCATCCAGGCATCCGCCTGGCCCCGGCATTCGGCCAGCACCTGGGGCGGCAGCAGCCGGATGGCCAGCCATATCAGGCCGGGCAGCAGCAGCACATCATCGAGATAGCCCAGCACCGGCACGAAATCCGGAATCAGGTCGATCGGGCTCAGCGCGTAAGCCACCACGAACACCGCGATGGCCTTGGCGTACCACGGCGTGCCGGGATGCCGGCCGGCAAACCACAGCGTCATCCCGTCACGCTTGATCCGGCGGGCCCAGGTTCTGAGGTTGTCGAAGATGCGCATGGCGTTTGTCAGAGGCGAGGGGTGGGCTGGCCGGGACGGGCCAATTCGAAGACGTGCATGTCTTGCCAACGGCCGGACGAGTTTTCCATCAGGGAAACGGCGTTGCACTCGGCCTGGATTGGCGGGCCGGCGCAAAGCCGCTTTTCCAGTTCCAATGCCGCAAGCCGCGAATTTTCAACGTCTCCGTGCGCGACAGTCAGGTGGGGGATGGTTCCATCGTGCTGCCCGCCATAGGGAGGAAAATCGGGAAACTGCCTGGCCACGGATGCCGTCAACAACACGAACGGCTCGGCGGGAACCGGTGCAAGAAAAGCGGTTGCGTCAAAACGTCCCACCGATTCCAGCGAGTAAGCGAACGCAGGCACGGCATCCAGCGCCACCTGCAAACGCTGTAGCACCGTTGGCGTCACCCGGTCTGGCGGCATGAAAGGGAACAGAATCGTGATGTGCGCGGGCACCCTCAACTGCGACACGGCATCGAATCGCGCGCGCAATGCGCCTACCGCGGCTTCCGCCTCTGGCACCTTGACTATAAGCGCAGTAATTGCCATTCGTCACCTCAGCCGAATTTCCGCAGCGATGCGGTGTCTCCAAGCTGCTAGAACCAGACGCGCATCCCCTACCCATCAGATTGACTGCCCACGAACAAGCGTGGCCAGCTCATCAGCCTCTTTCAGCAGTGCCATGACTTCTTTTTTTATCTCCAACAGGCGAAGATATTGCGCTGATTTTTGGGGCAAATCATCCACCACGCCATACTTTTCCAAATACGCTTCGATGCGTACACGTTGTTCAGCACTGTTGGGCAGGGACAGTTTCTCGATATAGGAACGCCAGTGCTTGTTTCCTTTCGCTGAATTGCATGGTTTACAGCATGGCAGCAGATTTCCCAGCCTGTGGCCATGCCCGCTGAAATTCGAAGCCTTGACCGTAGCAAACACGTGGTCCCATGTTTCGGCATGAGTGCCACAGTATGCGCATTGAAGATTTTCCGGGTCTTGCCCCAGATCGATCATTGCAGTCCGCACGCGATCCACAGAGTATTCATCATTGGGCGCAATAGCCGCTGCGAAAGCGTGGTTTATCGTCGTTTTCCGGCGTGCGACGATCCCATAGGGCTTCAGATGGTGCTTAATGGTCGAGTAATCCATATAGGAAATCCGGCTCAGTCGGTCGCAAGCATATCGGGTACATTCCATGAGCGGCGCCAGCAGCGGGATACCGTTGCGCCACGGCGGCCTGCGCCGATTATCGCAGCATCGCTGCCGCCGGCCCCCCTCAACCTTCCAAATGGCACGGCATGTCGACGCGTATTGAAGGCACCCTCAAGACCTGGAACGACGAGCGCGGCTTCGGTTTCATCGCGCCGGACCAGGGAGGGCCAGAGGTTTTTGTCCATATCAAGGCCTTCAAGGGCCTGCGCGAGCGCCCCCAAGAACGCCAGCGCGTCAGGTTCCGGGCCGCCACCGAACCGGGCGGAAAACCGCGCGCCTACCATGCCGAACTGATCGACGCCGCCGGCAGGGCCATGCGCAGGCCTGCAACCCTGAAAGGCACGGCCAGCCTGTTTTCCGCGGCCTTGTTCGTGGCCGTGATCGTGGCTGCCGGCATCCTGGGCCAGCCGCCGCTGTGGGCCTTGTGGATCTATCCGGCCGCCGGCGTGCTGACCTTCCTGGTGTACGCCATCGACAAATCGGCCGCCCGCGCGGGCGCCTGGCGCATTCCGGAAAACACGCTGCACGGACTTGCGCTGGCCGGCGGCTGGCCCGGCGCCTGGGTGGCCCAGCAAGTGCTGCGGCACAAATCCTCCAAGACAGCATTTCTGGCCGTATTCTGGTGCACCGTGCTGGCCAACGTCGCCGCCTTCGTGTTCCTGGCCTTTCCGGCCGCACTGCCGTTGCTGAGGTCTTGGCTTTAGGCAAAGCGATTCACGGCAACTCACCGTGGCTCGCGGCGGCCTGCCGCGCACGCGCGATACCCGGTCTACATGACACGGCCATGCATCCATTGCCCTTTGTACATGGAAGATGCTTTCCCGCCACACCGTAATAATCCCGATCGACGTCGCCTTCTAGACTGCTCCCGTACTGGTGTTCGTGGCTCGAAACCATGAAGCCGCAACGCCGGTGCCGTTTGTAAACACAGGAGCATTACATGAAGAAGACTCTGCTCGCTGCCGCCCTGGCAACGGGATTCGTTGGCGCCGCGCACGCGGCCGGCACCAACGTCACGCTGTACGGCCTGATCGATTCGGGTATCGGCTATGAACAGGTCAAGGGCCCCAACGGCTTCAAGGAAAGCCGGGTCGGCTCGACCTCTGGCGTCAGCGGCGGTTCGCGCTGGGGCCTGAAGGGCACCGAAGACCTGGGCGATGGCCTGAAGGCCATCTTCACGCTGGAATCCGGCTTCGACAGCCAGAACGGCACCTCGTCGCAAAGCGGCCGCCTGTTCGGCCGCCAGGCCACGGTGGGCCTGGCCAACGACGGCTGGGGCAAGCTGGAATTCGGCCGCCAGACCAACATGGCCTCGAAATACATCGGCGGCATCAGCCCGTTCGGCACCGACTACGGCATCGCCGGCATCGGCAGCGCGTTCGGCTCGGCCAAGTCGCTGCGCTTGGACAACATGGTGATGTACCAGTCACCCAGCCTGTCGGGCTTCAGCTTCGGCATCGGCTATTCGTTCAACGCCGACGACGAGAAAGAAAGCCACTTCGCCACCGGCGACAACAACCGCGTCATCACGCTGGGCGCCAAGTACAGCAGCGGCCCGCTGACGGTGGCCGCCAGCTACGACCGCCTGAACCCCACCAACGCCGTGTCCGACGAGCAGGACACCAGCCTGCAGGAATACATCATCGGCGCCGAGTACGACTTCGAAGTCGTGGCGCTGCATGCGGCGTGGGGCCAGACCTACGATGGCTGGTTCTCGGGCATCAGCATGGGCACCAGCCCCGACGACTACAACTCGCTGGGCAGCCTGCGGGTGGTGGACGGCGCGCGCGTGAACTCGATGATGCTGGGCGTGACGGTACCCCTGGGCGCCACCAAGGTGTTCGGCGGCTGGCAGCGCGCCGATCCGAAGAACAGCAAGCTTACCGGCGACGACGAAGCGTTCAACGTTTTCGCCCTGGGCATGACCTACGACCTGAGCAAGCGCACCAACCTGTATGCCTACGGCGCATACGGCGACAACTTCGCTTTCCAGGAAGACGTGAAGAACACGGCCGTGGCCGTGGGCATTCGCCACCGGTTCTGATCGACCGGAAAGCGGGGCGGCCTTACGGAACGAGGCGGCCCCGCTGGCCCGGCGGCAGGATCAGGCCGGACGGACGCCGATCCTGGCCGAGAAGCGCAGCAGGTAGCCATCGGGGTCCTGCACCAGGAACTGGCGCACGCCCAGTTCGGTGGCATTGCTGCGATACCAGCGCTCTTGCGGTTCACGGTACAAGGGCCATGCCGCGGCCGCCAGCCGCTGCAGAATCGGCTCGATCGACACGACATTGATCTCGAAATTGATTCCCCGGCCCAATGGGGCGTCCAGCGGCCCGGTGATCCAGTAATCATCGCCCCGCACTTCCTCCAGCATGAACTGCGCGCCGTCCCGGTCCAGGTATACGAAACCTTCGGCCTCGCGCCGGTATGCGATATTGAAACCGCACAGGTCGGTCCAGAATGCCAGGCTGCGGGACAGATCGGTGACCAGTAGTTCGGGGACCATCTGGGCGCGGTGTAGGGATTCCATGGGGGATTCTTTCTTTTTGTGGGGGAAGCGGGCAATAGTATCCCTTGGGGGGTTACGCTAATGAAAGGGTCGCAATAAGCAGGTTCGGTTCACGACCACAGTCAATCGGCACGTTCATTGCACAGCCGACATTGCAAAATGACGTCGCTCACTCTCTTAAACCGGATCCACTTGCCAGTTATCAAATTGAACGCGCCGCCACTGGCGAATGGCCTCTCTTAGCCGAAGCACGCTGCTGTCGATGTCTCTTTTCAACCCGAAGTGGCGCAGTTCAGTGCCTACGCGGCCTACGGGGCTTAGGGGCAATCGAATCGGACGTATTTTTCGGACCTATGTTAGGTCTATCAGATAAAGATTGCGCGAACTGCGCCAACGTGACGGATTGACCTATGGGTTCATCCATGGAGTTGGTGCCGGCGGCAAGCACATATATATCTCTCTCCTGACCAGTTATGACCTTCGTTAACCAAGTAACGTACTTGATGAATTCATTTGCTTGCACACAATAGCCTGGAGGCTTTCCGAAAAATACGTCCGCAAACTTACTCAGCTCCAAAGCGCCTTCACTTAACCTCGTCTCTCCTGTGCAAGTCTGAGGAAAGAACGTCTTGCACACCGCTTCGCGATAACTCTGGATACGTAATTCTCCGGTGGCTTGCTTCCAGGCGATCCGATGGCAGCGCGCATGAATTTCGGCCATTCGAGGATTGTTCTGCAGAGCCGAGCAAAGGGCTTCCAGCCGCCAAGTCTTTTTTAATTCGTCTTTGATCTGTTTTTCGCCTGCTTTGGATTCGATGATCGCGAAATGATCGTGGGTAACAAAAAATCGTCCGCGAGCAGGAACCGATCCTGCCCGCCAAGCGGCAAGTCGTCGAAATGTCCACCGCGAGCTCTCGCTTGCGAGGCGAGGTATTTTTTGATGATGCTAATAGTGCCGGCTTCGTTCTGACTCACTGTATCAGCCTCAATACTATAGAACTGTTTTTTATTTGCTCTCTACGCTCTTAGCGCTATCAAACAGCGATACCTCAGATAGAGGTAGCGAACAGTCATTTTTTAGCGATTTAATGGCTACTTAGACTCGACTAGACCGATGTCCTCGTCTGACCAGGAAGACCACTTCCGTGCACCCCTGAAGGCACCAAATTTTTCATACGCAGAGTGCCGATTTGATTTGTGCCACTGTTAACCATTGACGTCTCGAGTGAACGACCCGGTGACAGTTTGAGCACAGTAGTACTAAATCCGCCACTTTCGTCTTCTCTCCCGGCCGCATTGTATGGACGGGCTTTGTGTGGTGAACGTCAATGATCCCCTTGCCGGTTATGCCATAGCTCTGCGAAAAGTCAAAGTTGCACGCAGCACAAACTAGCCGTCCATGCCTTTTTAATGCCCGAGCTTTCGCTTCTTTCACAAGCCGTGGATCTCGCTCCCTGTATCGGTGAATACGGGTAGCAACTCTGCCTTCTTCAGCTTCTTCGATCTCTGATTCGTCCCGCTCTGCGATACCCACATCTTTGGAGTACCCGAGAACACCATTCCGGATGAACTCCGCTACCTCGGCTAGGTGTACCGGGTCATGCGCAAAGAGTTTCCACACGCGCACCTCATCGCTATTCCCTCGTGTGAGCCCGCTTCGCCCTGAAGCCGTATAGTCTGGATCCAAACGCCTGAAGTTCATCAACTTCATATAAACGCCATTGGTGTTTCGATATGTCCTGCTGTTACTCGTTCCTAACATGATGCCCAGCTCATTCAATACCTGAGAGAGCTCTTCGATCACTGGCGCGTCTTTCGCCAGTGATGTACCGCGATGTCGAATATATAAATCAAGGGCAAGGATCAATTCGTCTCGAGACCAAATGGCATTGCGCGAGAATTCCTTCGAGGAAGAATCTTGTATTGGGAGCCCGCTGAGGTAAGACAGATCGATCCGCTGTGCGTCCGCGCCGATACTCCCACCCCTTGTATCTAGTCTGAGCCAAAAGGCCGAACCATCCTCCTCATACCGCACATCCACAATATGAAAAATGTGATGAATTGAACATCGCGCAGTCTCTCGATCTTTCAGAATCGCGAGTTTAGGAAGGCTAAACTCCTGCGCAATGCTCATCCCATTCCATAGAGCGGTACGGTGGCCCGGATGAGATTCCTTAATGGTACGAGGGACCCTATACCAATAGGATCCCGTGGCGATGTCCATACGAATCCCTGAGTTCCACACGGTCATTGCAAACAGCTTGGCTTCCCCGCGCCTGGCGGCAGGCATCAAGACGTCGAATGCAAACCATCCTTGGCCCGGAGGATGTGCTCCCACATGTCTATATGCTTCGTTTGAGCGTGTTTCGAACGCTAGGCTTGTCATCTTATGTCCAAAAAAATTGCGATGTAACTTGATATTACGCAATTTACTGATCCAGTGACACGGGAATAGCACTTAAGAAAACACCGTCAGTCTAGGCACGGTGTCAAATGGCTCTTCTTTGCGCATTGATTGATTGCACAAACAACCGCTCCTGACCGGAAGCGGACATTGCCTCGATAGCCTACAAAACCTGAAGGTGTTTATGCAGACAGAAGCGCCAAAGCATTCCTGAACCGGGCGCTCAACCCCTCACAAGGCCAGGTAAAAATCCATAGGAATAAGCTCGACGGCCCATCCCCCTTCTTCGCCTAGCGTGGCGGCCGGGTGCATGGACGCAATGCGCAGCGCCTCGTCATGGCTATCCGCTTCAATAATGAACAGGCCGCCCACCACTTCCTTCGATTCGGTGTAAGGCCCGTCGGTGATGCGCGTCTTGCCACTGTGCGGGCGAAGGGTCTTCCAGCTTTCGATGTCGCCCAGCGACGCGGAAACCAGAACCTTGCCGGTGGCGCGCATCTTCTCGTCCAAAGGCGGGCATTGGCTGGCCAACTCCTTGACGTCGTCTGGCGCCATGGCGGCGAATTTTTCGGGGGTGAAGTAGGCCAGGCCGAGATATTTCATGGAACATCCTTTGGGTGGTAATGCACCAACGACGAATCTGACGGCCGGAAATCGACATGCGCAGGGAAGAGTTTGCAGCGACTCTCGCCGGCCTGCCCGCCTTCGGTGGAACGCATCACCCAGGCTTGCGAAGCCTGGTCACCCCCTTGCGGCAGTCTTCCCGGCGCTTTTCCTGGCCGGCCCGGCAGGCTTGGCCAGGTTCATCTCCACGGCCGCCCGAATCAGGGCTTTCAAGGCGGTTTCGTCGATTTCATCGCCTTCATGAATATCGATGGCGCGCCGCGTACCACCCGCCAGGCTGGCGTTGAACAGGCCCGACGGATCATCCAGCGCCGCGCCCTTGGGAAACGTCATTTTCACCGCGCTTTTGTAGGTTTCACCGGTGCAGATGATGCCGCCGTGCGACCACACCGGCACGCGCCATTTCCATTCTTCGATCACGCCGGGATCGGCCTGCTTGATCAGCGCGCGGATGCGCGCCAGCGTGCGGCCCCGCCAGTCGGCCAGTTCGTCGATGCGGGCATCGATCAGCACAGAGGGATCCTGAGCCCGCTCTTCCGGCGTGCTGCGCTTGGTGGCATTCATGATCATTTCCTGTTTATTTTCTGGCGCGCGGCCCGGCGCGCCTACATGCGTTCGCCCGGCAGCTGGCAGGCTTGCCGCACCCAGTCGGCGAACTGCGCTTCGTCCAGCGGTTTGTCTTCATGGATATGAAGATACCGCGTTTCCGCCGTTTTCGACTCAACCGGCGGCACCGGGCGCAGCGACGTGCCGCGAAAGAATGCCACCTTGATGTACTTGTCGAAGCAGTGCAGGCTTAGAAACCAGCTCTGGTCTTCCATGCCATACAGCGGCGAATTCCACTTGACCGCCTTGTGCACGCCGGGAACGGTTTGCATGATCAGCGCATCCAGGCGGCGGCCGACGGCGCTTTTCCAGCCCGGCATGGCGGCGATATAAGCCTGCACGGGCGCGTCGCCGTAGCCTTTCGGGATTTGCGGATTACCGCCCGACAGCAGCTTGGGCTGGCCGGTGGCCGGCCTGGCGGCTTTCTTTGCGACGTTCTCTGGCGGCTTGGAGGTACTGTCGGCCATGGTGTTCGCTCCGGTTGACGTGCTTCGTTGGCCGGGCCGGTAACGCGGCGCGGCCAGTCGTGCCTTTTTACACCAGGGGGGCGATGCCAGTCCTGTTCCGGCAGCCGGTGATCCTGGCCGGCTCAGCGCAGGCAATAGGCAAGCAATGGCGCCATCAGCACGTTGAACAGCCCGGCCAAGACCATCATCAGGCCGGCCACGGAGCCTTCCAGCGCGCCGAGCTCGTGCGCCCGCGCCGTGCCGATCCCGTGAGCGCCGGTTCCGAACAGCGCTCCGCGGGCCAGCGGCGAACGAATCGGCAGCCGCGCCAGCATGCAATCGCCGACGACCGCGCCCAGCACGCCGGTCAGCACCACGAAGATCGCGGTCAGGTCGGGAACCCCGCCGATATCGCCCGACACGGCCATGGCGAACGGCGTGCTGACCGAACGCGGCAGCAAGCTGAGCCGCAAGGCGCCGTCCAGGCCCAGCGCCGTCGCCAGCCCCCAGCCCGTCAGCACGGCCGTGGCGCTGCCGGCGATCACCCCTGCCGCCAACACGGGCCAATGTTGTCGAATGCGCGCGCGCTGCTCGTAGATGGGCACGGCGAACGCGACCATCGCGGGGCCAAGCAAGGTCAGCAGCCAGCCCGTGGCGCGCAGGTAGTCGGCATAACTGGCGTGCAGCGCCAGCAACGCGGCGGCCAGCATGATGGGCGTAACCGCCATCGGCATCGACCACCAGCGCGGCCAGCGGCGGTACAGGCGCTTGGCGCCCAGGTAGCACCCGATAGTCAGCGCCGACCACAGCAGCATGCCGGCCAGCGGCTCAAGGGCGGGCGGCATGGCCACGGGCCCTCCAGCGGTCATACAGGCCGACCGTCAGCGCCGTTACGCCCATGACGGCGACCAGGCCGGCCAGAATGACGCACAGCACTTTCAACCCCAGCACGCCAAACAATTCGCGGTGTTCGACAACAGCCAGCACGGCCGGCACAAAGAACAGCAGCATGTCGCCCAGCAGCCATTCGGCGCCGCGGCGCGCGCTGGCGGGATGGAGCCGGCGGCTGAGCAGGACGGCCAGCAGCAGCGCCATGCCGATGATGCCGCCCGGCAAGGGGATGCCGCCCCGACGGGCAAGCATTTCGCCCGCCAGCCAGAACATCATGATCAGGGCCGTCTGCGCCAGGCGGCTGGCCTGCAGGCGGCGCCGCAATGCGGCAGTAAGGGTATGCAAAGACATAAGGAATGCTTCCGGCGGCCACTATAAATGGCCGCCCCGGATGCATAAAATGAATTATTTGACTAATTTCAATTCCATTTTGGAATCCATATGGAACTGCGCAATTTGCGGGCGCTCGTCGAAGTCGTTCGCCAGGGCGGCTTCTCGCAGGCCGCCAAAGTGCTATTCGCCACCCAGTCCACTGTCAGCAAGGCGGTCAAGCAGCTCGAAGACGAGCTGGGCCTGTCCTTACTGGATCGCATCGGCCACCGCAGCACCCTGACCGCCGCGGGCGAGATCGTGTATCAGCGCGCGCTCGACATGCTGGCGCAGCGCGACGATCTGCTGATCGAGCTTGACGACCTGCGCGGCCTGCGCCGGGGCACCCTGCGGCTGGGCCTGCCGCCGGTGGGGTCCAGCACGCTGTTCGCTCCGCTCTTTGCGCTGTACAGGCAGCGCCACCCGGCCATCGAGATCCGCCTCACCGAGCATGGCAGCGACCGGCTGGAAGAGATCCTGCGCGCCAACGAGATCGACCTGGCCGGGTCGCTGTTGCCGGTAGCCGGCGAATTCGAGTGGCAGGCGGTGCGCCGCGACCCGCTGACCGCCCTGCTGCACAGCCAGCACCCGCTGGCACGCGCCCGGCGCCTGACGCTGGCGGACCTGAAGGCGGTGCCGTTCATTCTGTTCGAAACCGGCTTCGCGCTGAATCGGATCATTCTCGACGCTTGCCGGCGCCACGGCTTCGAACCCGAGATCGCGGCGCGCAGCAGCCAGATCGAGTTCATTGTCGAGCTGGCGGCCGCGGGGCTGGGCGTGGCGTTCCTGCCGCGCATGATCGCGGCGCAACGCCTTCATGCGGGCGTGGCCAGGGTCTCGCTGGCCGAGCCGTCCACCGACTGGCACATGGCGATGGTGTGGCGCCGCGGCGCCTATTTGTCGCACGCTGCCCGTGCCTGGCTGGAACTGGTGCGCGAACAGCACGGCGCGCGGCGCCGGTGATGCTAGGCCTGGCCTCGGGACAGGAAATCGGCAAATAGCGCGGCGGCGCCATCGGCCCCCAGCGTGGGCAGCAACATGCCGATGCCCTCGCAGGCCACGGGCAGGTCAACGTCCAGACGAACCAGTTGGCGGGCTTCGAGCGCCTGGCGAATCATGCATTCCGGCAGGATCGTCACCAGCGGTTCCACCTGCAGCAAATGCTGGATGATCGTCAGCGAGCGCGTGCCGATCGGCTTGATGGCCGGTTCGCCGCCCATGCCGGCCATCAACTCGTCGAAAGCCCGGCGCGGGTCGCTGGGCGCGGGAATCAATATCCAGGTCTCGGACAACAGCGCCCGCATGTCCAGGCGGCGGCGTTTCGCCAGCGGATGCCTCGGGCCGGCCGCGACGACATAGCGGTCGACGGTCAGCGGCAGGAACTGCCAGCCTTCCGGCACGACCGCGGGACGGCGGCACAACGCGATATCGACGCTGCCTTCAGCCACCAATTCGCCGATCTCGTGTATGCCGGCCTCGGTAATCGTCAGCCAGACATCTGCATGCTGCCGGCAGAAAGCCGGCAGCATGGGGTTGATGACTCCGGAAATTGCGCTGGCGATAGACGCCACGCGCACCACCGCATTCGCCTTGGTTGTCATGGCGGAGGCAACCTCGGCGCATTCATAGATGCCCACCAGGATGCGCCGCGCATAAGGCAGCAACGCCAGGCCGATCGGGGTGGGCAGCACACCGCGCGAGTGCCGGTGAAACAGCGTGCAGCCCAGCAGCGCTTCCAGGTCTGCCAGCACATGAGTAACCGACGGCTGGGCCATGCCCAGGGCATCGGCGGCGCGTTTCACGCTGCCCAGCTCGGCCAGTTTCACCAATGCCTGAATGTGACGCAGCCGGGCCCGCAACAGCAGCCGGTTGGCGAGCACGGTGGTGTCCATTGGTATTCCTGTTTTCTATTGAACAGGCATTAATTCTATTAGATTCAAATATCGAGTCTGCCTATGATTTGCCACACCCGATTACGGCGCCGGCACTCGCTTCGCGCGCTTTGAAACAGACAAGGAGACAACCATGGACAGGCGAATGCTCTTGAAAACGCTTGCGGCGCTCGGCGCGGGGCCCGTGATGCCCGCCCGCGCGGCGCAGAACGGGTATCCGGCCCGCCCGGTGCGGGTGCTGGTGGGCACGGCGCCGGGTGGCATCACCGATTTCATGGCGCGGCTGTTCAGCCAGCATGTGGGCAAGGCGCTGGGCCAGAGCTTCGTGGTCGAAAACCACGGTGGCGCCAGCGGCACGCTGGCCGCCGCGCAGGCCGCGCACGCTGCGCCCGATGGCTATACCCTGCTGGCCACTACGCCGACTGTGTCGATCGTCGCCCCCTACCTGTTCAAGAACCTGAGCTTCTCGCCGTCTCGCGACCTCGAGCCCGTCTGCCTGCTTGGCGCCGGCCCCATGGTTCTGGTCGTCAACGCCGCCCTGCCCGTGCACGACCTGGCCGAACTCATCGCCTACGCGCGCAAGCGCCCCGGGCAGCTGGCATACGCATCCGGCGGCGCCGGCTCGGCCGCCCACCTGACGGGCGCGCTATTTGCTTCGGCCGCCGGCCTGGACTTGATCCACGTGCCATACAAGGGGGACGGCGAAGGCGTGCTGGATGTCATCGGCGGCCACGTGCCGATGATGTTCTCGGTAATGAGCGTACTGGAGCCGCACATCAAGTCCGGGGCATTGCGGGCATTGGGCGTGGCCAGCGATACCCGCCTGGCCGCATGGCCCGACATCCCGACGCTTGCCGAGGCGGGGGTGGCCGGCGTGGATTCATTGGCCTGGGTGGCGATTTATGCGCCGCGCGGTACCCCGGCGAATGTGGTCGGGCAGCTTAATGCGGCCTGGCAAGCCGCGCGCCAGCAGCCTGGCGTTTCCGCGCAGATCGCGGCCATTTCCATGGCGCACCGCACCGTTTCGCAACCCGCGGAGCTGGCCGCATTCCAGCAACAGGAAGCGCGCCGCTGGGACGGCATCATCCGCAGCGCCCACATCGGAACAACGGCAGAATAAGGCAGCGGCATGCGGCGCAACCCCATCGAAAAAATCGAAACCTATCTGGTGGACCGCTGGTGCATCGTGCGCGTGATCTGCGCGGATGGCACCAGCGGCATTGGCGAGGCCGGCGTGCACGCCTGGCCGGGCCCCACGGCCGCCATGGTGCGGGCCATGTCGGCCTATCTGGTCGGCAAGGATCCGGCTCTGATCGAGCACCATGCCCAGTACCTGTTGCGCAACCTGCACTTCGGCGGCGCGGTGATCGCCGGCGCGATCTCGGCATTGGACATCGCGCTGTGGGACATCAAGGGCAAGCAGCTGCAAGCCCCCATCCACGATCTCATGGGCGGCAGCACGCGCGACAAGGTGCGCTGCTACATCCATATTCATGGCGACAGCACCGAGGCGCTGGTGCAGGCAGCGCTGGCGCGGCGCGGGGAAGGCTTCACCGCGGTGCGGTTTTCTCCGTTCGCCCCCCGCCACTACCGGCATCGCTCGTTCGAAGGCTGGGCCGCCGAGGCCCGCCAGCGAGTGGGCGCCGTGCACGAAGCGGTCGGCAAAGACATGGACCTGTGCATCGAATTGCACCGGCAGATGGATCCGGCGCAATCCATCGCGCTGGCGCAGCGGCTGCGGCAGTTCCACCCCTACTTTTACGAAGACCCCATGCTGCCTGGCAGCCCCTCGCGCATGGCCGAGGTACAGGCGCGCGGCGGCCTGCCGGTGGCCACGGGGGAACGGTTTACGTCGATCCACCAATTCCAGCAAGTGCTGGCCCATGCGGCGTGCGATTTCATCCGCCCGGACGTCTGCATGTGCCTCGGGCTCACCGGAGCCAAAAAGGTGGCCGCGCTGGGCGAAGCGCATCATGTGAAGATCATTCCACACAACCCCCTGTCGCCGATTTCCACCGCCGCCTGCGTGCAGCTCGACGCGTGCATCCCCAATTTCGCGTTGCAGGAATACACCGGCGAAGACCAGCCTCCCAAGCGCGACCTGGTCAAGCGCCCGCTGGTCTTGCGCGACGGCTACCTCGAGGTGCCGCAGGCGCCGGGCCTGGGCATCGAACTGAACCTCGAGGCAATCGCGCAGCTGCCGGCCAGCCCCTGCGAGCCTGCGGTGCCCATCGGGCTGGACGGCTCGGTACAGGACTGGTGAACCCGCGTCGGCATGGCCGGTTCATGGATGAATACGGATTGCGCTTGCGTTTTTTCGCAAGCCGCGGGATGCTGCCACCGTCGTCGTGCCGACCTCATCATCCACCATGCCATCAACATCCACCAACCCGCCGCCGTTTCCACTGCGGCGCCTGCGCGGCGCCGACGCCGCCCCCTACCGGGACCTGCGGCTCGAATCGCTGCAGGCCTCGCCCACGGCCTATGGCAGTTCCTGGGAAGAAGAAAGCGCGCAGCCGCTGGAATGGTTTGCCCACCGCCTGGAACACAGCTGGACGCTGGGCGGCTGGCTGGGCGAGCGCCTGTGCGGCACTGCCGCCGTCATTGCGCACGAACAGCTCAAGATGCGGCACAAAGGCATTATTGTTGGCGTGTATGTACACCCGGATGCCCGTGGGCTGGGCATGGGGCAAGCCTTGATACGCGGGCTGATCGCGCATGCCGGCGGCCGGCTGGACACGCTGTTGATAAGTGCCGAAGCGTCCAATACTCCCGCCCGCCGGCTATACCAGAAGCTGGGGTTCAAGGAATACGGGCGCGAGCCGCGCGCCATGAAAATCGATGGCCGCTTCTACGATGAAGTACTGATGGCGCTGCAGCTGCTGGCCGCTACTCCGGCCGCGGGCCGGCCGGCGCCGCCACCGGCGGGGGAACCGACGCCGAACGGGTAACCAGCACCTGGTCGACCCGGTAAGTGTCCACATCCAGCACCTCGAACTGGTAGCCGCCCAGGGCGACCACGTCGGTGCGGCGCGGTACGCGGCGCAGCGCGTCCATCAGGAAGCCCGCCAGCGTTTCGTATTCTTCGCCGTGCAGGTGCTCTTCGATGCCCAGCACGCGGCCCACGTCCTGGATAGGCGTGGCGCCGTCGATCAGCCACGAGTTGTCGTCGCGCTGGATGATGAGTTCTTCGTCCCAGGGCGACACCAGTTCGCCCATCACGGTGCTCATGACGTCATTCAGCGTGACCAGCCCCACGACCAGGCTGTATTCGTTGACGATCATGGCGAAATCTTCGCCCACCTGGCGGAACTGCTCCAGCACTTCGGCCAGGGTCAGCCTGTCGGGCACCACCAGCACCTTGTGAATCAGCTTGCTGTCGGTCAGGGCGATGGACTGGCCGTTCAGCAGCCGCTGGTACAGGTCGCGCGTGTCCACGTAGCCGACCACGTGGTCGATGTCGCCCTTGCAGACCGGATAGGTGGAAAACGGCTCTTCGGCGATGCGGGCCCGGATGATGTCTTCGGGGTCGTCCTGCAGGAACCAGGCGATGCGGTCGCGCTGCGTCATGGCGCTGGACACGGTGCGCGTATCGAGCTCGAAGATGTTTTCGATGATGCGCTGCTCGCCGCGCGCCAGCACGCCCGAGCGCGTGCCGGCTTCGGCCAGCGCCAGAATGTCGTCCGAGGTGATGCGCTCATCGCGCCGCGTGGGCAGCCGCAGCAGGCGCATCAGTTGTTCGGCCGTGTGCGAATACACCCAGACCAGCGGCGAGAAAATGCGCACCAGCACGCGCATGGGGCCGATCACCGCCAGGGCGAAGCGCTCGGGCTCGGCCATGCCCGCCTGCTTGGGAATCAGGTCGGTCAGGATGATGAACAGCGACGTGACCAGCACGAACGAGCCCAGGAACCCCAGCGACGCGGCCAGGTCGGCGGAAAGCCAGTTGCCCAGGAAGCGCGAGAACGTCGGGCTGAAAATGCCTTCGCCCACGATGCCGCCCAGTATCGCCAGCGCGTTGACGCCGATCTGGATGGCCGTGAAGTAATGCCCCGGCTGCTGCTGCACGCGCAACACTTCTTCGGCGCGCGCGTCGCCGTCTTCGGCAAGCTGCCGCAGGCGCAGGCGGCGCGAGGCGGCGATGGCGATCTCGGCGACAGAGAAAAATGCCGCCGCGACAAGCAGCGCCAGCAGCAGCAATAGATTCTGGCCGAGCGTCATCAAGGAAAGCGGGCGTGGCGCCGCCCGCAAGAGCGAGAGATGCTACAGATTCTACCCGCCCTGCCGGGTTGCCGCGCTCAAGCCACGGCTACCGGGATTTTCCCGATGCGCGCCTGCCATTCTTTCGGGCCAGTGGTGTGCACCGAGGTGCCCTGCGAGTCGACCGCCACGGTTACCGGCATGTCTTTTACGTCGAACTCGTAGATGGCTTCCATGCCCAGGTCTTCGAAGGCCAGCACACGGGCCTGGCGGATGGCCTTGGACACCAGGTAGGCCGCGCCGCCCACGGCCATCAGGTAGGCCGACTTGTGGTTGCGGATGGCCTCGATGGCCACCGGGCCGCGCTCGGACTTGCCGATCATGGCGATCAGGCCGGTTTTGGCCAGCATCATGTCGGTGAACTTGTCCATGCGGGTGGCGGTGGTGGGGCCGGCCGGGCCGACCACTTCGTCGCGCACCGGATCGACCGGGCCCACGTAGTAGATGACACGGTTGGTGAAGTCCACCGGCAGGGGCTCGCCCTTGGCCAGCATGTCTTGAATGCGCTTGTGGGCGGCGTCGCGGCCGGTCAGCATCTTGCCCGACAGCAGCAGGGTCTGGCCGGGCTTCCAGCCGGCCACTTCTTCAGGCGTGAGCGTGTCCAGGTTGACCTGCTTGGACTTGTTGTAGTCGGGCGCCCAGTGCACCTCGGGCCATTCGGACAGCGAAGGCGGATCGAGGCGCGCGGCGCCAGAGCCGTCGAGCACGAAGTGCGCGTGGCGCGTGGCGGCGCAGTTGGGGATCATGGCCACGGGCTTGGACGCCGCGTGCGTGGGGAAGGTGTTGATCTTGACGTCGAGCACGGTGGTCAGGCCGCCCAGGCCCTGCGCGCCGATGCCCAGCGCGTTGACCTTTTCGTAGAGCTCGATGCGCAGCTCTTCCAGCTTGTTCTGCGGGCCGCGGGCCAGCAGTTCGTACATGTCGATGTCGTCCATCAGCGACTGCTTGGCCATCAGCATGGCCTTTTCGGCCGTGCCGCCCACGCCGATGCCCAGCATGCCCGGCGGGCACCAGCCCGCGCCCATGGTGGGCACGGTTTTCAGCACCCAGTCGACCAGCGAATCGCTGGGGTTCAGCATGGCGAACTTGGATTTGTTTTCAGAGCCGCCGCCCTTCGAGGCGATCTGCACGTCGACCTTGTCGCCCGGGACGAGTTCGACGTGCAGGATACAGGGCGTGTTGTCGCGGGTGTTCTTGCGGGCGAAGATCGGGTCGTCGAGCACCGAGGCGCGCAGCGGGTTGTCGGGGTTGGTGTAGCCGCGGCGCACGCCTTCGTCGCACAGTTCTTGCAGGGTGCGTTTGGTATCGAAGCGCACGTCCATGCCGACCTTCAGGAAGACGTTGACGATGCCGGTGTCCTGGCACAGCGGGCGCTTGCCTTCGGCGCACATGCGCGAATTGGTCAGGATCTGCGCCATCGCGTCGCGCGCGGCCGGGCTTTCTTCGCGCTCGTAGGCGCGGGCCAGGTGGCGGATGTAGTCGACGGGATGGTAGTAGCTGATGAACTGGATGCCATCGGCAATAGACTGGACGAAGTCTTCTTCTTTGATGAGGACGGACATGGCGGTATGGGCAGAAGCGGAAAAAAGGGAAACGCGCGGCCAGGCGGGCGGGCCGCGCGCGGTCAACAGCTTATTTTATGACCGGTGCGGGAAAGGCTTATTTGCCCTGCCACACGGGTTTGCGCTTTTCGGCGAAAGCGGTGGCGCCTTCCTTGGCGTCGGCCGAGGTGAAAATGTGCGCGATCAGGGGGCGCTGGCGGTCGAACATGCCGTCTTGTTCCCAGTCGGTGGCCTGGGCCACGATGCTCTTGGCGGTCTGCACCGCCAGCGGGCCGTTTTCCACAATGACGCGGGCCAGTTCCAGGGCGCCTTCCAGGGCCTTGCCCGGCTCGGTCAGGCGGTTGACCAGCCCGTAGCCGTGGGCGCGCTCGGCGCTGAGCATGTCGCCCGTAAGAATGATTTCCATGGCAATGTGGTACGGCAGGCGGCGCGGCAGGCGCAGCATGCCGCCCGAGCCCGCCACCAGCCCGCGCTTGACTTCGGGCAGGCCGAACTTGGCATTGCTGGCGGCCACGATCAGGTCGGCGGCCAGGGCCATTTCGCAGCCGCCGGCCAGGGCATAGCCTTCGACGGCGGCGATCAGGGGCTTGCGCGGCGGCCGCTCGTTCAGGCCGGCAAAGCCGCGGCCTTCGACCAGCGGGCGCTGGCGGCTTTGCGCAAAGGCCTTCAGGTCCATGCCCGACGAAAACGTGCCGCCCGCGCCGGTCAGGATGCCGATGCGGATGTCGTCGCGGCTGTCCAGCTGGTCCAGCGCGGCGGCCATGGCCTGCGCGGTTTCCAGGTTGATGGCGTTCTTGGCTTCGGGGCGGTTGACGGTAATGATCTGGATACCGTCGACCACTTCGACTTTGATCAGGTCGGACATGCGGGGCTCCTGGGCGGGCGCGCGGGCCCGCGGTTATCTATAAGACTTGGGGGATACCGAATCATACGACTATCCGGGGAATGGGGCGGGCGGTCACTATATTGAACGGGGCAGAGCGTGCTTGAACCAGGTGTCTGGCTTCCTGCGGGAGCCAGACACCGCCTACGAATGCCGCGCCAGTTGCGTCACGGCCGCGACCAGCCGGTCGAGCTCCGCCCCCGAGGTCAGGTAGCTGACCGAGGCCCGCGCCACGCTGTCCAGGCCGCGCGTCCGCATGTCCAGCGGCGTGTAGGGCACGCCGTTGGCGGTGATGTTGATGCCTTGCCGCGCCAGCGCCTGGCGCACGTCGGCGGCGGGCATGCCGTCCAGGTTGAACGACACCAGGGCCGAGCAGGCCTCGCCCAGGTCGTGCAGGGTGACGCCGGGAATGCGCGCCAGGCGGTTGCGCAGCGCGCCGGCATTGGCGTCGATGCGGGCGCGGATCGCCTCGATGCCCAGGTCCAGCGCTTCCTGCAGGGCGTTGGCCAGCCCGCACAGCAGCGCCGCGGGCTGTTCGCTGGTTTCCAGGCACTGCGCCCCCGCACGCAGCACCGAGGCGCCGCCGTCGGCGCCGATCGGGGCGGACGAGGTGTCCACGAAAGCCGGCGCCAGGCGCCCGGCGAAACCGTTGCGCACGTACAGCAGCGACAGCCCGCGCGGCCCGCGCAGGTGCTTGCGCACCGGCGCCACCAGCACATCGCAGCCCACGCTGCCCACATCGATGGGCAGCTGCCCCAGCGCCTGGGCGGCGTCAATGATGTAGGGAATGCCGTGGCGGCGCGCAATGGCGCCGATGGCGGCGGCGGGGTTGATCAGGCCGCCGTTGGCGGGCAGCCAGGTCAGCGACACCAGCCTGACCCGGTCGTCCAGCATGGCCTGCAGCGCCGCGGGGTCGGCGCGGCCGTCGGCGTCGCAGGGAATGGGCTCGATGCGGGCGCCGGTCCGGCCGGCCACCTGCTGCATGGTGGCCAGGTTGCCGCCCCATTCGTGCCGGCCCACCAGGATGCGGTCGCCCGGCCCCCATGGCCCCAGCGCGGCGAAGGCGCGGCCCCAGGCGTCGGAACAGCCCGAGGCGAAGGCGATTTCGCCCGGCTGGGCGCCGATCAGCCTGGCCGCCCGCTGGCGGGCCGCGGCCAGGGTGTCCTGGGCCGCCTGGGCGGCTTCCATGGGGCCCAGCGCGGCTTCGCGGTGCAGGTGGTCGATCACCGCCTGCACCGTGGCGGCCGACGGCAGCGAGGCGCCGGCGTGATTGAAGTGCACGATCTGCGCCACGCCGGGCGTGGCCCGGCGCAGGCGCTCGACGTCGGCATCGGATAGGGCGGCTTGGGGCATGGCGGTTCCTGGGGTTTGATCTGGAGGATGGCCTCGGCCTCGACCGCCACGCCGCGCGGCAGCGGCGCCACGCCCAGCGTGGCCTGGCGAGCGGCCCAAGGGATCATGGTAGCGCGTTCAATATCTTTACCACCCGCCGGCGGGCATGAAATTCCCGCGCATGGCGCTCTTATAGTGACCGGAACCGCAGCCCCTTCGTCATCGAGAGACTTCATGCCCAGCACTACCGCCGTTCCCGCCTTCATCAAATCGCCTGCCGCCCGCGCCCAGGACAGCGTCGGCGCGATCGAGGACACCGTCCGCGAGATCATTGCGCAGGTGCGCGCCCGCGGCGACGCCGCCGTGCGCGAATATTCCCTGAAATTCGACCGCCAGGACACGCCTGTGCTGGAAGTGGGCATGGAGGCCCGCCTGCACGCCGTGGCCGGCCTGGACGACCAGACGCGCCAGGACACCGAGTTCGCCATCGAGCGCGTGCGCGCCTTCGCCCAGGCCCAGCTGGCCACCATGCTGCCCCTGGAAATCGAGGCCCTGCCCGGCCTGCACCTGGGCCACCGCGTCATTCCGGTGCAGCGCATCGGCGCTTATGTGCCGGGCGGCCGCTATCCCATTCTGTCGGCGCCTGTCATGACCATCGTGCCGGCCAAGGTGGCCGGCTGCGAAGAAGTGATCGCCTGCCTGCCGCCGGGCGCGCACCCGGCCATGATCGCCGGCTGCCATCTGGCGGGCGCCGACCGCATTTTCCTGGTGGGCGGGGCGCAGGCGATTGCCGCCATGGCCTGCGGCACCGAGTCGATTCCCGCGGTGGACAAGATCGTGGGGCCGGGCAATGCCTACGTCAATGAAGCCAAGCGGCAAGTGTTCGGCGAAGTCGGCATCGACCAGTTGGCGGGCCCCAGCGAGATTTTCGTGGTGGCCGACGAGACGGGCGACGCGGACATGATCGCCACCGACCTGCTGGCCCAGGCCGAGCACGACGTGCGCACCCGTGTCGGCCTGATCACCACCAGCGAGCCGCTGGCGCGCGCCACGCTGGCCGCGGTCGAGCGCCAGCTGCAAGACCTGCCCACGGCCGACGTGGCCGGGCGCGCCTGGCACGACTACGGCGAAATCGCCCTGTGCGCCGACGAAGCCGCGATGCTGGCCTATTCCGATCAGGTGGCCGCCGAGCACCTGCAAGTGCACACGCGCGACCCGCACGCCACCGGCCAGAAGCTGCGCAACTACGGATCGCTGTTCATCGGCCCGCTGGCCAGCGTGGTGTATTCGGACAAGTGCTGCGGCACCAACCACACGCTGCCCACCATGGGCGCCGGCCGCTACACCGGCGGCTTGTGGGTCGGGTCGTTCGTGAAGATCTGCACGCACCAATGGCTGGACCCGCGCGGCGTGGCCGCCGTGGCCCCGCCCGCCGTGCGCCAGAGCGCCACCGAAGGCATGGAAGGCCATCGCCGCGCCGCCGCGCTGCGCCTGGGCTGACCTCGCCGCAACGCCTACTATTCACACTCAAGGGGAACAACATGACATTCCGCACATCCGCCGCCGCGCTGGCCATGGCCGCCTGCTTCATCGCGCCGCAGGCCCAGGCCGAATCGCCGTATCCGTCGCGGCCCATCAAGCTGGTCGTGCCGTTTCCGCCGGGCGGCACTACCGATGTCCTGGCGCGCACCATCGCCGATCCGCTGGGCAAGCTGCTCAAGCAGACCGTGGTGGTGGAAAACCGCAGCGGCGCGGCCGGCCGCATCGGCAGCGAATATGTGATCCGCGCCGAACCCGACGGCTATACGCTGGGCATCGCCACGGTCAGCTCGCACGCCGTCACGCCGGTGGTGTACGACAACATCACGTACGACGTCACTACCGACCTGGTGCCCATCACCCGGTTGGCGTCGGTGCCCAATGTGCTGACCATCAGCCCCAAGGTGCCCGCCACCGACATGAAATCCTTCATCGCCCTGCTCAAGAGCCGGCCCAACCATTACACCTATGGGTCCGCCGGCGCCGGTTCCGAGGCCAACATGATGGGCGAGCTGTTCAAGCTGAGCACGGGCACCCAGATGATGCATGTGCCCTACCGCGGCTCGGGCCCGGCCTTGCAGGATGCCCTGGGCGGCCAGATCGCGGCGGTGTTCGACAACCTGCCCTCGTCGCTGCCTTTCATCCGCAACGGCGACCTGAAAGCGCTGGCCATTGCCTACCCGCAGCGCATCGACGCCCTGCCCGACGTGCCCACGTTCGCCGAAGTCGGGTTGCCGGAAGTGAACGACGCGTCGTGGTTCGGCTTGGTGGCGCCCAAGGACACGCCGCCCGAGATCGTGCAGCGCATTTACGAAGCCACCCGCGAAGTCCTGGCCATGCCCGACGTCCGGCAACGGCTGGCGGGCTTTTCGGCGGTGCCGGTAGGCAACCCGCCGGCCGAGTTCGCCGCCGAACTCAAGGCCGAGATCGACAAGCAGCGCAAGACGGCCGAGCGCGCCCACATCAACCTGAAATAAACGGGCAGGCGCCCGCGGAGACCGCCATGGCCACTTCCTACCGCATCCTGGTGGCGCAGTTGTTCCAGGAAACGCACGGCTTCACGCCCGTGGCCACGCCGCTGTCGGCCTTCGAGATCGAGGAAGGCCCCGCCATGCTGGCCGCCAATGCGGCGGCCGACTCGGTGCTGGGCGGCATCCTGCGCACCCTGCGGGCGCGCGGCTGCGAAGCCGTGCCCACCCTGGCCGCGCGGGCCCGGCCGGGCGGCCGCGTGGAAGACGCCGCCTATGCGCGGCTGCGCGACGGCATTCTGCAGGTGGCCCGCCAGGGCGGCTACGATGCCATCGCGCTGTGCCTGCACGGATGCATGCAGACCATCGGGCTGGACAGCGCCGAGGCCGACCTGCTGGCGCGGCTGCGAGGCATCGTGGGGCCGGACATGCCCATCGTGGCGGGCTTCGACCTGCACGCGCACGCCATCCCCGCGATGCTGGGGCAGCTGGACTTCGCCTCGGCCTACAAGACCAACCCGCACGCCGACGCCGCGGCCACCGGCGAACGCGTGGCGACGCAGTTGCTGCACATCCTGGACAGCGGCCGGCGGCCGGTGGGCGCCAGCGTGCACGTGCCCATGCTGACGCGCGGCAACGACGAAACCGCGCAGGGCCCGCTGGCCGACCTGCACGCGCGGGCAAGCGCCGCCGTAACCGCCGGGCGGGGCCTGATCGACGTGTCCATTTTCAACGTCAACCCGTTCATCGACGGCGCCGGCGTGGGCCAGACGGTAGCGGTATACGCCCAGCCGGACGCCCGCGGCGCGGCGCGCCAGCTCGCCGTGGAACTGGCGCAAGGCCTGTGGGACGGGCGCGACCGCTATGTGCACGACTTGCCCGACGTGGCCGGCCTGCTGCGGGCGCATGGCGACGATCCGCGCAAGCTCATCATCGGCGACTTCGGCGACCGCGTGCTGGCCGGCGGCCCGGGCGACAGCCCGCATGTGCTGGAGCGCTGCCTGGCGCTGACCGGCAAGCGTATCGCCGCCGTCATTACCGACCCCGACGCCCTGGCGCAATGCCGCCGGGCCGGCCTGGGCGCCGAGATGGCGCTGCAGGTGGGCGGCGCCTATTCCCCCGATTGCCCCGCCCTGGCCGTAAGCGGGCGCGTCGCGGCCCTGGGCGACGGCGTGTTCCGCAACCGCGGCGTATTCATGCGCGGCGCCACCCTGCGGCTGGGGCCCTACACCGTGCTGCGCCACCCCCGCTACGACCTGCTGATCACCCAGGACGCCATCATGTCGCAAGACCCGGGCTGCTACCTGGATGCCGGCATCGACCTGGACGCGGCCGATATCATCGTGGTGAAGTCGGGCTACCACTTCAAGCTGGCCTTCGACACCCTGGGCGCGTGCGCCTGCGCCGAAACGCCCGGCCTGACGGGGTACCACCCCGAACGCCTGCCGTTCGGCCGCGCCCGCCCGCTGTACCCGCTGGACGAGATCGCGTTCCGGCCCGCCCCGGTCGATTTGCCCAGGCGATCCGCGGCGTCGCCGGGGTATGGCCAGGTGTCAGGCTCCCCAGGTGCCTGACACCAAAGTGTGCAGCGACTGTCTCAATATAGAACGGTGTCAGGCACCTGCGGAGCCTGACACCTGCCAATAGCGCCCGGCTAGCCCCTGGCGGCGTGTATCCTGCCTGGCAGGGCTTTCCAAGGGGGACCACGCCATGCCGAGAATCGGTGCAGATATCAGGGAACTACGTCGCCGGCGCGGGCTCGGCATACGCGAGGTCGCGCAGCGCTCGGGCGTATCGCACGCCTCGATCTCGCTGATCGAGCGCGACAAGATCAGTCCGTCGCTGGACACCCTGGCCGCGGTGCTGGACGCCCTGGGCACCACCATCGTGGGCTTTTTTTCCAGCAGCCGGCTGCTGGTGGCCGAATCGCCTTTTTACGGCCCCGAAGACCTGCCCGAAATCGGCAAGGCCAGCACCATTTCGTACCGCATGATCGGCAGCCGCTTCGCCAACCGCGCCATGCTGATGATGCAAGAACGCTACGCGCCGGGCGCCGATACGGGCCAGCTGTTCAGCCACAACGCCCAGGAAGCCGGCCTGGTCACCGCCGGGGCCATCGAGGTCACCGTGGGCGACAAGACCCGCGTGCTCGAGGCGGGCGACGCCTATTATTTCGACAGCCGGGTGCCGCACCGTTTCCGCAACGTGGGCGACGGCACCAGCGAGATCGTCAGCGCCGTCACGCCCCCCACCTATTGACCCCGGGACAGGCCGGCGGCCCCGCCCGCGCCCCGGGCCAGTTAAAATGGCCGGTTTCCTGCGCCAGGCGGCCGGGCCGCCCGCGCGCCGGCCTTGTTGCACGGCGCCCCGAATTCCAAGAATCCTATGCTCACTTTTCAGCAAATCATCCTTACGCTCCAGGACTACTGGGACAAGCAGGGCTGCGCCCTGCTGCAGCCATACGACATGGAAGTCGGCGCCGGCACCTCGCACACGGCCACGTTCCTGCGCGCCATCGGCCCCGAGCCCTGGCGCGCCGCCTACGTGCAGCCCTCGCGCCGCCCCAAAGACGGCCGCTATGGCGAAAACCCCAACCGCCTGCAGCACTATTACCAGTACCAGGTGGTGCTCAAGCCCGCGCCGCCCGAAATCCTGGACCTGTACATCGGTTCGCTGAAAGCGCTGGGCATCGATCCCACCCAGCACGACATCCGCTTCGTCGAAGACGACTGGGAAAACCCCACGCTGGGCGCCTGGGGCCTGGGCTGGGAGGTCTGGCTGAACGGCATGGAAGTCACCCAGTTCACCTACTTCCAGCAAGTGGGCGGGCTCGACTGCACGCCCACCACCGGCGAAATCACCTACGGCCTGGAACGCCTGGCCATGTACCTGCAGGGCGTGGAAAGCGTGTACGACCTGGTCTGGACCGAAGGCGTGAACGGCAACCGCGTGCTGTACCGCGACGTGTTCCACCAGAACGAAGTCGAGCAGTCCACCTACAACTTCGAGCACGCCTCGGCCGACATGCTGTTCGCGCACTTCAACGACTACGAGGCCGAAGCCAAGCGCCTGATGGACGTGCCCCTGGCGCTGCCGGCCTACGAGGCCACGCTGAAGGCCGCGCATACCTTCAACCTGCTCGACGCGCGCGGCGCCATCAGCGTCACCGAGCGCGCCGCCTACATCGGCCGCATCCGCAACCTGTCGCGCGCCGTGGCGCAGGCTTATTACGATTCCCGTGAACGACTGGGCTTCCCCATGCTGACGAACCGCCGCGCCGGGGAGGCTGCCTGAATGACGACGAACCTCCGCCCCCTGCTGGTCGAACTGCTGACCGAAGAACTTCCGCCCAAGGCCCTGCAGAAGCTGGGCCAGGCCTTTGCCGAGGGCGTGCGCGCCACCCTGCACAAGCACGGCCTGCTGACCGACGGCTGCCAGGCCACGGCCTTCGCCACGCCGCGCCGCCTGGCGGTGCGCCTGTCGCAGGTGCTCGACCAGGCGCCTGATCAAGACTACGCCGAAAAGCTCATGCCCGTGAAAGTGGGCCTGGACGCCGACGGCAGCCCCACGCCAGCCCTGCTGAAAAAGCTGGCCGCCAAGGGCCTGGAAGGCATCGACCCGGGCAACCTGGCGCGCGAGTCCGACGGCAAGCAAGACTACCTGGTCGCGCGCGGCACCGCGCCCGGCGCCCGGCTGGCCGACGGCCTGCAGGAAGGCCTGCAGGCCGCCATCGACGGCCTGCCCATTCCCAAGGTCATGCGCTACCAGCTGGCCGACGGCGTCACCACCGTGAAGTTCGTGCGCCCGGCGCACGGCCTGATCGCCCTGCATGGCGCCGCGATCGTGCCCGTGTCGGCCCTGGGCCTGTCGGCCGGCCGCCGCACCCTGGGGCATCGCTTCATGGCCGATGCGCCGGTCGACGTGGCCGACGCCGATGCCTACGAAACCGTGCTGGCCGAACAGGGCCGCGTGGTGGCCTCGTTCGAGGCGCGCCGCGCCGAGATCGACAGCCAGCTGCAGGCGCACGCCGCGCGCCTGGGCGCCACGCTGGGCACCGATCCCGAAGTCGCCGCCCTGCTCGATGAAGTCACCGCCCTGGTCGAGCACCCCACCGTCTACGAAGGCCAGTTCGACGAGCAGTTCCTGCAGGTGCCGCAGGAATGCCTGATCCTGACCATGCGGCTGAACCAGAAGTACTTTCCGCTGTTCGACCCGGCCACCGGCACGCTGACGCACCGCTTCCTGATCGTCAGCAACATGCACACCGCCAACCCGGCCAATATCGTCGAGGGCAACCAGCGCGTGGTGCGTCCGCGCCTGGCCGACGCCCAGTTCTTCTTCGACACCGACCGCAAAACTCCGCTGGCCGCGCGCGTGCAGCAGCTGGGCAGCATCGTGTATCACAACAAGCTGGGCACCCAGCTCGAACGCGTGGAACGCGTGCGCGCCATTGCGCGCGGCGTCGCCGGGCTGTTGGGCGGCGACGCCGCCGCCGCCGACCGTGCCGCCCTGCTGGCCAAGGCCGACCTGGGCACCAACATGGTGGGCGAATTCCCCGAGCTGCAGGGCATCATGGGCGCGTACTACGCGGCCGGCGACGGCGAACCCGACGACGTGGTGCAGGCGCTGCGCGGGCAATACCGCATCAGGCTCGAAACCCCGGTCACGGCCGGCTCGCTGACCGCCGCCGTGCTGTTCATCGCCGAACGCGCCGAAACCCTGGTGGGCATCTGGGGCATCGGCCTGGCGCCCACCGGCGAGCGCGACCCCTTCGGCCTGCGCCGCGCCGCGCTGGGCCTGATCAGCGCCTTCGAACAACTGGCCGCGGGCGGCCTGCTGGCCGCCAGCGCCAGCGGCCCGCTGTCGCTCGACGGCCTGCTGGAACTGGCCGCCGGCACCTTCCCGGCCGGCAAGATTCCGGCCGCCACGGTGCCCGAAGTGCGCGCCTTCATCTACGAGCGCTACCGCAACCAGCTGGCCGCCGAATTCGACCGCAACGCCGTCGACGCGGTGATCGCGCTGGCGCCGCCCCTGCACCAGGCGGGCGCGCGCGTACGCGCGGTGACGGCGTTCGGCCAGCTGCCCGAAGCCGCCAGCCTGGCCGCCGCCAACAAGCGCATCGGCAACCTGCTCAAGAAGGCCGAAGGCGAGATCGGCGCGGTCGACCCGGCCCGCCTGGCCGAGCCCGCCGAACAGGCGCTGGCCGCCGCCGTGGCGGCCCTGCGCCCGCAGGCCCAGGCCCAGCTGCAGGCCGGCGATTTTGCCGGCAGCCTCAGCACGCTGGCCCAGGCGCGCGAGCCGGTCGACGCCTTCTTCGCCGACGTCATGGTCATGGCCGACGACCCGGCCGTGCGCGCCAACCGGCTGGCGCTGCTGGCGCAGCTGCACGGCCTGATGAACCAGGTGGCCGACATTTCCAGGCTGGCACAGTGAAGCTCATCGTCCTCGACCGCGACGGCGTCATCAACCAGGACAGCGACGCCTTCGTCAAGAACCCCGACGAATGGATCGCCCTGCCGGGCAGCCTGGCGGCCATCGCCCGGCTGTCGCAGGCCGGCTATACGGTGGTGGTGGCCAGCAACCAGTCCGGCGTGGCGCGCGGCCTGTTCGACATGGCCACGCTCAACGCCATCCACGCCAAGCTGCACCGCGAGCTGGCCCTGGCCGGCGGCACCATCGACGCCATCTTCCTGTGCCCGCACGGCCCCGACGACGGCTGCGCCTGCCGCAAACCGCTGCCCGGCATGTACCACGACATCGCGCGCCGCTACGACACCGACCTGACCGGCGTGCCCGCCGTGGGCGACTCGCTGCGCGACCTGCAGGCCGCCGCGGCGGCCGGCTGCGCGCCCTGGCTGGTACTGACCGGCAACGGCGCGAAAACCCGCCAGGGCAGCCTGCCCGACGGCACCCGCGTCGCCCACGACCTGTCGGCCGTGGCCGACGCCCTGCTGCAGGAAGCCTGACCCCATGGCCTGGTTGCGTTCGCTGTTGTATATGGTGTTCCTGGTGGTTACGGTCATTCCGTACGCCATCGCCTGCATCCTGTGGGCCCCCCTGCCGCTGCACTGGCGCTACAAGCTTACGGTGGGCTGGCCGCGCCTGGCCATCTGGGGCGCGTGGGTCTTCTGCGGCATCCGCTGGCAGATCAAGGGCGCCGAAAACCTGCCCGACGGCGGCTGCATTCTGCTGTCCAAGCACCAGTCGGCCTGGGAAACCCTGTTCTTCCCGGCCCACATGCCGCGCGAAGTCTGCTACGTGTACAAGAAAGAACTGCACATGCTGCCGTTCTTCGGCTGGGGCCTGGCGCTGTTGCGCATGATTCCCATCGACCGCTCCAAGGGCCGCGATGCCTTCGAGCAGGTCATCCGCCAGGGCAAGGTGCGGCTCGAAGAAGGCCGCTGGCCGCTGCTGTTTCCCGAAGGCACCCGCGTCCCCCCTGGCAAGACCGCGCGCTTCAAGATGGGCGGCGCGCTGCTGGCGTCGCGCACCGGCGCGGTGGTGATCCCTGTGGCGCACAACGCGGGCGAATGCTGGCGCCGCAATGCCTTCGTGAAACGGCCCGGAATGATCACCGTATCCATCGGGCCCGCGATAGAATCGCAAGGAATTTCCCCCGACGAGCTCAACGCCAGGGTGCAGGCCTGGATCGAAGGGGAAATGCGCCAACTCAATCCCGAAAGGTATGCCCAGCAACGGCCAGCTTGAACTTCTGTTCGCCGAACCCGCCGCCCCGGCGCCCCGCGCGCCCGAGGCCGCCCCCCTGCTGACGCCGCCGCCCGCCTTCGCCCCCGCCGCAACCGTTGCCACGCCGCGGCCCGATCCGCTGCCGCCCGGCGCGCGCTGGCGCGAAGTGGCCACCGAACAGCAGGCCATCGGCTTCGTGCTGCTGCGCTCGCGCCGGCGCAGCATCGGTTTCGTGGTGGCCGACGACGGGCTGCGCGTCACCGCGCCCACCTGGGTCACGCTCACCCAGATCGACGACGCGGTGCGCGAAAAAGCCCGCTGGATCCTGGCCAAGCTGCGCGACTGGCAGGCCCGCAAAGAACAGCTGGCCCTAGCCCAGACCCGCTGGCAGGCCGGCGGCGAACTTCCCTACCTGGGCAAGCGCATCGTGCTGGGCGTGGGCGCCGAGTTCCGGCAGGCGCGCCTGTCGGGCGATGCCGACGCCCCCTGCGACGGCGACACCCTGTGGCTGGCGCTGCCCGCCGACGCCGACCCGTCGCGCATCCGCGATGCCGCCCAGGCCTGGCTGCAGCAGCGCGCCGGCACCCTGTTCGGCGCCCGCCTGGCGCATTTCCTGCAGGCCAGCGGCCTGAAAATCCGCCGCTGGCGGCTGTCGTCGGCGGCCACCCGCTGGGGCTCGTGCACCAGCGACGGCAACATCATGCTGAACTGGCGCCTGATCCACTTCGCGCCGGCCATCATCGACTACGTCATCGCGCACGAACTCGCGCACCTGCGCGAAATGAACCACAGCCACGATTTCTGGGCCGAGGTCGGCAACATCCTGCCCGACTTCGAAGAAGCCAAGAACGTGCTGCGGCGGCACGACCCCGCCAGCCTGCCGCAGTTCTAGCCCCATGGAACTGCGCCAGCTTCGCTATTTCGTCAAGGTGGCCGAATGCGGCAGCATGGGCCGCGCCGCCGCCGACCTGGGCGTGGTCACCTCGGCGCTCAGCCAGCAGATCAGCCGCCTGGAAAGCGAACTGTCCACGCGGCTGCTGACGCGCACGTCCACCGGCGTGATGCCTACCGATGCCGGGCTGGCCTTCCTGCGGCAGGCCCAGCTGGCCCTGCGCCATGCCGACGGCGCCGCCCAGGCGGCCAAAGAATCGCGCCTGACCGGGCAGGTCAGCATCGGCCTGGCGGCCACCACGGCCTCGGTGCTGGCCCTGCCTTTCATGCGCGCCATGCGCGAGCGCTACCCCGACGTGCGGGTGCGCCTGGTCGAAACCCTGTCGGGCTACCTGACCAGCATGCTCAATGCCCGCCAGCTCGACCTGGCGATCGTCTTCCAGGCCGAGGCGGCGCGCCGCTGGAGCGTGCTGCCGCTGATCGACGAACGCCTGTTCCTGATCGCCCGCCCCGACCTGCCGGGCCTGCCGCCGGAAGGCCCGGTGCGGCTGCGCGATGTCGGCGGCCTGCCCTACCTGCTGCCCGGCATGGCCCACGGGCTGCGCTCGCTGGTCAGCAGCGCGTTCAGCCGCGTGCACGTCGAGCCCAATCTGGTGGCCGAGATCGACGGCCTGGATGTGCTGATGGACCTGGTGCGCAACGGCTTCGGCGCCACCATCCAGCCCGGCGCGGCCACCGTGCGCCTGCAGGGCGAGCCGCTGGCGCTGCGGCTGATCTCCGACCGCCACCTCAGGCGCCACAACCTGCTGGTCAGCCTGTCCGACGACGAACTGTCGCCGGCCGCCCTGGCGGCGCGCGTGCTGCTGGCGCGCACGGCCAGCGAACTGGTCCATTCCGGCGCCTGGCCCGGGGCCACTCTTCACAAATCGTGAACAGCCATTGAGGATACCGGCGTAGCGGGCGGCGCCGCTCCCGCCCTATAGTCACGGGCTGACTATAGGAATTTTTCCAATGATCGACGTACTGGTAATCGGCGGCGGCAACGCGGCGCTGTGCGCCGCCCTGATGGCGCGCGAAGCGGGGGCCAGCGTGTTGCTGCTGGAGGCCGCGCCCCGCGAATGGCGCGGCGGCAATTCGCAGCACACGCGCAACCTGCGCTGCATGCACGACGCCCCGCAAGACGTGCTGGTCGAGGCCTACCCCGAAGAAGAATACTGGCAAGACCTGCTCAAGGTAACGGGCGGCCTTACCAATGAACACCTGGCGCGCCTGGTGATCCGCGAATCGTCCACCTGCCGCGACTGGATGCGCAAGCACGGCGTGAATTTCCAGCCGCCGCTGTCGGGCGCACTGCACGTGGCGCGCACCAATGCCTTCTTCATGGGCGGCGGCAAGGCGCTGGTCAATGCCTACTATCGCAGCGCCGAGGCGCTGGGGGTGCAGATCCGCTACGACACCCTGGTCGATTCGCTGGAACTCGACAACGGCCGCTTCGTGGCGGCACGCGCCGGCGCCGAACGCTTTACCGCGCGCACCTGTGTGCTGGCTTCGGGCGGCTTCGAGTCCAACCGCGAATGGCTGCGCGAGGCCTGGGGCCAGAACGAACGCGGCGAATGGCCGGCCGACAACTTCCTGATCCGCGGCACGCGCTTCAATACCGGCGTGCTGCTGAAGTTCATGATCGAGGCCGGCGCCGACACCATCGGCGACCCGTCGCAGTCGCACTGCGTGGCCATCGACGCGCGCGCGCCGCTGTACGACGGCGGCATTTGTACCCGCATCGACTGTGTATCGCTGGGCGTGGTGGTCAACCGCGAGGCCAGCCGCTTCTACGACGAAGGCGAAGACTTCTGGCCCAAGCGCTATGCCATCTGGGGCCGGCTGACCGCCATGCAGCCCGGGCAGATCGCCTATTCCATCATCGACAGCAAGGCCGTGGGGCGCTTCATGCCGCCGGTATTCCCGGGCGTGCAGGCCGACACCCTGCCCGAACTGGCGCGCAAGCTGGGCCTGGACGAAGCCCGCTTCATGCAGACCCTGTCCAGCTACAACGCGGCCTGCCGCGTGGGCACGTTCGACCACACCTCGCTCGACGACTGCCACACCGAAGGCGTGCAGCCCGCCAAGACCCACTGGGCCCGCCCCATCGACACCCCGCCCTACTACGGCTATGCGCTGCGGCCCGGCATCACCTTCACCTACCTGGGGCTGAAGGTGGACGACACCGCCGCCGTGCGCTTTAACGACCGGCCCAGCGACAACCTGTTCGTGGCCGGCGAAATGATGGCCGGCAACGTACTGGGCAAGGGGTATACCGCCGGGGTCGGCATGTCCATCGGCACGGCCTTCGGCCGCATCGCCGGCACGCGCGCCGCCGCGGCGGCGCTGGCGCAACGGGCAACAGGAGCACAACGTGAAGCAGCTTGAAGAACTCACCCGCCAGGCGCGCGCCGCGGCCGCGCCGGCCATGACCGGCATGGCGGCCGAACAACCGGTGCAATGGCACGCCAAAGCCGCCGCGCCCGCCGCCCTGAGCGAAGATGAAACCGAAGTGGCGCGCGTCATGCAGATATGCAATGCGTGCCGCTATTGCGAAGGCTTCTGTGCCGTTTTCCCGGCCATGACGCGCCGGCTGGAGTTCGGCAAGGCCGACATCAACTACATGGCCAACCTGTGCCACAACTGCGGCGCCTGCCTGCACGCCTGCCAGTACGCGCCGCCGCACGAGTTCGGCGTGAACGTGCCGCGGGCCATGGCCAAGGTGCGGGTGCAAACCTACACCGACTATGCCTGGCCGGCCGCGCTGGGCAGGCTGTACAAGCACAACGGCCTGACCCTGTCGCTGGCCGTGGCCGGCGCCCTGGCGCTGTTCCTGGTGCTGACCGTGGCCATCACCGGCGGGCTGCTGCACGAACCGCTGGCCGGCAACTTCTACGCCATCTTCCCGCACAACACGCTGGCGCTGATGTTCGGCCTGGTGTTCCTGTTCGCCATCGTGGCGCTGGGTCTGGGCGTGGCGCGCTTCTGGCGCGACGTGTCGCCCGGCGCCGCCAGCGGCGCGGCCGTGGCCGAAGCCACCCACGACGCGCTGCGGCTCAAGTACCTGGACGGCGGCCACGGCAAAGGCTGCAACAACGCCGACGACGCCTTCACGCTGGCGCGGCGCCGCTTCCACCACCTGACGTTCTACGGCTTCATGCTGTGCTTTGCCGCCACCTGCGTGGCCACGCTGTACCACTACGCCTTCGGCTGGCAGGCGCCCTACCCGGTCACCAGCCTGCCGGTGCTGCTCGGCACGGCGGGCGGCATCGGCCTGCTGGCGGGCCCGGCCGGCCTGCTGTGGCTGAACCTCAGGCGCCATCCGCTGCAGGGCGACGCGGCGCAGCGCCCCATGGACCGCGGCTTCATCGCGCTGCTGTTCCTGACCAGCCTGACCGGCCTGCTGCTGCTGGCCCTGCGCGACACACCGGCCATGGGCCTGCTGCTGGCCATTCACCTGGGCATGGTCATGGCGCTGTTCCTGACGCTGCCCTACGGCAAGTTCGCCCACGGCATCTACCGCTGCGCGGCGCTGCTGAAATGGGCCATTGAAAAACGCCAGCCCGACCCGTTGAAACTGGGGGCCGACTGACGCGGGCGGCGCGCCGCCGGGCGGTTTGCTACGATGTAAGCCTGGCCGCAAGGCCTGGCCTCATCTAGCACAAGGAATTCCCCCATGCGTCTCTTGCACACCATGCTGCGCGTCGGCAACCTGGACCGATCCATCGACTTCTACACCAATGTCCTGGGCATGCGGGTGCTGCGCCGCAAAGACTACCCCGACGGCAAGTTCACGCTGGCCTTCGTGGGCTACCAGGACGAAAGCGAAGGCGCCGTCATCGAGCTCACCCACAACTGGGACACCGACCACTACGACCTGGGCAACGGCTACGGCCACATCGCCCTGGAAGTCGACGACGCCTACGACGCCTGTGAAAAGGTCAAGCAGAAAGGCGGCAAGGTCACGCGCGAAGCCGGCCCCATGAAGCACGGCACCACGGTCATCGCCTTTGTGGAAGACCCCGACGGCTACAAGATCGAGTTCATCCAGCACAAGGGCCGGGCCGACTGACCCCTGCCGCGCACGCCGCCATGATCCACACCATTCTCAAGATGGGCGACCCGCGCCTGCTGCGGGTTGCCCAGCCGGTCGGGCAATTCGACACCCCCGAACTGCACGCGCTGGTGGCCGACATGTTCGAAACCATGGTGCACGCCCAGGGCGTGGGCCTGGCGGCCCCGCAGATCGGCGTCGACCTGCAGCTGGTGATTTTCGGGTTCGAGCACAACGAGCGCTATCCCGACGCCCCGCCGGTGCCGCTGACGGTGCTGTGCAACCCCGTGATCACGCCGCTGTCGGACGAACGCGAAGACGGCTGGGAAGGCTGCCTGTCGGTGCCGGGCCTGCGCGGCCTGGTGCCGCGCTACCGGCGCATCCGCTACAGCGGCCGCGACCCGCACGGCCAGGCCATCGAGCGCGAAGCCGAAGGCTTCCATGCGCGCGTGGTGCAGCACGAATGCGACCACCTGATCGGCCGGCTGTACCCGTCGCGCATCGAAGACTTCTCGAAGTTCGGCTTCACCGAAGTGCTGTTCCCGGGCATGGACCCCAACCGCGACGACTGATCGCCAGGTGTCTGGCTCCGCAAGGTGCCAGACACCGACGTGCGCAGCGACTGTCTCAGCAACACGGTGTCTGACACCCGCTACGCGGGAGTCAGACACCTGCCTACGTTGCCTTGCGCTCGAACGCGCCCGGCGCGAAGTCGTCTACCGCCACCACCTGCGCCACTGCCGCCTCGGCGGCTTCGATCTGGCGCGCCTGGTCGTCGCTGATGGCGCCGCCGCGATGGGCCTCGCGCCAGTCGCGCACGCCTTCGCGGCGCAGGCGGTCGTACAGGGGCTGCACGGCGTTGACCAGCGCGAAGGCGCGTTCCAGCTGCGCCACCGGATCGGCGCCGTCGCCGCGCTGCAGGTCGGCGGCCAGGCGGTCGCGGGTGGCCGAAGGCGCCAGCAGCAGGTCGGCGCAGTCGCGGGTCAGGGCATCGCCGGGCCCGCGGTTCAGACGCACCGGCAGCACCACGGCCCGCAGCAGCCAGGCCAGCGGCCGCGCGGGCAGGTTGGCCAGCACCTGGTCGATGCGCGTTTCGATGCGGGCGCAGCCGTCGTCCATGCACCAGTGCACCAGCGGCAGGTCGACGTGGCGGCGCCCGTCGTCTTCCCAGCGCTTGAGCACGGCCGACAGCAGGTAGAGTTCGGCCAGGATGTCGCCCAGCCGCGCCGACAGCATTTCGCGGCGCTTCAGCGCCCCGCCCAGCGACCCCATGGCCGCGTCGGCCAGCAGCGCGAAGGCCGACGCATAGCGGCCCAGGCGCCGATAGTGCCGGGCCGTGGGGCCGGTGGCTGGCGCCGGCGCCAGCAGGCCGCCCGTCCAGGCGCGGCCCCAGGCGCGCAGCGTGTTCTTGGCGGCGTGCCCCATGTGCTTCCAGAAGACCTCGTGGAACGCCTGCGCGCCGCGGGTTTCGTCGCTGTCGCCCAGCGCGGTGACTTCGCGCATCAGGTAGGGGTGCGCGCGGATGGCGCCCTGGCCGAAGATGATCAGGCAGCGCGTCAGGATGTTGGCGCCTTCTACCGTGATGGCGATGGGCACGGCGCGGTACAGCGAGCCCAGGTAGTTGGCCGGGCCGTCGATGACCGCCTTGCCGCCGTGCACGTCCATGGCGTCGTTGACGGACTCGCGCATGCGCTCGGTGGCGTGGTATTTCATGATGGCCGACACCACGGCCGGCTTCTGGCCCTGGTTGAGCGCCGCGCAGGTCAGCCGGCGCGCGGCCTCGACCAGGTAGGCGTTGGCGGCCAGGCGGCCCAGCTTTTCCTGCACGCCTTCGAAACGGCCCACCGGAATGCCGAACTGCTGGCGCACGCGCGCGTACATGCCGGTGACATGGGCGCAGTACACCGCCGCGGCGGCCGACAGCGACGGCAGCGAAATGCCGCGCCCGGCCGCCAGCGCGCTCATCAGCATCTGCCAGCCGTGGCCGGCCTTGGCCGGGCCGCCGATCAGGGCGTCGAGCGGCACGAAAACGTCTTTGCCCTGGTTGGGGCCGTTCTGGAACACCTGCATGGACGGCAGGTGGCGGCGGCCGATGGTGACGCCCGGCGCGTGGGTGGGCACCAGCGCCACCGAAATGCCGATGTCGGCCGGCCCGCCCAGCAGGCCGTCGGGGTCGTGCAGCTTGAAGGCCAGCCCCAGCACCGTGGCCACCGGCCCCAGCGTGATGTAGCGCTTGTGCCAGTTCAGGCGGATGCCCAGCACTTCCTGGCCGTCGACCGTCTGGCGGCACACGACGCCGGTGTCGGTCATCGAGGCGGCGTCGGAGCCGGCCTCGGGACTGGTCAGGCCGAAGCAGGGCACCTCGGTGCCGTCGGCCAGGCGCGGCAGCCAGTAATCGCGCTGCTCGGGCGTGCCGAACTGCAGCAGCAGCTCGCCCGGCCCCAGCGAGTTGGGCACCATGACGGTGACGCCGGCGGTGACCGAGTGCGCCGAAATGCGCCGCACCACCTCGGAATGTGCGTAGGGCGAGAACCCCAGCCCGCCGTACGACTGCGGGATGATCATGCCGAAGAAGCGCTGTTCGCGCATGAAGCGCCAGACGGGCTCGGGCAGATCGCCATGGGCCCATGTGATGTCCCATTCGTTGAGCATGGCGCACAGTTGCGCCACCGGGCCGTCCAGGAACCGCTGCTCGGCCTCGGTAAGCGTGGCCTGCGGCACGGCCAGCAGCTTGTTCCAGTCGGGGTTGCCGGTGAACAGGTCGGCGTCCCACCAGACATCGCCGGCCTCGATGGCTTCGCGTTCGGTGTCGGAAAGGCCGGGCATTGCGCCGCGGGCCCAACGGTAGGCGGGATCGGAAATGCGGCGGCGGCGCCAGGCGTTGAAATCCATGTTCAACCTATTATGAGGGGCACGTACACCGGGCCAAGTTAACAGAATTGACGGACGGCCGACATCCCCCGCGGGCCAAGTCTGCGACAATGGGCGTCGCCGCCGACGGCGATTTTCACGCAGGGCTTGTCTTCCGTCATGCTCAATAAACTCTGGTTGGGTTTCTTCCTGGTTGCCGCCGCCGCGGGCCTGTACCGCTGGCTGGCCATCGGCGATGCCGATGTGTTCCGGCAGATCGTGGCCAGCCTGTTCGACATGGCGCGCGTCTCGGTCGAAGTCATGGTGCTGCTGTTCGGCACCCTTACCCTGTGGCTGGGCTTCCTGCGCATAGCCGAGGCCGCCGGCCTGGTCGAGAAGCTGGCCGCGCTGCTGGGGCCGCTGTTCGCCCGCCTGATGCCCGAGGTGCCGCGCGGCCACCCGGCCATCGGCCTGATCACGCTGAACTTCGCCGCCAACGCGCTGGGCCTGGACAACGCCGCCACGCCCATCGGCCTGCGCGCCATGCGCGAACTGCAGACGCTCAACCCCGCGCCCGACACCGCCAGCAACGCGCAGATCTTGTTCCTGGTGCTCAACGCCTCGTCGCTGACCCTGCTGCCGGTCACGCTGTTCATGTTCCGGGCCCAGCAGGGCGCGGCCGACCCCACGCTGATCTTCCTGCCCATCCTGCTGGCCACCAGCGCCTCGACCCTGACCGGCCTGCTCGCCGTCGCGGCCTGCCAGCGCCTGAAGCTGTACGACCCGGTGGCGCTGGCCTGGCTGGGCGGCGCCGCCCTGCTGCTGGGCGGCTTCATGGCCGTCCTGGCGGGCATGTCGGCCGCCGCCATCGCCAGCCTGTCGTCGCTGCTGGGCAATGTGGCGCTGTTCGGCGTGCTGCTGGCCTTCCTGCTGGTGGGCGCCTGCAAGCGCGTGCCGGTCTACGAAACCTTCATCGCCGGCGCCAAAGAAGGCTTCGATGTCGCCAAGAGCCTGCTGCCCTACCTGGTGGCCATGCTGTGCGCGGTAGGCGTGCTGCGCGCCTCGGGGGCGCTGGACATGGCGCTGGACGGGGTGCGCTGGGTGGCCCACGCGGCCGGCTGGGATACGCGCTTCGTCGATGCCCTGCCCACCGCGCTGGTCAAGCCGTTCTCGGGCAGCGCGGCGCGCGCCATGATGCTGGAAACCATGACGCACTTCGGCGTCGACAGCTTCCCGGCCCTGCTGGCCGCGGTCATGCAGGGCAGCACCGAAACCACGTTCTATGTGCTGGCGGTGTATTTCGGGTCGGTGGGCATCCTGCGCGCGCGCCATGCCGTGGGGTGCGCGCTGGCGGCGGACCTGGCCGGCGTGCTGGCCGCCATGGGCGTGTGCTACTGGTTCTTCGGCTAAGACCCGCGCCGCGCGCCGGGCGCCGCCGCCTCAGCGCAGCGCGGCCTCGATCAGGGCCAGGTCGCGCTCGGCCTGGATGCGCATCAGGCTGAGCAGGTCGCGGGCATTTTGCGAAAGCGGCTTGCCGGGCCGGAACACCAGCAGCGACCGGAATGCCACGTCGATGTCCAGCCGTTTGATGATGAGGCCGCGCGGCAGGTAATCCACCGCCGTCATCGGATGGATCAGGCCGATGCCCATGCCGCACAGCACCAGTTCGCACACCGAAAACGCGTAAGGCGTCTCCAGCACGGGACGCAGGGCCAGGCCGCGCTCGGCCAGCGTCGACTCCAGGCGCCGGCGGCTGGCGTCTTCCGGGTTCAGCGCAATGAAGTCGTGCCCGACCAGCGCCTCGGGAGACACGGTCTTGCACTGGGCCAGCGGATGGCTGGGCGTCATGGCGATCACGCCCGGCATTTCGATGAAGGGCGAATGCTCCAGGCCGACCACCGCGATTTCATCGGCCATCAGGCCGAAGTCGAGTTGGCCCGCGCCGACCTGCTGCAGCACCTCGCGCGAGCTCATGATCTGGAACGACATCTGCACGCGGCGCGATGTGGGGTTGAACGCCGCGATCGCGCGCGGCATGAAGCCGACCCCCAGCGCCGGCAGCGACCCCACCGTCATGCGGCCCACGCCGAACGACTTCAGGCTGCGGATGCGGTGCTCGATCTGCTCGAAGCCGGCAAAGCAGCGGTCCACTTCCACCAGCAGGGCGTCGGCCTCTTGCGTGGGCACCAGCCGGTTGCGCACGCGGTCGAACAGGCGCAGGTCCGCGTCGGCCTCCAGCCGGCGGATCGCCTGGCTGACGGCCGGCTGCGAAATATCCAGCAGCAGCGCGGCCTTGCTGGTGGTGCCGGCCCGCATCACGGCACGGAAGATCTGGATGTCGCGCATTTCCATATCTATAAGCGCTGCTTCTTGTTTAAGTAATATTTAATATTGAAATAATAGTATGCCCGGCACACACTGCGCCATCGATACTGATGACACCGCCCGCGCGGTTTGTGCCAATGCCCTTTTCCCCCGATGCCCCCGCCAGCGCCGGCCGCGCCTATGCCAGCCTGTCTCCCGCCGTCTGGCGCGGTTCGACCGTGGTGTTCGATTCGCTGGACGATTTCGCGGCGCGCAAGCACCGCCAGCCCGACGGCTATAGCTACGGCATTACCGGCACCCCCACCGCGCGCCTGCTGGAAGACCGCATCGCGGCGCTGGAAAACGGCAGGCACTGCGTCATCACTCCGTCCGGCGCCGCTGCCCTGATGACCGCCGTTCTGGCGTATGTGCGCGCGGGCGACCACCTGCTGCTGTCGGCCGCCTGCTACGGTTCGCTGGCGGCGCTGGCCGACAAATGGCTGGCCGCGCTGGGCGTGGCGGTCGAGTATTACGCGCCCACCATCGGCGCCGATATCGAGAGCCTGATCCGGCCCAACACCCGCATGATCTGCCTGGAATCGCCCGGCAGCCTGACCATGGAAATGTGCGACGTGCCGGCCATCGCCGCCGTCGCGCGGCGCCATGGCGTGCTGACCATGATGGACAACACCTGGGCCAGCCCGCTGGGCTTCCGGCCGCTGGACCATGGCGTGGACTTCAGCGTGGAAGCCGCAACCAAGTTCTTCAGCGGTCACTCCGACGTGCTGATGGGCAGCATCGCCACCAACGACGCCGGCCACTATGCCGTGCTGCGCGACGCGCAAAGCACGCTGGGCCAGCAGGTCAGCCCGGACGACTGCTTCCTGGTGCTGCGCGGCCTGGAAACGCTCGCCCTGCGGCTGCAGGCGCAGGGCGAATCGACCCACCGGATCGCCGGCTGGCTGGCGCAGCATCCCCTGGTTGAACGGGTCTGGTACCCGCCCCTGCCGTCCGACCCCGGCCACGCGCTGTGGCAGCGCGATTTCCACAGCAAGGGCTGCCTGTTCTCGCTGCAGCTGGCAGCGGCCGAAGAGCCGGCCTATCGCGCCTTCTTCGGCGCGCTGAAGCAGTTTCCCATCGGCGCCAGCTGGGGCGGCGTGCACAGCCTGGCGGCGTTCTATCCGGCCGAGCTGCAGCGCGCGCGGCAGTATCCGGCGACCGACCAGCCGCTGGTGCGCCTGTCGATCGGCCTGGAGGACAGCGGCCTGCTGCAGGCCGACCTGCAGGCCGCGCTGGCCGCCTATGGCGCGGCGCGGGGCTAGGGCCCATATAGCAGCACCCGCGGCGGCCCGCCGCCGCGGCCTATAACGACATTTCAAGAGGAAAACCATCATGATCGCCAACGTTGTCAGAAAAGCCGCCGGCCTGGCGCTGGCCGCCACGCTGTTCAGCAGCGCAGCCCTTGCCGATACCAAGGACGCCATCCTGGAAAGCCACAAGGTCACCATCGGCATCCACAATCGCCAGCCCTGGGGCTTTCGCGCCGAAGACGGCTCGGCCGCGGGCTTTCATCCCGACCTCATCCGCGCCGCCTTCCAGCGCCTGGGGGTCAAGCAGGTGGATTTCGTCATTACCGAGTTCGGCGCGCTGATTCCGGGCCTGAACGCGGGGCGCTTCGACATGGTGGCCTCGGGCATCGCCATCACGCCCGCGCGCTGCAAGGTGGTGATCTTCAGCGAACCCGACCTGGCCGTCGGTGACAGCCTGATCGTGAAAAAGGGCAACCCGCTGAACATCCACAGCTATGCCGATATCGTGGCCAACCCCAAGATCCGCCTGGCGGGCGGGCGCGGCACGCTGAACTCCAAGAATGCGGTCGACGCCGGCGTGCCGGCCTCGCAAATCACTTACCTGGGCGACGCGCAGGCCATGCTGTCGGCGCTGCTGGCCGACCGCGTCGACGCAGCCACGCTGTCGGCCCCCAGCGTGGCGGGCCTGCTGCAGGATCCCAAGCTGCAGGGCGTGGAACGGGCGCGGCCGTTCACCGGCCTGGTGCGCAACGGCGTGCCGGCCATGATGTACACCGCCATCGCGTTCCGCTCCGACGACACGGCGCTGCGCGACGCCTATGACGAACAGCTGCGCGCCCTGAAGGCCGACGGCACGGTGGACAAGCTGCGCGCCAAGTACGGTTTCACCGACGACGACAAGGTCGACCCGGCCGTGACGACCGACAAGGTCTGCGCCGGCAAGTACTGATTCCGCGCCCAGGATCGGCCATGCAAGGCTTCGACATTCTCGCCGGCATTCTCGAAGGATTCCGGGTGACGGCGCTGGTCACGCTGTACGGCATGATGTGGGCCGTGCCGTTCGCCCTGGTCACGGGGGTGCTGCAGTACTTCACCCGTGGCGGCGCGCGCTTCGCCGTTACGTGCCTGATCGAGTTCTGGCGCAGTTCGCCCGTGCTGATCCTGCTGTTCGTGCTGTACTACGCCCTGCCCGACTTCGGCATACGCCTGTCCAGCATGACCGTAGGCGCCATGGCGCTGGGCCTGAACATCGGCGGCTACGGCAGCCAGGCCGTACGCGCCGCGCTGCAGGCGCTGGACCGCGGCCAGGTCGAGGCGGGCCGCGCCCTGGGCCTGCGCCGGCTGCACATTCTGTGGCTGATCGAGCTGCCCCAGGCGCTGTCGGCCATGATGCCCACCTTTGTCAACCAGTTCATCCAGCTGGTCAAGGGCACGGCCATTGTGTCGCTGATCACGCTTACCGACATGACGTTCCGCGCCAAGCAGATCGCCGAGCTGCAGTACAACCCGGTAGGCGTCTACACCGCGCTGATGCTGGCCTACCTGATCGTGTGCTACCCCGCCACATTGCTGGGACGCCACCTGGAGCGCCGCGTGCAGATAAAGAGCCGAGGTCGCCGTGAGATTTGACCCCGACTTCGCCGTGTCCGTGGTGCCCACCATTCTGGGCGGGCTGGGCACGACCTTGTGGATTACCGTGGCGGCGTCGCTGTGCGCCGCGGTGCTGGGCTTCATCCTGGAGATCCTGCGGCGCAGCAACCGCTGGCTGGGCTATGTGATGCGTTTCGTGATCGACGCGATCCGCTCCACGCCGGTGCTGGTGCAGCTGTACTTCATTTATTTCGTGCTGCCCGTTTACGGGCTGACGCTGCCGGCGGCCGCCTCGGGCGTGCTGGGCCTGTCGATCTACTACAGCGGCTATCTGGCCGAGGTGTTCAAGGGCGGCATCGACAGCATCGACGCCGGCCAGTTCGAGGCCGGCAAGGCCCTGGGGCTGCGCCGCCGCGATGTGATCGTATCGGTGATATTGCCGCAGATGCTGCGCAACGTGGCTGCGCCCATGGGCAATTACTTTGTATCGGCGCTGAAGGCCACGCCCTACCTCGCCGTGATCGCCGTTCCCGAAATGCTGGGGCTGGCCATGGAAGTGGGCGCGAATTCTTTCCGCTATGCCGAACCCATGGTGGCTGTCGGCATCATTTTTCTGATTCTGGCGCTGGGCATCAATTTCCTGGTGCGCCAGCTCGAACGCCGGCTGCAGGCGGCGCACGAACGTTGAGAACGCAGGCCATGACCCCTACCCCTTCCGCGCCGGCGGTGCGCATCGCCGGGCTGCAAAAATGGTACGGCAGCTTTCAGGTGCTGCACGACATTGACCTGACCGTGCAGCCGAACGAGCGCATCGTGATCTGCGGGCCGTCGGGATCCGGCAAGTCCACCCTGATACGCTGCGTCAACCAGCTCGAGACGCACGACCGCGGCACCATCGAAGTCAACGGCCGCCAGGTCGGCCGGTCCACGCCCCGCATGCATATCCTGCGGCGCGACATCGGCATGGTGTTCCAGCACTTCAATCTGTTCCCGCACCTGACGGTGCTGCAGAACTGCACGCTGGCCCTGCGCAAGGCGCGCGGCATGACACCGGCCCAGGCCGAAGAGGTGGCGCGGCACTACCTGGGCCGGGTCCGCATACCCGAACAGCAGGACAAGTATCCCGGCCAACTGTCCGGCGGCCAGCAGCAGCGCGTGGCCATCGCCCGCGCGCTGTGCATGAGCCCCCGGATCATGCTGTTCGACGAGCCGACCTCGGCGCTGGACCCGGAGATGATCAAGGAAGTACTGGACGTCATGACCGACCTGGCGCGCGAGGGCATGACGATGATCTGCGTGACCCACGAAATGAATTTCGCGCGCACCGTGGCCGACCGGGTAGTTTTCATGGACGCCGGCCGCATTGTCGAGCAGGCCGATCCGCAGACATTCTTCCAGGCGCCGTCGCATCCGCGCGCGCGGCAATTCCTGAGCCAGATCTTGTAGGCCCGGCTCGTCACGATACAGCAAGGACTTCACCATGGCGGACAACAGCCGCGTCTGGACCCACATCGACTTCAACCTGGATGGCAAGCAGGCTGGCAACCTGCACGTACCGCATTCGGTCGACCTGTCGGCCTATGCGATGATCCAGATTCCCATCGTCTGCATCCGCAATGGCGAGGGGCCCACGGCGCTGCTCACCGCCGGCAACCACGGCGACGAATACGAAGGGCAGATCGCCCTGCGCAGGCTGGCGCAGGCGCTGCGCCCCGGCGACGTGCGCGGCCGCGTCATCATTATCCCGTCGTTGAACTACCCGGCCGTGGAAGCCGGCCGGCGCGCGTCGCCGGTGGACGAGGGCAACCTGAACCGGCTGTTTCCCGGGCGCGCCAACGGCACGGTCACCGAAATGATCGCCCATTACGTCGACAGCGTGCTGTTCGCCCTGGCCGACGTCGTGATCGATCTGCATTCGGGCGGCCGCTCGCTGGACTACGCGCACACCGCCCTGGCGCAGCGCGTGGCCGATGCCGCCCAGGACGGGGCGCTGCGCAGACTGCTTGCCGCATTCGGCGCGCCGCACAGCGTGCTGACCACCGGCTCGGGCGGTGGCGGCGCCACCACGCTGTACGCCGCCGCCGCCAAGCGCGGCATACCGGCCCTGACCACCGAACTGGGCAGCGGCGCCACCCTCGACCCGCAGGGGCTGGCCATTGCCGAGCACGGCGTGCGGCGCGTGCTGCGCCATTACGGCATCGCCCCCGGCCTGCATTGCGAGCCGGCGCCGGCCACCCAGCTGCTGACATCGCTGGGGCCGCGCCACGCCATCTATGCGCCATGCGCCGGCATGATGGAGCCGCTGGCCAAGGTGGGGGAACGCGTGCGCGAGGGGCAGGCCGCGCTGCGCCTGCATGGCCTGGAAGACCCGCTGGCCCCGCCCCTGACCCTGTATTTCAGTGCGGACGGGATTGTGTCCTGCCGGCGTTTTCCGACGCTGTGCGCGCGCGGCGACGGCCTGTTCCACCTGGCGGCGCCGCTCGACGAACGCTAGCAGGCAGCGGCGGGCGCGCCGAGGCAAGCCCGCCGGCCGCGGTCATTCGACCATCAGGATTTTCATGCCGTTGGTGCCGCCGCTGTCGCGGTAGAAATCGCCCTTGGTCAGGATGATCCAGTCGCCCGGCTGCACGCGGCCGCGTTTTTTCAGTTCGTCGATGGCGGCGTTGCTGAGTTCGGCCGGGTCGTACGCGGAAGGGTCGAACGGCACGGTGTACACGCCGCGGAACATCGCCACCCGGTGCTGGGTCTGGCTGTGCGGGCTGTAGCAGTAGATGGGCACGCCCGAGCGGATGCGCGACATGATCAGCGGGGTATGCCCGCTTTCGGTCAGGGCGATGATGGCCTTCACGCCGGGGAAATGGTTGGCCGCGTACATCGCCGCCAGGGCGATGGTTTCGTCGCAGCGCGAGAACGTTTCGCCCAGCCGGTGGTGCGAGTGCGTGGTGGTGGGGTGCTTCTCGGCGCCCAGGCACACCCGCGCCATGGCCTGCACCGCCTCGGCCGGGTACTGGCCCGACGCGCTTTCGGCCGACAGCATCACCGCATCGGTGTAGTCCAGCACGGCATTGGCCACGTCGGAAACTTCGGCGCGGGTGGGCAGCGGGCTGGAGATCATGGACTCCATCATCTGGGTGGCGGTGATGACCACTTTGTTGAGCGTGCGCGCATGCTGGATGATGCGCTTCTGGATGCCCACCAGCTCGGCATCGCCCACTTCGACGCCCAGGTCGCCGCGCGCCACCATGACGCCGTCGCTGGCACGGATCAGCGAATCGAGGGCCTCGTCGTCGACCACGGCCTCGGCGCGCTCGATCTTGGCGATGATCCAGGCCTCGCTGCCGGCGGCGCGCACCAGTTGGCGGGCCTCGTCGATATCGCGGCCGTAGCGCGGAAACGAGACCGCCACGTAATCGAGGTTGAGTTCGGCCGCCACCAGGATGTCGGCGCGGTCTTTGTCGGTAAGGCTGGGGGCCGACAGGCCGCCGCCGCGCCGGTTGATGCCCTTGTTGTTCGACAGCGGGCCGCCCACGGTTACGGTGGTGTGCACGGAATCGCCGGTAATGCGGTCGACCATCAGCACCACGCGGCCGTCGTCGAGCAGCAGTTCGTCGCCCGGCCGGCAGTCTTGCACCAGCTCGGGATAGTCGATACCCACGATGGAGGCATCGCCCGCGTCTTTGGGATGGCTGTTCGACAGGCAGAAGGGCTGCCCGGCGCGCAGCACCACCTGCTTGTCGGCAAAGCGCGCAATGCGGATCTTGGGGCCCTGCAGGTCGCCCATCAGGGCCACGAAGCGGCCCTGCTTCGCGGCGATTTCGCGCACCAGGCGCGCGCGCTCGCGGTGGTCGTCGGCGGTGCCGTGCGAGAAATTCAGGCGGGCCACGTCGACCCCGGCACGCACCAGCGCTTCCAGCTGCTCGGGCGTGGACGTGGATGGCCCCAGCGTGGCGACGATTTTGGTGCGGCGCAATACGGACATGGATAAACCTCTCGCAGAACGACGAAATCGCTATGGTACGACGCGCGCCCCGGCCGCGGGTATTATGCGCATACCCGACCCGACTACGTTGCGCGCCCGCCACCGACCACCGTGAAAATCGTCATCGCTCCCGATTCCTTCAAAGAAAGCCTTTCCGCCCCCGACGCCGCGGCCGCCATCGAGCGCGGCATCAAGCAGGCCTTCCCCGGCGCGCGCACCCTGTGCGTGCCCATGGCCGACGGCGGCGAGGGCACGGTGGCGGCGGTGCTGGCCGCCACCGGCGGCCAGTGGCGCGCCACGCCCGTCACCGGCGCGCTGGGCGAGCCGCTGCAGGCAGCCTGGGGCTGGCTGGAAGACGGCACGGCCGTGATCGAAATGGCGGCCGCGGCCGGGCTGGAACAAACCCCGCCCGAACGGCGCGACCCGCTGCGGGCCAGCAGCGGCGGCGTGGGCGAACTGCTGCGCGCCGCGCTCGACGCGGGCGCAAGGCGCATCATCCTGGGCCTGGGCGGCTCGGCCACCAACGATGGCGGCGCCGGCCTGCTGGCGGCGCTGGGCGTGCGTTTCCTGGACGCCAACGGACAAGACCTGCCGCCCGGCGGCGCGGCCCTGCTGCAGCTCGAAAACATCGATACGCAGGGCCTGGACGCGCGCCTGGCCAAGGTGCGGATCGACATCGCCTCGGACGTCGACAACCCGCTGTGCGGCCCGCAGGGCGCGTCGCATACCTTCGGCCCGCAAAAAGGCGCAATGCCCGAACAGGTGCAGATGCTGGATCGCAGCCTGGCGCGGCTGGCCGACGTCTGCGCGCGCCACCTGGGACGCGACGTGCGCGATGCGCCGGGCGCCGGCGCGGCCGGCGGGCTGGGCTATGCCGCACACGCTTTCCTGAATGCGCGCTTCCGCCCCGGCGTGGAACTGGTCGCCGAACTGGGCGGGCTGGCGCAGGCCATGGAAGGCGCGGCGCTGGCGTTCACCGGCGAAGGCCGCATGGATGCGCAGACCCTGCGCGGCAAGACCCCGGCGGGCGTCGCGCGCATTGCGCGGCAGGCGGGCGTGCCGGTGGTGGCGTTGGCGGGTTCGCTGGGCGAAGGCTACCAGGACCTGCACGCCGGCGGCATTACCGCGGCGTTCAGCCTGGCCCCGGGGCCGGTCAGCTTGCAGCAGGCCTGCGACAACGCCGCCCAATACCTGTGCGACCGCGCCCGCGACGTCATGCAGCTGTGGCTGGCCGCCGGCAAGCGCATGCTGTAGGCGCCGGGCGTATCAGGCCGGCACGGCGCCGGCCTGCAGCAGCGCATCGGTCAGGCGGATGAATTTCTCGACCGACACTTCTTCGGCGCGCGCCGTGGGCGCGATATCCAGCGCTTCCCAGGGCACCAGCGCGGCCCAGTCGCCCAGCCCGCGCCGCAGCATCTTGCGGCGCTGCGCGAAGGCCCGCGCTACCACGGCCTGCAGGGCGGCGTCGCTGGCCGGGCGCAGGCGGTCGGCCGACAGCGGCACCATGCGCACCACCGCCGACACCACCCGGGGCGGCGGGTCGAAGGCCTCGGGCGGCACATCGAACAGCTTGTCCATGCGGTAGCGCGATTGCAGCATCACCGACAGGCGGCCGTAATCGGCGCTGCCCGGCGCGGCGACCATGCGGTCGATGACTTCCCGCTGCAGCATAAAGTGCTGGTCGCGCACCGTATCGGCGGCGGCCATCAGGTGAAACAGCAGCGGGCTGGAAATGTTGTACGGCAGGTTGCCCACCACCCGCAGACGCTCGCCCAGCGCGGCGAAGTCCACGGTCAGGGCGTCGGCCTCGATCACGGTCAGTTGGGCGGGCGCATGCGCATTGCGCAGGCGCGCCGCCAGGTCGCGGTCGATCTCGACCACGGTCAGATGCGCCAGGCTGCGCAGCAGGGGCTGCGTCAGCGCCGACAGGCCCGGGCCGATCTCGACCACGCGGTCGTCGCGCGCGGGCGCGATGGCCCGCACGATGCCCTCGACCACGCTGTCGTCGGTCAGGAAGTGTTGCCCGAAGCGCTTGCGCGCCTGATGCCTGCTCATGATGGGCTCGCGCCGTGGTCAGCGGTTGTTCTGCTCGATGCGTTCCTGCTTTTCGAGGCGATTGTCGATGTAGGCTTCGTTGCGCAGCTGCGCCAGCCAGTCTTCGAAGGCGGGCTCGGCGCGGCGCTCGAACAGCACCTGGCGTGCCTGCATGCGCTGCAGCTCGTCGCTGACGTCGTGCTCGCGCCGCTGCTCGACCTGGATCAGGTGCCAGCCGAACGGCGACAGCACCGGCTCGCTGATGCCGCCGACTGGCAGCGCGTTCATGGCCTGCTCGAACGCGGGCACCATTTCGCCCGGGTTGACCCAGCCCAGGTCGCCGCCTTGCGGCGCGTTGGCGTCTTGCGAGTACTGGCGCGCCATGTCGGCAAACGAGGCGCCGCCATTGACGATGCGCTGGCGGATCTGTTCCAGGCGCTGGCGCGCCTGGTCGTCGCTCATGACGGCCGAGGTCTTGATCAGGATGTGGCGCGCGTGCGTCTGCGTGACCTGCACGGGGCCCTGGTGGGCCGGCATGCCGGCGCCCGGCTGCGGCGCCGGCGGCGCCTGGGGCGCGGCGGCCTGGGCGGGCGCCGGGCGGCCGCCGGCGCGGTCCAGCACCTTCAGGATATGGAAGCCATTGCCGCTCTGGAGCAGGCCGCTGATCTGGCCCGGCTGCAGCGAGGCGATGGCCTTGATGAACAGGTCGGGCCAGCCGTCGAGCGGACGCGCGCCCATGACGCCGCCCTGCAGCGCCTCGGGCCCGTCGGACGACGAGGCCGCCAGGCTGGCGAAATCGCCGCCCTGCTTCAATTGCGCCAGCAGGCCCTCGGCCTTCTTGCGCAGGTTGGCGACCTCGCTCGGGCTGGCGCCTTCGGGCACGCGCACCAGGATCTGCGCCAGCGCCACCTGCTCGGGCCCCGACTGCGCGGGCTGCGCCGGCCGCGGCGCGGGCTGGCCCTGGGCCTGGGCGCCGAAGCCCGCGCCGGCGGCCGGATTGTGGGCGCGGTCTTTCAGGAAGGCGTCGACTTCGGCGTCGGTGATGATGATGTTCGAATCGACCGCGCGCTGGCGCAGGCGGTTCATGCGGATGTCGCTGGCCAGCGATTTGCGGTATTGGTCCCAGGTGACGCCGGATTTTTCGATCTCGGCGCGCATCTGCGCCACCGGAATGCGGTTGCGGCCGGCGATGGTTTCGATGGCCTGGTCGACCTGCGCATCGTTGACGCGGATGCCCAGGCGGTCGGCCTCTTGCTTCTGCAGCCGTTCCATGATCAGGCTTTGCAGCACCTGCCTGCGCAGGATGTCCGGCGGCGGCACCTGGATGCCGCGATGCTTCAGGTCTTCGGTGGCGCGCGCCGCGCCGCTTTCGACTTCGCGCAGCGTGATGACGTCTTTGTTGACCACCGCCGCGATGCCGTCGACGAATTGCTCGCCCTGGGGCGCGGGCTGGGCCGCCGTGGCCGGGGCCGCGGCGGGCTTGGTGCCGCCCGTGGCCGGCCGCTGGGCCTGCGCGACGGAGGCGCCGGCGCAGACAGCCAGGATCAGCAGGCTGCCGGGCAGCCGGCGCAAGAAGTGCAAGCTACGCATCATTCATACCTTTCAAATGTCGTGCCCTGGGGCGTCGGGGGCGTCACGGCCTGATAGCCCGGGATGCTCTTGTTCAACAGGCTCATGGGGTCGGTGCCCAGCGAACCCAGGCCGGTCAGTTCAAGCTGGAAGAACACTGCCGTATTGGCGTCGGTGGCCGACACGGCATAGCGCTGGAATACGACGCGGCCGGTCCAGCAGCAATCGCCCTTGTACTCGAGCCCGGCGATGGCTTGCGTGACGCGCGGCGATTCTTCGGCGGCGGTGGCGGTGGCGGGCTCGGTGCGCAGGGAATAGTCGATGCGGCCCACGCCGTACCAGCGTTCGGTGAAGGGCCACTGGAACGCCAGGCTGATCTGGTCTTGCCCGCGCGGCTGGTAGGCCACGCCCGGCAGCGGGTCGCGCTGGTAGCGGTACGACAGCGCCACCGAGGTCAGGCGCTGCGGCCGCCAGCGCGCGCTGATCAGGCCGCGCGACCAGTTGTTGCGGTAGGGGTCGTACTGCGCGGCCACTTCGGTGCTGAGCGTGTCGGTCAGGGCGGCGCTGGCCGCCACCAGGAAATCGGAGCGCACGTTGTCGCGCGGTGTTTCGCCCGGCAGCGTGACGCGCTGGTCTTCGAAGTACAGGCGCTGCGCCGCCGACAGCGACAGGCGCTCGAGGCCGGAGTCGGCATCCAGCCAGCGCGTCGTCAGCGCGGCGGTCAGCTGGTTGGCGTTGGCGATGCGGTCCCAGCCGCCGGTGTAGATGTTTTCCTGGAAGGCCTGGTCGAAGCTGAAGTTGGCCAGCGTGGTGTCGTAGACCGGGATATCGGACTGGTCGCGGTACGGCACGCGCAGGTAATACAGGCGCGGCTCGAGCGTCTGGATGGAATCGTTGCCGAACAGCGTGGTGTCGCGCTCGAAGACCATGCCGGCATCGACCGAGAAAATGGGCAGGGTGCGCGAAATGGACTGCGGATTGTTCGACAGCCGGTACCAGTCGGTTTGGTACTGGGTGTAGTTCAGGCCGATCTTGGGGGTCAGGAACCAGCCCGGGCGCACAATGGGAAAGGCGGCCGTGGCGTAAGTCTGGAAGCGATCGCCGTCGGGGCCCAGGCGCACGCCGTCGAGCAGCGGCCGCTGGAAGCGCACGGCGGTGTTGGTCCATTCGAGGTCGAAGCCGCCCACGTCGTAGCGCGCGCCCTTCAGGTAGAGCTCGGGCACCTTGTCGTAGGGCGGCGCCAGCGGGGCGTCGGGATCCTGCAGGGTCTGGTACTTGTAGACCTGCGCGTACGACTGCCAGTAGCGGCTGCTCCAGCCCACCCGGCCGCGCTGCGGCAGGTAGGTGGTAGAGGCCTCGTTCAGCCCCAGCGTGGAAAAGTCGCGGAAATAGTTGTCGTCGGAAACCTTGGCGAAATCCCAGTCGGTATAGAACCCGCCGCCCAGCAGCTGCTGGTGGCGCGACCGGAACATCCAGCGGTCATCGCCGGTTTCGCGGTCGCTGGACAGGTACGTGCCCACCAGGTTGCCGTTGTACGACTGGCCCAGGTAGCGGAACTCGCCGCCCAGCTGCGGGCCGCGCTTGCTCAGGAAGCGCGGCTGCAGGGTCAGGTCGTAGTTGGGCGCCAGGTTGAAGTAATACGGCAGCGACAGGTCGATGCCGCTTTTGCTGGTCAGGCCATAAGTGGGCACCAGAAAGCCCGACTTGCGCTCTTTCTTGACCGGGAAGGTCAGGTACGGCGAGGCCAGCAGCGGCACGTCTTTGAAATACAGCACGCCATTGCGCGCCACGCCCTCGTTTTCGTCGAAATCCAGGTCGACGCTGTCGGCCTTGATGTACCACGACGGCTTGGGACACGGGCAGCCGCTGTACTGCACGGTGGTCAGCCGCATTTGCGAGCGGCTGAAGATTTCGGCCCGCTCGGCGCGGGCAAAGCCCCCGCTGGCGCCGATCCAGAAGTCGGGCGAATCGATCTCGCCGCTGTCGGTGTCGATGTTGAACTGCGCCGACGGGCCGGTAACCAGGGTGCCGTCGCGCATCAGGCGGGCGTTGCCCTGGATGTCGACCGCGCCGGTGTCGCTGGCGTAGTCGATGTGGTCGCCCTTGACCACGCCGTCGATGCGGCGCACCTGAGCGCCGCCGGTCAGGGTGACGTTGGAGTCGGGATCGCCCTTCAGGTGGTCGGACTCGGTGAACACGGGGATCTGGTCGTCGTCCATCCGGTGCATGCGCAGGCCGGGCGAGGTGCGCAGCTGGGTGGACTCGCGCAGCTGCGACTGGGGCGCCGTGTCGGCGGGCGGGACGGTTCCCTGGCTGCCTTGGGCGTGAACGGCCCCGGCCAAGCTGACAGCAGAGAGGATCAACCACCGGACCATACGCACCGTGAACGCAAACCTTATCGACAGAAACACCCGCCCCGGCGCGGACGCGCATGGCGGCGGTGGCGGCCCGGGCATGGCACGCGGCAAGCCGCGTGCCAACGGGAACGACCCGGTATTATAGAGAAGCCGCGCGCCATCGCCGCCATCGGCGGCGCACGCGGTTCGCAACCAAACCCTACCGCACTTCCGAGACGGCCCTTTGAGCACCGACCACGATCCGCGTCTGGCCCAGGTACATGCCTGGCTGCGCACCCTGCCCGCCAGCCTGGAGCTGGCGCCCGAGACCCTGCGCCCCGCGTCCAGCGACGCCAGCTTCCGGCGCTATTTCCGCCTGGACGCCGGCGCCCGCACCCTGGTCGTGATGGACGCCCCGCCGCCGCATGAAGACGTCGGCCCGTTCCTGCATGTGGGCGGCCTGCTGAGCCAGGCCGGCCTGAACGTGCCCCGGGTGCTGGCGCAAGACCCGGCGCAGGGCCTGCTGCTGCTGTCCGACCTGGGCCGCGACACCTATTACCAGCGCATCCAGGCCGGCCTGTCCGACGCGCAGCTGCAGTCGCTGTACCGCGACGCACTGGCGGCCCTGGTGCGCATGCAGCAGGCCCGCACCGACGGCCTGCCCGCCTACGACCAGCCCCGCCTGGCCGCCGAGCTCGAACTGTTTCCCGAATGGTATTTGGCGCGGCACCACGGTGTGCAGCTCGACGACAAGGCCGCCGCCGCGCTGCAGCAGATTTTCGGCCTGCTGTCCGCGGCCAATGGCGCGCAGCCCCCGGTGCTGGTGCACCGCGATTTCCATTCGCCCAACCTGATGGTGTGCGACGACCCGGCCTACGGCCCCAACCCCGGCGTCCTGGACTTCCAGGACGCGCTGGCCGGCCCGCTGACGTACGACCTGGCTTCGCTGGTGACCGATGCACGCACCACCTGGGAAGAGCCGCAGCAGCTCGACTGGGCGGTGCGCTACTGGGAAATGGCGCGCGCCGCCGGCCTGCCGGTCGACAGCGATTTCGCGGTCTTCCACCAGGCCTACGAATGGATGAGCCTGCAGCGCAACCTGCGCATCCTGGGCGTGTTCGCGCGCCTGCACCACCGCGACGGCAAGTCCGCCTACCTGGGGCACATGCCGCGCGTGAACGGCTACGTGCGCCAGGTGGCCCAGCGCTATGGCGTGTTCAAGCCCCTGCTGCGCCTGCTGGACAAGCTCGACAACCGCGAAGTGCGGGCCGGATACACCTTCTGATGCGCGCCATGATCCTGGCCGCCGGGCGCGGCGAACGCATGCGGCCCCTGACCGACCACACGCCCAAGCCGCTGCTGCCGGCCGGCGGCAAGCCCCTGATCGTGTGGCATATCGAACGCCTGGCCGCGGCCGGCATCCGCGACATCGTCATCAACCATGCCTGGCTGGGCGAACAGCTGCCGGCCGCGCTGGGCGACGGCGGCCGCTATGGCGTGCGCATCGCCTATTCGGCCGAACCCACCGCCCTGGAAACCGCCGGCGGCATCGCCCAGGCCCTGCCCCTGCTGGGGCCGCGACCGTTCCTGGCCATCAACGGCGACATCTGGTGCGACTGGGACCCGGCCCAGGCCGGCGTCCTGGCAGGCGCCCTGGACAGCGCGCAAGCCGACGCCTGGCTGCTGCTGGTGGACAACCCCGAGCACCACCCGCAGGGCGATTTCACCCTGTCCGGCGACGGCCGGGCCGGCACCGGAGCCGCCGGGCGCCTGACATTCGCCGGCATCGGCCTGTACCGGCCGGCCCTGTTCGCCGGCCTGGCGGCCGGCACGCCTGCGCCCCTGGCGCCCCTGCTGCGCCAGGCCATGGCCCGCGGCGCGGTGCTCGGCGCCCATCATGCCGGCGCCTGGACCGACGTGGGCACACCGCAGCGCCTGGCGGCGCTGGATGCCCGGCTGGCCGCCGCCCCGCCGGGCTGAACAAGGTGTTTCCAAGCCGTACGTGCGCAACCAGACTTGTCTGTCGTAACCTGTACAGGCTGTCACACGGTATCCTCTAGGGTTTGGCCGGTTGCTTACCGGCAGACACATATCAATACAGGGTTCTCGCATGGGGATGTTCGGACGCTCGCAACGGGCCGTTTTCAAACCTTCGGTCTATCAACCGGGCAAGCGCACGCGGCGCATGCCGCGCTGGCTGGTGCTGCTGCTGGTGGGCATCGGCCTGGGCGCAGGCGGCGTACTTTTCCTGCAGGCCAACTACGGCCCGCCGCGCCTGACGGCCGAACAATCCGAACAGCTGCAGTCCGAGCTCAACACCGCCAACCTCGACCGCCAGCGCCTGCGCACCCAGCTCAGCGAAGCCACGGCCCAGCGCGACGCCAACCAGGCCACCCGCGAGCAGGCCACCACCGAACTGGAACAGGCACGCGCCCGCATCCAGGAACTGAACCAGGAATTCCTGATCTTCCAGAACGCTGTTCCGCCCGATCCGCGCGGCACCGATATCGGCGTGCGCTCGGGCTCGTTCAACCGCGACCCGGGCAAGCTCAACTACCAGGTGCTGCTGATGCGCGAAAGCAGCGACGCGCCCGTCTTCAAGGGCACGCTGCACCTGGCCGTCACGGGCGTCTACCGCAACGGCCGTTCGGGCACCATCGAACTCGATCCCATCGATGTCAGCCTGGGCCGCTACCAGGTCGCGCAGGGCGTGGCCGACCTGCCCGAAAACTTCACGCCGCGCTCGGTGCGCATCCAGGTGCTGGACCCGTCCGAACGCCAGCAGGCCATGCGCATCTACTACGTGCGCAACTAAGGCCCCTGCCTCGCCAGGCCGGCCCTAGGCACCCGCATCGGCCGCGCCCATGGGCGCGGCCGTTTCGTTCATGAACCGCGCCATCCGCGCGTCCAGCTCGGTGACGCCACCGGCCGAGTGCGTGGCCAGCACCACATCGACGCGGTTGTACACATTGAACCATTCGGGATGGTGGTCCAGCTTCTCGGCCTGCATGGCCACGCGCGCCATGAAGCCGAAGGCGGCATTGAAGTCCTTGAACCGGAAAGTCTTCTGGATGGCATCGCGTTCCGCGTGCGCCTGCCAGCCGGCCAGGCCGGCCAGCACGGCCTGCGCGCCCAGGCGCGGCAATGATGGCTCGCTCATGGTGGATCTCCTGAAAAAAAAGGCGGCCGCGCGCCATGCCCGCGGCCGCCGTGCCCAGTGTGCGCCTACTGCTTGACCGCGTACAGGTAGACCTCCACGCGCCGGTTGGCGGCGCGCCCCTCGGCAGTGGCATTGTCGGCGATGGGGTCGCGCGCCGCGCGGCCTTCGATGGTCATGCGGGCCGGCGCCACGCCCTGCCTGGCCAGGTAGTCGGTGACGCTGCGCGCACGGTTTTCAGACAAGGTCTGGTTGTGGGCGGCGCTGCCGGTGCTGTCGGTGTGGCCCACCACCTTGGCGCGCAGCTCGGGATGCTGGCTGAGCGCGCGCGCCACGCTGTCCAGCACGGGCAGCAGGGCCGGCTTGAGCACCGCCTTGTCGGTGTCGAACGACACGTTGCTGGGAATGTTGACCTTCAGGCTGCCGTCGGGCATTTCGACCACATCGATGCCCAGCGAACTGGCGCCGGATTGCTGCACGTCTTTTTTCACGCCCGACCAGTTGTAGCCGATCAAGCCGCCGGCCACCGCGCCGATGCCGGCGCCGATGGCCGCGCCCTTGCCATGGCCGATCAGGGCGCCGATGCCCGCGCCGGCCGCGGCGCCTGCGCCGGCGCCGACGGCGGTGTTGGTCTGCTGCGGGGTGGCGCAGCCGGCCGCCAGCAAGGTGGCGGCCGCAATGGCGGCAATACGGGGAAAGGTTCTTCTTGCTTGCATGACAGCCTCCTGTGACGCTGTGTGTGGACACCGGGCGACCCGGCCGGACCATGCTAGCAAGGCGGTTGCGGACTGCTGCAACTTTTTGTACCGGATGATCGGCCTTTTAGTGTGAACGGGCTGCTGATCTAGGCGTTGGCGCGCAGCTTGCGCAGCAGGGCCGGCAAAAACAGCACCGCCAGCGCCAGCACGATCAGCGTCACCGACAGCGGCGACGACAGCAGCACGGCCGGGTTGCCTTCGCCGATGGACAGCGCCCGGCGCAGCTGCGTTTCGGCCGACGGCCCCAGGATCAGGCCGATCAGCACAGGCGCGATGGGAAAGTCGTACACGCGCATCACGTAGCCCATCAGGCCGATGCTGAACATCAGCAGCAGGTCCATCCATGACGTGCCCACCCCCCAGATGCCCACCATGGCGAACACCAGGATGCCGGCATACAGGTACGGGCGCGGGATCAGCAGCAGCCGCACCCACAGGCCCACCAGCGGCAGGTTCAGCACCAGCAGCATCAGATTGCCCACGTACAGCGAGGCGATCAAGCCCCACACCAGGTCGGCGCTGTTGACGAACAGGAACGGCCCCGGCTGCAGGCCGTAGCTCTGGAACGCCGCCAGCAGCACCGCGGCGGTGGCCGACGTGGGCAAGCCCAGCGTCAGCAGCGGCACCAGGATGCCGGCGGCGGCCGAATTGTTGGCCGCTTCGGGCCCGGCCACGCCTTCGATGGCGCCATGGCCGAACTCGTCGCGGCGGCGGCTCAGGCGGCGTTCCAGCGTGTACGACAGGAAGGTCGGCACCTCGGACCCGCCGGCCGGCAGCGCGCCGATGGGAAAGCCCAGCAAAGTGCCGCGCAGCCACGGTTTCCACGAACGCCGCCAGTCGTCCCGCGTCATCCAGCGCCCGCCCGACAGCGGGTTGACCGCAGGCGGCGCGCTGCGGTAACGGCTGGCCACGTACAGGATTTCGCCCACGGCGAACAGGGACACCAGCACTACCGTGATATCGATGCCGTCGAGCAGGTCGGGCGAACCGAACGCCAGGCGCGCCTGGCCCGACGGCCCGTCAATGCCCACCACGCCCATCGCCAGCCCCAGGAACAGCGCGATGAATCCGCGCACGCGCGAGGTGCCCAGCACCACCGACACCGACGTGAAGGCCAGCAGCATCAGGGCGAAATAATCGGCCGGCCCGAACACGAAGGCCAGTTCGGCAATGGCCGGCGCCAGGAAGGTCAGCCCCAGCGTGGCCAGCGTGCCCGCCACGAACGACCCGATGGCGGCGGTGGCCAGCGCGGCCGCGCCGCGCCCGGCGCGCGCCATCTTGTTGCCTTCGAGCGCGGTCATCATCGACCCGCTTTCGCCCGGAGTGTTCAGCAGGATGGAAGTGGTGGACCCGCCATACATGGCGCCGTACAGCACGCCGGCGAACATGATGAAGGCGGCGGTGGGCGCCACCTTCACCGTTACCGGCAGCAGCAGCGCGATGGTCAGCGCCGGCCCGATGCCCGGCAGCACGCCGATGGCGGTGCCCAGCAGCGAGCCGACGAACGCCCACATCAAATGGGCCGGCTGCAGCGCCACGCCGAAGCCGGCCATCAGGGAATGAAAAGCGTCCATGTCACCACCCCGCCAGCGGCAGCGCGCCGCCCAGCGTCACGCCCAGGCGCGTGAACCCCAGCCAGCAGATAATGCCCAGCGCCAGGCCGATGGCGCAGTCGAGCACCACGCGGCGCGACCCGAAGGCATGCGTGACCAGCGCGAACGCCAGCATCGCCGTCAGCGGAAAACCCAGCGGCCGCATGGTGAGCAGGGGAATGGCCGCCCCCGCCGCCGCGAAAAGCAGCGCCTTGCGCGAGGGGCGCGCGCCGGCTTCGGCGCTTTCGGCCTCTTGCGGCTCGAAGGAATCGCCGCGCGCGATCTGCGCCAGCAGGGTCAGGCCCAGCGCGATCAGCGCCGCCCCCACCAGCATGACAAAGTCGCCAGGCCCTACGCCTGCGTAGCCGCCCGACTTGGGCAGCGCGTATCCCTGCTGCAGCCAGACCGCCCCGATGGCGATCACGGCCAGCCCCAGCCACCATGGACGGCGGCGCGGCGGGTTTGCGGACATGGCGGTCTCCTGTGCCGGCGCGTTACTTGACCAGGCCCAGGTCCTTCAGCACTTGTTCCTGGCGGACTTTTTCTTCGTCCAGGAACTTGGCGAACGCGTCGCCCGCCAGATAGGCATCCGACCAGCCATGGTCGGCCAGCGTCTTTTTCCATTGCGGCGAGGCGTGCATCTTCTGGAAGCGGTCCAGCCACATGTCGCGCCCCTGCTTGCTCATGCCGGGCGCGCCGATGATGCCGCGCCAGTTGCCGATGACCACGTCCACGCCCGATTCTTTCAGTGTGGGCGCGTCCACGCCGGGCAGCCGCTGCTCGGACGTGACCGCGATGATGCGCAGGCGCTTCTGGTCGGCGTAGGGCTTGAATTCCGACAGGCCCGACAGCGCCAGCTTGAGCTGCCCGCTGACCAGCAGCGGCACCAGCTCGGCGCCGCTGGGATAGGGAATGTAGTTCAGCTTGCTGGGCGGCACGCCGGCCGACTTGGCGATCAGCCCGGCGGCCACCTGGTCGACCCCGCCGACCGAGCCGCCGCCGATGGCCAGCGCGCCCGGATTCTTGCGCAGCGCGGCGATCACGTCGGCCACATTCTTGATGGGCGAATCCATGGGCACCGCCAGCACATCGGCGTCGTCGGTCAGGCGCACCAGCGGCGTGATCGTGTCCAGCGTGACCGGCGATTTGTTGAGGATGATGCCGCCGACCAGGATGGAGCCCATCGACATGATGGCATTGTCGTCGTTCTTGCTGGTATTGATGAATTCGGCCAGCCCGATAGTGCCGCCCGCCCCGCCCTTGTTGGTGACCTGGTAGCCGTCGGTGAAGATGCCGGCTTCCTGCATGACCTGCATCGGCACGCGGGCCGCGGCATCGTAGCCGCCGCCGGGGCCGCCCGGGGCCATGACCTTGGCCGGCGCGGCGCCCGCGGCCAGCGGCAGCGCGGCCACGGCCAATGAAACCAGAACCTGTTTGATGCGTAGCATGGATGTCTCCTTGGGGCGCGGCACCCGCTGCGGGTATCGGCCAGTTGCCTGTTTATTGATGTGCGGTTCAGCAGGCTTCGATACTAGACAGTTTCTGGTGCCTCGCCAAGCGACGCGCGGCGCCCCTGTTCAGCATGCCGACAGAATGCGCACCGCCATCGGCGCCGATGGCGGGCGGGTTCAGCGCGCGCACAGGCGCCTGAGAATGTCGGCCAGGCCCCGTGCGGCCGGCCCCAGCGGCGCATCCAGCCGGTGGGCCAGATAGACTTCCGAGGCCGCGGCGCTGTTGCGCCCCAGCGCCGGCGTGCGCACCCGGACCAGGCGCGCCTCGTCCAGGTCGCGCTGCACCTGCCACTGGGGCAGTCGGCCCCAGCCCACGCCCGCCAGGATCAGCGCGTGCTTGGCGTCCTGATTGCCCACGCGATACGTGCGCGGCGAGATGACGCCAAAATCGCGGCCGCCGGAATGCGGCGTCGGATCGGCCAGCACGATCTGCACATGGTCGGCCAGTTCGGCAGCGCCGATGCGCTCGCCGTGGGCGCGCGCGGCAAGCGGATGCCCGGCCGCCACGACGGCCACCTGGCTTACCACCGACAGGGCCTCGAAGACGATGCGCGGATCGCGGAAGTTTTCTCCGGCCATGATGGCCAGGGTGCAGCGCCGTTCCAGCAAGGCCTGCAAGGGCCCGCCCAGCGGCGCGATGTCGAGCCGGATCGCCACCGACGGATAGGCGGCCTGCAGTTCAGCCAGCGCCGCGCCGATCTGGTGTAGCGGAAACAGGGTGTCGACCACCAGCGCCAGTTCCAGTTCGACGCCTTCGCCAAAGCCGCGCGCGCGGGCCCGCATGGCGTCGACGCGCAGCAGAATGTCGCGGGCGTTGACCAGCAGCGCGTGCCCCTGCGGCGTCAGCACCGGGCGATGGCCCGACCGGTCGAACAAGGCGATGCCCAGCTGCGCTTCCAGATTGGCGATGCTGGCGCTGACGCCGGACTGCACGCGCCGCAGCCTGGCGGCGCCCGCGCGAAAGCTGCCCTGCTCGGCCACCGTCACGAAAGTGCGAATCTGGTCCAGCGTCAGCGCGTCGAGCATGATCGTTTTTTATGATCAGAACAATCTGAATTATGTCACTTCTACTGCTCGACTTCCGTCGCTAGTATTTCGCCAAGACCGCTTCCCTTTCCACCATGACTCATCCGCCAGCAGCTGTTTTCCGTACCCGATGGGCCGCCGTGGCCGTGGTGGTCGCCTGCGGCGTGGTCGCCGCCATGCAGGTCGGCAAGGCCGCCATCGCCGGGCCGATGCTGCAGGCCGACCTGCGCCTGAACCTGGACGCCCTGGGCTGGCTGAGCGGCATTTTCGCCGTGCTGGGCGTGGTGGGCGGGATTCCGGCCGGCGTCATCGTCGGCAGCCTGGGCAGCCGGCGCGTGCTGGTCGGCGGCCTGCTGGCCACGGCCGCCGGCACCGCGGCGGGCGCCGCCAGCCCTTCCTATGGCTGGCTGCTGGCTTCGCGCGTGATCGAAGGCGCGGGCTTCCTGTTCATCACGGTGGCCGCGCCCTCGGTGCTGCAGCGGCAGGACGTGGTGCACGAAAGCCGCCGCGACCTGGTGTTTTCGCTATGGAGCTGCTTCATGCCTGCCGGCATGGCCATCGCCATGCTGGCCGGCCCGCTGCTCGGCGGCTGGCGCCCCCTGTGGTGGGCCAGCGGCGGCCTGGTCCTGCTGGCCGCCCTGGCGGTGCTGGCGGCCGTGCCCGGCCACGGCGCCCGCGCGCCTGGAGGCTGGCGCGCCGCGCGCCATGACGCCGCCCGCGTCGCGCGGGCGCGCGGCCCGCTGCTGCTGGCCGCCGTGTTCGCCTGCTACAGCCTGATGTTCTTCGCGCTGTTCAGCTTCCTGCCGGTACTGCTGATGGAACGCATGGAAGCCAGCCTGCGCACCGCCGGACTGCTCAGCGCCCTGGCCTCGGCCGTCAACATCCTGGGCAACCTGGCCGCCGGCCATTTGCTGGCGCGCGGCGTGGCCCGGCCGGTGCTGCTGGGCGCGGCCAGCCTGGCCATGGGCGCAGCCGGGCTGGGCATTTTCCTGCCACTGCTGCCCGACGCGGGCACGTTCCTGCTGTGCATCGTGTTCTCGGCGGTGGGCGGGCTGATCCCCGCCACCCTGCTGTCCGGCGCACCGCTGGCGGCGCCCGCGGCCGGCCTGGCGCCGATCGTGCTGGGCCTGGTCATGCAGGGCAACAACCTGGGCCAGATCGCCGGGCCGGTGGCCGTGGGCAGGGCCATCGATACCTACGGCTGGCATGCCGCCGCCCTGATCGTGGCGGCGGCGGCGCTGCTTGCCGCCGCCGCCGCGGCCGCCCTGCCCGGCGCCCACCCGGCATGCCGGCTTACTGCACCGCAGGAAAATCGACGTCGGTGTCGTTGATGCGGTTGAAGGTATTGGTGAAGAACACCAGGGCAATCACCAGCGAGATCTCGGCCAGCTGCACATCGGTATAGCCCGCGGCGCGGATGGCATCGAACTCGTCCTGGCTGAGGGTGCCGCTGGTGCGCACGATCTGCCGCACGAAATGCGCCAGCGCGTCGCGCTTGGCATCGCCCGAGGGCTGGCCGGCGCGGATGGCGCGCAGGGCGTCGGCGGGCAGGCCCGCCAGCTTGCCCAGCAAGGAATGGGCGGCCACGCAATAGTCGCAACCCGTCTGCGCGCTGGCGGCCAGCTTGATGATTTCCAGGTCGTGCTTGCTGAGCGTGCCGGCGGCCACCGCGCCTTCGGCGTTCAGCACCGCGGCCAGTTGCCTGGGCGCCAGGTGGCCCAGGGCGGCGAAAAGATTGGGCACCTTGCCGCCGGCGATTTTGCGGATCTGGTCATAGACCTCGGCGGTTGCGCCGGTGGCGGACGACAGGGCGGGAATGGCGATGCGGCTCATGATGTAGCTCCTTGGGTGGGTTAGAAAAAAACCGATGTATCGGTAGGTGCTACTGTAGAGACCGCGATTGATCCCGATAAGTCTTATAAAATCCACATAAATGCCCAATAGTTTCAAATCAACGCCGCACCCATGGCTGCCCCGATCGACTGGCTGAGCCGCCTGCTGGAAATCATCACGATTACCGGCCAATTGGAAGTCCGCTGCGCCTATGGCGCGCCGTGGCGGGTGGCATACGCCCCCTCGGCCGCGCGCGAGATCCCGTATCACGTGGTGCTGAAGGGCCGCGCCATGCTGGAAAACCCCGCTGAAAAATCGATGCGCGAGCTGGCAGGCGGCGACATCGTGCTGCTGCCGCACGGCTCGGCCCATGTGCTGCACGACGGCAGCGGCGCCGCGCCGACAGCGGCCACCGAGCGCCAGGGCTTCAACCTGCGCTACAGCGAAAACGGCGGCTCGGGCGAACGGCTGGACATGCTGTGCGGGCGCTTTTTCATTGCGCCGCCCCACGACAGGCTGGTGCGCGACTACCTGCCGGCCACGCTGGTGGTGCGGGCCGCCGATGACGGCGCCGACGGCCAGCCGTCCGCATCCGCGCACCTGGCCCGGCTGATGGACCTGATGCGCGTGGAATCTTCCGGCGAAAGGCTGGGTGGGCACGCCATGCTGAACGCACTGTCCGCGGCGCTGTTCGCCCTGGCCGTGCGCGCCGCCAGCGAATCCGAGCAGGCGCCGGCCGGCTTGCTGGCGCTGGCCGGCCACCCCCGGCTGGCGCCGGCCCTGCTGGCCATGCTGGGCAACCCCGCACGGCCCTGGACGCTGCCCGAACTGGCGGCGCTGTGCAGCATGTCGCGCTCGACCTTCATGCGCCATTTCGAAGGCCGGCTCGGACGTTCGGCCTTCGACTTGCTGACCGACATCCGCATGAGCCTGGCGGCCAACGAACTGAAGAAGCCCGCGGCCACCACCGAAGCCGTCGCCGAACTGGCCGGTTATCAATCGCTGTCGGCCTTCCGGCGCGTCTTCACGCAATGGATGGGAATGACACCGGGACAATGGCGCCGCCAGGCGGCGGCCGGGCCCGGGAACGCCTGAGGCACTCCAGCGGCGGGCGATCCGGCTGTTGATCTTGACGGTGCCCCAGCGCAAAATCAGGGCATGGATACCGGAGACAGCCATGACTTTGCTGCTCACCACGCCTGATGTCGCCACCCTGGTCGAACGACGAACGCTGCCCGGTTTCCTGCGATTGCTCGAACAAGCCATCCACGACGACTTCCTGCGCTGGCCCGACTTCGACAAATCCGCGCGCCTGGCGACGCACTCGCCCGACGGCGTCATCGAACTGATGCCCGCCGCCGACCACGCGCTGTACAGCTTCAAGTACGTCAATGGCCATCCGAAGAACCCGCGAGCGGGGCTGCCCACCGTCATGGCCTTCGGCGCGCTGGCCGAAGTGGCCACCGGCAGGCCGCTGCTGGTCAGCGAACTGACCCTTGCCACGGCCCTGCGCACCGCCGCCGCCTCGGTCATGGCGGCCCGCGCGCTGGCGCGCCGGGGCGCGCGTTCAATGGCGCTGATCGGCAACGGCGCGCAAAGCGAATTCCAGGCGCTGGCCTTTCACCACCTGCTTGGCGTATCCGAAATCCGCGCCTACGACATCGACCCCGCGGCAACCCGCAAGCTGGCCGGCAACCTGGCCGCCACGCCGGGCCTGGAAGTGATCGCGGCCGGCAGCACCGCACAGGCCGTGCGCGGCGCCGACATTGTGACCACGATCACGGCCGACAAGACCCGCGCCACCATCCTGACGCCCGACCTGATCGAGCCGGGCATGCACCTGAACGCGGTGGGCGGCGACTGCCCCGGCAAAACCGAGCTGCACCGCGGCATCCTGGCCGCGGCATCCACCTTCGTCGAATTCGAGCCGCAAAGCCGCGTCGAAGGCGACATCCAGCAAATGGACGCCGGCTTCCCGGTCACCGAACTGTGGCGCGTACTGTGCGGCCTGGCCGCCGGGCGCACCAGCGATGCCCAAGTCACCGTGTTCGATTCAGTGGGTTTCGCCCTGGAAGATTATTCCGTGCTGCGCGTGCTGCACGACGAGGCCACGCGGCTGGGGCTGGGCCGCGACGTGGCGCTGATTCCCGACCTGCCTGATCCCAGGAACCTTTACTCCGTCTTGCTTGCCGCAGACGGCGCCCGGCCGGCCGGATTGCCCGCCGGGCACGCCGCTTGCTGCCCGGGCGGGCAAGCCGAGTTCTCAACCTGAACCAGGAGAAAGGATATGGACAGCAAGAAATGGATGCTTGTAATGGCCCTGCTGGCCGCCAGCGTGACTGCAGGCTGCAATACCATGCACGGCGCCGGCCAGGACATCGAGCGCGGCGGCGAAAAGATTCAGGAGAATTCGCGGTAGAGGTTCCTGCCCCCAATGTCATTGGAAGTTTGTCGCCAAGAGGCTAAAGATTGGGATATTGACGGGCCAAAAGTCGCGAATCAGCTTTTTAAAGCAGGCTTTTGTCGCAAACCAGCTAATGAACAAGCCATAGCAGCGGCGAGCACTTACCGCAGCAGCTCCAGCGTCCGCCCGTCCGCCCCTTCCGGATAAAACCGGCCCAGCGCATCGCCGAACCGCGACTCGCCGGACGAAACGGCGTCAAACAGCGTCAGGCATGACCTGAGTTTCAGGTCGTCGGGCGAGCCGAAAATGGCGTGCGGGTCGGTCAGCCCCAGATCCAGCAGCTGATCCACGCACTGGCGTGGCCGCGCGCCCAGCACGGGATGCCGCAGGTAGGCGGCTGCTTCTTCTTCGGACGCGATGCCATAGTACTGAGCGGTGGCGCTGCGGCCCAGCGCCCGCAGCTGCGGAAAAACGAACCACATCCAGTGGCTGGTCTTGCGCCCGCGGGCCAGCTCACCCAGCGCCTGGTCGTATACGCCGGCCTGGGCATCGACGAAACGCTGCAGGTTGAAGGGGTCCGCGTTCATCGGCCGCCCCCGGACTACTCATTGATCCAGTTCTGCGCGTCCTGGATGAACCACGGCAGATTCAGTCTTTCGCCCTCGCCGGACTGGATCGTCAGGCGGGGCCGGGGCGCGCCGGGGTCGCCGGTCGCTTCCTGCCGAGTGGCGGGCTGGGCCTGCGGCTCGGGGGGCGGGGATGGCGCATTGGCGCACGCGGCAACCGAGGCGCACAGGGTTGCGAGCAGGCTGGCCGGGAATATCGAACGGAAGATCTGCATGATGCTGGGGCTCCAAATAACAACGCTGGCGGACACGCCAGGCGCCCGGATCGCTGGATCTGCCGAAGCGTGATGATCCATCAAGCAAGATGATAAGGCGTCGTCGTGCCCTACCGCTTGGACCGGTGGGACGATAGTCGAATCGATTGGAATGTCATTTAATATGACCCCATTAAGAAGTCGGCTTCTTATCGCAGTAAACAGCAGCGTTTCGCACACACCTTAGGGCTGGCATGCCATGACACGCAAAGGTTCCAAGCTTGTACACAGGTCAACGACCATTTTTGCCTTGCTTTGCGCCTTCGATGGCATGCGCCCCACCCTCGCGCAATCCGTGACAGCGACGGGCGATGTCTCGCCCGGGCCCGCGACAACGCCATGGGTCGTCGGCGGTGATTTGGTCGTAGGCGACACGGCCGCTGGCACGCTCGATATCGATGCCGGCGGAGAAGTCAGCAGTATTGATACTTACATCGGCAACCAAAATGGCGCAGTCGGCGCCCTTACGGTTTCAGGAAGCGACGCGAGCGGCGACGCTTCTACCTGGACCAGCTCAGGCCAGGCAATTATTGGCGTCGAGTCCGGCGCCAACGGAACGCTCAATATTCTCAATGGCGGCGTGGTGCGTGGCGACACCGCCACCATTGGCCGTGATAACGGCAGCACGGGTGTCGCCACCGTCGTCGGTCCCGGCTCCAGTTGGACACTTTCAACGGCGACCGCCTTCGTGATCGGTAGCGGCGGCAGCGGTACGCTCTTGATCAGCGATGGCGGCACCGTACATAGCGGGCAGGGCGTGATCGGCTGGGTGAATGGCAGCGATGGCCATGTCACCGTCTCCGGGCCGGCTACGGTCTGGGATCCCAAAGGCAATATTTACGTAGGGCTCGACGGCAGTGGAGAACTGAACGTCCAGGAAGGTGCCGCGGTGAGCACCGTCGGGTTCAGCGGGCCGACTTCCGCGGCCACCATCTACGTTGGCCTGAACGCCGGGAGTAGCGGCTTGGTCACTGTGTCGAGCAGCACATCCGATATCTCGACGCTTAGTGCGAGCGACAATATCGAAATCGGCCTGGGTGGAAGTGGAACCATGACCATCGAAAAGGGCGGCCTGGCTGTCGCCGGCACAAGCACCTGGATCGGCCGCAACAGCACCTCGGATGGCACCTTGAACCTCACCGGAGACGCCAGCGGCCGGGGGGTTCTTCAAACAGGTGCGGTGATCCACGGCGCTGGCGGCGTCACCTTCAACCTCGATGGCGGTGTCCTGCGTGCGAATCGCGATGAGGCGGACTTTCTGAGGGGGTTCACGACGCAGGCGGTGGGGGCCGAAGGAGCCTGGTTCGATACGAACACCTACGAGGTCGGGATCAGCACTGCGCTTTCCGGAACATCAAGCTTCCATAAGCTGGGCGCGGGCAGGCTGACCCTTACTGGCGACAGCTCGGCGTTCACGGGCGATACGGAGGTCCAGGCGGGAACGCTGCAAGTCGATGGCGTGCTGGGAGGGCCTACCGATGTTCTGACGGGCGGCCGGCTGACCGGCACGGGCCGGGTGGGCCCCACGACCAACTGGGGCACGGTCGCTCCCGGCCCCCGCAGCGGATTCGGGACGCTTACGATCGCGGGCGACTACGAGGCCCTGGGCGGCGGTCTCAACATCCGGACGCAGCTGGGCGACGACAGTTCGCCGACCGACAAGCTGGTCATCACGGGAGCCACTTCCGGCACGACCCCCGTCACCGTAACAAACGTCGGCGGCACAGGCGCGCAGACGCAAAACGGCATACAGGTGGTGCAGGTGGATGGCAACTCGGCCGGCCGGTTCGCCCTGGCCAACGGCGATTACGTCATCGAAGGCCAGCCCGCGCTGGTCGCCGGGGCATACGGATACGTACTGCAGAAGAACGCCGCGAACGGCAATTGGTATTTGCGCTCGTCGCTGATAAATGGCGGCCCGGGCGACGACGCCTCGCTCTACCAGCCCGGCGTGCCGGTGTACGAAGCCTACGCCAATACGCTGATGTCCTTGAGCCGGCTTCCCACGCTGCGCCAGCGGGTCGGCAATCGTCTCTATGACCCTGCCGATACCGGCCACGATGGCGTATGGGGCCGCGTGGAAACGGCCACCAGCCGTTTCGACCCGTCGAGCTCGACCACCCGCCAGCATCACGACATCGATAGCTGGAAAGCGCAGTTTGGCGTCGATCGCGTCCTGTACGGCCGGCAGGACGGTTCGCGCCTGGTGGGCGGGATCAATTTCAATTACGGCACGGCCAACGCCCGCGTGTCTTCGCTGTATGGCAATGGCCATATCGACACCGCCTCTTATGGCCTGGGCCCCACGCTGACCTGGTATGGCAAGGACGGCACTTATGTCGACGCGCAGGCCCAGGCGACCTGGTTCGACAGCGATCTGCGTTCCAGTCTGGCGGGCGAGCTTGAAAACGGCCAGAACGCGCGCAGCTATGGACTTGGGATTGAAGCTGGCAAGGCGTTCGCGCTGAATGACACATTCGCGCTTGTCCCGCAGGCCCAGATCAGCTACGTCTCGACCCGGTTCAGCGCGTTCAACGACAAGTTCGGCGCGCGTGTCGAAAGCGACAAAGGCGACAGCCTGCAGGGCCGTCTGGGCGTGGCGCTGGACTACAAGCGAAGCTGGGACGCGGCCGGGAAGACGCGCGAGGCCAGCGTGTACGGCGTGGTCAATGTCAAACACGAATTCCTCGACGGAACCCGTGTGGAGGTGGCGAGCGTGCCCGTCAGCAGCCGCATGGGCCGTACCTGGGGCAGCGTCGGGCTCGGCGCCAACTACGGGTGGAGCGAACGCTACGCCATCTACGGAGAAGTGGCCGCGGATGCCGACTTCTCGGGCAGCTACATTCTGGCCGCCACGGCGGGGTTCAGGATGGCATTCTGAACATCTGCCACATCGCGGCGCACGCTGGAACGGCCAAGTTTTGGCCAAAGCCTGATCCGCAATAACAAACGCCACCCCTGGGGGTGGCGTTTGCCTGGAATTCTGGTGGGCTGTGAGTGGCTCGAACACTCGACCTACGGATTAAGAGTCCGCTGCTCTACCAACTGAGCTAACAGCCCGCTAGCCGCGAAACGCCCCGTAAAAAGGCAGCCCCGCCGCGAGAAGAACGAGATTATACATGGTTTTTTTTCCGCCTGATCAGCAACCTGGGCGGGCCCGCCGCAGGGCCTGGGGACAATGCTGTGGATAAGCCCGTGCATACCGCGTGCATAACCCGGTGCACAAGCCGTGGACAACTTACGGGCCATCGGCCCCGGGCGGGCATCGTGCGCGAATGGCGGCCACCCTGGCCTGCGCGCCCGCCAACAGAAAGCCGGTATCGGTGCCGGCCGACACGTAGCGGACCCCGGCCGCGACCACCTCGGCCAGCAGGTCGAGCTGGCCGGCCAGCCCCCCTGCCCCGGCGGTCTTGCCGTGGCGCCGGCAGGCGGCAATGACGGTATCGAAGGCGCCGCGCAGGGCCGCCTGCGCGGATGGCCCGGCCACGCCCAGGTCGGCCGCCAGGTCGCCGGCGCCCACCAGCAGCATGTCGATGCCTTCGACAGCTGCGATCTCGTCCGCATGCCGCAGCCCGCGGCCGCTCTCGATCATGGCCGCCACCAGGGTTTCGCGATTCAGCAGGCCGTGGGCCTCGGCCGCGGGCAAGGGGCGGTACGCCAGCTGCGGCAAGGTGGTGGACACCGAGCGCCGGCCCTGAGGCGGATATTTGGCCAGCGCCACGGCGGCGCGGGCCGCGGCCGCGTCTTCGACATGGGGCACGATGACGCCCATGGCGCCGCCGTCCAGCACGCGCGATATCCAGGCCGCGCTGGCTTCCGGCACGCGCACCAGGGGCGTAACGCCCGCGGCCTGGCTGGCGATGCACAGCATGCTGGCGGTATCCAGCGACAACGGGCTGTGTTCCAGGTCGATGTACAGCGCATCGAAGCCGCTGCTGCGGGCCACCAGGGCGATCTCGGGGCCGCGCGCGCTGCGCACGATCAGCGACACGGCCACCTGGCCGCGCGCCAGCCTGGCTTTCAGCGCATTGTGCGCGGGTGCTACGTCACGGGTCACGTCTGCTGCTGCCAGGGGCGCGGCGAAAACGGCGCCAGGCGCAATATCTTCACCTCTTGCGCGGTGAAGGCGCCGCGGTTGCCGCGCTTGAAGGCAATCCATTCCGGATCGGCATCCAGGCTGGCGCGGCGCTGCTCGCGGTCGGCCAGGCTGTCGTAGGCCCAGATGTGCAGCACCTGGTTCAGCGGGCCGATCTCGCTGACGAAGACGCCCACCAGGTGGCCCAGGTGCTGCCGCAGCACCGGCAGCGCCTGCCGCTCGAAGCGCGCCAGGTAGTCGTCCAGCGTGCCGTGCGGCACGGTATAGGTGCGATGTTCGATGATCATCATGAGGCGGGTCGTTTCAGGCGGGCGGGGTCAGCACTTTGCCGGTGGCGAAGAAGGCGGCCAGGTTGTCCAGCACCAGCTGCTCCATGGCGCGGCGAGTCTCGCGCGTGGACGCCGCCACGTGCGGCAGGGTGACCACGCGGTCGTTGTCCAGCAGGCCGGCCGGCACGCGCGGCTCGTCGGCATACACGTCCAGGCCGGCGCCGGCGATGCCGCCGGCCTGGATGGCCGCCACCAGCGCGTCTTCGTCCACCACGCTGCCGCGCGCGATATTGATCAGGTAGCCGTCGGGCCCCAGCGCATCCAGCACGCCGGCCGACACCAGGTGGCGGGTTTGCGGGCCGCCGGGGCAGGCCAGCACCAGGAAGTCGGCCCAGCGCGCCAGCGCGGGCAGGTCGGGCTCGAAGCCATACGGCACGCCGGCGCGCGCGCTGCGTCCGTGGTAGCGCACGGGCATGTCGAACCCGCTGGCGCGGCGCGCGATGGCCTGGCCGATGCGCCCCAGGCCGACGATGCCGACACGCTTGCCGCTGACCCGCGCGGCCAGCGGAAAAGGCCCTTGCAGCCAGGCGCCGCTTTGCACGTGGCGGTGGGCCGCCACCAGTTGGCGCGCGCAGGCCAGCATCAGGCCCAGCGCGGTATCGGCCACGCAGTCGGTCAGCACGTCGGGCGTGGTGCTGATCTGCACGCCGTGCCGGCGGGCGGCCGCCAGGTCGATGCCGTCATAGCCCACGCCGAAGCAGGCCACCACGCCGGGGCGCGGCGCGGCGGCCAGGCATTCGATGACCGCGGCCGGGCAGCCATGGCGCGACATCATGATGGCGCCGTCGAAGGCGCCCTGCTGCGCGGCCAGGAACTGCGCCGGCGCGGGCTGGGTCCACAGCGGTTCCAGCACGTACTGGCTGGCGGCCTGGCGCTGCAGGTCGGCGGGCAGCGGCCCCAGCTGCAGCAGCCGATGAGCGGGCATGGAAACGGCGCCGCTCATTTTTTCGCGCTCAGCCCGACTTCGCGCAGAAACGGCACCCAGCGCGCGAACTCGGCATCCAGCTTCTTGCGGAAATCGGCCGTACCCATGGGCCCGCGCAAACCGGCCTCGGACAGCCGCTGCGCGATATCGGGCTGCCGGATGGCGGCCAGGAAGGCGTGCTCCAGCTTCTGCTTGGCCGCCTGCGGCGTGCCGGCGGGCACCATGGCGCTGTACCAGTTGCTCATCAGCAATTGCGGGTAGCCCACCTCGACGGCATCGGGCACATCGGGCAGTTCGACCGAGCGCTTGGTGTCGTAGATCACCAGCGCCTTGACGCGGCCGCTTTTCACATAGGGCTGCAGCACCGGCACGTCGGCGTTCACCATGTCGACCTCGCCGGCCATCAGTGCGGTAATGGCCGGCGCCGCGCCGCGATACGGCACATGCAGCGCCTCGATGCCGGCGGCGCGTTTCAGCAATTCGCCGCCCACGTGCATGGTGCCGCCCACGCCGGTCGAGCCGAACGACAGGGGCTTGCCCGATTTGGCCAGCTTGACCAGTTCGTCCAGGCTGTTCACGCCCAGCGAGGGCCGCACCACCAGCAGGGTCTGCACCTGGCCCACCAGCGCAAGCGGCTCCAGGTCTTTGTGCGGGTCGTACGGCAGGTTGGCGGTGGTCTGCGACGAGATCACGAAACTCGAGGTCGCCATCAATACGGTGCGGCCGTCGGCCGGGGACTTGGCCACGTAGTTGGTGCCCACGGTGCCGCCCGCGCCGCCGCGGTTCTCGACCACCACCGTGGCGCCCAGCGCGGCCTCCAGCCCCGGCGCCAGGATGCGCGCCACCTGGTCCACCGGGCCGCCCGCCGAAAACGGCACCACCAGCCGCACCACGTCGTTCGCCGCGCTGGGCGCGGCCGCCAATATGCCGGCCAGCGCCAGCATCACAGTCAGGATACGCATGAGTTCTCCTTCGGGCGTTCAGCCCGCAAAGCGCGGTTCGGGCAGGCCGCGCACGCCGACGTCCAGGGCCAGCAGCGCGCCGGCCCAGGGCTCGGCCGCCAGGCGTTCGGGCGGGATGCGCTGCGAATGGCTGGTGACGTACAGCGTGGCCAGGTCCGGCCCGCCGAAGGCCGGGCAGGTGGGATTGGTGACCGGCAGCGCGATGACGCGGTCGACGCTGCCGTCGGGCGCCAGCCGCACCAGTTCGCCGCTGGCCACCATGCAATTCCACAGATAGCCTTCGCGGTCCACTGTCGAGCCGTCGGGGCGGCCGTGGTGGTGGGTCCAGTCCTTGAAGACGCGGCGGTTCGAGATGACGCCGTCATCCAGGTCGAAGTCGAAGGCCCAGATCAGCTGCCGGTGCGTGTCGGCGAAATACATGGTGCGGTCGTCGGGGCTCCAGGCGATCGAGTTCGGCACCACGATTTCGTTGAACTGCGCGTGGCAGGCGTAGTCGGGGTCGAACCGGTACAGGGTGCCTTCGGGCAGGCGCTGCGCGTCGCGCATGCTGCCCACCCAGAAGCGTCCGCGCCGGTCGCACTTGCCGTCGTTCAAGCGGTTGGCGGGCTTGTCGGCTTCGGGGTTGGCCAGGAATACCGGCGGCTGCGGCACGGCGGGGTCGTACCGGTACAGGCCAGTGTTGGTGGCCAGCACAAAGCCGCCCGCCTCGCGCAGCGCGATCGAGCCCACCAGCATGCCTTCCGGCATGCGGCGCGCCTGGTGCCGGCCCGTGGCGGGGTCGTACGACTGCAGCGCGCTGCGCCGCACGTCCACCCACCACAATTGCCGGGTGCGGTCGCACCACAGGGGCACTTCGCCCAGGATGTCGGCTGCGCCGACCGCGCATTCGATGCTTGTCTCCATGGCTCCCTCTTTGAGGAACGTTTATCGGACTACTTGTATTTGGTGCTTGCCAGCGTCTGCAGATCGACGCCGGCGGCAATATCGCGCTGCTGCCGGTGGTCGCCGGCCTGGATGCGCTCCATTTCCTGCAGCACGGCCTGCGCTTGCGCATAAGGAACGAAGGCCACGCCGGATTCATCGGCCAGCACCAGGTCGCCGGCCTCGACGGCCACGCCGCCGATGCGCACGCGCCCGTTGATCTCGGCCGTCTGCAGGCGCCACTTGCCGGTAACGGGCGTGACGCCGCGCGACCAGATGGGAAAGCCCAGCGCGCGCGAGACGCGCGGATCGCGGAAGCCGCCATCGACGATGGCGCCCGCGCAACCCGCGCGATGCGCCACCGAGGCCGACTGGCCGCCCAGGTTGGACACGCCGGGCAGGCCTTCGATCACCACCACGTTGCCGGGCTCGGCCAGGTTGTAGGCCTCGTGTTCGCCCATGCGGCTTTGGCCGGCCTGCGCGGCCGCGCCCACCGCATCGGGCCGTTCGGTATTGCGCACCGTGACGGCCTGCCCCGCCAGGCGCGCCGCGGCCAATTGCGGCGCCAGCACCGAGGCGGGCACCACGCCGGCCAGGCCCAGGTTGTCCATGGCGTCGGAAGCGGTAGCGGTCAGGTCTTCGATGCGCGCGTAGCGCTGCAGCACATCAGCCGGCAGGGCCGGGAATTCGCGGCAGCGCACGGCTTGCGGCGGCACGCGGCCGGTAAGGGGTTTCTGCGGGCGCGTCGGGGCGGGATCGGCCATGGCGATAGAGACTTTGCGGCGGGACGGGGCCGCGTTGCAATGAACAATATCCTGCCATTTTGATAATGTCAATATTCCCGAATATTGGGATTTCTTTATATTTTGGACGGACCGACCTCTGGCGGCGCTTATCATGTGGGGCGTCGTTTGCCCGCTTTACCGATTCACTCCTGTTCGGACTGCTTTCCGTGACCGCCAAGGAAAATGCCTCTACCAGCCTGGACAAGGCTTTCGAGATACTCGATCTGTTCTCGCTTGCGCGGCCCATCCTGCGCATTGAAGAAATCTGCGCGCTGCTGGGCTATACCCGCTCGACGGCCTACCGCTACCTGAAGGCCCTGTGCGATGCCGGGCTGCTGGCGCCCTCGTCGGGCGGCACGTATGCGCTGGGGCCGCGCATCATCGAACTCGAGCACCTGCTGCAATTGACCGACCCGCTCTACCTGGCGGGCCGCAAGGTGCTGCGCACCCTGCACGCCGAGAACCGCGTGCTGCTGCTGCACAACCTGTACCGCGACCAAGTGCTGTGCATCTACAAAGAAGGCCCGGACACGCTGGTGCACAAGGGCCGCCGCATTGTGGTGCGGCGCGCGCGCGGCGTGCCGTTTCCGCTGTTCCAGGGCGCGGCGTCGCTGGCCCTGCTGGCCTACCTGGCGCCGCACCGCGTGCGGCAGACCTACCTGCGCAACGGCGCGGCCATCGCCGCGGCCGACCTGGGCGATTCGTGGGAAGCGTTCCGCAAGAACCTGTCGGCCATCCGGCGGCGCGGCTACGCCCTCAGCCGCGAACGCATCACGCCCAACCTGGGGGGCGTGGCCGTGCCCATCCTGCTGCCCGCCGACAAGCGCGTGGTGGGCAGCCTGGCGCAGACCCTGCCTTCGGAATCGATGACCGATGAAGTCATCGACGAAAGCGCGCGCCGCCTGTGGACGGCCAGCGAGCAGATCGCCGCGGAATACGTCCGCGCCAGCGAAGGCTAGGGCCGGAGCCGCTGTCGCCGCCGGGATCTAGGCGGCAAACCCGCCGTCCACCGATATTTCGGCGCCGGTCACGTAGCCGGCGGCCGGGCTGGCCAGGTAGCCCACCATGCCGGCAATGTCATCGACATGGCCATAGCGCTGCAGGGCCAGGCCGGCCGCGCTTTCGGCCGCGCCCTCGCGCTGGGCGGGATTCATGTCGGTGTCGATGGGGCCCGGATGCACCACGTTGACGGTGATGCCGCGCGGCCCCAGGTCGCGCGCGGCGCCCTTGGTCAGGCCCGCCACCGCGGCCTTGCTGGCGGCGTAGATGGCCAGGCCGGCCTCGCCGGTGCGGTCGGCCAGGCAGCTGCCGATGTTGATGATGCGCCCGCCGCGCGGCAAGTGCGGCAGGGCCGTCTGGGTAGCCGCGAATACGGCGCCCACGTTGACGTCCAGCGTGCGCTGGAAGTCGTCATGCGCCAGCGCGTCCAGGCCGCCCGCGATGAAAATGCCCGCGTTGTTGACCAGGATATCCAGCCCGCCCAGGTCGCGCACGGCCTGCTCCACGGCGGCACGCACCTGCCGGTGGTCGGCCGCGTCGGCGGCGTAGGCATGGGCGCGGCGGCCCGTGCCGCGCAATTCTTCCACCAGCGCCCGCGCCCGGTCGGGCGTGCTGACGTAGGTGATGGCCACATCGGCGCCGCGCGCGGCCAGGTGGCGCGCGATGGCCGCGCCGATGCCGCGGCTGCCGCCGGTCACGAATGCGATCTTGCCTTGCAGGTCTGACATGATGAATCCATATTTGTAGTGATTAGTACAAATATCATCGCCTGATTGCCGGGCGGCCGTCAAGTGCGGCAGGCGGCGGGTAAAATCGCCCTTATGGCAGAACGAGGACGCCCCCGCTCTTTCGACCGCGACGCCGCCTTGCAAAAGGCCATGGATCTGTTCTGGGAGAAGGGCTACGCAAGCACGTCGCTGGCCGACCTGACGGCCGCGATGGGCATTAACGCGCCCAGCCTGTACAGCGCGTTTGGCTCGAAAGAGCAGTTGTTCCGCGACGCCGTGGCGCTGTACAGCAACGGCGAAGGCGGCTGCACGCAGGCCGAACTGCTGCGCGGCCCCACCGTGCGGGCCGGCATCGAGAACATGCTGCTGGCCGCGGCCCGCGCCGGCACCCAGCCGGGCCGGCCCCGGGGCTGCATGATCGTGCTGGGCGCGCCCACGAACGCGGACGACCACGCCCCGGTCCACAAAATGCTGTGCGACAGCCGGCGCCACGCACAGGCGCTGATCCTGCAGCGGCTGCGCGACGCCGTGCGGCACGGCGAACTGCCCGCCCACACCGACCTGCCCGCCCTGGCCGCCTACTACACCACCGTGTTGCACGGCATGGCGATCCAGGCGCGCGATGGCGCCTCGCGCAAGATCCTGCAGCAATCGGCCCGCCTGGCCATGCTGGCCTGGGACGCGCTGGCCGCCCCCGCCTGACCGGCGCGCGCCCTCCTTGCCCGCGTCCTACTTGCCCGCGTCCTTGCCGCCGGCCCGGCCCTTGGCGGGCGGCGCCTTGGGCGGCTGGCGCATTTGCTGCAACAGCGTGGCGCACTGGTTGTCTTCTTCGCCGGCGCTGGGCGCCACCAGGGCCAGCAGGCCCGCCACCGGCGTCAGCAGCACGCCCAGCGCCACGGCTCCGGCGCCGCGCGCGGCCAGCGGCAGCACATGCACGCCGGCCTGCGGGTCGCCGAACGTGCCGCGCACGTACAGCGGCGAACGCAGCGAAAACACCCGCACGCCCTTGCTCTTGGGCATGATGTCCAGGTCCAGGGTCTCGTCCTTGAAACTGACCGTGCCGTCCACTTGCACCAGCGCGTTCTCGGTATCGAACACGAACACCCGCGGCGTCATCACGCCGCGCTGCATCTGCAGGTCGGCTGCGCCGCAGTTGATCTTGACCTCTTCGTCGCCGAACAATTTGCTGACCACATAGTTGCCCACGTTCAGGCCGGCGATCTCCATCAGCGCGCGGCTGATCAAGCCATCATTGACCAGCAGCCTGGTGTCGCCGCTGGCGCTGCCCAGCAGGGCGGCCACGGAATTGCCGGTGCCGCTGAGCGCCGCGTCGCCGTTCAGCTGGCCCAGGGCCCGCTGCATGGATTCCACTTTCGGAAACAGGCGCTTCAGGCGCAGGCCGCGCGCCGCGATCTGCACCTTGCCCGCCATCGGCGTGCGGCCGCCGTCGAGCCGCAGCGTGGTGTCGATGGTGCCGCCCGCCATGCCGAAGCGCAGCGGATCCAGCGTAAGCAGGCCGTTGTCCATGATCAGGTGGACGTTCAGCTTGGTAATCGGCAGGTCTTCGTCGTAAATGATGCGCTCGGCAGTCAGGGTGACGTCGGCGTCCATGACGCGCCAGCGATCGGTGCGGAATTCCTGCGTGGGCAGCACCTTGCCGCCGGCCGGACGCTTGGGGCCGTCCTTCGATGCAGTGTTGGACTTGCCGGCGGGCGGCACGCCCACCAGCGGCCCCAGGTCGCGCATGCGCAGCAGGCGGGAATTCAGCTTGCCCGCCAGTTTGGGGCGCGGCGCCCCGGCGGTGAAGGTCAGGTCGCCGTGCAGGTCGCTGGCGCCCACCTTGCCGTTGAAATCGCGGTAGTGAAACACCGCGCCGCCCGGCTCGTGCAGGCGCGCGCTCAGGCGGCCGTCGGTGGCATAGCGCGGCGTATCCGGCAGCGTGACGCCCGTCAGCGGATACAGGTCGGACATGGTGGCGCCCGACAGCTCCAGCCGCAAGTCCAGCGCACCCAGGTTGGCGGGATCGGTCAGCGTGCCCGCCAGCGCGATGCGCGTGTCGCCCACCGTCACGTCGGCCTGCAGCGGAAACGGGCGGCTGGGGTCGCGCACGGCCAGCATGCCGCCGATCTTGCCGGCGCCGTGCAGCGGCAGGCCCTTGTAGCGCCCTTTTACCTTCCAGCCGAAGATGTAGTCGGGCGCCGCCGGCGCCTGGTTCGTGCTGTCCGCGTTCTCTGTGTTGCCTGTTTTCTCCGTGTCGTCCGCTTTCTTTTCCTTGTCCGCCTTGTCCGCCTTGTCCGCCGGCGTCTGCCCGGCGATGTCGGCAAACGGCACCGGCTTGCCCAGCGGGTCGATCTGCGCCTCGATGTCGGCGCGCAGGGTTTCATCGCGGAACTGCACCTGCCCCTGGTCGAAGCCGATCTCGTCGATATCCATCACCCAGGGCGACGGCTCGCCGCTGTCCGGCAGGGTGAACACCCAGTTGGCGCGGCCGTCTTTCAGGCGCTGCAGGCTGGCGGCCGGCCGGGTCAGCTGGATCTGGCGGATGACCACATGGTGGTTCAGCAGCGGCAGCGGCGACAGGCTGAACTCGGCCCGCTGCAGCGTGGCCATGTTGGGCGCTTCGGCCCAGTCGGGATTGCCGATGGATACGTCGTTCATGCCGATGTGCGGCCATGGCACCCAGCCGCGCCAGCCCGGCTCGCCTTCGGGGCGCCGCCACTGCACGGTCAGGTCGCCGTTGATGGCGAATGGCCGGCCCAGGGCGGCCGATACGCGCTCATTGATGGTGGGCTTGAGCTGGTTCCAGTCGAACAGCGCCACCACCAGCGCCAGAGCCGCCACCAGCAGGACGATGGCGCCGCCCAGCCCGATCAGTACTTTCTTCGTGCGCGTCATGGCCGGTTTTCCTTTGCCAGGCCGTCCCGATGCCGCCTGGCCTCGCTATCAGGGTATAGGCGGATACGGAAATCTGTGACAAGGAATGTGTGCGGATTTTTCCAAATCTGCCCAGGGTGATATCACACAGGACGCACAAAGCGTGCCCGGGCCTGTTCACATTCGGCATGATGATGGCACTGCGGGCTGTGGTCGTTGACCATGCCCACCGACTGCATGAAGGCATACACCGTGGTGGGGCCGACGAACTTCCAGCCCAGCTTCTTCAGGTCTTTGGACAGGGCCAGCGACTGAACCGACTGCGACGCCGGCTGCGCCGCGCGCCGTGCGGCCGGCGCTTCGTAGCGCCAGAAATAGGCGCCCAGCGAGCCGTGCCGGTCGCGCATTTCCCGGGCGCGGCGCGCGTTGTTGATCACGGCCTCGATCTTGCCGCGATGGCGCACAATCGAAGCATCGGCCACCAGTTTTTCGACCCGCGCCTCGGTGTAGCGCGCCACTTTGTCGATGTCGAAGCCGGAAAACGCGCGGCGAAAGCCGTCGCGCTTGTCCAGGATGGTGCGCCAGCTCAGGCCCGACTGGAAGCCTTCCAGGCTCAGTTGCTCGAACAGGCTGCGGTCGTCGCCCACCGGCCGCCCCCATTCGTCGTCGTGATAGCACCGGTAGCCGGCCGAGCCGTCCACCCAGGCGCAGCGCGCCAGGCCATCGGGGAAATCTGTGCGCACAGCCATGCCTGTGTCTCCTGACCAACGGTAGCGCCGATGCTACTACGGCAGCCTGCCAAACGTCAGCCGCGCCGGGGGGCCCGACAGGGCAGGATCAGGCGGCTGCCGGCTGGTGCGGGTGCACCGGTCCCTGGGGGTCGTTCTCGGCATCGGGGCGCGGATCCAGCGGCGGCAGGCCCAGCGCCGCGCGCAGGCGCTGGCAGTCGGGGTTGACCGAGCCATCGGGCTGCCACACTTCGAATTCGCGGCATGGAGTGGGCCGCTGCAGGTAAATGACGCAGCGGATGCCGGGCTGCCCCAGCTCGCCGCGCAGGGCCACGCAGCGCCCGCCACCCTGCTCGGTGCCGGCCATGCAGACGCGCAGCGGGCTGATGGGGCGCACCAGCTCGACCGGCACCGTGCCGCCGTTCTCGCCGGCCACTTCGCCGCAATAGAACGACACGCGAAAATGCGCGCAGCAGGCGCCGCAGCTCAGGCAGGGATTGGCGGCATCGTGCCCGCCCAGGGTGGCGGGCGAAACCAGGTCGACGGGATACGGTTGCAGGCGCGGCATGAAAACGCCAAAAGAGGGGAAGGCCGGAGAACCGCGCAAGTTTAGCCAAGTTTGGCGGCGCGCGGAACCGGCCCGGCGGCCCCGGGGGTCAGGCCGCTGGCACCCCGTCCGCCCTGCCATCCGGCACCCCGGTCAGTTGTTCACCGTGATGCCTTCCGCGCGGATCAGGTCGCCCCATTTTTTCGTGTCGTCGCGCACGATGTCGGCGAACTGCTGCGGCGTGGTGGGCGAAAGCTCCACGCCGGTGGATTGCTCGTAGGCTTTCAGTTCCGGCGACGCCAGCACCTTGCCGATCACCTTGTTCAGCGCGGCCACCGTGTCGGCCGGCGTATCTTTGGGGGCGAATACGCCGTACCAGTTGTTGGCATACACATTCGGCACGCCCAGCTCGTCGAAGGTGGGCACGTCGGGCAGCACGGGCGAGCGCTTGGGCGCGGCGATGGCCAGCGCGCGGGCCTTGCCCGACTTGATGTGCGGCATCAGGCCCGAAACGTCGCCGATGAAACCGCCCACCTGGCCGCCGATGGTATCGGTGATGGCCGGCGCGGCGCCCTTGTACGGCACGTGCAGGATCTTGGCGCCCGTGGACTTTTCCAGCTGCACGATCGCCATGTGCGGCATGCTGCCCACGCCCGACGAAGCCATCGACACGCCCCCGCTCTTGGCTTGCGCCACGAAGGCCTTGGCGTCCTTGGCCGGGTTGCCGGGGCCCACGATCAGCACTTCGGGCACCGACACCAGCAGCGACACCGGCACGAAATCCTTGGCGGGATCGTAGATCAGCTTGGGATACAGCGACGGGTTGATCGAAATGGCGCCCACCGAGCTCAGGAACAGCGTCTGGCCGTCGGGACGCGCGCGCCCCACGAAGGTGGCGGCGATGGCGCCGTTGCCGCCCGGCTTGTTCTCGACCACCACCGGGTGCTTCAGTTCTTTTTCCAGCTGCGCGGCCACGACGCGCGCCAGCGAATCGGCGGGGCCGCCGGCCGGAAACGCAACCACCAGGCTGGTGCTGGACTGCGCATGCGCACCGGCCGCGGCCAGGCCGAGCAGGCCGATGGCCAGGCCCTTGAGTATCTGGGTATACATGGTTTTCTCCTTTGTGTGCTTATAGGCGGGAATTGACGCTCAGGGGACTGCCGCCCCTTGCGTGTTGACGAACAAGGAATAAATCGACGTGCACGACGCCATGAACAAACGGTTGCGGTGCTTGCCGCCGAAACAAAGGTTGGCGCAGCGCTCGGGCAATGCGATGCGGCCCAGCAGTTCGCCGCGCGGCGAATACACGCGCACGCCGTCCAGTTCGGGCGTGCCCATGCCCCAGCCGCACCACAGGTTGCCTTCGACATCCACGCGGAAGCCGTCCGGCGTGCCTTCGGCGGCGTCGAACAGCACGCGCGACGGGCCCAGCGCGCGGCCGTCGTCCGACACGTCGAACACCAGGATGTTGCGCGGGCGCGAGCGCGACTCAATGACGTACAGCAGTTTCTCGTCGGGCGAGAACGCCAGGCCATTGGGGCCGTTGACCGTATCGCACACCCGCTCGACCGCGCCGCTGTCGGGGCAGATGCGGTAAATGGCCGCGGGCAGCTCCTGCTCGGCTTTTTCGCCCTGGTAGTAGCCGATAATGCCGAACGGCGGATCGGTGAACCAGATCGAACCGTCCGACTTCACCACCACGTCGTTGGGCGAGTTCAGGCGCCTGCCCTGGTAGCGGTCGGCCAGCACGGTGATGCGGCCGTCGTGCTCGGTGCGGGTGACGCGGCGCCCCAGGTGTTCGCAGGTAATCAGCCGGCCCTGGCGGTCGCGCGTATTGCCGTTGGCGTGGTTGGACGCGTGGCGCCATACCTGTGTCTGCCCGGTGATCTCGTCCCAGCGCAGGATGCGGTCGTTGGGCACGTCGCTCCATAGCAGGTAGCGGCCGTCGCCGAACCACACCGGCCCCTCGGCCCAGCGGCTGCCGGTGGCCAGGCGCTCGACCGCCGCCAGCGGCAGCACCAGCTCCTTGAAGCGCGGGTCCAGCGCGATTACCGCCGGATCGGGGTAGCGCGTGGGCATTGCGCCCTCAGTCGCAGCGTGCACTCATGCCTCCGTCGACAACGATTTCAGTGGCCGTGATGAAGCGGGCCTCGTCCGAAGCCAGGAACAGCGCCGCATTGGCGGTGTCCAGCCCGTCGCCCATGAAAGGCAGCGGAATGCGCGCCTGGCGCTGGGCCAGCAACTGGCTCACGTCGCCGCCGGTGCGCTGGCCGGCCAGCCGCACTTCCACCATGGGGGTGTGCATCTGGCCGGGAATCACGGTGTTGCAGCGGATGTTCTTTTTCGCGTATTCCAGCGCCACCACGCGCGACAGCTGGATGACGCCGGCCTTGGCGCTGGCGTAGCCGACCTGGGCCGACCCGGTCCAGCGTATGCCCGAGGTCGACGCGATGTTGACGATGGCGCCGCCGCCCTGCTGCTCCATCAGCGGCAGCACATGGCGGCAGCCCAGATAGACGCTCTTCAGGTTGAAATCGATCTGCTTGTCCCAGGTGTCTTCGTCCAGGCTCGCCGGGCCACCCTTGCGCGAGCCGCCCACGTTGTTGACCAGGATGTCGACGCGGCCCCAGGTGTCGGTGCACGCCCGCACCAGCTCGCGCACGGCGTCCGACGAGGTGACGTCGGCCCGCCAGGTGGCGATCTCGCCGCCGGCCTCGCGCACGCGGGCCACGGTCTCTTCCATGGCGTCGGCGTTCATGTCCACGGCGAACACGCGCGCGCCTTCCTGCGCGAAACGGTAGGCAATGGCGCGGCCATTGCCCCAGCCCGGGCCGACACTGCCCGCGCCCGTCACGATCGCCACTTTGCCCTGCAATCGGCCTGTCATGATGTGTCCTTCAGGATAAGGTTGCGGCGGCTCAGCGCCCGAAGCTGACCGTGCTGCCATCGGTCGGCGCAATGTCGAAGACATTGATGGTCATCGAGATCAGCGAGTAGTACCCGGCGACGCCGACCAGGTCGACCACGCTGTCGGTGCCCAGCACCTGCACGGCTTCCTGGTACAGCGCGTCGGGCACCTGGCGCGTTTCCAGCAGCGCGCGCACGAAGCGGTACACGACCGACTCGTCGGCCTGCTCGAACGCCGGCGTGTCGCCCAGGCGGATCTGCTCGGTAATGCCGGCGTCCAGCCCGGCCTTCACGGCGATGGGCTGGTGGGCCCACCACTCGAACGATGAACGCCACCAGGCCGCCATGGTCAGGATGGCCAGCTCGGACAGCCGCGGGCTCAGGCTGGAGTCGTAGCGGCAATACTGGCCCAGCGCCTGCGCGTGCTCGGCCAGGCCCGGGCGGTGCAGCCACACCGCCAGCGGTCCGCGCACGCGGCCGCGCGGGCCGCTGGCGATGGCATCGTAAATGCGGCGCTGGTGCGCCGACATGCCGTCGACCTCCGGGGGATTCAAGCGCGGCATGGTCAGGCCTCCTGGTTGGCGGGCACCCGGCGGAACATGGTGCGTTTGGTGTTGATGAAGTTGGGGCGCACGCGGCTGCTCCAGTCGGTGGCGCGCACGGCCAGCCAGGGCGGCGAGCCGAACGTCTCGCGGCTGGCCAGGTCATAGCAGGCGTAGTAGCGCGGCGAGCCCTCGCGGGCCAGATAGCGGCGCGCGCGCACCGTGCCCGGCACCGCGGCCAGCCCGGGCAGGTGTTCTTCTTCGTACCAACGGTCGAAATCGGCCTCGGCGCCCGCCTTGATGTCGGTTTCCACCACGTAGAACCAGGGCGCCGGCTGGCCGGCGGCCTGCCCCGCCACATCGGTGGTCAGCGCCAGCGCCACCGCCTGCGCGCGGGGATGCCTCGCGCGCAACGCGTCCTGCAGGGCGCGCGGGTCGGCCGGGGCCGCCAGCAGCGCATAGGTTTCGGTATGGTCGGCGGCGTGGTAAAGCCACGCGTCGCCCCGGCCCGCGCCCGGCAGGGCGCGCACGGCGGCGATATCGACAGTCTCTTCCGGAAATTTGATCAGCATTTGCTCCATGCTTGTTCTCGGCAAAGGAATCAGGGGGTATCGGCAGGCTCGAAGCGGTACAGCCGGTCGGGGTTGTCCACCAGGATCTGCCGCCGCAGGCCCGCATCGGGGCACAGGCGCAGAAAGGTGTTGAGCAGTTCGCCGTCGTCGGGCATGGCGCCGGTCACGTTGGGATGCGGCCAGTCGGTGCCCCACAGCAGGCGCTCGGGCATGGCGTCCAGCAAGGCCGACACCAGCGGCTCGCCGTCGTAAAACGGGCGCACGCCGCTGCTCGAGACGCGGTCCAGCCCCGAGATCTTGACCCACGCGCCCGGATGACCGCGCAGCGCCAGCAGCGCCTGGAACGCTTCGCCGGCGGTGCCCTGCGCGGCGGCCGCGCGTCCCATGTGGTCGATCACGAACGGCACGGGCAGGGTCTTCAGGCGCTGCAGCAGCCCGGGCAGCGAAGCCTGGTCGGAATGGATGCACACATGCCAGCCGAACGGCGCGATGCGGGGCGCCATCGCGGCCAGTTCGTCCCAACCGGCATTGGCCAGGTGCGCCACGAAGTTGTAGCGCACTCCGCGCACGCCGCGGCGGTCGAGCTCGGCGATCTGCTGCGGGCCCGCATCGGGCGCCAGCAGCGCCACCGCGCGGTACTGTCCGGCGCCCCGGTCCAGCGCGTCCAGCGTGGCCGACATGTCGTAGCCGTGGCAGCCGGGCTGCACAATCACGCCGCGGCTGATGCCCAGCTGCCGGTGCAGCCGGCGCAATTGCCCGAACGGCGCATCTGGCGGCGTATAGGGGCGGTGCTCGGCATAAGGAAAAACGTCCGCCGGGCCGAAAATATGGAAATGGCTATCGCAGGCATGCGCCGGCAGCGTTGCGCTGGCGGGCGTGATCTGGGTTAGCGCAGGTGCGCAATCGGGCATGGAAGCAGCTGGGTAACCGTGAATCCCCGCATGATGCGCAGCCCGCGCGGCCCCGGCAATGGCGCGGAGCTGACTTCTGATATAGAAAAAACGTATACCATTGCCGTTATGGATCTGAAGCAAGTCCGCTACTTCATCATGGCGTGCGAAATGCGCAGCCTGTCCCGTGCCGCCGAGGTGCTGGGCCTGTCGCAGCCGTCGCTCAGCCGGCAGATCCAGCTGCTCGAGACCGAACTGCGCCACCACCTGCTGACCCGCACCGGGCGCGGCGTGGAGCCCACGCCGGCGGGCCTGCGCTTCCTGGCGCACGCCAAGGCGCTGGACGCCCTGGCCCAGCATGCCAGGCAGGACATGCGCGCCTACGCCTCCACCGTGCAGGACAAGGTGCGGCTGGGCATGCCGCACCGCGTGGCGCGCCGGCTGGCGCCGCAGATCGTGCAGGCCTTCCGCCGCCAGCATCCCGACGCGGCGCTGACGCTGGCCGAGGGCCTGAGTTCCGAGATGAACGAGTGGCTGGTCAAAGACCGCGTCGACCTGGCGCTGCTGTACGACCCGCCCCCTTCCACCCTGGTGCGGTTCGAATCGGTGTACCGCGAAGACCTGGTGCTGGCGTACGCCAAATCGTGCCGGCCGGTGCCGCCGCCGCGCGTGCGCGCACGCGACCTGGGCCGCTATCCGCTGGTGCTGCCCAGCGCGCCCAACACTATCCGCGCCCTGGTCGACAAGACCTGCCGCGACCTGGACGTGGCGCTGGACATCGCCGCCGAGGTCGACGTGGTGCACACCATCCTGGAAACCATGACGCAGGACACGCTCTACACCATTCTGCCCCGTTCGGCCCTGCACGACATGCCGGGACAGGACTACCTGGTTTGCTCGGAGATCGCCGAGCCCGTCATCATGAACAACCTGACGCTGGCCACGCCGGTGCGCGATCCGCTGCCGGCGCTGGTGCAAGCCACGGCGGCCATCATCCGCGGGCTGGACATGCGGCAGCTGTTCGCCTGAACCGCGCGCCGCTCAGCCCAGCACCGACACCGCCTTGATCTGCGCCCACGCCTGCGCGCCCGGCGCCAGCTTGAGCTGGTCGCGCGAATAGCGCGTGATGCGGGCCAGCAGCGCCGTGCCATCGGCGTCCAGGCGCACCAGAATGTGGTCGGGGTTGTCGGCCGGCGCCATGTCCAGCACGCGCACGGGGATCACGTTCACGATGCTGCTGCCCCGCGGATGCTCCAGCGCCACGCTGACGTCGCGCGCCTTGATGGCCAGGCGCGCCGAATGGCCGTCCGGCAGCGCGCCGTGCACCACGCGCAGGCAGGCCGTGCTGCCCGGCAGGCGCACCGACATCAGGCGGTAGGCCGGATCGAAGCCCGCCACGCTGCCCGCCACCACCACCGATGCGTCATCGTCCATCGCCAGCGGCAGGTCCAGGCGCGACAGCATCTGCCCGATGGGGCCGCTGGCCGTGGCGCGGCCCTCTTCCAGCAGCACCAGGTGGTCGGCCAGGCGCGCGACTTCCTGTGGCGCGTGGCTGACGTACAGCACGGGGATGTCCAGCTCGTCGTGCAGGCGTTCCAGGTACGGCAGGATCTCCTGCTTGCGGGCCATGTCCAGCGACGCCAGCGGCTCGTCCATCAGCAGCAGGCGCGGGCTGGTCAGCAGCGCGCGCGCCATGCCCACCCGCTGGCGCTCGCCGCCCGACAGGCCGGCCGGCATGCGCCGCAGCAGGTGCGCAATGCCCAGCAGATCGACGGCCTGGTCCAGGTCGACGCGGCGCTGCCCGGCTGGCACCCGCTTCAGGCCGAACTGCAGGTTGCGCAGCACGGTCAGGTGCGGGAACAGGCTGGCTTCCTGGAAGACATAGCCCAGCGCCCGCCGGTGCGTGGGCACGTTGATGCCGGCCGCCGTGTCCAGCCAGACCTCGCCGTTCACGCGCAGGTAGCCCTGCGCCACCGGCGCCAGGCCGGCCACACCGCGCAGGCAGGTGGTCTTGCCCGAGCCCGAATGCCCGTACAGGGCGGTCACGCCGCGGCCGGGCAGGCGCAGGTCCAGGTCCAGCGAGAAATCGGCGTAGTCCACGCGCAAGCGCGCCTCGATGCCCACCGTATCATTCACTTCGTACTGCATCGCCGCCATGGGGCTACCACACCGTAACGGCGCGGCGCCGCGTGTAAAGCAGCAGCAGCACCACGAACGAGAACACGACCATGCCGCCGGCCAGCCAGTGCGCCTGCGCATATTCCAGGGCCTCGACGTGATCGTAGATCTGCACCGACACCACGCGGGTCCGGCCCTCGATGTTGCCGCCTATCATCAGCACCACGCCGAACTCGCCCACGGTGTGCGCGAAACCCAGGATGCCGGCAGTGATGAAGCCGGGCCGCGCCAGCGGCAGCACCACCGAAAAGAAGCAGTCGCGCGGGCTGGCGCGCAGCGTGGCGGCCGCCTCCAGCGGGCGCGCGCCGATGGCTTCGAAGGCATTCTGCAGCGGCTGCACCACGAACGGCAGCGAATACACCACCGAACCCACCACCAGGCCGGCAAAGGTGAAGGGCAGCACCCCCAGCCCCAGCGCCTGCGTCGCCTGCCCCACCGGCCCGTGCGGGCCCATGACCACCAGCAGGTAAAAGCCCAGCACCGTGGGCGGCAGCACCAGCGGCAAGGCCACCACCGCTCCGATCGGGCCCTTCAGGCGCGAGCGCGTGCGCGCCAGCCACCAGGCGATGGGCGTGCCGATGATCAGCAGCAGCAGGGTCGTCAGCGACGCCAGCTGGATGGTCAGCCAGATGGCGGCCAGGTCCGAGGAATCCAGGGGCATGCGGCGGCACGGCTCCGTAGCGTGTTGTTGTTATTGCGCCGGGACCTGATAGCCGTACGACTTGATGATGGCGGCGGCCCTGGGGCCTTTCAGGTAGTCGACGAAAGCCTGGGCGGCGGGATTGTCCCTGCCCTTTGCCAGGATAACAGCGTCCTGCCTGATCGGATCATGCAGCCCGGCCGGCACCAGCCAGGCCGAGCCCGAGTTCAGCTTGCCGTCTTTGTATACCTGTGACAGGGCCACGAAGCCCAGCTCGGCATTGCCGGTGGCCACGAACTGCAGTGTCTGGGCAATGCTCTGCCCTTCCACGATCTTGGGCTTGACGGCATCGGCCAGGCCCAGCTTGTCCAGCACCTGGGTGGCCGCCAGGCCATACGGCGCGGCCTTGGGATTGGCGATGGCCAGGTGGCGGAACGCGTTCCGCTTCAGCACGGCGCCCTGGTCGTCCACATAGCCCGGCCTGGCCGACCACAGCGCCAGCGAGCCCACGGCATAGGTAAAACGCGAGCCGGGCACGGTTTGCTGCTCGGCTTCCAGGCGGGCCGGGCGGTTGTCGTCGGCGGCCAGGAACACCTCGAACGGCGCGCCATTCTTGATCTGCGAATAAAACTGGCCGGTGGCGCCGAACGCGGCCACTGCCTTGTTGCCGGTGTCCTGCTCGAACTGGCGGGCAATGGCCTGCATGGGCGCCGTGAAATTGGCGGCGACGGCAACTTGCACTTCGCCCGCGGCCGCGGATGCCGCCACGGTGGCGGCAGCCAGGAAAAGGGAAATGCGCAGAACGGGCATGGCGGCTCCTGTAAGCGGTCGGGGTTCGCTATAAAGTGAACTATATAACGAATTGCAGGCAACCCGCGCGCTTGCCGTTGCCGCGCATCAATCCGCCGCCATCCCCGGCGGCTTCTGATACTGTGCGTACTGTTGGCCCGCCGGGCGTCCGGCGCGCAGGCCCGTACTTTCCGCCCTCTTCCCATGACCCAATCCATACCCGACGGTTTCGAACCCTGGCACCCCAGCAGCCCCTTCATGACCCACCTGGCCGACCTGGGCGCCTTCTACCGGCGCACCGACAGCAATGTGCTGGCCATGCGCGTGGCCGCGCCGCACACCAACATGCACAACATCGCGCATGGCGGGCTGCTGGCCACACTGGCCGACAGCGCGCTGGGATACTGCATCGTGCAGCAGGCGCAGGTGTCGGTGGTAACCGTGCAAATGTCGGTCGAATACCTGAACGCGGTCAAACCCGGCGACTGGCTCGAAGCCCACGTGCGCATCGACAAGCAGGGGCGCCGCCTGCTGTACGCCACCTGCCTGCTGCAGGTCGAGGGCAAGGTCATGCTGAAGGCCAACGCCGTATTCGCGGTGCGCGCGGCGCTCAAGCCGGCATCCGACGGCTGAGGCCCGGCGGCCGGGCCCGCGCGCCCACGCCAGGCAAAAAAACGCCGCCATGCATGTGCACGGCGGCGTTCTTCCTGATTCGGTGGTGGGTCGTGCGCGACTCGAACGCGCGACCAACGGATTAAAAGTCCGCTGCTCTACCAACTGAGCTAACGACCCAACCTAAGCCAGCCATTATGGCTTAGGCGGGCCAAATTGTCAAAACGGCCTACCAGGCAGCCACTACTGCGCCCTTGAATTTCTGGGCGATGAATTCCTTCACGACCGGGCTCTGGTAAATGCCAACCAGTTTCTGCAGGTCGGCGCGGCCCTTGTCCTGCTCGCGCACCACCAGCACGTTGGCGTACGGCGACTCGGACGATTCGCGGGCAATGGCGTCCTTGTTGGGATCCAGGCCGGCTTCCAGCGCGAAATTGGTGTTCACGGCCGACGCATCGGTATCGTCCAGCGAGCGCGGCAGCTGGGCGGCGTCCAGCTCCACGAAGCGCAGCTTGCGCGGATTCTCGACCACGTCGATCGGCGTGGCCTTCAGTCCGGCATCGGGGTTCAGCTTGATCAGCCCCTGGGCCTGCAGCAGCAGCAAGGCCCGGCCCCCGTTGGTGGGGTCGTTGGGAATGCCGATCTGCGCGCCCGGCTTCAGTTCGTCCAGGCTCTTGACCTTCTTGCTGTAGATGCCGATGGGAAAGATCACCGTCTTGGCGATGCTGGCCAGCTTGTAGCCGCGGTCGGCATTGGCGGCGTCCAGGTACGGCTGGTGCTGGTAGCTGTTCATGTCCAGGTCGCCGGCGGACAGCGCCGCATTGGGCTGCACATAGTCGCTGAACTCGATGATCTCGACTTTCAGCCCCTGCTTGGCGGCCTCTTGCTTGACCACCTCGAAAATCTGCGCGTGCGGCCCCGCCGTCACGCCGACTTTCAGCGGCTTGTCCTGCGCCAGCGCGGGTTGCGCGAAAACGGCGGCGCCCAGGGTCAGCGCCGCCAGCGACTTGAAGAACGTGATGCTCATGTTGCGTTAGATTCCAGGTAGAAAAACAAGGCGAAAACTCAGCGATGCGACATGCGGCGTACCAGCCAGTCGCCCAGGCCCTGCACGACCTGCACCAGCACGACCAGCACCACCACCACGGCCAGCATGACTTCCGGCAGGAAGCGCTGGTAGCCGTAGCGGATGCCCAGGTCGCCCAGGCCGCCGCCGCCGATGGCGCCCGCCATGGCCGAATAGCCGATCAGGCTGATCACGGTGACGATGGTGGCGGCCACCAGGCCGGGCAGCGATTCCGGCAGCAGCACTTTCATGATGATCTGCAGCGGGCTGGCGCCCATGGCGCGCGCGGCGGTCAGCAGGCCGGCGTCCACTTCGCGCATGGCGTTTTCGGCGATGCGCGCCATGAAGGGAATCGCCGCCACCGACAGCGGCACAATGGCCGCCGTGGTGCCGATCGAGGTCTGCGCGATCAGCCGCGTGAACGGAATGATGGCCACCATCAGGATGATGAAAGGCACCGAGCGGGTAATGTTGACCACCGCCCCCAGCGAGCGGTTCACCGCCAGGTTCTGCAGCATGGCGCCGCGCGCCGTTACCACCAGCACCACGCCCATCGGGATGCCCACCAGCACCGCGATAAGGCTGGGCACGCCCACCAGCAGCAGCGTATCAAGCAGCGAGGTGGCGAGCAGTTCGATCAGTTGCGGACTCATGTGCGATTTCTTCTACAGATATGTCTTGCGCGGCCAGAGCGGCCAGCGCCTGGTCCAGGGCGGCCGCGGTGCCTTGCACCAGCACGAACAGCGTGCCGACGGCAACGCCCTGGATGTCTTCGACGCGCGCCTGCACCAGGCTGACATCGAGCGCATGCGCGCGCGTCAGGTCGGACAGCAGCGTGCCGGCCGAGGCGCCCGCCAGACGGATGCGCAGCAGGCGCACCGCGCTGTCCGGCCGCGCGGCCTGCAGCTCGGCCATGCGGTCGCGGGTGGCGGCCAGCGTGGCGTCGGTCAGGTCGGAAGCCGTGGCGGCCGACACCATGGCGCGGGTAACCTCGTGCCGCGGTGTGGCGAAAATATCTTGCGTGCGGCCCATCTCGACCACTTCGCCCTGCGACAGCACGGCCACGCGGTCGCAGATCTCGCGCACCACTTCCATCTGGTGCGTGATCATCACCACGGTAACGCCGGTCTGGCGGTTGATGTCGCGCAGCAGTGCCAGGATGTTGTGGGTGGTTTCCGGGTCCAGCGCCGAGGTGGCTTCGTCGCTGAGCAGCACGTCGGGGTCGTTGGCCAGCGCCCGGGCAATGCCCACGCGCTGCTTCTGGCCGCCGCTGATCTGGCTGGGATAGCGGTCGCGCAGGTGCTCCAGCCCCACCAGCGCCAGCAGCCGCTCCACCCTGGCCGGAATCTGCGCGGCGGGCACGCCGGCGATTTCCAGCGGCAGCGCCACATTGCCGTACACCGTGCGGCGCGCCAGCAGATTGAAGCCCTGGAACACCATGCCGATGCGGCGGCGCTGGCTGCGCAGTTGGGCCTCGCCCAGGCCGGTCAGGGCGGTGCCGCCAATGACGATCTCGCCGCTGTCGGGGCGCTCAAGCAAATTGATGCATTGGACCAGAGTACTTTTGCCGGCCCCGCTGGGACCGATAATGCCGAACACCTCGCCCTGCTCGATATGCAGGCTGATGTTGCGCAATGCCTCAAAGCGTCCGTGCGGGGTAGCGTAGGTCTTTGAGAGGTTTTCGATGTGAATCATGACGTTGCGATTGTGGCGGAGCGCGCTTCCAAAGAGAACGACTGTTTGTTCTCTTTTTAATAACTTTTGGTTATATAAAAGAAGCCGCCCCGGACGTGATGCGCGCCGAACCATAGCACACGCCACCCGCCAGCAGCGTTGCCATACGGCCTGTTGTCCCGCATAGAACCAGTGCAACTCAAGCGGGGACGCCGCGGATCCGGCTTCGCCGGTCCGCCAGCGTCGCCCCCTTGAGGGGGAAGCGCGCAGCGCTTCGGGGGTGGGACCTACTACCGGGCTCGCGAAATACGAACCTCGGCGCCGCGGCGCTTGACCTCCAGGCCTTCCGACGGAAGAATGCGCAGGCCTTCCAGCCCCTTGATGTAGCTGGAGCCCTGCATCTGCATGACGCGGATCTTGTTGCGCATGACCACGGGGTTGTGGACGGGCATGCCGAACATCCAGACTTCGTCCAGGATGCGGGCCGAATTGAATTCGCCCGCGTGCTGCGCCACCGGCCCCAGGCACAGCATGTGCCCTTCGCGGCCGAACACCGGAAACTTGTCGGTGCCGCACTCGATGGTCCAGGTCGTGCCGCCTTCGTAGCGATGGCCGGTGTTCAGGTCCCACCACGCATCGCCCTTGGGCAGGTACACGCGCACGCTGTTGCCGGGCTGCGTGACCGGGGCCACCAGCAGCGCCGGCCCCAGCAGATACTGCAGGTCCCAGTCGTGGGCGTCGGGGTCGTGCGGAAAGCTCAGGGCCATGGAACGCTGCACCGGCAGCCCGGTGCGCACCGAATCTTCGATGGCCCCCAGCACGTAGGGAATCAGGCGATAGCGCCACTGCAGCCAGGTGCGCGCCTGCTCGAGCGCGGCATCGCCGAACGACCAGGGCAGCAAGGCGGAAATGCCCTGGAAGCAGAAGTTGGCCGAAAACACGCCGGCCGTCAGCCAGCGCAGGTAAAGCTCGGGCGTCATGCCGTCCAGCGGCGCGGTGGCCGAGCCGATGGCATGCACCTGCACCGGCACACCGCTGGCGCCGATGGACAGCGCCGTGCGCAAGGTATGCTGCAGGCCGGCCCAGTCGTTGGTTACCTGCGGGCCGGTCTGCCAGGGCAGGCGCTGCGCCGCCGGGAACAGGTCGGTGCTGGGCACCACGCCTTCGGGCGGCACCTTGTGGCCGGCCACTGCGTCGAACAGCGCGCGCCGCGCCAGCAACGGATACATGGTGCGCAGCGCGGCGCCGCTTTCGCCGTTGCGCGCGCTGACGCCTTCGGGAAGCGCGATCTGGGCGTCGCAGGCGGGCGCGTCCAGGCCGTCTTCGAGCAGCTGGCGATGGCGCTCGATCCACAGGTTGTAGACGTCGCGGTAGGTCAGGTCCAGCAAACCGTAGGGCCGGCCGGCGGTGGCGGCGTTGCCGTCGAACACCTGGGCGCTGCCGTCGTCACGCGTCAGCAGCCAGCCGCGGTCTTCCAGCTCTTCGAACAGCGGGCTGGACTTGATGACCCCCGGAAAGCCGGTGGCCGCCACGTGCACATGGTGCTTGTGGAACAAGGCCAGCATCTGGCGCGCGTCGGGGAAGCGCTGGGCATCCCATTCGAATACGGTCTTGTCGGCCTGAAAGCCCCAGGCCGCCGGCTGCGCCAGCCTGACGGCGTCGAGCGGCAGCTGCATCTCGCGCATCTGCGCGACCAGCGCGGCGGTTTGCGTGGGCATCTCGCCTTCGGCCTGCTGCAGCCACGCGCCCATGGCCCACAGCACCGGCTGCCCGGCCCGGCCCGTCAGGGCGGTGTACTGGTTCAGGATCTCGCCGGGTTCGCCGGCAAACAGGAACAGGTCGAGCACGGTGTCTTCGACCGACAGCGCGTACGCATCGTCGATGGGCGCCACGCCCACCCCGTGCTGCACGCGATGCATGGTGTTCACGTACACGCCCCAGCCGCGCGGGCTCCAGGCCAGCGGCAGGGCGCGGTGCTCGGGGTCGTCGGACACCACGGCTTCGTCGCGGCGGTTCAGGTCGCCCGGGGTTTCGCCCAGGCCGTAGACGCGTTCGCCGGCCTCGAGGCCGAAGGCGGCGTTCCAGACGGCATGCTCGGCTTCATCGAGCGCGTTGTGGCCGAAAGCAGGCTCGTGCGCCGAAACGTCGGAAGACAGCAGCCTGGCATCGCCGCGATACAGCGCGATGCGCACCGGATCGGACTGGATGTCGAGCGCGACGTCGCCCTGCGTAATGCGCCAGCCTCCGCCGTCGTCATGCGGCGCGATCGTACATTCGCCCACGGCCTCTTGGCGCGCAAGCAACATTTCGGCAACAGCCCGCGCGCGCGCGCCGGGCTTGTCGTCGGTAAGGAGATTCGCCTCGCCGCAGCGCAGGCGAAACACACCAGGCGCATGCGCCTCGACTACCAGACGCAATCCATCGCCCGCATCGAAATCAATGCGGCTGGGACGCGACGACAACAGCTCGACAGAATCGAGCTGGGTAGTATGGGCAAAGTCGAATTTGGGCGGCACAGAGCATCCCCCGGCTTAAGCCAAAAACCAATTAAAAGACGCTATTTTGACGGATTTGGCCCTCGAAATAAACTCGGTCCCTTTTTTCGTGCCGAATTTGGTTTCCGGACAACCCATCAATGCCGATGCCGGCGGGCGCAGCGACCACTTACTTGCAAGCCCGAACACAACCGCGCCAGGCAGCCTACAGCGCGGTTTTGCGGCGATCGTCCGGCATCGCGGGCTCTTCTGCGCGGCCGCCGCGGCTAGCGCGGCGCCACGGCGGCCAGCAGATCGGCCGGCAGCGGCAGGGGTTCGCCATACAGGCAGGCGCCGACCAGATCACCCGCCAGGGCCGACCAACTGAGCCCGCGCGAGGCATAGCCGGCAGCCAGCCACACGCCGGGGGCATGGCCCAGCGGCCCCACGGCCGGCAGGCGGCCGGGCAGCACGGCGCGCCAGCCGGCCCATCCCGGCAATTGCCCGGGCACCAGCGCGGCCCAGGCGGGGGGCAGCCCGCCCAGCAGCCCGGCCGCCTTGTCCAGGGTAGTTTGCTGCCCCGCCGCGCTGACCTGCGCGGCGCTGGCGCCGTGCTCGTAGGTGCTGCCCGCCACGCACCAGCCGTCCACCGCAGGCAGCAGATAGCCCTCGCCGCCGACAATGCAGCGCGGGCCGCCGCCCAGCCCCGCGGCCGGCAGCAGGCTGACCTCTCCCGCCAGCGCGTGCATTTGCGCCACGCGCGGCAGGGGCTCAAGCAGCCCGCTGCCGCGCAGCAGCGCCTGGGCGCCGAATGCATTGGCAAGCACCACGGTGGCGCCCTGCCCCAGCAGTTGCCCGCCGCCATCCAGCACCTGCCAGCCGTGTCCGGCATGGCGCAGCGCGACCGCGCGGCCCTCGACCCGGCGCACGCCGGGCGTGGCCAGCAGGGCGGGAATCAGCCTGGCGGGCCGCACCAGCAGGCCGTCGGCAAAGAACACGCCGCCGCGCGCCACCGGCACGCCTGCCTGCGCCGTCGCCTCGTCGCGGTCGACGGCGCGCACCCAGTCGGCCGGAAACTGCAATTGCCGCAAGGTTTCTTCCATGGCCGCGCTGCGCCCGGCATCGCGCTCGAGCTGCAGGGTGCCGCAGCGCCAGGGCGCGGCGTCGGGCGCAAGCGCGGCCCAGCGCGCCAGCGCCCGCTGGCTGCCGGCGCGCGACAGGCGCGCGCGCGCATTGTCGTCGCGCGCAATCACCGGCGTCAGCGCCGCGGCCACATGGCCCGCATGGGCCGAGGCCGGCCCGGCGGCGTCGATCACGCACACCGGCCGTCCGCGCAGCGCCAGCGCCTGGGCGATGCCGGCGCCGGCCAGCCCGCCGCCCACCACCACGACTTCATCTTGCCCCGCCCCATCAGCGCCGCGCGCCAGGGCCCACGCATCGCCAGGCGCCTGTGCCGGCCCGGGCGCGCGCACCCCTGCCGTCATGTGCCATTTGCCGCCATAGCCGGGCTGCCTGCGCACCTGGAAGCCCGCGTCGCGCAATGCCTGCCGCACCGGCCCGGCGCTGGCCCAGGTGGCCAGCGTGGCATCGGGTGCGGCCAGCCGCGCCAGGTCGCGCATCAGCGCCGGCTGCCAGAGATCGGGATTGCGGTCGGGGGCGAAGCCGTCCAGGAAGTAAGCATCGACGCTGGCGCGCAGCTGCGGCGCCAGCGTCGACGCCGCGCCGAATGCCAGGGTCAGCGTCAGCGTGCCGCCTTCGAATTCCAGCCGGTGCAGGCCGGGCAGGCAGGCCGGCCATTGATCGGCCAGTTGTTCGGCCAGCCCGCGCAGCACGTCGGGCGCCAATTGCCGCAGCCAGCCGCGCAGCGCATCGCGGGTGAACGGATGCGCCTCGATCGACAGCATGTGCAGCCGGCGCGGCCGCGCCGGGTCCGTACGCCAGGCATGCCACAGCGCCAGGAAATTCAGCCCCAGCCCGAAACCCGTCTCGCACACGGTGAAGGCCTGCCGCCCGCGCCAGCGCTGCGGCAGGCCGTTGCCGCGCAGGAACACATGCTCGGCCTGCCCCAGCGCGCCGGACGGGCTGTGATAGACATCGCCATACGCGGCGCTGCTGAAACGCCCGTCGGCATCGAGGCCGGCGGCGGGAGGAAGCAGGGGCGAATAAGAAGGCATGTATGCAAAGAAAAGTCCGGGCGGCCGGCGCCGCGCGCGCCAGCATACCCAAAGCGACAAGCCTGTGACGTTGGTTGAAAGCCACGCTGGCCGTCTTGATTTACGGCCAACCGACAGACTGGCCGCCACAAAGGCTTACACTGAGTTTCATGCCGACGACAGAACCCACCACGACCCAGGCTGCACCGCTGGACCTGGCTGCCGCCATCGACACCGCTGTATCGGCGGCCCACACCGGCGCCGCCATCCTGCAATCGTACGCGCACCATCGCTCCGATCTCGTGATCGACCACAAGGCCCGCAACGACCTGGTTTCACAGGCCGACCGCGAAGCCGAGGCGGCCATCATCGAATCGCTGCGGGCCCGCACGCCCGAATTCGGCATTGTGGCCGAAGAAACCGGCGGCGCCGAACAGGGGCCGGCCACCTGGTACATCGACCCGCTCGACGGCACCACCAATTTCCTGCACGGCATTCCCCACTATGCCGTGTCGATCGCCCTGGTCGCGCATGCGGGCACGCGCGTGCCGGGCAGCGGCCCGCTGGCCGAAGACACGCCGGTAATCGGCGTGATTTACGACCCCAGCCGCGAAGAACTCTTCACCGCCGTGCACGGCATCGGTTCGTGGCTCAATGGCCGGCGCATCGCCTGCTCGCGCACGCAATCGCTGAACGACGCGGTGCTGGCCACAGGCTTTCCGTTCCGCGATTTTTCGTTCGCCAGCCAGTACATGCCCATGCTGCAAGACGCCATCTGCACGGCCCGCGGCGTGCGCCGCATGGGCGCGGCGGCGCTCGACCTGGCCTGGACGGCCTGCGGACGCTACGACGGCTACTGGGAAATGGGCCTGGCGCCCTGGGACGTGGCCGCCGGCACGCTGATCCTGCGCGAAGCGGGCGGCGTATGCCACGACATGCACCAGCAAGACCCCTGGCCCGTGGGCGGGCGCGTGGTGGCCGGCAACCCGGCCATCGTCGACGCGCTGCACGAACTGGTGGCGCCGCACCTGCGGGCCCCCTGAGCCCGGCGGCGCCCAGCCCGCCGCTACTGCCCGGGGCGCAATTCGCGGCGTAGTATCTTGCCCACATTGCTCTTGGGCAGTTCGCCGCGAAACTCGACCGCATGCGGGCGCTTGTAGCCCGTAAGCTTTTCCTTGCACCAGTCGATCACCTGCGCTTCGGTCAGGGATGGGTCTTTCCTGACCACGAAAGCCTTCACGGCCTCGCCGGAGTGGTCGTCGGGCACGCCTACCACCGCGCACTCGAGCACGCCGGGGTGGGCCGCGATGACGGCCTCGACCTCGTTGGGATAGACCTTGAAGCCCGACACCGCGATCATGTCTTTCTTGCGGTCGACAATGCGGGTATAGCCTTTTTCATCCATGATGCCGATGTCGCCGGTGCGAAAGAAGCCGTCGCTGGTCATGCTGCGGCGGGTTTCTTCGGGCTTCTGCCAGTAGCCCAGCATGACCTGCGGGCCGCGGATGCAGACTTCGCCGCGCTCGCCCAGCGGCACGGGCTTGCCGTCGTCATCCAGAATGGCCACGTCGGTGGACGGCAGCGGCAGCCCGATGGACCCGGAATACTCGCGCGCATCGGTGGGGTTTACGGTGGCCACGGGCGAGGTTTCCGACAACCCGTAGCCTTCGATGAGCGGACGTCCGGTGATCTGCAGCCAGCGTTCGGCCACCTGGCGCTGCACCGCCATGCCGCCGCCCAGGGTCAGGCGCAGGCCGGAGAAATCGAGCCTGGCGAAGTCGGCGTTGTGCGCCAGCGCGTTGAACAGGGTATTGACGCCCGGAAAGATGTTCACGCCCGCCTTGCGCCACGCGTCGATCAGGGCGGGCTGGTCGCGCGGATTGATGATGAGCAGGTTGCGCATACCCGCATAAATGCCGAACAGGCCGCATACGGTCATGGCGAACACGTGGTACAGCGGCAGCGCGCTGATGATGGTGAGCTGGCCGTGTTCCAGGTCGCGCAGCGCCGGGCGCGCCACGGCCTGCAGCTGCAGCACGTTGGCCACCAGGTTGCCGTGCGACAGCATCGCGCCCTTGGGCACGCCGGTGGTGCCGCCCGTGTACTGCAGCACGGCCACATCGTCCAGGCTCAGCGCGGGCGGCGTGAACGGCGCGGCCGCCCCGCGCGCCAGCACCTGCGGCAGGCGCAGCGCGCCGTCGATGCGCCAGGCGGGAATCATGCGCTTGATATAGCGCGCGGCCAGGTTCACCAGCGGCGCCTTCAGGCCGCCCAGCAGGTCGCCCGGGCCGGTAACCACCACGTGCCGCAGCGCGCCGCGGTCGCCGACCTCTTGCAGCGTGCGGGCGAAGTTTTCCAGAATGACGATGACTTCGGCGCCGCTGTCGAGCATTTGCCGCTGCAATTCGTCTGTTTTGTACAGCGGGTTGACGTTGACCACCACGTGGCCCGCGCGCAGCGTGCCCAGCATGCACACCAGGTAGGCGGGCACGTTGGGCATCATCAGGGCCACCCGGGCGCCCTTTTGCAGCCCCAGGCCCTGCAGCCAGCCCGCGAAGGCCCGCGCGTGGGCGTCGAGCTGGGCGTAGGTGAGGTCGGTGCCCATGGCGGTGCACGCCACGCGGCCGGCATGGCGCAGGCAGGCCTGGTCGAGCAGTTCGGCCAGCGAAGTATGGGGTTCGATGGAGATCTCGGCGGGAACGCCGTCGGGATAGTGCGCGAGCCAGGGACGTGACATGGTGGGCCTCCGTGCATGTTATCGGTGATTTTGCTTGATAATACCTGTGTTGCCTTTGGCCCAATTCAACGAGACCCCGATGAATCTGCTCGAACCCATCGTTGCCTGGCACCGCGATATCGCCGGCATCCGGCGCGACATCCACGCCCACCCCGAACTGGCCTTCGAAGAATTCCGCACCGCCGACCTGGTCGCCGCGCGCCTGCAGGAATGGGGCATCGAAATCGACCGCGGCCTGGGCGGCACCGGCGTGGTCGGCATCATCCGCGGCAACACCGCCAGCCCGCGCGCCGTGGGCCTGCGCGCCGACATGGACGCGCTGCCCATGCAAGAGGCCAACACCTTCGAACACGCCAGCCGGATCCAGGGCAAGATGCACGCCTGCGGGCACGACGGCCACACCGCCATGCTGCTGGCGGCCGCGCGCTACCTGGCGCAGCACCGCGATTTCGCCGGCACCGTATATGTCATTTTCCAGCCGGCCGAAGAAGGCGGCGGCGGCGCCAAGCGCATGATCGACGACGGCCTGTTCACGCGCTTTCCCATGGAAGCCGTGTTCGGCATGCACAACTGGCCCGGCCTGGCCGTGGGCCAGTTCGGCCTGACCGCCGGCCCCATCATGGCCTCGAGCAACGAATTCATCATCACCATCCAGGGCAAGGGCACGCACGCCGGCATGCCGCACCTGGGCATCGATCCGGTCATGACGGCCGTGCAGTTGGCGCAGTCGCTGCAAACCATCATTACGCGCAACCGCAACCCGCTCGACGCCGCCGTGCTCAGCATTACGCAAATCCACACCGGCAGCGCCGACAACGTCGTGCCCAACCAGGCGGTCATGCGCGGCACGGTGCGCACCTTCACGCTCGAAACCCTCGACCTGATCGAGCGGCGCATGGAAGAAATCGCGCGCCACACCTGCGCCGCGCTCGACTGCGACGTCGAATTCGATTTCCGCCGCAACTACCCGCCCACCATCAACCACGCCCGCGAAGCCGCATTCTGCGCCGAGGTCATGCGCGGCATCGTCGGCGCCGACAACGTCGACGAGCACGTGCAACCCACCATGGGCGCCGAAGACTTCGCCTTCATGCTGCAGGAAATGCCGGGCTGCTATGTGTGGATCGGCAACGGCGAAGGCGGGCATCGCGACGCCGGGCACGGCATGGGCCCCTGCATGCTGCACAACGGCAGCTACGATTTCAACGACGAACTGCTGCCGTTGGGCGGCACCTATTGGGTCGAACTGGCGCGCCAGTGGCTGGCGCGGCCGGCCCCCGGGCAAGCCTAGGCAGCTGGCCCGGCGTCAATCGCCGGCCGCGGCGCGCAGCGCCAGGCAAGCCTCCAGGAAGCGCCCGGCCGCGCGCGCGGACGCATGGGCGTGCGGCACCAGGATGCTGAGCGTGCGGGTCAACGGCCGCGGCAGCATGCGTATCACCGCCAGCGTGCCGTCTTCGTGGCGCATCGACATCAGCGACACGAAGCCGATGCCCAGCCCGGCGCGCACCGCCTGCTTCACGCCCTCCACGCCCGCCAGTTCCAGCCCCACCGAAGGCGCCAGCCCGGCGCTGTCGAAGGCGCGCTCCACCAATTGCCGCACGCCCGAACCGGGCTCGCGCATCACCAGCGGCTCGCCCGCCAGGTCGCGCATGCGCGCCGCACCCTTGCCCGCCAGAGGGTGGTCGGCGCGCGCGATGGCCACCACCTCGTCCTGGCGCCAGCCGTGCACGGCGGTATCGGCCGGCAGGCCCGCGGGCACCTCGCCTTCGATGAAGGCCAGGTCCAGCACCGGCAGCCGCTCGACAATCTGGCGCGTATTGCCATCCGACAGGTGCAGGCTGACCGACGGAAAGCGCCGGCGGAAGTCGGCCACCAGCGAAGGCAGCAGGTAGCTGGCCGGCGTGGTGCTGGCCCCCAGGCGCAGCGTGCCGGTTTCCAGCCCGCGCCAGGCTTCGCGCGCGGCGTGGGCCTGGTTGTACACCTGCCGCAGCTGGCGCGCCTGCTCGGCCAGGCGCTCGCCGGCGGCGGTCAGCGCCACGCCGTGGCCGCTGCGGCGGTACAGCGGTTCGCCGAACCAGTCTTGCAGCAGGCGCAGCTGCCCCGATACGGCCGGCTGCGACAGATGCAGCAGGCCGGCCGCCCGGCTGATATTGCCGGTGTCGGCCACGTAGGCGAAGGTCAACAGCTGGTCGGGTGTCATGGGCGGCGGCTCGATATCTGGGTTTCTTATATTTAATATCGAATTTAAAAATTTCCCAAATAGTAGTGGCGGATTTAATATTGCCCGAAGTTATTTAGATATACCGCAACCCCAATGTCGACTTCTACCGCCCTGCCCCTGGCCACTCCCTGGCGCGACAAGCTCAATGGCGTGCTGTTCGTGGCGCTGATGACTGTCGCCGTCATGCAACTGAGCGACCTGCCGGCCATCCGCCAGCTGGGATTCTCGCCCCTGGTGGTGGGCATCGTGTGCGGCATGTTGTACGGCAATTTCCTGCGCGGTACCATGCCGGCCGACTGGGCGGCGGGCGTCAATTTCACGGCGCGGCGGCTGCTGCGCATTGCCGTGGCGTTCTATGGCCTGAACATCAGCATCCAGCAGATCGCCGCCGTGGGCCTGCCGGGGCTGGCCGTATCGGTGGCGGTGGTGGTGGGCACGCTGTTGCTGGGCACCGTGGTGGGCCAGCGCCTGCTGGGCCTGGACCGCGACACCGCCATGCTCACGGCGGCCGGCAGCGCCATCTGCGGCGCCGCGGCCGTCCTGGCCTTCGAGCCCACCCTGCGCGCCGCCCCCCATAAAAGCGCGGTGGCCGTGGCCACCGTGGTGCTGTTCGGCACCCTGTCGATGTTCCTGTACCCGGTGCTGTACCACGCGGGCTGGCTGTCGCTGGATACCCAGGCCCTGGGCATTTATATCGGCGGCACGGTGCACGAGGTCGCCCAGGTGGTGGGCGCGGCCAGCAACATCGACCCGGCCACCACCGAAGTCGCCACCATCGTCAAAATGACGCGCGTCGCCCTGCTGGTGCCCGTGCTGCTGGTGCTGGGCCTGTGGCTGCGCAGCGCCGCCGCGCGCGCCGAACCGGGCCACGCCAAGGCGCGCCTGCCCATCCCGTGGTTCGCGGTCGGCTTCCTGGTGCTGGCCATTGTCAATTCGCTGGCCATCCTGCCGCCCGATGTGGTTACCGCCACCCGCCGGCTGGACGTCTTCGCCCTGACCATGGCCATGACCGCGCTGGGCATCGAGACCCGCTTCAGCCAGATCCGCAAGGCCGGCCCGCGCGTGCTGGCGCTGGGCCTCATCCTGTACGCCTGGCTGCTGTTCGGCGGCTACGGCATCGTGAAACTGGCAACGTAGCATACAGTTGCGGCAATCGCCGCATGCGGCGGCGTTTTCCTGCATAATCGGCCCGTCTTCATCCTGGACAGGAGCGGGCCCATGCCTACCACCGACCACTCTTCCACGGCATTGCCCAAGGGCCACGACCCGGTACTGCGCGTCATGCCCATGCCGGCCGACGCCAATATCCATGGCGACGTCTTCGGCGGCTGGATCATGTCTCAGGTCGATATCGCCGGCTCGGTCCCGGCGGCGCGCCGGGCGGCCGGGCGGGTCGCCACGGTGGCAGTCAATGCCTTCCAGTTCAAGCAGCCGGTGTTCGTGGGCGACCTGCTCAGCTTTTACGCAACTATCACAAAGACGGGCACGACTTCGGTTACCGTATCGGTCGAGGTCTATGCCGAACGCCATCGCCTGGATGCAGAAGTCGTCAAGGTCACCGAAGCCACCCTGACCTACGTTGCCACCGACGAGGCCCGGCGCAGCCGCCCCCTGCCCACCCTTTAAGCATCCTTCAGCCCGTATGACGCAGCAGCCTGCCGCCGCGACCAAGCCTGCGGCGACGCCCCGCCGGCTAGACCCCGAAGACGCCCAGCACGCGCTGGCCGAGGTCCAGGAACGGCTGCGCCGCCAGCAGCTGGTCGAAGACCTGGTGCACCGCCAGGAACAGGGCGACAGCAAAGCCACGCTGGTCGAAGACCTGGTGCATCGCCAGCACGAGGCCGAGCTCAAGGCGCTGGTCGATGCCCTGCACCCGGCCGACATCGCGTTCATTCTCGAATCGCTGCCCAAAGACGAGCGCCAGGACGTCTGGCGCCTGGTCAGCCCCGAGCATGACGCCGACGTGCTGCTCGAGGTCGAAGACTGGGTGCGCGAATCGCTCATCGAAGCGATGGACCGCCAGGACCTGGTCGCCGCCACCGGCAGCATGGATGCCGACGAGCTGGCCGACCTGGCGCCCGACCTGCCGCCCGACGTGGTGGCCGAAGTCCAGAAAGGCCTGACCGAAGAAGAGCGCGCGCAGCTGCTCGAAGCCATGGGCTACCCCGAAGACAGCGTGGGCGCCATCATGGACTTCGAAATGGTGCGCGTGCGCGAAGACGTCACGCTCGAGGTGGTGCTGCGGTACCTGCGGCGCCTGCACGAACTGCCCGACCATACCGACCAGGTATTCGTGGTCGACCGGCAAGACAAGCTGCAGGGCGTCCTGCCGCTGTCGAAGCTGCTGGTCAGCGAGCCCGAAACCGAAGTGCGCGCCGTCATGAGCACCGACTTCCTGACGCTCAATCCGCTCGATTCCGACGCCGATGCCGCCGGCGCGTTCGAGCGCTACGACCTGGTCTCGGCCCCCGTCATGGACGACCAGGGCCGGCTGATCGGCCGCGTCACCATCGCCGACGTGGTGGACGTCATGCGCGAAGACTCGCAAGAGCAGGCGCTGTCGCGCGCCGGCCTGCAAGAAGAAGACATCTTCGCGCCCGTGGTCATGGCGCTGCGCAACCGCGCGCCGTGGCTGCTGTTCAATCTTTGCACCGCGGCCACGGCGTCGTTCGTGGCCTCGCGCTTCGAAGACACCGTCAGCCACATCGTGATCCTGGCGTTCCTGATGTCCATCGTGGCCGGCATCGGCGGCAACTCGGGCAACCAGACCATGACCATGATCATCCGCGCGCTGGCCATGGGCCGCATCACGGGCCGCAACCTGTGGCAGCTGGTCAAGCGCGAAATGCTGGTCACCCTGCTGGTGGGCCTGTGCGGCAGCGTGGTGGCGGCCCTGTTCGCGTGGGGCATATCCAATTCGCTGTCGATCGCGGTGGTGATGATGGCCGCCATGATCTGCAACATGCTGGTGGGCGCGTCGGTCGGCGTGCTGGTACCCATGGTGCGGGCCCGCTTCGGCAAAGACCCGGCAATCGGCTCGTCGGTGCTGCTGACGTTCGCCACCGACTCGCTGGGCTTTTTCATTTTCCTGGGCCTGGCCACCGTGTTCCTGCTGTAGCGCGGCGGGCCGCGCGCTTCAGCGCTGGCCCGGTTCCAGCGGCAGTTCAGTGGTGCTCTTGATCACTTCCATCGAAAAGCTGGCGCTGACGTCCAGCAGGTCCACGGCTTCGATCAGGCGCCGGTAGAAGCGATCGTAGGCCGGCATGTCCTCGACCACGACCTTCAGCAGGTAGTCCAGGTCGCCCGCCATGCGGTGGAATTCGACCACGTTGGGCAGGGCCATGACCGCGCCGATCAGGTTCTGCGTCCATTTCACGTTGTGCTGGCTGGTCTTGATGGTAACGAACACCGTCAGGCCCAGCCCCACCGCCTTGGGGTCGAGCAGCACCGCGGTGCGCTCGATGACACCGTCTTCTTTCAGCTTCTGGATGCGGCGCCAGCATGGCGTGACCGACAGGTTGACCTGTTCGGCGATCTCGGCCACCGGGCGCGTCGCGTCTTTCTGCAGCAGGCTCAGTATCTTGAGGTCTGTCTGGTCCATGGCATTTTCCTGGTGGCGTCCGGACGGGTCGTGCAAGCCTGTACGCAGGCCCTAGGCAAAGCGCTCTGCGGTCAGGCCGTCCATATCGACTTCCGGCGCGCGGCCGGCGACGATATCGGCCACAATCTTGCCCGTTCCGCAGGCTTGCGTCCAGCCATTGGACCCATGCCCGCAATCCAGGTACAGATTGTCGTAGCGGGTCTTGCCCAGGATGGCCGGGCCGTCGGGGGTCATGGGCCGCAGCCCGGCCCATGCCTGCGCGTGGTCCAGGTCGATGCCCTGGGGAAACCATTCGCGCGCCACGCCTTTCAGGAACGCCACGCGCCCCGGATCCAGCGCCGTTCCGTAGCCCTTGAGCTCGGCCATGCCGGCCGCCCGCACCCGGTCGCCCAGGCGCGAGATCATCACTTTGTTGTATTCGTCCATCAGCGCCGCGCGCGGCGCGCGCGCCGGATCTTCAATGCGCGCCGTGATGGAATAGCCCTTAAGGGGATAGACCGGCAGCGCCAGGCCCAGCGGCCGCAGCAGGAACGGCGCCTGCGGGCCCAGGGCCACGACGTAGGCATCGGCGCTCAGCAGGTCCTGGCGGCCCTCGATCCGCACGCCCTGGATGCGGCCGCCCGCGTGCGCCAGGGCGGCGATCTGCATGCCATAGTGAAACGACACGCCCTGGCCGGCCAGGTACGCCGCCAGCCCGGTGGCAAACTTGTGGCTGTCGCCCGAGCCGTCCAGCGGCAGGTACAGCGCGCCGGCGATCGGCGCCCGCGAGGCGGCCAGGGCAGGCTCCAGGCGGCGCGCGCCGGCAGCGTCCAGCAACTGCCAGGGCACCTCGTATTCGTCCAGGGCCTGCGTAATGCCCTGCACGGCCTTCAGGTCGCGCTCGCTGCGAAACACCTGCAGCGTGCCGTCCTGGTGATAATCGAACTCCACGGGCAGGCCGGCGCCCGCCAAGGCCCGCAGACAGGCATCGCTGTAGTGCGCCACCCGCTGCATGCGCAGCTTGTTGGCGCGGAAGCGCTCGGCATTGCAGTTGCCCAGCCAGCGGGCCAGCCAGGCCAGCTTGCGCGGGCTGGGCGAAAGCGAAAAACGGATCGGCGCCTGGCGCTGCAGCGCCATCTTGAGCACCTTGCCGATCATGCCGGGCGCGGCCCAGGGGCCGGCGAAACTGGGGCACAGGCCGCCGGCATTGCCGAAACTGGTTTCAAGCGCCGGCCCCGGCCGGCGTTCCAGCACGACGACCTCATGGCCGTCGCGCCACAGATAATAGGCCGCGGCGACGCCGGCCACCCCCGCCCCCAGCACTGCGATTTTCATGCCCGCTCCTGTGCCTGCCGCTCTTGCCCCGGCAAAGTGCGCGCATTATGCCCCGCGCACCCGGCCCTGCATAGCGCCCTGCGCGATACGCAAAATTTTTCCAAACCCCGGGCTGGCGCGGCGCCATTTGGCAAAACGATTCCCGCCCCGGCGCTTAGCATGGAAAGTATTGCCGACCCGATACCGAATGCCCGCCATGCATGCCAGCCGCCGCACCCAGACCTGCCTCGATTCCCTGTGCGCCACCGTGCGCGCGGCCCAGCGCAACGCCGAACGGCAGCTGCTGGACGAGCTGGCCGGCAGCCAGGCGCATACCGAAGGCATGCTGGCCCACCTGCCCATGCCGCTGCGCGAAGGGCGGGCCGACACGTATCTGCGCCACATCGCCTACAGCGACCCTCACGGCAGTTTCACGATTTTCTATCTGGTGTGGCGGCCGGGCCAGGCTACGCCGGTGCACGGCCACAAAACCTGGTGCACCTACCGCGTGCTGCAGGGCGAGCTGCAGGAAACCCACTATCAATGGGACGAGCAGGCCGGGCTGGCCCGCCCGGTGGGCGGCATGGTGCGCCGTCCGGGCGCGGCGGTCACGGCGACGCCGGGCCTGGAACAGATCCATCGCCTGTGCAATGCCGGTGACGGCATCGCGATCTCGCTGCATATTTATGGGGTTGCGCAGGCCGATGCGCAAACGGGCGTAAACCAGCTGGTGCAGGCCGCCTAGCGAGGCCGCGGCGATACGGCTACAGGCCGGTATCCAGCGCGTAACTCGCGCCGTCGCGGTTCTCGAGCACCAGGGCCGACAGCACCGGCTGCGCGGCGCCCGGGTCGGGCGCCACATGCAGGCGCAGATTGCCCAGTGGTAGGTCCCAGCCGTCGCCCGCGGGCTCGGCCTCGACATCCGCCACCAGCGCCAGCCGCCGCGCCACCGCCTGGGCATCGGCAGCGCGCGCCTCGATGCGCTGGATGCGCAGCGCGCCATTGGGATGCGCCATCAGCGACGGCGCCCAGACGCACTCGGGCGTCAGGTGGCGGCAGAAATACATGCGAATGCCCGGCACGGGCTGCTGGGCGAAGCGCACGGTATGAAAGCGCGCCTGCATCTCGCGGCCGTCGACATGCGCGACGCGGGTCAGTTCTTGTACGGGATTGACGGCAAACCCGGCGTCGCGCAGGCGCCGGTAGGTGCCTTCGGCGTCGCGGGTGCGGAACACCAGGGCTTCCAGGCCGAACGGCGAATCGGCGATTTCCTTGCGGGCCGGCGGCGCGCCCGGCGGCCAGCCCAGCAGCTCGATGTAGGTGCTGTCCAGCACGATCAGGCGGTTGCACGAGCCCAGGTTGTGCACCGCCTTGTCGCTCAGGCGAAAGCCCTGCCGCTCGAAATGCGGCGCCAGCTCGTCGAGCCGGTCACGCACCATGACCACGGCATGATCAAATTCGGTGCGACCACTGCCCACCCCGTCTGAGATGGAAGCTAATGCGTCCGAATCGGGGACGCCGCGGAGCCGGCTTTGCCGGTCCGCCAGCGTCGCCCCCCCGGGGGGGAAGCGCGCAGCGCTTCGGGGGGGGGATTTCATCACGCCAGTTTGCCGTGGCAGTGCTTGTACTTCTTGCCGCTGCCGCAGGGGCACGGGTCGTTGCGGCCGACCTTGGGCATGAAGTTGCGCACCGGCTGCTGGGCCGGCGGCGCCTCGGCGTCGGTGCCGGCCAGGGCCTCGTCGTAGTCGGAATGGTGGTACTGCACGTTCTGCACGTGCGGCTGGCTGGCCTCGGCTTCCGCGGCCTGCTCGACCTGTTCGGCCGACTGCACGCGTACGGTCATCAGCACCCGCACGACATCGTCGCGGATGCGGTCGAGCATGCCCGAGAACAGTTCGAAGGCCTCGCGCTTGTATTCCTGCTTGGGGTTTTTCTGCGCATAGCCGCGCAGGTGAATGCCCTGGCGCAGGTAATCGAGCGCCGACAGGTGCTCGCGCCAGTGGGTATCGATGGCCTGCAGCATGATCGAACGCTCGAACTGCGCCCAGGGCTCTTCGCCCACCTGGGCGATCTTGCCCGTATACACGTCGCGCACGGCTTGCAGCACGCGCTCGAGGATGTCGTCGTCGGTCAGGCTGGCTTCTTTGTCCAGCATGTCGGACAGCGCCAGGTGGATCTGCCAATCGGCCGCCAGGGCTTGTTCCAGGGCCGGAACGTCCCATTGTTCTTCGACCGAATCGACCGGGATGTACTGGCGCACCAGGTCGGTGGCGGCGCCTTCGCACAAGGCCTCGATCGACGGGCGGATGGACGCCGCCTCGAGCACTTCGTTGCGCTGCGAGTACAGCACTTTGCGCTGGTCGTTGGCGACGTCGTCGTATTCGAGCAGTTGCTTGCGGATGTCGAAGTTGCGGCCCTCGACCTTGCGCTGCGCGGTCTCGATGGAACGCGTGACCATGCCGGCCTCGATGGGCTCGCCCTCGGGCAGCTTCAGGCGTTCCATGATGCCGCGCACGCGGTCGCCCGCGAAGATGCGCATCAGCGGGTCTTCGAGCGACAGGTAGAAGCGCGACGAGCCCGGGTCGCCCTGGCGGCCGGCCCGGCCGCGCAGTTGGTTGTCGATGCGGCGCGATTCGTGGCGTTCGGTGCCGATGATGCGCAGGCCGCCCGCCGTCTTGACCTGTTCGTTGGCGGGTTTCCAGTCGGCGCGCACTTTCTCGATGCGGGCTTCCTTGTCGGCGTCGGACAGCGATTCGTCGGCGCGGATCAGGTCGACCTGCTTGTCGACGCTGCCGCCCAGCACGATGTCGGTGCCGCGGCCGGCCATGTTGGTGGCGATGGTGATATGGCCCGGCTTGCCGGCCTCGGCAACGATCTCGGCCTCGCGCGCATGCTGCTTGGCGTTCAGCACTTCGTGCGGCAGCCTGGCCTGCTTCAGCAGCCCGGCCAGCAGCTCGGAGTTTTCGATGCTGGTGGTGCCCACCAGCACCGGCTGGCCGCGCTCGTGGCAGTCGCGGATGTCGTTCAGGATGGCGTTGTACTTTTCCTGGGCCGTCTTGAAGACCTGGTCGTTCTGATCCTTGCGGACCATCGGCTTGTTGGTGGGGATGATGACGGTTTCCAGGCTGTAGATTTCCTGGAATTCGTACGCCTCGGTATCGGCCGTGCCGGTCATGCCCGACAGCTTGTCGTACATGCGGAAGTAGTTCTGGAAGGTGATCGACGCCAGCGTCTGGTTCTCGTGCTGGATCTTCACGCCTTCCTTGGCCTCGACCGCTTGGTGCAGGCCGTCGGACCAGCGGCGGCCCACCATCAGGCGGCCGGTGAATTCATCGACGATGACCACTTCGCCGTCTTGCACCACATATTGCTGGTCGCGGAAGAACAGCGTGTTGGCGCGCAGAGCCACCATCAGGTGGTGCATCAGGGCGATGTGGCGCGGGTCGTACAGCGATTCGCCCTCGGGCAGGATGCCCTGCTGGCTGAGCAGGCGCTCGGCGTTTTCGTGGCCCCGCTCGGACAGGAACACCTGCTGGGATTTCTCGTCGACCCAGTAGTCGCCCTCGGGCTCGGGCTCGTGCGGCTTGGGCTCGGACGCCATGCGCGTGAGCAGCGGCGGCACGGCGTTCATGCGCACGTACAGCTCGGTGTGGTCTTCGGCCTGGCCCGAGATGATCAGCGGGGTGCGGGCCTCGTCGATCAGGATGGAGTCGACTTCGTCGACGATGGCGTAGGCCAGCGCGCGCTGGCGCCGGTCTTCGACGCGGTACTCCATGTTGTCGCGCAGGTAGTCGAAGCCGAACTCATTATTGGTGCCGTAGGTGATGTCGGCGGCATAGGCGGCGATTTTCTCGTCATTGGGCTGCTGCGGCACCACCACGCCGGTGCTCATGCCCAGGAACCGGTACAGCCGGCCCATCCATTCGGCGTCGCGGCGGGCCAGGTAGTCGTTCACCGTAACCACGTGCACGCCCCGGCCGGCGATGGCGTTCAGGTACACCGGCAGCGTGGCCATCAGGGTCTTGCCTTCGCCAGTGCGCATTTCGGCGATCTTGCCGTTGTGCAGCGCAATGCCGCCCAGCATCTGCACATCGAAGTGGCGCATGCCAAACACGCGCTTGCCGGCTTCGCGGACCACCGCAAAGGCTTCCGGCAGCAGGTCGTCGAGCGAACTGCCTTCGGCATGGCGGGTGCGGAATTCCTGGGTCTTGGCCGCCAGTTCCTGGTCGGAAAGCGCCGCGGTCTTGGATTCCAGCGCGTTGATCTGGGTAACCAGCTTGCGATACTGCTTAAGCAACCGGTCGTTGCGGCTGCCTATGAGTTTTTTGAGCAAAGAAACCATGCGTGTCGGTGGCGGCCACCGGCGGCGCCCCGCCCCCTGGGGCCGGGCTCCGCCCGGGGCGGATTGTTGTTTGGTTGAGCGGGCAATTCCGCTGGGAAACAATCGAGTTTAACGCACCTGCGCGCCGGCGGTCCGACAAGCCGCAAAAGCGCGGCGGACGGCTTCAGCGGGTGACAGCCTGGCCGGCGACGGCCTCATGCGCTTGCGCTTGCGCCACCACGGGCGGGCGGGCGTCGGGCGACTGCAGGAACAGGCGGGGATCGAGCGGTTGCCCGGCCAGGCGCACCTCGAAGTGCAGGTGCGGGCCCGTGGACCGCCCCGTGGACCCGACCCGGGCGATCTCCTGCCCGCGCCCGACCAGGTCGCCGGGCTTGACCAGCAGCTTGGATGCGTGGGCATAGCGGGTGATAAGGCCGTCGCCATGGTCGATCTCGACCGTGTTGCCGTAGCCCGACAAGTAGCTGGCCTCGAGCACCACGCCGCCCGAGGCCGCCAGGATGGGCGTGCCCGAGGGCGCGGCAAAATCCAGGCCTTCGTGCATGGCATAGCGGTGCGTGACGGGATTGCGCCGCCAGCCGTACGACGAGCTGAGAAAGGGGTATTCGGTGATCGGCGGGGTCGATGGCAGCCGGGCCTGGTCGGCCGAGCGGCGCGTCAGGGCCACGTCCAGCATGCGCAGGTTGTCGGTTTGCTGCGCCAGGCGGGCCTGCAGTTCGTCGAGCTGGCGGCCCAATTGTTCGGCCGATTCGTGTGACAGGGGCTGGCGGTCGGTGAACAGGTCGTCCATGACCTGGCCGGCCTGGGCCGGCGCGTTGATTTCGGCGGCCAGTTCGGGGTCGGTGTAGGCCACGCCGGCCACCTGGGCCACGCGCCGGCCCAGGCCGTCGATGCCCACCAGCTTGGCCTGCAGCTCGCCGACCTTGGCGGCCAGCAGGCCGACATTCTCGCGCAGGAACGCCGCTTCGCGCGCCGGCTGGGTGTCCTGGGCATAAGTGGCCCAGTCGACGGAATACGCGGCGGGCGCAACGGGTGTAAGGTAGCGTTGTACGGTGGCGCCCACCAGGGCTGCGGTGGCCACCACGGCCGCCAGTACCAGGGCCAGCCGCGCGCCGCCCAGCGCCACCTGTCCGGGCTGCCCGTCGCGGGCGTGCATAATCACGATTTTCAAGGTACTTGATCCTGTTATTCGAGCCGGCATGAACAAACCCGCGCCACACCGCTCACGTTCTTCTGCCAGCCGGCGGGGAGGCAACACCGCGCTGAGTTGGCTGGGTCATGATGCGCGCGCCGCCGGGGTACTGGCCACTGCGCGCACGCATCTGCAAATACAACATGCCGTGGCCAGAGTGCTGCCGCCGGCATTGGCGGCCGTATGCGTCGTGGCCAAGCTGGAAAGCCAGCGCCTGCAACTGGCGGTGCCCAGCGCCGCGCATGCGGCCAAGCTGCGCCAGCTGGCGCCGCGGATCGCACAGACACTCTGCGCCCAAGGCTGGAACCTTAACGAAATTGCCGTCAGGGTTCAAGCCGGAATGCCCAAACCCGGGGCAAAAAGCCCCCGCCCGCCCAAAGAGGCCGAACCGCTGGGCGACACCGCCCTGGGAGCGTTCGAGCAGCTGCGCGAGGAATTGCGGCCGGGGCCGCTGGCGGACGCGGTGGCCAGGCTGCTGGCCCACCACAAGGGCAGCTAGGGCCTGTTCACGCCCAAAGAAAGCCCGATACTAAAGAAGCCGGCAAAACCGGCACTGGCCGTGGCCGGCCGTCAGGCCAGCTTCCATTCGTGGCGGAATGCCTGGGGGGCCGCCGCCTGCGATTCGTAGGTGACCAGTTCCCAGGCGTCGCGCTGGGCCAGCAGGGCTCGCGCCAGCTGGTTATTCAGCCCGTGGCCGGACTTGCACGCCACATAGCGCGCCACCAGCGGCTTGCCCAGCAGGTACAGGTCGCCGATGGCGTCCAGGATCTTGTGCTTGACGAACTCGTCGTCGTAGCGCAGGCCGTCGCTGTTCAGCACCCGGTATTCGTCCATGACGATGGCGTTGTCCAGGCTGCCGCCGCGGGCCAGGCCCATGGAGCGCAGGGCCTCGACTTCGTTGACGAAGCCGAAGGTGCGCGCACGGGCGATTTCGCGCACGTACGAATGGGTGGCGAAGTCAATTTCGGCGAAATTCGCGGTGGAATCGATGGCCGGGTGGCGGAAATCGATGGAAAACGCCAGCGCAAAGCCTTCGTGCGGTTCCAGGCGCGCCCACTTCAGGTTGCGGCCTTCGCCTTCGCGGATTTCAACGGGCTTGAGCACCTTGATGAACTGCTTGGGGGCGTTCTGTTCAACGATGCCGGCCGAGCGCAGCAGGTAAACGAAGGTGGCCGCGCTGCCGTCCATGATGGGCACTTCTTCGGCAGTAAGGTCGACGTGCAGGTTGTCGATACCCAGGCCCGCCAGCGCGGACATCAGGTGTTCGACAGTGGAAACGCGCACATCGCCCTGCTGCAGCACCGACGCCATGCGGGTATCGCCCACCCCGGCGGCCTGCGCGGGCAGGTCGACGACCTGCGGCAGGTCGACACGATGGAAAACGATGCCGGTATTGGCTTCGGCAGGACGCAGGGTGAGCTCGACCCGGCGCCCCGAATGGACACCAACGCCGGTAGTGCGGACGAGATTCTGGATGCTGCGCTGTCGAAACATGGGATCTGTGCTGTAGGCCTGCGCCGGTAAAAATCAATGAAATCACCAGCATAAGTACGCATTGTAACCTCGCCGGCACGCTTGGCGCGATACGCGCGTAACATTTGCCGACAAGCCTGTCCCCTTTATGGGCGGCGCACGCAGGCGCCGCCCCGCGACCGGCCCGCCTGGGGAAAGGCGGGCCGGCGCCGAGGGAGTCGGGCCGGTTCCCCGGCCCGGTACTGCTACATCAATCCGCCTGCTTGCGCAGGAACGCCGGGATGTCGAAGTGATCCATGCCCGAGCTTTCCAGCGCGCGCACCTGGGCCGACGCCTGGGTGCGCGGATTGCGCATCACCGACGGCATGTCCAGATTGCGGTAGTCGCCCTGCCCCGCCATCCCGCCCATCATCGGCAGGTTGTCGGTGCCGGTGCGCAGCCCTTCGGCGGCGTTCTGCACCAGCTGGGGGCGCGCGGCGTTGCGGCCGAGGCCGGTCGCCACCACCGTCACGCGCAGGCTGTCGCCGATCGATTCATCGTAGGCGGTGCCGAAGATCACGGTCGCGTCGTCCGAAGCGTAGCTGCGGATCGTTTCCATGATTTCGCGCGTTTCGCGCATCTTCAGCGTGCGGCTGGCGGTAATGTTGACCAGCACGCCGCGGGCGCCGTTCAGGTCCACGCCTTCCAGCAGCGGGCAGGCAATGGCCTGCTCGGCGGCCACGCGGGCACGGTCGGCGCCGCTGGCGGTCGCCGTTCCCATCATGGCCTGGCCCTGCTCGCCCATGATCGTCTTCACGTCTTCGAAGTCGACGTTGACGTTGCCTTCGACATTGATGATCTCGGCAATGCCGGCGCAGGCGTTGTGCAGGATGTCGTCGGCGGACTTGAAGCAGTCTTCCTGCGTCGCGTCCTCATCCATCAGCTCGTACAGGTTCTCGTTGAGCACCACGATCAGCGAATGCACGTGCTTGGCCAGCTCGGCGATGCCGTCCTCGGCCATCTTCAGGCGTTTGTTGCCTTCGAAGGTAAACGGCTTGGTGACCACGCCGACGGTGAGGATGCCCAGTTCCTTGGCAACCTCGGCCACGACCGGGCCCGCGCCCGTGCCGGTGCCGCCGCCCATGCCGGCGGTAATGAACACCATGTGCGCGCCGGTCAGGGCCGACCGGATTTCTTCGCGCGCGGTTTCCGCCGATGCGCGGCCCTGTTCGGGCTTGGCGCCGGCGCCCAGGCCGGTGCGGCCCAGGCGGATCTGCACCGGTGCGTTAGTGGCCGCCAGCGCCTGCGCGTCGGTATTGGCGCAGATGAAATCCACGCCGTTGACGCCGCTGCGGATCATGTGCGCGACGGCGTTGCCGCCGGCGCCGCCAACACCCACGACCTTGATAACGGTCCCTTTGGTGTTGTTCTCAAGCATCTCAAAGTTCATCATGATGACTCCCTCACAAGTCTGAATATGCAAATCACAAAAATTCCCCAACAACCTATCTTTTGTGAATCGCCTCAAAGCCGAAGCCGGCCGGATGGTCCGCAACGGGTTTGAGACGTCTCCCCTTTTGCCCGCCCCGCCCTGTCGGGCGGCGCAAGCCAGGAGCAGGCCCCAGTCCGCCCCTGCAATCAATTCATGAACCACTCCTTCATGCGCGCCAGCAGCGACTTGAAGCTGCCGGTCTGGGCGGCCACCTTGCGGCCCCGCACGCGCTGCATGCGCGCTTCCTGCAGCAGACCCATCACGGTCGAGAAGCGCGGGTTGCGCATCACGTCGGACAGGCTGCCTTCGTACTCGGGCACCGCCACGCGCACCGGCTTCAGGAATACGTCTTCGGCCAGTTCGATCATGCCGGGCAGCTGCGCCGTGCCGCCGGTCAGCACCACGCCCGAGGCGAGCAGGTCTTCGTAGCCCGAATCGCGCACCACCTGCTGCACCAGCGAGAACAGCTCTTCGACGCGCGGCTCGATCACCGCGCCCAACGCCTGGCGCTTGACCTGGCGCGGACCGCGGTCGCCCAGGCCGGGCACCTCGACGGTTTCGTCGGGGCGCGCCAGCACCTGCTTGGCCACGCCGTAGCGCAGCTTGATTTCCTCGGCATCGGGCGTGGGCGTGCGCAGCATGGCCGCGATGTCATTGGTGATCTGGTCGCCGGCGATCGGCAGCACCGCCGTATGGCGGATCGCGCCGCCGGTGAAAATGGCCACGTCGGTCGTGCCGCCGCCGATGTCCACCAGCACCACGCCCAGCTCTTTTTCATCGGCCGTCAGGCAGGCCAGGCTGGACGCCAGCGGCTGCAGGATCAGGTCCTGCACTTCCAGGCCGCAGCGGCGCACGCACTTGACGATGTTCTGCGCCGCGCTGACCGCGCCGGTCACGATGTGCACCCGCACTTCCAGGCGCAGGCCGCTCATGCCGATGGGCTCGCGGATGTCTTCCTGGCCGTCGACGATGAATTCCTGCGTCAGCACGTGCAGCACCTGCTGGTCGGTGGGAATGTTGACGGCCTTGGCGGTCTCTATCACCCGCGCCACGTCGGTGGCGGTGACCTCTTTGTCTTTCACGGCCACCATCCCGCTGGAATTGAAGCTGCGGATATGGCTGCCGGCGATGCCGGTGTACACGTCGCGGATCTTGCAGTCCGCCATCAGCTCCGCTTCTTCAAGCGCGCGCTGGATGGAGTTGACCGTGGTCTCGATATTGACGACCACGCCCTTGCGCATGCCGCGCGATTCGTGCTGGCCCAGCCCCAGCACTTCGAAGCGCCCTTCCGGCAGGATTTCGGCGACCACGGCCACCACTTTGCTGGTGCCGATATCCAGGGCGACGATGAGGTCCTTGATGTCACGGGTCATGGCGTTAACGCTTCTTCGAAGAAGTGGATGGAGATTTCGGTTTGGAGTGCCCGTCCGGCAGCGGCGCCAGCGACAGCGCGAATCCGTTCGGGTAGCGCAGGTCGGCCTGCGTGACGCTGCGCCCTTCCAGGCGGCTGGTTACGGCCGGCCAGGCCTGCACGAAGCGCTGGATGCGCGCGGCGAACGGCAGCGCGCCCGGCAGCCCGTGCGGGTCGGGCGCGTCGGCCCCCGGGTCGCGGCCCAGGTCCAGCACCATGCCGTTCGACAGCGTGGCCTTCCAGGCGTAGCGGGCGCTCAAATCCAGTTCGCGCACGTGCAGGTCCAGCGGAGCGAACCAGCGCGCCAGCTCGGCATAGCGCTGCACCACCAGCCCCTCCGACCCTTCCGGGCCCGAGAACTGCGGCAGCGCGCTGTCGTCGTCCAGCTCGCCGGTGTTGGCCGTGAACGCTTCGCCCCAGGTATTGATCATCTGGTTCTCGTTCCACAGCGCCAGCGGCTGCTGCTCTTCGATGCGCACGCGCAGCGTGTCCGGCCAGATGCGCCGGATCGAGGCGCGCCGCACCCACGGCACCGACTCGAACACCTCGCGCGCCTGGTCCAGGTCGACCGTAAAGAAATTGCCCTCGAAGCGCCCCGCGATCACCGCGCGCACCGCTTCGGGCGACACGTAGCGCAAGTCGGTATCGGGCGCCGCCTCGAGCTCGATGGCCGACAGCGTGAAGTACGGACGATGCGCCACCCACGCCACGCCGGCGGCGAGCATGGCCACCACCGCCAGCACGGCCAGCGTGTTGGCGATCAGGTTGGTGGTGCGCGCGTCGTTCCACACAGATTGTCCCGGTCAAGAGTTGCGCGCGGGGCTGTGCACTTTGCAGGCAGCCTCCGACACAATGGATACACACAATTCGGCATAGCTCATGCCCACCGCCTTGGCCGCCATCGGCACCAGCGAATGGCCGGTCATGCCGGGCGACGTATTGGCTTCCAGCAGCCAGGGCTGGTTGCCTGCGTCCAGCATGAAGTCGATACGGCCCCAGCCCGCGCAGTCCAGCGCGCGGTACGCCCGCACCGCCAGGTCGGCCACCTGGCCGGCCACCGCGTCGGGCAGGTCGGCCGGGCAGAAGTACTGGGTCTCGTCCGAAAAATATTTGTGCTCGTAGTCGTAGTTGCCGCCAGGCGCCACGATCTCGATCACCGGCAGCGCGCGCGCCGAACGGCCCGTGCCCAGCACGGCCACGGTCAACTCGCGCCCGGCGATGAACTGCTCGGCCAGCACGGCGTCGTCGAATTTGGCGGCCTGGGCATAGCCTTCTTTCATGTCCGAATAGCCCACCACCTTGGTGATGCCCACGGTGGAGCCTTCATGCGGCGGCTTCAGGATCAGCGGCAGGCCCAGCCGGTCGGGCACGGTGCGCAGTTCGGACTGCGCATCGAGCACTTCGAAGGCCGGGGTGGGCAACCCGTGCTGCAGCCACACACGCTTGGTCATGGTCTTGTCCATGGCCAGGCTGGACGCCATCGGGCCGCTGCCCGTATAGGGCAGGCCCAGCAATTCCAGGGCGCCCTGCAAGGTGCCGTCTTCGCCATAGCGGCCGTGCAGCGCGATGAACACGCGGTCGAATCCGGCCGCCGCCAGGTCGGCCAGCGTACGCTCGCCGGTGTCGAAAAGATGAGCGTCCACGCCCGCCGACAGCAGAGCCTGGTGCACGCCCTTGCCCGACATCAGCGACACGTCGCGTTCTGCCGAACGGCCGCCGTACAAGACACCCACTTTGCCCAGCGCGCGCGCGTCGGGAACGGACCGGGTCACGGGTTGATTCATGCCAGTTCTCCTACCAGGCCGGGCACCTTGCTGATCGAGCCCGCGCCCATTACGACCACCACGTCGCCGTCGCGCACGAAATCCAGCACGGCCCGCGGCAGGTCGGCCACGTCTTCGACGAACACCGGCTCGATCCTGCCGGCCACCCGCAGGGCGCGCGCCAGCGCGCGGCCGTCGGCCGCCACCAGAGGCGGCTCGCCGGCGGCATAGACTTCGGTAAGCAGCACAGCGTCGGCGCCGCCCAGCACGCGGACGAAATCTTCGAAACAATCGCGCGTGCGGGTATAGCGGTGCGGCTGGAAGGCCAGCACGATGCGCCGCTCGGGCCATGCGCCGCGCGCGGCCGCCAGGGTGGCCGCCATTTCTACGGGGTGATGGCCGTAATCGTCGATCAAGGTGAACGTGCCGCCGCCATGGGCCGCCGGCACGGGGAATTCGCCGGTCTGGGTGAAGCGGCGGCCCACCCCCTTGAACGAGGCCAGCGCCTGGCTGATGGCGTCGTCGGGCACGCCCAGTTCGGTGGCCACGGCAACCGCCGCCAGCGCATTGCGCACGTTATGCAGGCCGGGCAGGTTCAGTTCGACCTCCAGCGGCGGCAGCGCCGTGGCGCGGTCCTGGCGCTGCACCGTGAAGCGCATGCGGGTGCCGTCGGCCTGTACATTCTCGCCACGCACGTGCGCATCGGGGCTCAGCCCGTAAGTGGTGATCGGCCGCGACACGAACGGCATGATCTCGCGCACGTTGGCGTCGTCGGCGCACAGCACCGCGCTGCCATAGAACGGCAGGCGCTGCGTGAATTCGATGAACGCGCTCTTGAGCCGCGCCACGTCATGGCCGTAAGTGTCCATGTGGTCGGCGTCGATGTTGGTCACGATGGCCATCACCGGCAGCAGATTCAGGAACGAGGCATCCGATTCGTCGGCCTCGACCACGATGTACTCGCCCTGCCCCAGCCGCGCATTGGCGCCGGCCGAAGTCAGGCGGCCGCCGATCACGAAGGTGGGATCCAGGTCGCCGGCGGCCAGCACGCTGGCCACCAGGCTGGTGGTGGTGGTCTTGCCGTGCGTGCCCGCCACGGCGATGCCGCGCTTCAGGCGCATCAGTTCGGCCAGCATGATGGCGCGCGGCACCACCGGAATGCCGGCCGCCCGCGCGGCGATCACTTCGGGGTTGTCGCCGGCCACCGCGGTGGACGTCACGATGGCGCCGGCGCCGGCCACGTTGGCGGCCGTATGGCCGATGGCCACTTGCGCGCCCAGGCCGGCCAGGCGGCGGGTGACGGCCGATTCCTGCAGGTCGGACCCGCTGATGGTGTAGCCCAGGTTGAGCAGCACCTCGGCGATGCCGCTCATGCCCGAGCCGCCGATGCCGACGAAGTGGATATGCTGGATTCTGTGTTTCATGATGGGCGCCTCGCTGCCTGTTCGCAGACATCGGCGATATGGGCCGCTGCCTCGGGGCGTGCGTGCTGGCGCGCCCGTTCGGCCACGGCCAGGAGTTCGGAACGGGTGCGCTGGCGCAGCCAGTCGGCCAGCCATTCGGGGGTCAGCTCGGACTGGGGGCACAGCCAGGCGGCCTGCGCATCGCTCAGGAAACGCGCATTGGCGGTCTGGTGATCGTCGACGGCGTGCGGGAACGGCACGAACAGCGCGGCCACGCCCGCCGCGGCCACTTCGGCTACCGTCATGGCGCCGGCGCGGCACACCAGCAGGTCGGCCTGGCCCATGGCCGCCGCCATGTCTTCGATGAAGTCCCGGCAATCGGCCTGCACGCCCGCCTGGGCATAAGCTTCGCGCAGCGGCTGCAGGTGCTGCTCGCCGGCCTGGTGCGTGATCTGCGGACGCGCCTGCGGATCGATCAGGGCCAGTGCGCGCGGCAGCGTGGTATTCAGCGCCTGCGCGCCCAGGCTGCCGCCCACCACCAGCATGCGCAGCGGGCCGGTGCGGCCGGCATAGCGGGCCGCCGGCCCGGGCAGCGCGCACATGTCGCGGCGCACCGGGTTGCCCAGCACTTCGCCGCGCGGCAGCACGTTCGGGAAACCGCTGAGCACGCGGCGCGCCAGCCGCGCCAGCCAGCGATTGGCGGTACCGGCCACGGCATTCTGTTCGTGCACGACCAGCGGCAGGCCCCGCAGAGCGGCCATCACACCGCCCGGAAAGGCCACATAGCCGCCCATGCCCAGCACCACGTCGGGACGCGCCTGCTTCAGGTGCCCCCAGGCTTGCGCGCAGGCGCGCAGCAGCAGGAACGGCAGCTTCAGTATGGCGGCCGCGCCACGGCCGCGCACGCCCTGGAAATGCAGAGGCACCAGGTCGATGCCGCGCGGCGGCACCAGCCGGCCTTCCATCTTGTCGGGGTTGCCCAGCCACAGCACGCGCCAGCCGCGTTCGCGCAGCACGTCGGCCACCGCCAGTCCGGGCATGATGTGGCCGCCGGTGCCGCCAGCCATGATGAGGACGGTGCGCGCGTTCATGTGCGCCCTCCCCGCATCATGATGCGGTTCTCGATGTCCACGCGCAGCAGCAGGGCCAGCCCGCACAGGTTCATCACCACGCCCGAGCCGCCGTAGCTCATCAGCGGCAGCGTCAGCCCCTTGGTGGGCAGCAGGCCCAGGCAGACGCCCATATTGATGAACGCCTGCACGCCGAACCAGATCGCCACGCCATGCGCCACCAGCCCGGCGAACGTGCGCTCCATGGCAATGGCCTGCCGGCCGATGTCGAAACCGCGCTGGATCAGCACGGCAAACAGCACGATCACCAGCAATACGCCGGCGAAGCCCAGTTCTTCGCCCACCACGGCCATCAGGAAGTCGGTATGCGCCTCGGGCAGGTAGTGCAGCTTCTCGACGCTGGCGCCCAGGCCCACGCCCAGCCACTCGCCGCGGCCCAGCGCGATCAGGGAATGCGACAGCTGGTAGGCGCTGCCGTAGGCATTGGCGTCGTTCCAGGGATCCAGGTAGGCGAACAGGCGGGCGCGGCGCCACGGCGACAGCCAGATCAGCGCCAGGAAGGTGCTGACCAGCACGGCCAGCAGGCTGCTGAAATACTTGCCGTTGATGCCGCCCAGGAACAGGATGCTCACGGCGATGGCCACGATCACGATGAAGGCGCCCAGGTCGGGCTCGAGCAGCAGCAGCATGCCCACCCCGCCCAGCGCGCAGGCCATCGGCAGGAAGCCGCGCGAAAACGCCTGCATGTGCTCTTGCTTGCGCACCGTGTAGTCGGCCGCATACAGCAGGGCGGCCAGCTTCATCAGTTCGGACGGCTGGAAATTCAGCGGGCCCAGCGGAATCCAGCGGTGCGCGCCGTTCACTTCGTGGCCTACGCCGGGAATCAGCACCACCACCAGCAGCGCCAGCGAGGCCATGAAACCGGGCATCGCCAGGCGCTGCCAGACCCGGATGGGCACGACCAGCACCACCGCGCCGGCCATCAGTCCGGCGCACAGGAACAAGCCGTGCCGCAGCACGAAGTAGTAACGGCCGTACGAGGCATAACGCGGGCCGTCGGCCAGCGCGATGGAAGCCGAATACACCATCAGCAGGCCGAGCAGCAGCAGCGTGGTGGCGGCCAGCACCAGGGGCGCATCGTAGTTGCGCATGCGGGTGCGCCCCGGGCGCACGGCGTTGACACTGGCGGTCAGGTCGGCGATCAGGCTCATTACACCTCCCCCCGGTCGCGGGCCAGGTCTTCGACCTCTTCCGCGAACACCGCGCCGCGATGCGGGTAATTGCGGAACATGTCCATGCTGGCGCAGGCCGGCGACAGCAGCACCGCGTCGCCCGGCTGCGCCAGTTCGGCGCCGCGCCGCACGGCGTCGCGCATGTCTTGCGCGGCCACGCAGGGCACGCCGGTGTCGGCCAGCACGCGGCCGATCTCGGGCCCGTCGGCGCCGATCAGCACAACGGCGCGCGCATGGCGGGCCACCACGGGCGCCAGCGGCGAGAAATCCTGGCCCTTGCCCAGGCCGCCGGCGATCAGCACCACCGGCTGGCCCAGCCCTTCCAGGGCGGCCACGGTGGCGCCGACATTGGTGCCCTTGCTGTCATTGATGTAATCGACGCCGCCGATCGTGCGCACGAACGCGGCGCGGTGCGGCTCGCCGGTGTACTCGCGCAAGGCCCGCAGCATCGGACCCCAGCCTATATTCAGCACGCGCGCCAGCTGCAGCGCCGCCAGGGCGTTCAGGCCATTGTGCTGGCCGCGGATGCGCAGCGCGTCGAGCGGCATCAGGCGGCTGATGCGCCCCGTGCCGCGACGCGGCGGCGGCGCATCTTTCTTGCGCCGCACGGGCGGCGCGGGCTCGTCGAAATCGTTGGGCTCGCACGCCACCAGCCAGGCCATGCCCTGCCCCGGCTCCAGGCCCATATCACCCACCAGTTCCGGCAGGTCGCGGCCGAAGCTGCGCACGTCCATGCCTTCCAGCGCATCGACCATGCCGGCCACGCGCGGATCGTCGCGATTGACGATGGCGATGCGCGCCAGCTTCAGCAGGCGCGCCTTGGCCTGCGCATAGGCGTCCATGCCGCCGTGCCAGTCCAGGTGGTCTTGCGTCACGTTGAGCACCGTGGAGGCGTCGGCCATCAGGCTGCGGGTGGTTTCAAGCTGGAAGCTGGACAGTTCCAGCACCCACACCTGCGGCAGGTCGTCGGCGTCCAGCGCGTCGATCAGCGCGGCCAGCGCGGCCGGGCCGATATTGCCGGCGGCGCGCACGGTCATGCCGCCAGCCGCCACCAGCTGGCGGGTCAGCGCGGTTACCGTGGTCTTGCCGTTGGTGCCGGTCACAGCCAGCAGGCGCGGCCGGTAGTCGCGGGATTCGGCCAGCCCGGCCAGCGCGCGGGCGAACAGTTCGATCTCGCCCACCACCTCGATGCCGCGCGCGGCGGCCTGCTCCAGCAGGTCGCGGGCCGGCGCCTGCCCGGGCGCCAGTCCGGGGCTCAATACCAGCTGCGATACCCCGTCGAGCAGCGCGGCATCGAAGGCCTCGCCGCAACCCAGGCGGTAATCGACCTGTGCATCGGCCAGCGCGGCGCGCACGGCCGCCAGCCCGCCCGGCTCGGCGCGTGTATCGGCCACGCGCAGCGCCGCCCCCTGCCGGGCGCACCAGCGCGCGGCAGCCACGCCCGTCTCGCCCAATCCCAGGATCAGGACCAGCGGCGCGTCGGCACGGGGGGATTCGGAACTGTTCATCGCAACTTCAAGGTGGAAAGGCCGATCAGCACCAGCATCATGCTGATGATCCAGAAACGCACGACGACCTGGGTTTCTTTCCAGCCGCCGACTTCAAAATGGTGGTGCAGCGGCGCCATGCGGAAAATGCGCCGTCCCTGGCCGTACTTGCGCTTGGTGTACTTGAACCAGGTCACCTGCATCATCACCGACAGCGTCTCGACCACGAACACACCGCCCATGATGAACAGCACGATCTCCTGCCGCACGATCACCGCGATGGTGCCCAGCGCGCCGCCCAATGCCAGCGCGCCCACGTCGCCCATGAATACCTGGGCCGGATAGGCGTTGAACCACAGGAACGCCAGGCCCGCGCCCGCGATGGCCGCGCACAGCACCATCAGCTCGGCGGCGCCGGGTATGTACGGAAACAGCAGGTACTTGGAATAGTCGACCCGGCCCACCACGTAGGCAAAAATGCCCAGCGCGCTGCCCACCATCACGGTGGGCATGATGGCCAGGCCATCCAGGCCATCGGTCAGGTTCACGGCGTTGCTGGTGCCCACGATCACCGCCCAGGTCAGCGCCACGAACCCCAGCACGCCCAGCGGATAGCTGACCGATTTGAAAAACGGCACGATCAGGTCGGCGCGGGTCGGCAGCGGCATGGCAAAGCCGCTGCTCACCCAGGCCTTGAACAGGGGCCACAGTTCGGTATTGGCCGGCGCGGACACGGCAAAGGCCAGGTACACCGCCGCCACCAGGCCGATGGTGGCCTGCCAGAAGAATTTCTGCCGCGCCGGCATGCCCTCGGGATCGCGATAGACCACCTTGCGGTAATCGTCCATCCAGCCGATCCAGCCGAAGCCGAAGGTCACCAGCAGCACGACCCACACGAAGCGGTTGGTCCAGTCCGCCCACAGCAGGGTGCTGATGGCCACGGCGATCAGGATCAGCGCGCCGCCCATGGTGGGCGTGCCGGTCTTGACCAGGTGCGACTCGGGGCCGTAGGCGCGCACCGCCTGGCCGATTTTCATTTCGGTCAACTTGCGGATCACGCGCGGGCCGGCCACCAGGCCGATCAACAGCGCGGTGGCGCAGGCCAGCACGGCCCGCATGGTGATGTATTCCAGCACGCCGATCGCGCGCACATCGTCAGACAGCCAGCGGGCGATTTCAAGCAGCATGCGGATCTCCCTGGCGCTCGGCCGTGGTCTTGTTATTGTTGGTCGCCAGCACCTTCACTACCCGCTCCATGCGCATAAAGCGCGAACCTTTCACCAATAGGCTGGCCGGCCGCGCACTGCGCAGCGCCGCCACGATCTCGTCGACCGACCCGCAAGCCAGCGCGCCCGGGCCGAACGCGGCCGCGCTATCGCGGCTGGCATCGCCCAGCGTATACAGTGCGTCGATGCCGTGCTGGCGGGCGTACTCGCCCACTTCGCGATGCATGGCCGGCCCGTTGTCGCCCACCTCGCCCATATCGCCCAGCACCAGGACGCGCGGGGCCGGCAACTGGGCCAGCACGTCCACCGCAGCGCGCACCGAATCCGGATTGGCGTTATAGGTGTCGTCGATCAATATCGTGCCGTCGTCCAGCGCCTTGCGCTGCATGCGCCCGGCCACCGCGCTGAAAGCCGCCAGCGCGCGCACCGCGCCGGCCAGCGGCGCCCCGGCGGCCAATGCCGCGGCAATGGCCGCCAGCGCATTGCGCAGGTTGTGCAGGCCCGGCACCGGCAATACCAGTTCGGCGCTGCCGGCCGGCGTCACCACCCGGCAGCGTGTGTCTTGCGGCGCGGCTTCGATGTTCTCGGCATAGACATCCAGCCCCGGCTGCAGCCCGAAGCGCAACACGCGGCGCGCGCCGGCCTGGGCTTCCCAGATACCGCAGTGCGGGTCGTCGCCGGGGAACACCGCCACGCCGTCGTCGGGCAGGGCCTCGATGCTGGCGCCGTTCTCCCGCGCCACGGCTTCGACCGAATGCATGAATTCCTGGTGTTCGCGCTGCGCATTGGTAACCAGAGCCACCGACGGCGCCGCCAGGGCGGCCAGTACCGCGATTTCGCCCGGGTGGTTCATGCCCAGCTCGAATACGGCGGCGCGATGCTGCGCGCGCAGGCGCAGCAGCGTCAGCGGCACGCCGATGTCGTTGTTGAAATTGCCCGCCGTGGCCAGCCGGCCCGCCTCGCCCTGCCAGTCTGCCAGGATGGCGGCAATCATTTCTTTGGTGGTGGTCTTGCCGTTGCTGCCCGCCACGCCGATCACCGGCAGCGAGAACCGCGCGCGCCATGCCGCGCCGATGCGCTGCAGGGCCTGGCGCGTATCGCCCAGCACCAGTTGCGGCGGCGACGCGCCGTCCACCGGGTGCGCCACGATCGCCGCGCACGCGCCGGCGGCCTCGGCCTGCGCCAGGTAAGCATGGCCGTCGAACTGCTCGCCGGCCAGCGCCAGGAAGACTTCGTTGGCGCCGATGCTGCGGGTATCGGTGGACAGCGCTCCCGCCTGCGGCAGCAGCAATGCCAGCCGCGCCCATTCGCGGTCGTCGAACGGCAGTTTGACACCGCCGACCTCTTGATACGTTTCATGGCCCTTGCCGGCCAGCAGCACCACGTCGTCCGGGTCGGCCGCCCAGACGGTCTGCATGATGGCGCGCGCGCGGTCGGCCTCGACCAACAGGCGCGCGCCGCGCGGAATGCCCGCCAGGATCTGCGCGATGATGGCGCCGGGGTCTTCGCCGCGCGGGTTGTCGCTGGACACTGTGACCTTGTCGGCCAGGTCGGCGGCGATGCGGCCCATTTCGGGGCGCTTGCCCGCATCGCGCTCGCCGCCGCAGCCGAACAGGCACACCAGCCGGCCGCCGCGCGCATCGGCCACCGGCCGCAGCGCCGCCAAGGCCCGCGACAGCGAGTCCGGCGTATGGGAATAATCCACCACGACCAGCGGGCCCCGGCCCGCGCCGGCAAGGCTGCGCAGGGGCAGCGGCGTCACGACCTGCAGGCGGCCGTCAACCGGCCGGGTGGCGGCCAGCGCACGCGCGAGTTGGGCCAGCGGCCATCCCAGCTTGTACAGCACGCCCGCGACCAGCAGCAGGTTCGATACGTTGTGGCGGCCCAGCAGCGACGTCACGACCTGCGCCTCGCCGTCCGGCGTGGCCAGGGTGAATACCTGGCCGTGCGCCGTGGCCTGCAGGTCGCGCGCCTGAAAGGCTGCCGGGGCATCCTGCTGGGTGTAGCCCAGCGCCAGGTCGCGCGGCAATGTCCGCAACAGGCGCTCGCCGGCGGCATCGTCGGCATTGACGATGGCGGCGGCCAGGCCGGGCCATTGGAACAGCCGGGCCTTGGCCTGCTCGTAGCGCTCCATCGAGCCGTGGTAGTCGAGGTGGTCGCGCGTCAGGTTGGTGAAGCCGGCCACGGCAATGCGCACACCGTCCAGCCGGCCCTGCTCCAGGCCGATGGACGAGGCCTCCAGCGCAACCGCCTGGGCCCCGGCGGCGCGCATGGCGGCCAGGATGCGATGCACGCTCAGCACGTCGGGCGTGGTCAGGTTGCCGCCCAGCGTGCTGCCGTCGGGCAGCAGTGCGCCCAGGGTGCCGATGCTGCCGCAGGGCTTGCCGGCGTCGGTCAGGGCCTGGGCCACCCACTGGACGCAAGAAGTCTTGCCATTGGTGCCGGTGATCGCGACGACGCTCAGGCCGGCCGAAGGATGCCCGTACCAGTCGTCTGCCAGTTCGCCCAGCAGCGCGCGCAGGTCGGGCACGGCGCGCACGCGCGCATCGTCGCCCACCTCGGCCGGCGCCGGCGCCTGGCACAACACCGCCGCCGCGCCGCGCGCGAATGCCTGGCCGATGAACGCACGGCCATCGGCCGAGCCGCCGGGGCAGGCCACGAAGACATCGCCGGCCGCCACTTCACGCGAATCGAGCCGCAACTGCGCATCGGCCGCCACGCGCGCGCGCAGCCAGGCCAGCGCATCGGCGGCCGCGGCGGCGAGAGGACGGGACGCGCTCATCGCGAAGGCTCCTGCACGCCGGCCACGATCGTGGATTCGAAGGGCGCGTCGGGCTGCACGCCCATCATGCGCAGGCTGCCGCCCACGATGGTCGAGAACACCGGCGCGGCAATGGCGCCGCCATAGTAGCCGCCGACCTTGGGTTCATCGATGGACACGGCCACCACGATGCGCGGATTGGATACAGGCGCGAAACCGACGAACGAGCTGCGGTAGCGCTGCGTGCTGTACTTGCCGTCGACAATCTTGCGCGCCGTGCCGCTCTTGCCCGCGACCCGGTAGCCCTGTACTTGCGCCGCCTTGGCGCCGTCGGGGCCGGCCGCGGCTTCGAGCATCGCGCGGATCAGCTGCGCCACTTTGGGGCTGTAGACCTTGACGCTGGTCGGGTCGCTGTCGCGCTTGACCAGCGTGGGCGACACCATGTCGCCGTCGCGGGCGAACACGGTATAGGCGCGCGCCACCTGCAGCAGCGACACCGACAGGCCGTAGCCATAGGCCATGGTGGCCTTTTCGATCAGGCGCCAGCGGTCCCAGGGGCGCAAACGCCCCGGGGCCGCGCCCGGAAAGCCCAGCTGCGGCGCGCGGCCGAAACCCAGTTCGGTGAAGCGTTCCCACATTTCGCGCGACTCGAGCTTTTCCGAGATCAGCGTCATGCCGATATTGCTGGACCGGCGCAGCACGCCGGCCACCGTCAACGTGCCGTTGCGGCTGACGTCATGGATGGTGCTGCCCTGGTAGCGGAACGCGCCATTGCCCGTTTCGAACTGCGTGCTGGTGTTGATGCGGCCCAGGTCCAGCGCCAGCGCGGCGGTGAACGGCTTCATGATCGAGCCCGGCTCGAAGGTATCGGTAATGGCGCGGTTGCGCAGGTTGGGCGCGTGGAAGGTCTCGCGGCGGTTCGGATCGAAAGTAGGCAGGCTGGCAAGCGCCAGAATCTCGCCGGTGCGCACATCCATGACAATGGCACTGGCCGCGCCGGCCTGGTGCTTCTGCACGGCTTCGTTCAGTTCGCGAAACACCAGATACTGCAGCCGGGTGTCGATCGACAGGTTCAGGTCGCGGCCATTGACCGGCAGGGTCACCGCCTGCACGTCTTCAATGACGCGGCCCAGCCGGTCTTTGATCACCCGGCGGCTGCCGGGCGTGCCGGACAGCAGGTCGTTGAACGCCAGCTCGACGCCTTCCTGGCCCTTGTCTTCGATGCTGGTAAAGCCCACCAGGTGCGCCGTGACTTCGCCGTCCGGATAGTAGCGCCGCGTCTCGGGCTGCTGGTGGATGCCGGGCACGTCCAGCTTCTTGATCTGGTCGGCCACTTCCATGGGCACCTGGCGCTTCAGGTAGACGAAATTGCGGTCTTCGTCGGCCAGCCGGCCGCGCAGGTCGGCCACCGAGGTGTCCAGCAGCTTGGCCAGCTCGGCCAGCTGCGCGCCGGTGGCGGGCTTGACGTCTTCGGGGATGGCCCAGATGGCGCGCGCCGGCACGCTGGATGCCAGCACCACGCCATTGCGGTCCAGGATCTTGCCGCGGGTGGCCGACAGGGTAAGGGTGCGCTCGTAGCGGCGCTCGCCCTGCTGCTGCAGGAACTCGGTGGACAGCCCCTGCAGGTACAGGGCGCGCCCCGCCAGCACGGCAAAGCCGCCGAACAGCATCAACAGCACCAGGCGGGCGCGCCAGGTGGGCAGCTGCCCGCGCAGCACGGGGTTGTCGAAGAATGGCACGCGCTTCATTGCGCGCCTCCAGCCGGTATCGGCTGCTGGTTCACGTACAGCGTGCGGTCAGGCACGATGGGAATCATTTTCAGGTCTTCGCGCGCGGCGCGGTCGACGCGGGCGTTGCGCGCCAGCTCGGCGCGCTCGAGCTGCAAGCGGCGCCAGTCGGTATCCAGCGTGCGGGCCTGGGCATTGCTGCGGTCCAGCTCAATGAACAACTGGCGCGACTGGTACCGGCT